>JAKASR010000032.1 GCA_021818955.1 Acidobacteriota bacterium
CCTACCAGGCCTTCCTGG
The DNA here is from genome assembly GCA_021818955.1 of Acidobacteriota bacterium. Classification (GTDB taxonomy): domain Bacteria; phylum Acidobacteriota; class Terriglobia; order Terriglobales; family SCQP01; genus JAKASR01. The sequence continues at coordinate 19 of JAKASR010000032.1, forward strand.
ACGGCCGCACATTCACCGCTCAAGCCGGGGTGGCTTGAGCTAAACTGATCCCGCCACTCGGGACCCCGAGTGTCCGCTGATCATCCGCTAAGTACAGCTAATTCGCCGCAGCGATAATTTTCGCGAATTGCCAAGTACAAACATTTGCTTTTAGCGGGCAATAGAATGGGGCGACATGAAATAGACCACCTCGATTGCCACAAACCCCAATAACAGAACGATGCCCAGAAGCCCTGAATACCCAGGACGACCAGATCAAGGATTTTAGGCGGCTGTCGCTTTTAACGGGATCGCCGGATAGGCCTAAGGTGGACATGGCGGTTATTTAGCTCTAGACAAATAAAATATCAAGTGCGACTCGGCCGCTTTTACTTTTTACAGAAAGTAAGATACAATTTCCCCGGCCATAGACAAACAATGGATAGCGTTTCCAAGACGCCATTACTGGAATACATTACCGCCATAAAAGCGCAGGGAGCCTCAGACGAAACACTAATCAGCATGCTGCGATCCGGCGGCTGGAGTGAAAGCGATTCGCGCCTGGCAATCTGCCAATATTATGAACACGCGTCAGGGATTCCCCTCCCAAGGCGTGAACGCGGCGGCGGGAACCGCGCCCTTGATGGCTTAGTTTATTTGATCATCTACATTACCCTGGGGACCTGGACGATCGGGGTCGGTTCAATTTTTTTCACGCTGATTGCAAGAGCTTTTCCACTGCCCTATGAGCATTGGGGACCCGGCCTACTTCGTCAAAACCTTGCCGGCTCGCTGGCGCAGGTCATTGTAGCTTTTCCGATTTACTGGCTGGCGAGCGCCTACGCGCAACGGCAAATCCAACGCGATCCAGAGAAACGGCGCAGCGGAGTACGACGCTGGCTAACGGCTATAGCGCTGGTGCTTGCCGTCGGCACGGCAGTGGGCGATTTGATCACATTTGTAGCCTATCTACTTAAAGGCGCGCTGACCATACGCTTTGTGCTGGAAGTAATTACGGTATTCGTGATCTCTGGCGGCGTACTTTGGTATTACCTGCCCGTTTTGACGCTGAAGGGATCGCCTCCAGGCGATGAATGAAGAAGCCTGCAAGAGAAACCATGCATTTGGAGCAAGGGAAAAGCAGAAACCGCCTATTTGGCGCCGGCGCACTACTATTGATTGGGGTAGCCTTGGCATTGGGATTTTGGGCGATCGGCACTCCCAAGCACGAGCAAGCAATCGGCTGGGATGAGCAACGGTCCGGACGCCTGGAACAATTGCGATCGCAGATTGCCGGTTATTACACTACAAACAAAAAGCTGCCAACCAGCCTATCCGCGTTAGGCCCAATCGGGGAGGCAGCCTATGATCCGGCTACACGAAAGCCATTTAAATATCGCGTGGTGGGTTCCGGTCATTACCAGCTTTGCGCCTTTTTCAGCACGGACACCCGCAACGATCGATATGCCAATACCTTTCAGGCGCATCCACGCGGCCTATATTGTTTTACGCTGCCGCCGACGTATTACTGAGCTTCGTAATACAAATTTTAACGATGCGGCTCTGAATGCCGGACTCTCACGCCTGCTAAGGTATGAAAATGCGGCGGAAGGGGCAGATCGGTTTTTGGGGGCTGGTGGCGCTGATATTTTTCACCGTCAGCGGCGGCGCTTATGGGATCGAGCCGGTGATCGGCAGCGTCGGAGTACGGCTGGGGCTGCTGCTGATTGTGCTGATTCCGCTTGCCTGGTCGCTGCCGACGGCGCTGGCGGTGGGCGAGTTGACGGCGATGCTGCCGGTGGAGGGCGGCTATTACCGCTGGGTGCGGCATGGGCTGGGCGAGTTTTGGGGATTCATCGAAGGGTGGTGGAGCTGGCTATTCACCTTCGTGGATATGGCGCTCTACCCGGTACTCTGCGGCGACATACTGCGCCAGATCTGGCCGCTGCTTACCGGGCACGCCTTGGCGCCGGGGTTGCGGCTGGCTGCTATCCTGGGCTTTATCTGGCTGGCGGCGCTGATCAATTACCTGGGCGCCGCCTGGGTGGCGCGCTACTCGTCGGTGAGCATGATTCTGGTGCTGGCGCCATTTGTGGTTTTCATTGCCGCCGCCTGGCGGCACGCGGCCATACATATCGCCGGCGCGGTTGCCGCCGCCGGGTCCGCGCCGAGCGCGGCCGCCTGGGGCCTGGCGCTGACGGCGGCGATGTGGAATTACACCGGCTGGGACAATGTCGGCACGTTTGCGCCGCAGGTGCAGAGGCCGGAACGAACCTATCCGCGAGCGTTGCTGACGACCCTGGGGCTGATTACCGTGGCGTATCTGCTGCCGGTTTTCGCCGGCTTGCGGCTCGACGCGAATGCGGCGCACTGGACCGACGGCTATCTGGTGCGTTTGGGGACGATCGCCTGGGGTCCCTGGCTGAGCCTGACGATGGCATTGACGGCGGTGCTCAGCGCCTGGGCGCAATACACCAGCCAGGTACTCTACGTGCTGCAACTGCCCGCCACCCTGGCCGAAGACGGCTACTTGCCGGCGCGATTGGGACGGCGCGACGGGCGCGGCGTGCCCGGCGCGGCGCTATGGCTTTCGACCATTCTCTATAGCGTGTTCGCGCTGGCCAGCTTCGGACGCCTGCTGGCCGCCGACCTGCTGCTCTATTCGCTGGCGCTGAGCCTGGAGTTTGTGGTGTTGTTGCGCTTGCGGCGGCGCGAGCCGGAAAGGACACGGCCGTTCCGGGTAAGTTTGAGCGGATGGAAGCTGGCGCTCTTGTGCTCCGCGCCCATGCTGGTGGCGGCGGCGGCGCTGATTTATGCCGCCCAGGAAGCGCCCGGCTTCATCATGATCGGGCTGGGGATGGCGGCCACCGCTCCAGGGTGGTATTGGATGAGCCGCAGCCGGCGCGGCAGACAAGCGGCACAGGCGGCGAGCTCGGAATATTAAGTTGCCAGCCGGCAATGATTTTAAAAAGCTATCACTGCCGGCTATCAACGACACGCTAAAGGAAAAAGAGCTGAATACTTAAAGCCAAAGCCACGTTACTCGTAGCGAATGGAGGCGAGCGGGTTGACGCGGGCGGCGGCGCGGGCGGGCACGAAGCTCGCAGCAAAGCCGGCCAGCGCCAAGGCCAGAATGGCCACGGCATAGGACAACGGATCGAATGCGCCGACGCCAAACAGCAAGGAGGCGAGCGTATGGGTCAGCGCCCAGGCTCCGGCCAGGCCGAGCGCCAGGCCGAGCGCGATCAGGGTCATGCCTTCTTTCACGATGAGGCGGAGAATATTTTCCGGCGAGGCGCCCAGCGCCATGCGCACGCCGATTTCGGGCTGGCGGCGAGTGACACGGTAACTCAAAACGCCATAGATGCCGGCAACGGCGAGCAGCAGAGCGAAGCCGGCAAAGGCACCGAGCAGCCAGCCGCGAAACTCGGCAGGCGCGGTCTGCGCCTGAAACAGCCGGCGCATGGAGCTGATACCGTAGAGCGGCAGATCGGGGTTGAGGCCGGCGAGCGCATCGCGCAGACCGGCGATGGCGGCGCCGGCGCCGCGAGCATTCAAGGCCACAACAAAATAACTGCTATCGCCACCAGCGGGTTGATAGATTTCCGGCCAAGCGGGCTTATCCAGCGCGGCATTGGAAAGCGACGTGCGGGTATTGGCCGCGATGCCGACCACCTTGTACCAGGGCCCTCCATGAGGCGATTGCGAAAAGACCTGATCGAGCGCGCTTTTTCCCGGCCAATAAATCTGCGCCATGGCCTGATTAATCACCACGGCGGTGGTGTAATGCGCGAAAGCCTGTAAGATTTCCCGATCCGTTATGGGCTTGGGCAGCTTTTCGTAAATCTGGATTCCTTTTAGACCTTGCTCAATATCCGCCGCATTGAAATCGCGGCCGGCAAGCAGCGGAATGCCCAGCGTGCGGAAAAATCCGGGCGAGATATTGGTTTCCCAAACCAGCATTTTGTGCGTGGCCGGCGGTGCGCCGGGGACGTAATAGTAGCCGTTCGAGCCTTTCTGCAAAGGGAGTTGGCTGGCGAGGGCGACCGAGCGCATCCCAGGCTGGTTTCCGGCGCGGCGGAGGAAGGCGCGCCAGAACCCGGCCTGAGCCGCGGCGTCAGAATAAGAGGTTTTGGGCAAGCCGATGCCGGCAATGACGATATTTTGGGGGCGCACGCCAGCGGAGGTATGTTCGAGCCGGTAAAAGCTGCGAATCAGCAGGCCGGCGCCGATGAGCAACACCAGCGAGAGCGCCACCTCGGCCACAATCAAACCATCGGAGAGCAATTGATGATGGCGCGAGGGGCTGACGGAGCGTCCGGCGGCGGCTTTGAGTTCGTCATAGCCTCCGGCAGTGGAAAACTGCCAGGCGGGCAGGAGGCCGAAGAGCATGCCCGCGCCCAGGGCTAAGGCGAGGGTAAAGAAAAACACAGTGGCATTCAGCTCGACCGGATGCAGGGACGGAATCGCCAGCGGCTTGGCCGCGCTCAACAATTTGACGCCCCAGATGGCTAGCAGCCAGCCCAGGCCGGCTCCCAACAGCGAAAGCAACAAGCTTTCGGTCAGCAGTTGGCGGATGAGACGGCCGCGGCCGGCGCCGAGGGCGCTGCGCAACGCCAATTCGTGGCGACGCGCCATGGCCCGCGCCAGCAGCAAAGTCGCAACATCGACGCAGGCGATCAGCAGCACCAGCGCCACCGCGCCCCAGAGGATCAACAACTCCGGGCGGGCATTATGCACGAAAAAATCGCGCAGGCTTGCGACCGCGGCGCCGGTTTGCGAATTGTCCTTGGGATATTCCCGCCGGAGTTGGGCGGCAATGGTTTCAAGATCCGATTGCGCCTCGGCGACGGTGACACCGGGCTTAAGCCGGCCGAGAACGCTCAACCAATGATTGCCCCGCGCACGCTGCTTCACGGTTTTGATGGGCAGCGGCAGCCAGATTTTTTCATCGCGAGCGGAGGAATACACCAGGAAACGGAAACCTGGCGGCAAAATGCCGATCACGCGATAGCTGGAGCCGTCGAGTTGGATCCGCCGGCCCACCAGCGGACGGCGGCCGAACTGGCTGGTCCAGAAACCGTAGGAAAGTATGGCAACGTGATCGCGCCCGGGTTGGTCGTCGCCCGGCAAAAACGTGCGGCCGCGTTCAGCCTGGACGCCCAGCAGCGAAAAGAAATTGGCCGAGACCCGGGAATCATTCACTTCAATCGGATGGCCGGCGCCGGTGAGGCTCATCGAGCCCCAAGGGAAATAGGCGGCCATAGCCTGAAAACTATGATTCAGCCGCTGGAAATCGAGAAAGTCGGGGCCGGAAAAGGGATAATTTCCGGGGGCATCTTCGTGCTCAAAAACTTCGACGAGCTGGCGTGGATGCGTCCACGGCAGCGGGCGCAACAGCGCAGCGTCAATTACGCTGAAAATGGCGGTATTGGCGCCGATGCCCAGCGCGATGGCGGCGATGGCCAGCAGACTGATCAGCGGCACGCTGCGCAGCACGCGCCAGCCAGTGCGGAAATCCTGGGCAAGCGTTTCCAGAAACGGCGCGGAACGAAGCGGAAGGTTATGGTTTTCAGGCATTTTTCGCGACCAGCTATTTAGCCTTAGCAATTGGCTTTCCAAGCCTTCGCCTTGAAAATCAGGCATTTAGGAAGGAGCCCAAAGTCTTTTATGTCCGCTTCCGGGAATGTCTGTCGCGTTTTGAGACAATGAGTTTAGGCTTTGAGTTCCGGGTAAGGTGAAAGCGAATCGATGAAAACTTCCATGGCCAATTACTATCGATATTTTGGTGGGGGGATGGCGGCATTTTTGATGCTCGTACTGGCGCCGGCGGCGTGGGCGTCGCGCCCGCACCCGAGCTCTGCCGCGGGAGCCACGGGATTTTTCCGGGTCGCCAAGATTGGCGGCGTCTGGTGGTTCATACGGCCGGATGGAGAGAAGATGATTTCGGCGGGGGTGGACCACGTCAGCTATCGCGGGGACGGCGTCTGGCAGGGCAGCGGTCTTCCCTATCTTAAGGCCGTGCGAGCACGCTATGGCGGGTATGCCGCCTGGAAACAGGCAACGCTCCAGCGTCTGCGGCAATGGGGGTTTAACACCATCGGCGCATGGTCGGATCCACAATTGGAGACGGCGCCCACCTTGCCCTACACGCTCGTGCTCGATATCGCGGCAAGAGCGGGAGCGAGTTGGAGGAAAGGGCAAGAGGCCGATTTTTTCTCGCCGGCGTTTGCCGCCGCGGCGCGGCGTATCGCGCGGCAGATTTGTCATGCCCATCGCAACGACCCTAACCTGATCGGTTATTTCAGCGATAACGAACTGCGCTGGGGAGCGGACTGGCGTGGCAAGCAATCGTTGCTGGATATGTACCTGGCGCTGCCGGCGGGCGCACCGGGGCGGCAGGCGGCGATTGCATTTTTACGCCGTGAATATTTCGGCCGTATCGCCGCGCTCGATCATGCCTGGGAGATCAAGGCCACAAGCTTTGACCGCATCCAGACGATAGGCAAGACCTCGGCCTACCGTGCGGATGCGCGGCAATTTTTGCGTCTGGCCGCGGGGCGCTATTTTAAGGTTTGCGCCCAGGCCATCCATGCCGCCGACCCCAATCATTTATATCTGGGAGCGCGCATCGCTTGGCCGTGGTACCCGGCGGTGCTGGAGGCGGCGCACTGGGCGGACGTGGTCACGATCAACATCTATGCCCGCGATCCGCGGCCGGTAGCGGCGCGGGCGGCACGCTTGAGCGGACGCCCGGTGATGGTCACCGAATTCTCCTTTCGGGCGCGCAACGCGGTCACGCCCAACCTGAAGGGCGCGGGCCCAAAAGTTGCCAACCAGGCGGCGCGAGCCGCGGCTTATGCCAAGTATGTGGAGCGGCTGGAATCGCTGCACGCGGCGGTCGGCTTTCACTGGTTTGAGTGGTGCGACGAACCGCGGCAAGGGCGGGCGTTGGACGGAGAAGACAGCAATTACGGCCTGGTGCGCATCAACGATCGCGCTTATAAAACTTTTGTGCAGGCGGTGAGCGCGGCCAATCGCAAAGCGGCGGCGGAACACGGGAAATAAGGGAAAACGGAACGGCTCGGCCACTTTTACTTTTAGGCGCAAACGCTCGCCCTATCCAAGCCACCCAGCCAACTGCAAAAGGGGGGCTGATGCCTTTCTTGGCGCAATGCCCGCGGAATTGCTTTCAAGGATCCGGCCGAAACACCGGATGCCTTGCGAAAACTCATGGACACTGAAAGTTTTTGGTCATTAATAATAGCGGGACCTAAAAGGAACCCCACGCTTCGGCCTTCGATCTCAGGCAAGAACTGCTATCCGGCTCGGGCGTTAACGCTTGGGGCAAGGCAAAAGACAAGGGAAAATAAAAGCGGCGCCATTTCGCCAAAATGACGAAATGGACATAAGAAAAGCCGTCCCGAGCCCAGGCCCATGCTTGGGATCGGGACGGCAGCAGATCACGCGAGATCCGATGCTTAATTCTGATAGCGGCGGCGGCGGAGTGCAATGCCGACGCCAAACAGGCCTAGCCCCAAGCCAGCCATCAAAGGCAGCGGCGAAGAGGTCGCCGGCATGCCGCGATGATGACGACGGCTGGTCATACCAGTGGCGCCTTGCCCCGACTGGCTGGTGCCGTTGCCGGTGGCATTGGGAGTTGCGTTAGGATTGGCCGGGTTCGCCGGATTTCCGGCGGCGCCGGCGCCCTGCGACTGGCTTTGCGCCGCGGTGCCGGAAGGATTTTGCTGCCCTGCACTGCCACTGCCTGTCGCCTGCGCTGCCGCCCAGCCGATCCAGGCAAACAGCATTAAAACGATCGCCAAAAGTCTCCAACGTTGCATACGATGTACCCCTCTTCTCTGAGATTGGATATGCCCGCGCCCTGGAGCTCGGAACTACGGGCATATCCACCCGAATCCTGAACACCCAAGTTACGGTTGTCCTATCCTCAGATGCCAAAGCCAGTTGATATGGATGATTCAAAGCGGAAGCGAAATGTAAGTGGAAAAAGCCATGCTGCCGCGAAAACCGGCTGCCTTCGCTAAACACTATTCATTTGGATAAAATGAGCAAACTTTTGCAGCAGAACACAATATTTGACAGCGATCACCGCAGCTTTACAGCCGTTGGGGAACGGCACTACGATGAGGGCATACGGGTCCGGGCAATTGTTGAAAGACGTCCATATGAAAAAGAACAAAAGCGGGCACGGAACGATCAGCCGGCGCGGCTTTCTGCAAGGCTTGGGTGCGGGCGCAGGTGCGGCCGGAGTGCTGACGCCGGGAACGCTGGCCAAACTGCCGCCGGCAACTCAGGGCGCCGCTTCGGCGGCGGTGCGCGAGATCGAGTTGCGCATCAATGGCCGGCGGCGGCGGGTGCGGGTCGAACCGCGAGTGACGCTGCTCGACGCCATGCGCGAGCGCTTGCGCGTCACCGGCCCCAAGCGGGTATGCGATCGCGGCGAATGCGGCGCCTGCACCGTCTTCCTGGATGGCCGACCGGTGTATGCCTGCATGGTGCTGGCGGTAGATGCCGCCGGCCATGCCATCGAAACCGTCGAAAATTTCGGCACGCCGAAACGCCTGACCCGGCTGCAGCGCGAATTCGTGGAACATGATGCGCAGCAGTGCGGATTCTGCACGCCTGGATTTGTGACTGCGGCGACGGCGCTATTACGGCGCAGGCCGCGGCCGAGCGATGCGGAAATCCAGTCAGCGCTGAGCGGCAATCTCTGCCGCTGCGGCACTTATCCCAAGCTGTTGGCGGCGGTCCGGGTCGCCAGCCGCCCGGCGCGTCGGTCGCAATCGGCGGCCTCCTCCCCCGGCAAACAGCATAAACAGAGGTAGCCATGGCGAAAACAAACGTGCGAGCCACCGGCGGAATCATTCTGCCTCCCGAACGGCGCACTGCCACGGGCGAGCTGCAGCAGGTCGCCTGGGAAAATCGCATCGTCGATACTGCGGCAGTGGAAGTGCCGGTTCCGGCAGGCGAGCCGCCGATTTGGGATGTGGAGACCCGCCCGCAGGTGATTGGCAAGGCGCTGCCGCGGCTGGATGGGCCGATCAAGGTCAGCGGCCGAGCGGATTACACCTACGATCAGTTGCCGCCGGGCACCCTCTACGGCAAAATCGTGCGCTCACCTTATCCTCACGCGCGGATTGTGCGGCTGGATCTGGAGCGGGCCCAGGCGATGCCGGGGGTGCACGCCATTATCCGGCTGGACGAAGCCGACCTGCAACATAGTTCGGCGGCGGCGGCGGCGGCGGAGCCGGGCACGGCGGTTGCGGCGCATAAGCAGAACGGCGGCGCGAGCGGCAAACGCAATCCTTTGTTTGTCGGGGACGAAATTGCCGCAGTCGCAGCCGAAACCGAGGAACAGGCGGAAGATGCCGCGCGCGCAATCGAAGTGGAGTACGAGCCGCTGCCCTTCGTCGCCGATCTGGAAACGGCGCGGCAGCCGACCGCGCCGCGGGTGCATGCCGGGCGCAACAATGTGCGCAAGTTGCCGGCGCCGCGGGGCAGCAACGGCGACCGGGGCGATATTCACGCCGGGCTGGCGGCGGCGGACGTCCGCATCGAAGGCGAATACCGCACGCAGGTGGCGCTGCACAACGCGCTCGAAACGCATGGCGTGGTGGCGCGCTGGGAGACAAGCAATCAGCTCACCGTCTGGGCCGCCACCCAGGGAATCTTCGGCGTGCGCGGCGATCTGGCGACATTCTTTCACCTGCCGCCACACCGGGTACGGGTGATTACGAATTATCTCGGCGGCGGCTTCGGCGCCAAGTTCGGCGCCGGCATGCCCGGCATCGTCGCCGCCTGGCTGGCGCGCGAAGCCAAAGCGCCGGTGAAGTTGATGTATGACCGGAAGGAAGAAAACCTGGCCTCGGGCAACCGTCCCTCCAGCCATCAGCGGGTACGGCTAGGCGCGAAAAAAGACGGCAGCTTGACCGCCATCGAAATAATATCCTACGGTACCCCGGGCACCGGCCATGGCGCCGGGGTGGGCGGGATGGCGCGGCGGGCTTACAACTGCGCCAACGTGCGCCAGCAGGAGCACGACGTCGCAACCAATCTGGGACCGGCGGCGGCATTTCGAGCTCCGGGGTATCCACAGGGCGCGTTCGCGCTGGAACAGGCGCTGGATGAGCTGGCCGAGCGGTTGCAGATGGATCCGCTGGAGCTGCGGCTGAAAAATTACCGCGAACATCCATTCAAGGCGCTGCGGCGGCAATACGAGATCGGGGCCGAGCGCATCGGCTGGTCGCGGCGGCAACACTGGCAACGCGGCGAAGGCGCGGTGCGCCGGGGACTGGGAATGGCGTCGGCCTGCTGGCCCACTTTTGGCGGACCGCCCGCGACCGCGCGGGTTACGGTGCAGCCGGATGGTACGGTTACCCTCACGGTGGGCTCGCAGGATATCGGCGGCGGCACGCGCATGATCGCCGCCCAGGTCGCGGCGGAAGAGTTCGGCTTGACGCCGTACCAGGTACGGGTTGAATTGGGCGATACGCGCTGGGAGCTGTACGGCCCGGCTTCGGGCGGCAGCGTGACCATCACCTCGATCGCGCCGGTAATTCGCGCCGCGGCCTGGCAGGCACAGCAAAAATTACTGGCAGCGCTGGCGCCCGGGCTGAACGTCCCGCCGGAACAGTTGAAGCTGGCCGGGGGCAAGCTGCACGGCGCGGGCGAGCCGATCCCCTTTGCCCGAGCCTGCGCCCGCCTGCGCCAGGGCACGATCAGCGCCCAGGCGGACCGCGCTGCCAACTACGAGCGCAACTTAACCGACATGTTTGGGGCGCAGTTTGCCGAAGTCGAAGTGGACACTGAAACCGGACGCATTCGCGTGGTCAAAATTGTCGCGGTGCACGACTGCGGGCGGGCGATGAACCGCCTGCTGGCCGAAAGCCAGGTTAACGGCGGCTTGATTATGGGCTTATCGTACGCGCTCTATGAAGAGCGAGTAGTGGACCGTCCGACCGGGCACGTGATGAATCCCACGCTGGATTTTTATAAATTGGCCGGCACGCGCGAAATTCCGGAAATCGAGACAGTGATACTGGACGCGATCGATCCGCGCAGTAATAACGTGGATGCCAAGGGGTTGGGCGAGCCGCCCATCGTGCCCACAGCGGCGGCCATCGCCAATGCGGCGGCGCATGCCCTAGGGGTGCGGCTGCGTGAACTGCCGATGACGCCCGACCGGGTGCTCAACGCGCTGGCGGCGCTCAACAGTTAGGACAGCGAGGCGGATATGCGCAATTTCGAATGGCTTGAGCCGCGAACATTGGAAGAGGCCCTGGCGGCGCTCGACGCCCGCTCTATGCCGCTGGCAGGCGGGGTGGATCTGCTGGGCGAGTTGAAAGATCATATTGCCGCACCGGCGCGGGTAGTGAATTTGAAGTCGCTGCCGGGACTGCGCGGGGTCAGAGCCGAGCGCGACGGATTGCATCTGGGCGCGCTGACGTCCCTGGCCGAATTGGAAGAACACGCAGAAATTCAGCGTCACTACCGCGCCCTGGCGGAGGCGGCGGGGAGCGTGGGCACGCCGCAAATCCGCAACCAGGGGACACTGGGCGGCAATCTTTGCCAGCGCCCGCGCTGCTGGTATTACCGCAGCGAATTCCATCAGTGCCTGAAAAAGGGCGGCGGCATCTGTTACGCCCTGGCCGGCGAAAACAAATACCATGCCATACTCGGCGGCGGCCCGGCCTTTTATGCGCATCCTTCCGACCTCGCTCCGGCGCTGATCGCGCTCGACGCGCGAGTGCGGATTGCGCGCCAGGAAGGCAGACGGACTCAGTACCGTTCATTAGCGCTGAGCGAGTTTTTCCGCACGCCCGCCCAGCGACTGGTGGGGGGCGAGACCCTGCTGCAGCCGCATGAACTGTTGGTCGAGGTGATGGTGCCGCCAGCGGGCGAAAGCCGGTACCTTAAATTCCGGGAACGGCCGTCGCACGACTGGGCGATGGCGGCCTGCGCGGCGCATTTGCGCATTGCCGGCGGCCGCGTGCACGAAGCGCGCATCGTGCTGGGCGGCGTGGCCACCGTGCCTTGGCGCTCGCCAGCGGCGGAAAAAGCGATTACCGGGCTGCCGCTGGAAGAAGCGCTCAGCGAAGCCCGCCTGAAACAAGCGGCGCAGGCCGCGGTCGAAGGCGCCCAGCCGCTGCGGCAAAACTGGTACAAGATTACGCTGGCCCAGACTCTGGTGCGCCGCGCCGTGCTGGCCGCCGCCGGACGGCCGATTCCGGAAGTGTAATTATGGGCGGTCAAGAGGACGGGGATAACCAGGGAAGAAAAGGGAAAAGAGAAGAGGAGTAAAACGCCATGGCCGAATGGGAAGCCCACACCCAATCCAACGAAAACCGGCCCGAACCGGCGCAACCCAAAACACCCGCCTGCCGCCACCTGCGCGTCAAGAATTATTATTACCAGGCAGATGGCCAGGAGCTGGCCGCTTCCGCCATTGGCTCGTATTGGTGCCTGCGGACGCTGCGACCGGATGGACCGGATCTTGATCTGGTCGAGCCGAAAAGTTGCCGTCCGGGAAGAACCTGCTACGAAGAAGAATAGCGATGAAATCCGCTCGAACGAGCTAATCTCGCAAAAACGAGATCAAACGATCCAAGGCGATCTAATTACGAGCCATAGGCATGGACCTGGCGGCAGACCAGGCGCAGTGATTCTTCCACATCGCCACTGGCGGAGCGGAAGGCCTCGGCATCGATGACCAGCGGAGCGCCAATCACGACCAGCGGAGCGCCATATGCCGGGGCGCTCACCGCCTGTTCGATGCTCAACCCTCCGACGGCCTGGACCGGAATGTCCACGGCCGCGATTACCTCGCGCAGACGATCTAAGGGGCTGGGCACCGGTTCGCCGCGCGCGGCAATGCCACGGCGCTGATCGTAGCCGATATGGTGCACGATGTAATCGCAACCTAAGGCAGCGAGCGTTTGGGCGGCCGCGACCGGATTGGGACAGGCCAGATTGTCTCCCATAATCTTGAGTTTGAAATCGCGGCCCGCCTGCACCACCGCGCGGATGGTTTCTTCATGCGCGCGGGCCATGACGACCACATGGGTGGCGCCGGCTTGGGCCATCAGTTCCGCCTCCAAATAGCCGCCGTCCATGGTTTTCAAATCGGCGACAATCGGCGTTTGCGGAAACTGCCGCCGCAGCGCCCGTACCCCATGCAGGCCCTCGGCGAGAATCAAAGGGGTGCCGGCTTCGAGCCAATCCACGCCGGCGCGCAAGGCCATGGCCGCGGTCTCGAGCGCGGCTTCGATGGACGTCAGGTCCAGCGAAATTTGCACAATTGGCGGCATGATGCCGGCTTCTCCATAACCCTTTAAATTAAGCTGTTGCCAGTTACCAGTCTCCAGTGTCAGGCCAAAAGCTGCAAGCGGCGCTGAAAAAGGGCTTGACAGCAGCGCCACAGCGCCCGATGGTAAGGGGTCGAACGGTTGGGGAGCGCAACCATGTTTTGTGCAAAATGCGGGCAGCCGATGCCGGAGCAGGCGAGATTTTGCGGCGCTTGCGGAGAGCCGGCCATCGCCGAAGCGGGGGCGGAAAACTTTCAGGCAACGGCCGGCGCCAATCCGGCGCAAGCGGTGCCGGCTGCTGCGGTCGCGGCCGCGCCCGTAGCAGCCACCTTGGCGAGCGGTCCGAGCGGCATGCCCACCAGCAAAAGCAGCGGCAAGGCGCTGGCCAGCATGATCTGCGGCATCGCCGGCTTTTTCCTGATTCTGCCGGCCATCGTCGCGATTATTCTCGGCCACCTTTCCCTGGGCGAAATCAAGCGCAGCCTGGGCCGGATGACAGGCAAGGGCATGGCCATTGCCGGGCTGGTGATGGGCTATTTCGTAGCCGTCCTAGTGCCCTTGACCGTGGCTGCCGTATTCCTGGCCATGCCAGCCCTGATCAAGGTCAGGCAACAGGCGAACGCCAAAGCCGCAATTGCTAGCCTGCGGTACATAAGCACAGCGGAATCCGCCTACGCCAGGCAATATCCCTCACTCGGCTATAGCGCCAATCTGGCCGATTTAGGCGGAGCTACCGGCGCGACTTCGGCTCCCACCGCTACCCGGGCGCAACTCGTAATCGATTCGGCGGCGACCGCCGACGTGACGCCCATCTCAGGTTATATTTTCAGTTACACTCCGGGGCCCTGTTGCCCGGTTCGGACTTTCAAACTGACCGCCAGGCCGACAGGAAACGCCGGCATGCGTTATTTCTATACCGATCAAACCGGGGCAATCCGCTTTAACGACGACGCTGCGGCGACGGCAGAGAGCCCGCTGATTGAATAGTTACGAATTGCCGCGGCAGCGTAATGCAACGCGATGAGGCATGACAGCGAGCCGGTTCGCGCCTCAAGAGGCTAACCTATGTCGAAAACCATGCAACGGGCAGGCATTTTCGTGGTCATTTTCACCTCGGGCCTGGCGGCAGCGCCGCACGCGTCCGCGCCGCGGCTAACCCTCCAGGCATTTTTCCATGCGGTCAGCATCTCCGCGGTCAAGATGTCGCCGAACGGCAAGGCCGTGGCCATCGGCACGCGGCGTCCCGACTACGCGCACAACCGCTTTCGCAGCGATCTGTGGATTTACCGCATTCAGGGCAACGGAGGCGAATTGATGCCGCTGGCGGTCAGCGGCCACGATTTTGCGCCGCAGTGGTCGCCGGATGGCCGCTGGGTGGCGTTTCTGTCGGACCGTGCTCACCATGGGCCGCAGTTGTACGTGATTGCGGCGCGCGGCGGCAGCCCGGACCTGGTAACCTACGCCGCCGGCGGGGTGCATGCCTTTGCCTGGGCGGCGGATTCACGGCGGCTCTATTACGCCTCCCGGCAGCCGCGCAGTAAAAAACAAAAGCAGCAACATAAACGGATCTGGCACGATGTGCGCCGCTATATGCGCGACCGCCGCTCCGACAACCTCTATGAAGTGACTGTGCCGGCCCCCGCAAATTTCTCCACCTTCCCACCCAAGCATAGCCGCGTGGACCAGTTCATTGCCCACACGCCCTGGCGAGTCGAGCAGTTGCTCGCCACCCCTGACGGCCGCGATTTGATTTATTTAAGCTGCGCGCGGCGCGGTCCGATTTTTATCACCGGCACGAACGGCTATAAAAAACATGAAATCTATGTAGTCCGCCTGACCGCGGCCGGACATCGCACGCGACAACTGACCCACAATCAGGCGTTGGAGGGCGGACTGCACTTGGCGCCCGGCGGCCGCGGCCTGTATTTCACCACCAATAGCGACATTCCCGGTCCTTACGGCGATCTTTCCGGACGGATTTATTACCAACCCCTGAGCGGCGGCAACCCTATGCGGCTGGCGCCGGCTTACGGCGGCAGTTTTATCCATGTCACGCTCTCGCCAGGCGGCCACGTGATCGCCACCGGCCAAAAGGGAGTGCAAGTTCCGCTGTATCAAGTCAGCCGCGGCGCGGCCACCGCAATCAGCTCCACGGCGGGCGATTACCAGGCGCCCAGCATCGCGCGCCACAGCCGCCGCCTGGCGTTTCTTTACTCGACCCTGAACTCGCCCATTGAAGTTTATCTGGCGGATGATTACCGCCATCCCCAAGCGGCGCGGCCGATTACCCATTTCAACGCTTTTCTGGCCAACGACCGGCTGCCGCGCGGACACGCTTTCAGCTGGCGCGCGGATGACGGCACCAGGATTCAGGGCATGCTGGTGTTTCCGCCGGGTCATTACGACGCCCGCCACTTACCCTTGCTGGTGCTCATTCACGGCGGGCCGGAAGACGCCGACGTCAACCACTGGGAAGCGGATTGGTATCAGTGGGCTTCGCTGGCCGCCAGCCGCGGCTGGCTGGTCTTCGAGCCCAACTACCGCGGCTCCAGCGGCTACGGCGACGCTTTCATGCGGCGCATCGTGCCGCACATCGTTTCGCGGCCAGGCAAGGACATTCTAGAAGGCGTGCAGGCACTGATTCGCGCCGGCTACGTAAACCGCAAGCATATGGCCATCGGCGGTTACAGTTACGGCGGCTACATGACCGACTGGCTGATTACGCAAACCGCCGAGTTTCGTGCCGCAGTCACAGGCGCAGGCGCGATCGAGAACACCGCCAACTGGGGCAACGACGATTTGAATTACGACGACACCTGGTACCTGGCCGGGCTGCCCTGGCAAAACGAAGCCATCTACAACAGCGAGGCAGCAATCTGGCAGATGGCCAAGGTCAAAACGCCTACCCAAATCGTGATGGGCACCGCCGATAAGCGGGTTTCCACCTGCGAGGATTTCCTACTCGACCGTGCGCTGCGCGCCGTGGGCGTACCTACGCAAATGCTGATGTTTCCGGGCGAGCACCATGGGCTCGGCAATAATCCCTGGCACGGGCGGATTAAAGTGCGGGAAGGGTTAAAGTGGCTGGCGCACTGGGCCGGAACCGCGTCGATGCGGCGGACGGAAAAGCGGCTGTATGCGCAGGAAGTGCAGGCGAAAGACTGAAAGGCCGAAGCGCAGGAGTCAGGAGTTATGCGGGCTAATGTAGCGGACGACCGCGCACGCAGGAACTACTACAGCGTTTCGACATCGGGCTGGCGGCTGATGTGCCATTCGCCATCAGGGCCGGACTCGATGCTAAAACGGCGGGCGCAACGCATGCAACGCACATGACCGGAGAAGGGATGGCCGAAACGATGCCGGCAACGCCGGAGGCGTACCAAAAGGCTGGGAACGGCCGCCAACATGAGCGCGATGATAAACCAGATCGCGGGATTATGCATAACAGCTACAATGCCAACATGCAACAACTGTCCGCGAACCGCTATCGGAGTTTCGCCTTAGTTCTTGCCTTGTGCACCGGGCTGGGATTAGCAATGGCAGGCACGGCCACGGCGCTGCCGGGTGGCGGGCATCTCTACAGCGCGGCGCCCCGGGCTCAGATTTCCCCGAGCAGCCCGCCTGTGTTCAAGCCTCAAGCGGCCAAGATCCCCGCCTGGATTCGCCGCATTCAAGCGGTGTTGCGGCTGCCCAACCAGGCGCGCGCCTTCTGGGGCATTTATATTTATTCGCTTGACCATCACCGGATACTCTTCCAGCACAATGGCTACCGGTTGTTCGTGCCCGCTTCCAATACCAAGCTGTTTACCATCTCGGCGGCGTTATGCCGCCTGGGGCCGAATTACCGTTTTCACACCCAAGTGCGCGCCTTCGCCGCCCCGGATGCGCAAGGAAGAGTGGTTGGCGATGTGGTGCTCGTTGGCGAAGGCGACCCGACGCTTTCCGGGCGCTTATATCCATATCCGAACCCGCACCTGCATTTGAAGCCCAATCCTCCCGACCAGGCCATGGCAGCCCTGGCAGAGCAGATTGCCGCGCGCGGCGTGAAATCGATCACCGGCGATATTGTCGGCGACGATACATATTTTCGCTATCAGCCCTATCCGGAAGGGTGGGCGCAAGACGATCTAATGTGGGGCTATGGCGCGGCGATTTCGGCGCTGACGGTGAACGATAACCAATACTGGGTGCATATTCGTCCGGGCGCCAGCGCGGGCGCGCTGGCCAGCATCAGCATTCGGCCTTGGGTAGGCGCTTTCCGGGTGGATAACGAGTTGCTGACGACGGCGGCGGGCGGTCCGCGCGTTATCGAAATCGACCGCCGGGTGGATTCCAACACTATCCACTTCTGGGGTACGCTGCCGCTCGGCAGCAACGGCGACCGCGAAACCTTATCCGTCGGCGATCCGGCGCTGTTTGCGGCGCGGCTGCTGAAACGCGATCTGGAACGCCAGGGCATTGTGGTTTATGGCAAAGCGCGGGCACGGCATTGCCTGCCTTTTCCCCAACAGCCGGGGCTGACGGCACCCGTCTGCACGCCGACGGCGGCGCTGATCGAGTTGGCCGAATTGACCTCGCCGCCGCTTTCGGAGGATCTGCAATGGATTCTGAAGGTCAGCCAGAATCTGCATGCCGAGTTGATGCTGCGGCTGCTGGGTAAAACCGAAGGCGGGGACGGCTCCATCAAATCCGGACTGCTGGCGCGGCAGGCATTTCTGGCGCAGGTTGGGATCAAACCGCACGATGTCTTTTTTCGAGACGGCTCCGGGTTGTCGCGCGAAACCCTAGTCCAACCGCGGGCCATCGTGCGCCTGTTACGCTACATGGCGCGTCAGCCGGCGCCGATCGCCGCCGATTTCAGATCTTATCTGCCGATTGCGGGAGTGGATGGCACGCTCGATAACCGGTTTCTCAACACCCCGGCGGCTGGCGATCTGCTGGGCAAGACGGGTTTTGTCGAGCACGATCGAGCGCTCAGCGGCTATGCCGTCACCCAGGGGGGCGATCACCTGGCCTATTCCATCATTGTTAACAATGACAATATGAAGGGCCCGCAGATGCGGTCAGCTATAGACCGGATTGCGCTGGCCATGATTCAACACTAAAATGGCGAGTCGCTCTGCGGCGCATTGTCTGGTTTGCCGGCCGCTTAGATAGAGTATGAACTTCGATGTAACGGGCAAGATGCCTGGTTCCAAGATGCGGCCACTGACTCATAGGTGGAATCACTGAGTCGGCGGTTTTTTCGCGGATACCCAGGCAAAAACTTATGCTATGCTCAGTACGGTTTGACCGTGCCGCTTCACTTAGGCCGAACCTGCCGCCCGATTTGGAAAGCGCGCCAGCGCTCCTCCAAGCCGATAAGTCAGGGTTCCCGCGGTAAGCCCAGCCCGAGTTTCAAACTGATTTTTCTCTTTGAGGTTTCTGAGTCGTGAAAGAGCAAGGAACGGTTAAGTGGTTCAACAATGTCAAAGGGTATGGCTTCATCACCCGCATGAGCGGGGAAGATGTGTTCGTGCATTATAGCGCGATCCAGAGCAACGGCTACCGAACACTGGCCGAAGGCCAGGCGGTGGAATTCGAAGTGAAGCAGGGCCCGAAAGGGCTGCTGGCTGAACAGGTGATTGTTCTGTAGCATTCCGCGAAGCCATGCCTTCCGCATGGCTTCGCTCACTTAAATTCAAAACCCTCAAGTACAGTGGCGGAACTGAATGAACCCGCCGCTAGGCGGAATTGTGCCCAAAAATAAAAGAATTGGCGTGCTCCAAGCGACTCATGCTTTGGACGGCAACGACCAAGGCAGGGTCTGAAGACTGCGATCGCCTTCCAGCAACTCCACTTGCTCGTGGCTGACCCGCAGCCGCGGCCAGGCGCTTCCCGAATACGTCAAAAAACCCAAAGCAAAGTGAGCGGTTAGCGAGCTGCGCGCCGGCACGATCAGATAGGTGGGGGTATCTAACAGCCATGGCTCGGCGAAAGTTTCGCGGCGGCTGCGCGGCCAGGGGCTGGTGCCAAATTCCAGGCCGCGGGTATAGGTGCGGCCGGACCAGGGCGGACTGGTGCGGGCGAATTTTTCATCCCAGATGCCGAGCCAGGGATAGAGGCGGCGCGGCCAGAGGTAACCCAGCGCCAAGCCGCGGCCGCGATGCCCGGCGAGGAACCAGCCCCAGGCCTCCTCCGTTCGCACGCGGAAACACACAAAATCGCTGGCGCGCGGCGCCGACACCGCGTGGCGATAATCCACACTGCCGCCACGACGAGCGGGAGCCATTGGCCAGGCCGCGGCCGCATCCACTGCCAATTGCGAATCCGCGTGGAGTTGCGCTGCCACGGTGCGGCCCTGGTCGCAGTTGGTTTCGAGCCAGAACTGACCGGCTTCCAGCCAAGGCGGGCCCAAGGTCACATGCTGCTGCCACATCAGGGGATGATCCCAGCAACTGAGATTTTCGACCCGCTCCTCCACCCAAGCGAGCCAGCCTTCAAGCCGAATGCGCCGCTCGACGCGAAGTTGCGCGCGCGGCTCTTCACAAACACCCTGTAAGCCGCCGTCCGGCGCCGAGCGCCATTGCCAGTCCGCGATGCCGAAAAAACCATGCGTAGGCACGCCCGCCGCGGTTTCTTCCGGCGAGGGCGCGCCAAAAAGATCGAGGCAGAGATTATGGCCAAGAATCGAGGCCAGCGTGCGGCCTTCCGGCGGGCCGCCATAGTCGCGATCAATCAAGGCATCATCCGCCACACCGGGCTCAAAGGATGGCCACGGTGGAACCCAAAGCGGGTTGTCGAGCGCGGCATCGGAAGCGGCGGGCGCCACCGCGGCCATGTGTCCACCGCCGGCCGCAACCGCCAACTGCAAGTGTTCGTTTTTCAGCCAGTAAATCTTGCGGCCATTGATCCAGTTCACGGCTGACGGCTCGGACATGACTCCAGTCACCTCATGCTGCGCTTTCGCTCACCAGGATACCCTTAACTTCAAGCTAGTATGGAATTTATGCTGCCCTTCCGGCTTCGGTCATGTTTTTTTCCAGCAGTATGCTTGATGATAGCTGGCATGGCGCTTGCGGGCCAGCGCGCCGTCACGACCTGGCAATACAATCGCCGCCGCACCGGCGCGAATCTGCAGGAAAAAAAACTCAAACCGGCCAACGTCAATCCGCGCCAATTCGGGAAATTATTCACGTTCGCAGTGGATGGCGCGGTGTATGCGCAGCCGCTGTATCTGCCGGATCTGCAGATTGCGGGCAAAGGCCGGCATAACACGCTCATTGTCGCCACCGAAGGCGACAGTGTTTATGCCTTCGATGCCGGCGGGCGGCCGCGAACGCCGCTTTGGCGCGACCGGTTCGTCCATGCCGCGGCTGGAATCACCACGGTCAAGCCGCAACAGATCGGTTGCGATCAGATCACGCCACAGATCGGAATCACGGCAACGCCGGTGATCGATGCGCAACGCGGAGTGATTTATGTGATCGCGCGCACCTGGGAAAAAGGAAAGTTTATTCAGCGGCTGCATGCGCTCAATGCGCATAGCGGCGCCGAGATGCCCGGCAGCCCGGTCACCATTCAGGCTTCCGTCGCGGGCCATGGAGATGGCCAAAACGGCGGGCGGGTAAGTTTCGATCCCATGCGTAACAATGCCCGGGCGGCGTTGCTACTGGCCAACGGACAAGTGTATGCCGCCTGGGCTTCGCCCTGCGACGCCATTCCTTATCATGGCTGGCTGCTTGGTTATGATGCCCGCACGCTGCAATTACGGACTTTGTTTACGCCTTCGCCGGACAGCAATGACGGCGGCATCTGGCAAAGCGGCGCCGGACTGGCTGCTGGTCGGCAAGGGCATGTGTATGCGGTCGTCGGCAACGGCGGATTCGACGCCGGCGCCGCAGGGGGACGCGATTACGGCGACAGCGTGCTGAAGTTGGCCGCGTCCGGCAAGCCGCCGGCGGTGTCCGATTTTTTTACCCCTTTCGATCACCATGGGTTGAATCTAGCTGACGCCGACCTGGGCTCGGGCGGTCCGGTGCTGCTGCCGGGACATTTGCTGGTGACGGCGGGCAAATCGGGCACAATCTATCTGCTCCGCCGCAATCGTTTAGGCGGAATCGCGCCGGGCGACAGCCAGATCGAGCAGGCGTTACGCGGAAAATTTCAGGCGGAATTCGGAACACCGGCATGGTGGAACGGTAATCTTTATTTCGCTCCCGCCGGTCGTCGGATGTTTCAATTCCGGTTGCGGCAGGGGCGGCTGCTGACCAAGCCAGTGGCGCGTTCGCGCGAAAAATTCTTTTATCCGGGCGCAACTCCTACACTTTCTTCCAATGGGCGGCGCGACGGAATCGTGTGGGCGCTGCAATTAGGCGCATTCAATAGCTCGGGATTTGAACAGCCGGCGGTGCTGCACGCCTACGACGCCCGTAATATCGGGCGCGAATTATACAGTAGCCGCTGGAATCTCCATCGCGATATGCCGGGCACCGAGGTGAAATTCGCACCGCCGCTGGTGGCCAACGGGCGGGTGTATGTGCCCACCGCGAACGGGGTCACAGTGTACGGCTTATTGGAAAAAGCAAGCCGATAAGTGTTGCGGGTTTCGGTACAGATGCATTGGCCTCTAGGCGGAATGGGTACACCTGGCACCGGACGAAAACT
The DNA here is from genome assembly GCA_021818955.1 of Acidobacteriota bacterium. Taxonomy (GTDB): domain Bacteria; phylum Acidobacteriota; class Terriglobia; order Terriglobales; family SCQP01; genus JAKASR01. The sequence goes on from JAKASR010000032.1 coordinate 21,972, forward strand.
CAGCGGGCAGCGCCGGCAATCTCATCCAAGAGTTCGCGCGCGGCGGCCGGCGCGCTCACGCTACCACTCAGAATCTGGTGAGCGGTGTCGCGGCCGTAATAGGCGCGGTTGGCGGAGTGGTCCTGCTTGATGACGCCACCGCGCAGCGTCAGACCGCCAAATAAGCCGCGACTGCGAGAGTAGGCCAGCATTTTGGCGTGCATTAACGCATCGGTTTGCGCGGAGAGATTGCGTCCGACCGGACCGGCGGTGGCAGAGGCGTCGCCGCCGAGCGAGAATTTATCGCGCAGCAGATACTTTTCTCCGCTCTTATTCATGATCAGCAACAGCAGGTCTTCTTCCTGAGCCCCGATCTGCAGACCAAAACTGCCGCCGCCCAAGGTCAGAAACAGCGGGGCCGACCAGCCGTGCGGCGTGCGGCAGGTGACCACGCCCCGGCCAAAATCGCCGCCAAAGACGAAGCCCGCCTTCTTCACTCCAGGAATAACCATGACACATTGCGAATGTTCCAGGATTTCCCGCGGCACCCCTCCATCGGGAGCGCGATTAATCGCTTGAAATGCGCGCGCGGCATTACGCAGCCGCTTCACGGTCTCTTGAGCACGAGATGCCATCGGCATGGCCAGCAAACCGGCTAGCAATAACCAACCCAATCTTTTCATATGCATGTTTGACCCCTGAGACATACTTTAATGCAGTTTTGAATTCCAGGTACTAAGAATCGAGTTTGAAATATTACAAAATCTCCGAATGGCGATATAAAAAAGAAATATCGGCAAGAGCGATAATGCGATTACGAGCCCGCTCCAGCATCTTAAAGCGATAGCAGAAAACCCGCGAAGCGATTGGCGAGCAAGCCTGGAATCCATGTATGTGCGTGAGCGAAAAAATTTCATGCATGGGCAATTTACACGCAAGCTCGAAAGGTTGAGGCGATCTAAAAGGAACTATTATGAACCCGCTTCCTATGCGCCCACCCCATCATTTTCACTGCGCGCGACGAGCTATAGGGCTGATCGTGCTGCTGGCTGCGAGCGCCGCATGGAGCCAGGCGACGGGCGGATTGCTTTCCGGCAGCGTGATTACGCCGTCCGGCCAGAACGCGGCGCATGCTAAGGTTACGGCAAAAAATCTGGCTACCGGACAAAGCTTCACCGTAGTGAGTAATCTGCTGGGTGTTTACCAATTCCCGGCCGTGCCGCCGGGCTGGTATCAGGTGATTGCGGAAGCAGCCGGGTTGCGCACTCCGACGGTAAAAATTCAACTGGTGACGGGAGTACGCTCCACGCTGAATCTAGCATTGAGCGGGCAGGCGAAAGCACCCGCGCCACACAACCCCGCACCCGGTTTATCGCTCCAGAGTTTAGGTTTCAAGCCCAACCAGATTCGAGGCAGCTTGAGCGAACAGGCGCGACTGAACAAGCGCACGCGGATGCTGCAAATTCATCAAAAGCTGGGGCTGCTCACCACCATTCCGCTGATCGCCACGGTCATTGCCGGCGGCTGGGCCAAGCCGCATCGCTATCGCCTGAGCAATGGACAATTCGCACCCTTGCCCACGGGCAGCACCAGCGGGCGCAATATCCACCTCGCGCTGGGCGTGGTGACCACGGGAATGTATTTCACCACTGCTTATTACGCTATTTTTGCGCCTAAAATCCAGGGACAAAAAAAGAAAGGCCCGATTCTGTGGCATGAGGGGCTGGCATGGATTCACGGCACGGGCATGATCTTGACACCGATTTTGGGAGCCATGGCTTACCAGCAACTCAATCGCGGCGAGCGAGTGCATGGGATTGCCAAACTACATGGCGCTGTCGCCGTAACCACCTTAGGAGCTTATGTTGCCGCCTTGCTGGTGGTGGCGCGTCCGCATTGGCTGGCCGAAATCACCCGTGCGCCACATAGAGTTTTCGCCTGGCTGCATGCTGGAATGCAGCCGGCGCCGCCGCGAGTCCAGACCACCCTGTTCACGCCTTAACTTGAGAACTAGCAAAAAGAAGAGGACTCTTCGATGCCGAATTCGATATCGAAACTGATCTTGCTCGCCCTGCCGGCAGCATTTGTTCCCCGGTTTTCCGCGTCCGCCGCTAAACCCCTGCAATGGAAATTGTTGAAAGCTACGCTCACCTACCATGTCTCCACTGCTTTACATCAGGTCTATGGGGTCAGCAAAATGGCCAAGGGAAAAGGCGTCTGCCACTCGGGGCAGTGCAGTTTCCTGGCGGCCGCACCGGTAAACTCGTTTCACTCCGGCGACACCAATCGTGATCTGCATATGATCCAGTCGGTGCGCGGCGCGGTCTACCCGATGGTGATTGTGCGCACGCAAATTCCCGAGGCGGCCATCCATCCCGGGCCGCTGCGCGCGAAGCTGCAAATTCAATTCGCCGGCCACACCGTAAATTACAATCAGGTGGCGTTCCAATTAATCCAGCAGGGGAAAAATTATCGCCTAACCGGAACGATTCCCGCTAAGCTTTCGGATTTCCAGATTCCTCCCCCGGAGTTTTTGTTTTTGAAAGTCGCCAATCCCATTCCCGTTGCGGTGAACATGCTCTGGACGCAGACAGGCTAACGCTTAAACTCAAACCACAAGCCGGTTCTACGAAACCTGGCCGGTGCCGTCCTGCGCGCACTAGGTCAATGTCGCTTTCGAACGAGCCAACCCACGATCACTGCTGAATTATTACCGGCGGTTGATTCAGTTGAAATTCGCCGATCCAGCTCTGCGACGGGGGTATTGGCTAGCGGTCTACCGCCATGACAATGCTGTATTGAGTTATATGCGCATCCAGGGCAGAGAACGCGTTTTGGTGATGCTGAATATGACCGGCCCGCTAAGAATTGAACAGTAGCGGATCGGGGCAAGACAATCAGAAGTGCTGGCTGACAACTTTTTTTGAAGGTCAAATATTGACGCCGGACAAGTACATATACCGCTCAAGAATATGGCCGGAGCATTAGATCATCTAAAAAAGCATGAAATCGCGGATTATTGCGTTTTGTGTCTTATTGCTGCTGAGTTTCATTCCACTCGAGGGACAACAAGGCTACTTCGGCCAGAATAAAGTCCAGTTTAAATCGCTGCATTTCCAGGTTCTGCAGACACCGCACTTTGAAATTTATTACTACGCCGAGGAAAAACCGGCGATTGGATATATCGCCCGCATGGCGGAGCGCTGGTATACGCGGCTGACGCGCATTTTGAGGCATCCGTTGCTCTCAAAGCAACCGCTGATCATCTACGCCGACCAGTCGGATTTTTCCCAATCCACCGTCATTCCCGGCATGGTCGAGCCCGGGGTCGGTGGTGTGACCTTATCGCAGGCGCGGCAGATCGTGCTGCCGCTCGCCGGTCCCCTGGCCGAGACCGATCATGTGCTTGGGCATGAGTTGGCGCATGCCTATGAGATGGACATGACCACGAACCCGCGCAGCGGCGCGCCGGCCATATCCAATCTACCCTTGTGGTTTGTAGAAGGATTATCGGAGTACTTATCGCTGGGAACGGATGATCCGCAAACCACCATGTGGCTGCGCGATGCGGCCCGGCGCAACCAATTACCGACAATTGAGAAGCTGGACAGCTCGCGTTATTTTCCCTATCGTTTCGGGCATGCATTCTGGGCCTATGTCGCCGGGCGATATGGCGAAGAGAAGATCGCGCCACTACTTACCGCCGCGGCCGGAGGCGGGCTGGATCGGGCACTGGAAAACCAGTTGCAGGCAAAACGGAAAGAGATCTCCAACGGCTGGCTGCAAGCCAATCAGGCCGCATTACAACCGGTGCTGGCGGCCACGCAGGCCACCGCACCGCATGCCAGCCGGTTAATAGGGGTCGCCGACAAACGCGGCCAGTATTACATCAGTCCAGCGCTCAGCCCGGATGGAAGCAAAGTCATGCTATTTTCCGCCCGCGGACGATTTGCCATGGATTTGTATCTGGCAGATGTACGGAGCGGGAAAATTCTGCACCAGATTACAACTACCGCTACCAGTGCTCATTTTGAGAACCTGGAATTCATTAACTCCAGCGGCGCCTGGAACGCTGCCGGAGATCAATTTGTGCTGGGCCGCACCCATGACGGCCGGGCTGAGCTGGCTTTCTATGACACAAATCGGGCCAGGATTACACGCATTGCCCCGGTGCCGGGGGTAGGCGAGGTGCTGAACCCGTGCTGGTCTCCCGATGGCCGGCAGATTGTATTTTCGGCGCTTAAAGGCGGACTGAGCGATCTGTATCTGATGGAAGTGGCGACTGGCCGCATTCGCCCGCTCACCAATGATGCCTATGCCGACCTGCAACCCGCATGGTCTCCGGATGGGCGCAAGATCGCGTTTGTCACCGATCGCTACTCGACTCGTCTCGATACACTGAGCTATGGCCATTACCAGTTGGCCATGTTGGATACTCAGAAAAATGTCATACAACGGCTGCCGACGCTGGCCGGAGCCAATACAATCAATCCGCAATGGTCTCCCGACGGGCGCTATCTATATTTTGTTTCCGATTCCGGCGGCATTGCCAACCTTTACCGGCTTGCGCTAAACAGCGGGACGATTGAGGCGGAAAGCAATTTGCAAACCGGCGTTGCCGGCATCACGCCGCTCAGTCCGGCGATTTCCGTGGCGGCGCGCAGCGGGGATATCGTCTTTAGCACCTTTGAAAACAGCGGCTATACCCTCTGGCGGATGCCGGCGCCGGGTGCCAATGCCGAAGTGGGGACGCGCGATAAACTGGCGGGCTTGCATGCCGGTCTGCTGCCGCCCTGGAAGGCTCCGGGCGGGAAAGTAAATGCCTATTTAAACGCGCCTGAATGCGGCCTGCCGCCGGAAACCGCCAGTTATGCCAGCAACCCCTATAAGGCTCGCCTGCGGCTAACCGATATCGTTCCCGCCAGTATCGGGCTAGGCGTAAGCACGTATGGCCCGGCTTTCGGCGGAGGCACCGCACTGCAGTTCCAAGACTTGCTCAAAACGCAATCATTGACACTTGCCGTTTCCACCATAACTTCCAACGGCACCTCAGACTTTATGCGTAATTTCAGCGGCATAGCTTCGTTTCAAAACGCCGCTCATCGCTGGCAATGGGGATTTGCCGGAGGGCAGATTCCGCTGATCACCGGGACGTTTGGCGCACAGCTTGGCACCGTTTCCGGGCATCCAGTGCAGATGAACCAGTTCACTACCTACTGGGAAATGGACCGGCAGGCATTGGGCATGTTGGCGTATCCCATCAATCGCGCCCAGCGGCTGGAATTTGCCGCGGGTTTCGAAAATATCGGCTTCGCCGCCCGAACCGAGATGCAGATTTGGTCGCTGGAAACCGGGGGGCTGCTGGCAGATGTGGCCCAGGATATGCCGGCACCGAAATCCTTGAACTTTGCGACCGGCTATGGCGCGCTGGTTTATGACACTTCCATATTCGGCGGCACCAGCCCAGTGCGCGGCCAGCGTTATCACCTGCAATATGGCGCGTCGGGAGGAAGCCTGTTTTTCGGCACCGCTCTGCTCGATTACCGCCGCTATCAGCCGCTTGCCGAGCCGCTGAGCCTGGCGGTCCGGATCATGCATTTCGGCCGCTATGGTTCGGGCGCCAACGATTTACGTTTGCAGGATTACTTTCTCGGATATCCCGACCTGGTGCGCGGGTATAGCCTGGATTCTTTTCGCGCGGAAGAATGCGGACCTTCTTTTTATAGCCGTGGCGAATGTCCCATTTTTAACCGGCTGTTGGGTAGCCGGCTGGCGACCGGAAATGTCGAACTCCGGCTGGAGTTGCTGGGCCCGCTGGGCGTGCTTACTCATGCGATGCTGCCTCCGGTCGAGCTGGCGCCCTTTTATGACGCCGGCATGGCCTGGTCGGGACCCTACCAGGCAGGACTGCCGAAGCATGTGGAGACCAGTGAGGGCACGACTTTGCGTATTAATTTATTCGGCATAGCCATCGGCGCTATCACCTACGCTATTCCCAATCAGCGGCCGCTCACGCACCATATCTGGGAATTCGACCTGCTGCCTGGTTTTTAATTTAAGCCGTTTTTTTTTATTCTTCCTCTTCGACCTGACCGCGCTCGGCTTTGGCCTGAGTAATGATCTTTTCGGCGTTGAGTTGAGGTACGACGTCGTAATGCGAAAAGTTCATTTGGAAGCTGCCGCGCCCCTGGGTCATGGAGGTCAGGTCGGACTGATAGCTGAGCATTTCAGCCATCGGAACTTGGGCGCGCACGAGTTGCTGCGCGCCGCGAACTTCCATGCCTTCGATGCGCCCGCGGCGGGCATTGAGGTCGCCCATTAAATCCCCTGCGAACTCCTGCGGAGACTGCACCTGCACTTCCATAATCGGCTCAAGCAGCACCGGTTTAGCTTGCTCCATGGCTTTTTTAAACGCCAGGGAGCCGGCGACTTTAAAAGCAAGTTCGCTGGAATCTACTTCGTGATAGGAACCGTCATAGAGGATCACCTTAAAATCCACCACGGGATAACCGGCCAGATAGCCGCGTTGGGCGCTTTCGATGATGCCTTTTTCGACGGCGGGAATGAAGTTGCGGGGAATGGCGCCGCCGAAAATATCATTTACAAACTCAAAGCCGCCGCCGCGGGGAAGAGGCTCCATTTTGATTTTGCAATCGCCGAACTGGCCATGGCCGCCGGTCTGTTTCTTATAGCGTCCCTGGGCGTCGGCTTTGGCGCGAATCGTTTCGCGGTAGGGCACCTTGGGAGCTTTCAGCGTGACCTCGACATGATAGCGGTGCTTGAGCTTGGCGACCGCGATTTCGACATGTTGCTGGCCGGTGCCGGCGAGCAGGAATTCATTGGTTTGCGCGTCGCGGAAAAAGCGCAGCGCCAAATCTTCTTCCAGCATGCGGTGCAGCGCAGCGCCGATTTTATCCTCATCGCCGCGGCTTTTCGGCTCGATGGCGAAATTAATAGCGGGCTCGGAAACGATGACCGGCGGGAACTGTATGGGGGCGGCCTTATCGCCCAGGGTATCGCCGGTAAAGGTGTCGCGCAGTTTGGCCACCGCGCCCAGATCTCCGGCATGCAACTCCGGAACGGAAAGCAGTTGTTTGCCTTGCAGCACGCTGAGGTGGGCCAGGCGCTCGACGGCGCCGCGGGCGAAGTTGGTGACATTGGCATCGTTGTAAACGACGCCGGAGCGGACTTTAAAAATGCTGATGCGCCCGGCAAAGGGATCCACCAGGGTTTTGCAGACGAATAGTGCCAGCGGCTGATCGTCGCGCATGGCGCGGCGGGGAGCGGGGGCGCCAGACTCGGCGCGGCCTTCGATTTCACTTACCTCCGCGGGCGAAGGGGCAAAATCCACCAGAAACTGCAACAAAGCATCGATACCCTGGTTGAGGGTGGCGGAAGCAAACAGCACCGGGAAAAGGCGCCGTTCGGCCACAGCGACGCGCAGGCCGGCGCTTAAATCTTCCACCGGCAGGGTGCCTTTTTCGAAGAACTCTTCCATCAGCTTGTCATTGCCTTCGGCCACCAATTCGACCAGGGTTTCATGGGCGGCACCGGCTTCCGCGGCCAGGTTTTCGGGAATCGGCTGCTCGCGGCTGACGCCATTGCCACCTGCCTCCGCCAGCAGGGCACGCATGCGCACCAGGTCGGCCACGCCCTGAAAGTCCTTTTCCTGGCCAAGCGGCAACTGGGCCCGGCAAACACCCCGACCGAAGGCGGAAGTCAGCGATTCGAGCACGCGCGCCGCGTCGGCGCGGTCGCGATCCATGCGATTGACGACAATGAAGACGGGCAGCCGGGCGGCGGCGGCCATTTCCCAGATTTTTTCGGTTTGGACTTCAACGCCGGCAACGGCATCGACCACCAGCAGCAGCGCCTCCACTACCGGCAACGCCAGCGCGACCTCATGCAGGAAAATGCCATAGCCGGGCGTATCGAAGAAGTTCAGCTTCGAGCGATTCCATTCCGCCACCGCGGTCGCGGCGCCGATGCTGATGCGGCGCTGAATTTCTTCCTCATCGAAATCGGTAATGGTGTTGCCATCTTCGACGCGCAGCAAGCGCGGCGTAGCGCCGGCGGTGAACAGGGCGGCGGCGACGAGCGAAGTCTTGCCGCAGCCGCCATGGCCGGCGATTGCCAGATTTCGTAAGGAAGCGGTTTCGTAAGTTTTCACGCGCAAATTCTCCCGGCGGTCCAGCCTTGATCCCTGCCCGGGACAATCGCCGCCAGCCAGGGGCGGCTCGGCCGCTTATTTTCCGCTTAATGCGGATTGGCGCTGAACCGCCGCGGCAGACAGGGCAAAACCAGACCGCCGACGGCGGGAAAGCTCATAGTAGCCGAATACGCCTTACCGGTAATAGTCACTAAATTCCGCCATGAGGAAATTCGCCTGATTTAACCCGGAAAGCCGGGGCGGCTATTCTGGCAACGAACCGGTATCTGATCCCGCAAAACGAATTAATTGGCCGTTAGCGATCCATTCCCGACGATCGCAACCGGCCGGGCAACGCCCGGATGCAACAAAGCCGCCATTCTAACAGATGCACCCGCCGCGCCAAACACTTGTCGGGCGTCAAGTCTACTCCACGGCCGCCGATTGCAGCCGTTCCGCTTCGAAGTGCCCGGCGAGGGCGTCGATTAAAGGATCGAGCTTGCCATCCATAATCGCGTCGAGATGATGCAGACTCAAGCCAATGCGGTGGTCGGTTACCCGATCCTGGGGAAAGTTATAGGTGCGGATTTTTTCGCTGCGATCGCCGCTGCCCACCTGGGCGCGGCGCTCGGCCGCAATGGCCTCGTGCTGGCGTTCACGCTCGATTTCCAACAGCCGCGAACGCAGCACACGCAGCGCCTTGGCGCGATTTTTAATTTGTGATTTTTCATCCTGGCAAGAAACCACCAGGCCGGTGGGCAAGTGGGTAATACGCACTGCCGAATAAGTGGTATTGACCGACTGGCCGCCGGGACCCGAGGAGCAGAAGGTGTCAATGCGCAGGTCTTTAGGATCAATTGCCACATCCACTTCCTCCGCCTCGGGCAAAACCGCGACGGTAATGGCGGAGGTGTGAACCCGGCCTTGCTGCTCAGTCTCGGGCACGCGCTGCACGCGATGCACGCCGCTTTCATATTTCAGCCGGCTATACACGTTCCGGCCTTCAATGATAGCCACGGCCTCCTTCAACCCGCCCACGCCGGATTCGCTGGATGAAAGCAATTCCGCACGCCAGCCTTGCGACTCGGCGTAACGCAGGTAAAGACGCAGCATTTCGGCGGCAAAGAGGCTGGCCTCGTCGCCCCCGGTGCCGGCGCGGATTTCCAGCACCACGTTTTTCTCATCATTCGGATCGCGCGGCAACAGCAGGCGTTTGAGCGTAGTTTCCAGTTGCTCGCGATGGGCTTCAAGGCGCACCACCTCATCCGTGGCCATTTGGCGCAATTCGGGATCACGCTCATTGAGCAGTTCACGCGTAGCGCGCAGATCGGTCTCGACCTGCTGGAATTCCCGATATCGGGAAACAATTTCCACCAATTCCGCATGCGCCTTGGCGGTCTTCTGGTAGCGCGCGCCGTCAGCTAGCACTTCCGGAGAGGCTAATTGCTGAGTCAGCATCTCATAGCGAGTTTCGATTTGCGCCAATTTTTCGAGCATAGAAAGGCCGTATACAGCCGTTGTATTCAGTTTAACGCGGAGTCCCAGGCAGCCAGCGACAGCGCGCGAACCTTTAAAGCTGAAGACCGGAGCCGGAGATCAGCGCGTCAGGAGGCTCCGGCTTGAGCCGGGTAATACGGCCGGCATCGGGAGGAGACGCAGCCAGGTGAAAATATTCCAAGCCTCCTCCCAACGCCAGGTAGGCGTCAAATCGCGGAAACAGCGGCGCCTGTGTCTGATGACAATGAAACGCCGCCTGCTTGCGCTCAAGCCAGGGCTGGATATCGCAGACCAAATGAGGCGGCGAGAGTTGCACGTCGGGATAGTTGGGCAATGAAGCGCGGCCGCTGCCGTACCATAAACGCTGCACCTGAAACGCGGGTGCGCCGGCCAAGGGCCAGGCGCGTTCATTGGCGGCCCAATGAAAGGCGGCGGTGGCAAGCATGCCAGCCATGCCGTGGTCGGGATGTCCAGTCAGGCTGCCTTCCGGACCCATCGTCAGAACCAGGTCGGGACGCCAGTCACGAATAATATCGGCCAGGCGTCCGGCGGTGGTGGAAAAATCGGTTCGAGGCAGGCCGCTATCGGGCAAATCCCAGATTTCATGCTGGCCAATGCCGAGTAGTCGGCAGGAAGCCTCCAGTTCGCCCGCTCGTAAAGCTTTCAATTCCTCCATGCTCTTTGCCGTGCCGCGGTTTCGCGCGGCTTCGCCACCGGTGAGGCAAACCAGCCGAACTTGCACGCCGTGATCGGTTAATGCGGCCAGCGTACCCCCGAAATTTCCCGCTTCATCGTCCGGATGCGCCGTAATACACAGCAGGCGAGGCATAGTCTTAGTTTACCGTTGCCGATTGCCGGTTAGCGGTTCGGTTTAGCATTGCCGTTCATAGGCGCGAGATCCGCTGCGGCAGAAGCCCCGCGTGAACCCGATTTGCGAGCATTGATTCAGGCAATTTCTTCGAAATTGCCAATGACATAAACTGCTATCCGACCCGGCCGTTAATGCCTAAAATCCAAAAAACCATCAATTACTTGTAGTCTAAATTCGAAATTCCAACGCCCTGTTTATTAATTAATAAATCTTGCCCCGAACTGCTGACAGCTCGGCCAAGCCGTATAATTTTTTTTGCCCTCCCGCACCTCATTCGCACGCTCCTGGCGCGTGGCCGCAATTCGTTTTCTCAACACCGCCCCGCTGTTGTGGGGCCTGGATCGGGAACCCCGGCTGCAGATGTTTTCGACTGTGCCTTCAGCCTGCGCTGACGCGCTGGCCGCCGGCCAAGCCGATCTAGGCATCATTCCAGTCATCGAAATGGCGCGCATTCCAGGGCTCTGGGCGCTGCCTGGCGTCGCCGTCGCCGCGCGCCGGCAAGTCCGCAGCATATTGCTGATCATGCGCACGCCGCCGGAACGGATTCGCAGCCTGGCGCTCGACCGCAGCTCGCGTACATCGGCGGCGCTGGCGCAAATTTTATTGCGGCGGCGTTTTGGCGCAGATTTCAAGGCGGTTTCCGCTTCACCGGACTGGCGTGGCATGCTGGCTTCCGCCGATGCCGGCCTGCTGATCGGCGACCCCGCGCTGCAGCTTCGGTTAAGCGGCGAGGCCGAGGCCGAAGGCTTCGGCGTGCTGGACCTAGCCACGGTCTGGCACGAATGGACACGGCTGCCATTCATTTTTGCGCTTTGGGCCGTGCGCGCCGAAAGTATGCCCGAGCCGGAAAGCGAAGAAGCCCGTTGGCTGGCGGAACGTTTTATTCGCGCGCGCGAGGAAGGCTTCGAGCATCTGACCGCCATCTGCCGGGAATGGGCGCTGCGGCTGAATTTGCCCGAACACGAAATCCGGCACTACCTCGAACACAACCTGGAACATCGGCTCGATGCCGGACATCTGGAGGGCTTGCGCCATTTTCTCGATTTGGCCGCCACCGAAGGCTTAATCGAGCAATCCCGGCTGCCGGTTTTCATTAGAGCGCCAAAACCGTAACCTTATATGATCCGTTTTCGATCGCTAAAAATGAAGATCGGATGTATTTTTCAGAGGGCTGAAGCGGCTCAGCCGCTTTTCATTTTAAGCGCTGATCCGCCCCCGGCGGACAAGAGATCGGCCGAAAGCGAGCGCGTCGCGAAAACGCGGCCGTTAACGCTTATGGCCGGCGGGAGACGAATGCCATGATTGCATTTTTACGGGGAATATTGCTGGAGCGAGCCCCCGGCCGGATCGTGCTCGAACTCAATGGCATCGGCTATGAGGTTTTTGTGCCGATTTCGACTTACACCGCCTTGCCGGAACATAAAAACGCGCTGGCGGAGTTATTCGTTCATACGCATGTCCGGGAAGACGCACTCCAGCTTTATGGGTTTGGCACGCGGCTGGAGAAGACGTTGTTTGAAAAGCTGATCGGCGTCAGCGGCATCGGGCCGCGGCTGGCGCTGGCGATTTTATCGGGCTTACCGGCCGAAGAGCTTTCGGCCTCCATCCGCTCCGCCGATCATGCCCGGCTGACGGCCATCCCCGGCGTCGGGAAAAAGACAGCGGAACGGGTGGTGCTGGAGCTGAAAGACAAGCTTCCGGCCGGGGAGGAAGCCCCCACGGCGCCGTTGCCCAGCGCGGTGGCCGACGTGCTATCGGCGCTTGTCAATCTGGGCTATGCGCGCGCGCAAGCGGAAAAAACCATCGCCCGCGCCTTATCTCAGGATGCCGAGCATGGATTCGAGCCGCTGTTTAAAACCTGCATGCACCTGTTGGGCGCCTGAGCGGCATCCGTCCGCAAGCGAAATTCGGCGGCGCGAGCTAATAAAACCATCGCCGCGAGGTGCAAAAAATTAAAGCGATGGTCGTGCGGGCGGCTGACCACCATCAATAGCCGGTGCGGCTCGGATTGCAGCACCACGGCAATCGCTTCAGAATCAACTTCCAAGGTGCGCCAGGCTGCCGCTTCGATTGTCCAGAGGGTGGCGCTGATCAGGCGATAGCCTTGCGAAAGAATGGAAAATAGCAGCTTGGGGTTAGGCTCGACCAAGCAATTGCTGTCATTCCAGGAGGCCAGCAAGGGCGGATCGGTGCCGAGCACTTTCCACAACACCGCGTTCCGCGCCTGCCCGCATTCCTGCGCGCCGGCCAGCAAGGCGGCCAGCAGGCCACCTTCATTGCTGGCCATTTCCATGTTGCCCAAGGCGATGCCCAATTGCCGGTTGAGCCTATAGCCAGCGACGTTGAGCGACGGCTTCGGTGCGGTTGCCTGCAGCAACTCCTCCACCGAATGCATGCCCTTTTTTTTCAGGCTGCGAGCAATATAATTTTTCACGGTATAGCGGGAAAGTCCGAATTCCGCGGCAATTTCATCCACCGCTCGCTTTGCGCGCAGCGCCTCGACAATCGTAAGCGTCAGGGCAAACCCAGTATGCAGGTGGATTCAGGCTTGCTGGCGGACGGCAAGCCAGGCGGCAGGTGTGAGGTCAATGAGCTGGCGATGCGAGCGATCGGCAAGACCGGGGAGTAC
>JAKASR010000033.1 GCA_021818955.1 Acidobacteriota bacterium
AGGCCTTCCTGGACGGCCGCACATTCACCGCTCAAGCCGGGGTGGCTTGAGCTAAACTGATCCCGCCACTCGGGACCCCGAGTGTCCGCTGATCATCCGCTAAGTACAATTTATGTGTATTTTCTCTTGTGTGTATTTTTCTCCAGTATTTTTAATAGATAAATTGGGGGATGGATGATTATGTGTTTTCATATTGTTAGTTGCACTCCGCGTGCGGCCCCACCCTCAACATCACCACCCCATGCCCGGCAACCTGCCGGGCGAGCGAGGCGCTCCGGATAACCTGATTGCGGTGCATCCACAGATCGCGGACGCAGGCCGGTGCGCGCATGCCGATTTGCCAGAGATGCAGGCGAATGGTGACCGGCGCGGTATCGCGGTTGAATAAGCCCACCGCTTCGCTGCCGCCGGCCAGCGGCTTCACCCAAATTTCCTGGTCGCTGGCGGGCTGGCCCTTGCGCGGGCGCGCCGAGCGCCAGATGCGATGGCCTTCAATCCCCAGCCGGTCCTGGTCCACCGCGATCACGTCGCGGTTGGTGAGAATCTGCAGCGTCGCCGCCGGCATGTGGCGCAGATCGTTGCCCGCCATCAGCGGCGCCGCCAGCATCGCCCACAGGCTCATGTGGGTGCGGTACTCGGTAGGGGTCATGCCGCCATTGCCCACTTCCAGCATGTCGGGATCGTTCCAATGGCCGGCCCGGGCATAGCCGGCAATGGCGTTTTGATGAAAGCCGATGGCCGACATTCGCGCCCAGGTGTCATTGATGTCGCCGGTGGTGCGCCATAGATTGCCATCTTCGCCGGCCCAGCGCCAGGGCGTGTACAATCCCCATTCGCACAAGCTGAAGACGATCGGACGCCCCGTCGCCAGCAGCGCCTGGTGCATGCGGCGGTAGAGCCGGTGCGCCACTTGCGCCGGCGTCAGCCCGGGAAAGCGCTTGAAAGGAACATTGCACCAGTCGAACTTCAGGTAATCTACGCCCCAGCCCGCGAAGGTGCGCGCATCCTGGCGGTAATGCCCCAGGCTGCCAGGGTATTTGGCGCAGGTCTGGAGCCCGGCGTCTTCATAAATGCCGAATTTCAACCCGCGTTTATGGATATAGGCCGCCAGCGCCTGTATGCCGCCGGCGAAGCGGCGCGGGTTAGGCTGCAGCCTGCCGCGCGCGTCGCGATGGTGCGCCAGCCAGGTGTCGTCCACGACCACATAGCGGTAACCGGCGGCTTTCATGCCGCTGGCCACCATGGCGTCCGCCGTCTGGCGCAGCACCCGCGCGGTGACATGCCCGGCAAAATGGTTCCAGCTATTCCAGCCCATCGGCGGCGTCAGCGCCAGCCGCCCGAATGGCTTCGCTTGCACGGAGGTGGACGATGCGGCGGCGGCGCGCCGGCGGGATGGATGCTGTGCCGTCCGGGCTTTCCCCGCGCCGCCGCCGCGTGGTGTCGAGGCCGGCGACTTGGCCGCGAGCAGGCAGACGAAGCCTGCGGTCAGGATGAACCTGCAACTTGCGCGGCGATACGTGATCCGGATCATGGATAATCTCCTGAATAGGCAAAAAGGCAGAATAAGGCAGAATACAGAAGTAAGCAGCCAGAATACAGAAGAAAACATCCATGAGTATTCGCCCTGCGTCCGGTTTCGGCCGGACCTTTGCGAAAGCGTCAGCGCCTGAAAGTAAAAGCGGCCGTGCCGCGAACTGGCGGCTAAGGAGTCGTAACGATTTTCAAGGCCTCCTCCGACCAATCTAACGATCGCGCTACCGCTTTTTTCCAGCCGGCATACAACCGCTCGCGCTCGGCAGGCGGCATCGCCGGCGTCCATTCCCGCTCAGCTTGCCAATTCGAGCGGAGCGCCTGTAAATCACTCCAGTAGCCCACTGCCAGGCCGGCGGCATACGCGGCCCCGAGCGCGGTCGTTTCCGTCACCTGGGGGCGTACCACGCGCGCGCCCAGCAAATCCGCCTGGAACTGCATCAGTAGCTCGTTCCCCACCATGCCGCCATCCACCTTGAGGCTGCTGAGCTCCAGGCCGCAATCCGCCTGCATCGCCAGCAGCACGTCGCGTACTTGGTAGGCGGTGGCTTCCAGCGCCGCCCGCGCCAGGTGATGCCGGTTGGCGAAACGCGTCAGCCCGGCAATCAGGCCGCGTGCGCTGGGGTTCCAGTAGGGTGAGAACAAGCCGGAAAACGCCGGTACGATATAGACCCCGCCATTGTCGGGTACGGCGCGGGCTAGCGCTTCGATCTCGGCAGCGCGATCAAACAACCGCAAATTATCGCGCAACCACTGCACCAGCGCGCCGGTGATGGCAATGGCGCCTTCGAGCGCATAGCAGGGCGCGGCTTCGCCGAAGCGATAGGCGACGGTGGGCAGCAAGCCGGCGGTCGACGGCACCGGGCGCGTGCCGGTGTGCAGCAATAGAAAACAGCCGGTGCCGTAAGTGTTTTTGGCCTCGCCCGGCGCAAAGCAGGTTTGTCCCACCAGTGCCGCCTGCTGATCGCCGAGCAGGCCGGCCAGCGGCACGCCTGCGAGCGGCTGTTCGCGAATTTCGCCCAGGATGGCGGATGATGCGGTGATGCGCGGCAGGCAGGCGGCGGGGATATCGAACTCCGCCAGCATGCCCGCGTCCCATTGGCAGGTGGCCAGATCCATCAATTGAGTGCGGCTGGCGTTGGTGACATCGGTAATATGGCGACCGCCTTCCGCGCCGCCGGTCAGGTTCCAGGCCAGCCAGCTATCCACAGTACCGAACAGCGCCTCGCCGGCGGCGGCGCGGGCGCGCAGTCCGGGTACGTTTTCCAGCAGCCAGCGCAGCTTCAGCCCGGAAAAATAGGTGGCCAGCGGCAGCCCGGTGCGCTGGCGATACCGCTCTCGCCCACCATCCCCGCCCAGCTCTTCAATCATGTCCGCCACCCGCATGTCTTGCCAGACGATGGCGGGATAGAGTGGCTCGCCGCTGCCGCCATCCCAGATCAGCGTGGTCTCGCGCTGATTGGCGATGCCGACGGCGGCCAGCTCGATGGATTTCACGCCGGCCAGTTCCAGCGCTTCCGATATCACCGCGCGGCTGTTCGCGAGTATTTCGCGCGGGTCGTGCTCCACCCAGCCCGGACGGGGACAAAGCTGCCGATGCTCGCGTTGCGCGCAGGCCGCCACCGCGCCCGCTTGATCGAAGAGGAGGAAGCGCGTGCTCGACGTGCCCTGATCCAGCGCTCCAATATATCGCTTCATAGCGGGTAGTATAAGGTTTGATTCGAGAGTGATCCGGAGCGAGTCATGGCGCGCTATGGCAAGTATGTGGTCTGGGGATTCTTAATGGCGGGCTGGCTCTTCATCTTGGGCTGTGGCGGCGGAAGTGGCAGTCTCCCGCCCTCTCCGCCCACCCCGGCCGTGCCGCCGCAGGTAACCGGATTGAGCGCCACCACCAGCGCGGGCAGCAACGCGCTGTCCTGGAGCGCCGCCAGCGGCGCCTCGAGTTACAACGTCTCGCGCGCCACGGCCAGTGCGGGACCGTACAGCGTGATCGCCTCGCCGGCTTCGAATTCCTATTCCGATACGGAAATCATCGGCGGACTTACCTATTATTACGAAGTTGTGGCGGTGAATTCGGTGGGTGCCGGCACGGCTTCCAGCCCGCTTTCCGTGCAAGCGGCGGTGGGTACTGCCAGTGCGCAGATTACGGTTGATGCGCTGGCCAACCGTCATCCCATCAGCCCGCTGATTTATGGGGTGAATTTTCCCCCGGATGCTTCCTATATTACCGACAGCGGCGCCACCTTCGTGCGCTGGGGCGGCAACAACAGCACCGATTACAACTGGAAAAATTTCTTCTGCAACGACGACGCCGACTGGTTCTTCCAGGACAATCCCTTCCAGGCGCTGAATCTCGGCACCGCCTCCACCGGCGCCGATTCGGTTGCCTTTACTCGGGCGGTGATAGCGGCCGGGGCCGATCCGCTGATGACCATGCCCACCTTGACCACCACCGATCCGGCCACCGGCGTGACCGCCGGCTGGGTCGCCAAGAGTGGCGGCAACGATTACAGTTTCTCCGAGCAGAAATACGGCTACACGGCTTGCGTCTCGAACCCGTATAATTCCGATGACGGCGACGGCATTCTGACGCAGGCCGCCTGTGCCGGGCAAACCTCAAATTATTACGTTCCGCCGAATCCCGTCTTTGTCGCCCACAACGCCTTTGGCGACGCTTATGTGCCGCTGCTCGATTCGCCTGGTTCCAACGATCCGGCCGGCGCGGTGTATCGCAGCCAATGGGCGGCGGCGCTGGCGCCGGCGTTTGGCGCGGCACCGCATTTTTATGATTTGGATAATGAGTCCGACATCTGGAACGGTACCCATCGCGACATCCACCCCAACCCGGTGACCTATAGCGAGTTGCTCTCGGATTTTACCCGCGTTGCGGCGGTGCTGAAGCAGGCGGACCCGGCGGCGCTCACTTTCGGCCCGGTCTCTTGCTGCTGGGGCGGATACTGGAATCCTTCCGGCAACACCGACCGCGCCAGCCACGGCTACCTCGATTTTTGGCCCTGGTGGCTCAACGATGTTGCCATGGAAGGCCGCATCGCCGGCACGCAACTGCTCAACGTTTTTGATTTTCACGCTTACCCCGAGCCGAACATTCCCGGCAACTCAACCGCGTTTGAGCTCGACCGGCTATCGCTGGCGGCGACCCGCGACTGGTACGACACCGGCTACGACGATACCAATTCCTGGATTGGCTCGGTCACCGTGCCCACGATGCAGCCGCTGCCTCATGTGCAGGCGCGGCTGGTGCGCGCCTTGGCGCTGGCCAACAGCATCCTGCCCGGCCTGCCGGTCAGCGTGACGGAATGGAATTTCGGCATGTCCTCGGGGTCGGCTGGCGAAGATGGCATCGCCACTGCGCTTTCCGATGCCGAGGCTTGGGGCCTGTTGGGGCAATACGATTACTATGCCGCCGCCCGCTGGACGGCTCCCGATCCGCAACAACAGGCGCCGTCGTATCAGGCCCTGGAGCTGTTTCGGAATTACGACGGCAATCATGCTGGCTTCGCCTCAATCTCGGTCAGCGCCAGTAACAATTGCGGCGCCGGATCCGATAATGTCGTTGCCTGTTCGAGCTTCGCCGCCGTCTCGCCCACCGGCCAGGAGATGACTCTGCTGGTAATCAACAATAGCCCTTATAACGAGCTGGAGGCGACGATCGATATCCAGCACTTCTCTCCGGGCGCAATGACCGGCTACACGCTCTCAGCCGCCAATCCCAACCGCATTGTGGCCTCGGCCACGGGCGCATTTTCCGGCAGCGCAACCTTTCCGCCTTATTCGGCGACGCTGCTGGTACTCAGCGGACAGATGGCCGTACCCGCCGCCGGCTGGGCGCTAAGTTCCAGCCTGGCGCCGGCCTCGACACCCTACGCCGGCTCCGGCACGGTGATGCTCTCGGCGGGAACCAGCGTTACGCTGCATCCGGCGCTGGTCGGCGGCTCGGGTACGGTGACGCTCAACGGCGTTACCAGCAATGCCGGTATTGCGGTGAAGATCACGCAATCCAGCATTGCGGCAGGCCAGCCGGGCGCGATTACCATCAGCGCGCCGTCATCGACAGCGCCCGGCTTCTACAATTACACCGTGACCGGCACGGATGGCGACGGCACGGCTCAAACTGAATCCGGCATTGTGGAAGTCGGCAATCCGGCGGCAACGCTGATGGAAACCGGCAATGGCCAAGCCGCCGCCGCCGGCTCCACGATTACGCTGTCGGTTACCGTGGCGCCCGGCTCGAGCGGCGCGGCTGCCGCCGGCGAAGACATCCTGTTTACCACAAGCGGTGGAACGCTGGTGGCCGCCAATGGAACAGTCGCGCCCGCCACCCCCGGCGCTATGCTGTTGGTCACAACTGGCGCCAATGGCACGGCCACCGTGCAGTTAAAGCTGCCCTCCACCCCGGGCACGGTCAGCATTACCGCGGAAGCTCCCTATCCGATCGGTCACCCGGAGTACATCTTCACTGAGACGGCGCAGTGATGGGTCGTGTCAACTGCACTCTGATAGCATGAAAGAAAAGGCTGTGCGCGGTTTCATGTTTTTTCATGCCGGGTAATCCTCAGAATATTCTTCAGATTCTTCGCAAAAGGTGGCTCCTGGTCGGCTTCGGGGCGCTTGTAGCCGCGATGATCGTGTTTGCAGCCACCGGCATCATTCCGAAGAAACCGGAGAGCGCCGGTCCACTGGCGCCCGGCTTTATCTTGCGCGACCAGCAGCGCCGGTTAACCTCGCTTGAACAGTTTCGTGGCAAAGTCGTGCTGCTAACTTTCCTTGATCCGGAATGCCGGCAGATTTGCCCGCTGACGACCAATAGCATGGTGGAAGCGGTGCGGATGCTGGGCCCGGCGGCCGCTGGACGCGTGGAATTGCTCGGCGTGAATGTCAACCTGAATAAGGCCAGGACCGCGGATGTGGCCGCCTATTCGCGCATCCACGAATTACCCCGCAATTGGCGCTTTCTGACCGGACCGGCGGCGCAACTGGAGCAGGTCTGGCTGGCCTATCACATTCACGTGGCGGTGTCGCGCAACGGTGATGTGGAACATTCCGCCCTGACCTATATCATCGGGCCGGAAGGCCATGAGCACGGCGCGGTCACTACACTCATGAGCTATACCGTGCTGGGCGATGAAGCGCGGGAACTGGCCAGGGATATGGCGCCCTTGCTCCCCCACGCTTCCGTCCCCCCGCGTGTGCCGCAAACGTCCGACCTGGTGGCGGAAGGGAAAACGCCTTTAAGCGCGATCGGTCCGAAGCCGGTACAGGTCAGTTTTGGAAAATCTCATCCGCACCTGGTGGTTTTCTTCGCCAGTTGGCTGGGAACCCGTGCGAAATTGAAGCAGAAGCTTTCTGCATTCGATCAATATGCGCTTGTAGCCAGACAGCGGCATTGGCCGTCGGTCGTCGCCGTGGATGAGGTTCCCACCGAACCTTCGGCCGCGGCGGCCCGGCAAGCGCTCACTTCGTTCGGACCCACGTTGCGCACGCCCATCGTCCAGGATGCGCATGGAGAACTGGCGGATGAATATCAGGTGCAAGATCTGCCGTGGATAGAACTCAGCGCACCTTCCGGCAAAATCCTCTGGTATCACGATGGTTGGATTGACGCTGCCCGGCTCGAACGGCGGGTGCGCGCGGCGCTGGCGGCCGCGACCCGCGCCACGAAGACTAAACTCGCCATTCCCGCTGGTTGAAAGTGGCGAGGAAAACGGCTTTGCCTTTAGGAGTTCATCAGGCTTATGTTGTTGTTGATGAAGCGTACATCTGAAAACAGTAAAAGACGCCGGCATGGTTGAAAAAACAGGCTCCGCTCAAATAGCCGCGAAAGCGGCGATCTCCTCAGCTGTCGAAGGGGAGATGACGCCTATGGTGCGCGCCATCCGGCTGGGGATTGCCGCGCTGGTCGTGGGCGCAATCGTGGCCGGTATCTGGGAGATGAGCGCCAGCCATCAACCGGGCTCAGCGGCAATAGTTAGCGGATTCTATCTGAGCGAAACCATATTGGCCGGCATTCTGATTCTGCTCGGCAGCCTGGTGGAAGGCTATGGCTATGGCCTCTCGCTTGGGACGCAGTGGCCTTACACGCGAAACATCCTGGTCTTGATGGTCCAGGGCGATCCTGAAGCGGCGCATCGTGTGGTGGCAACGCTGGTGGGCGTGATTGCGGTGGTGCTGGCCGTTCTTTCGCCGGCTTCGGCGACCCTGAATGGCTTAGTTCTGGTGATCATTACCGCCTTGCTGGGCATTGGAACACTGCACGTGCTGTCCGGCCGTATGCCGTCGTTCGTGCATGGCATTCACGGACTGCTGGCTTATGGGGTTTTCCTCTGTTATCTCAGCGGTCTCTTGCTCCCCGGCATTAAATTTTGGTTTTATCTCGGCATCATGGGAGTCCTCCATCCTCTGCTGTTAACGGTGTTCCTGGGAGGAATGACCACCGGGCAGCGCGGATTCGGCAAGCCCATTGAGCCTTTTTACTGGCCCCGGCGGGCGGCCCAATGGACTTTTGCTATCCATCTGCTTTCGGCGCTTGCCGTTGTGGCAACGCTTGGCTGGTACATGCCGGCGTATCCAATAGCTTTTTATTTAGCCGTTGGGCAGATCGCGGTGGGTTTCCTTCTTTTCCATGCCGTCAACCTAAAGCCGAAGGCTCCGGGTTTGATCGCGGCATTTCACCAATGCATGGTTATCGCGATCACCGTGACCATTGTGCTGGCATCGCGGTGAAGCTGATGCCGTGATTCCCTGAAGCTTCGCCAGTGGCTGGACTTTCGCTATGGGTGAAAAATTGCACCATGAGTATCCGCCCTGCGTCCGGTTTCGGCCGGACCTATGCGAAAGCGTCAGCGCCTAAAAGTAAAAGCGGCCGAGCCGCTAGCGGCCGGCCGCGGTTTGGGATTGAGCCTGTTCCATTTCGCGGCGGCGCTGATCGACAAGAGCCGCCAATTCAGGCAATTCTTTCCTTGCCATTATCGTGAGCTGCTTTTTATAGCTGGATAGCGCCCAGGGAACGCGTTGGCGGAGTGTCAGCAAAAGCGCTTCCACTTTCTTTTTGCGGCCATGAATCTCCATATGGCATCCATGGCGATCGTACAATACGGCGGTGTATGACTTCGCGATGGAAAGGAAGAAAGCGTACTTGGTGGTGGTTACTTTCTCATAGATCCAGATCAGGCTGGAAATTTCCATGGCGGAGAAGCCGAAGAGGCTGGAGCTAAAAATCCATTGGCGGGTCAAGCTGGCAGAGCCGAATTTTTCTACGCCAATAAGGGCATCCTGCTCGATGCGGTGCGCTACAGTATCCACGTCACCGTAGCGCGCCAGGCGTTGCGCAATGGGAGAAAGTCCGAAATCGGCTTGCCGTCGCTTGCCCTTGCGTAAATTCCAAACACTAAGCCAGGCTAAGGGCAAGATCATGAGTAGGCTGAGATAGGCGCTTTTGCGAAAGGATGCGGTCTGATTGAGCATGTGCGGCAATATCAGCGGCGCGATTCGCGGGGCGTCGCGTTCGAGCGGCGCCAGAATGTCGCTGGCAACATCCGCAGTCAGCGGCGTCAGCGTGCCGGTGTAGGAAAGTTTCTTTAAATTCTCGCCGGCGGACCGCAACAATAATAGCCGGCCGCCGACGCGCAAAATCAGGAAATGAGCTTTGGTGGTGACGGCGCCATTCTGATCGTGTTGGGTCAGCACAAAGCCGGTATCCACCAACTTGTCGCCGGTGATGTGAACGAAAGTATGGCCGGGATCAGGCTGCGCCAACTGCGCGGCCGTCATCGGGTAAGGTCCGTGAATGCAATCGGTCAAATATTGCCGGTGAAAATAAGCAAGCGCGGCTAAGCCGGCAAGGATAAGCAGGTTGACGAGAATGAGGTTGCGGTTGCAGCGACGAATTTGACGGCCGATGAGGTTGTCCCACATAGAGAGGTTAAACGGCGACAGTATATAGCCTGCTCGCCGTCAGCTTTCTACAGCGTGGCGTTGGTTTGGCGACCTGTCTTCTCGCCGCGCAGCCAAATATAGAGGTGAGCGTGCGGCGACGGGGCCGGCCAAGGCAAGATGATGTGGAGCCGCTGTTCGGGTACTCCGTTTTTTGTCTCTTTCCCCAACGGCAGCGGAATCGAATCCACGAGCACCGGCCGGTGCGGATCCCACCCCACGGCGGCGATCAGTTGTAAATCGTTGCCGGTCAGTACTCCCGCATATAGGTTGGGTCCGGTGCTTTTGTCTGAGAGCGTGAAGCGGGTGATTGTGGGTAATTGCACCGTGCGCCCCAGCACGACCGGAGCGGAGTCTCCGTTGGCCGGCGAAACGACGCGCAATTGCACCGAGCACCCGGACTGGCCTAGATCCGCGGGCTTGAGCGCCAGATAATAATCGCTCCCTCCGGCCGCTTCCAGATCTTCCATTTTTCTTTGTTCACCGGGATGCAGGTGCACGGTGGTATCGGGCGTTGGCCCTGCTAGGCAGCTTAAATCAAATTCCGGATCTTGCGGCGCGTGCTCAAGCACGATGGAAAAACTCGACACCCGATTGAGCGCCAGTTCGCCGGGGAAAAGTTGAACCGGAGCCGCACCGGTCGTAGCGCGTACGATGCGTGCGATGCGGGGTCTGGGGCCGGCGACCCGCAAGGCGTCGGCAATCGTGAGCGGAGTCTTGAGCCCCTTGACCGTCACCGTTGCGGCAATGGCTGTACCCGCGCTGGCTCCGGAGGCCAGTGTTACCGTCGCCTGGCGTTCGGTCAAACCGGCGCTGCCTTTGGCTACTTGCGCCAGGCTCCACTGGGCGCCGGGGCTGGTAATGGCGGTAATCCGTTCCAGGTGTTGGCCATGGAGCACAATCGCTTGCGGCGCCGTTTCTCCCAGATTGACGCGTATGGGCAGCGATTGCAGCACCGGGTTCGGTGGGTGCACCGTGATGGGAATCTCCCGTTGCGAGCCATTGATTTGAAGCAGTCGGAGTTTGTATTCGCCCGGCTGCAAACCGGCGGTATCGAGTGGGACTTGCAGTATGTTTCCGGGTTGAGCGGTAAACGGCAGCGATTTGGGTTGCAGGCCGCTATTTTTGGCTGCGGGCAACAGTTCGACGCTTTTGAAAAAGGCGGCGTCGCTGTTGGCGCCAAGCAGTTTAATTTTCACAATGCCGCCGGAGGCAATGAGCTGGTCGCCGGTTCCGGGCGCCAGCTTGATCTTGGCGAGGTTCGGAAGCGGCGCCAAATGAATTGTGCCTTGCGCCTGAATCGGGGTCCAATCCCAAACCGCGCGGAGGTGATAGTTGCCGGGAGCCAGCGCCAGGTGCCGCAGATCCAGCCCGAGGCTGTCATCGGTGGCGCCAATGTGAATTTTGACCGATACCGGAACCGCATGCCCATCGGCGCCGATAAGTTGCCAGTCGCGGGCGCGCATGAGGGCGCGCTGCTGCGCGACCGTTGCGCAGACCACGTGCACCGAATCTTTCCATTGCACGGGAATCGTCTGTTTGGCTTGCAACCGCATCGTGGGCGCCGCGTCACCCGGCACGAGGATGATCCAGATATAGGCCAGGTGCTTTTTTCCATTGGGCGCAATGTTGGTGGTGCACAACGAGGTTTCGTTCGCTCCGGGGCCGGGCTCGCCAAAGGAGCCAAGGAACTCCGTGCCGGGGAAAAAATTATGGCGAATTGCATTGAACAACGGCACGGTGCCGGCGGCAATCGTAGTTTCCGGAGATAAAAACATCCCACCCAAAACCTGCGAAGCAGTGGCCGCGCCGGTAACAATGGCGCGCCGGTTGGGATTGACCTGATTTTCCTCGCTGGGCGGCGTGATGGCCTGCAATAGTTGCGCCGCTTCCACGTCGGACGGCATATTGGGGTTGACCTTGGGCAACTTCACGCCGTAACGGTTGGAATACTGCTGGAGCAGCGTATTGAGATTTTCGCTTCCTGGCGGCGATTGTTCATAATGCTCAAGCAAGGTCACCAACGCCTCTACCCGCGAGGCCTGGATGGCATAGTCGATCAGCGCCCGGATCAGTTCCGGATGAGAATTGGCTAGCTTGCGGATTTTTTTCGTATTGAAGCCATGCGGGCCATAAATGAAGGCGACCGCGGCGGCGTGAACCGGCGAATTCCATTGCGCCGGCTTTCGCGCCTTGCGGGCCGGCAGCACGCGCAAGTCCGAGCTGAAATCTCCCTCGCGCGGCACCACCATGATGCTCACCCGCGCTGAATTGAGTAAGCCGGGATTGCTGGAAGCGTATTGAATCACATCCGATGGGCCAAGATCGTTGATCTCGGTCAGCGCCAGCGGTTGGCCTCCGGTCTGAGGGGCGGCGGTCAACTGGAAACGCAGGATCGCTTTACCGCCGGGGCATTGTTGGGCGGCGGCTGGAATGGCAGCCAATGCCCATGCGGCTAGCAGCAGCTCTGGCAAAAGCCGCCAAAAGAAAGAAGATGTTCGGAACATAATCTGCAGTAAAGAATTTTAATACTTTTGGCTTGATTTGGTCCCGGGTAATACGCCTAGCCGTTGCCCGTGACCATTGAACCGCTGTTTTTTACGGTTTTCAGTTCTCAATCTGCATTGGATCAAACGTTAACGGCCGAGTCGGACAGCAGTTTTCGTCATTGGCAATTTCGCGGAAATTGCCTCAAGCATTCTCAATTTCGAAGAAATTGCCTCTCAAGCCATGCCCGCAGGCCGGGTTTGCTTGGGGTTCCGGTTAGGTCCCGCGCCTGGGAACGACAATACCAAGCAATTCCGCAGGAATTGCGCCTGGCAATGCCCGGCAGCCATGAGTTTTCGCAAAGCGTCCGGCTTCGGCCGGATGTTTGCGAAAGCGTCAGCGCCTAATAGTAAAAACGGCCGAGCCGCTGAAGGAATATCGGAAACAATGGAAAAGAACTTTACTGCTTTTATTGGCTTTGCGTTTCGCTTAGTAGCAAGTGACGAGCTTGATCGATGACGCAGCCGCAGCCACAGTGACCATTGCCACGATCATTTGCATGGCATTCGATAGGTCCAACATGCTCCACGATCTGCGCTAAACCATTACGCAGGCGCTCGACTTCAAATACCGCGCTGGAGAGCGCATTGGCCAAGGCAATATGTAAAGATTGCGGGGCCTCCAGTTGTTGCACTTGGCTGCAGAGTTTCAAGGCATTTTCGAGATCTTGGGTGCTCAATTGCGTTTGCCTCCTGTAGGGAGGCCAATTGCGCGGAAAAATTCCGAACAAGAGCCTGCGCGCGCTCGTAAGACCTCCCTTGCCCCTATCCGGGGCAAATGGCGTGCCGAAACGGTAAACGATGAAAAATCTAAAATTTAATCGGAACTGCAAAATGGAAACAAGGGATTTTTTTCGTATGCTCTTTTGAAAAATTCGCGGTGCGGCGAAGGCCAAAACAGCGCAGGAATTTGCATGCAACCTTTAAGCGATCTGCGCGTAAGCGCTCAGCCGCGCCGGCATTGCGCCCGGCAATGCCCGGCAGCCATGAGTATTCGCCCTGCGTCCGGCTTCGGCCGGACGTTTGTGAAAGCGTCAGCGCCTAAAAGTAAAAGCGGCCGAGCCGCTTTCTCAAGCGCAGAGCTTGTCGACCAGCGGCTGCAGTTGCGAAAAAATCATTTTTTTGGGCAGGAAGGCGTCCGCGCCGCAAGCCAGAGCGGAGTCGCGATAGTGCGGCGCGACGTGCACGGTGCAAGCCAGTATTTTGCAACTCAGTCGTTCGTTGCGGATTTTACGGATCGCTTCCAGGCCATTGCAGTCGGGCATGGCCAGATCCATGATCACTAGTTTAGGGCGCCACAAGCGGGCCTGCTCAATCACATCGCAACCGTTGACGGCCTCGCGGATTTCATATTTTTCGTTGAGGATTTGGAGCACAATTTTACGGAAAAAGCGCTCGTCGTCAGCAACCAATATCAGTGGTTTCATCCCGCACTACCCGCAGAGTAAAACTCTCAGCAACCTTCTTTTTCTGATTTCTTGCTTCCCTGCAACTACGAGTGGCGTTTAACCGTAAGCCCGCCCTGAACCCTTTGCCGCTACTCTAAGTCGCAGGGCCCATCATGGATATCGGGGAAACCCTCAAAACGCCCGAGAAAAATTCCAGAATGAATCTGAAAAGCCGTGCCGCGTAAAGTTGCCGGACCGTACGCCGCTAACATGGCCCAGGCCGCTGGCATCGGTGCAGCAAGCGTGCGGCCCATCTGGAAAGCTCATGGATTAAAACCACTTCGACTGGAGTCTCAGCCAGGATAAGCTTCGCAAAGTCGGCTTCTTTGAGTTTTTGTAAAGCGTCTGGCTTCGGCCGGACGTTTGCGAAAACGTCAGCGCCTAAAAGTAAAAGCGGCCGAGCCGCCTGCTGCTTACGTCGCGGTTTGCCAGGCGGCGACGCGGGCTTGGGCCAGTTCGCCGGCGTTTTGCGCCACCTTTTGCAAGGCTCGGCCGAAGGCGTGCATCACCGGCTCGGGCTGGGCATAGATGGGAAACTCGTCGTTAGTCAGGCAAAAACTATTTGCGAACATTTCCAGAGTGACGGGATAATCTTCGGCGTGATATTCGTACTGCTCGGGCGGTCCGGCCAGGCTCCAGGGAAAGCCGCGGCCGAAGCCGTGGCGGGCCTGAATCATGGGGTGGGCGGCGAGCGGCGCCGTGCCCCAGAGATCGACATCCACGCCCTCGGCGGCGAGCGCCGCCATGAAGGCGTTGCGCAAGGCGACGCCATGCAGCCGGGTGTCGAGTTCTTCCGGCACCAGCGTGATGCGGTATTTGTGATAGACCGAGACGCAACCTTCGGGAATGAAAGGCGGGCGCAGGCCGGGGGTTTCGCGCAGATATTGGTCCATGATGGCGGCATTGCGGCGCGCGGTTTCATTGACCGCGGCCAAGCGGCTCAATTGGCTGCGCGCCAAAGCGCAGGGCATTTCCTGCACGCGATAGTTCCAGGCCAGCAAGTGCTGTTGGCGCATGGCGGGATTTTCGGCGGGCAGGGTTTCGCCGACCTGTTTGAGCCAGGTGCCGCGGGCGAAGATTTCCGGGTCGGCGGTGGCCATAAAGCCGCCCTCGCCCACCGCGAAATTTTTGGTGCCATTGACGCTGAAGCCGGCGGCCCGGCCGAAACTGCCGGCGGAACGTCCGCGATAGGAGGCGCCGGGAGCCTGGCAGGCGTCTTCCAGCACGAGCAGGTGATGGCGGCGGGCCAGTTCAAGAATGGCGTCCCAATCGGCGCAGAGCCCGTGGATATCCACCGCCAGGATGGCGCGAGTGCGGGGCGTGATTTTTTCGGCGATGCGCTGCGGGTCGATGTTCCAGGTGTGGGGGGTGATGTCGGCGAAGACGGGAATGGCGCCGGCGTGTAGGATGGCGGCGGGCGTAGCCAGAAAACTGAACGCGGAGGTGATGACCTCGTCGCCGGCTTCCACTCCGGCGGCGACCAGCGCCATATGCAGTCCGGCGGTGCCGCCATTTACGGCCAGGGTGTAAGGCACGCCCAGGAAGGCGGCAAACTCTCGCTCGAGCGCGTCCTGCTCGGGGCAATTCAAGCCTTCCAGCGTGGTCATGGCCCAAAGCACGCCGCGATCGAGCACGCGCTCGACGGCCGCCCGGTCTTCGGGAGTGATGATCGGCCAGCCGATTTTCTTGAGTTCGGCGGGGACGCTGCGCGGGCCTCCATTCAGGGCGAGTTGGGACATGGTGTTCTCCGGATTATGCGTTATGAGTTAGGGGTTCACTGGCTCCAGGCATCGCGGCGGGCATCGATTAAGCGGCGTAGCTTGCGTCCATCGCCGGCCAGCGAATGCCGTGGATGGAATTGGATATCCAGGGCGAAAAAACCCTTGGTGTAATAGCGCCAGCAATCGGGGAAACGGGATTCGATGTTGGCCAGCACCTGCTGGCGTATCCCTTCATGGCTGGCTCCATTATTTAGCTCAAGATGTATTTCCACCGCGTCGTCGCGCTCGCCGCGGCGCACTATCACCTGCCAATCGTTGCTGACGGCGGGAACATCGCGCAGGATTTCCTCAAACCAGAACGGGCTGATATTGCCCATGGAGCAGTTAATCAACTCGTCGGTGCGGCCGACGACCTTGTCAATCCGCGGCATGACTTTCAGTCCGCAATCGCAATCCCCGTTGCTGGCCCAGCGGGTGATGTCGGCCGAACGGTACCGGATGAGCGGCATGACCGAGCGGTTGAGCGTGGTGTAGGCCATTTCGCCATAGCCGTTCTCGTCGGGGTCGATGATTTCCGATACTAGGCTGAGCCCGCTGACGTGATAGCCGCCCTTTTGCGGGCATTCGATCCCGCTCATGCCAAAGTTCTCGGTCTGGCCGTAGCAAAGAAATACGCGCGATCCCTGCCAGACCGATTCAATGTAGGCGCGGGTGCGCTCGCTCAGGTTTTCGCCGCCCAGCAGCATGAATTTGACTGGCCAGATGCCCTCTTTTTCCGCTACTTCGGTGACGCGCACCATGTGGGTGGGCACGCCCATCAGCACGTTGGGGCGGTACACCTTCATGCGGTCGTAGAGTTCCTTGGGCTCGATAAAGCCGCCGATGATGTGCAGGCAGCGCATCGGAATGAGCGAGTAATAAGCGGTAAAGGGTGCGTTCCAGAAGGAATAATCGAAGCCATCGAGCACGACATCTTCCCGCCGCAGCCCGAGGTTATACAGCCCGGCGGCGCCGTCGCGGCCGTAGTCGAACATTTCCTGATACGAGAAATAGACTCGCTTGTTGACCCCCATGCTGGTGCCGGTGGTTTCGAATCCACACTCGCCCGGCGCGCAAAGAAAGTCTTCAATCGGGCGGGTCTTGAGATCTTGGGCGGTGGTGAAGAAATCGCCCAGATCGGCATGGCTGTAAATCCGGCGGGGGTCGATGCCGCGCTCGCGAAAGCTATCGCGATAGAACTTGGAATGGCGGGCGGCGTAGCGCACCAGGGCATGGAATTTGGCCCTTTGCAGGCGATCAATAAAACGCGGCGACAGGCGGCGGGCAATCCAGATGCGCGCGGCGGGGCTGCGCAGTAGATGGCGGTCAAGCCAGTCAAAGGTGGGTTCGAGCAGCGTGGGCATAAGTTTCAATCGGTGATAAGGAGTATTAAGAATTCATTCGGGGGCTTCGAGAATGAGAGCGGAATTTTGTCCGCCAAAGCCAAACCCGTTGGACATGGCCGCCTGAAAACGGGCGGCTCGGGGCTGGGCCACCACCGCCAGTGGGCACTCCGGATCGGGGGTGGAGTAATTCAGCGTGGCGGGGAGAAATTGCTCATCGAGCGCAAGCAAGGTGAGCACGGCCTCGACGGCGGCAGCGGCGGCAATCAGGTGCCCGGTCATCGACTTGGTGGAACTGACCGGAACGGAGCCGGCGGTGCCCCAAACCCGGGTAATGGCCGCCGATTCGGCGCGGTCATTGAGGATCGTGCCGGTGCCATGGGCATTGATGTAGCCGATTTCCTCGGGGCGGCGCCGCGCGTCGGCCAAAGCGGCGGCCATCGCCAGGGCGGCGCCGCGGCCCTGGGGATGGCATTTGGTAAGCCCGAAGCAATCGAGGGCGCTGCCATAGCCGGTGAGGCGCCCGCGAGCGCGGGCGCGGCGGCGGCGGGCGTGTTCGGCGGCTTCGAGCACGAGCACGGCCGCGCCTTCGCCCACGACAAAGCCGGTGCGCTCCCGGTCGAAGGGACGGCAGGCGTGTTCCGGCTCACCCTGGGCTAGGGCGTCGAGCAGATCAAATTCCAGCAGGCTGAGCGGATTGACCTGGCAATCGGCGGCGGCGGCCACCACCATATCGGCTTCGCCGCGCTCGATGAGACGCTTGCCCATGCCCAGGGCATCGTTGCCGGAGGCGCATGCGGTATAACAGCAGTACGCGGGGCCAAGCGCGCCGGCATACCCGGCGAGGTGGTCGAGTTGGCGCGCCGGCTCGCGCTCTTCCCAATCGCGGACGAAAGTCGGCGGCCAACGCGGCGGTTCCTGGGCGAGATCGGTTTCGGGAGCGGCAAGGGCGGCGGCCAGCGTTTCCAGACGCACCGTTTGCTTGCCCAGGGCGCAACTGAGGGCGCGCCGCGGGCTGGGCTCGGAAAGGCTTAAGCCGGCATCGGCGAAGGCTTCCTGCAGGGCGCGCTCGAGCAGCACGCTGGCGCGTCCGGCGGCGGCGTGCGGCAGCGTGGGGTCGCACACTTCGCCGGCGATGCGCACTGGAAAACGTTCGGTCGGAAACTGGCGGATGTAGCGGATGCCGCAGCTCGCCTCGCGCAAGGCGATGCGGTGCGCCTCCAGCCCCGCTCCCAGCGGAGAAATCACACCCATGCCGGTAATCCAAACCGAGTTCATGGCGCCGACTTTCTGGGCGCCGCGCCCGAAGCGCGGCTTGGCTCGTGCAGGGGAGCGGCATCGGCGGCCGGGCGGCAAGGCACGATTTCCAGGCCGGGCAGTTCACCCAGCCGCGCCGCCCCGGTTTGGGAGAGCCGCGCCAGCACCGCCAGTAATCCGGCGGTGGCGGGTGCGTGGCGCCGCCATAGTTGCGCCGGCGCCGCATCCAGCGCGGGAGCGGAAGGCTCGGGGCCCGGCTGCAGGCAGGCCAGCAGTGTGGCGCCACGGCGGCGAGCGCTTTCCTCGGCTTCCAGCACCAGCGCGGCGGCGGCTTCCGTCACCGGCTGGCAATGCAAGGCGTTCTCCGGTGAATCGGCGGCTTCGCAGAGCATCAAATCGGCGCGGCCGCTGGCGATGGTCCAGCAGGCTTCGCGTATGGCCTGCAAGCTTGAGTGGGCGCCGGAGTTAAAGGTGAAGCTGGGGCCTTGCAGGCCAAACAGCAGCGAACTGTGAGCCGCAGCCATGTTGGCGAGCAACATCAGACGGCGAAAGGGATGCAGACTGTGCCGGGCGGCTTCCCCAAACGCCCCCAGATCGAATTGGTCGCCGGTGCCGATGCCGACCACGGCGTCGATCAGGTTGGCGTCCACCGGCGAGATTTCGGTCATTGCCACGGCAATGCCGCAGCGCGCCGGCTCGTGTCCGGCCCGTTCCAAATCGCTCGGCGAGACCAGGCCGGCGGGACGCATGGCCAGCACCGCGGCGGCGGCGGCGATTTGAAAAACCCGGTTCATGGCGCGCAGCACCTTGGGATCGCCTACGTAGGAAGCCGCGTCGAAGCTGTCGAGCCGCCAGCCGGCGGCGCGCGAGCTGCGGTCGTCTTCGAAGCCGGCAGGCGTCATTCCCGGGGGTAGCAGCCATCCCCGGCCGGTGACCACGACACTGCGCAACTCGGGCATCAGCCGCGCAAGCCTCCATCCACGTGCAACACCTCGCCGGTGATGTAGTCGGCATCGGCGGAGGCGAGGAATGCGGCCACGCCGGCAATCTCGTCCACTTTGCCAAAGCGTTTCAACCCGATGTGCGCGAGAATTTCTTCGGCGGCGGCATCGCGAATCGCCTGCGACATTTCGGTTTCGATCACGCCGGGCGCAATGGCGTTGACGGTGATGTTGCGTCCGGCCAGTTCCGCCGCCAGCGCTTTGGTGAAAGCGTTGATGCCTCCCTTGGAGGCGGCGTAATTGGCCTGGCCCTTGCCCGGACGGGTGCCGGCCACGGAGGAAAGGTTGATAATCCGGCCGTAGCGGCGGCGCAGCATGAAGCGCACCGCGGCGCGGCAGCAATAAAAGACGCTGTCGAGGTTGGCGCTCATGACGGCGCGCCAATCGTCGTCTTCCATGCTGATCAGCAACTGGTCGCGAATCACGCCGGCGTTGTTGACCAGAATGTCGAGTTTGCCGAAGCCGCGCTCGATGTCTTCAATCAGTTGCTGGCAGGCGGCGGGCTGGCTGACATCGGCGGCAAAGGCTTCCGCTTGGCCGCCGGCTTCCCGGATGGCGGCGACCACGGCTTCCGCATCGGCGCGGCTGTGGTTGTAATTGATCGCGACGCGCGCGCCTTCGCGCGCGAGGCGCAGGGCGATGGCGCGGCCGATGCCGCGTCCGGCGCCAGTGACCAGGGCCGTGCGGCCGGCCAGCCGCGGCCCGGCGGCGGAATGCGGAGGGGAGCTGTCGGCGGGGTTCATGTCGTCTCGCGGATCGTCTGCCCCTCCGGCGGGGGCATTGGCTGCATTTGCGGCCGCGCGGTGGCGGCTTGGGTGGACCAGGAGCCGGCGCCGGGTTCGCGCGCTTCGCCCAGCACCAGGCAGGCGGCGACGCCGGTCAGGCTGGCGGAATTTATCAGAATGCGTCGCGCGGCTTCGCGCGCGAGCGCGGGCGCGGCCGCCGCGCTCGAGGCCGGCAACGCGGGTAGTTGCGCCGAGACTTCCGCCGCCATCAGCGGGCGCGGCTCATGGCGCACGTAATCCAGCCCCGCGGGATCGGGATCGTCGAGATTGGCAATCGCCGGCAGCGGCATGGCGCGCGGCGACAGGCAGCCGATGGCGGCGATGATTTCCAGCGGGCCGGAGGCCGCCGCCAGATTGCCGGTCAAGGATTTGACGGCGGTGATGGGAATATAGGCGGCGCGCGCCCCCAGCAGTTGCAGCAGGGCTTCGGCTTCGGCGCGGTCGCCCGCCGGCGTGCCCAGGGCATGCGCGAAAATGGCATCGGGCTGCCACGCCGAGAGCCGCGCCTCGGCCAGCGCGGCGGAGGCGGCGTGAATGAACGCTGCCGGTGTTTCATGGGCCTGGAAGGGGCGGCACTCGCGTCCCGGGGCGGCTTGCGCGTAGCCCAGCACTTCGGCATAAATCCGGGCGCCGCGCGCGCGGGCGTGCTGCATCTCTTCCAGCATCACAAAGCCGGCGCCCTCGCCCGGCACAAAGCCCTGCCGCCGGCGGTCGAAGGGACGGCTGGCCTCGGGACCGTGGCCGGCTTCCAGGCAGAGCAGCCCGGAGCGCTCGAAACTTTCCAGGCGCTCCTCATCGAGCAAGGATTCGTAGCCGCCGGCCAGGGCGAGATCGGCGCGGCCGGCGAGAATCTCGGCGGCGGCATCGCCCACCGCCATCACGCCGCCCGCGCCCGACATGCAGATATTGGCGTTGGGTCCCCGCGAGCCCAGCTTCAGGCTGGCGAAATAAAGCACGATATTGGCCAGGCTTTTCAGCAGCCAGAGCGGGTTGGTCGAGGCAATGCCTTGTTCGCCGTAAATGCCGAGATCGAGTCGGCCCTGCTGCCAGGCCAGCGTCAGCGCCGGCAGCAGTTCGTCGCGCTCGCCGGCGTGGCCGGGCGAGCCTACAAAGCAGGCGACGCGGGCGGGATCGTCCGTGCCCGCCGTCCAGCCGGAGTCGGCGATGGCGGCTTCGGCGGCGGCAACCCCTAAACTCACCGAGCGCGTCATCAGCTTCAGCGACTTGGGGTCGGAGAGATGCTTGCGCACTTGAAAGCCGCGCACGGCGCCGCCCACGCGGCTGCGAAACGGAGCTAAATCCAGGTGCGTTACCTCGCCAATGCCGCTGCGGCCCGCCGTAAGCGAGTTCCATAATTCCTCGGCGCCCCAGCCCAGCGGCGAGATGGCTCCCAGGCCGGTGATCACCACCCGGCGTCCGCTATGTTTCGGGATAGGCACGAAGCACCACGCTTCCGTTGGAGCCGCCAAAGCCGAATGAGTTGGAGACGGCGATTTGCACCCGCGCCTCGCGGCCGCGGTTGGGAATGTAGTCGAGATCGCAAGCCGGGTCGGCGCGCTCGTAATTAATGGTGGGCGGCAAATAGCCGTCACGCATGGCCAGGACCGAGAGGATCGCCTCGATTGCGCCCGCGGCATTGACCATGTGTCCGGTCATGGATTTGGTCGAGCTGACCGGAATCTGCTTCGCCAGCGGGCCAAAGCAGCGCTTTATGGCCATGGTTTCGCTGGCATCGTTTTGCAGCGTCGAAGTGCCGTGGGCATTGATGTAGTCCACCTCTTCGGGCCGCAATCCGGCATCGGCCAGGGCGGCCTTCATGGCCAGCATCGGGCCTTCGCCATCGGGAGGCGAGTCGGTCAGGCGGTAGGAATTGATGGAAGCGCCAAAGCCGGCGAATTCGGCGTAAATGCGGGCGCCGCGGCGATAGGCGTGCCAGGCGTCTTCGAGCACCAACATGGCCGCGCCTTCGGCCAGCACGAAGCCGTCGCGATCGGCGTCGAAGGGACGGGACGCGTGCGCGGGGTCATCATTGCGCTTCGAGAGCGCGCCCAGCAGGATGAAGCCGGCCACCTGCGTGGGTTCCATCAGGCTTTCCGCGCCGCCCGCCAGCATGACATCCGCGTCGCCGGCGCGAATGCGGCGCAACGCATAGCCCAGCGCCTGGGAGCTGGAAGTGCAGGCGGTGGAGATGGTGCTGGAAGGTCCGCGCAGATCGAAGGCGGTGCTGAGCGCAAACGCTAGGCTGTAGGGGGAATAGCGCAGGTACTCGCTCCGGGGCACATCGGCCAGCGCTTTTTTGCGGTCGGCGGGAGTGGGCGGCAGCAGCTTGCGCGCGGCCAACTCGGGCAGCAGGCTATCGCGGCGGCCTTCCGTGCCCAGCGAGACGCCAAAACGCAGTGGGTCGAAGCTGGAACCCAGCTCGCCCCAGCCGCTCTGGGCCGCTGCGGGCTCCAGCAGGCCGGCATCGGCCAGCGCTTCCAGCGCGGCGGCATAGCCAAAGGAATTTTTGCGGTCGAGGACTTCGGCCACGCCTGCCGGTGCCTTGAACTCGGAAAAATCGAAGCCGTGCACTTCGGCGGCAATCCGGGTTTCAAAACGCGATGCGTCAAAAATGGTGATGGGTCCGACTCCGCAGCGGTTGGCGCGGATGCCGGCCCAGGTGTCGGCGACGTTGAGCCCGAGCGGCGTCACCGCGCCTAGGCCGGTGACCACCACGCGCCGCGCGCCGTTGAGCGGCATGGGGGCGCGCCCGTTTCCGGTGGAGGTGCGCATTAGCACGCGGACGCCTCCAGGCTGGCAAGCGGTGGCGTCAATTTGGCGCCTTCGAGCAGAGCGTGGTTGACCTGGTTGGCCCAGGTGAACAAGGTTGCGCGAATCTCGCCGGGAATGACGCCGGTTTCGCCGGCGGCGTCGAAGCCGAGCATCATCTCGGCCGTGGCCACGGTCTGCTCGCCGACCTGGGCGGCCACCTGGCAGCGGCCGGCGTTTTCGTTCAGCCCCAGCAGTTTGCTGCGCAGCACCACCCGGTCGCCGGGGCGGACGAAATGACGGAAACGGGCGTTTTGCACCGTCAACAGCACCGGCAACACCTGCCGGCGCTCCGTCGCCAATACGGTATAGGCCAGCAGCCGGCCGGAAAGCTGCGCCATGGCTTCCACCAGCAGCACCCCCGGCATCACCGGAAACCCGGGGAAATGGTCGTTGAAGTAGTCTTCGCTCATGGCGGGCGTTTTTACGCCCACGGCAAAGGCGCCGGCTTCAATTTCCAAAATGCGATCGAGCAACAGGTAACGCATGGCAAGGCTCAGGCATTGTTATCGGCAGTCGCGGCGCCGGCCGGCGAGGCCGAGGCGGCGGGTTGTTCGCCAATGCGCCACGCTACCAGGCGGGCGAAGGTGACCGACGTGAACAGCGCCGGAATTTCGCGCACCGTCAGCCCGGGCTGCAGCCGGGCAGGATCGACTTCGGGCATGAGAATGCGCAGGCGCTCCAGGGCCGCCTCGGTCAGCACTCCGTTCTGCTGGAACTCGGCGTCGGTGAGCGAGCCTTGGGTGGCGCGCTGGATGCCGCCGCGCGGTATCTTGATGCCGAAAACCGATTCCAACCGGAAGAGCAGATCGAGAAAATCCAGCGACTCGGCGTTCAGGTCTTTGATCAGGCTCGCCGAGGGCTGGATCTCGTCTTCTTCGCGGCCCAGCACTTCCGCCACCGCCTGGCGGACCTTGGTGATGATTTCCTGCTCGCGGGTTGCGAGTACGTGATCTGCGGTTTGGCGTATTTTCAATACTTCTTCTGCGCTATGGGTGGTTGCCATCGGGGACACGTTCTCCTGGTAGTTTTTCCATGCCTAACGGACGCTTAATAAGGACAGGCCGCCATCGGCAATGATCGTCTGGCCGGTGATCCAGGCGGAGGCATCGGAGCAGAGAAAGGCCACCACGGCGGCGACATCTTCCGGCGTGCCCATGCGGCGCGCCGGTGAGATTGCGGCGGCGGTTTCTTTCATCTGCTCGTAATTGGGATAAAGATGCAGCGCGTCGGTTTCGACCGGCCCGGCGGAAACCGCATTCACCGTGATGCCCAGCGGCCCCATTTCCACCGCCAGATAGCGGGTCAGCGCCTCGGCCGCGGCTTTGGCCACGCCGATGGGGGCGTAGTTGGGTAGGTAGTAAATCGAGCCCAGCGAAGAGACGGTTACGATCCGGCCCGGGCGTCCCTGCATCAACTTGGCGGCGCGCTGCGCCAGTGTCAAAAAAGCGGTGGAGTTGGTGTCAACCGTATGCTCCCAGCCGGCGGCGCGCATCTTTAGCGCCGGACCGGAGGCGGCGACGTCAATCGCGTTGTTGACGTAAATATCCAGCCGGTTGCCAAAGCCGTTTTCGATCGTTTTCAGCATCGCGGTCACGCCGGCGGGCGAAGCGGCATCGGCGGCGACGGTTTCCGCCCGCACCCCCAAACCGCGCAACTCCTCCGCCAGCGCGGCGGCGGCATCCTGGCTGGTGGCGTAGTTGATCAGCACGGCGGCGCCCTCCTGGGCCAGCCGCCGGGCAATGGCGCGGCCAATGCCGCGGGCGGCGCCTGTAACTAGAGCGACACGTTCCGCTAGGGGTTTCTGACTCAAGCAAAATTCTCCACGGGGCGGGCCGTGTTCCGGGGAGCGCCCCGCCCGGGCGGATCAGGCGCTGACGCCGACCGCGGCTTTGGCCAACTGCTTCCAGGCGGCCTGTAAGTGCTGATATTGCACCGAAAGATCGTGTTCCGGCCGCCCGGCGCGCACTTGGGGGCTCTTGAAGAAGAAGGCCAGCCATTCCTGCACGCCTGCCCGCCCGGCGCGTTGCGCTGCGGCCGTAAACAGCGCCAGGTCGAGCAGCAACGGCGCTGCCAGAATGCTGTCGCGGCACAGAAAATTCACTTTGATCTGCATCGGATAGCCCAGCCAGCCCAGCAGGTCGATCGTGTCCCAGCTTTCTTTGTTGTCGCCGCGCGGCGGATAGTAATTGATCTTGACCTGGTGCGAGAGTTGAGCGTAAAGCTCGGGATATAGCTCGGGCTGAAGAATGTGATTCAGCGCCGACAGCTTCGATTCTTCCTTGCTGCGGAACGCCGCCGGATCGTCCAGCACCGCCCCATCCTGGTTGCCGAGAATATTCATGCTGAACCAGCCGGCCAGGCCCAGCATGCGCTGCCGGATGCCGGGGGCGAGCACGGTTTTCAGCCAGGTTTGGCCGGTCTTTAAATCTTTGCCGCAGATGGGCGCGTGATGCTCTTCCGCAAGCTCGATCATCACCGGCAGGTCCACCGTCAGGGTGGGGGTGGCGTTGACGAAGGCGCAGCCTTCCTGCAACGCCGCCCAGGCGTATAACATGCTGGGCGCGATCGAGGGATCGTTGGCCTTCATCGCCGCCTCGAAGATGCGCTGTCCCTGATGCGCTGGGCCGGGGGTGGAGAAGACTTCGGTCGAGCCGCACCAGAGCACCACCGCTTGCTGCAAGTGATGGCGCGACTTGAATTCGCGAATGTCGCGCCGCAGCGCTTCGGCCTGGTCGAATTGATTGCTTTCCGGCTTCAGCAGCCGGCCCTCGCTGCGGCGGAGATAACGGGGATCGTAGATGCCCGGCATCGGCGCCACGGTTTCCAATTGCGGGCGGAGTTGCTCGAGCAAGCCCGGCTCCAGCACCGCCGCGCGCCGGGCGGCGTCGTATGCGCTGCCGGGGTTGATGTCCCAGCCGCCGAAGACCAGGTCTTCTATCCGGTTCAGGTGGAGATAGTCGCGCAGCGGTTGTGGCTTGCGCGGGTCGGTATCCGGCGCCAGCGCCAGTTGGCTGAGCGAGCCCAACGGGCGGCCTATATTCTGTTTGACCGCTTCCACGCCGGCAATCAGCGTGGTCGAGATCGCGCCCATGCCGGCCAGCAGGACACCCAGGCGTTCGGAAGCGTCGGCGCGCGCAGCGTTAGGTTTCAGCGGCATATGTTTGTGTCTCCATCTGCTCGAAGCGGCTGAATCCCGGCGACACAGGCGCGGCGCCGGCGCCGGCGGGTTCGAATGCATTGTCTAGCAGCGGGGATTAACTCCGGGTTAATAGAGCATTAAAGGGTTTTAATGCAAGCCTGGAGGGCGCCATGGTCCCACGCAGCCGGTCGCGCATCAGAGGGCGGGAGGCCGGAATTTCCATATTAAATTTCAGACCCTTCGGCCGATAACGGCTGTGGCGCCGGAGCTTCCGTTTGCCGGGCGGCGACGGGTATGCGCTCGTCCAACAACCGGCGGAGTTTGCGCCGCCCGCCGCTGGGGCGCAACGTGCCGCGCGGGTGAAACTCGAAGCCGATCTCGTACATACCCATGCGCCAGTTTTTAAAGTAATACGGAAAACGCTGCTCGAGACGGCGGGTCAGCTCCGCTTCGATTTCGTCCGGGGTTGCGCCCCCGGCCGACAATTCCAGGCGGAGTAGCAGGCGGTCGCGCGCTCCCGGCTGGGTAACCGCCACCTGCCAGTCGTCGGCCAGGCCGGGTGTGCCCGCCAGCCAGGTCTCAAAGATCCAGGGGCTGATCATGCCCATGCCGCAGGAGATGATCTCATCCGCCCGCCCCGCAATTTTATCGATCCGGCGCATGATCGTCAGCGGGCAGCCGCAGTCATCGTCCAGAAAACGGGTAATGTCGTTACTGCGGTAGCGGATGAAGGGCATCACTTTCCGCGTCAGCGTGGAGAAAACCAGTTCCCCCCAGCCTTCGGGATTGGGCTCGCGCAACTCGAAAAGAAAGTTGAATTCGTTTAGATGATAGCCGCGTTGCGCCGGGCATTCGATCCCGGTGGCGCCCAGCGATTCGGTCTGCCCATAGGCCTGATAAACCTTGGCGGACCAGATCCGCTCCACCCAGGCGCGGGTGGCTTCCGCCAGGTTCTCGCTGCCGGAGAGAATGAATTTCACCGGCCAGACGCCGCGCCGCTCGGCAATTTCCGTCAGCGCCACCAGCCAGGCGGTATCCACGATCAGCACGTTAAAACGGTAATCGCGGACACGCTCGTAAAACTCCTCCGGCGGCAGCTTGGAGGCGATGACGTGGAAGCAGCCGATGGCATTGAGCGAATGCAGCAGCGTAATGCCGGCATTCCAGAAGGCGTAATCGAAGGCGTCGACCACCCGGTCTTCGGGCCGCAGCCCCAAATTCCATAGGCCCACCGCGCCCTCAAACCCGATGTCGTGAACTTCTTCGTTGGAAAAATAGACGCGCTTATTCTTGGCCGTGGTTCCGGTGGTTTCAAAGCCGTACTGCGGGCGGGCGCAAAGAAAATCCTCCACCGGCAGCGCGCGCAGATCGGCGGCGGTGGTGTAAAAATCGCCTAAATCGGAGGGTTGGCGCAGCCGGCGCGGATCGAGGCCTGATTCCTTGAAACGGCGTTGGTAAAACCGGGCATGTTCGCCGGCGCGGATCAGCGTCGCTTGAAACTCCGAGACTTGAATGCGGCGCAACAGCCACTCAGGCAAGTACTTGGCAAATCGCAGCCGGCGATCGATATCCTCGCCTAAGATCAGGTTTTCCAGCAGGGTGGGGACGCGCTCGAACATGGCTTTGGGTTAAAAGGATAAAGACCCCGCGCCCGGGACGCAAGTGCCCTGGCGGTTCGTTTCCGCCCGGCCTGCCTCACTCCGCCCCAAGCCTTGCGTATGAGTTTAAGATAAGAGTTCAGCTCCGGCGGTAGCTCATTTTCTGCCGTCCGGGCCAAGGAGTAAGCTTGATGGCCACCCGCGCTGCATCCCAAGAGTCTCTTAACCAATATGCCGCCACGCTCGAACAGTACGAAGCCGCCATGCGTTATTTCACTCAGCAAAAATTCGAGCGTGCCCGGCCCTTGCTGGAAAAGTTGCTGCATGTGCCTTTTCCGGCTATTGCCGACCGTGCCGCCCGGCACCTGGACGTCTGTGAACAAAAACTCAACTCCAAGATGCACACCCCCAAGTCCGCTGAGGAGTATTACACCCTGGGCGTGCTGGAAATGAACCTGTCGCGCTACGAACAAGCGGCGGAGTTGCTGCAAAAGGCCGCCAAAATGGGGGGCAATACCGCGCCCATTGCCTATGCCCAGGCGGCGCTGAACGCGCTGCAAAACCTGGTCGAGCCGGCGCTGGAATACCTGAAAACCGCGATTCAAATGGATCCACGTATGCGCTGGCAGGCGCGCAGCGATGAAGATTTCAAATTGCTGGCCGAAGATCCGCGTTTTACCGAAATCCTCTATCCGGAAAAATAAGGGTCGGGCTCCGGCGGCAACCATATAAATGTAATTTAAAGCACGTCACTTCTAGAATTTTAGTCGTCTAATTCTTTTTAATTAGCGCATTTGACCAAGGTCAAGTGCGTGCTAGACTGGGTTCGAACGAACGTTCGTTCGAGCCGTGAAGGTTGATGGCCGCCTATGCCGACCGAGAGCATGCTTCCGATGCCGGTGAATGCTGGCGCTGAACTGAAAAAATCGGAGATTTTGGCGGCCGCCGCGGAATTATTCAGCCAGTTGGGTTACGAAGGCGCCGGCATGCGCGAGCTGGCGCGTCGCAGCGGCGGCAGCCTGGCGGGGCTATATCACTATTTCCCCGATAAACAAGCGCTGCTTTACGAGCTGCAGCGGGAAACGTTCGAGGCGCTGCTGGCGCGCGCCCGGCAGGCGCTCGAAGCCAAAGCGGCGCCGCGCGCTCGCCTGCGGCAGTTCATTCACGGGCACGTCGAATATTTTCTGCGGCATCGCGACGCCGCCCTGGTGCTGGTGCGCGAAGACCGCTCCCTCACCGCCGAGCGGGCGCGCCACATCGCCGCACTCAAGCATGCCTATTACGAGTTGGCGCGGGAACTGACCGCGGTGGCGCTCGATCGGCAAACCCGCGGCCCGCGGCTGCGCGCCCTGGTCTTGAGCCTGTTCGGCATGCTGAATTGGATTCCCACCTGGCATCATGACGGTCGCGATCTGGACGCGGCGGAGCTGGCCGGGTTAATCGCCGGCATTTTCGAGCACGGTGCCGCTTCTGGCGCGGGTTCACTGCATTCGGAACCAAGTCTCGGCGCATCCAAAAGCGTTAATGGCCGAGTCGGACAGGTGTTTTCGTCCGATATCGCAGGCCGAAGCGCGGGGTTCCGGTTAGGGTCCGCGCCTGGGAATGACAAAACCAAGCAATTCCGCGGGAATTGCATTAAGCCAGCCGGCAATTCCGCGGGAATTGCGCCCGGCAATGCCCGGCAGCCATGAGTTTTCGCTCAGCGTCCGGCTTCGGCCGGACCTTTGCGAAAGCGTCAGCGCCTAAAAGTAAAAGCGGCCGTGCCGCTCGGATACGGAGTTCGGAGGGCGGGGAGGAGTTATGGCAACTTTGAAAGCTCAAATGAATGCCGCCGGCGCGGCGGCCGGAACGGAGTCGGCGCCCCTGATTGAATACCGCGTCGAAGCCGGCGTCGCCGTCGTGACCATGAACGATCCGCCGGCCAACACCTATACCTACGACATGATGCGGCAGTTGGATGAGGCGATTCTCCAGGCGCGCATGGACGACGAGGCGCACGTCATCGTGCTGCGCGGCGCCGGAGAAAAGTTTTTTTCCGCCGGCGCCAACATCAAAATGCTCTCGAGCGTCGGCCCGGGGTTCAAATATTATTTTTGCCTGCACGCCAACGAAACCCTCGCTCGCCTGGAACAGACGCCCAAGCTGGTTATTGCCGCGCTCAACGGCCATACCGTCGGCGGCGGACTGGAAATTGCCTTGGCCTGCGACATCCGGCTGGCCTGCCGCGACGCCGGCAAAATCGGCTTGCCGGAGGTCACCTTGGGCGTGCTGCCCGGCACCGGCGGCACGCAACGGCTGACCCGCGTGCTGGGCAAGGCTAAGGCCATGGAGTTGATGATCACCGGCCGTACTTTCAGCTTCGAAGAGGCGCTCGAGCTGGGGTTGGTGCACGACATCTACGAGCGCGCCGGTTTCATGCAGGCGGTGATGGATTACGCCCGGCAGTTCTGCCCTCCGGCTAAGGCGGCGCGCGCGGTGGGCCGCATCAAGCGCGCCGTGCAGTCGGGCAATGAGATGGCCTTCAGCGAGGCGCTGGCGCTGGAGCGCGAGCTGCAACAACTCCTGTTTACCAGCCAGGATGCGCATGAGGGGCTGTCGGCATACGTGGAAAAACGCGTGCCGGAGTTCCAGGGCAAGTAACGGTAACGTGGCCGAAATGGAAGCCGTCATAAAATCTGCTGCCAGTCTTCAGCCGGCGCTAAACGCGCCGGCGAAAAACTGGGATCTCTGGATCGACGGTCGGGAAACGCCGGCGCTGTTGGGGACTCGGTTGACGGCGATCGATCCGGCGCGCAATCAGCCGCTGGGTGAGTTCGCCGCGGCCGCGCCGGAAGACGTGGACCTGGCCGTCGCGGCTGCGCGGCGCGCGCTGGAGGACTCGGCGTGGTCACG
Source organism: Acidobacteriota bacterium (assembly GCA_021818955.1). Taxonomy (GTDB): domain Bacteria; phylum Acidobacteriota; class Terriglobia; order Terriglobales; family SCQP01; genus JAKASR01. The sequence goes on from JAKASR010000033.1 coordinate 30,061, forward strand.
CTGCGGCGCGCGCGAGCGCGGCCGTATCTTGCGGCGCATGGCCGATGCCCTGGACCAGCACCGCGACGAGCTGGCCGAGCTTGAAACCCGCAACTCCGGCAAGCCCATCTTCGAATCCCGCCAGATCGATCTGCCGCTGGCTGCGGCCGTCTTCGACTACTACGCCGGCTGGGCGGATAAGCGCGCGGGCTCGGTCGAGCCGGTTGCCGGTCCCCACTTCACCTATACGCTGCCGCAGCCGGTGGGCGTGGTGGGCGCGATTACCCCATGGAACTTTCCCCTCTTGCTGGCGGCCTGGAAGATTGCGCCGGCGCTGGCCTGCGGCTGCACCGTGGTGCTGAAACCGGCGGAGCAGACGCCGCTGACGGCGCTGCGGCTGGCGGCCTTGGCCCAGGCGGCCGGCTTGCCCGGCGGCGTGTTGAACGTCGTGCCCGGAATCGGTGAAATCGCCGGCGCCGCCCTGGCGCGCCATCCCGGCGTGGATAAAATCGCCTTCACCGGCTCGACCGCGGTCGGCCGCCTGGTGATGCGCGAAGCTGCCGCCACCGGCAAGCGCGTCTCGCTGGAATTAGGCGGTAAATCGCCCAACCTGGTGTTTGCCGATGCCGATCTGGACGCGGCCGCGCGTGGCGCCCATAACGCCATCTTTTACGGCCAGGGCGAAGTCTGCGCCGCCGGCTCGCGCCTGCTGGTCGAGCGCAGCCGCGAAGCGGAATTGGTGGATCGGCTGGCGGAGCGGGCGCGCCGGCTGGCGCCGGGCGATCCGCTGCATCCCAAAACCCGGTTGGGTGCGCTGGTCTCGCCCGCCCAACGCGATCGCGTGCTGAGTTATATTGCGACCGGCCGGCAGGAGGGCGCCCGCCTGGTCTGCGGCGGCGCGGCCGCTACCGTCGCCGGCCTGGAACAGGGCTTGTTTGTCCAGCCCACCATCTTCGACCAGGTGCGGCCGCACATGCGCATCGCCCGCGAGGAAATTTTTGGCCCGGTGCTGGCGGTCATCGGCTTCGAAAATGAAGCGGAGGCGGTGCAACTCGCCAATGCCAGCGAGTACGGCTTGGCCGCCGGCGTCTGGACCCGCGATCTGGGACGGGCGCATCGCGTCGCGCGCGCCCTGAAGGCCGGCACCGTCTGGGTCAACACCTATAACCAGTACGATCCGGCGGCGCCGTTTGGCGGCTTCAAGGCCAGCGGCTTCGGCCGCGAGCTCGGCCGCCAGGCGCTCGACCTCTATACCGAAACCAAATGCGTTTGGGTGAATTTGGAAGGCTGATCTGCGCCAAAAGGCTGCGCTGGTCGCCTCGATTTCTTTGGGAGGATTCATCATGCCCGCCACCCGCATTGCCACCTTCGACGACTGGATTGATCTTTTTCGCGTTTGGCAAAAAGACATCGGCGTGGACCTGCCCGAAATC
>JAKASR010000034.1 GCA_021818955.1 Acidobacteriota bacterium
TTTCCATCAGGCGGCTCTAGACTAAACCCATTTTCTAATCTGCAAGTTCATGATAAAGTTCCAGGGGCATCACGAGAAAAACACACATGCCGAATGTAATTACCAGCACAAAAGAATATGACGCCATTATCGTCGGCTCGGGTGCGGGAGGCGGGATGGCGGCGTATGTTCTCACTCATGCCGGCGCTCGCTGCTTGATGTTGGAAGCCGGCGATTGGTTCGACACGGCACGTGACTCGATGATGATGATGTGGCCATGGCAAGCGCCGCACCGCGGCGCGGCGACGTCCGAGAAACCTTTTGGCTACTTTGATGGCTGCGTCGGCGGCTGGCAGGTGAAAGGCGAGCCTTATAGCGTGGCTCCGGGCGAACAGTTCACTTGGTGGCGGGCACGCATGCTCGGCGGCCGCACCAATCACTGGGGAAGAATTTCATTGCGCTGGGGACCCTACGATTTCAAACCCTATTCGCACGACGGGCTTGGCTTCGACTGGCCCATCGCTTATGAAGATTTAGCCCCGTATTATGACCGCACGGAAGAATTAATCGGGGTATTTGGATCCATCGAGCATATGGAAAACGCCCCCGATGGAAAATTCCTGCCGCCCCCCAAACCTCGTGCTTATGAGTTATTAGTCCAGCGTGCGGCGCGTAAATTAAACATCCCCTGCATTCCCTCCCGGCTTTCCATCCTGACCCGGCCCATTCATGGGCGCATTGCTTGCGGTTACTGCGGGCAGTGCGGGCGGAGTTGCGCCACGGGCTCGAATTTTTCCTCCCCCACCGTTCTGCTTCCACCTGCTCTGGCCACCCGTTTACTGGAAATTCAGACCGGCGCAATGGCGCGCGAGGTTCTGGTCGGCCGTGATGGCAAGGCAACGGGAATTTCCTATGTTGATAAAAAGACCGGGCGCGAAATGCAAGTACACGCGAAAGTCGTCGTGCTGGCCGCAAGCGCCTGCGAGACGGCGCGCTTGCTGCTCAACTCGCGCAGCCCGCAATTTCCGGATGGCATAGCCAATCAACACGGCCTGGTGGGCAAATACCTGATGGATACCGTCGGTACCGATGTCGGAGGCTATTTGCCACAATTAACCGGGTTGCCGCCCTTCAACGAAGACGGCGTTGGCGGCATGCATTTGTATATGCCGTGGTGGAATTATGATAAGCAATCTCGCCACCAACTGGACTTTCCGCGCGGCTACCATATCGAATTCGGCGGAGGCCGCGGCATGCCGGGCCCCGATGCCTTCGGCGGCAGCCAAAACTATCTTGGAGGCGGCTATGGCGCCCAATTGAAGCAGGAAGTGCGCAAATTGTTTGGCGCCTTTATCGGTTTTTCATGCCGGGGCGAGATGATTCCCAACGAGAACTGCTATTGCGAAATTGACCCGACGGTCGTAGATGAGTGGGGGATACCTGTGCTGCGCTTTCACTGGAAATGGAGTGATTATGAAATCAACCAGGCCCGTCACGCGCAGCAGACGTTCCATGAAATCATTGCAACCGCTGGCGGCAAAGTGACCTACTCCTCCGGCCCGCCGAACTGGGGCATTTCGCGCGGGGGGGAAATTATCCATGAAGTCGGAACGGTGCGCTGCGGCAACGATCCGAAAACTTCACCGCTGAACGCCTGGTGTCAGGCTTGGGACTGCAAAAACTTATTTGTTACCGATGGTGCGCCGTTGGTCAGCAACGCCGATAAAAATCCGACGTTGACTATTATGGCGCTGGCTTGGCGCACCGCCGAACACCTAGCCGCAGAAATGCGCCGTGGAAACCTCGGCTGAATTCTGAGGAGATGCCCATGCCCAATCAAGATCCAAATGATTTGCAATCGCCAGGTTCCGGAATGCGCCGGCGTGAGCTCCTGAAAATTATTGGCATCGGCCCGGCCGCAAGCATCCTCCCGTTATCCTCGTTAAGCGCATCAGCATCCACTGCACCCGTGGCGGAAGCCGACGCACCCGCCGGTTCGCCTAAACTCAAGGCGCTCAACGCGCACGAATACCATACCATCACCGTATTGAGCGATTGGATTTTACCTGCGGATGAGCGTAGCGGCAGCGCCAGCCAAGCCGGAGTGCCGGAGTTTATTGATGACTGGCTGGCGTTCCAGGGTGATTGGCTGACGACCGAGATCCGTGGAGGGCTAGCTTGGCTCGACTTGGAGTGCAACCGGTTGTATCAGCGGAATTTTATTCATTGTACGGGGTCAGACCAAAAAAAGATCCTGGACCGTATGGCATGGCCGCATGCCGCGGCGGGTGAAGATCGCCATGCAGTCGCTTTTTTCAACCGCTTGCGCGATCTGGTGCTGGGGGGATTCTATTCCAGTTCGATGGGCGTGAAGGATCTACCCTATCTTGGAAATCAAATGATTCCGGAATGGAACGGCGGTGCGCCCGCCGAGGTGCTGTCCAAGCTTGGAGTTACCAACGAAGAGGCCGAGAATCAACGCTGGCTGCGCCAGCGCCAAGCCGAGGGGCATTGGATCCAACGGCCCATTCAGCCGGCAAACAGTCAAAAGTAGTCTCCTATACGCTTCGTTTGCGCTGCAATACTTGGTCGGCAATACGCGTTTCACCAGGATTCAAGATGCCCCGCTGATGATCAACCCCCCAGCCTTGCAATAAATCTCCGACCAAATCAGCCATCACGCCTTCTCCCCGGCCATGTATAATACGCAATCCCAGGTGACGGCGCCTGGCATGATCCATCGCTTCCCGCAAAAGTAAGCCTACCCTGCCGGGGTCCGGAGGCACGCCATGCAAGTCCAGTTCATGGAAATCGGCCATGGGCGCAAATACCCTACCCTGTCCAGTTTATTGATTCTTGTAGCCCATAAACCCAGGAAATTCCTCAAGACGTAGAAAAGTCTTGGACGAAATCGACATGGAATGCTACAAAAGAGAGTCGCCGGAATGCCGGCCGAGGAGAATTCTGACATGGAAGCCTTAGGCATGATAGAAACCAAGGGATTGGTGGGATCCATTGAAGCCGCAGACGCGATGGTCAAAGCAGCGAACGTTGTGCTAATCGGTCGTGAATATATTGGCGCCGGTTACGTAACCGTTATGGTGCGCGGCGATGTGGGCGCGGTCAAAGCCGCCACGGACGCCGGTGCTGCGGCCGCACGCCGGGTAGGCGAACTGGTAAGTGTTCATGTCATTCCCCGCCCGCACTCCGAAGTTGAACGCATTCTGCCCAACAAAGGCCTTGTGCCCGCAGAAAAGAAGTAATTCCGGAATTCACCAATCTTTAAAACTTGCCGGCAAGCTCCGGCAAGTACTTACGCCTCAGGTCCGGCATGGATAAAGACCTCCAATCCATCCAGGAAGCCCGCGACTTGGCGGAACGAGCGCATCGCGCCCAAAAGGCGTTCCGCAGTTTTTCTCAAGCCCAAGTGGATGCAATCGTAGCGGCGATGGCCGATGCGGCAACACAAAATGCCGAGCGCCTGGCCCGCATGGCTGTCGAGGAAACCGGTTACGGTCGGGCGGAGGACAAGGTCCAAAAAAATTTGTTTGCCTCGCAACGGGTGTTTTCGGCGTTGCAGGATATGAAGACCATCGGTCCGGTTAGCGAGGATAAGGACGCCGGCATAATTGAAATCGCGGAGCCGGTAGGCGTCGTCGCGGCCATTCTGCCCTCCACTAACCCAACGAGCACGGCGATCTATAAAGTATTGATCGCGATCAAGGCCGGCAATAGCATCGTCGTTAGCCCCCATCCAGCGGCAATGCGTTGTATTTGCGAAACGGTAGGTGTCATGACTCAAGCGGCGCGAGCCCACGGCGCGCCGGAAGACTTGATTTGCTGCTTTAGCCAGCCCTCTATGGCGGGGACGCAAGAACTCATGCGCCATCGCCGCACCAGTGTCATTCTGGCTACTGGAGGCATGGGAATTGTGAAGGCCGCCTACAGTTCCGGAAAGCCGGCATTCGGCGTCGGGCCAGGCAATGTTCCGGCTTTCGTGGACCGTAGCGCCCTCCTGGACAAGGCGGTGGCTGACATTGTCGCTGGAAAGTCTTTCGATTGGGGCACAATCTGCTCTTCGGAACAAGCGCTGGTTGCCGAGCGCTCGCAACGTGAGTCGATCATTGCCGAATTACATCGTCAAAAGGCGCAATTTCTAAGTGCGGAAGAGACCCAGAAGCTGGGGCGTTTGTTGATTCATCCGGAATCGTTTACCGTCAATCCACGTTGCGTAGGCCAATCGCCACAAAAATTAGGCGAGATGGCCGGCATCGCAGTTTCGAAAGATGCCCGGGTGCTGATTGCCGAACTGGCCGGCATGGGCCGTGAATACCCTCTGTCGGCGGAAAAGCTCTCGCCCGTGCTGGCGTTATATTTTGTGCCAGATCGCGAATCCGCTTTTGAACTCTGCCGCAACCTGCTCCACTTTGGCGGTTTAGGCCATACATGCGTAATTCATGCCCAGGATGATGCCGTGGTCCGCGAGTATGGCCAGCGCATGCCCGCATTTCGCATTGTCGTAAATAGCCCCTCACCGCTAGGCTCGATCGGAGCCACCACGAATTTGTTTCCAGCGATGACGCTTGGATGCGGCGCAGTCGGCGGCAATAGCACCTCCGATAACATTGGCCCGCAGCATCTCCTCAATCTCAAGCGCATTGCCTATGAAATGCGGCCGGCTCGAACCGCAGCGAAACTTGCCGGAACGAAGTCGCCATTGCAGTCCTCAGCCTCTGCCAATGCCTGCGCATGCCAACACGCAACGGCAACTGTTGTCCCGCCCGCGCTCGATCGTGAAGAAATTCGGCGTATTATTGACCGCTTTCTTGCTGAAAAAGGGGTCAAGCCGGAGCATGGGGCAATTCAAAATAAACCCGCTACGGCGGAAAACATCACGGCCAAGCTCGACTCGAGTCACACCCAATCCCTGCCGTCCATTCCCGCCGAGGTCCGCCAACCGTTGGAGTTCGTCTGTGAAGCGGACGTGCGCGATGCGTTGCGCCGTAATCTGCGGCTGGCGATTGGGCCTAAAACCTTACTCACTCCGGCGGCCCGAGATCTAGGGCGCGACCACAATGTTTTCGATTATATGAATTAAGAGGCTGGGCACAAATAAAAGCGCGCGTTCCACCCTTCCGGGTCTAAGCGCGCGCTTCTTTACGCTAGTTTTTCTGGCTTGGTGATTATTACCAGCGTGGGCTGCGGTGCTCGCGACCGCCATGGCCTTCGCCACGGCCGCCACGGAATCCGCCGCCACCGCCGCCATTGCTTTCCTTCGGTCGCGCCACATTCACTTTGAGAGCGCGGCCACTGATTTCAGATCCATCCAGCGCGGCAATGGCTTTGTCCGCCTGGGCATCATCGCTCATCTCGACGAAACCAAATCCGCGAGAGCGGCCGGTATCGCGATCAGTAATGATACTGACACGGTCCACTGTCCCATGCGCCTCAAATGCCTGGCGCAATTCCTCTTCCGTTGTCGAAAACGACAGGTTGCCAACAAAAATGTTTTTCAATCAGATCCTCGTAAGTGTCGAGCTATTTGACTTGGCTGTGTGCGAGCGCGAGGCAGGATCAGACCGGTCAGACATGAACCGTGCAGACTGTCAACGGGCGGACGGCAGACAATTCAAACGCAAATTCATTATAAAAGAATTGACAGTAATCTGCAATACCCGCCTTGATGCAGCACAAGTCCTTTGCAATCAGCTGCTTACAAATTATAATTGAGTATGGACATCTTCAATGATTATCCATTGCAACCGATCACGTCCCATTGCCAGGCGATAGCTCAAATCGAGAAAATCGCCGGGGCGTAACTCGGCAACGGTTTTAAGCGAACGATTAGTGGCCATTATCCGCTGAGGTGAAAAATTCCAACCCAGGCATTCAAATTCAAGGCCGGGCTCGCCAACGGTGAGTTTAAGGTGCTTTTCTTTAAGCCATTGAACGGGACGTAACAGCCGAACGTTTGAACTGAAGCACCGCGGTTCCGGGTTCCCAGCTCCAAATGGTTCCAAGCGCTGTAAATCCCGGTAAAACGGCGCGATTTCATCCAAGACGAGACGAATGAATGACTGTCGCGAGGACGTATCGCTTTCCGGAATCCCCACATTGCTCAAGTATTGTCGCAGGGAGTGAAGTTGTTCAACCGGCAAGCTAAACCCCACAGCTTGGGCGTGTCCACCGAAGCGAGTCAATAGCTTAGCGCAACCTTCAAGGCAGGTCAGCAAATTGAAACCCGGAGTAGAGCGCCCCGATCCATGCGCATTTTCTTTCTCTCTGCAAATCACTAAAACAGGTCGTTGATATTGACGTTGCAGGCGCGCCGCTACTATGCCTAAAACACCCCGATGCCAGTTTTCTCCTTCCAGCATCAGCAGCGGCATTTGTAAAATAGCCGGCTGAGCCTCTATTTGGGCGGCGATTTCTTCCAAAATCAGATTTTCACATTCCTGACGTTGCCGGTTCCATAACTCGAGCTGTTGCGCAATTTGGGTGGCCGAATTCGAATCGGCTGTAAACAAATCAACGATGGCTGCGGCATGATCCATTCGGCCGGCCGCGTTCATGCGAGGGGCAAGCCGGTACGCAACATCCGCGGCGCGTACAGCACCGCCATCGGGCAAGGCTAGTTGCAACAATGCTCGTAAACCTGGATTTCGCGGGTCGGCTAAACCCTCCAGCCCCAAACGTGCAATGACGCGATTTTCACCCGTAAGTGGCATGTGGTCGGCTATCGTTCCTAAAGCTAATAACTTGAAATACGACAGCAACCAGGGTGGGTAAGCGTCCGATTGCAGCCGGGCTTCCGCTTCCAGCAGCGCCTGGCCCAGTTTGAAAGCCACACCGGCGCCGCATAAACCAGGATTAGGATACAAACTCCCGCTGCGAGAAGGGTTGACGATGGCCTGCGCCCTCGGTAGGCGAGCGGCAGGCAAATGGTGATCGGTTATGATGACATCCAATCCCAGTTCACGAGCCCGTTCTACTTCCGCATGAGCGCGGATGCCATTATCCACGGTGATTACCAGCCGTATGCCTTGCTTCGCCATTTGTTCCAGCACGCTGGCTTGCAGACCATACCCCTCATCCAGGCGATGCGGGATATAGGTATGCGGCTGTGTGCCCAACCGCCGCAACATTGAACTCAAAATGGACACGGCTGTTGTGCCGTCCACATCATAATCGCCGTAGATTAAAATCGGCTGGCGTTCCCGCAATGCTTGTTGAATCCGCGACACTGCCGGGGTTATATCCGGCATGAGCCAGGGCGAATGGAGCTGAGATAAATCCGGCGACAAGAATGCCCGCAGCATCTCCCAATCGCTGCCATATTGCATCAGCAGCCATCGGGCGCCGGCTGGAGATAGCTGAAAACGCCGGCATGCCTCTCGAACTTCGATTTCTGCAGGTGCCGCTGCAGTCTCCCGTATTGCGCCCGGTTCAGCTTGCATAAGAAATGAAACGGTCGCATGGCTGGTTACGTATTCCGCAGCCCGGAGAAATTTCCTCAAATTGTGCTTTCCCTTCCATGCTGGTAGAAGGGCACGTTATCACGCTTTGGATAGAAAATGGCTAACTTTTTACGGGAATGCTGGCCCAGTAAATTGTTGATTCAGTCCAGCCGGACCCGGCGCAGCCGTAACGCATTGCTAATGACCGAAACTGAACTGAAGGTCATGGCCGCACTGGCGATAATCGGGCTCAGGAGCAGCCCAAACCAGGGGTAAAGCACGCCTGCGGCTAGTGGAATCCCCAGGGAATTATAGATAAACGCAAAAAACAGGTTTTGACGTATATTGCGCATCGTGGTCTGACTGAGGCGGCGAGCGCGAGCCAACCCCGCCAGATCCCCCTGTAACAAGGTGATGCCGGCGCTTTCAATGGCCACATCCGTCCCGGTCCCCATGGCAATGCCCACATCCGCCAGCGCCAATGCAGGCGCATCGTTGACTCCGTCGCCGGCCATGGCGATCCTGCGTCCCTGCTGTTGCAGGGTTTGAATCGCTTCGCCTTTTTGTTGCGGCGAGACTTCCGCCATCACCTCTGAAATATGCAAACGTTGCGCTACCGATTCGCTGGTTGCACGGCTGTCGCCGCTAAGCAATACCAGCAGCAATCCTTCGCGGCGTAAATGTTCGAGAGCTTCGGGCGTCGATTTTTTAATAGGATCTTCTACGCCCAGTAATCCGATGACGCGATTCCACGAAGCCAGCAGCATGACCGTCTGCCCCTGATGCTGGAATACTGCCGCCGATTCGAGCCAGGATTGCAAGCCTTCCATGACTCCATGCGATTTCATCAAGCGTGCGTTTCCCAGTAAAACGCGTTCGCCGGCAATGTTGCCGGAGATGCCCTCGCCGGCATGGGCTTGAAAATTAGCGGCGGGTAGAAAAGGGATTCCGCGCTCACGCGCCGAGGCTAGGATAGCCGCGGCCAAGGGATGCTCACTGGCTTGTTCCAGAGCCGCGGCCATTCCCAGCGCCTGTTGCTCGCTGATGCCTTCGACTTTGATCGTAACTACGCGGGGTTTGCCTTCAGTTAGTGTCCCGGTCTTATCGAATACCAGCGTATCGACTTTTTCCATCCGCTCGAGGGCCTCGGCATTCTTTATCAGCACCCCCGCCTGCGCTCCCCGCCCGGCGGCAACCATAACGGACATAGGCGTAGCCAAGCCCAAGGCGCACGGACAAGCAATGATCAACACGGCAACCGCATTGACCAAGGCATGCGCCAGTGCAGGCGGAGGCCCCCAAATTGCCCATGCGAAAAAGGTTAATACTGAACAGGCGATGACAACGGGGACAAACCAGCCGGCAACACGGTCCGCCAAGCGCTGCACCGGCGCCCGGCTACGTTGCGCCTGAGCCACCATTTGGACGATTCGCGCCAGTACGGTTTCATTCCCGACACGTTCAGCGCGCAGGATGAGGGTTCCTGCCCCGTTCAAAGTCCCACCTGTCAGCACATCGCCGGCTTTTTTCACGACCGGCAACGATTCCCCCGTCAACATCGATTCATCTACATTGCTCGCACCTTCGAGTACGATGCCATCCACGGGAATCTTTTCACCTGGACGAACCCGCAGGCGGTCTCCCGGATGTACCTGGGCCAAGGCAATATCGTGTTCAGTCCCGCTCTCCTCGATCCGCCGCGCTGTTGCGGGCGCCAATGCGAGCAATGCGCGCAGAGCACTGCCGGTTTGTTCGCGAGCCCGCAATTCCAGTACCTGGCCCAGCAAAACCAGGGCAATAATCGCCGCCGCAGCCTCAAAATAAACCGGCAGGGCGCCTGCGGCGGTTCGAAAACTGACTGGAAATATTGCCGGCGCCAGGGTGGCCATCAGACTATAAATGAACGCCGTGCCGGTGCCCACCGCAATCAAGGTGAACATATTGAGGCTGCGGTTCCGGATCGAAGCCCAACCGCGCTGAAAAAAGGGCCAACCACCCCAGAGCACGACGGGCGCTGCCAGCGCCAGTTGCGCAATCGAACCCGTTCGCGTGCGTGTCCAAGTGCCAAGCCAACTCTGCGGCAGCATATCCATGGCAAGAATGGGAGCCGTTAAAGCGGCGCTGAGCCAGAAGCGGCGCGTCATTTGCGCCAGTTCGGAATTGGGTTCGGCGGAAACGGTGCGCGGTTCAAGAGCCATGCCGCATATCGGGCATGATCCTGGTTCAGCCCGCACCACTTCGGGGTGCATAGGACAGGTATATTCTGAACTTGCTCCTGCCGTTATGGGCATTGCCGGTTCTAACGCCATGCCGCAGGTTGGGCATGGCCCTGGCGCGGTTGCCTGGGCTTCCGGGCACATGGGACAGACATAGAGTGCGCTGCCGGATGCCGGCGTTGACTTTAGGGCCGCTCCTGGCGGTTTTTCGTGCCTCGACTGCGCCGCCGTGTCTTCCCTGGAGGCATGCATGTTGTCGCTGTCCACATCCATTCTGTGCATCGGCATAGACGCCGCTACTTGCAGATATTTTTCCGGATCGGAGATAAACTTTTCGCGGCAGTTCGCGCAACAGAAGCGATACGTTTTCGATTTATATTGCGTCGATGGGGCATCCGCGCGCGTTACGCTCATGCCACAGACCGGGTCACGCGCGGATCCGGTGGCGGTGGATTGCAGAATATGAAATCCGCCCATACATTTATGCTATTCTCGTCGCATCTTTTTTACAGCTTTCCGAAAATTATCACTTTTCTCCGTGCCGGCCATCATTTTTCAGGGTCATATGCTTACGATTTCAATCCCAAGCCCGCCGGCCGTAATCCATTCTGTATCTCATAACTCAAAAAAAGCGATTCCTCCGCCCAATCGCTTTTCGGATATTGTTTTTGTAACCGGGCAATCCATTTTTCCGCCTTACGCTTCGCGGACTTCGATTTGCCTCGATTCTGCTTTCGTCCCGGCTGGGCATACACCCACCAAGCAGCGGCTTCATGTTCCGCCACTTCATAGATGGCTTCCGCCGTGCGCGGGCCAGTGCGAAAGTGTTGAACGTAATTGCGATAGACGTTGCCTTCTTTTTCGATACAACTGGGCTTTCTGATCCAATCGCTGCACGTCAGTTTTTTTTGTAACAACTGGTAGGCGGCGCGAGCGGCCCACTCCGTGTGCGGATATTTGCTTAGCACGCGTTCCAATAATCGGCCACGGAGCATGTAATTATACGTTCCCTTTTTCGTGCCATACCGGCTGAGATTCAGTTGCCACGCAATGCGTCCGGCGCGAAATAGCGCTTCCGGCACGAGCGGGCTGCCGGGGAAATCGTCGGTGACGCGATAAAACAGCCGGGCGGCGTTCTGCGCAACGCGATCTTCACCAGGATTGTTTTCCGCCTGCCTCTCGAGGCGAATCGCCGCCCCCATCAGGATGTGGTCGCCATGGGGCGTAGTAAGCGGCAGTAATCCTTGATTGCGCATCCAGCCGGAGACGTTCGCAAACACATGGGCATAACCAGCGCTTATGCCCATGAGCGCCACATCCTGGCCGGGAAGGATTCGACCGATCACGGCAGCGTTGGAATCGGGGCTGAGGTAAATTTTGGCGGGACGAAGACAGATGGTTCGTTGCGGCGCTTGATAAGCGCCCGGGCTGGGTTTGGATGGCGTTTGGGCCGCGGTTCCCGCCGCCAGCAGGCACCCGAGGACAACCAATCGAAATTGCGTTTCCATTTTATCTGATTGTAATCGAAGCGGCTTGCCCCCGGCGGCGTCAAGCATCGTTGCATTAGGCTTCATCTTTTTCCACCGCCCCCACTTTTTCCACCGCCCCCACTTTCATCTGATATAGGAACGCAACCGGCTTCGACAGTTGCTACAATTGATGCGTGTCGCACCCCGTTCAATTAATTCCTTTAGGCGGCCTGGGTGAGTTCGGGCTGAACATGATGGTGCTGCGCTACGGCGACGATCTAGTCGTGATTGACGCAGGACTGATGTTTCCCGAGCCCGAATTATTGGGCATTGATATCGTTGTGCCCGATTTCACCTGGTTGCTCGAAAATCGCGCCCAGATCCGCGGCATCCTGCTAACGCACGCTCACGAAGACCATATCGGCGCGCTGCCTTACCTGTTGGAGCAGATTTCCGCGCCGGTATACGGCAGCGAATTCACTTTAGCCATGGTGGAATCACGCCTGCGCGAATATGGGCTGCTCGAGGAAACCCGCCGTATCGTGGTGCAGCCGGGCGAGCCCTTCCAACTGGGCCCCTTCTCCGTCGAATACATTCATGTCACCCATAGCATCGTCGGCGCATGCGCCATCGCCATCACCACTCCCGCCGGCGTAGTGATTCATACCGGCGACTTCAAAATCGATCCCAGCCCAACCGACAACCGGGCCTTTGACCTGCACAAATTCGCGGAGTATGGCGCGCGCGGCGTTCTCGCGCTTCTATCGGATTCCACCAACGTCGAACGCCGTGGTCATACCGGCAGCGAACTGGCGGTGCGTGAGCGCTTCGACCAGGTGTTTGCCGCGGCCGCGGGCCGAATCCTGATCTGCTGTTTCACCAGTTCGATTCATCGCATTCAACTGGCCGTCGAGCTGGCTGCCGAATACGGCCGCCGCGTCTGTTTTATCGGACGTAGCATGGAAAACACCAGCGAGATTGCCCACCAGCTTGGTTATTTGCGCATTCCCGATCGTATGCTGGTGCGCCCGCAGGATGTGCGGGCCTGTGCGCGCGAGCAAATTTGCGTGATTATTTCCGGCAGCCAGGCCGAACCCATGTCGGCGCTGGCCCGCGTGGCCGTGCGCAACCATCGCTACTTCGAACTCAATGCGGGGGACACCGTCGTCCTTTCCTCCCGTATTATTCCCGGCAATGAAAAAGCGATCTTCCGCATGGTCAATCACCTGTTCAAGCAGGGAGCGCAGGTCATCTATCCCGGCGAGGATTTTCCGCCCGTGCATGTCTCCGGCCACGGCAGCCAGGAAGAATTGAAGCTGCTGATTAATCTGGTGCGCCCGCGCCATTTCATTCCCGTTCATGGCGAGTATCGGCAGCTCTCGCTTCATGCCCAGCTCGCCCGCAGCCTGCGTATCCCGGGCATGCAGGCTCAGGTCATCGAAGATGGCGCCGTTTTGGAGTTCGATGGCGATGCGGCGCGCGTGACCGGCAAAGTGCCGGTCGGGCGGGTTTTGATCGATTCCGGCAGCGGCGACGAAGTCGCCGAAGAGCGTATCGTCCGCGATCGCCGCCACCTCGCCGAAGAGGGCATCGTCTTGCCGGTGCTGGCGATCAATAAGGTCAGCGGAAAGCTGCAGAATCTTCCTCAGATCATTACCAGCGGTTTTATCAATCCGGAACAAGATGGCCTGGTGGATGGCGCCCGTTTGGTTGTCGAAAGGACGGTACAGGGTTCCAATCTGGAAGAATTGGAAGATTGGTCGGTGATTAAAGAAAAAATCCGCGTTGAGTTGCGTCGCTATCTGCAAAAGGAAACGAATAAGCGTCCGTTGATTCTTCCGGTCATTTTGGAAGTTTAAGCGGCTCGGCCGTGCCGCTGCCGTAATGGCCGGCGGGCAGGCGGACGATCACCGCCGCGGATCGCGGGCTTTCCCGCCCCGAAGTATCCACGCCGGTTACGGCATAACGAACGGCGTCATCCCCGGACCAGGCGTTATGATCCACTCCCGTTGGGGTGGGCAACAAGGACGCATTGACCCGTTGCCAACCGGTCAATGGTTGTATGGGCTCCGCCTTGGCCAGCCGCTGGCGATATAAGTTGTAGCCGGAGATAGAACGGCTGCCAGCGGCCGCTTGCCACGAAAGGTGTACGGCCGGAATCGTGCCCAATCCCAAAACCGCAACCAATCTAACCGGCGCGGGGGGCGGCAGCCGTTCTTGCGCCTCGATCGTAACCGGAGGCGTTCCGGCGCTGACAGCCTCCAAAGCGCCGCTCCCCGCCAGGCTGCGCAATTTGTATTGGTATACCCAGCCGGCTTGGATCTGTCGATCAAGGTAGGAATTCATCTTGCCCGGCAAATCGAGGACCGCTTGCCAGGGCGCGGCGGGAGTGGCCGCTGCCGGTGTTTTCGTGGTTGGCAGGGCCGGCCACTGCCGGCGGTATAAACGAACTCCGGCAGGCGGCGCGGGCCGGGGTGCGTGCCAGTGCAATTCAATCCCATGCGCGCGCAAAATGGCGTGCAGACCGCTTGGCGGGGGACTGACCGGCAGCAGGGAAACCAGTTGCCAGTTCGACCAACCGGCCGCTTGGCCCTCCCGATTGGCAAAGGCAATGGCCAGCCGCACCGCCGAGGCTTCTTGCCTCGGAGCTACGCTCGCCAGCGGTAACGTGAGGCCTTGCGGCAAATCGCCCGGCGCTACCGGCCGCAACAGCGCCCGCCATCGCGGGCACGTCAGCCCCGGCAAGGGCTCCGCCTGCAGCCGCAACGCCGGCCAAATGCATATTCGCGGCTGTATGGGCCCGGCAATCCGCAACCCATCGCTCGTCAAACGGGGGGTTATCCAGCTTAGCCTTACCTGCTGGCCTCTTCGTTCGGCAAGAAAATTTTTCACCGGCAGCGGCAAGTTGGCGCTGGGGGGAAGCGGCGCTCGAATTTGACCGCAGCCGCTCAGCAGCCCGGCCAAGGCGGCGCAGAGCCAAACAACGGGGCGTCGCCGCCGGCGCCCCGCACCGGCCAAGGCTGTAATCCACATGGTGAGCAAGCCGTCAGTCCCGGAACAATTCCAGCCAATTGGCTTAGAGAATATACCGCGTCAGATCCTGATCGCGGACGATCGTTTCCAATTGCTGCCGTACATACTGCTCATCGATCTCTACTTCTTTGGACTGCATCTCCGAGGCGGAAAATGAGATCTCGTCCAGCAGCCGCTCCATGATCGTATGCAGCCGTCGCGCGCCGATATTTTCCGTCGCCTGATTGACTTGCGCGGAAAAAGTGGCGATTTCCAACAGCGCCGCGTCGGTGAAGTGTAGATGCACGCCTTCTGTTTCCAGCAAGGCGGTGTACTGCTTGA
This sequence comes from Acidobacteriota bacterium, assembly GCA_021818955.1. Lineage (GTDB taxonomy): Bacteria > Acidobacteriota > Terriglobia > Terriglobales > SCQP01 > JAKASR01. The sequence goes on from JAKASR010000034.1 coordinate 14,476, forward strand.
TCAACGCGCTTTTGGGCTCGGTCAGTACCTTGACAAAGTCCTCCACCGAAAGTGAATCCAATTCCACCCGGATGGGAAATCGGCCTTGCAACTCCGGAATCAAATCGCTCGGTTTGGAAACGTGGAAAGCGCCGGCGGCGATGAACAGGATATGGTCGGTGCGAACCATGCCATAGCGCGTATTGACCGTCGTACCTTCCACAATGGGCAGGATGTCGCGCTGCACGCCTTCGCGGCTCACGTCCGGACCGCTGCCCGCCTCGCGTCCCGCGATTTTGTCAATTTCGTCGAGAAATACGATGCCGCTCTGTTCGACCCGTTCGACCGCGGTGCGCGTCACCTGATCCATATCCAGCAGCCGCTGCTCTTCCTCCTGCACCAGATAATCGAGCGCGTCGCTGACGCGCATGCTTCGCCGCTTGGTCTTGCCGCCGAATAAATTGGGCAGCATGTCGCGCAGGTTGATGTCCATTTCTTCGACGCCCTGGTTGGTGATGATTTCGAAGCTGGGTACGTTTTTTTCCCGCACTTCAATCTCCACCATGCGGTCGTCGAGTTGTCCCTCGCGTAATTGCTGACGTAGCTTATCGCGGGTGCGCTGGCGCGCATCGCCGCCGGCAGCCGGCAGCGTGACCGTCGGGAAAGCCGCCGTGGGTATGGCCTCCGCCGCGGCGGAATCGGCGGCCGGGGGCGCGGCCGGCGGCGGCAGCAGCAGGTCCAACAGCCGCTCTTCTGCGGACTGCTCGGCTTTCTCCTCGATCTCTTCCAGTTTTTCCTCCCGCACCATGTCAATCGCGATCTCCATCAGGTCGCGGATCATGCTTTCCACGTCGCGCCCGACGTAGCCGACTTCGGTGAACTTGGAGGCTTCCACTTTTAAAAAGGGCGAATTGGCCAGCCGCGCCAGCCGTCGGGCGATCTCGGTCTTCCCTACCCCGGTGGGCCCGATCATGATGATGTTTTTCGGCAGGATATCGTCGGCCAACTCGGGCGCCAGCTTCCGTCGCCGGATGCGGTTGCGCAGTGCAATCGCCACGGCGCGTTTGGCCGCCGCCTGGCCAATCACGTGTTTGTTCAGCTCGGCGACGATTTCGCGGGGCGTCATTTCATCCAGCGCCGGCGCGTTGTCCTTGGTTGCAGGCAGGTAAAGAGCCATGATGTCTAGCTGGATGCGGGGCCGGATTTGGCCGCGCGCGGCTTAGAGGCCAGCTCCTCGTGAAAAAATTCCTTATTGGTGTAAATGCAGATCTGCGCCGCCAGCGCCATGGCTTCGCGCACAATCTCCAGCGCCCCCAATTGCGTATGCTGGATCAGCGCCCGCGCCGCCGCGATCGCGTACGGGCTGCCGGAGCCGATGGCGCATACGCCATCGTCGGGCTCGATCACGTCCCCTTGTCCGCTGAGCAGGTAGGTGTCGGATTCATCGGCCACGATCATCATCGCTTCCAGGTGGCGCAGTATGCGATCGGTGCGCCAGTCTTTGGCCAGTTCCACCGCCGCCCGGCTCAGATTGCCGTGAAATTGTTCCAGCTTAGCCTCGAACCGGTCCACGAGCGATAGCGCGTCCGCGGTCGAGCCCGCGAATCCGGCAATGACGCGATCATGGTACAAACGCCGCAGTTTGCGGGCATGGTGCTTGATCACGCCTTCGCCCAGCGTGACCTGGCCGTCGCTGGCCATCACCACCTGATCGCCTCGGCGAACGCACAAAATTGTGGTCGCATGCATGCGGCCCGATTGGCCATAAGGGTAGTTGAGCGAAGTGTCGGGTTTCATTTCCGGTTTAACCTGCGCCTGGGCGCGCTGCGCCCCCGCAATGGGGGGAAAGATCTATACTACCGCGCGCGCCTCGCGCTCGCGCTCGATCGACTGGTATCCCTTCCTGCCGGACTTTCCGCTTTGCCGGAAATCCGGCCGGGTGGAAGCTCTCCACCGTAGCCGTTACAATGGCTTTGTTCGCTTTCTCCGCCGGTGGCTTAACCCTGCATGCCCGACGATATCTATCAGGAAATCGTTCATCTCCGCGCTGCCGGGCGCAATGCGGCCCTGGCCACCATCATTCAGGTGCGGGGCTCGATTCCGGCCTATGAATGCGCCAAATTGCTGGTGCGCGACGATGGCACCCAGCTCGGCACCATCGGCGGCGGCTGTGTGGAGGCCGATGTCTGGCAGGCCGCGCGCGAAGTGCTGCAGCGGGAACAGCCCCGCCGCCTGACCTTTCACCTGAATCAGAATGTCGCCCACGATCGGGGCTTGATCTGCGGCGGCACGCTGGAAGTTTTTATCGAGCCGATTCTCGCCGCCCCGGTGGCAATGCTGTTTGGCGGTGGGCATGTCTCGCTGGCGCTGGCCCGCGCCGCCGGCCTGGCCGGCTTCGAGATCGTGGTCGCTGACGACCGCGCCAGCTTCGCCAGCCGCGAACGATTTCCCGACGCCGCCGCCTTGCATGTGGGTGATTTCGACGAGCTCCTGCCCACTCTTCAGGTGCCCCCCCATGCTTATCTGTTAATCGTCACCCGCGGACACAAAAGCGATTTACGCGTCTTGCGTTGGGCGCTGACTACGCCCGCCCGCTATATCGGCATGATTGGCTCGCGCCGCAAAGTCCTCGCCTGCTTCCAGGCGCTTGCAGCCGAAGGCGTCGCGCCCGAACGCCTGGCTGAAATTCATGCCCCGCTTGGGTTATCCCTCGGCGCCATCACTCCCGGGGAAATCGCGATTGCCACCGTGGCGGAAATGATTGCCGTCCGGCGTCATGTTCCTCCCGCCGAAGTGCGCCCCTTGTCGCTGGCCATAGCCGCTCGCCTCGCCACCCGATCGCCGGAACCCGCCGCCGCGCCCCGGCGCACGGGCCACCCCGGAGATGCGGCATGATTCGCCGCTCTGACACTTTCATGCCGGCAACCCCAACATTGACGCCGTCGGGCGGCTGAAGCCCGGGCTGGGGAAAAATGCCTGACATTCCCTTCGAACCTCGTCCCGGCGCTCCTTTCGCCCATATTGCCGGTTTAATTCTGGCTGCCGGCGCTTCCCGCCGCATGGGACAATCCAAAGCCCTGTTGCCCTGGCCGGAACCGGGAACCGTGAGAAATTTCCTCGATTGTTGTGTTGCGGCGCTCGCTCCCGCTTGCGATCCTATCCTGGCCGTCCTTGGTTCCGGCGCAGATGCCATCCTGGCCACTCGTTCTCCGGCCACCCCCTCCGCGCTGCGCTGGATTCTAAACCCGGATTGGGAACGGGGACAGTTCAGCTCGCTTCAGGCCGGCACCCGCGCTCTCCTCGCGCTCGGCAGCTTCGATGCGGTTTTGGTCTGCCCGGTCGATCATCCCGCCGTACAGCCCGCTACCGCTCTCGCCCTGGTCGCCGCCTATCATCCGGCCGCTGCCTCGCCCGCCATCATTAAACCCTCCTATGAGCAGCGTCACGGACATCCGGTTTTGTATAGCAGCCGCGTCTTGCCTGCTATCTGCGCCGCATCCGCCAATGCCACGGCGCGCCAGGTTCAGGCGGAATTCGCGCAATCGACGCTCAGTCTGCCCATCTCCGATCCCGGCATTTTGCTCGACATCGATACGCCGGAAGATTATCAACGCCTACGCGAGCGGTTTTCCGCCTGAGCCGATCCTGGCCGTATGAGGGTTTTCTCATCTTCCAGCCGGCAATTTCCCGACACTTCTGATACGTTTTTATATATATTGAGCGCTTTGATCGCTAAATCCTTGATCTCACACTCATCCCCTGGCCGATGCCTTGGATGGCCTGTTATTAATAGGCGCCCTGTTCATTCCGTGGTTGGAACATGAGCTTTTTGCTTATGGCTTCATGAATAAGAACTTATGCTTCTCAGCCGGCCATGTAATATTCATCATGCGCTTTCATTTAAACGTTTGTACGATATTATAAGTATTTTTGATTGTGATAAAAATATATATATTTGCGGCTGGCACACGCATCTAACTGATAACTAAGGACTTTTCTTCTTTTTATCGGGCGGCCTTGTAATGTCCCGAAGGGGTGCGAATAAATTCAGTCTTTAGTATAACTTACCCTGCCGGCCTTTCTTTTCTGCATAATGTCTCATTCCTCCAGGCGAGCATCTATGTGTTTGTCGCGCAAAGACATCGCTCTCCCGGCATGCCACATCTTATCGAGCGTCAATCCCCGAATGTTATAACTCGTTATGTGAGTCATCGCGGTCCGGTCGCCGGCGGCAGTTAGCCCGGCGGCAGACCTCGCGCAGTCTGGCGGACTCGCAGGAACGGGTTCAGTAAGACCCTAGGACTTTTTTCAGGGGCGCGGAAATGCGCCCTCCCGAGATTGATTATGCGGGTGGCGATTGAAAACTTGAATTATCGCGTCAACTCACGAGTTGCCGAATACATGGTTCTTCGCGGTCAGGCTCGCTGGCTGCGTCCGGGGCGCTTGCAATTGTGCTTACCCTCCGAAACGATCGCCCGCTGGTCAAGTTATAGCCGGCTGCAAATTGCGCGGGAGTTGCGCTTTATGCCCCACATCGGCCGCTTTCGTATGAATGGCAGTCTGATCAACCGTGCGCTTTAGGTTTCGCCTATGCATGCTCTCAGCCATCAGGTCTGGACTGCGCCCGAAGTCGCGCTCGACGCGCGTGAACGTGAGCTTCATATGATCTTTCGCCGTGAGCGTTGGCTGCTGCTGGCCATTCTGCAGCAGGCGCTGGGCGATCTTTTCCTTCTATTCAACGATGTCGGCGTCTGCTCTGAAGACAGTCTCGACGCCAAGGAGTGGTTCTTCAGCCGCTCGCGTGAACCCTTTAGTTTCCGCTGGTTGTGCAAACAGTTGGGCGTAAATCCGCAAAAGCTCTGCTCCATCCTGCGTCTTTGGTTGCGCAATGAGCCTCCCGAATTCATGCGCCTGAATCCCTTGCAATATCTTGCTCCCATGCCCGCCCTCGTCGGTTGCGAGGATTTTAAAACCCGCCCGGAGTGGTTGAACTGATATGTCACTGCCCACTTTCATCCTGCGGCGCTTGTTTACGCTGCCGTTTCTGGTGGCGTTGTCCGGATCCTGGCTCGTTGCCGGCACGATTACCGGACGCATCGTTCTTCCCATGTCCACGCATCCGCTCGCCGGCGCGACCTTGAGCTTTACTCTCAGCCAGGCCGCCGCCATGCCCGGCAGCTACCTGCTGGTTCCGGAAACCGTCCTCTGTTACACCACCGCCGACGGTTCCGTGGTCGGGCTGCCCGATCCGGTTGAGATGCCGTCCGCGCAAGCGCAGACGGGCAACGGCTCCCTGCCCGCCGGGCTCTATTTCATCCGCTGGGCCTGGCTGGGCGCCTCCGGCGAGTCCTTGCCCGGCCCCGAGTTGCAGGTTTCACTTTCCGCCCCCGGTTCCATCCAGATTCAGATGCCTTCGGCGACTCCGTTTTCGGCCACCGGATACGCCATTTATATAGGCGCCGCGTCGGGCCAGGAAACGCAGCAATATTCCGGCGCGATTGCCTCCTATGCTCAATCGGTCCCGTTGCAAGCCGGCGCGAATCCGCCTACGCGCAACGATACGCTTTGCAGTCTGAATTTTAATGATGCGACCATTCCCGCCCCGACTTATTATCTGGTGAACCTCGCCGACGCCGCCGGCAATCAAGTTGCCGGGTTCCCTCAAAGCTGGTATCTCGCTGGCTCCAGTGTGGACGTTTCGCAAATCGTCCCCCTCAGTTCCAATCCCGCGCTCAGTTTTCCGCAGCCGATTCTCAGCAATCCTTCCTCCGCCATGCCGCAAAGCATCGCCTCGCCGCTGCAACTCAACGGCTATCCCATATCGGGCGCCTCTAACCTCGGCCCCGGTTTTCTAACGCTCAGCCTGGCCGGAGCCCTGCCCCCGCCGCTGGCCACTCTTGATGAATGGGTTCCAAACGCGGCCGTTTCCCTGCGCCGCATCAGCCTTTATGCCGCGCTCGCCGGTGCGGGCGGCGCTACCGGCCTTTCTTTCGCGATCACCGACGGCGTCAATACCTGCACCTTTGCCGGATTGTTGCCTGGCGCTCAGCTTTTTTCCTCCGCCGCCAACCCGGCTGGCGGCTGCGACTTTAACGCCGGCCTGCCGCTGACGCTTCAGTTGTCCTCTGACGATCACACCACCCGTCCCGCCAATGTGGATCTGACTTTGGAAATGACCTCGCGCTGACCGTTCAGCGAGCCAAGGAGCCTGCCATGATCACACTGCAATTCAGCGCCTCCGACGATTGCGAGTCGCGGGCCATTCGCTGGCTCACCTTCTCCTGGGCAAGCCAGGTGGATGTTGTCTTTGCCGATGATGTGCTGGTCGGCGCCTTGCCCGGCCGCGGGGTCTGCCTGCATTCGCCTCCGGCCGGCAACTATCGCCGCGTCGAACGTTACAACGTGCTGGTTCCTTCGCCGCCCATTTACCGCTTTCTGCGCCGCCAATTGGGGAAACCGTTCGACTGGACCGCCATGTTCGGCGTTCCGCGGCGCGATTGGCGAAAAGCGAACGCCTGGTTCAGTTCCGAACTGGTCGCGGCCGCTTTCGAGCAAGCCGGCGCCCCTTTGCTGAGCGCCCCGGCCACGCGCGGCTTGCGCCGCATTACTCCTCGCGACCTGCTGCTTTCGCCGCGCTTGCGGCCGGCGCCGCTGAGCTCGGCTCGCATCGCTGTCGCCGCCTGATCGTTCAAGCCGGTCCTCCTGAACGTTTTAAGCAAGCGCCCGCTTGGCTGCTTTACGGACTACACGGAATACTATGCTGCTCCTCCATGGGTTTACCGCTCCCTTTCGCCGGCGCGCCGAGTTGGCGGAAATCCGCCAGCGCCTGGCCGCGCGCGAGGCGGAAGCCGCCTGCCTTCGCCGCGCCTGCGCCGATTGGCGCGCGCTGTACACCGAAGCTCGCCGTGATCAGCGTCGCCTGACCGACGCCTGTCTGTCTTCCGCCGGCGGCGATCCGGCGTTTTTTCCGCGCCCGCGGCCGCCTCAGGCCGCCGCATTGCGCCCCTTGCGTCGCTTGCGCGATTGGCAACGGGAAATGGAATTTTTGGAAGCACAAGCCTTCGCCCGGGTCCAGCGCGGCGAAACGGCGGCCGGCGACTTCCCGCATTAGCCGGGAGGCTCGCCCCGGCGCCGCTTGCCCACGCGGCCGGACGAAGACGAGGTTGAGCCGCGGCGGCGGCCGGCGCGGGATTACGATCCGGTGTCGGCCTGGGCCCCTCGCCGCCGTCGGCTCCCTCGTTTCGAGCGCGTCGGCATTCTCGCCTGTTTTTCTTCCTCGCTGGCCAGGGCCGGCCCGTTTTGCCAGGGTGGTGCCACTACGCAATTCGGATTCGATAAATATCTCCGCGGCGGGCGGCCGATTGCTGCCCGCTGTTTTTTCCGCCAGGTGCATTTATGCCGAAATCTTCTTTAATTCACATTCCTGCCGCCGGTTCCGTGCCGGTGGCGCTTACTTGCGCCATTCCTGCCCGCCGCATCGAGATCATCGAAGATGGCTCGGTCGCGCCCCAGGGCCTGATCGTGCAATTCCCCGCCGACGATTTCGCCGTCAATGATCAATATCCCTATTCCGCTCAGCCGATCGCGCTGAAAGGCGCCGGCCGGGATGGCGTCCTCGGCTTGCCGCAGCAGGGCTCGCCCGGTGCTTCCAACTTCCGCCCCGCCGATACCTACTGCCAGCTCACATCCGCCACCGCCACGCCCACGCTCGTTCGCTTGCTTGAACTTGAAAGTTGAAACTCCCGCCATGACTTGGATTGAAATTTTTGCCGGTGCTTTGCCCGGCCTCGCCAGCCTCTTCGGCTTGATGTACGCCTACGGCCGCCTCAGCCAGAAAGTCGATGTGCTTTGGCTCGCCGTCTTTAATCACCTCGGCTTGGACGAGCGCCAGCTCCTCTCCGAACATCGCCTGCGCCTCCGTCGCTTCCGCCCTTGAATTTCGTCATGCGCATTTCCCACGACATCCTGTATCCGCTCATTGCCCGCGCCGCCGCCGATACCGGCCTCGCCTGGTGGCTGCTCTATTCGCAAATCGAGCAGGAAAGCGGGTTCGACCCGAATGCCGTCTCCTCCTGCGGCGCCTTGGGGCTGCTGCAGCTTATGCCTTCTACTTTTCCTCACTTCACCCGCCAGCAATTGCTCGACCCGGAAACCAACCTGCGGCTTGGCTCGCGCTATCTGGCCGAACTGCGCGATACCTTCCAGCACGAAGACGTCAAGGAACGCCTGCGTTTTGCCCTCGCCGCCTATAACGGCGGGCTTGGCGCCGTGCTCCACGCCCAGGCGCTCGCCCTGCGCCGCGGCCTCAATCCCGCTTGCTGGGACGATCTTGCCTGCGTCTTTCCCGAGGTCCGTCAGTTCTATGCCGGCGCCTGGCATACGCCCGATTACCGCCAGATCCTCGACTATGTTGCCCGTATCTGGCGCAACTTCCAGGCTCGCGCCTCCCAGCCTGTTCCTGCGCTGCCGGCGGATGCCCGGCTAGCTTCTTCCATTCCGCCGGCATCCGTTTCCGGCGCGGCCGCGGCCACCATTCCGCGCAATACCCGGAACTCATAACCGGAGCTTTATGAAACTCTCATCGAACGCGCGCAACCGCCTGCCCGATTCCGATTTTGGACTTTCCGGGCGCAAATACCCCATGCCCGACCGTCGCCATGCCGCGCTGGCTCTCGCCCTCGCCAAACTGCATCACGTTCCGCCCGCCGAACTGGCCGGCATTCGCCGCAAGGCTCATCGTCTTTTCCCCGGCCTCAATATTGCCGGTCTCAAGCCTCGTACCGGCAACTGAAACCTGACACCGTTTTCAAGGAGCTGCTTTATGAATTTCTTGGGCAAAGTTTTCCATTCCGTTGGACACATCTTCTCCTGGCTTTTGCATATCGGTCTCCCCGGTGCCGAATCGCTGGCGAAAGACGCCGCCGCCGCGCTGCAAACCCCGCTCGCCCTGGCGCTTGCCAATATGCTGGGGCCCCAGGCCGAGGCGGTTCAAGCCGCGCTCGAAGGCATCGCCGGATGCGTGCTGTCCGCGTTTCAAGATGCCGGCCAGGCCATCGCCGCCACCGGCTTGAACGTGCAATTCGATCAAAAAGTCGTCGCCGATATCGAAATGCTCTTTCGCCTGCTCCAGCAGGCCACCGTCGGCGCGCCCGCTAAAAAATAACCGGGCGCTTGCTTTTCACCTTTAGCCTTTGCTTTTGACCTTTCCGCTATCCGCGATCGTCATTGTGCTTCTTTCCTTCGCTGCTAGCTGGCTGTTTTTTTAATTCACCCTTATGTCCGTACCTGATGCATTGCTGTCCTCTGCGCGGGCGTTGCCGCCGGGCGCTGGACGTGGCGAAGAACCCACCCCTTCCGCGCCTGCCATGGCGGCGCCTTCTTCGCCCACGTCCGCGTCCGTGGACGCCCTGGCGTCCTTCCCGGCCGCGTCACCGGCTCCGCTGGCGCCCGAACTTCAATCCGCCTTGCGCGACCTGGTATTGCAGTACGAGCTCGAATGCGATGCCGTGCGCCGTCAATACGTGCGCCGTTTCCGCGAAGCGGAAGAGTTCTGGCGCGGCAACCAGAACCTCTATTGGGGAGAGCGTGATTTCCGCTGGCATACGCCCTTCGAGCAGGCGCTCGAACGCGGCTCCGCCGCCGATTTGCCGCGCTATGACTATGTCAATAACATCTACCAGGCTTTTGGCCTGGCCGTCATCGCCGCCATTTCGCAGCGGATTCCGCGCGTCCGTTTTCAGCCCGTGTCCACCTTGAACGAATCCGATGTGGCCACGGCGCGCGCCGCCGCCCTGGTCGCCGACTTGATCGAGCGGAACAATCGCCTCGACCTGCTCACCATCCGCGAAGCCTATCTGCTCTGGACCCAGGGCATGTTTGGCGCCTATGTTCGCTATGTTGTGGATGAAGAATTTGGCAGCCACACCGAGCCGGTTTACGAACTCGCGGCCACGCGTATCCGCTCCGCCGGCTACGTTTGTCCCGGCTGCGGCGCCGATACTCCGTCCCCGGCCGCGCCCGCCGCCGCCGCCGCCAGCCTTTTTCTCCCTTCGGCGGCATCGTCCGCGTCCGCGCTTGACGACCTGCCCGGCGCCGCCGCGCCGCTTCCTGCTGCGCGCCGCTCTCCCGCCCCGGTGGCCGTTCCCGCAACCGCGTCCGATGATCGCCAATCATCCTCTGCCGGAAACGGTCCTGCCGCCGGGAACTCCGCCTGGGTGTCCTCCGTCACGGCGCCCGCCGCCGATCCTGAATCGTTCGCCCTGGCGGCTTCAGGTTTCCCTCTCGACACCGCTTCCTTGCCGCCGCTCTGCTCCGCCTGTGGAGCCGAATTGCCGCCCGCCGCTTGGCGGCCGGATGAGTTCATGGAAGTTCCCGTCGTTTCCGGCTATCAAAAAGTCCCCAACGGCGAGGAACGTATCTCGGTGTACGGCGGGCTCAATTTAAAAGTTATGCCCTTCGCCGGCGATCTCCGCCAATCGGCTTACCTGATCCTGGCTGAAGAACAGCATGTGGCCGCGCTCCGCGCCGCTTATCCCGCCGCCGCCGATCGCATCAACGCCGGTGCCGCCGGGCCGGGCGAAACCTACGAACGCCTCTCCCGCTTGGCTCTGCTCGAGCCTTCCGGCACGCCCGCGGGCGCGCTGCCCTACGCCTCCCTGGTCACCTATAAACGCTGCTGGCTGCGCCCCTGGTCTTTCTGGGCTCATGCCGATGCCGATATCCGCCGCCAGTTGCTCGAACTCTTCCCCGAGGGCTGCATGGTCGCCTTCGCCGGCGATGTCTTTCTGGAAGCCCGGGCCGAGCGCCTCGATGATCATTGGCGCATCTGCCGCGCCATGCCCGGCGTGGGCATGTACACCGAGCCGGTCGGTGGCTCCATCATCAGCATTCAAAAGCGCGTCAACGATCTCGCCAACATCCAGGCTGAACACGTCGAATACGGCGCCGCCCCGCCCATCCTCTACGACGCCCGTTACATCAACGGCCAGGCGCTCGCCAATAAACGCATGGAGCCGGCCAGCTATACGCCCGTCGTCATCGAAAGCGCGCCCGGCGGCAAGCCGCTCGCCGAAATGATCTTTCAGCCGCGCATCGGGCTCGATCCCAACGTCTATTCCCAGGGACAAAACCTGGTCGAGCTCGCCCAGTTCCTCACCGGCGCCTTTCCCGCCATCTTCGGCGGCTCCATGCCGGATGTCTCCACCGCCGCCGGCTACGGCATGGCCCGCCAGCAGGCCCTCGGACGGCTGTCCCTTTTCTGGCGGCAGATCAAGCAATTCCACGCCGATCTGATGCTCGCCGCGGTCAACGTCTTTCGCCAGAATCGCACTCAGGATGTCGAACAGGTGCTCTTTCATCGCTCCGGAGATTTCGCCTCCCGTTTCATCCACCTCGGCGACCTTAAAGGCAATATCACCGTCCATCCCGAAGCTGACGCCTTCCCCGTGTCCTGGACCGATGTCCGCCAGAATGTCCTGCAGCTCTTGCAATCTTCCGACCCTTATATTCAGCAGTTGCTCGCCCATCCGCTCAATGCCGAGCAGGTGAAAAACTATATTGGCGCCCCCGGGTTCATCTTGCCCGAGGAAGATAACCGCTCCAAGCAGTTTCGCGAGCTTGACCAGTTGTTGCGCGCCGAACCGGTTTTCGATCCCGCCCGCCGCCTCTGGCTGCCCAGTGTGCCCGTCGATCCGCTGGTGGATGATCACGTCGTCCATCTCCAAACCCTGCGCGAGTGGGCTGTCTCCGACGACGGTATCCAGGCCAAGCAAGGCAATCCTGCCGGCTATGCCAACGCCATGGCTCATCTGCTGCAACATCAGCGCGAACTCGCCGCCGCCGCGCCTTCGCCGCCCGCGCCCGTGGCGCCGGCCGCGTCTCGGGAGAAAAAGACATGATCTTGGGTTCTTCCTCGGCGCAGCTCTTAACTTTCGTCTTTCTGCCGGGCGCACCTTGAGCCCGGCGCCTTGTGTGCCTTGCGCCTTGCGCAAGCCTCGCCCTGGTGCGTTAAGCGTTAACGGCCAAGTCGGACAGAAGTATTCGTCCGAAATCGCAGGCCGAAGCGCGGGGTTCCTGTTAGGTCCCGCGCCTATTAACGGCGATAAACTTTCGGCATCCATGAGTATTCGCAATATGTCCGGTTTCGGCCGGACCTTTGCGAAAGCGTCAGCGCCTAAAAGTAAAAGCGGCCGTGCCGCTTAACTCGCCTTTGCGCGTCTTTTCTCGTAGCCGGTAATTGGAAATCTTTATGCCTACCGATCTCGAACTCCTCAATGCTCCCGACGCCGCCGCCGCGCCGGATACCTCAACCCCCGCTGCTTCGCCTACCGCCGCGCCCGATCCGTCGCCCGCGGATGCGGCTGCGGCCGCTATGACTTCGGCGCCCGCCGCGCCTTCATCTCCCGCCGGCGAGGCCGGGGTCTCATCCGCGCCGGATGCGGCTGTTTCCGCTCCCTCCCCGGACGCTGCGCCCGATTCCGCGGTCGCGCCCGCCGAGTCCGCCTCGCCTTCGCCGGCGGCTAACTTCTCTGCCGCTTTGGCTGAAGATTCCGCCTTGCAGCAGGCTCTCGCCCGCCATCCCGGCCTCCAGTCCGCGCTGGAATCCGCCCTCCAGCAGAATTCCCAATGGAGCGAATGGCAGCGGCTCTTTCCCTCGCTCGACGCCGCCCGCTACGCCGCCGCGCAATCCGACACCTTGGCCGGCTTCGACCGCCTTTACTACTCCAATCAGCCCGAGGCCGCCCGTGAACTGCTTCTGCGCCTTTACCACAATCAGTTCCTGCGCGATCCCGAATCCGGCGAGTTGATGCGCGACGCCGCCGGCGAGCCTATCTCCACGGGTGCCTACGATCGCCTTGCCACTGCCTGGCGGGATGCCTTGCTTGATGCCCTTGACCGCCATGCCGCGGATGGTGACGCCGAACTCGCCTCCGCCCTCCAGATTCTCCGCGCCCGGCTCGATAGCGCGTCTTCGCCTTCACCGCGCGACTGGCCTGCGGCTCACTCTCCCTCCGCGGCTCCGGAATCCGCTAAATCTAACTCCAACTCTTCCTCCTCTCCCTCCTCCGCGGATTCCGGAGCCGCATCCCCCCTCCCGCCCGAGGTCCGCACCCGGCTCGACCGCCTCGATGCGCTCGAGCGCCAGCTCGAATCGAGTGAACGCGAGCAATGGCGCTCCTGGCACGATGGCCTTGCCCGCGACGTCTCCCAAACCGTGCGCGCTGACATCGAGCAGGCCCTCGCCCCCGCCGCCTTGCCCGCCTACGTCAAATCTAAGGTGATTGACGATGTGCTCGAAGGCATCAATCGTTATGCCGCTGCCGATGGCGCCTACCAGCACCGCATCCAAACCCTGCTGCGCGCCGCTCAGGCGCAATCTGTTCCCGGCGCCGCCCATCCGTCCGACATGCGCAACCGGATCCTGGCCGCCGCCCGCGCCCAGGCTCGCGGACAGCTTGCTCCCATTGCCCAGCAGGTCCTGCGTCAGGCGCTGGCCGGACTTCGCCAGGAACAGGAACAGCGCCTGGCTAAAGTCGACGAGCAGCGCGCTCGCGTGGAAATCAAGGGCGCCGGCGCCGCTCCCGCTCCCGTCCGCCGCCAGGACGCCGATCGCATTCGCAATGCCGAGCGCTCCCTCGGCCGTCGCCTCTCCGATCGCGAAATCCTGGATTTAACCTGATGGCGTGCCGCATATTCAGCTTGGCTCGCTTCAGCGCGCTAAGCGTTAACGGCCGAGTCGGACAGCAGTATTCGTTCGAAATCGCAGGCCGAAGCGCGGGGTTCCTGTTAGGTCCCGCGCCTATTAACGACGATACAAAGCAATTCCGCAGGAATTGCGCCCCGCCATGCCCGGCATCCATGAGTATTCGCAATATGTCCGGTTTCGGCCGGACCTTTGCGAAAGCGTCAGCGCCTAAAAGTAAAAGCGGCCGAGCCGCTTCGCTGGCTTTCCGCGGCCCATCCTGCTTGTTGGGGATCGGGTCGAAATTGCTTTGACTGAAAATTGAGTACTGACAACCGAGAACTTCATTATGGCTCTGCAAAATTCCCAGGTCGTCGCTCTTCAGCTCGAAAAGGTTCGGCCCAAGCTGCCGGTGCTTTACGAGCGCGACGATACCTTTTTCTCCCTCATCCAAAAACGCGAAGTGGACCGCGTCTCGACCCGCACCGCCCGCATTCCTCTCCAGGTCCAGCCTGGAGGCTCTTTCGGCTACGCCTCCTTCGACGGCGGCGACCTCGGTCGCGGCTCCGGCACCGCCTACGATTATGCCCAGATCACCCCGGTCGGCATTCGCATGGCGGTGGAAATCACCAAGTTGGTCGAGTACGCTACCGACGCCAGCGACAAAGCGATTGAAAACGCCGCCAAGCGCAACGTCGCCGACGCCATGAAGCAGTTCCGCCACGATCTCGACGCCGCGCTCCAGACCGCCGGCAATGGCGTCTTCGGCGCCGTTAGCGCCGTCAACGGATCTACTCTGACCCTTGCCAACACTCCTTTCGGCGCCCGCCTGTTGCGCGAAAACATGAACGTGCAGGTGTACGATTCCACCCTCACCACCAATCGCGGCTCCGCCACCATCGGCTCCGTAGTCAAGGGACTCGGCCAGGCGCAAAGCATCGTGCTCAATGCCGCGCCCGCCGGCACCGTCGCCGGCGACCTCCTGGTCGTGGATGGCGTTTCCGGCGCTCAGCCGACTTTTATTTACGGCATCTCCTACCATCACAACACCTCGACGGCCGGCACTTGGATGGGCATCAGCCGTTCCAATGCCTATGCCGTCGCCAACGGCGTCAATGCCAACAACGCCGCTCTCACCCTCCCGCCCATCCGCTTGGCCTTCAATCAGATCCGCCAGTCGTTGGGCCTCGATAGCCTGGGCAGCCTCGTCTGGCACGGACATCCCGCCCAGGTCGCCGCTTATGAGGAACTCGGCTTCGTCATCAGCGAAATCGAAAAGGGCGGCGCCAATCAGGATCTCGACCTGCTGTTCAAAAACAAAACCATGGGCGGTGTCCGCATCAAGGAAAATATCCACGCCGACACGACCCGCCTCGACCTGATCAATCTCGAAACCTGGGGCCGGGTCGAGTGGCTGCCGATCGACTTTTACGAAATCGGCGGCTCCACCGTCTTCCCTGTTTACGGTGCTTCCGGCGGTCTGGCCGCCAGCTACCTGTTTTATCTCGTCACCGGCGTCCAGTTCTTCGTCGATAACCCCAAAGCCATCAGCTCGGTCACCAATCTGGCCCTGCCCGCCGGCTACTGAGCTTTTATATAAATCGATCCATTCATGACTGCAGGGTGGGTTAGGAACTTAAATACATTTTTGCTTTGAGGCGGGCGCGCGCTCTTTAATTTCGGCCCGCGCCTGCCTCGTTTTTTATGGTTGTGAATGAAGTCGATTGTGAACGCGGACCTGCGCTCCGCGCTCCGCGTTTTGTGCTTTGCGCTCCGTGCTCTGCGCCCTGCGCTCTGCGCTTTGCGCCTTGTGCTTTGTGCTCTGTGCTCTGCGCCCTGCGCTCTGCGTTCTTCGCTTTGCGCCTTGTGCTTTGTGCTCTGTGCTCTGTGCTCTGCGCTTTGTGCTCTGCGCTCTGTGCTCTGCGCTCTGCGCTCTGCGCTCCGTGCTCTGCGCTCTGCGCCCTGTGCTTTGCGCCTTGTGCTCTG
This sequence comes from Acidobacteriota bacterium, assembly GCA_021818955.1. GTDB lineage: Bacteria > Acidobacteriota > Terriglobia > Terriglobales > SCQP01 > JAKASR01. The sequence continues at coordinate 30,122 of JAKASR010000034.1, forward strand.
TGCTCTGCGCTCTGCGCTCTGCGCTCCGTGCTCTGCGCTCTGCGCTCTGTGCTTTGTGCTCTGCGCTTTGCACCCGGGAGTTTTGCTTTATGCCATCCCCTCAACCTCGTCGTGGACTTGGCCGTGCCGTCGCATTCTTCAATGCCATGCGTCGCCTGGAAGCCCGGCCGCATGATCGCTTGCTGCAGATTCGTCTGCTTCATGCCGAATCATTAATCCAGAACCGGAATCAGCGTGCGGCTTTCCGCTCCCGTTTGACTTTCACCGAATTGGCTGCCTTAAGGGCCATGGAGAAAAAACGCGACAAGTCCGCCGCTTAATTACCCTTGTTTTCCGCTTCCTGAAGCGTTAACGGCCGAGTCGGACAGCAGTATTCGTCCGAAATCGCAGGCCGAAGCGCGGGGTTCCTGTTAAGTCCCGCGCCTATTAACGACGATAAACTTTCGGCATCCATGAGTATTCGCAATATGTCCGGTTTCGGCCGGACCTTTGCGAAAGCGTCAGCGCCTAAAAGTAAAAGCGGCCGAGCCGCTCTTCTGTCTCCATCATGAAATCTTTACCTGCAATTCTCCTGGCTGGCTTGCTTCTGGCCCTTTCGCCATTCGCTCCCGCCCAAACCGATTTCGTCAAGCCGCTGATTGCTGGCCAGGCCGTTGCCAGCCAGTTTAATTGGCAAATCGGAGCCACCGTGCAATCCAGCGCCGGTGGTTCGGGCGTCATTACCTTCGATCTTTCCTATATCGTCCTGCCCGATTCCACCCAATACACTCCCTGGCAAACCGGACTGCCGGTCATTATCCAGGACGGAGCCGCCACCGAAACGGTCAACCTGACCGGCGTCTCCTGTTCTTCGCTCTCCGGCCAGCCTTGCACCGCGACCGCCAACTTCCAATTCGCCCATGATTCCCATCTCCAGGTCTCCAGCGGCAGCTATGGCCTGCAGGAAGCCATCAATCTGCTCGTCACTCGCGGCGGTGGTACCGTCATTGCCGATCCTGCTTGGGCCGGCTCTTCTGTCCAGATCCTCGCCGCCCAGGGTGCTGCCGGCGTGCTGATTGATGACACTCGCGACGGCCATGCGGCTTGGTATGGCTGGCAAGGCTCCGCCTACGCCTCCCAATGGAGTACCTCCGCCGGCTTGACCACCAGCGCCGTCTTTAACGCTCAATCGCTCAATGGCCTGCTCGACGCGGCGCAGTTTAGCAGCCTGAGCGCGGCCTGCTCGGCGGCGGCGGCGGCAGGGCAGGGCGTCGTGATCCCATCCGGCGCGACCGAAAGTATCACGGCCAATACGACGCTGCCCTCCAATTGCGC
>JAKASR010000035.1 GCA_021818955.1 Acidobacteriota bacterium
AAACTATGGCGGGCTATATTGAGCAAGATTTATACAATTTTACGGGTGGCGCCGACGGTAATGGGCCGAATGGAGGGTTAGTGCTGGATTCAGTGGGCAATCTTTATGGCACCACGCAAGGCGGGGGTAGTAATGATGACGGCACCATCTTTGAGCTCAACATGGGTTCCGGACCCGCCGTTACATTATCGAAGCTTAGTCTCAGTTTCAACAATGTGCCCGCCGGAGCGACCAGTAGCCCACAAAACGTGACGGTCACCAATACCGGGAATGCCAATTTATTGTTTGGCACGGCTGCGGTGACCATTACTGGCGCCAATGCCGGAGATTTTGCCCTCAGTGGCGATAGTTGCAGCGGGGCGGCTCTGGCGCCTGATGCCACCTGCGCGGTAAGCATTACATTCACGCCCTCTCTGGCCAGCAGCGAAACTGCGGCGTTGAATTTCAATGATAATGCCGCGAATAGTCCTCAGACTGTCAACTTGGCCGGCAATGGTGGCGGCAGTGCTGGCATTCCCGATTTCACCCTGAGCGCCGCGCCCAGCACGCAATCCGTGGCCGCGGGCGTGGATGCGGTCTTCACCATCGCCACGACGGCGGTCAATGCCGACACCTCCGCCATTATGTTAAATTGCACTGCCCCCGCCTCGGGTTGCAGTTTCTCGCCCGCGGCGGTCGCGCCGGGGGCCGTCAGCACGCTCACGGTGTCCGCCTCGGCGCTCGTCAGTGGCGCGAATACCATCATTATTAGCGGCACGGATGGAACCAATACCCATAGCACCAGCGTGGAAGTGGATGTCAGCGGGACACCCGCGGTCACAGTGTCCCCGGCCTCGCTCAATTTTGGAAATCAAGCCGCCAATACCGTCAGCGCGCCACAGACGGTTACGATTACTAATAATGGTACGGCAGATTTGATGATTAGTGAGGTTCAGAATACACCAGAATTTTCTTATACAAGTAACGAAAATGGCTCCTGTAATGTTGGTTATTCCGATCTTGCCCCGGGCGCCAGTTGCCAGATCCAGGTTACGTTCGCGCCCGACGGCGTCGGCGCCTTTAACGGCACGCTTTCCATCTATGATAATGCCGCCGGCAGCCCGCAGACGGTCCAATTATCCGGCACGGCGCCGGCCGGAATCGGTACCTGGAGTCAGCTCAATATCAGCGGCAGCCAACCCGGCATGAATGATATGGGTATCAATAATGTGTTCGCCGGACCGGGAGATACACTCATTCTCTATGGCGCTTGGACTGACGATGTCTGGGTTCTGAGCCATGCCGACGGACAAGGCGGGGCTTCGACCTGGACGGAATTTAACCCGGGCGGCAATGTTCCGTCACACAGAGCTTTTCCGTCATTGGCCTATGATCCGGCAGGAAACAATTTGATCATGTTTGGCGGGGAAACCTGCCTGAGCGATTGCAATACTCAGACGCCCATCATGGGCAATACCAACGATGTCTGGGTATTAAGTAATGCGAATGGCAACGGCGGCGCGCCCGCCTGGATTCAACTCCAGCCCAGCGGCACGCCTCCCCCGCCCCGCGATAACAGCGTGGCCGAATACGATGCCGCCAACAATCGCCTGATTCTGTTCGGCGGCGACAATTTTTTTAACCAGGTCTTCAGTGATACCTGGGTGTTAACCAATGCCAACGGCATGGGTGGCACGCCGGCTTGGATACAACTCAACCCCTCCGGACAAGCCCCGCAAAATATCGATAATCCAGGCGCCTTTTACGATGCCGTCAACAACCAATTGGTCGTCATCGGCGGGGGAAATAATTTCATATATAGTCCCAATGCCAATGTTTTCAATGCCGTCTGGAGGCTAACGAATGCCAACGGCCTGGGCGGCGGCGCGGCCTGGTCCCAAACGCTCGCCAATAATTCGCCCGGCGCGCCGAATGTCAGCATAGTCAATTATTGGGATGGGATTTCAAAAAGCGGCACGGTCTATGATGGAGCGCAAACCGTCTGGAGTGCGATTGACGGCCAACTCTGGCAGTTATCGGACGCCAACGGTGCAACCCCGTCCTGGTCGGTATCGCCCCATATCGGTTTGCCGACAAGTTATGCCGAGGTGCCCCGTATCATTTATAATTCGGCGAGTGGAATTATTACCAACCTTTTCTTTGATTATACCTACAGTGCCGGTTCTCAACAATTGAATACAATGGCATACACTCTCAGCCCAAACTCGCCGCCTTCCCCCACTGTAATACTCACGCCTTCCGATTATTTATATATGGGCGACGAGGAATGGAATCAGATCATTCAGACGGCCAGCGCGCCGCAAACGGTTACAGTAGCCAACGAAACTGCCTCGCCGATTACGATTAGCCAATTTTCGATCAACAACTTTATACCTTCCAATAACGATTTTACTATTTATTCCAGTGGCACAACCTGTACCGAAGGCGGCACATTGGTCGCCAATGGTGGCAGTTGCGCGATAGCAGTGCAGTTTACCCCAACTATAATTGGGGGTGAAGGCGCGACTTTAAATATCATCGATAACACGGCAAGCCACAGTATCGGTATCTTTGGCAACGGCACTGCGCTGCAGCTCTCGAATAATGCGCTGGCATTCGGCAGCCAGATCATTAATACAACCAGCACGGCGCAAAGTATCACGGTAACCAATAAAACATCGAATCCGGATCCTATTAGCTTAAGCATTGGAACTAATCTTCCATTTAAAAACAGCTATACGGAAAATGACAACTGCGGCGCTTCGCTGGCCGCGGGCGCAAGCTGCACGGTGTCGGTTACTTTTAGACCCAGCCAAACTGGCACTATATATGGGTATGTGGTAATTAGTGAGGACCAGGGCAATGCGGGTGTATATGCCGGCTTTCGAGGTACGGGCATAACCGCAATTCCGCAAGTTGCGCTATCGCCCAATTCTCTCAGTTTCGGCAATCAGCCCGTCAACACCGCCAGCGCGGCGCAGACGGTCACGCTAGCTAATACCGGCAGCGCGACATTGAATCTTGCCTCGATTAGCGCCTCGGGCGATTTCACGGAAACCAATAATTGCGCATCCACCCTGGCCGCCAACGCCAACTGCGCGATTGCGGTCACCTTTACACCGGCGCAGGCCGGAACACGCTCCGGAACGCTGTCGATTACCGATGACGCCGCCAACAGCCCGCAGACGGTGCCCTTGAGCGGGACCGGCATTGCGCCGGCGGTGACGCTCGCGCCGGCAAGTCTGGCGAATTTCGGCAGCGTGTTGGTGGGGCAGACCTCGGCGGCGGAGACGGTGACGCTGACCAACAGCGGCACGGCCGCGCTGGCGATCACCAGCATTGCCGCCAGCGGCGATTTTGCCGCAACGAATACCTGCGGCACCAGTGTGGCCGCCGGCGCCAACTGCGCGATTGCGGTCACCTTTACGCCGACGCAAACCGGCGCGCGCACCGGCACGTTGACGATCAGCGACAACGCCGCCAACAGCCCGCAGACGGTGCCCTTGAGCGGAACCGGCACGGCCCCGGCGGTCACGCTCGCGCCCGCGGCGCTGGCGGATTTCGGCAACGTGTTAGTGGGGCAGACCTCGGCGGCGGAGACGGTGACGTTGACCAACAGCGGCTCGGCCGCGCTGGCGATCACCAGCATTGCCGCCAGCGGCGATTTTGCCGCAACGAATACCTGCGGTACTAGTGTGGCCGCCGGCGCCAACTGCGCGATTGCGGTCACCTTTACGCCGACGCAAACCGGCGCGCGCACTGGCACGCTGACGATCAGCGACAATGCCGCCAACAGCCCGCAGACGATGCCCTTGAGCGGGACGGGGCTTGCCCTGCCGGCGGGAGTGCTCTCGCCCGCCAGCCTGATTTTTGGCAGCCAGGCGACCGGCTCGACGAGCGCGGCGCAGACGGTCATTCTATCCAACCCCGGAGGAGCGGCGCTGTCGATTAGCTCGATTGTAACCAGCGGCGATTTCGCTCAAACGAACAGTTGCGGCAGCAGCCTGGCCGCCGGCGGAAGTTGCCCCATCGCCGTGACCTTCACGCCGACGGCGAGCGGCGCCCGCACGGGCAGCCTGTCGGTGAGCGACAATGCCGGCGGCAGCCCGCAAACCGTAACGCTGAGCGGCAATGGCATCGCCTCGGGAATTACTTTCACGCCGGACGCGATTACTTTTGGCAGCACGGGGTTGAATTCCACCGCAACGCAAGGCTTGACGATTACCAACAGCGGCAGCGCCGACCTGCACATCAGCAACATGAGCGCGTCGGGCGACTTTACCGTGAGCGGTAACTGCGTCACGGTGCCCGCCGGCAGCAGTTGTAGCATCAACGTGAATTTCACGCCTAGCGCGGCCGGCACCCGCACCGGCACGATTACGCTCACCGACGATGCGCCCGATAGCCCGCAAACGATACCGGTTTCCGGTATCGGGGTTGCCCCCGGCGTGCTGGTTTCGCCTTCGAGCCTGGAGTTTCCCGATACGGCGGTGAATAGCGGCAGCTATCCGATCACTGCGACATTGGCCAATGCCGGCACGGTCGAGCTGACGGGCATTAGCATCAGCGCCAGCGGCGATTATGCGGAAACGAATAACTGTCCGGCTTCTTTGGCGCCCGCCGCCAGCGCCGGCGCGCTGGGGCAGAGCTGCCAAATCGAGGTCGTGTTCAAGCCGAGCCTGGCGGGGGCCGATGCCGGCACGCTGACGATCAGCGACAACGCCGGCGAGCAGACGCTGGCGCTGGCGGGCGACGGCGTGGCGCCGGGAGCGGTTTTAAGCGCCTCCCAGCTCAACTTCGGCGGGCAAAGCCTGGGCACAACCTCTCTGGCGCAGACGGTGGTGCTCACCAATACCGGTTCGAGCGCGCTCAGCCTCAACTCGATTACGGTGACGTCCGGGTTCAATCTGACCACCAGTTGCGTGGATAACACGGGGACCGGAAGCCTGGCGGCAGGCTCCAGTTGCCCCATCAACATCAGCTTTACCCCGGTCGCGGCCGGGGCGCAAACCGGCAAGCTGACGATCAGCGATTCGGCGGCCAACAGCCCGCAAACGGTGGCCTTAACCGGGACGGGCAATTCCACCGGCCTGGCGATCACGCCTTCGGCATTGACATTTGGCTCCGAGGTGGTGAATTCGACCAGCGATTCGCAAACGCTGACCCTGACCAATACCGGAACCACGGCGTTGACCCTCGCCCCGGTCAGCATCACGGGCGATTTTCAACAGGTAAACACTTGTCCCGCCAACGCGGGCGGATTGGCCGCGGGCGCCAGTTGTTCGGTGAATGTCAGCTTCACGCCCACGGTGGCGGGCGAGCGCACCGGCAGCTTAACGGTCAGCGATAGCAGCGGAACAGTCAGCGCGGCGGCCGTGCTCGCAGGTACGGGCAGCCAGCCCGGCATCAGCACCGCGCCGGCGACGCTCTTTTTCGGCGGCACGGTCGTTGGCAGCAGCAGCGCCGGCCAAACGATTACGGTGACGAATACCGGAACCTCGCCCTTGATTATTTCAGCGGTGCTGACCAGCGGCGATTTCAGCGCGACCAATACCTGCGTCAGCGCCAGCCTTGCCGCCGGGCAGGATTGCGTCATCAGCGTAGCCATGCACCCGACGACGACCGGCAATGAAACCGGCGCGGTCGAAATTTACGACAACGCCGACGGCCTGCACTCGATCGCGGTCAGCGGCGTGGGCGTGGTGGACGCCAGCTTGCTGCCGGCGGAGCTGTCGTTTGGCAGCCAGCCGATTCCCGGCGCTAATTCCTCCGGCATCAGCTTGAGCGGAGCAACGCAAAACGTGGTCTTGACCAACCTCGGCCAGACCGCGCTCTCGCTCACCGGGCTGGCGATTCAAAGCCCCTTCAGCCAAACCAACGATTGCGGTACGAGCCTGGCTGCCGGCGCCAGTTGCACCCTTGCCATCTCCTTCGCTCCGCAGATGGAGGGCCAGGCGACGGGCAGTTTGAGTTTTACCGGCGCTTCCGGCATCACCGAATCGGTCGCGCTCAACGGCTACGGCAGTCCCAATGGGCTGACCCTGTCGCCCTCCACCTTGAACTTTGGCACCCAGACCATCGGCCAGGCCAGCCCCACGCAAACCGCAACTTTAACCAATAATACCGGCCAAGCCATCAGCAATCTGATCATTACGGCGAGCGGCGAATACAGCCAAACCAACAACTGCAACGGCGCGCTGGCGAACGGCGCCAGTTGCGCCATCCAGGTCAGTCTGCAACCGGCAACTTCCGGCACGGTGACCGGCGCCATCAGCATTAGCGGGACATTGAGCGGCAGTGCTTCCAGCCGTCAATGGCGTGGGTTAAAGCCGCTTGCTTCCTCGGGAAGCGGCTCATTCTCGCTGGCGGAAGTCGCCTTGAGCGGCAGCGGCAGCACTTCCGGCGTCAGTCTTTCCGCCACCAGCGTATCTTTCTCCGATCAAACCGTCGGCACTTCCAGCAAGACTCAAACGGTGACGTTAACCAATAGCGGGCAAGCCAGCTTGACGGGAGTGAATATCGGCATTACCGGCGATTTCAGCCAGACGAATAGCTGCGGCACCTCGGTGGCGGCAGGAAAGCAGTGCGCCATCACGGTCCTGTTTTCCCCCACCGCAACCGGGACCCGCACCGGCACGCTTAGCATCGCCGACAGCGCGGCCGGCTCGCCGCAAACTATTGCGCTCGCCGGCGTCGGCCTGGCGGCTGTGCCCCAAGTGGCGCTGTCGAAGCCCAGCCTGACGTTCGCCGGCCAGACGGTGGGCACCAGCAGCGGCACGCAGACCATTACGCTCGGCAATACCGGCGCCGCCGCGCTCGATCTGACCGCGATCGGCATTTCGGGCGATTTTGCCCAGACCAACAACTGCGGGACGAGTGTTGCCGCAGGCGCAAACTGCTCGATTCAGGTGACGTTTAACCCTGCCGCCGGGGGCACTCGGAATGGCGCATTAACCTTCACCGATAATGCTTCCGGCAGCCCGCAGAGCGTGACCTTGACGGGCACGGGCGAGGATTTCTCGCTGGCGGTGGCGTCGGGCGGGTCATCCTCGGCAACGGTTTCGGCCGGCGGGACCGCCACCTATTCGCTGAGCTTGACGCCGAAGGGCGGCTACAACCAGGCGGTGAGCTTGGCCTGCACCGGCGCGCCCAATCTTGCCACTTGTTCGGTATCGCCCGCTTCGGTGACGCTGAATGGGACGAATGCCAGCAGCCTGAGCGTGACGGTTACCACGACCGCGGCCGGCTTCGTCCCCGCCGCGCCCAAACTCCCTGGTCCGCCCAGCTTCGCGCCGGCGTGGCTCTTGCTTGCCGGCTTGGGCTTCATCCTTTTCGGCTGCGGTTATCGCGAAAAACTTCGCCTGGCAAGGCTGCTGCCCTGCGCCGGGCTGCTGCTGTTGCTGTCGTATGCGGTAGCTTGTGGCGGGAATCCGGCCCCAGCCCCACCCCCGTCTCCGGGCACGCCGGCGGGAAGCTACACCTTAACGGTGACCGGGACATCGGGCGGCTTGTCGCATACGCAAAATTTAACTTTGAAGGTGAATTGAGCCGCTGCGGCTAATTGCCCGCATTTGCCTATAACAACCTATTGCCTGGAGTAATGCCGGCGGGGAAGATACAAGCTTCCGGTTCCGGCGCCCAGCCCGCATTCGCGGGCGAGGTCAAATCCAGGTCGGCGCCGGGAATGTCTGTTATGGAGCCAAAGGAGGGCGCTATGCAATGGGCTTCGAAGCACAGTGGGTATCAGGGCCGGGTGCGGCTCACTATATGGGCGGCCAAAATGTTAGCTGTAATGGCGGCAATAGCCGCCGGTTTTATGGTATTTTCCTGTCCGGCGCAGGCGCAGGCTTCAATGCCGGCCACCTCCGGTTCGTCCGGGTTGACGGTCAACAGCATTATTAATATGTCGAAAGCCGGACTAAGTAGCAGTGTTATCATTGCGGAGATTCGAGAATCCAAGCAAAGCTTTAAACTTACTCCGGATCAGTTAATCCAGCTCAAAAAAGACTCAGTCAGCAACGCGGTTATAAACGCCATGCTCAGCCCCAATGCCGCCACGCCCGGGACGGCGGCTTCGCCGCAAATGGCGGCGAAATCAAGCTTCCCCACCGATGATGGTATCTATGTCAATCACAAGGGGAAATGGCGGCAAATGTATCCTGAAATCGTGAATTGGAAAACCGGCGGCGTATTTAAGAGCTTTCTTTCCGGCGGGTTCGTGAAAGGGGATATCAACGGTAAAATTAACGGCAAAAACAGCCGGTATGCCGTATTTTCTCCGGCGACTTTTCTGATCGTTCTACCCCATACCGCTGCGATTACTGAATATCAATTGCTGCATCTGCATAAGCACTCGAATCGCCGGGAATTCCGGGTGATGACCGGCGGCATCCTGCATGCCTCGGGAGGCGCCACACGCGATGCGATACCGTATACGCCTAAACGCGTGGCGCCTTATACCTATCGCATCATCCTGTCCGGTCTCAAGCGTGGCGAATATGGTTTCTTACCGCCGGGACAAAACTCGTCCAGCATCGCCAGTTCCGGGATGATGTACACCTTCAGTGTGAAGGAATAGCGAATTGCCGGCAAATGAAGTCTAAGCAAGGGAGGACAGGATTATGGCGGAACAGTTAGCTACAACAACTACCTCGTTGAATGGTGAAGAGGTCATTGTTCATGCGGTGCAATACTTTACTAATGGTCGCTGGCGTGCGCAAAGCCAAGCCGCGCGAATCGTCACTTTTATCGGACGTCCCAAAATCCCCTGGGGGATGCTATTTCTCACCGTGCTGGCTTTTATGTGTATGGTTGTTCCGGGAATCATCATGTATATCGTCGTGATCCGGAAAATGTACCGTTTCCAGAATCTTGTGGTAACCACTACGGCAACCAGGCAGGGAACGGAGGTGGCGATTACACATCCGAAATTTGCTAAAAGCCTGGTGGAACAGTTTATCCAGACATTGCCGCCAGTCACGGTCGCTGCCGGGGTCTGATAGATAAGGCGGCGCGTGCATACAAGACCTTCGCCGGCTCAAAGCAATTCCATGTGAATTGCAGCAAGCAAGCCGGCAATTCCGCAATGGCGCTAGGATAGTCGAGCGTCAGCGTCTAAAAGTAACCGAAAGTTGCTTTTTTAAAATTTTCAGCTTGGGTAACTGTGGGCGATGTGGATTAGTTCAGCGAGCCGCGTCTAGGAGGTCACCGGGGCGGCGGCGGAGGTGGTGTGGGCGACGACGCCCTGGCCGAGGGCGGCGTACTCGAAGCCGAGAGCTTCAAGCTCGCCGGCGCGAAACAGGTTGCGGCCATCCAGCACCAGCGGGCGCAGCATGCGGGCTTTCATCGCCGTCCAATCCAGGGCGCGGAATTCCGGCCATTCGGTCAGAATCAGGACCGCTTCCGCGCCCTCGGCCACGGCTTCGGGATGCCCGCAGTAAACCACTTCGGGCGGCAGCTCGGCGCGGGCGCGCTCCATCGCCTTGGGATCGTAAACCTGCAGCCGCAGCTTATGTTTCAACAGTTCATGCGCGACCGCCATGGCGGGCGAGAGGCGGGTATCGTCGGTGCCGGGCTTGAAGGCGAGTCCGAGCACGCCCAGGGTTTTATCTTCCAGCACCCAAAGCGACTCGCGCAGCTTGCGCACGAAGAGCGCAACGCGCTCGGCGTTGATGGCCTGCACCTCGCGCAGCAGGCGGAAGTCGTAGCCCAGTTCGGCGGCGATTTCGAGGAAGGCGCTCAGGTCTTTGGGGAAGCAGAAGCCGCCAAAGCCCAGTCCGGGGCGGAGGAAGGCTTCGCCGATGCGGCGGTCGAGTCCGATGCCGCGCAGCACGGCCAGGGCGTCGGCGCCGGCCAGCTCGCAGATATCGGCGATGGCGTTAGCGTAGGAAATTTTGAGCGAAAGGAAGGAGTTGGCGGCGTGCTTGATCAGCTCGGCGCTGGTGGTGGAAGTTTCCATCCAGGCGGGGGCGTGCCAGCCGCAATCGGCGGCGGGGCGGGCGTGGCAAGGGCATTGAAACAGGCCCTCGAGCACGGGGCGGTACAGCTCGCGCATGCGGGCGGCGGCGGCGGCAGTATCGCAGCCGACGACGATGCGGTCGGGATGGAAGAAGTCGTACACGCCGGTGCCTTCGCGCAGGAATTCGGGGTTGGAGACGACTTCGAAGCTGGCGCGGTTGCGGGCGAAGGTGTCGAGGGTGCGGCGGATGTGTTCGGCGGTGCGCGCCGGAACGGTGCTTTTGCCGATGATGAGCTTATGCCCGGCGGCGCATTCGGCAATCTGGCGGGTGACACGCTCGACCGCGGCTAGGTTGGCCTTGCCGTCGCGGTCGGGCGGGGTGCCGACGCAGACGAAGATGGCCTCGGCGGCGGCAATGGCGGCGGGAGCCTCGGTGGTGAAGCGCAGCCGTCCGGCGGCCTGGTTGCCTTCCACCAGCGGCTGCAAAAACTCCTCGTAAATCGGCAAGCGGCCGCGCTCGAGATCGGCGATTTTGGCCGCGTCGCAGTCGGTGACGGCGACATGGTGTCCGATCTCGGAAAGGCAGGCTCCCGTGGTCAGGCCAACATAACCGGCGCCAATGATACACAATTCCATCGTTTTTTCCTTATTTACCTGAGTACAAGTTTAGCCGGAATGGTTGGCAGTTAGTAGATATGCCTGGGGACGCGCACCGGCAAGCGCAAGGCAAGCAAAGGGATAGGGCGCGCCAGGGGAGCAAGGCGAAAGTGGTTGTCCCGCGTGAAGGCGGCGGACGGAGGGCTATTCATCCAGCATGCAATCCGCTGCCTGGCGCCGCTCGCGCGCTCGCGGCGCCAGGGCTAATGCGCGGCGGGGCGGGCGCCGGCGGTTTGGAGAAAGGCGCGCAGGCGGTCCATGCCGGCTTCGAGCGCGGCGGGGCTGCGGGCTTCGGCATTGAGGCGGAGCAGCGGCTCGGTATTGGAGAGGCGCAGGTTGAAGCGCCAGTCGCGAAAAGCGGCCGAGAGCCCGTCGGTCCAGTCGGTTTCGCCGCCGGTGAATTCGCGCGCGGCGGCCTGAATGACCGCCGCCGGATCGGGATGGGTGAAATTGTGCTCGCCGGACGGGAAGTAATGCTCGCGCAGCGGGCGCACCAGCTCGGAAAGCCGGCACTGCTTGATGCCGAGCAGCTCGAGCAGCAGCAGCAGGGGAATCATGCCGTTGTCGCGATAGTGGTTGCGGCGGAAATAGAAATGGGCCGACATTTCGCCGGCGAACTCGGCGCCGCTGGCGCGCATGGCGTCGGGGATGATGGTCATGCCGGCGCGGCTGATGACGGTGCGCCCGCCGAGGCGGGCGATGGTTTCCTGGGTGGCCCAGATGTTGCGCGGATCGATGACCACGGCGGCGCCGGGCGAGTGCAGCAGCACCGATTGCGCCAGGATGGCGGTGGCGAAGTAGCCGGAGATGAAGTAGCCGGTTTCATCGACGAAAAAGCAGCGGTCGCCGTCGGCGTCCCAGGCGGCGCCGAGGTCGGCGTGCTCGCGCTGGACGGCGGCGATCAGCTCGCCGCGGTTTTGGGGCAGCAGCGGGTTGGGAATGCCGCCGGGCACGGGGAAGTTGCCGTCGGGGCGGTCGTAGATGCCATGAATATCGAGCGGCAGCTCGCCGGCGGCGCGGATGCGGCGCAGCATTTCCACCTGCAGCCCGCAGTTGCCGTGGGCGACCAGCTTGAGCGGCGGGATTTTTTTGCGGTCGATGAAGCCGAGCACGTAATCGGCGTAGGCGGCGCGGATGTCGGGCTGGCTGAATTGCCCGCGGCGCGCGGCGGGCGGGGACGCGGGCTGGCGCTCCAGCGCCAGGGCGCGCTCGCGCACCTCGGCCAGGCCGCTCGAGAGCGAAACCGGCTGGGCGCCGCGGCGGCAGAAATTGAAGCCATTCCATTCGCGCGGATTGTGCGAGGCGGAGATGGTGAAGCCGCCATCGGCGTCGAGGTGGGCGACGGCGAAATAGAAGGTGTCGGTGGAGACTACGCCGATATCGAGCACGTCCACGCCGGCGTCGAGCAGGGCGGCGCGGGCAGCGTCGGCGAGCAGCGGGCCGCTGGCGCGCACGTCGCGCGCGACCACCAGGCGGCGGGCGGAAATCATTTCGGCGAAGGCGCGCGCGATTAAGCCCGCGCCGGCGGCGTCGAGCTCGCTGGGGATGATGCCGCGCACGTCGTAGCTTTTGAAAATTTGTGGAGCGATCATGGGCGTGGAACTTATCCAGAATCTATCGTAACGTGCCCGGGCTGCCGCTTGCCCGATAAAGGATGGATGCGCGGCTCGCCACGCGGCCCGCCACGGTGCAATCTTGCGCCCTGCTGGCCGGCTGAGCCTGGCGGAACGGCCACGGCTGCTCCGGCGGCTCGATCAATACGCCGCCCAGGGGGCCGGCCGGCCGTCCGGCGGCAACCGCCCGGGAATTGGCGGCGATCCGTCGCGCCCGGCGTGCAGGCGGGCGTAGGCATGGGGCAGAGTAAGCCGCAATTCTGCTTGATACGCCGGTATTGATTGACTGCTTAACCGGCAACATGCGTTCGATGCCAGAGCCGCCGCCGCAAGCGCTTCAGGCTAAAATAGATTGATTGCGGCGGCGTAGCTCAGGTGGTTAGAGCGACGGTCTCATAATCCGTAGGTCAGTGGTTCGAGTCCACTCGCCGCTACCAAATTTTCAGTCCATACCCATTGCCGTGCCGGCTGGCTATAGTTCAAAACTCAGCGGCTATGCTGGCGACGCGCGCCGCCGCGGCCGGCTGGAGGGCGCGGACCTCTCGCTCGAACTGGATAATCCCGTCTGCGGCGATCAACTGCGGCTGCAAGTGAAGCTCGCGCCCGAAACCGCGGAGGCGAAACCGAATCCGGCGGCGCGGGGCCGGGGCGCGCGGCTGGCCGAAGTCCGCTTTGAATGCCAGGGCTGCCTGCCGGCGCGGGCGGCGGCGGCGGTGCTGGCCGAGATGCTGGAAGGCGCGACGCTGGAGACGGCGGCGGCGATCGAGGCCGCAACGCTCGATGCCCGCCTGGGCGGAATGCCGCCAGGCGCAAGTCATGCGCTGGCGCTGGCGCTGGAGGCGCGAGACCGGCTGCTTAGCGCGCTGAGCGCGCGCGGGTGAAAACCCAACCGGATGGACTATATGAATGCAGCAAATAAAGTGAAAAAGCCAAAAAATGAGCGTGTGAAATTAGTGCCGGTAATCGGTTATGAGTTGGTTGTGACCGCGGACGAGGCTGCGGCTTCGGGGCTAAGCGCACCGAAGTTGCGCCGTCGGACGGCAAATTCGCGGCAGCTGGCGGCGAAAGTGGAGTCATCGAAATCGGGCCAGAGCACGGGCGTAAACCAGAGCTCGCTATAGGCGCATTCCCAAAGCAGGAAATTGGAGAGGCGATGCTCGCCGCCGGTGCGGATGAGCAGGTCGGGCGGGGGAACCGGCTCGGTCTCCATGCCGCGAGCCGGCTCGGCGGCGCGGGCCAGCCAGGCTTCGAAGTTTTCGGGGGTAATGGACTCCGGGCGCAGGCGGCCGGCGAGCGCCGCTTCGGCGGCCAGGCGGGCGGCGGAGGCAATAGCCCAGTGCGAGCCGTAATCGAGTGCGAGGCGGAGGTGGAGTCCGGCGGCGGCGGCGGTTCGGCGCTCGACCCATTCCAGCACCGCGCGCGCCGGGCGGGGCAGGCGGTCGCGGCGTCCGATGGCGGTGAGGCGGATATCCTGGCGGCGCAGGTTGGCTTCCTCGGCGAGCAGGAACTGGCGCAACAGTTCCCACAACGCCTGGGTTTCGGGCAGGGGCCGGCGCCAGTTTTCGGTGGAAAAGGCGTAGAGGGTAAGCCAGCCGAGGCGAAGGCGGACGGCGGTTTCCACGGCGCGGCGCACGGCTTCGGCGCCGGCGCGATGCCCCTCGGCGCGGGGGAGGCCGCGGCGGCGGGCCCAGCGGCCGTTGCCATCCATGATGATGGCGAGATGGCGCAGGCCTTCGGGCAGCGCAAAGCGCTCTGTTTTGCAAAGTACATCCGCCGGGGCGGGGAGCGGAGGAGTCGCGAGTGACATAGGCGGATTTCCGGTTTAGCGCAGCCCGGCGCCGGCGGTTTCCAGCAGGGACTGCATCTGGTCAAGATAGGTTTTCAGCGCCTGCTTGCCGCGCGGCGCCAGTTCGTAGGCGGTTTGGGGCTTGCGTCCGGCATAGCCTTTATGCACGCGAATGTAGCCGGCGAGTTGCAGCTTGCGGGCGTGGTCGCTGAGGTTGCCGTCGGTAATCTCAAGCAGGGCCTTCAATTCATTGAAAGTGAGCGAATCGTTGACGGCGAGGGCGGAAAGGATGCCCAGGCGCAGGCGCTCATGCACCATGCGGTCGAGGTCGCGCAGCGGCGGCGGGCGCAGGGCGGAGGCGGCGGGCGCGGGTTTGGAGGCGCGGGAGACGAGCGGTTTGCGCGTGAGGCGCAGATTAGGCGACGAGGGCATCGTTTCTCCAGAGATAGAGGCCGCCGGCCAGATGCACGCCGCCGAAGCCGAGGCCGAGGGCAAGCAGGGCGGCGGCGGGGGCGGGCCAGACGGCGGCGAGCGCGCCCAGGGCGAACAGGGCGCGGCCCATCCAGCGCACCGGGGGAATGGAAAAGGATGCGCCGCTGAGCAGCGCCAGGGCGTGCAGCATCAGCCAGAGCGGCGGGATGAGGGCGAACCAGGCATGGGCGGCGGCGGCGGCGGTGAGCAGGGCGCCGGCGATCCAGGCCGGGAGCATGGCGCGCAAGGCGCGGCGCGAAGGCCCGACCCAGAGCGGCATGCCCGCCTGGCGCGCGCGCCGCATCATCGCCACCGCGGCGGTGGGCGCGGCCAGCCCGGCGGCCAGCGCCCAGATCAGCAGAAAGGGGGTGAAATTGACGGCAGTCCAGGGCGCATTCCAGGCCGGCAAATGCAAGCGCCAGGCGGCGGCGCCGGCCGCCATCACCCCGATCAACCCCGCCAACACCAATCCACCGGCGCTGACGTGAGTAAAGGTGCCCGCCTCTTCCAGGGTGTGGCGGATATAGCGGAGATTATCCTCGACCTGTTGCAAGGCATTCATAAAGCGTTAATGGCCGACCCGCTTGCGCTCTGGTTTCCACCATACCGCCGCTCAAGGCGGCTTTCAAGCAAAAACTTTGTGGCGCAAAGTAGGATACGCCGCGAAGGCGGGCAAGCGGCCGAGCCGCAGACCAGTGCCCGCACGGCCCGGTTCAGCGGGCGAGGTGGAGAGCGGCGCGATAGCCATCCAGCTTGGCGGCATAGTTGGCCCACATGCGGCGCGACTGCACCGTGGTGATCCATTGGATGTGGCGCCGGGTGGGGGGATGCGTGAAGGCGAGGGTGCGCGGATCGAGGCCGGGACGGGGAACGCTGCGGGCGCGGGTGTACCCCAGCAGGCGGGCCACCACAATGGTGTCCCAGATGACCCAGCGGCCGCGGCCGGCTTCGCGGGTGGTGAGGCGCGGATGGCGCTGGAGCCAGCGGTGGAATAGTTGCGCCAGAGCGCGCCCGATGCGTCCGCGGCGGCCCATGAGGCGATCGACCTGAGGGCCATCGAGGGTCAAATAGCGCTTGCAGACCGAAGTCGAGCCGATGGCCAGCGGCGCCGCCGAGCGCAGGATGATCTGATAAGCGCGGGGATCGTTTTTAATGTTCCAGGGATCGCCGCCCTGCGGCCAGCGGTCGAAGCCCATGGTGATGATGCGAATGCGGCGGGCGATGCCGGGGACCTCCAGCAGCGCCGAGCCGACGTCGGTGGTGGCGCCGATGGTCAGCACCGTCAGCGGCGCTTGGCGGCTATAGCCGCGGGCGGCGTGAATCAGAAAGCGCACGCCGGTATTCATGTGCGGCTGATCGCCGGTCAAGGCATGATTGGCGCCAGGAAAAACCGGCAACGAGGCTTTGACCCGCATCAGACGCAGGATGCCGCGCGCGCAGGCCGCCGATTGCGAAGAGGTCAGGCCGGGCGCATGCGTGCTGACCACGCCCAGCAGGCGGATTTGCGGGCTGGCCAGCAGGTAGGCCAGTGCCCACTGATCGTCAATATCGGCGCCGCAATCGGTGGTCAGCACGACCGGAAGCGGACGCAGCGCCGCCGCCGGGGCAGACGGAGGCGGCGCCAGGCCCGGCCTGGCCGGGCGCGCCGCTTCCTTGCGATTGAAAAAGCGGGCGGCGGAATAAGCCAGGCTGGATTCATACCGCCTCCAGCCTCCGTTCAGGGTCAACAACAATACGGCCAAGCTGCGAATCACGGAAGTTTTCATTGGGTTTATTAGTTTAACCGGGAAATGCGGGCTCAGCCGCAATGAGTATCCGCAAAGCGTCTGGCTTCGGCCGGACGTTTGTGAAAGTGTCAGCGCCGAAAAGTAAAAGCGGCTGAGCCGCCGTGGCGTTGCCGCTCGGGCATTCACCCGAGCGCGAGTCCTTGGTTAGCGACCTCAAGCTGAACATATGAGGTTTTGGCAACGATGGAGCATGATGGCCAGCCTGGCCATGCTGCCCGCCGGCATAGTCTTCACGGCCGGGCATCCGGCGGCAGGCACAGTAAGCGTTAACGGCCGAGTCGGGCAGCAGTTTTCGTCATTGGCAATTTCAGAGAAATTGCCTAAAGCCATGCCCGTAGGCCGAAGCGCGGGGTTCCGGTTAGGTCCCGCGCCTATGAACGACGATGCAAGCAATTCCGCGGGAATTGCGCCTGGCAAGCTAGCAATTCCGCAGGAATTGCATCAAGCAAGCCGGCAATTCCGCCGGCATTGCGCCCGGCCATGCCCGGCATCCATGAGTATTCGCCATGCGTCCGGTTTCGGCCGGACCCTTGCGAAAGCGTCAGCGCCTAAAAGTAAAAGCGGCCGAGCCGCCTCCGCGAAAGCGGCGCGCAAGTCGGCATACGAGCCTACGCGCGGGCGGGCGCCATTGCCGGCGCACGTGGCGCGCGGCTGGTATGATGGCTGCGATGCCGCCGGCTGGGGCGGAGATTTGGCTTTGAATCGGCAAAAGAACCGCGGCACCGCGCCCGAGCAATATGACGCGATGACGGTGGATGCCGTCAACGCCTTACCGGAGTTGCCGCCGCGGCGCTGGTTCCGGTTGATCGAAGCCAGCCTGCACTCCGGCAAAGAGTCGAAAGTCGATAATGGACGGCGCTATCATCCGCGCCTGGCGCGCTGGCGCGATCGCTGGACCGCGGCCCAGCGCGCTACGATCTCACGCTGGGAAGGGCGCGGGGTGGTGGCGCGCGGCTACCTGATTGCCGCCAACCGGGAACGATTCGAGGCGGGCAATTGCTATCGTCCCGACCTGTATGACGAGCATTTCTGGCTTGTCCAACATCGCAACCTGGGCAAAGCCCATGGCCTGATCGCCGAAATCACGCCGCGCTGGCGCCGGCGCCTGGGCTGGACGCTGGAAAAGTTGCGCCGGTTGGCGCGACAGCAGGCGCGGGTGGAGGCGCGGGGCTGGCTGCTGCTCGACCAGGCGCATCCGGGCCAGGTGGGAAAAACGCGCGCCGGGTTGTGGGAAATCCATCCGGTGACCGGGCTCAAGGTGCTGCCGCGGCGCGGGAAAGTGCTGCTGACGGCTGAGACGCAAAAAAGCCCGGCCTCCAAGCCGGCGCGGAACAGCCGCTTTAATTTTTAGGCGCTGACGCTTTTCGCTCCATCGGGTCCTCCACGATGAAAATCAGGCGCGACTAAAAGTAAAAGCGGCGCCGCGCCGCCGGGGCCGGACGCGGCCTTTGCCTGAATTTCCAGGAAAGCGCCGCGCCGGCATGGCTGGCTATTAAGAGCCCTGTGCTTTCCAGTCGGGAACGCCCTGCCGGTTGCGCAGGAGCAGCGACTTGCCATCCATCTTCACCACGCGGGCGATAAGGATGGATTTGCCTTTATAACGAACCTTCGAGCCGGTGACGGCGATTTTGTCGCCTTTGGTGAAATTGAAGCCCTTGCTCGCGACGTAGCCGATGGGTCCGAGCCGGACGCGCAGCTTTTTGCCGTGGTTGCTTTTCATGGTCAACAGCGGTCCGGTAAAACTGCCTTGTCCACCGGCAATGACCTTCACTTTTTTGACGGTGCCCTGCAAGGTGACGACGGCCGAGGGATTGTAGAGCCGCGGGCTTTTGCCGGAAATGCCAAACGCGCCCGGCAATGCCATGCACCCTGCGAACAAAAACAGCATGGAAACGCGCAATGTGCGACGCATCATCCTTACTCCTTTCTTCTTATTATTAAAGACGGTGCGGTCGAGATTGCGGTTTCGGCATAACGCGAGCCGTGCAAAAAACGGGCCGTTTTCGCGCGCGAAACGGATCGGAGGCGGCACGGCCGCTTTTACTTTTAGGCGCTGACGCTTTCACAATGGTCCGGCCGAAACCGGACGCCTGGCGAATACTCTTCGTGGCTCAACCACCGGCCGCCACGCTGTCCTGGTGTCACTCAGGGCAGCGCCGCGGCCGGAATTTATTTATCTTTTTTGCGAGGTTGATCTATTTAGAGCCTTCGGCAAAGCGGCCGCCCGTCCAGGCGGGAAAGCCTTGCTCATCGCGCAGCACCAGTGTTTTGCCGTCCATTTTCACCTCGCGGGCAATGATGACCGGCTTGCCTTTATAAACGATTTGCGAGCCCGTGACCTCGATCTTTTTGCCTTTGGCAAAGCTGAATCCCTTGCCCAGGACGTAGGCTTGGGGCCCCAGCCGGACTTGCAGTTTTTTGCCCGCATTCGTTTTCAGCTTCAATAGCGTGCCGTAGAATCTGCCCTGGCCGCCTCCGATGATTGAAACTTGCTTAATGGTGCCTTGCACGGTGGTAACGGTTGCGGGATTGTAGAGACGATTTCCCGGCCCCTGGCCGAAGGTGGCCGGCAGCGCCATCAGCGGCGCCAACCCTAACAGCATGAAAAAACGCAGTGAGCGTTTCATAAAAATTTCCTCTCCTTGGCTTCAGTCTCGGTCCGCGGCGAAAAGCCGGCAGTTACCCAACGCATGGCCTCGCGTGATTTCAATCACGCCGGCGCTACGACGCCGGCCGGGCGTTGGTTACAGGAAGCGTTAACGGCCGCGTCGGAAAGCAGTTTTCGTCATTGGCAATTTCAGAGAAATTTGCGAAAGCGTCAGCGCCTAAACGTAAAAACGGCCGAGCCGCCGGTTCAGGCGAGCGGGGTGAAAAGCGAAGCGACGAACTGGCGGGGGTCGAAGGGGATGAGGTCGTCGGCGCCTTCGCCGACGCCGGCAAAGCGCACTGGCAGTCCGAGCTCGCGGGCGATGGCGATGACGATGCCGCCGCGGGCGGTGCCATCGAGTTTAGTGACAATAATGCCGGTCAGGCCGGCGGCCTGGCCGAACTGGCGCGCCTGCTGCAATCCATTCTGGCCGGTGGTGGCGTCGAGCACGAGCAAGGTTTCATGCGGGGCGCCGGGCACGAGGCGGGCGGCGGTGCGGCGCATTTTGGCGAGTTCCTGCATGAGATTGGATTTGGTATGCAGGCGACCGGCGGTATCCACCAGCACATAACCGGCGCCGCGGGCGCGGGCGGCTTGCAAGGCGTCGTAGATGACGGCGGAAGGGTCGGCGCCGGGGCGCTGGCGGATGACGTCAGTGCCGGTGCGCTGGCCCCAGACCTGGAGTTGTTCGATAGCGGCGGCGCGGAACGTGTCGGCGGCGCAGAGCAGCACTTCGGCCCCGGCTTGGCGATAGTGGCGGCTGAGCTTGCCCAGGGTGGTGGTCTTGCCGGTGCCGTTGACGCCCACCAGCATAATCACCATCGGCTCGCCTTCGGGCGGAACCTCGGCCGAGGAGCTGGCCGGCTCGAGCATTTCCACCAGTTGTTCCTGCAACCGCGCGCGCAACTGATCGGTGTTCCAGGCCGGGGAAGCGCGCTCGGCTTCGGCGCGGAGTTGGGCGACGATCTTGGCCGACGCGGCCGCGCCCACATCGGCGGCCACGAGCGCGGTTTCCAGGCCGCGCAGGACTTCCGGATTGACCTCGGCCTGGCCGCGCAACAACTCGTCCACGCGCGAGGCCAGGTTCTCGCGCGTTTTCTGCACCGCGCCCGACATTTTTTCGCGAACGCGCTCGAAGAGTCCGGCCTTGGGCGCCGGGCCGAACAGGGTTTGAATCATGCCTTTAGTTTACCGTTCCCGCTTTTCAGTTTTCAGTTGCCCCTCGCCATGGGCCTGAGTTCTGAAAGCATTAAAGCGTCAGCGCCTAAAAGTAAAAGCGGCCGAGCCGCTCCCAAAGCGTTAACGGCCGAGTCGGACAGCAGTATTCGTCCGAAATCGCAGGCCGAAGCGCGGCGTGATTTCAGTGCAGCGGCGCCAGAATGCCGTCGTCCAGGTAGTTGGGCGCGCCCGGGATGCGCTGCAAATGCGGGTAGCGCGGTCCGCCGGCATAATGGATGACCGCGGTCTTGAAATAATCGACATCGATCACCAGCAGCGTTAACGGCCGCGTCGGACAGCAGTTTTCGTCATCGGCAATTTCGAAGAAATTGCCTCAAGCCATGCCCGCAGGCCGGGTTCACGCGGGGTTCCGGTTAGGTCCCGCGCCTATTAACGACGATAAACTTTCGGCATCCATGAGTATTCGCCATGCGTCCGGTTTCGGCCGGACCCTTGCGAAAGCGTCAGCGCCTAAAAGTAAAAGCGGCCGAGCCGCAACCAGGCTATTGACAGACGCTACAGAGGGCAGTATGTTTTCATCCGGATTCCCCTCTCGCCGGGACTGGCGGAAGAGCCGGTGGCAAAGGAGTAAGTTGATGAGCGCGAAACAGCATGCGCGCGGCGCGGCCAGGATCGCTGTCATCCTGTTAGCGCTGCTGGCGGCAGGATGGGCGAAAAAACCCAAATCGGCCGCCGACCAGAACACGGCCATCTCCCTCGTGCAAATGCTCTCAAGTGGCAATTATCAGGGTGTGGTTTTGCACTTTAATAAGGATTTGAAAAAACAAGAGTCGCCGGAAAAGCTCAAAGCTCTCTGGGCGGCGGTGCTGAATGAATACGGCAGTTTCAAAAAGCAAGTCGGCCTGGACGCGGAAAACGTGCCTGGCTACGACATCATCAACGTCCACTGCGCATTTCAATACGCGCCGGTGATCGTGCGATTCGTCTTCACCGGGCACAATCGGGTGGGCAATTTGTTTATCGTGCCCGACACGCCGAAAAAGCCGGACAACACCTGAAGCCGGACGCGCGTCTGCGCCTAAAAGTAATAGCGGCCGAGTTCGAATAAAGGAAAGAAGCCGGATTCCGCATGGAATCCGGCTTCTTTCTTTGTGCGCCCGGCAGGGCGCACTCACTGGGGAGTACGAGTCCGGGCAGGCCGCCTGCCGGCCAGGAGCCGGCAGCTTGCCAAGAGTATTCGCCATGCGTCCGGTTTCGGCCGGACCTTTGCAAAAGCGTCAGCGCCTAAAAGTAAAAGCGGCCGAGCCGCACTTTGTGGCAGGGAATTAATGCGCCGCCGGGGGCGTGTTGGGCAGGCGGCGGCCGGAAATTTCCTGGCGGAGATGGTCCTGCACCTGGCGGCGGAGGCGCGCGCCGGCGGCAAAGGCGAGCTGCGCCTGGCGGCGATGCCCGGAGAGCAACAAGGCGCGGCCTTCCATAATGCGGACGCTGGCGCTTTGGGGCGAGAGCCGCTGGGCGCGGCGCAGGGAGCGCAGGGCGGCGGCGTATTGTTTGAGCCGCAGCCGGGCTTCGCCCAAGCCAAACTGCGCCGCCGCCAGGCGTGGCTTCTGCGCCAGGGCTTGCTGGAACCAGGTGGCGGCCGGGCCGGGCTGCCCCTGCAACAGCGCGATCTGGCCGAGGTGCTCGGGATCATAGGCCATATCGGGCTCGATTTTCAGGTCGGCGAGGAACTCGCGCCGGGCGGTTTTGAAGTGGTGCTGGCGCTGGGCGATCACACCCAGGCAGAAGTGGAGAAACGGCAGGTTGGGATTTTGCTTCTCGGCGGCCAGCAGCAGCGGCTGGGCCTTCACGTTCTGTTGCAGGTTGATGTAGCCGCGGGCCAGGATCAGCTTGAGTTCCGGCGTGCCGGCGCCGATTTTCGCCATGCGGCGCATGGCGCGGTGGGCCAGATTCAGCCGCTTGGCTTTTCCGGCGGCGATCGAGATGACGTAAAGATAGCTGAAATTATTCCGCTGCGAGGGCCAGAGTGGCATCAGGGTGCTTAAAGCCGGCGTGAACTGCTGGCGAAAGAATTGGCACAAGCCGAGCAGATAACGCGCCTGTCCATTGCGGGGAGTACGGCGGAGAAAGCGCTGGAAGTAGCCGGCGGCGCGGTCATAGCGGCCGCGGCGATACTCCACCAGCCCCAGATCGAGATCGATGCCGGCGAGCGCAGGATCATGTTGGCGGGCGCGCAACAGGCGGGCGCGGGCGGCGTGCCAGCGATGCTGGCGCTCGGCGATGACGCCCAGATTGACTTCCGCGCCGGCCAACCCGGGGTGCAAGTGCAGCACCGCGAGAAAATCGCGCCGGGCGCGGCGAAGATGATTGGCGGCCAGTTCCCGCTGCCCATCGGTAAAAAACTGGCGGGCGGGATCGGCGGCCTGGGCGGCGGCCATGCGGGCGTATGCGGATACCAGCAGGATCGTGAAAACCGCAACCGCCGAAAATCGCCTCCGGGCCAATCGGCGCCGTCCGGCGGGCAAAGATCTAAAAAACGGCTGAGAGAGCACTGCGATCATGATAAAGCGTTCCGGGCTTCGCGGCGAAATCGCCGGGCCTTAGAGCAAAGATATTAAACCAAAAAGATAAAAAACAGGGTTCCCGGCCCGGACCCCTTATCCAAAAGCATCTTTAACCCATTTACAAAAATCAAAAGGCCCCAAACGGAATATTTTCAGAGCCCAGAGGAGGCACTGTCATGCGTGTGTGGATAGCTCGCGGGTCCTGTATTGTCGCAACTCTGTTTTTCGCTTCTCTCGCCTTCGCGCAAGTCGCGGCGCAGCTGAACGGCACGGTGACCGACACCAGCGGCGCGGTCGTGCCCGGCGCCACCGTTACGGTGACTTCCGTCGGGCAGGGTTTTACGCGCACGGTGGCCAGCAACAAATCCGGCAATTACCTGGTGGCGGGGCTGCCGGCCGGCACTTACGATTTAACGGTGACCGCTCCCGGTTTCCGAACCTACTCGGCCACCGGCATCGTGGTGCGCCCCGCCGCCAAGGTCAAGCTCAATGTCGAAATGTCGGTGGGCGCGGTCACGCAAAAAGTGACGGTTTCGGGCACTTCGCTCGGGCGCGTGCAATTGGAAAGCGCCACGGTCTCGCAGGTCATCACCGGAAAACAAGTCAGCCAGTTGATGTTGAACGGGCGCAATTTCACCCAATTGATTGCCTTGACCCCGGGGGTGGTGAACACGACCGGGTCGGATGAGGGCGTGGTCGGCGTGTATGGCAATGTGAACTATGACGTGAACGGGGGCCGGCCGACGGAAAACAATTGGGAAATTGACGGCGCCAACATCATGGATAACGGCAGCAACTCCACCTTGAACGTTTACCCCAGCGTGGACGCGGTTTCGCAGGTGCGGGTGCTGACCTCCAACTATGGCGCGCAGTACGCCCGCAACGCCTCCGGCACGGTGCTGACCAGTATCAAATCCGGCACCAACACCTGGCATGCCGACGCCTACGAGTTTTTCCGCAATACCAAGTTGAACGCGCGCAACTTTTTCTCGCCGCAACGGGCGGCTTACAAGAAAAACGATTTTGGCTTTACCGTCGGCGGGCCGATTCTCAAGGACAAGACGTTTATCTTCTGGTCGTCGGAATGGCGGCGGCAAAATGAGCCGGTGCAGTTCAATGTGCACGTGCCGTCGTTGGCCGAGCGCGCGGGAAATTTCAGCGACGTCTGCCCGGATTCGAGCGGCTCTTTTGCCAACTGTCCCAAAAATCCGGCCACGGGCGCGTATTATCCCGGCAACGTGGTGCCGATCGATTCGAACGCGGCGGCGCTGCTGCCGCTGATTTCCCCGCCGAACTCGGGTTCGGGCGACAACTCGTTTTATGTCGCCAGTCCCTCGTATCCGACCGATTGGTACGAAAGCCTGTTCCGGCTCGATCAGAACTTCGGCCAAAGCTGGCACCTGTTCTATACCTTCATCCACGATTCGTGGAACACGATCGTGGTGCCGACGCTCTGGTCGGCGGCCAACTTTCCCACGGTGGCGACGCACTTTGTCGGCCCCGGCGTGGCGATGGTGGCGCACCTGACCACAACCATCAATCCCACCATCACCAACGAGTTCGTGGCCGGCTATACCGCCGACCATATCGGGCTGACCAACACCGGCCCGATCGCGCGGCCGGCGACTTTCACCATGCAGGGGATTTTCCCCAATGGATACAAGGGCATTTTGCCGGGCATCACGCTTTGCTGCAACCCCACCGCGAACTTCAGCGAAGACACCGGCGACGAGCCCTGGTTCAACTCCAACCCCACCTATTCCTACCGCGACCAAATGAACTGGATCCGGGGTTCGCACAACCTGACCTTCGGCGGCGAACTGGACGCGGCGCAGAAAAACGAGATGCAGGGCGGAGACATGCAGGGATTCCTCAGCTTCCAGACCAGCTCGACGGTGACCACCGGCAATGCCCTGGCCGATATGTACACCGGCCGTATCGCCAGTTTCAATCAGGTCAACGTGCAGCCGAAATACTACGATCGCTATAAAACCGGCGACCTGTTCTTTCAAGACGATTGGCATGCCACGCCGCGGCTGACGCTGAATCTGGGGCTGCAACTCGACCTGATGGGGGCCTATTACGACGCCCGAAAGCTGCTCTATAATTTCGAGCCTTCGGCCTTTAACCCGGCGCAGATTCCCACCCTCAATCCCGATGGCTCGCTGACCGGCGGCAATCTGTATAACGGACTGGTCAACTGCGGCGTGAATGGACAGCCGCCCAGTTGCAATGACAATCATCTCTGGAACTGGGCGCCGCGCTTGGGTTTCGCCTGGGATCCGACCGGCAAAGGCCGCACCTCGTTCCGCGGCGGCTATGGAATTTTCTACGACCACACCAACAGCAACGACGTGGTGGATAATATGCGGAATCCGCCGCTGCAGCTCAGCCCGACGGTTACCAACCTGGTGGGTTATGCCAGCGTGGCCGGCGCCACCGGGGCCAATTTCCCGCTGGGTATCGGAGCCATTCCGGCAATCGGCTACTGGCCCATGGTGCAGCAGTGGAACCTGAGCGTCCAACATCAGTTTTTGCACAATCTGGTGGCGCAGGTCGCGTATGTGGGCAGCGCGGGCCGGCATCTGGCGCAAAACATGAACCTGAACCAGCTCCACCCGGTCGCTTCGCTGGCCGGCACTCCCTACGGCGCCGGCGGCGCGCTGGCCGGGCAGGCCCTGAATTGCAGCGACCCCAATAACCCTTATCTGGGCTCGCAAACCGGACCGCCGCGTAGTTTTCTGGGTACCGCCAATCAGTGGATGGTCAATGAATACGTGGGTTGCGGCGGGAATGTGGACTTCTTCGTGCCTTATCGCGGCTACCACTCCATCCAGCTTTTGCCCCTGGGCGCGATTTCCGACTACAACGCGCTGCAGGCCTCGTTGAATGGGTATGTCGGCAGCCTGTACCTGAGCCTCGCCTATACCTGGAGCCATGCGCTGGACGATGGTTCAAGCCGCTACGACACCAGCTTCGTGAACGCCTATAATCTGCGCGGCAACTATGCCAACTCGAACTTCGACCAGACGCACAGTTTCAGCGCGAGTTGGGTGTACCCGCTGCCTTTCTTTCATAGGCACGGTTTGCTGGGCGGTTGGGAGTGGTCGGGCATCGCCACCGCTTATACCGGCTTGCCTTTCACCCTGACCAACGCCACCGCGGCTCCCGACAGCGCCGGGGTGAACTCCACCGCCACCGGGTCCTATGTCAATCGCGTGGGCAATCCTTATGCGGTGCCAAACACGCCCGCCAACGCCATTGCCAGCCCGCTCTGGCTGAATCCGGCGGCCTTCGCGCCTCCGGTTGGCTTGACCTTCGGCAATGTCAACCGGAATACGTTCCGGCAACCCGGGCTGATCAACTTCAATATGGGGTTGTTTAAAAACTTTCGCATTACCGAGCGGCAGCATATCCAGCTTCGATGGGAGACCTTCAACACTTTCAACCACACCAATTTCTCGGGCGTGGACGGCGGGCTGGGAGACAGCACTTTCCTGCGCTCGACCGCGGCGCACGATCCCCGCATCATGCAACTGGCGGTGAAGTGGATTTTTTAATCAACAGCGGGAAAACCCGAAGCGTTAACGGCCGAGTCGGACAGCAGTTTTCGTCCTTGGCAATTTCGGAGAAATTGCCTCTAGTAATGCCCGCAGGCCGAAGCGCGGGGTTCCGGTTCGGTCCCCCGCCTATTAACGAAAATACCAAGCAATTCCGCAGGAATTGCGCCTGGCAATGCCCGGCCGCCATGAGTATTCGCCATGCGTCCGGTTTCGGCCGGACCTTGGCGAAAGCGTCAGCGCCTAAAAGTCAAAGCGGCCGAGCCGCTGGCGGGCGTGGCGCGGGCCGCGCCCGATTCACTTTAAGCGTTAACGGCCGAGTCGGACAGCAGTTTTCGTCATTGGCAATTTCGAAGAAATTGCCTAAATATTATCAATTTCGGAGAAATTGCTTCTAGTAATGCCCGCAGGCCGAAGCGCGGGGTTCCTGTTCGGTCCCCCGCCTATTAACGAAAATACCAAGCAATTCCGCAGGAATTGCGCCTGGCAATGCCCGGCCGCCATGAGTATTCGCAATGTGTCCGGTTTCGGCCGGACCATTGCGAAAGCGTCAGCGCCTAAAAGTCAAAGCGGCCGAGCCGCTTAGCTTTCGTGGTTGTGGCCGGGACAGCCGGTGAAGCTGGGGAAAAACACATTCCCCGTCCAGCCCAGCGAGCGGATGCCGGCCTCGGAAGAGAAATACGAACCCACAACCCAATTTTTTACATGCTGAAAATGATCGTGAAGCGTGACCCGCCGCGGCGCTTCCGGCTCCGCCTGAGCGGGCTTGGCCGAGGGGGCTTCAGGCGGCTGGGAAGCGGCTTCGAAGATGGCAATCTGGCGCGCCTCGCTCAGGTCTTTGAAAGGAAGCCCGAAGCGGCGGCGCGACTCGGCTTCAAACGCGCCCAAGGCATCGAGCAGGTTCTGTTTTGCCGGCGCGGGCACGTAAACCGTTCCCTGCGGGTCGTTGTTGCCGGTGGCAAAACTTTGCGCCTCATCGGCGGGCAAAACCGAGAGCAGGCGATCGATGAACGCCACGGTTTCGACGGCATTCGTGCCTGGCAGAATGCGTAAGCTCATCGCCTCCAGCGTGGCGCGCTGATGCGCATCCAGAAAGGCGGGCTCGGTCAGCGGCGATGGGACCGGAGCGGGCGCGGGCATGGGCATGCCCGGCGCCGGCCGCGCCGCGGCCGCGGCGGCGGGCAGCGCCAGGCCGGCCCCGGCGCCGGCCAGCAACCCGCCCAGCATTTGCCGGCGATTGACTCCCGATTTCGTAACTTTTGCCCGCGGCGGATCGCCGGAAAGATTGGAAATGTTTTTGCGCGCCATGCGGCATCCTCAGGTTGAAAGGCCCAGAGTACCAGAAATATAAAATCCCGGCTGCGTTAACGGCCGAGTCGGGCAGCAGTTTTCGTCCGAAATCGCAGGCCGAAGCGCGGGGTTCCTGTTAGGTCCCGCGCCTATTAACGACGATAAACTTTCGGCATCCATGAGTATTCGCCATGCGTCCGGTTTCGGCCGGACCTTTGCGAAAGCGTCAGCGCCTAAAAGTAAAAGCGGCCGAGCCGCCTGCGCGCTTTCAACCGCCGGCCGCCCGAAATCTTAAAGCGTTAACGGCCGAGTCGGGCAGCAGTTTTCGTCCGAAATCGCAGGCCGAAGCGCGGGGTTCCTGTTAGGTCCCGCGCCTATTAACGACGATAAACTTTCGGCATCCATGAGTATTCGCCATGCGTC
>JAKASR010000008.1 GCA_021818955.1 Acidobacteriota bacterium
GGCCGTACTCCCCGGTCTTGCCGATCGCTCGCATCGCCAGCTCATTGACCTCACACCTGCCGCCTGGCTTGCCGTCCGCCAGCAAGCCTGAATCCACCTGCATACTGGGTTTGCCCTGACGCTTACGGCTGAACGTGCTCGCTTCAATGAGGCCGCGATCAATTGATCGCGGAAATGTCATCTCGATCGGCCGGATCTCACATGCGATCGTTGGCTTCAATGAGGCCGCGATCAATTGATCGCGGAAATCGGCCATCTGGAAATGGGGCACCTCGATCGAGCGCAAGCTTCAATGAGGCCGCGATCAATTGATCGCGGAAATGTAATAACGCAAGTCCGGCAGCGCCGCCACTTTTCGGGCTTCAATGAGGCCGCGATCAATTGATCGCGGAAATGAAGACGCTGAGGGAAAGCTACAGCGCCGACCTTATCGCTTCAATGAGGCCGCGATCAATTGATCGCGGAAATGATAAGCGGTTCATATGATCCGTCAGGTGATGATGTGCTTCAATGAGGCCGCGATCAATTGATCGCGGAAATCTCGCATCCCGAGGCACCAAACGTTCCGCACTTAAACGCTTCAATGAGGCCGCGATCAATTGATCGCGGAAATGCTGAATGCGGAGATCGAAACCGCACGGCTCGACGTAGCTTCAATGAGGCCGCGATCAATTGATCGCGGAAATGAGATGACTTACCATGCCGCGGCGGAATATTGATGAGCTTCAATGAGGCCGCGATCAATTGATCGCGGAAATAGCCGGAAGAGCGGGAAACCTATGAACCGGATGTCGGCTTCAATGAGGCCGCGATCAATTGATCGCGGAAATGAAAGTTAGAGTGGTCATGCACCACCTCACGATCTTCGCTTCAATGAGGCCGCGATCAATTGATCGCGGAAATCTCAGGCGTGCCAGGACATCCTCGTACGGATCGTCGCTTCAATGAGGCCGCGATCAATTGATCGCGGAAATGGGGGTGATCCATCCCTACGCGATCGGCGACATCCTGCTTCAATGAGGCCGCGATCAATTGATCGCGGAAATCCTGGCCGCGCATGGATTTCAGAAGTACGCATTGAAAGCTTCAATGAGGCCGCGATCAATTGATCGCGGAAATGACGGAGTGGCGGATCATGGCCGAGATTGGACGTGTACGCTTCAATGAGGCCGCGATCAATTGATCGCGGAAATGCTGGCCGGTCTGGTTATCGGCTTGGGGTTTGGCGGCTTCAATGAGGCCGCGATCAATTGATCGCGGAAATCGATCAGGGAATGCTCGGCGTCGAGAATTGTTTGAGCTTCAATGAGGCCGCGATCAATTGATCGCGGAAATTACTGGCGGCGGCGACGTTCCGCCCGCTTATCCCTCGCTTCAATGAGGCCGCGATCAATTGATCGCGGAAATCGTCCCTGCCCCGCCAGGGTTGTACCCGGACGGGTTGCTTCAATGAGGCCGCGATCAATTGATCGCGGAAATAAATCCCATATCCGCAACGCCCTGGCGCGCTTCGGCGCTTCAATGAGGCCGCGATCAATTGATCGCGGAAATGATGCGACGGGCGGCGGCAAAAACTCGATTTTCACCAGCTTCAATGAGGCCGCGATCAATTGATCGCGGAAATGTAAGGAGCGGGCGCGGAAGGTGTGGCTACTCCTCGGCTTCAATGAGGCCGCGATCAATTGATCGCGGAAATGGTACCAGGCGTGCGTGAACCACCATCCGGCCAGGTCGCTTCAATGAGGCCGCGATCAATTGATCGCGGAAATC
Organism: Acidobacteriota bacterium; assembly: GCA_021818955.1. Taxonomy (GTDB): domain Bacteria; phylum Acidobacteriota; class Terriglobia; order Terriglobales; family SCQP01; genus JAKASR01. Next base: position 1,771 of record JAKASR010000008.1, read on the forward strand.
GTCATGAGATCCGTTACGCCGGTTGTCGTTCCTTTTGCTTCAATGAGGCCGCGATCAATTGATCGCGGAAATGTTGACGATCTGCAGGAAACGCTCACCGGCGAAATGCGCTTCAATGAGGCCGCGATCAATTGATCGCGGAAATGGTCACACGGCCTACGACGTTGCAGCCGCACGCCGTGCTTCAATGAGGCCGCGATCAATTGATCGCGGAAATGCGGCGGCAGTTGGCGCGATTGTCGGCGATAGTCGAGCTTCAATGAGGCCGCGATCAATTGATCGCGGAAATCGCGTTCAAACAACTCCTGAATTATCAACGCCGCACAACGCAATTTGCGAGCGCCCTTCCGGGACTACCCCGAAGACAGTCCACTGTCTCAGAGCCGCGGTGACGAAACGATTATAATCCCTAGACTTAGAGAGCGCGAGCGGTGACCGGGAATCGCGCAACACCGAGCCGCTCGCGGGCCATTGCGGGCAAGGAGAGGAAAAAGGAAGCAGTAAATTCACGGCTAAAAATCCTGGCCGAAAATATATTCCGAAATCCGCATTCCCAATTCAAGAACTGAAGTGAAAATAATTTGCCAAGAATGCCGGCAGAATAAAGAATCAACCGGCGCATAGCCAGCCGCGCTTGATCAACCGAGTTGATTCGATGCCTCGACGGTCACCCGACCCATCACGGACGGGAAAATAACGTGGAAATTATCGTGTGATGAAGGCCGGATATTCTTGGATTTCCCCGGTGAGAAAGCGCGCCAGTAGCCGAGCTTGGATTTCCAACATGCGGCGATAGCTGACGCGATAATCAAACAGAGGATGAGTGACGAGCACATCCATACGCTGTTCATAAGCATGGAAGAACGCGCGCCGGCCTTCCGGTTTCAAGGCGACGGCGGCGCCGGCGCGGACAAAGTCGGATTCCCGCAGCATGCCGGTATTGATCGCAGTCAATACGACAGAATCGGCAATCAATGGGCGAAATGGCTCGATCAGATCGAGCGCAAGCGATGGACGTCCGAAGCGCGGCTGATGATAAAACCCCCAAAACGGGTCAAACCCGATGCTGTAACAGGCCAGGGTGGCATCCTTGGACAAGAGGCTATAAGCGAAGGACAATAAGGCATTGACTGGGTCGCGCGGCGGCCGGCGATTACGGCCTTGAAAATCGAAGCTGAAATTTCGGGTAGCGGCCGCGCGCCTATCATCCAACTCATCCGGAGCGTCGAATTTCAACATTCCGGCAAATGCGCCAAAATAAGCCCGGGCCGCAGCCCCTTCAATGCCCAACAGAGACTCCGCATTGGACGCGGATGCGGCCGAATCCGTGAGTGCGCGCAGCAAGCGTAAGACCTCTTCGGGCGGAGTCAGGTGATTGCGCTGCAGCAGGGTGCGTTGATTCCGGATTTTGCCGGCGATCAGGCGGCGGGCCAGCGCCAACGACAGCGCCGGATTATCGGCGGACAGAAACTGCATGCGGCGCAGAAACACATTGCGGGTATTCAAGCCGTTCGTGATGCCATAGAAGTAGCCGCCCTGGGAAAAATAGCAGATGGGGACTTCGGCTTCACAGAGCGCTTGAATCGCTTGAGTCGAAAGCTGCACATTGCCGAAAATGTTGATCTGGGAAATCTCGCCGAGACGGAATTCTAATTTCAATTCATCCATTTTTCGCTTGCCCTTGCCTTCGGCAGGGCCGCGGACCTGGAAAACTTCACCGGCTTTTCCGACGCGCCAGCCTTGAGAATTGAGATACACGGGACGCAGATCGTCACGCGGCACGATCAAAGGACGAACCGCCAGTCGAGACTGGGAACCGGCATCGCCAAACAACGACAGTTGACGCGCCGGCGAAGGCGAAGCCCATTGCCATTGCTCCTGACGGGCGCGCAAAGCATTGGTTTCATCCGGCAAGCAGACGCCGACCAGCGAACAGCGGGGGCATTTGGGGCTGTCCACCAGCGGCGGCGGGATGCTCTCGGTGGCCGCAGCAGCGCGCGCCTGAGCGATCTGAATCACCGTCTCGGCTTCAAGCGCCGCATCCACGATCACCGGAATGCGCTGTTTCGTGGAGGCGTAATATAATACGCCGCCGTCGCAGGTATATCCGTTATCGCGAAGAATTAAGACTTGCGCGGCGATCTGGGCTCGATCCGCAGGCCAAGGCTCGGGACCGGTATCGGTTTCCCGCGGATGCCCTTTTTTATAATCCACCGGTGTAATATTCGCCAGACCCTCCGCGCTTTCAATCAAATCAAGCCGCGCGATTAGCCCCAAACGCTCGCTGGAGAGTTCAATCGAGCGAGAATGGATCTTTTCTTCCTGCGCCGCGTCGGGCAAGGGCAGAGAATCCGAGGCTGCTTCGACACGCCGATGCCGGGCGTGGCCCTCCCGGGTATCCGCACTTGAGACAAAGATTTTATCGACCCATTCGTAATAAAACAATCGCGGGCAATAAACGAACTCATTGAGCATGCGCGCCGGCAACAGTTCGGGCAAAGACTTGCCCAGATGATGCTCCAACGCGGGCACGACCGCCGGTTTTGCATAAGGATTCATGGCTTAGCGAATAATCCTATTTCAATGCAGATCAATACGCACCCCTCAGGCGACAATACAAGGCGCGTCCAGCTTGACCAGATAGGGCTTGCCAAGAGCGCTGATCACACGCTCGCCACGACCCTCAGCCGGACCCAAGCTGACAAACAAGACCTGATCTTCGGCATGGTTGATGATGCCGCGCAGGGATTCACGACAACGCACCAGATCGGAGGGGGTCAACTGGCATTCGAAAACGGAATACTGCAAATGATCGCCGAAATCACGCATCGCCTTGAAAACCTTTTTCAAACGCTTATCGTCGGCGATGTCGTAACAGACCAGATAGGAGGTGCGCATCTCAACCTCTTTCGACCTGAATTTAACCTACTACAATGAGATCCAATTCAGCCAGTATATCTGCAAGAGCTCCGACCCCGAGAGATATAATCTTGCCGAAGGTAATTTGAAGGCTCATGAAGATCACACGCGGATGGTGGATGCTGGGAACTATCGGCCTGCACATGGCGGCGATAGCCAAGCCAGCGTCACGCACAGTGACCGCAGCCATCAACGCGCAAGCTTGGACAACGGTATCGCTGCCGGCGGAAGCCTTTACCCTGGCTTCACATCACGGCTGCATTTGGGCGGCGGGAAAGCAGGAAATGATTGCCAGTTCCTGCGATGGCGGCAAGCACTGGGTTATACGGCACTGGCATCGCCGCGGACAATGGATCTTCCATCTGGCGTTTGCCGGAACCCATACCGCCTATGCCTATGGCACCCACCACTGGCATGATTTGAGCCGGGATGACGGCAAAACCTGGAAACATCAAGGCCCCGGCCCGATACCGGTGAACTATGCGGATTTCGCCAATCGAAAAGACGGAATGATAGCCCGATTCAAGGGCGTAGATTTTCGACTGAATGGACATGGATGGGAAAAATTAAACCTGCCAAAACCAAAATCGAAAGACCCGATCAAGGCACAGAACCCTATAAACGGAGTCGCGGTGCTGGATGCCAAGCATGCCGCGATTTTGTACATGAATAAGCCGCCAGATACCAGCTCTCGGAACCGCATCGTACTCACCGAGGATGGCGGGCGGCATTGGTTGACGCTATCCTTAGCGGCGAAACTAAAACCCACAAACCTAACATCATTTGCGGGCATGTACCTGGTTAGCGGCTCAAGCGATCAAGGCCCATTCTTGTGGATCTCGAAAGACGGACAGACATGGAGCAAGATTCATGACGGATTTATCAGCGGATTGCGCCAGTGCCAGGGCGGGCATTGCCTGTTACAAAGCGGCTGGCTGCACTGGATCGCATCCGCGGCAGGAAATATGCGGGCGACAGGATACCGGCTAAAAACCATTCCTGCGAATTTATTGGCTTGGGCGGCGGCACAAAATACGCTTTGCGTACTCGAGAACGGAATCCAGTGCGAAGCGGGAACACCGGCATTACCGGATACATTGAACGAGCCGGTAAAAGTTACCACCCTATCCAGTCAAAATGTAAGAAACGCCCGCTGCTTAAATTGTCAACCGCCGCAATACCCATACGACGCAATGATGAGTGGAAAAACCGGCACGGTGGTGCTGGGCGCCATCATCGGCCGCAGCGGCGAAATCAGGAATCTTAGCTTGATTTATGCGCCTTACCGCTCGCTGGCCGCCTCGTCCATGGCGGCCGTGAGCCATTGGCATTATGCTCCGACGCGGCTCAACCAGCAGCCGGTGAAAGTCGATACGATCATTCACGTGAATTTCACGCTGGGGAACTGAGCGGACGGCAAATTGGCGGTGGCGCAATAGGGGGCCTATTAAGCAAGGTTTAGCCCGCCGCGGGGTGCGCGAGGGCACGGTGAGGCGCAGGCGGCTCTGCTATACTGGCTGAGCTTTTGCCGCCAGACCTCGGGGCAGGAAAGTTCACTCCCGGAAACGGCGGCAGGTCAACCTCTTACCCCCGAGATTCCGCCGACGTGAGCTCTTTTTCCCGCCGTCAATTTTTAAAGTTCGCGCCACTGGCCGCCGCCGGCTTGGCCGGTCCGGACAATGCCTGGGGCCAGCCCGGCTGGGGACGCACCGCGGCCGGGGTATGGGCGCCGGGGGCGGCCGCGCCCGGCGGCTCCATCTTCCATGACGTCAAGCCCGCCGAAAGCCATATCACCTGGGTGCATGACAACGCCAAATCGGCGATGCACTGGCTGCCGGAAAGCATGTGCTCCGGCTGCGCATTCATCGACTACGACAACGATGGCTGGATGGATATTTTCCTGGTGAACACCGGGCGCTGCGATTTTTTCCAGCCGAAGCATCCGCCGCACAACGCGCTGTACAAAAACAACCGCGACGGCACCTTTACCGACGTCACCGCGAAAGCCGGGCTGCAGGGCGGCGAGACCTGGGGCGAAGGCGCGGCGGTGGGCGATTACGACGGCGACGGGTATCCCGACCTCTACGTCACCGGCTACGGCCGCAACCTGCTGTATCACAACAACGGCGACGGCACTTTTACCGACGTGACCGACAAGGCGGGGGTGGGCGATTCGGGCTGGTCCACCTCGGCCGCCTGGTTCGATTACGATCACGACGGCAAGCTGGACCTGTTTGTCTGCAGCTTCGTCGTCTATAACGACCAGTTGAAGATCAGCTGCGGCGACAACAAGATGGGCAAGCGCTATTACTGCATTCCGCGCCTGTTCGAGCCGCGACCCAGCAAGCTGTATCACAACAATGGCGACGGCACTTTCACCGAGGTGGGGCACCTGACCGCCATCGGGCGCAATCCGGGCAAGTCGCACGGCGTGGTGGCCAGCGATATCAACAACGACGGCCGGCTGGATTTGTTCGTTTCCAACGACACCACCGCCAACTTTCTCTTCATCAACAAGGGCAAGGACGCCCACGGGCAGGCGCAGTGGGAAGAAGCGGGCTTCATGGCGGGGGTGGCCTACAGCGAGGAAGGGACGCCGCGCTCCGGCATGGGGCTGGACGCGGGCGACTACGACAACGACGGCTGGATGGACCTTTACGTCGCCAACATCGACCACGAGCGTTTCTCGCTCTACCACAACAACCACGACGAGACGTTCACCGACATGGCGGCGCAGAGCGGGATTGGCATGGCCAGCTACCTGCGCAGCGGCTGGGGCGTGCGCTTTTTCGATTACGACAACGACGGCGAACTGGACCTGCTGCAGGCTTGCGCGCATCCGGACGACATGGTGCAAAACTACGACGAGGGCGTGCACTGGTACGAGAAGCCAATGCTGTTTCATGGCAACGGCCAGGGGAAATTCAACTTTCTCGGGGGCGCCGCCGGCAGCGCCTTCCGCCGGCGCTGGAGCGCGCGCGGCATGGCAATTGGCGATTACGACAACGACGGCGGAGTGGACGCGCTGATCAGCAACAACGGCGCGCGCCCGCTGCTGCTGCACAACCAGGTGGGACGCCGCAAAAACTGGCTGGGCGTCTTTCTGGTAGGCAAAAAATGCCATCGCGACGCGGTGGGCGCGAAAGTGACCTGGAAATTCGGCGAGCGCACGCGCAGCCGGGAAAAGAGCGCCGGCGGCAGCTATCTTTCCTCGCACGATCCGCGGCTGGTGCTGGGCGCCGACCGGACGCCGCAGATCGACTGGGTGGAAGTCCGCTGGCCGCAGCCTTCGGGCGCGGTGGAGCGCATTGCCAAGCCGCCGATGAACCGCTACGTCACGATTGTCGAAGGCGAGGGAATCAGGCCGTATCCGTTTAAAGGGAAAGTGTAGGAAGCGCAGAGCGCAAAGCGCAGAGCGCAAAGCGCAGGGCGCAAAGCGCAGGGCGCAGAGCACAGAGCACAGAGCACAGAGCACAAAGCGCAAAGCACAGAGCACAGAGCACAGAGCGCAGAGCGCAGAGCACAAAGCACAAAGCACAAAGCGCAAAGCGCAAAGAGCAGAGCGCAGAGCGCAGGGCCAGAATTAGTCTGGGCGCAGCCCGCAAGCGGGCTGCTTTCCACGGAAGGAAAAGCACAGAGCGCAGAGCGCAGAGCACAAAGCACAAAGCGCAAAGCGCAGAGCGCAGAGCGCAGGGCCAGAATTAGTCTGGGCGCAGCCCGCAAGCGGGCTGCTTTCCACGGAAGGAAAAGCACAGAGCGCAGAGCGCAGGGCGCAGAGCACAGAGCACAGAGCACAAAGCGCAAAGCACAAAGAGCAGAGCGCAGGGCGCAGAGCACAGAGCACAGAGCACAAAGCGCAAAGCACAAAGAGCAGAGCGCAGGGCACAGAGCGCAGGGCGCAGGGCGCAGAGCGCAGGGCCAGAATTAGTCTGGGCGCAGCCCGCAAGCGGGCTGCTTTCCACGGAAGGAAAAGCGCAGCAATGCAGATGCTTTTCACGGAAGGAAAAGAGCAGCAATAAGGATTTGCGCTGACAACGGGCGGCACGGCCGCTTTTACTTTTAGGCGCTGACGCTTTCGCAAAGGTCCGGCCGAAACCGGACGCATGGCGAATACTCAAGGAAGAAGACTAAGGCAGGAGACGCCGTGAGCAAAAACAAAAGCATGGAGCTGAGCGACAAAAGCCAGGGACTCAGCCGGCGGGACTTTCTGGCGCGGTCGGCGGGCACGCTGGCGGCCGGCACGGTGGCGGCCGGCGGCGAGAGCGCGGCGGCGGGCACGGGACAGACGGCGGCGGCGCCACAAAATCAGCCCAATCCGGCGGGCGAGGTGGAGCACAAGAACCCACGCTACCGGTCGCGCCTGCGGGTGGGGATGTTTACCTGGCCGTTCAACGACAAGCCGCTGGGCTGGGTGCTGGATTACGCGCAGTCACTCAAGCTGGAAATGCTGGAGATCGGCGCCGGCAACGATCCCGGGGCGGCGCATTGTCCGGTGGAGTCGTTGCTGGCCGACGCCGGCGCGCGCCGGCGCTACCTGAAGCAATTTGCCGATCACGGCCTGGCCATCAGCGCGCTCAGCTGCCACGGCAACCCGCTGCATCCGGACACGAAAATCGCGCGCGCCCGCAATACGGTTTACGAGCGCACGCTGCGCCTGGCGGAACTGCTCGAGGTGCCGGTGGTGAACTGCTTTAGCGGCTGCCCAGGCGACGACCGCGGCGGCGGACGCCCGAATTGGGTGGTCAGCCTGGAGACTCCGGAATACGTCAACCTGCTGCGCTGGCAATGGAAAGAGCGCGTGCTGCCTTACTGGCGGGGCGCGGCGGCGCTGGCGGCGCGGCATGGGCGGCGGGTGGGATTGGAGTTCGACCCCGGCTATTCCGTCTTCAACGTCAACAGCCTGTTACGCTTGCGCCAGGCCACCAACGACGCCATCGGCTGCAATCTCGATTTGAGCAACATGTTCGCCCAGGGGGTGGAGGCGGAGGCGGTGATCCGCGCGCTGACCGGCGCCGGAGCGCTGTTTCATTTTCACGCCAAAGACGCCGTGCTCGATTACGCCAACATCGCCGTCAACGGCGTGCTCGACACCACGCCGTACGATCAGGTCGAACGGCGCGTCTGGTCGTATGCCGCCGTCGGCTATGGGCATGACGTGCTGTATTGGAAGCGCACGCTGGCAGCGCTCAAGACGGGCGGCTACGATTATGTGCTCTCGATCGAGCACGAGGATCCCATCACCGCTCCGGAAGTGGGAGTGAGGCTGTCGGCGAAGTTTTTGCAGGGAATACTACTGAGCTGAGCCTTTCATAGAGGCGAGGCGATCAGAAACCAGGCCGGCGCCGCGGGGCGGCTCGGCCGTTTTTACTTTTAAGCGCTGATGCTTGCGCAATGGACCGGCCGAAACCGGACGCATTGCGAATACTCATGGCTGCCGAAAGTTTATTGTCGTTAATAGGCGCGGGACCTAACCGGAACCCCGCGCTTCGGCCTGCGATCTCGGACGAAAACTGCTGTCCGACTCGGCCGTTAACGCTTTATGATTTATAGTTAAGCCATGAAAAGATCAATAAAATTAACCAAAGTTGGAGAAGCGGCGATACGCATTCGCATTAAACGTCTTAAAGCCGGACGATATTTGGGAACAAGTCCGGACGTGCCCGGACTAGTAGCCGAGGGCAGAAATGTATCCGAAACCATCGCTATCGCGCAGGATTTAGCCCGAAAAATTGTGGAATCCTGCCTGGAGCACGGCGATCCGCTGCCCGCAGTATTTCGAAAACACCAATATAAAAATGAATATTTGATACCGGTTTCGATTGCTTAACTCCTTGATATGGGGCGCTTAGCGGGATTTCGTTATCAAAGAAGTTATAAGACGCATGCGCCAATTCGGGTAACGCTTCGATCGATCCGCAGCAGGCAGCCATGAAATCTGGAGGCATACAACAACAGGACGGAAGATTACACTTCCCCATCATGCTCACGACATGGCCGAAGGAACATTACGCGCAATATTGCGTGAAGCCGGCATTAAGGTTGAAGATTTCCTAAAGCCGCTATAAACGTTCCCTTCCACAACTCATTTCGCCGCGCGGTGCTTCAGGTTGAGGCAGAAAGTGACGGCGTTGTTGGGGTTGAGGGCGGTGTCGCTGATCTCGACGTGGCGGATGATGCCGCGCTTGTCGATGACGAAGCTGGTGCGGCGCGCCAGGGCATACTTCACGCCCTTGATGTTGGCTTGCTTGATGAGCACGCCGTAACGGCGCTCGATGGCGCCCTGAGGGTCGCTCAACAGCGGGAAGGTGACGCCGATCTGCTTGGCGAAGGCGGCGTTGGCCGCGGGCGAATCCATGCTCATGCCCAGCACCACCGTATCGGACGCGGCCAATTTGCGGCTATCAGACTGATAGCCCTGGAGCTCGTGCTTTCAACCCGAGGTGAAGGCGAGCACGTAGATGGCCAGGATGACGTTTTTTTTGCCACGAAACTGGCGCAGGGAAACCGGCTGGAAATGATCGTCGAGCAGGGTAAAGCCGGGCGCTTTTTGACCCGGCTTGAGCTGGGTATGGGCGATAGGCGGCACGGCGGGACGGAGCGCCAGCAGCGCCGGCGCCGACAGGCCCAACAGCACCGCCAGAACAGCGAAACGAGCACGCATGGCCTAGCCTCCTTGAAGAACGAAAGGGTCGTGATTATTTTTTGGCGAAGCCGCGCACCACGCAATGCACCAGGGCATCGATCATCCGGGGGCTCAACTGGCCCTGCCAGGCGGGCATGCGCCCCTTGCCCTGCTTGCCGTGAGTGACGGCGGCGATCAATTCCGCATCGTTATGCTGCGCCTGCCATTTGCGGTCGGTGAAGTCGGGGGTGTGAATGGCGGGATAACCGGCGCCGTTGACGCCATGACACATGGCGCAGGTTTCCATGTACTGCCGGTGCGCGGCGGCGCAACCGGGTTTGGCGGCGAACAGCATGCCGGCCAGGGACATCAAGGTGAAAAGGGTGAGGGGAAAGCGTAGGCGGAGCATGGAATTGAGAGAGAATGAAACGAAATTCTATAATGCCAGAAAAAAAATGATGGTTGTCAAGTTGGCTTATTTTTCCACTTCTTCGGTTTCGGCCTTAATCAGATTTTCCCAGAGGCTTTGATAGCCGACCCAGACGGCTTTGCGCCCGCTGGCCAGATGCACGTCGGGGATATAGAGATTGCCATGTCCCCAAGTGCAGACGTATTCGGTGTAGGGGGCGCCCCCCAGCCAGACCGAGCTGTAGTTGCCTTCGGTCGTGGGTAACCGCAGGCGTGACAAGCAGATACGGCAGCGATAGCGCTGGTCCCAGAGGGCCAGGCGAAGCAAGCCGTAATCGGCCAGCACACAGATCAGGAGGGCGAGGGTATAGGGCCAACTGGTGCCCAGGCGCGGCCAGTCGTGAAGCAATCCGGGAGGAGGGGGGAAAAGGACATTCACGGCCAAGATCATCGCGGCCAGAATGCCGGCTACCACCAAGATTTTGGCCACCAGCAAGACCAAATAACGGGCGCTGAAACGCACCTTCATTCAGACTCCCGTTGGGGCAATTAAGTTCCCCCCCCCCTACTAATTAAAATCTAGCGCCAATTGCGGGCGGGTGCAAAAGGCAGGGGGCACAAGGCGCGGCGACGCACAGGAAAAGCAGGGGGCGGGAAGGCGAGGGAGCCAGGGAAGCCGGCGAGCTATTCGGCGGCGGGGAAGGACTGAGGGGTGAGCAGGGGAGCCAGCGCGGATTCATCGAAGACGCAACCGCCCCAGACGCCGCCGGAAGCGGACTGCAAGCGGGCCCAGAGGCGGGTATCGGCCGGCAAATCCGGATCGGGCGAGAGCGCGGGGAAGGGGGAACGGGCGGCGAGCAGGCGGGCGGCTTGGGCGGGCGGCAGCGGGTGCGCGCGCGTGCCGACGAAATCGACGCGGCCGGTGAGGTTGCGGCAATCGATTTCGATGTCGATGCAATCGCCGTCGCGCAGGCGTCCGAGCGGGCCGCCTTCAAGCGCTTCGGGACTGATGTGCCCAATGCAGGCGCCGGTGGAGACGCCGGAAAAGCGGGCGTCGGTCAGCACGGCGATGCGACCGCCGATGGGAAGATGGCGGAGGGCGGCGGTGACCTGGTAAATCTCCTCCATGCCGGAGCCAAGCGGGCCGCGGCCCATGAGCACCAGCACGTCGCCGGGGCGCAAGGCATCGGCGCCGCGGCTTTTGATGGCGGCGATGGCGTCGGCTTCGCGGGTAAAGACGCGAGCGGGGCCGCGGTGGCGATAGACGCCGTTGGCATCCAGGCCATCGGGGGCAATGGCGGTGCTTTTGACCACCGCGCCGGCGGGCGCCAGATTGCCCTGGGGAAAAGTGGTGGTGCCGTAGATGCCGCGGGCGCGGGCGCGCCGGGGCGGCAGGATCACGTCGCCGGGATCAATGCCCATTTGCCGGCGCAGCAGGCGGCGCAGGCGGGCGCGGCGCTCGGATTGTTCCCACCAGTCGAGGCAAGCGTTCCAGGAAACGCCGGCGGCGGTGAGGCATTCGCCGCGCCAGAGGCCGAGGCGGCGCAGGTGGAGCAGCACCTCGGGCACGCCGCCGGCGAGAAAGACGTAAACGGTGGCAAAGCCGATGGGGCCATTGGGCAAGGCGTCCACCAGGCGGGGGACGGCGCGATTGACGCGCTGCCAGTCGGCGAGCGCGGGACGAGCGAGCGAGGCGGCGTGAGCGATGGCGGGCAGATGCAGCAGCAGATTGGTGGAGCCGCCAAAGGCGGCATGGGCAACCATGGCGTTTTCCATGGCGGCGGAGGTAAGCAGATCGCGGGCGCGCAGCCCGGCGCGATCGAGCGCGCGCAGGGCGCGGGCGGAGCGGCGGGCCATATCCAGCCAAATGGGCTGGCCGGAAGGGGACAGGGCGGCATGGGGCAAGGCGAGGCCGAGGGCTTCGGCGGCGACTTGCATGCTGGCGGCGGTGCCGAGGAACTGGCACCCCCCGCCGGGGCTGGCGCAGGCGCGGCAACCCAATTCGGCGGCGGCTTCCAGGGTGATCAGGCCATGAGCGGCGCGAGCGCCGAGGGTCTGGATTTTGCCGGTATCCTCGGCACCAGCTTCGGCGGCGAGCATGACCCCGCCGGGAGCGAGCACGACGGGCAGATCGCCGCATCCGGCCAGAGCCATCAGCATGGCCGGGAGGCCTTTATCGCAAGTGGCGATGCCGAGCACGCCGCGGCGGCGAGGCAGGGAACGAATGAGGCGGCGGAAAACGATGGCGGCGTCGTTGCGATAGGGGAGGCTATCCATCATGCCGCGCGTGCCCTGAGTGCGGCCGTCGCAAGGGTCGCTACAGAAGGCGGCGAAAGGAGTGGCGTGCAGGGCGCGCAACTCCTCGGCGGCAGCGCGCATGAGGTATTCCACTTCCCAATGTCCGGTATGGTAGCCCAGCGCCAGCGGCTCGCCATGAGCGCCGCGCAAACCGCCTTGAGTGGAAAGCAACAGGTATTCGGGCTGGTTCAGCTTTTCCGGCGCCCAACCCATGCCGACATTCTGGCTCCAGGCAAACAGATCGCCGCTGGCGAAGGCGGCGAGTTGCCCGGCGCTCAGTGGCAAGACGCCGGCGGGGCCGGGAGCGTGCGCGCGCAACCGATAAATATCGGCATCGCCGGAATCGAGCAAGGCGGCGAGATCCGCTTCCCGGCCGGCGCTCATGTTCCACTCATCGCGCCCATGGGGGATAGCCCGGCCATCAGCACGATCACCAGCAACAGCAGGAAAACCCCGGCGATTATATAAAACAAGATTTTAGAGCTCACGAGGCCAGTTCCTCATGAATATGCTACCAGTTGGCAGCTATCCGCCGCCAGCGCAAGGAAACGCAGCCTGGAAAAGCGAGGCGGGGCGTAGAAGTGACGGCAGTCATCGCCCGTGTGGGTTGAAGTGGAGAGAATAAAGGAATAGAAATAACTAGAGCTAGAAAAAACGTGGACCCCAACGATCAAGCCGCACTGGAATATCACCGGCAAGGGCGCAAAGGCAAAATCGAAGTCGTCGCCAGCAAGCCCTGCCGCACGCAGTATGACCTGGGCCTGGCCTACACGCCGGGCGTGGCGGCGCCGTGCCGGGAAATCGAGCGCGACGCCGACCTGAGTTATGAATACACCGCGCGCGGCAACCTGGTGGCGGTGGTTTCGAACGGCACCGCGGTGCTGGGGTTGGGCAACATCGGCCCGGCGGCGGGCAAGCCGGTGATGGAAGGCAAGGGGGTTTTATTCAAGCGCTTTGCCGACATCGACGTCTTCGACCTGGAAGTGAATTCGGAAGATCCGGAGGAGATCATACGTTTCTGCCAGATGATCGAGCCCACGTTCGGCGGGATCAACCTGGAGGACATCAAGGCGCCGGAATGCTTTCACATAGAAGAGAAATTGCGGCAGACGATGTCGATTCCGGTCATGCACGACGACCAGCACGGCACGGCGATCATTTCCGGCGCCGGGCTGCTGAACGCGCTGGAGCTGACGGGCAAGCCGATCGAAGAGGCGCGGGTCGTCTTCAACGGCTCGGGCGCCTCGGGGATCGCCTGCGCGGAGCATTTTTTGCGGCTGGGCGTGCGGCGGGCAAACGTGCTGTTGTGCGACTCGAAGGGGGTGGTGTACGAGGGGCGCACGGAAGGCATGAATCCCTACAAGGCGCGGCTGGCGGCGCAGACGGCAGCGCGAACGCTGGCGGAAGCGCTGCGCGGCGCGGACGTATTCGTGGGGCTGTCGGTGGCGCGGGCGGTGACGCCGGCGATGGTGCGGGCGATGGCGCGGCAGCCGATCATCTTCGCGCTGGCCAATCCCGACCCGGAAATCGGCTATGGCGAGGCGCGGGCGGCGCGTCCGGACGCGATTATCGCCACCGGGCGCAGCGATTTCCCCAACCAGGTGAATAACGTGCTGGGCTTCCCCTACATATTCCGCGGCGCGCTCGATTGCCGCGCCCGCGCCATCAATGCGGAGATGGAGGTGGCGGCGACGCGGGCGCTGGCGCGGCTGGCCAAGCAGGACGTACCCGACGCGGTGCTGCGCGCCTACGGACTGCGGCGGCTGGAGTTCGGCCCGGAATACATCATTCCCAAGCCGTTCGATCCGCGGGTGCTGGTGGAAGAATCGGCGGCGGTAGCGGAAGCGGCGATGCGCAGCGGCGCGGCCCGGCTGCAGCTCGATCTGGAGGCCTACCGCGATCAACTGGCGCGGCGGCTGAACCGCACCTACGAGGTGATGCAGACGGTGCGGCAGCGGGCCAAGATGGCGCCCAAGCGGATTGTGTTTTCCGAAGGCGAGCACGAAAAAATCCTGCGCGCCAGCTACCAGATGAGCCAGGAAAACATCGCCACGCCGATTCTGATCGGGCGGCGGGCGGTGATCCAGACGCGGCTGGAAGAACTGGGACAAAGGCAATTCCAGCCGGAGATCGTCGAGCCGGAGCATTCGCCGCGGTACGACGCCTACGTCCAGGAATATTTCCGATTGCGCCAGCGCCATGGGGTCACGCTCAACCAGGCGCGCGAGCAGATGCTGAACCCCAACTATTTCGGCGCCATGATGGTGCGGCTGGGCGACGCGGACGGGTTTTTGGCGGGCGTCTCGCAACATTACCCGGAGACCATCCGGCCAGCGCTGCAGATCATTCGCCTGCGCCCGGAGGTGCGCCGGGTGGCGGGAGTGTACGTCATCGTGACCCGGCAGCAGGTGTTTTTTTTCGCCGACACGACCGTCAACATCGAGCCCAGCAGCGAGGAGCTGGCCGAGATCGCGCTGCTGACGGCGGAAGTGGCGCGCGACTTCAACATGGAGCCGCGGGTGGCGATGCTCTCGTTTTCCAATTTCGGCAGCACGCGGCATCCGCTGGCGGAAAAGGTCAGGCGGGCGACGGAGGTGCTGCGCGCGACGCATCCCGAGCTAATGGTGGATGGCGAAATGATGGCCGACACGGCGGTCACGCCCGAAATCCTGGAGCGGGATTATCCGTTTTCCGTGCTCAAGGGCGGCGCCAATGTGCTGGTATTCCCCAGCCTGGAGGCGGCCAACATCGCCTACAAGCTGATGGCGCGCATCGGCGGGGCGGAGACGCTGGGGCCGATTTTAGTGGGACTGTCGAAACCGGTACACGTGCTGCAACGCGGGGACGCGATGGAAGACATCGTCAACCTGGCGGCCATCGCGGCGTATCAGGCGATCAATTCCCGCGAGGAACGAACGAACCCGCCCAAACTTTCCCGTAAAGCGGGGAAGCTTGAAACCACTAAAACCAGCTAAAAGCAGGGGCCAGGAGACGACAGCCGGGAGCCCGAAGTACGGCGGGGCCAGCGGCGGAGCCTGGCTGTGAGATGGGGAATGGCCGGCACGATGCCCATAACCCGGCCAATCCAAATAAAACCTGTATAAAGGCGGCGGACTTGTAGAATCGAAACTGGAGGCGCTTGTGGCCCGGTGGCTGTCACGGTCTTCAAAACCGCTGGGGCCCCGCTCCGCGGGGTTCGATCGGTTCGACTCCGATGCGCCTCCGCCAAAATTAAAGGAAGCGGATCGAAGGTTAGCCCTATACGAGAGAATGGGATGGCATGGCCGCTTGGCGGAAGCGCTTTCACCCGCGGCCGCGAGCGCACAGCCCAACGTAATTGCGAAAGCAGCGGCATTTGACGCTCGTCACAGCCGGAACGGCGGGAATTATCGACAATGAGAGTGGACACCACCGCCGACAGCACAGCCGGCAAAAGGACACTCAAGATGAAAAGCATGCATAAAAAACTCGGCATCGCGATGCTGGTGATCAGCGCGGGCGCGATCTCATTGTTTGCCGCCAAGCCCTCGGCCGCGGCGGGCAAGGCCGTATACGCCTCCAAGTGCGAGGGCTGCCATGCCGCCACCGGCAAAGGACAGAGCTTTATGGCGAACTCCGATCTGACGGCGCCGGCGGCGAAGAAGAAATCCAATGCGGCGCTCGCGGCCATCATCCGTAAAGGCGCGCCGCCGATGCCCAGCTTCTCCAGCCTGAGCGCCAGCGAAATCCATAACCTGGTGGCGTACGTGCGCGAACTGCAGCACCAAAAGTAAGCACAGCCCACGCAGTCAAACCCAGACAAGCCGCTGCCCCTCCGCGACGACCGCGCGCGGAGGGGCGGAGGAGAATCCGCGCCGTTCCGGAAAAAAACGTCCGGCGCTTCATGATATACATGATGGGAGAATAAGGCTTAAATCATGCCGCCAGAGCCCACTCACGCCCGATTCCGAGAGTGGTTTTCGCCGATCGTTCACCTCTCCAGCAATTTCATCAGCCGCGTCGGCGTGGTCCTGGTCACCATTGGCGGCGTGCTCTGGCTCTACCTGCTGCCGATGGCGTTGCGGGGCGAGGTGGTTCACCCCTATATCGGGATTTTGATCTTCATGGGCCTGCCGGCGGTGTTTTTCGGCGGCCTGTTGCTCATCGCGGCGGGAATCGCCATACAAAAGCACCGAGAGCTGCGCCGGGGGGTGTACCCGGCGAAATTTCCGCCGCTGGATTTCAACAATCGGGAATTTCGCCACCTGCTGCTATTCGTCGGCATCGCCACCATGGCCAATATCGTCATCGGCACCCAGCTCGTTTATGGGGGCGTTACCTATATGGATAGCGTCACGTTTTGCGGCCGCACCTGCCACACGGTGATGAAGCCGGAATACGTCACCTATCTGCACTCGCCGCACGCGCGGGTAGCCTGCGTGCAATGCCACATCGGGCCGGGCGCCTCGTGGTTCGTGCGCAGCAAGCTGTCGGGAGTACACCAGGTTTTTGCGGTGCTGTTGAACACCTATCCACGGCCGATTCCGGTACCGATTTCCAATTTGCGCCCGGCGCGCGAGACCTGCGAACAGTGCCACTGGCCGGCGCGATTCGAGGGCAATCGCCTGGTGATCATTCCGCACTATGCCACGGACCAGGCCAACACGCGCACCACCACGGTGTTGTTGATGCACATCGGCGGCGGCAACGGCCAAGGCGGCATTCACGGCGCGCATGTCGCCGCCGGCGTGCGAATCCTCTATGGCGCCGACCCCAGCCGGCAAAAGGTGCATTGGGTAGAGTACGAAAACACGCGGACGGGAAAAAAATTGCTGTACGTGGATAATCAAACCCATTCCGCCACCATTCATTTTCAAACCGGCAGAAGCATGGATTGTATTGATTGCCACAATCAGCCCGCGCACCAATTCCACCTGCCCAATGAAGCGATGAACACGGAGCTGGCGGCGGGGCGGATCGATGCCCAACTGCCCTATATCAAGCGGGAAGGCGTGGCGCTGCTGAAGGCCAGCTATCGCACCCAGCAGGAAGCCACGCAGTCGATTCCCCGGGCGCTGACGGAATTTTACCGGACAAAATTTCCGGTGGTGGCGGCCCGCCAACAGCAGGCGATTGCCCGTTCCGCCAGCGCCCTCGCGCAGATTTATCGCGACAATGTATTTCCCCGGATGAAAATCGGCTGGGGCTATTATCCCAACAACCTGGGCCATATGGCGTTTCCCGGCTGCTTCCGTTGCCACGGCAATTTGCATCTGGCCGGACACGCCGATGAAACCCTGACCCAGGATTGCACCGTGTGCCACAACCCGCTGGCGATCCAATCGCCCAACCCCGCCATTTTGCAGCAGTTAGGTTTGACCGGAACCCAGCCGCAAGGAGTCAATCCCGGCCAGTAGGCGGTTTTTCGGCAACGGCCAAGAGCGAAACGCCAAAGGGAAACGAGAGTTTCCTCAAGAGCCAGCCTTCCAGCCGGAACAACGCCAGCAAGGCCTGACCGAGCGCGGGCGGCGGCAAGGCTTCCAAATGACTCACGGGATGATCGCCATAGCGCCAAGCGTCGCAGCGCTTGCGCAACCAGGCGGGGAAGAATAAAAAAAAGTTGAAGTAAGAAAGCTTGCGAATGCGAAAGCCGGCGGCGGCCAGGCGCCTGGACAGTTGGCGCCGGGTATAGCGGCGAAGGTGGTGATTGGCACGATCGTGCGGCGACCAGAGAAAAGCAAAGGCCGGAACCGTGATCAGGACAAACCCGCCGGGACGCAGCAGGCGGAAGATATGGCGCAAGGCGCCATCATCATCGGATAAATGCTCGAGCATGTCGAGCGCAGTGATCAGGTCAAAACCGGCGGGGACCGCGGCCGGCAGGGCACAGGGAAAATTGCCCTGGACGAGGCGATCCAAGCCGCGCCGCCGGCAATACTCGAGCGCCTGGCGGCTGCAGTCCAGGCCCCAGACTTCACCCAGCGGACGCATGGCCTGGAGGGTTCCGCCGGTGCCGCACCCCAAATCGAGAATGCGCAAGCCGCCGCGCCAGCCCAGCCAGATGCGGACCTGGCCCAGCACAATGCGCCGGCGCCCCTGAAACCACCAATGCCGGTCTTCCTGTTCAAAGAACAGATCGTAGAGTCGGGAGTCCATAAGCAGTCCGGCGCGCAGCGCATATCATGAACCGCCGCCGCGGCAGCGAAGCACATAGAGGGGGCGATGCTTGCCTTGCTGAAAAGCGCGGCCGAGATACTCGCCCAGAATGCCGACGGTAAGCAGTTGCACGCCGCCGAGCAACAGCATCACCGTCATCAGCGACGCCCAACCGGTGAGGGTGGATTTCCAGGCGAGTTTGGCGAACAGCACCCAAGCCAAGCCAGCCAGGCTGGCCAAGCCGGCCGCAGCGCCCACGAAGGTAGCCAAGCGCAGCGGCAAAATCGAAAACGAGACCAGGGAATCCAGCGCCAAGCGCAGCATTTTGCGCAGCGGATATTTGGAGCAGCCGGCCAGGCGCGGCGGACGGCAATATTCCAGGCGCGCCTGGCGAAAGCCGGTCCAGGCGATCATGCCGCGCAGATAGCGATGGGGCTCGGGCATGCGGCGCAGGATGCGGGCGACCTGGCGGTCAATGAGTTTGAAATCGCCGGCATTTTCGGGCAGCG
Organism: Acidobacteriota bacterium; assembly: GCA_021818955.1. Lineage (GTDB taxonomy): Bacteria > Acidobacteriota > Terriglobia > Terriglobales > SCQP01 > JAKASR01. The sequence goes on from JAKASR010000008.1 coordinate 20,662, forward strand.
CCACGCCTGAAAGCCGGCACATGAGTTGATAAAAGAGGGCGGCGCTAAGCTGTTTGAAGCGGCTTTCGCCCTCGCGCCGGGTGCGCACCGTATGCACCACCTCGAAGCCGCGCTCCCAGAGCGCGACCAGCGCCGGAATGGTTTCGGGCGGATCCTGCAGGTCGGCGTCGCAAACGATCAGGGCATCGGCGCGGGTACGATCAATGCCGGCGCTGATGGCGATCTGCTGGCCGAAGTTGCGGGATAACGTCAGCACGCGCACGCGCGGGTCGGCAGATGCAAAGCCGTCGAGCATCCGGGGGGTCTCATCGCTGCTGCCGTCATCGATGAAGGTGATCCGCCAATCATAGGGCAGGGCATCGAGCGCAGCCCGCGCGCGACGCAGGAATTCAGGCAGCACGGCGGCTTCATTAAAGACCGGGACAACCAGGGCCAAGCGGCGGCGAGGCGCGCCTTCAGCATCACGGGCGGGACGGCGCGCAGGGCGCAGGGCGCCGGACAAGCGCTGCAAGGCGCGATTTCGGCGAGACTGAACGGGCATAGGTTTCACCCTCCGCCATTTACCAAGGGCTTAAGCACGAGGCTGCGATCGTCAATCACCAATTGATCGCCCGGTTCGGTGCGGCTGCGAAAAATGGTGTGCGCCGGCAACTCGATCAGGCTATAGGCCCGCAAACGCGGGCGGGTGATTGAGAAAGGGCGCACATGCTCGCGCACGCCCACCACGATTTGCCGACGATCCAGCAACACCAGATCGATGGGGTACGACATGCCAATGGTATGGATCGAGTTGCCGGGAACGATCCACAGGCCGGCATCGGGTTTAAGCGGCCCGGCGCCCAGCAAGCCGACTAGGCGGCTGAAGTAGGTATCGGCCACGCGGACATGAATCCCCAGGAAGGTTTCCTTGGTGCGGTTATAGACGAACATTTCCCGAGGCATGACGGCAACTCCAGCCGTAGCTTCAAGCCGACCAAGCGGGCCGGTCGCGTTTTGCGGGGCGAGCGCGCTGGCGGGCAATGGCTAGCGGGGCGCCCGCCGTTTCATGCGGTACACCAGGACGACCAGCACCACCACGGCCAGAAAACCGGAAATCATTCGAATGAGCGTGACGTTATCCATAACGATTACCTTTGCCTTTCCTTTCGCTTGCCCGCCGGCGGCGGGGGTTAAGGCCGCAATCCGGCGAAACCTTTCATGATGTTGATTACCGCGGGGGCGATGGTCACGATAAAGATGCTGGGAAAAATGAACAAGACCAGCGGCACCACCAGTTTGATCGTGGTTTTCGCGCCCAATTCCTCAGCCTTTTGCCGGCGCTGAGTGCGCAGCGCATCGGCATAGGTTGCCAGCGCGCGCGAGACCGGGGTGCCGAAGCGCTCGGTATAGACCAGCATGTTGACGAACGATTGCGTGCCCGGATCATGCACGCGTTCGGACATATTGCGCCAGGCCTGCAGCCGGGGAACGCCGGCGCTTTGCTCCAAGCTGATTAGCATCCACTCCTGGCTCAGATCGGGATGGCTGAAGACGATCTCCTGAGCGACGCGGAGCATGGCCTGATCGAGCCCCAGTCCGGCTTCCATGCAGATGGAAAGCAGGTCGAGGGCGTCGGGCAGGGCCAGCCGAATGCGCTCGCGGCGGCGCAGAATGGCGCGGTTGAGCCATAAATCCGGCAGCAGGAGACTCACCACCACGGCCAGCAGCAGCCAGAGCCAGAGCGAATGACGGACCCAAAAGGAAACCGCTACCGCCGCCAGAACCGGCAGCACCAGGCGAATGCTCTGAAACAAGTCGGCAGCGGCGGGCCGGCGATAGCCGGCCAGCATCAGGCGGCGCAGCAGTTGGGGATCGCGCTGACTGCCGAACAGCCGTCGCACCCCGGCCAGCGGCGTGGCCAGGCGTTCAAGAGCAAAATGAGAGCTTTCCCGCCCGTCATCCGCCGCGGTCAACTGATGCAGCCGCAAGCTTTCGGGGGATTCATGTCCGGCCCAAAGAAACAGCAGGAAGAGCCCGGCCAACAAAACAAACACCAGCAAGCTTGCCCAGATCCACATCGGTTCACACCCGAATCTTGAGAATCTTGCGCATCACCATGACGCCCAGCGCCATCATGACGAGGGCGAGGATGACCAGATGCCGGCCGAGCGGCACGGACAGCAGTTCGTGCTCATAGCCGGGGTTGACCGCATCGAGCATTAAAAACAAGACAAACGGCAGCAGGCACAGAATCCAGCCGGTGAGCCGTCCCTGGGCCGAATAGATACGGAGCTGGCCGCGCAGACGGATACGCTGGCGCATCAGGTGGGCGGTGTTATCCAGGATTTCGGCCAGATTGCCGCCGGTTTCACGCTGGATCAGAATGGCCGCGACCAGGAAGCGCACGTCATCAATGGGGACGCGCGCCAACAGATGGCGCAAGCCCTCGCGCAGCGGCAATCCCAGGGCTTGCTGCTTAAACAGAGTGCGAAACTCGCCGCCGATGGGCGGCGGCAATTCTTCTGCCACCATCTCGATGGCGGCGGTAACGGCATGGCCGGCCTTGAGCGCGCGCGAGAGCAGGTCAATGGTTTCGGGCAACTGCGCATCGAGCGCCTGAAAGCGGCGATAGCGCAAAACCACCAGGGCGAGGGTGGGCAGGCCGGCGCCGACGGGCAGGCCGACAAGCGCGACCGCGCCCCAGCCCAACGCGTGCAACAGCAAGGCCAGCAAGAACGCGCCCGCGCCGGATGCAAAGACCACCGCGGCGACGGTCCAGCGCGGGCCCGCGCCCGCCTGCCCCAGGAGCAGTTGCAGGCGATATATGCCCGGCCAGGGACTCATCAGGTTATGCAGCCAGGGCAGGCTGCTGAGCGCCGGCGGTTTGAGAATCGTTTGCTCCGCCGCCGCAGCGTTCGGAACTTGACCGATGCGCTCCAATTGGCGCAGCAGTTCCGCTTCCTGACGGCTGGGGCGCAGCGCCAGCGCCGCCGCAGCAAACGAGAGCAGCAGCAGCAGCAGGAAGATCAGGATGAGGTCGAAGAGGGTCATACGCAACGGCGGCTAGAGCTTGGCGCCATGTTGAAACATGCCGGGCGGCAGGTGAATACCCATCAGCTTGAGTTTTTCGGCAAACCGGGGCCGGATACCGGTAGCGATAAACGATCCCAGCACTTTGCCTTGCTCATTGAGGCCTTTTTTCTCGAACAGAAAAATGTCCTGCAGGCTGACAACGTCTTCGTCCATGCCGGCAATTTCGGTCACATGGGTAATGCGGCGAGTGCCGTCGCTCATGCGCGAGACCTGCACGATCAGGGAAATGGCGGAGGCCACCTGCTGGCGCAAGGCGCGTTCCGGCAGGTTAAGGTTGGCCATCAACGCCATGGTTTCGATGCGAGCAATGGCGTCGCGCGGGCTGTTGGCATGCACGGTCGTCAGCGAGCCGTCGTGGCCGGTATTCATCGCCTGCAGCATGTCCAGCGCCTCTTCACCGCGCACCTCGCCGATCACGATGCGGTCGGGGCGCATGCGCAGAGCATTGATCACCAACTGCCGCTGCCGCACCGCGCCTTTGCCTTCGACATTGGGCGGACGGCATTCCAACCGGACCACATGTTTCTGTTTCAGCTGCAGTTCGGCGGAATCCTCGATGGTCACAATCCGCTCGCGCTGCGAGATGTAGCTGGAAAGCACGTTGAGCAGCGTGGTTTTGCCGGCGCCGGTGCCGCCGGAAATGACCAGGCTCAGCCGCGCCCGCACCGCGCCGCGCAGCAGCTCCAGCATGGGCGAGGACAGGGTGTGGTTTTCCAGCAGGTCTTCGGCGGCCAGCGGCACGCGGCCAAAACGGCGAATCGAGAGCACCGGGCCATCGAGCGCCAGCGGGGGAATGATGACATTGACGCGCGAGCCATCGGCCAGCCGGGCATCCACCATGGGCGAGGATTCATCCACCCGGCGTCCCACCGCGGAAACGATCTTTTCGATGATGTGCATCAGGTGGGCATCATCTTTGAAGACCACCGCCGTTTCCTCGAGCACGCCCTTGCGCTCGACATAAATGCTGCGATAGTTGTTGACCAGGATGTCGTTAATGGTGGGATCCTGGAGCAGCGGTTCCAGCGGGCCCAGGCCAAAAACCTCATCCAGCACCTCGCGCGCCAGGCGATCGCGTTCGCCGCCGCTCAGCGGCACGTTCAGCTTTCCCACCAACTCCTGCACGACGGCAAAGACCTGCTGCCGCACCTGGCCATCGCGCAGCCGCGCCACCTTTTCCAGATCGATGCGGGTGAGCAGGTCGCGATGCAGGCTGGTCTTCAGCTCCTGATAGAGCTGCAAGTCGCGACCGCTTTTGGGGGCATCCTCCGCCCGCGGCGCGGGCGCCGGCAAGGCCATCTCCGCTTTCATGCCGCCATCCTTTCCCGGGAGGAGGCCGGCGTGCGGGACAACCGCCCCAGCCAGCCGCGGGCGCCCGGCCGCGCGCCGTCTACCGCGCCCGGCGCCGCGAGCATTTCCGCCCAAGCCTGCAGGTTCCGGGTCAGTTCCGAGCCGGCGAGCGCGGAAGCATCCCCGGCGCTGAGGGCGCGCAACAACTGCGGATACTGATTCGGGATTTTGCGAAACAGTTCCTGCTTGAGTGCGCGGGTTATTTGCGCGTCGGCGAAGGCGGCGCGTTTGGCGTAGCGATTGAGCACCACCTGAGTTTTTTCCCGGGGCACATCCTTTTCCGCCAGCAACTGCAGCAGGCGGGCGGCATTGCGCAGCGCAACCAGTTCGGCCACCGTGATCAGATAGAGACGCTGGCAGGCGCGGACCAGCTCGAGGTTGAGTTCGTCCAGCCCGTAGGGGCAATCGAGCAGCAAAAAATCATATTGGCCGCGGAGAAAGTCGAGCGTCTGCAATACCGCCGAGGTTGACAGCCGGGGCGGGATCGCGCTTTCCGGCCCGGGTAACAGGTCAAGCCCGCTGGCGTGGCGGGCCAGAAAGCTGGGCAGCAACTCCTGATCGAGGCGATTGGCATTGTCGGCGAGATCAAAAAAATGATAGGGAGGCTGGGCTATGCCCAGGTACAGGGCGGCGGCACCGGCCACCGGCTGCAAATCGGCCAGCAACGTCCGGCGATGGCAGTGCTGCGCCAGATGCATGCCCAGTTGCGTGGCCAGCGCCGTCGCGCCCACGCCGCCCTTGCTGCCCATGAACAGCAATACTTGGGCTCCGGAGCGGGCGGCGCCCAGTTCGCGTTTGCGGCTGCGCACGCGTTCCAAGGCCTGGCCCAACTCGTCTGCCGCGAGCGGTTTGCTCAGGTACTCGCCGCAGCCGCTGCGCATGGCCAGCAAGATGGCCTGGCTGTGCCCGTCTTGCGAGATAGCTATCAAATCCGTATCCGGCAGTTCGGCATGGATACGCGCCGCGGCCCGGGCGGCGCCCGCCGGATCGGAATCAAAATCCACCAGGCAGATATCGGGCCGCTCGCCTTCCAGGCTGGCGAGCAGGGAATCGCCGGGCGCAAGCAAATAGGTATGCAACTCGAGCGGTGGGCGCAAGCCTCCCCGGCTAACGGCAAAGTCGCGCAACGCCTCGGCCGTATCCGCATCCAGGCAAAGCGCGGCCAGGCTGAGCGCGCCCGCGGCGGTGAAATGGGAAGGCGAAGAAAGCTGAGTGCTCATGATGACCTAGCGCGGCCGGCCCGGCTGCGAGGCATGGCCGGGCAAATGACGGTCATATTTTTGCGGGTTCAGGTATGGCAGCGCCGGCGCGGGCAGGCTGGGCGCGGAGGCGCCGGTATGCGCCGGATCCACAATGAACGGCTGCACCATCACCATCAGCTCGGTCCGAGAGCGATTGAGCGAGTGGGAACGGAATAAATGTCCCAGGATGGGGATATTCGCGATACCGGGCATTTTGCGCAAATCCGCGGTGACGCGCTGGTCGAGCAAACCGGCAATGCCAAACGCCTGGCCATCTTTCAGTTCGATCACCGAATCCGCGCTCCGGGTCGAAAACGCCGGCACGGTAAAGCCGGAAATGTTGACGGCGTTGGCGTAATCCAGGGTGCTGACTTCCGGTTTGACCTGCAGCCGCACGATCCGGCCCGGCTCGATCGTGCCTTGAAAATTCAGGCGCACGCCGAAGGGGCGATAGATGATCGTCACCGCGCCCACGTTCACCCCGCCCTGCACCACCGGCACCGGAATTTCTCCGCCGGCAAGAAAGCTGGCGGGCGCGCCATCCAACGCCATGAGATTAGGTTGCGCGAGAATCTGCAGAATATTTTTCTGTTGCAGGAGCGCCAGCGTGGCGCCCAGATTCAGGTCGGGCCGGAAAAAAAAGAAGTTAAGCAAGTTATTGACGCCAAATTGCGTCTGATAACCCTGTAAGTGCCCATCAATGGTTCCCGTCACCTTTAAGGGTTGGCCGCCTTCGCCGGCAATCGTGCCGAACTGCTGAGTTGAAATCACGCCCGGGGTATTGCCGGCCCCGGTGCTGATCAGGTTGACGCCAAACTGGTTCAATTTCGCGCGATCCACCTCGACGAAACGCACCTTCAGCAGAATCTGGCGCCGGGGCGGGGGATCGCCAACCTGCAGGGTATCCACCACTTTGGCGGCATACAGGTGAGCCAGCCCCTCCAGCGCCTTGGCGGTAGCGGCATCAGGCGCTTGGCCAGCCAGGACGATCCGGTTGCGATCGGCGCGCAGGCGGACAGGCACATTCGGCCAGGCGCGGTGAATCGCGCGGCGCAAGGCGGTAATGCCCAAATCCACCTGCACCGGCATCATCTTGAACCGGCCATCGCGGCTCCACAAAATCAGACTGCAGGAGCCCGCCTTGCGCGCTTCGATGACGACCTGGCGGGGAGAAACGGCGACGGCGGCAACAATTTTGGGATTGCTGACCAGGACCCGCGCCAGCGGGGAGGCGGATTCAATCACCGCCGAACCGCCTACCACTAAGCGCAAAGGATGGCGCCGGGGAAGGGCGATGTGAACTCCCGTAGCCGCGGGCACGCGCGCCGCCGCCGTCTTTACGCCGCACAACGGCCAGGGGAGAAGCAAGCCAAGCGCGACGGACGAAAACAATAGTCGAGCGAATCGACGGGAGTTCAAAATTTGACCTCGCTGCGTTTCGTGCCCTGAATCATTTGCACCACGTTGAGCGGCTTGGGGGGCAGGTGCGGGCGCCAGCCATGCCTGGCCGGGGGGGGAGTTTGCCCGTTCAACAGCTGTCCCAGGCGGATCGGCGGCGGTTGCAGGGTTTTGGCGTCCGCGCCATTGCGCAACACGAACTGAATGCTGCTGCTGGCGCTGGCCAGCAGCAGTTTTTCCGCATCGACCGGATGCAGCAACAGGGTCACCACGCTGACGGTATGCGGCTTGCCCGCGGGATCGGGCTGAATTTCCTCGCCCGCGGTCAAGACTTCGACGTTTTGCAAAATGGTCTGCGTCAGCGGTTGTTTCAAGGGCATGCCGGGCTGGTTATTGTGGAAAGTCGCGAGCACGTCCACATGCGAGCCGGGAAACAGAAACCCGGCCACGCCCACCACGGCATTGGATTTCACCGAGGTGGCGCGCATGCCGGGCGGGATATGCACCGCAAGCCCGATGCCGGCTCCCGGGATAGCCAGATCTTTTTTCAAAACCGGCTCGCTGGCGCTGAGCGGATAGATCAAAGGTCTACCCGCCAAAGGCGGGATGGCATGATAGGCGCCGGGGAGGGGAATATTGGCAGGCCAGCTGATCAGTTCCAGATCGGAGGCTTTCAGCGCAACCCCGGCGGGCAATTTTTTGGCGGCGGTCACAATGGAAACCGTCCGCAAGGAAGGCATGCCGCCGCGGTTGAGCCAGTGATAGAGCAGGTAGGTAGCGCCGGTCGCCAGCATGAGCGCGGCCAACAGAGCGATCACTACACGACGCGGAGACGTAATTCACCTCCCCAGCGGCCCGGCCAGCCAGGCATAGGCGGCGCCAAGCGCAATGGCCAGCGCGTAAGGCAGCCGCAACGCGGCCGGCGATTCCAGGTTCCATTCCGGATGCGGCCGCAGGCGGGTGGTGAAATGGAAACGCGCCAGGCGCAGGGCATTGCGCAACGTTTCGACCGTGCGGGCGCGCAGCCAGATCAGCCCCAGAGCCAAGAGCAGGCCGGCTAACGCCGTAGCTTGCAACACCAGCAGTCCACCGCGGGCGCCGGCCCAGGCGCCGACGGCGGCCATCAGCTTGACATCGCCGCCGCCCATGCCGCCACGCAGAAAGAACAGCAACAACAGTCCGGCGCAGATCAGCATGCCCAACAGGCCATCAACCATGCCCCGCCAACCAGACCAGAGGAGGCGGGCCGTCAATGCCGTCGCCAGGCCGCCATAACTGAGCCAGTTGGGAATCCGCCGGCGGCGCAGATCCAGAACCGCCCCTCCTATCGCGCAGCCGGTTGCGATTGCCATCCAAGCGGTTTGCATAAATATCGCGGTTGTGCCGGGCGCCGGCCTGAAAACAATTCAGATCCGGCGCCCCTGAGAACGGATCGCGCCGGACCGGCAACTGCAAGGCCCGGACGCACGGGGTTTTAGGAGATGTACTGCGCCAGGAAAGTGCCCACCTGCATAAAGGCGCTATTTATGGAGGTGGCCAGCGAAGTCATGCCGGCGGTGGCGGCAAAAGCAATCAGCGCCACCAGCAACACATACTCAATCAACCCCTGACCGGATTCATCCCGATATAAGCGAGCCCAAATTTCCTGCATGCGTTGTCTCATGGTTCTTTCTCCTCGTTTTCCTGCCCGGCCTGCACGCTGCCCGTTCGGCCAGGCGCGACCCGGGTCAGCGGGGAAACATGCAAGTCAGTGACCGCGGCAGTAGTCACAGCCAGCCAGGCCCGGAAATCAGGTTATGCCGGGCTGTAAATTCGCCCTTTGACGCAAGCCGCGGCCGATTGCATCAGGACTGATGACTACATTCGTGGACACCAGCGCATTCAGCAGATGACACCCGCCTTGGACAAGGACGAGTTAAAGAGTTGCAGGGCAGACGAGATGCCGCGGGGTTAATAAAAGGTAAGTCCAGCCAGTGGCGCCCAAAAGGCGGCCGCACACGCGGTCATTGCGCAACAGATAATCTTCGACCGGGGTGAAGTGCGCCAGCGCGGAGGGGGCAATTGCCGGCCAATCCGCGCCGTTTTGAGCATAAAACTCCAAGTCGAACAGCACAAAACGTGGCGGCCGGCGTTGAAGCTCGCGCACTGCGCGCCGATACTGCCGGTTAGAATGCATGCCGAGCGCAAGGAAATCGTAGCGGGTAGGATTACGGGTGGCAGTCAGGAAGTAATAAATCGGCTGATAAGGGTAAATATAGGTTGCCTCGCCAGGGGAAGTGTGGGAATTCAGAAAAGCCATGATGGCATCCTGAGCCGGAGCCACGATTTGGCCGCGGCGGGTCAGGATCGGCGCGCCGGCGGCGTGGCGCATCTGCAGCCAAGCCATACCTAAGCCGGTAAATGCCAGCCCACCCAGCAACGCGAGGGCCGGCATCCAGCGGCGCCAACGCGATCCGGGCGGGCGGTCCCAAATCCAGGCTAGAGCCGGGGCATACAGCGGAAAATCCATCAGCAGTTCCGCTCCGCCAGGCCGGTTGGTGGCCAGCAAGCCAAGCAGGCTGCCGGACATGAGTCCAGAGAGCAGGGCGAAATAGGCGCGTCTCCGGCCCCGCGGCGCCGCCGGGCGGCAATGGGCCAGTTGAAACGCAGCGACCGCGACCGCCAGCCAAGGGAGCAGATCCACAACGAGCAAGGGGCTTAACAGCAGCCCGATTAAAATTTGGGCGGCCAGGTGGGGAGCGGAAAAAATCGTCTGGCCGTTGGGCCCGGGCGGGAAAAAACCATAGGGACAGGCATTAGGCGAGCGGTAATGATAGAGCGGCCAAAACCAGGCGCGCCACATGAGCGTCACACTGCGGTGCGCGGTAAAAAAAACGAAGACCCCGGCGAGGGGCGTCGCCAGGCCGGCGGCAAACGACCGGGCTTGGGCGGGTGACCAACGCCAGCGCCAGCCTTCATTGCGCGCCAACAGCATCCAGGCCAGCAGCCAACCCAGCACCAGACCGGCGCCTTTGGCTTGGTTAAAGAGAAAAGTCAGCGCGGTCAGCGATCCCGCGGCCAAGGCCGCCAAGCGTGTGGGGCGCTGCCACCAGCCGACGGCGGCATAGAAGGCCAGCAGGGCCAACAGGGTGCTGTCCCAATTGTGCAGCATCATAAACCTAAAGGGCAGGGCGGCCAGCACCACAATAGAGGCGGCCAGCAGGGAATAACTCCGGCTGGCCACCCGTCGCGACAGCAGGTAAGTCACCGCGGCAAAAACGGCGCCATAGGCGACCAAGGCGGCGTGTGCGGTGCGAATCGAGTTACCGAAGAGGCGAAACAGCAAAGCCAGCCAATAGCTCGAACCGGGGGTCAAGAAGCAGGAAAAATCGCGATACATGACCTGGCCGCGGAGAATTCGCTGCGCCGCCTCGAGTCCGATGCCCTCATCCGAATGCAACGCGTCGTAGGGCACGAAATAGAGCAAATATAGGGCGGCAAACGCTGCGGCTGAGGCCGCCATCAGCCATTCACGCCGCGAGCCTTCGGGAAAGCGAACGCTGTCGTCGCAAGCTGCCGCGCCGCCGCGGTTCATTGCGAACCCCGGGTGGCTGCTACGCGAACTATGCGGCGGCGCACCAGCAAGGCGCTGAGGCGGCCGCGATAGGCCATTTTCCAATCCGGATCGCGTTCAAGATATAGAATGACAGGCGAGTTTTGGGGAAACAGCACGGCTTGAATGCGATATTTCGCCAGCACCGGATTCAGCCGGCGCAGCACGATCGCGTTGAGGTAATCCTGAAAGACACCAGTTTGGACGAACACATCGGCGCGGCTGTCAATAAAATCGCGATACCCAGGCGTTTGCCAGTCTAAATAGCCACCCCAATCATAGGCATTCAGCACCCGGGGAATGGGATGGCGGACAAGATAAGCAGCCGCACCTTGAGGAAAGTGTGCCTGTATTTCGGCATGCAGACGGCGCGAGCTCGGAAAGACGACAACCAACCATCCGGTCAGGCCGAGCGCTAGGGCCAGGTTCAGCCATGGCCGGTCCAATTGGGGGCGGTAGGGCGGGAAAAAATCGAGCCTCTCGGCCAGCATCGGCGTGACTACAATCGCCGTCAGGACCAGGAAGCGTTCGTAAGTCAGGCCGCAGTAGAGGGCAAAGCCGGCCCAAAGCAGATCGCTTACACGCCAGGCGCGCCGGCGGATCAAGGTCAGCAGAAATAAGCCCAGCAGCAATAGCAGCAATAGCTTGCCGCGCAAGAGATGAAAGTTGATGGTCCGCCACTCCTGCACGTGGTTAATGGCCACCATCTCGCGCAAGCTTACCCAAAACGGGTAAAGCAGCATGTGCAAACCATAGGGGTTAAGCAGCAAGGCCAGACAGGAGCCCAGGGTGGCGAGCAAAAGCTCGCGGCGTTGGCGGGGTGTCCAGGCATCAGCGTGAAGCCAGCCCCAGACGCCGGCGCGCCAGCCGGAGATCGTAAATAAAGCCAAAAGGGCCAGGCCAAGCGCCCAGGAGCCATGCAGGTTTACCCAAAGCGCAAACAGCAGCGGCAATAGCCATAAGGGAGCGTGTCGCTGCCGGCGATAACGTTCCAACAAAGCTAACAGCCCGATAGTGCAGAGATAGCCGAAGATAATCGTGCGCGGCCCGAAGCTCACCGTCGCCAGCAGCAGAGCGCCGGCGCCGGCGGCCGCGGCCGCCTTGATATTGCGCGCGCGCTGCCATGCCAGCCCAACGATGCCCAGCTCCAAGGCCACCAGTGAAGCGGTCATCAAAGCCTGTAAACCTGCCAAGCCGCCAGCCCGCCAGGCGCCGTAAAAGAACAATTCCGAAAGCCATTCCGTGTCGGTCCAGGCATGGCCGCGCACGCTAAACGACAGAAAATCACGATGCGGCAAATGCCCGGTTGTCAGCGCGCGGGCGGCGATGCGTAAATGCCACCAAAGGTCGGGATCGGCAAGTTTATTGCTGGCCAGGAAAGCCGCAAGAAAGCCGATGCCAATCAGCAATAATGCTGGAAATCTCAGTGCGCAGCGGGTTCGGGTTGCCGGTTCGCGAAGCGAGACCGGAGTACAGGTAGCCATCAATGGGGGATGACTGCAGCTCGATCACCATTAGGGGCCGGTGGTCACGAATCAGCTTAAAGTCAGGATTTCTCGCGACTAAATCATCTACCCCTTTCAGCGTTAGAAGGCGATTGACTGAAAGGTCCGACGCTAAGCCCGGCGCCAAGTGTAACCGGTAGTGAACGGCCTAAATCCGGGCAGTAACGCACCGGAAAGCGCATTCCAGGTTGGGATCGCTTCCAAAATACCAATTTTGCATACCGGTAAACACCCTTTAGAGCGGCATGATTCATCCATCGCCAGAGATTCCTCTTTGAGTCGAGGGGAATACTTTAAACACCCGCCAATGCGTACCTGATCGCGGGCGAGCCCAAGAACGGAATGGAACCCACCACCTCGCTACGAATCATCCTGCTGGACCGCGATCCGGATTATGGCGTGTTACTGAAAAATCTGCTGAGCGCCGAATACCAGATACAACTGGGGGAGAGTGAAACGGCGCTATTTGAATATATTGCGTCGGCGGCAGTAGATATTGTGCTGATCAACTGGGACCGTGTTCCGATTTCGGGCAACTCCGCCAATCCGGCCCAGGGCATACCTGCCCTGATCGCAAGGCTGGCGAAGTTGCCTCGGGAGTTACCGTTGTTGGCGTTTGGCTGGGATCCGCAGCGGGAGCATGCGTTGCAGTTCATGCGCTGGGGGGGGTTGGATTTTTTTCCTCAACCTCTGGACGTGCAGGAGGTGAAATTCGGGCTGATCCGGGCCGGCCGCCGGCTGCAACTGTTGCATGATCTGGAGCGCATCCGTTCCTATTCCTCCACATCCCCGGTTCCCGGACTGCTGGGCAACAGCAAACAAATGCAGCGCATTCACCAGATGATCCAAAAGGTGGCGCCCGTTTCGACCAGCGTGCTGGTTACCGGGGAAAGCGGGACCGGCAAGGAGTTGGTCGCGCGCGCCATCCATCAATTGAGTTCACGCGCCGAGCGTCCCTTTGTGGCGTTTTCGATCTGCGCCTTAAATGAGGCGTTGATCGAGGATGAGCTGTTTGGCCATACCAAAGGGGCATTCACCGGCGCCCAGCAGCCTCGCATCGGACGCTTTGAGGAGGCTCAGGGCGGAACGATTTTCCTCGATGAGATTGGCGATCTGTCGCTGGCCTTACAGCCCAAGCTGTTGCGCGTATTGCAAGACCGCAGCCTGCAGCGCCTGGGTTCGAATCAGACGGTGCCGCTGGACGTGCGCCTGATCTGCGCCACGAATCAGCCGCTGGAAACCTTGCAGGACGAAAGCCGCTTTCGCCGCGACTTGTTTTTCCGGGTGGCGGTGATGCGGCTGGAACTGCCGCCGCTGCGCGACCGCGCGGAAGACATTCCGCTGCTGGCCGGGTATTACTTGCGCGAGTACGCCAGCCGCTATCGCCGTCCGGTGCGGGGCATGTCGCCCGGATATTTATGCGCCTTGGCCGGTTATAGCTGGCCCGGCAACGTGCGCCAGTTACAAAACGTCATCGAGCGCGGGGTGGTGCTGTGCGAAGGGAGCGAGCTGGGGGTGGAAGACCTGCCGGCAGAAATTCGTCCGCTTGCCGACGCCGATTGGCCAGGCGGCTCGTTTCACCAGAGCCTGCGCAGCTTCAAACGCGAGCTGGTGCGCAAGGCGTTACGCGCGCAGGGGGGCAACAAATTGCGCGCCGCGCGCGAGTTGCAAATCAGCCGAGGGTACTTGCATCGTCTGTTGCACGAACTCGATCTGATCCGGGAAGAGGCGCCGGTTTCCACCGTAGTCGAAGCGGAGACCACAATGGCCGCAGCATAGGAATGCCATGACCAACCCCGGCTGCCCAACCGCGAGGGCTGCAAGGCATGATCGCGCCAGCGGTCAGAGCCTGGTGGAGACCGCCATACTGATTCCCCTGCTGGTGTTTCTGATATTCAACGGCGTGAACTTCGGTTACGTCTTTCTGGTGGCGCTGAATCTGACCGCCGCGCCGCGCAGCGGGGTGGAATACTCCATTCTGGGCGGTTCCACGCCTTCCAGCCTGTCGCTGCCGCCGCCGGGACCGGTTTCGCAATTAACCTATCAGGACTTACTCGGGGCTCTGCCGGCCACCGCCAATGCGCCTGTGCAAGTCTGCACGCTTTCGGCGGGCGTTAGCGGCACAGGCGCCACTCAGGTCTCGAACTGCGACAGCTATGGCAACGCCGGCAACTTTTCAGTTTTGCCGCCAGATCCCGAAGCGCCATCGTTTGTGCTTAACCGGGTGGAAATCGTCTATCAATTCCAGCCGTTGTTTCCCGCTACGGTTTTTAACCTGGGCTTATTGTCGATTCCGGTTTGCGCCACGAGCGGAGGCAACGTGAGTTGCACCTTTCGCCGCCAGGCGCTGATGCGGGCTATGAACTGAAGGCGATGATGATGCGCGCCCGCCGCCCCATTGCGTTCTCAAGCCGCCGCGGACAAGCTGTCATTGAATTCCTGCTCAGCATACTGATGGTGCTGCTGCTGGTGTTCATGATGTTCGAAGCGGCGCTGATGGTCTACACCTACAACGTTTTGGGCGATGCGGCCAAAGAGGGCGTGCGCTACGCCATCGTGCATGGCTGCGATGTCGCCACGCCCAGCGGAACGTGCGGCGCCGGGGGCGGGGGCGACCCCGGCGGCGCAAATGTCCAGTCCGTGGTGACGCAGTACGCGGCCTACTCGTTTCACGATATTTCCGGGATGACGGTAAGCGTGACCTATCCCGATGGCGCGGCGAATGCCGCCGACCGGGTGCGAGTCACGGTGAGCTATCCGTATCGCCCGCTGATTAATTTCGGCTGGCCAGCCATTGAAGTCAATGCGGTCGCCGAAGGCCGCATTGTTTATTGAAGCCTGGGAGGCCTTGAATGGCCAAGGCTTGTGCTGGGAGGCCATGGTGAAACTCGCTTGGGATCTTCCCCGTTTCCGCCGGCGCCAGAAAGGGCAAATCAGCATTTTTGTCGTGCTGGCGCTGGGTATATTTTTGCTCGCCACGATCGGTTTCGGGGTGGATGTCGCCGGGCTTTGGTTCCACCGCCAGTCGGCGCAGACTGCCGCCGATGCGGCCTGCACCGCCGGCGCGATGGACATGCTGGTGGATCGCGACGGCGGGATTACCTCCCAAGGCGGGTTTACGCCCGGCGCAGGTTTCGATTGCGCCGGCCAAGCCACCGTGACGCCCTGTGCTTACGCCAATTTAAACGGCTACAATGGCGCCGGTTTGCAAGCAGGGCAGGCTTCCAGCGATGTCGCGGTCAGCTTTCCGGCGTCTCTCAACGGCATTGATGCCCCGCCGCCCAATCTCGCCGGCAATTCGCCATTCATGCGGGTGGATGTTATCGACCGCGTGCGGGTATTTTTTATGGCGTTGCTGACGGGTTCCCGCACGCAAGACGTGCATGCTTTTGCCGCCTGCGGGCTGGTGCAGGCTAAAGCCCCAGTTCCTATTCTCGTATTGCACCCCAGCAATCCGCAATCGCTCTACATCTACGGCACGCCCAATATCAATCTGGTGGGCGGACCCATCACCAGCATTCAAGTCAATTCCAGCAGCCCCACCGCAGTGGATATTCAAGGCGCCGCCATCATCAATCTTATGCAGGGCGGGCCCACATTCAACGGCAGCAGCCTGGGCGTTTTCGGCGGCCCCAATCTGCCGCCGCCGGGCTTTTTAACCCAGAATGCCGGCCAGTGGCTCTCGCCGCAATCACCGCTCACGGATCCTTTTGCCACAATAGCCGCGCCTGCCCAACCCACAGGCATCGGGGGTGCGCCGCCGGATTACGGCTGTACGACCGCCGCGGGATGCAGGGTGGCTTATCAGCAAGATGGATGTCCCGATCCCACCGGCTGCACCGAATATTCGCCCGGCTACTATCCAGCAGGAATCCGAGTGAAAAATACTACCGGAATATTCGACCCCGGAATTTATTACATTGTGGGTGGACTAGGAATTGACGCCAATGGGATGGTGCGTCCCAGCGGGCTTAATGGCGACGGCAGCGGAGGCGCGATCTTTTATTTTTCCGGAACCAGCTCGGTCTCAGTTGCCGCCAATGCCGGCACGCGCACGATCGATGCTTACAATACCGGCCCCTCCGGCACAACTTATGCCTATACCGACCCTGCCGGAGTTACTTATACCTATACGGTGCCAGGCGTGACCTGTTCCGGGGGAATGCCGCCCGACAGCCAATTGAATCTGCCGGACACGCTATCCGGATCAGTACTTATGGGCCCCTGTGACGGGCGGTATGGCACTTTTACCGCGGATAGCGGCGGCACGACTTATCCCGCCCACGGCATGCTGTTTTTTCAGGACCGCTCCGCCGATGGCGCCAACGGCAATTGGGGTGGCGGCGGGCAAATGCTGCTGATGGGCGATATGTACTTTCACCAGTGCGCTTCCGCGACCGCCGGTTCCGGCGAAAGCTGCGCGCCAGCGCCGGCCGCATTTAACGATACCTTTACGCTCAGCGGCAATTCCGGCTCCGGCACCTTCATTCTTGGCGACATTGTAACCGACACGCTGCTGATGAACGGCACGCCAACCATCAATATGCAGCTCAATAACGCCTTTACTTCCTATGTGCTCAAGGCCAGCCTGCTGGAATAAAGCAAGCCAGTCTGGTAGAGCCAAGGGGCAGATCAGCGAAATACGACCAAGCCATTGAACCCGAAAAAATAATTTGCGTATTGTAATTTGTATGCAGCACCTTCCAGGGCCATGATCTGGATTTAAACTACGCCCATGCCTGACGTCATCGAGCTTGAGAACCTGAGCGTGCGCCTGGGCGGACGTGAAATTCTGCACGCGCTTACCGGCGTGCTGCAGGGTTCGGCGATTGGCTTATTGGGCCCGAATGGGGCGGGGAAGTCCACGCTGATTCATACTTTGCTGGGATTTTTTCCATCTTCGGGCGGCAGCGCCCGGATCATGGGCGAGCCGATCGGCGGCCGCAACAAGTCCCGACTGGCCCGCCTCGGGTACATGCCGGAGTATGACGCGTATATTCCAGGCTTGACCGGGGTGGAATTTGTCAAGCTGATGGCTGAACTTTCCGGCCTGCCCGCCGAGGCGGCGCTGGAACGAGCCCATGAAGCGTTGTTTCACGCCGGGCTGGGAGAAGCCCGTTACCGCCGGGTGGAGACCTACTCGACCGGGATGAAACAAATGCTAAAGCTGGCGCAGGCGATCGTGCACAGCCCGCGACTGGTCTTTCTCGACGAGCCCACCAACGGGCTCGATCCGGCGGCGCGGCGGCGCATGCTGCACCTGATCCGTGCATTGCGCGACGGCGGCGAGACCCGGCTGGTGCTCAGCTCGCATCTGTTGCGCGATGTCGAGGAATGCTGCGATGAAATTCTGGTGCTGCACCTTGGGCGCATCGCCGCCATTCGCGATCTGGAAGCCGAGCGCCGCGCCCGGCGGGGGTATTGGCAAGTGCAGCTAGTCAGCGAACAGCCGTCCGCACGCGAAGCCTGGCAGGCGGCGCTGCGGCAAGCCGGCCGCGAAATTAGCGAGTTGCCGGGCGGGCGGCTGCGGGTATCGATGCCGCCCGATGGCAGCCCGCGCGAGCTGTATCAATTGGCGCAACGCTGGGGAGTGCAGATTCGCCGGCTCGAGCCCAAACACGACGACCTCGAAGCGATCTTCTTACGCGCGATCGAGGCCGCGCCCGAGAATCCGCACGCTGGAGGCGTCGCTTCTGCCCATTCATGAACTCAAATTCGGAGCGTATCGCGGGCCGTTAACCGGACAACGCGCGCGGCCCTGGGTGCTGGCGCGGCTGAGCTGGAAACAGGTGCGCGGATCGCGCCTGCTGATGGGGCTATTGAGCGCGGCGGCGATTTCCTGGCTGGTTTTCGCCATTCTGATCTATTTGCACTTTAATACCGGCGCGATCGAACTGCTAAACCTGGTGGTGAGCCGCCTGGTGCCGATCAACTCGCGATTTTTCCTGACGTTTCTCGGCATTCAGGCGGTGCTGGCGTTTTTTTTGGTCCTGCTGCTGGTGCCACCGGTGTTTTCCCGCGACTTGGCGCACCAGGCGCTGGCTTACTATCTTTCACGGCCGCTCTCGAAGCTGGAATACGCCTGGGGCAAGCTGGCGGTGGCCGCCGGCCTGCTTTCGGCCGTGACCTGGATTCCGGGGCTGCTACTGTTCGGCTTGCAAGCCGGGCTGGAGGGACAGGGTTGGGGCCGCCAGCATGCCCATATCGCCGTCGCATTGTTTTTAGGCAGCCTGATCTGGATGGCGGTGATCGCGCTGCCCGCCGCCGCGCTCTCGACCTGGATGCGCCGCCGGCTCTCGGCTACCGCCGCGTTACTTGGCTGGTTTTTCGTGCCGGGCATCATCGCCGGGATTATCAACCGAGGCTTGACGACGCCCTGGGGAAACCTGTTCAGCCCGCTGAGCCTAGCCCGCATTGCCTGGCTCGCACTGTTTCAAATAACCACGCCGAGCGCGCATCCGGTTTTGCATCACGGCCGGATGCCGCTGCAGGCCATCAAACCGGTGCCGGCCTGGTGCGCTTACCTGACTATTACTATGCTGGCCGCAGTTTGCATCGCGATTCTCTGGCGACGGCTGGAACCGATACGGGGCGTGAGGGGTTGAGGGCATGAGCGCATCCATTCCGATGGCGGCGGGCAGAGAAGCCGAGCCGATGATTCGGCTGGAATCGGTGTCGCGATTTTATGGCGACGTGCTGGGGGTCAACCGCATCAGCCTCGAAGTGAGCGGCGGCATCACCAGCCTGATTGGACCCAACGGAGCGGGCAAGAGCACGCTGATGAACCTGATCGCCGGCTTGATTCCGCCGACGCGAGGGCGCATTACCGTTCTGGGGGTGACGCCATCGGAGGCCGAATCACTGTTTCCGCAATTGGGGTTTTGCACTCAATACGACGTATTTCCCGCCGGCGCGCGCGGCCGCGATTGGGTGCGGCAAAACCTGTTATGGCATGGATACAGCCGCGGCGACGCCGCGGCGATGTGCGAGCGCGCGCTAGCGCGGGTGGGGATGACGGCGGCGGCGGCCAAGAAGCTGGAAAGCTACAGCAAGGGCATGCGCCAGCGGATTCGGCTGGCGCAGATCCTGGCATTCGAACCGCGGCTGCTGATCCTGGATGAACCGCTCAACGGGCTCGATCCGCTGGCCCGGACTGAAATGGCCGCGTTGTTTCGTTCGCTGGCCGCCGAAGGCCGCGGCTTGTTGATTTCGAGTCACATTCTGCACGAGGTCGAAGCGATGTCGGACCGGGTCATTCTGTTGCGCGATGGCTACCTAGCCGGCGAGGGCGGCATTGGGAGTGTCCGGGAAGAGATTCAGGAACACGAGTTGCAATGGCTGGTGCGCTGCCCCAAGCCGGCGCGACTGGCGGCTCTGGGGCTGGAAGCCCGAGCGGAAAACGGCCGTCCGCTGATCAACCAGGCGCGGGTTTTCGATCGCCCGGAGCCGGCGCTGCTGCTCGGCACTCCGGCCCCGGCCGCATTTTTCCTGGCGTTAAACGCGTGGATCGCGCGGGGGGAAATCGAAGTCGAGACGATTACTCCCGCCGACGACGATCTCGATGCGGTGTACCGCTATTTGTTCGGGCAGGAGGGCGCATGAATTCGAGCGCGGCTTCTTTAACCCATGACGCCTTCCGGCCGCAACGCGACGCCGGGCGCGGTTTTCGCGCCTGGCTGGCTTACGAGTTCAAGCGCGCGCTCGCACCGCGCCGCGCCGGAGCGCTGGTGGCGCTGGCGCTGTTGCCGGCGGCGATCATTTTGCTGCTGGGCTGGGTGGCGCGATGGCATGGAGACAACCCCGCTTCCATGCTCAGCCCCGGTTTTTATGCGCGCCTGTTCGATGAGCTGCTGCTGCGCACGGTGGTGTTTTTTGGCTGCGCCTGGCTTTTTATTCAACTCGTCCGCGGCGAGTTGACCGCCCGCACGCTGCATTACGCCTGGCTGGTTCCGGTGCGGCGCACCCGGCTGGGCGGGGGCAAGTTTCTGGCCGGAATGGGAGCCGCGCTGCTTTTGTTTGGCGGCGGCACGCTCCTTTCCCGCCTGGCCATCGAGTACATGCGCGACCTGCCGCCGGCGGGAGCGGAGTGGGGCACGCTTGGGGGATATGTGGGGGTCGCTGCCCTAGCCTGCCTGGGATATGGGGCGGTATTTTTTCTGCTGGGCGCCGGCGTTCGCCAGCCGTTATTTCCCGCGCTCGCCTTTTATGGGTGGGAGCAGATCAATTTTCTGCTGCCCCCCTGGCTGCAGCGCTGCAGCATCATTTATTATTTGCATGCTCTGCATCCGGGCTCTATTCCGCAACATGAGTGGGGATTCGTTCCACCGCCGATTTCGTATGGCGCCGCCATAGCCTGGCTGTTGGGTATCGGCGCGCTATCGGCATGGCTGGGAGTAAGGCGTTTCGCACGCCTGGAAATCTCGTACGGCGGGGAAGAATGATCAATAAATTGAGGCTGCCCCGGACGAAATTTTCAACCAGAAGACAACATCAACCCTAGACGCGCGTGTACTTAAAATAAGCGACGCGCAGTGCCAAAATGCAGCGAGTAGAACAGGCGAACCCGGCTACGGCAGCTTAACGCCCGCTTGCCGCAGCAACCGTTCGGCATAGTAATTGCGCACATGGGCGCGATCGCGCAGCGCGGTCAAAAACGCCGTGCGCAGCAGTTGCTGACGATTGCGGGTGAGGGCCTGGCGGATCGCCGCCTGCACCTGGGGATTGGAAAATTTGCGCCGTCCGGCAGGAATAATCTGCAGCAGTTTAAACAGAAAATAGCCCTTGGGGGTGTACACAACCGGCGAGACCTGGCCCGGCTTCAAGGCCATGATGGCGCTGCGCACGAGGGGGGGTTGTTGCATCAATTCCGTCTCGGGAATCATCCCCAGGTCGCCGCCACTGGCGGCATTGTTGGGATTTTCCGAGTACTGTTCCGCCAGTTGTGCGAAATCGCCGCCCTGGCGCAAGCGCTGGGCGATCATGCGAATTTTTTGGCGGGCCTGGGCGGGGCTGGAGGCTTTGTCTCGGGCAAGATTGGAAACCGGACCCGCCGCCGGGGTCACGACAATTTCAGCCAGATGGTATTCCGGCTGTTGCACATTGAACGCAGCGCGATGGCTATCGTAAAACGCGCGCACCTGCGCATCATTAACCTGCACCCGGTTGCTGATCACGCGCTCGAAAAGATGATTCAAAGTCAGCGCCACGCGGGCATCATGGCGTACGGCATCGGCGGGAACTCCGGGATGCTGCGCCTGATCCTGCACCACGCGCTGGTTGAGCTCGGCCGGTGGAATGGTGATATGCAGCCCGGCGGCATAGCTCAGCAAGATGCGGCGATCAATGATCTGCCGCAAAAGGCTGAGCTTGAGCACGCGCACCTGGTCCGGTGTCTGGGGTTGTTTTTGCCCCATCATCTGATATTTGTAAACCTGATTGAGATGGGCCATGGTAATCGTTTGCCCGTTCACGCTGGCGGCCAGGTTCGAGGCCGCCCGCTTGTGGCAGGCGGCGGAGAAGCCCAGAGCAGCGAAGAGCGAGACCAACAGAAGGCGGCGTGAGATCGGCATAGAGCAAACCCGCATACCAGCAGGCATAAGCTCGATTCTATGCCAGAGCCGCCGTGACATACAAAACTCATTGCCGCGGTTTGCTAAAATCGGCTTGGAAACAGCATGAAACCCTCCCCACTCGATACGGCTATGACCGCCGATGCCCGCCCGGTTGAATTTGCCGGCATTGAAGAAGCCCTAGCGGAATTGCGCGCCGGGCGCATGATCGTGGTGGTGGATGACGCCGATCGCGAAAACGAAGGCGATTTGACGCTGGCGGCCGAGAAGACCACACCCGAAGCGGTGGCGTTCATGGCGGCCCAGGGCCGTGGACTAATTTGCGCCGCGCTCACCCCGGAGCGGCTCGACCAACTGCATATCCGCATGATGACGGAACGCAATACCTCGCGTTTTGGCACCGCTTTTTGCGAATCGGTGGATGCCCGCGCCGGCGTGACCACCGGCATTTCCGCCGCCGACCGCGCCCGCACCATCCAGGCGCTGGTGGACGAGGCCACGCGTCCGGAAGACCTGGCCCGGCCCGGACATATTTTTCCCTTGCGCGCCCGCCCCGGCGGGGTGCTGGCGCGAGCCGGGCAGACCGAAGCCGCGGTGGATCTGGCGCGGCTCGCCGGCATGCGGCCGGCGGGCGTGATTTGCGAAATCATGAATGCCGACGGCACCATGGCGCGAACCCCCCACCTGGCCGAATTTTGCCGCCAGCACCGCCTGAAAATGATTACGGTCGCCGACCTGATCCGGTACCGGCTGCAAAATGAACGTTCCGTGCACCGCATCGGGGAGACGCGGTTGCGGCTGGCGCAGGGCGAAGGGCGGCTGCTGGCCTATCGCAGCGACCTGGATGACGAAATCCACAGCGCGCTGGTAGTGGGACAACCTTCGCATGAACGCCCCGTGCTGGTGCGCGTACAAACGCACTGTTTTGCCGGCGCGGTGCTGCATTCGCCCGACTGCAGTTGCGGGCTGGCGATTGAGCGCGCGCTAGAAATGATTAGCGAACAGGGCGAAGGCATTTTCATTTATTTGCATCAGACTTCACCCGGCTGGCGGATTGAAGGCGGTGAGATCCGCCATGGCTCGACCGCGATAGAGCCGGGCACCGAGCGCGACCGCCAGATTCAGCGCCAGACTGGGCTGGGCGCACAAATTCTGCTCGATCTCGGCTGCCGCCAGATTCGGCTGTTGACCGACCACCCACGCCGTCTTGGCGGATTGGCCGGCTATGGGCTGGAAATTATTGAACAAGTACCGCTGGGAATCCGTGAACCAGGAAATGCGAGGCGATAAGCATCGCCTCTCACCAAGCCACATTTTGCAGCAGTGGTCGGGCGACAGGTTCCCCGGACATACCAGGCGTTCTCGGCCTCCTTAATTTCAAGCAGAGGACTCGTGGTTTGCGTCAATGCGGAGCAGAAGGCCCAAGCTAAAAATTTCTACGGCAATAAACGGCGGGCGAGGCGCAGTTGAGCGCGGTAATAATCCGCCAAGCCGAGCTTGCGCGCCGCTACCCGATGAGCGCGCAGCGTCCGGCGATCGCCACGGGACAGGGGGCCGGTCCAGGCCTCTTTGGGCAGCGAGCCGGGGCGCGCCAAGTTGCGCGCCGTCTGCGCCAGCAGCGCCATCAAGCCCTGCCGCAGCTTCCGGCGATATGGAGGCGAGAGCCGCCGCAAGCCGGCCGCTTGCGCCGCCGCCGCCAGAACGACCAGCCCGGGCGAGGCCAAACTAGCGGCCAGATGATAGGCTGGTTTGGCGGCGGCGCTCAATTCCAGCCACTCCCCTTTCCAATGGCGAATCAGCCGCCGCGCCAGGCGCCGGGCAGCGGGCGAGCCCTCGAAGGCGAAGAGCACGCCTTGCGGTTGGACGCGCACGCCCTGGGCAAAACTCATCAAGGGATGCAGGCTACCGGTGGCCGCACCGCGCCGCGCCAGCGGTTGCAGCACAGTGCTGGCGCACAGGCCACTTGAATGCAATACCACACGGCCGCGCCAATTTACATGCGAACGCGCCAATTGGCGGGCAACGCCGGCGAGCGCGTCATCGGAGATCGCCAGCCAGTACAGCTCGGCCGGCGGCAACGGTTGTCCCAGCGCCAAGCCCTGGCGGGCATGCAGGCGGCGTGCGGCGGCACGGGCGCGCCGCGGATCACGGCTGACCACGGCGGCCAGTTCGTAGCCGCCCAAACGAGCCCAGCCGGCCAGCGCCTGCGCCAAGCGGCCGGCGCCGATGATGACCATACGCGGCATAAAGAAGAAGTTAACAGTTTTCAGCATTCAATTTTTCTGTAGCCAGCGGGAATGGGGGTGGCTAGAGCGAGACGCCGGCGCATCCCGGCATATCCCGTATTGCCGCCGGCGCCGGGCTTTGAAACAATAAGGCTCGATGCCTTCGGCCGCGCCCTCTTCACCTCTCGAAGCCTGGCTGGCGCCGGCGCGCCAAGCGAAACTCAAGCCGGCTTACCTGCTGCTGGGCGACAATTTGTTTCTTCAAGCGCGCTTCCGGCGCGCTTTTCTCGATCGCGTCCTGCCCGAGCCCTTGCGCCCGCTGGGCAGTTTCGATTGCGACCTGGAGCGCGAGCCGCTGGATGAAATTCTCAGCCGGGCGCGCAACCGATCTTTAATGTCGCCGGCGCAGGTTTTTCTGGTGCGCAATGTGGCTGAGCTGTTTACCCGCGGCGGCGCCGCCGCGGATGCCGCGGAAGGGGGAACGTCCCAGCCCAAGCGCGGCTCGCGCAAGCATGGCGATTTCCCCCAAAACCTCGCCGGCTATCTGGCCCTGCCCAGTCCCGACACCCACTTGCTGCTGATCGCCGACCATCTTCACCTCACCGCCGATCCGCGGCGCATAGGCTTTGAAGATAAAAACAAGCTGGAGCGCATCGAACAGGTTTTCGAGGGGCTCTGCCCCATCGTTTATTGCCGGCCCTTTACCCAGGAAGACACGATGCAGGTGCTGGCCGAACTTACCCGGGAGCGGAATTTACAGATTGAACCAGCCGCCGCGGAATTGCTGTTGGAGTTGGTGGATTACGATTTATCGCAACTGGAAACGGAACTGGAAAAACTGGCCCTGCTGGCCGGCGGCCGCCAAGCCGATAGCGTCATGGTGCTGGCGTCATCGGCCGCCCTGCGCCAGCGCGCTTTGCCCGATTTACTGCCGCCGTGGGCGCGCCGCGACCGGCGGCGGCTGCTGGAAGTGCTGAACATGATCTGGCTCGATCAGGGCGAGGCCGCGGCCATCCCATTGGTTTATCAACTCAGCCGCGCGCTCAAACAAGCGCTGCTGGCGCGCCAATATCGCGTCTTCGATCGGGGCACGCTTTACCGCGTGCTGCCCCCCGGATTGAAACCGCCCTTATTTTTAGCCGACGCAATTGTGGATATAAGCCGAAACTGGAGCGAGGGGTTAATGTGCCATGCCCTGATTCGCCTGCAACACATGGATGCCGAGCTGCGCTCCAGCCCGGTATCCAGCCGCTGGTTATTTGAAAGCCTAATCTTCGATATCAGCCAAGCCGTCAAATCCTAATGAAAACTAACGACTTATTCCATCCAGCACGAATATGATTTCATCCCGGCCTTTGCCAGCGTAGGGGAATTTTAAGCACTGAAAAAAATTCTGTTTTACGGAGAATAAAAACATGTAAAATACATTTATCCACACACTTGACCGTGCCCGAAAGGGCAACGACCACTGACCGGAAGATCGAAACTTCGATCTTCCGGGTTTTTTTTGCGCTGGGGCAGGGCAGTCGAAAATCGGGGCGCGCGCAACTGAAACCTGCAATAATGAGCCATGCCAGCGACCTCACTAGCCGCCGTGGATCCGGAAGTAGCCGCCGCCATACAAGCGGAAACCCAGCGCCAGCATGAACATCTGGAACTTATCGCCTCAGAAAATTTCGTCAGCGAGGCAGTGCTGGAAGCCGCCGGTTCGGTGTTGACCAATAAATACGCGGAAGGATATCCGGGCAAGCGCTATTACGGCGGTTGCGAGTATGCCGACCAGGTGGAAGAACTGGCGCGGCAGCGAGCCCAAAAGTTATTTGGCGCGGACCATGTGAATGTCCAGCCCCATTCCGGGTCGCAAGCCAACGATGCCGCCTACGCCGCCGTGCTTCAGCCCGGCGATACGGTTTTGGGCATGGATCTAGCGCACGGCGGCCATCTGACGCATGGACACCCGCTGAATTTTTCCGGCAAGCTCTATCATTTTCATGGATATGGAGTCAGCCGGGAGAGCGAAATCATCGATTACGATGCGCTGGCGGCGCTAGCCCGGGAGCGCCGGCCCAAGCTGATTGTCGGCGGCGGCAGCGCGTATTCGCGCATTATCGACTTTGCGCGCCTGCGGGTGATCGCCAATGAGGTCGGCGCGAAATTGATGGTGGATATGGCGCATTTTGCCGGCCTGGTCGCTGCCGGCGTGCATCCCAGCCCGGTGCCGGATTGCGACCTAGTGACCACGACCACGCATAAAACGCTCCGCGGTCCGCGCGCGGGAATGATTCTCTGCCGCCAGGAATTAGCCGCGGCGGTGGATAAAGCCGTTTTTCCAGGCAAGCAAGGTGGGCCGCTGGTGCACATTATCGCCGCCAAGGCGGTTTGTTTCCGCGAAGCACTCCAGCCGGAATTTCGAGGCTATGCCGCGCAGATCATCGCCAACGCCCAGGCGCTGGCGGCGGCGCTTCAGGCCGAGGGCTGGCGGGTGGTTTCCGGCGGCACCGATACCCATCTGTTTCTGCTCGATGTCAATGCCGGGGGCTTGCGCGGGCGCGAAGCCGAAGATGCATTACACGCCGCCAACATCACCGTCAACAAAAACACCATACCCTTCGATCCCAATCCGCCGCTGAACCCGAGCGGAATCCGACTGGGCACGCCGGCGCTGACGACGCGCGGCATGCGGGAGAAAGAGATGCGGCAGATCGCCGGCTGGATCGCGCGCGTCTTACGCGCGCCGCGCGATACCGCCGTACTGGAGGGCGTGCGCCGCCAGGTGCTGGAGTTGGCGGAGGCGTTTCCACTTTACCCGGAGCGCCGGCTATCACCGGTAGCGCTCTAGGCATCTGAACGGCCATAAGGCCGCTATTAGCCGTTCCCGTTCCATTATGTCCGCAGCGCAACTCAGCCCCGCCGGAGCCGATTTTTCCATGACCGTGGCGCTGGATATGCGGCGGGTCAACCAGTTCGGCTACGGCACTTACATTCGGAACGTAGTGCGCAGCCTGGCGCGTCTGGATCATCACAGCCGCTATCTGTTATTGGGCGGCGAGGAACAATTCGCCGCCGAGCTGCCGCCCAATTTTCAGCGTGTCGCTTATCCTTTGCCCGAAGCTTCGCCGCGCAACCTTTATGCGCTCTATTGGCTGCTGCGCCGCCACGCGGTGGATGTGCTGCACGTGCCGCATTACGATTGGATTCCGCAGCACCTGCCCTGCCCGCACGTGATCACGGTACACGACTTAGTGGATTTCCTCTACCCGGCCCGTTCCGGACGCAGGCTGCAGCGCTGGCTTAAATACCGTCTCATTCGCCGCTCGCTGCAGCATGCAGGACGCATCATCGCCGTCTCGCGCACCACCCGGCGTGATATCGAGCGTACTTTTGGCATTTCCGACCGGGTTACGGTGGTGTACAACGCGATTGATGAGCGCTTTTTGCGCGGGCATGCCAGCCCGGCCGAGCGCGAAGCGGTGGAGGCGCGCTATGCCATGGACGCGCCTTTTGTGCTTTATACCGGCAGCGTGCGGCCGCATAAAAATGTGGTGCGATTGATCGAAGCCTTCGCCGCGCTGAAAGCCGAGCTGGCGGGCACCCCCTATGTCGCCTTGAAGCTGATCGTCATCGGCGACGAGGTTTCGCGCCAACCGGCACTGCGGCGCGCCGTAGTCCGCTGCCGCATGCAGAGCGAAGTGCGGTTTCTCGGTTTCGTGCCGGTGGATGTGCTCCGGGTTTTTTACGATACCGCCAGCATCTTTGCCTTTCCTTCGCTCTATGAAGGATTCGGATTGCCGCCGCTGGAGGCGATGGCGCACGGCACGCCGGTGCTGACCTCCAATACCAGTTCGCTGCCGGAAGTGCTGCAACAGGCGGCGCTAATGGTCAATCCGGATAACGTCTATGAAATCATGCGCGGCCTGCGCCGGCTGCTATTCGACGAGGAACTGCGGCGGAATCTAATCCAGGCCGGATACGCTCAGGCGGCGCGTTATAGCTGGGATCTGGCCGCCGCCAGCCTGCGCGAAATCTATCAGCAAGTCGCCTCCACCGGTCCGCATGCCTTCCGCGCCGCCGCCGGCGCCGGCGCCTGAATCCCGTCCTAAACCGATCACCGCTTGACAGACGCCGGGGCGTGACTTCTACTAGCTCTTCCAGCTTCAGCCCTGCTGGAAGGCGTTTGCGCGCCGCCGGCCAAAATTCCGAGGAGAGATCCGTTTGCCCCTCCATCTCCACCTGCACTGGATCGACACGCTGATCATCGTGCTGTATTTCGTCTTCGTGGTGGCGATCGGTTTTTTGTTACGCCACCAGATGCACACCAGCGAGGACTTCTTTCTTTCCGGCCGGCGAGTGCCCGCCTGGATCACCGGGCTGGCGTTTCTTTCCGCCAACCTGGGCGCGCTGGAGATGATCGGCATGGCGGCGGCGGGGGCCGAGTACGGCATGCTGACCAGTCATTTTTATTGGGTGGGCGCCGTGCCGGCGATGATTTTCGTGGCGCTGTTCATGATGCCGTTTTACTACGGCAGCCGGGCCCGTTCCGTGCCCGAGTACCTGCGGATGCGTTTCGACGAAAAAACCCGCGCGCTCAACGCCATGACCTTCGCGGCGATGACGCTGCTGATGAGCGGCATCAACATGTACGCGATGGCGCTGCTGTTTCAGGCGGTGCTGGGCTGGAGCATGAGCCTGAGTTACTGGCTCTCGGCCGGAATCGTGCTGGCCTATACCATAACCGGCGGCCTGACCTCTTCCATCTACAACGAAGTGCTGCAATTTTTCCTGATCGTCTTTGGTTTTGCGCCGCTGACCTGGCTGGGGTTGCGCACGGTGCATGGCTGGAGCGGGCTCAAGGCGCGGCTGGCCGCCATGCATCTGCACGGCTACATGCACATGTGGCGCAACATGGCCCACCCGGGGCAGAACCCGATGGGGGTGGAATGGTTCGGGCTGGTGATGGGGCTGGGTTTTGTGCTCTCGTTCGGCTATTGGTGCACCGATTTCCTGGTGATCCAGCGCGCGATGGCGGCGGAGAACATGAGCGCGGCGCGGCGCACGCCGCTGATTGCCGCATTTCCGAAGATGCTGTTTCCCTTTATCGTGATTGTGCCCGGCATTCTCGCCCTCGCGCTGGTGCCGGCGGCGCAATGGCCCACCGTGAATGGGCACATCAACTACAACCAGGCCCTATCGCTGATGATCGGGCGTTTTTATCCTTCCGGCATGATCGGGCTCGGGCTGGTGGCCTTGCTGGCCAGTTTCATGTCGGGCATGGCCGGCAATGTCACCGCCTTCAACGCCGTTTGGACTTACGACATTTATCAGAGCTATATCCGCCCCGGGCGTTCCGACCGCCATTACCTGCATGTCGGCCGCTGGGCGACGCTGGGCGGAATTCTGATCTCCATCGGCGGCGCCTACCTGGTCAGTAATTTCAACAGCCTGATGGATTACATGCAGTTGGTGTTCAGCTTCGTCAACGCGCCGCTGTTTGCCACTTTTTTACTGGGCATGTTCTGGAAGCGCACCACCGGGCACGGCGCCTTTTGGGGGCTGCTGGCCGGCATCGCCGCCGCCGCCGGGCATTTCTCACTCACCCGCTCCCTAGGCGGCCCCGGGGGCTGGCTGGGCGTCTGGCACACTTACCCCAGCAGCATGGCGCAGAATTTCTGGGGTGCGATCTGGGCCTGGAGCCTATGCATGATCGTGACCATGCTGATCAGCCTGCTGACCACGCCCCGGCCGGAAGCCGAGCTGGTGGGGCTGGTGCGCTCGCTGACGCCGCATCCGGAGGAAGCGTCCGTTGCCTGGTATCGCCGCCCCGCCTGGCTGGCGGGGCTGGTGATTGCCGCGCTGGTGTTTCTCAATCTCTGGTTCCGCTAGCGTTTCGCGGCTGATGAGGAAATTACCGTCATGGATCTGCGCCAACCGATAGGATTGTTGTTCAGCATCTTCGGCCTGTTATTGATTGCCTACGGCGTCTTGCATGCGGGCGCGGGCATGCTGCGCTCCGGCATCAACGTGGACCTGTTCTGGGGGGTGGTGCTGGCCGCGTTTGGAATGCTGATGTTGTGGCTGGCCGGGCGCGCCCGGGGGCGAAGCAAGTAAATTTCCAGTTACCGGTTGCCCGTTTCCAACACGAACTAAATTTTAAAAATACGGAATTTATTTTTCGGCGGGCTCAATTGACATCAAAAAACAGCGGACAGATTCGAGCAGCTTGATGGCGGCCGCGATGGCCATGGGCTTGGCGCGAGGCAGGCGATCAACTGCCGTTGCTTGAAGCGTTGGAGCAACTCCGGCGGCGCATAACACGCCGCCGCCCTGAGAAAATGAGAGACGGCGGCGAACGCCGAGGCTGCAGCAAGCTAGCAGGCGTCAGGCTTTTCGGCGGCTTGGCGGCACAGCCAAAGTCCGCGCCGCCCGGGTGCCCAGGCGCGGCGCGGGGTGTTTTCGGCATCGGGCCGGCGGCAAGCTTAACGCTTGGCCTGGGTCTTAAAGGTGCGAATAAAGCGGACCACGGAATGGATCTGCGCATCGCTTAACACGCCGTTCCAGGCGGGCATCGGCGGAAAGCCCTTCTTGATAAAGTCGGCCAATTGGGCATCGGTTTTCTTCTGCAC
Organism: Acidobacteriota bacterium; assembly: GCA_021818955.1. Classification (GTDB taxonomy): domain Bacteria; phylum Acidobacteriota; class Terriglobia; order Terriglobales; family SCQP01; genus JAKASR01. The sequence goes on from JAKASR010000008.1 coordinate 51,234, forward strand.
CGCGGGACGATGCAGGTTGGCCTTGGCGGGAAGATAGCTTTGTCCGGTCCCGTCGTTTTTATGGCAGACGGCGCATTTGGCCATGAACAAATCGCGCCCGGCGCTAACGGCGGCACCGGCATGAGTCGCCGTTTTGTTCCAGGCCCAAGCAGAAGCGGCCATTGAGAACAGCAGCGCGGCCAGCGCCAGACGGCGAACAGAATTAGAAAAGCAGGTAAGCGTCATAAGTTCATCCTTTCCCCGCAGGCGATATCCAGCGCGGATTTCGCCCGATTAATGCAGATTCAAACTGAGCTGAGTATTGGCGCGCAGGCTGATATTGCGCACCACGGCGACGCTGCCGGGATGCCAGGCTACAAGTTGATAATCTCCGGGCGGCGCCGGCGGCAGGCGATAGTTGCCGGCGGCATCGGTAATGGCGCAATACGGGCTAGGCGCGACGACGATGTAGGCCAACTCGTTGCTTTGCCCCTGAATGGCGAGGGGGTAAATACCCGGGTGGAGAAATGCGCGGATGCGGGACTCGCCAGGGGCAAGCCGGCCCAAGCTTTCACTGAGCCAGCCAGCGGCGCGGCGCGACTCGGCGCCGGGGGGGGGCAGAACGGTGCCCGCATTCATGGCCGGCAAAAGCTTAACGTAATGCACAATGCGCCGCAGTTCGGGATAGCTCAGCACCCGTTGCCAGCGCGGCATGCCGCTGCCGGCCTTGCCGCCCCAGACCACTTGCGCGAGGTGCAATTCGTTCCAGGTCTGAATGCCGGGGGAGAGCAGGTTCTCGGCGTGGGGCCGCATGCTGCCGCCCACCGGAGTGAGGGCCTCGCCATTGGCGCCATGGCAGATGGCGCAGTGGGCGAGGAAATGCCGCTGGCCGCGCGGGCGCAGCAGTTCGAGCGGCTCGGCCACGGTGCCGTCGTTTTCAAAAACCACCCGGGCGCCGGCGGGCACGGTGAGCAGTGGCGGGGCGAGATGGTTCCAGGTGACGCGCAGCAGCGCCGACACCCGGGCGGCGGCGGGAGCAGGCCGCGCCGGCACCAGATAAACGGCGGCAGGCCAGGGCGCCGCGGTCGCCAGCGCGCCCGGCAGCCGGCGGGTGGCGGCGGCGGGGAAATGCACGCGGCCGCTGAGCTGGACCTTATTGAAATTTTGGGTAGTTGTAGTTTGGGCCGATAACCCGGAGGCGAACAGTCCCAGCCCGATTCCCCATCCCAACCAGCGTCGCGGCATAACATCCTCCCGCTTTCGATCTCGTCCCCATTGCAACACCCCGCCGCGGGCGCGTCGTTGCGCGGGCTTAATACGCTGTGTGATGCGCATCACAGCATAATTTTTATGTTGTGACTTCGATCACTTTCAACAATGGGGCATGTCACGGCAAGAAGAGCCGGGCGGCGTTTACTGTCACAAGTGTACCGGTGATGCTTGGCCGGAATCACAGCGAAAGGTGAGCTTATATATGTCTTTATCTCGCTTGGCTTTATATGCAAGCGCTCGCGGGTGGGCACGTTGGGCCATGGCTGTGGGCCTGCTCTCGGCGGCCGCCTGGGCGGTGCCGAGCTTTTCCCGCCAGACCGGATTCCCTTGTTCCACCTGTCATACCACGCCTCCCGAGCTGACCGCATTTGGGCGCCAGTTCAAGTTGAACGGCTATACCCTGACCAACATGAAAACCGTGCAGGCTCCCGGCAAGGGCAATCAAGCGGGCCTGCAACTGAACAGCTTTCTGCCGCTCTCGGTGATGTTTCAAATCTCCGACAGCCTGACCCGGACGGCGATTCCGGGCACGCAAAACAACGCGGTCGAGTTTCCCCAGCAGTTGAGCCTATTTCTTGCCGGCGCCTGGTCGACTCATGCCGGCAGTTTTATGCAGATCACCTATTCCGGACCGGGCGACCATCTCAGCATGGATAACACCGATATCCGGTTTGCCAACCAGGCCAAGCTGGGCGGCAAGACGCTGGTCTATGGGCTGGATTTCAACAACAATCCCACGGTCGAAGATTTGTGGAACTCCACCCCGGCCTGGGGCTTTCCTTATATTTCTTCCGACTCCGCGCCCGGACCGATTACCGGCGCGCTGATTGACGGCGGTCTGGCGCAGGATGTGGCCGGCGTGGGCGTCTACGGGATGTACGACGATCATCTCTATCTCGACGTCACCGCCTATCGTTCCATGCACCTGGGCGGCGCCGAGCCGCCGGACGGCAACGGCTTCGGCATCAACATTCATGGGGTCGCGCCTTATGCCCGCCTGGCCTGGCAGCAGCAGATGGGCAGCAACACGCTGTTCGAGATTGGCGGCTATGGGCTATATCTGCGCAGCTATCCCAACGCGATTACCGGGCCGCGGGACACCTATCGCGATATTGCCGCCGATTTCACCATCGATCAGCAACTCGGCGCCAATCAGCTCTCGATCTACGGCACCGATATTTACGAACACTCCAATCTGGACGCCAGCCTGATCGCCGGCGCCGCCGGCTTGAGCGTACACAAGCTCAATACCGCCCGCGCCAACGCCACCTATCATTGGGGCGACCGGTATGCGGCCACCGCCGGCGTGTTTGGCATATCCGGAACCACCGACAGCACTCTATTCGGCCCCAATCCGGTTAGTGGCAGCCTCAGCGGCAGCCCGCAATCGGATGGATACATTATGCAGTTCGCCTATTGGCCCTGGCAGAACATCAACTTCACGGCCCAATACACCGGCTACTGGAAATTCAACGGCGGCGGGACCAACTACGACGGCAGCGGCCGCAATGCCACCGACAACAACACCATCTATCTAGCGGGCTGGTTCATTTTCTAAAGCTCCACGTTCCGGGGGAGCCGCGCGCGGCGACGAGTCCTCTCGCGCGCGGCCCTTCCGGGCGGGAGAGAAAGCAAGTAGCAGAAGGAACGTTTCCAATGACTCGATGGAAATATCTCCTGACGGCAGTCGTGTTGGCGGGCTTGGGCGCGGCTTATCCGACGCTGACCCAGCGCGCCCCGCGCCAGCCCATAGCATTTCCGCACAAACTGCATCTGGCGGCCGGCATGCATTGCACCGATTGCCACCGCGACGCCGCGGTTTCCGCCAGCGCCGGGCTGCCGAGCGTGCGCGAGTGCGCGCTCTGCCACGCCCGCATCAAGACGCAGTCGCCCATGATTCGCCAGGTCATGGCCTACGCGAAACGGGGCGAAGAGATTCCCTGGCAGCGGGTATATCGTTATCCAAAATCCGCGCATGTGATTTTTCGCCATAACATGCACATCGCGGCCGGTCTGGCCTGCGGCACTTGTCACGGCGACTTGCGGCACGCCACTACGGCGAGCGTCTGGAAGCCGCTGGACATGGGAGTCTGCATCGCCTGCCATCGGCAACACGGCGCCAAGGTCGAATGCCAGGCCTGCCATGACTAAAGCGCGCAGAGCCAGCCGTCCCGGCTGGAGGAGGACTCATGAGCGAATCGTTATCCCTGAAGCGGCGTGATTTTGTCAAGTTGACGCTGGCGGGCTCGGCGGGCGCGGCGGCGGCCGGCTGCCAGACGCATAACCGCGCGCTGGCGCCGCTGCTGGTGCCGGAACAGCCGCTGATTCCCGACGTGGCTTATTGGTCGCGCGGGCTTTGCCGGCAATGCGAGGCCGGATGCGGCGTGCTGATCAAGCGCATGGAAGCCATCGTGCCGCTGAAACTCAACGGGCAGCCGTATCGCCAAGCACGCCTGGTGGCAAAAAAACTGGAGGGCAATCCCGAGCATCCCGTCAATCGCGGCGGACTTTGCGCCCGCGGGCAAGCGGGGTTGGAGGCGACCTATCATCCCCTGCGCTTGAGCGCGCCGATAGCGCGTCCGCGCCCGGGCGCCGGGCTGGAGCCGCAAAGTTGGGAGGCGGCGCTCGCCGGCCTGCGCCACGGGCTCGGTCATGCCCGGCCGGGCGAAGTGGCCTGGCTAGGACGTCCGCTACGCGGCACCGAAGCGGAAACTGTCGCCGCCTGGTTGGGCGGTTTGAAAGCCCGCTGGTGGGAATATCGCGCGCTGCCCGCACCGCGCGCCGCCGCCGACGCGGCGCGATGGATGCGGTTGCGCGATTCGGATTTCCTGCTCTCGTTTGGAAATTTTCTTGAAACCTGGCCCAATCAAGCGGGCGCGACCCGCGCCTATAGCCAGTTCCGGCGCAATCCTGCAAGCTATTTCATTCAGGCCGAGCCGCGCCTGTCGCTGACCGGCACCAATGCCGATGCCTGGGTGGCGTTGCGGCCGGGGTCGGAAGGCATTTTCGCGCTGGCGCTGGCCGCGCAATGGCTGGCGGCACGCGGCGGCCAAGCCGGAGCGCCGGCCTGGTTGAAAAGCTACACTCCCGATTTCGCCTGCCGCGCCTGCGATCTGCCGCGCGCGCAATTCAACGACACGCTTCACCACCTGCTGGAAGCGCAGCGGCCGCTGGTGCTGGGCGGACCGAATGCCTACGCGCATGCGCATGCCGGATTTCAGGCGGAAGCCATACAGTTGCTAGCCCGGTTAGTGGAGCCGGAATATTCCTCCGCCGGCTCGCCCTCCCCGGCAGCCCTAGGGAAGGCTTCCGGCAACTCTCGCGTGATCACGCCACAACCGTTTCCGGGGACCGGCGCGGCGCCGGCGCCGCGGCTGTTGTTTGTACACGAAGTTAACCCGGCGTTTTCCGCGCCCGCGGCGGAGAAGATGACGCAATGGCTGCGCGGCATTCCCCAAATGGTGGTATTAGGCACATGGCCCGATGAAACAATGCAGCTGGCCAGCCTGGCGTTGCCGCTCTCCACTCCGCTTGAAAGCTGGACGGACGACGAGCGCGCGGGCGAGGGAGGCGTGATTGCGAGCTTGAATCCACCCGCGATGCGGCCATTGCACGATACCCGTTCGCTGCTGGAAATCGTGGATGCGCTCGCGCCGGCACCCCGGCCCGCGCAACCCACGTCCAGCCAATCTACTGCCGTCCAATCCACGCCGGCGGTCGCGGCGGCGGACGAAGAAGCCTCATACACCGATGCCGGCGAGCGCCTGATCCGCACGCATTGGCTGAGCTTACAGCAGCGGTACGCGCCGTCCGAGCCCTTTGCCGATTTCTGGGAGGCGGCCGTGCGGCGCGGCGGCTATTGGCCGACTACGACCGCCGGCGCGGCGGCCTCAAATTCTGCAGCCGCAGCGGCGACTTTGTCCGCCGTCTCGCGGCCGCAGGCGCCGTCGGCGCCCCAGGAAGCGCCGCCGGCGCTCCATTCCCTGCCGCCGCTTGCGCATGAGAAAGCGTTTCCGCTGCACCTGCACATATATGAATCCTCGTTCATGGGGGATGGCGCGGGGAGCTGGTTGACCTGGCTGCAGGAATTGCCCGACCCGACCACCTCGGCAATGTGGTGCAACTGGGTCGAGGTGCATCCGCAACTGGCGGCCAAACTGGGATTGAAGCAGGGCGATGGAGTATGGGTGGAATCGGCCGCCGGCAAAGTCGAGTTGCCAGTCTTTTTCTATCCCGGCCTGCGCCCGGATACGGTCGCTATTCCCACCGGGCAGGGGCACACGGCGGGCGAGGCGCTAACGAACCGCGGCTCGAATCCGTTCCCCTTGCTTGCCGACGTGCGCGATCCGGAAACGGGGGCGCTCGCCTGGGAAGCGAACTACGTCCGGCTGACGCCTTCCGGCCGCCGGCCGCCCTTACCGCTGTTTGGCCATAGCCTGCAGCGCCGCGTCACCCATCGCTAAGGACTCACCATGTCTCAACCGAAAGTCAAATCTGCGCATACCCCCCGATGGGGCATGATCATTGACCTGAACGCCTGCACCGGCTGCTCCGCCTGCATGGTCGCCTGCCGGGCGGAAAACAATATCGCTATTACCGGACCCAAAGAAGCCGCTTATAACGGCACCATCCAGTGGATGCGAATCGAGCGAACCTGGAAAGGCCGGGGGCGCGATATCCGGGTCGAAAACCGCCCGGTCAATTGCCAGCAATGCTACGATGCTCCCTGCGAGCCGGTCTGTCCGGTGCTGGCGACCTACACCAATGACGAAGGCGTGAGCGTGCAGGTGTACAACCGCTGCGTAGGCACGCGCTATTGCGGGCTGAACTGTCCCTACCAGGGGCGCTTCTTCAACTGGTTCGATTACGCCTGGGCGCCGACGATGGAAGTGCAGCTCAATCCCGATGTTACCCGGCGCACGCGCGGCATTATGGAAAAATGCAGCTTCTGCATCCAGCGCATCACCGCCGCCGAGCGCCAGGCGGAGTTGGAGAAGCGCCCGGTGCGGGAAACCGATATCCAGCCCGCCTGCGCGCAATCCTGCCCGGCACAGGCATTGCATTTCGGCGATTTAAATAACCCTGACGGCGTCCTGGGAACGGTTTGGAATGCACCCGGCCTGGAAGTGCTGCTGCCGGAAGTCGGGACCAGGCCCAAAGTGCGCTACGCGCGCCGCGTGCGGCCGCTGCGCGCGCCGCTGGCGGAGAGCACCGGCAATAGCATCGCGTCCGCTCCGGAGGTGAAAGCATGAGTTCCCCCGCAATTGCCGCATCGCCGGCCACCGAGAGCCGGGCGGCGGCCGAAACCTTACTGAAACCGCTGCAATTCACCGGCAAGATGTATCGCCGCATGTCGATCCTGTTGCTGGCCGTGATCGGCTGGGGAATGTTCTGTTTTCTTTATCAAGCCTTCGTGGGCCTGGGCGTGACCGGATTGCGGCGGCCGGTGTTCTGGGGCTTTTTCGTCACCGATTTCGTGTTCTGGATCGGCATCAGCCACGCCGGCACGCTGATCTCCGCCATTCTGCGCCTGACCAACGCCACTTGGCGTTTCGCGGTGACACGCGCCGCCGAAGCGATCACGGTTTTCGCGCTGATGATCGGCGGCTTGTTTCCGATCGTGCATCTCGGCCGTCCCTGGCTATTTTTCTGGCTGGCGCCATACCCTAACGAGCGGCTGATCTGGCCCAACTTCCGCTCGCCGCTGGAATGGGACTTTTTCGCCATCTCCACCTACATCACCGCCAGCACGATTTATCTCTTTCTGCCGCTGATTCCCGACCTGGCGCTGGCGCGCGACCGCGCCCGCGGCTGGCGACAGAAGCTCTATCGCTCTCTATCCATGAACTGGCAAGGCACCCAGACGCAATGGCACAAGCTGGAACTGGCCATACAACTGATGGCGGCGGTGGTGATCGGGGTGGCGGTTTCGGTGCACACCATCGTGAGCTGGGATTTTGCCATGGCGGTGGTGCCCAGTTGGCATTCCACCATCTTCGGCCCCTACTTCGTCGCCGGCGCGATTTTCAGCGGCATCGCCGCGTTGATCATCATCATGGCGATTTTGCGTCGCGTCTATCACCTCGAAGCCTATCTCACGCCCAAGCACTTTTCCAATCTGGGCAAGTTGCTGCTGACCATGACTCTGCTCTGGGGCTATTTCGTCACCAACGAGTTGATCACCACCTGGTACGGCAACCTGCCGGATGAAATGAGCACATTCTGGAGCAAGATCAGCGGGCATTATGCGCCGCTGTTCTGGACGATGGTGATTTGCAATTTCCTGATTCCATTTCCGATACTGGCGCTCAAGCGCCTGCGCACCATCACCGGCACGGTGATCGCTTCCATCACCATCATCATCGGCATGTGGCTGGAGCGCTTCCTGATCGTCGTGCCAGGCGCGGCCAATCAGCGCCTGAGCTTCAATAGCTGGTTTGGTTATTATCCGCACTGGACGGAGATCAGCATTACGCTGGCCACGCTTTCCGCCATGGCCTTGCTGTACATGGGCTTTTCCAAGCTCTTTCCTCTCATCTCGATTTGGGAACTGGGCGGCGGCAAGCATGCCGCCGCACCGGAAACCGGAGGCACGCAATGATCGAAGTCAGTCTACGCCTGCCTTTACGGCAAAAAGCGGGTGAGGGCACGCCGGAGTTGCCGGCGCTGGTCGAGCACCTGCGCCAGGAAGGCATCGACGGCGAGCGCATCCAGGTGCTCAGCCGCGAGCCGCTGGCGGAATTTCCCGCGGCCCCCAGCCGCATGTCGAAGATCGGCATCCTGGGGGCGATGTTCGGCTTCAGCGCCGCGATTGGTTCGCTGGTGGCCATGACCCTGGGTTACAAGCTGAATACCGGCGGCATGCCTTTGATCTCGCCGTTTCCCATCGGGGTGATCACCTATGAAATGACCCTGCTGGGCTCGTTCATAGCCATGCTGCTTACGTTGTTCCTGGCAGCGAAGCTAGGTCCGGGACGCCGCGCTCCCGAACATCCCGAACTCGATTATGGCGAGGCCATCGTCAGCGTAGCTTGCGGTAACGCGGAACAAGCCCGGCAGGCGCGGCAATTGCTCGCCGGCTACGATTCAACCCAATCATAAAAGGGAGATTGGCTTATGGCTTCAGGACTCAACCCGAATCTCCAACTGCAATCTAAAGCTGCGCCAGCATCGCGCCTTGGTTGCCTGTTTTTGCCGATAGTGGGCGGCGCGTTGGCCTTGGCTGCCGCCGGCATTGCGCATGCCGCGTTGCCGCACGCCAAAGCCAAAGCGGCGGTTACGCGCGCCGCCGCGCCGGTTGCCGCAGCGCCGGGCACCAGCGCCAGGGTACAGGGGCTGTTTGCCACCCATTGCGCTCCCTGTCATGGCAATCGCGGCACGGGACGCATCGGCCCGCAACTGGCCGCTCGCAACTGGACCGCCGCGGTGTTTGACAAGCAGGTGAGACAGGGCGGCTTGGTCATGCCCGCATTCCCGCCGGCGCGTGTTTCCGATGCACAACTGAATAGTTTGCTGATCTATGTCAACGCAATGCCGCAGCCGCCGGCCACGGCGCTGTTGCCCGCGCCCGATGCCAAAGCTCCCGCGGCGACCGTGTTTCAAAACAATTGCCTGGCCTGCCATGGGATTGAAGCGCGCGGCGGCCTGGGGCCGGGCATTCTCAACACCTCGCTTTCGCTGCCGCGTTTTCTCAATCAGGTGCGTCATGGCGGCGGCGTGATGCCGGCCTTCGCGCCGGCGCAAATCAGCGCGCAACAGGCGCGCGCAATGTATGCCTGGCTACATCCGCCGCTGCCGCGCCCCGATCCCGGCCAGCGACCGGCTTTACCGAATGTGCCCGACTACGTCAACCTCTCGTTATTTGCCCTGGCCGGCATGGCTATCGTCGCCCAAATCGGCAGCGAGCATTTTCGCAAGCGCCGCCTGTCCATCGCGCAGGAAGCCGCCCAAAATCGGGACCTGACCCGGGGGGAGACGGAAGACTCGCGGGTGCGCACGAAATTTTATTGAGAAGTTGTCAGTATTCAAAATAGTTTTCAGTGGGTGAAATAAATACGGGAAAAGTATTTTGCAACTGACGGCGGGATGCCGGAAACTGTTTTGCATGCGTCCAGCTACCCGCGCCGTACACGCCGGCGAGCGCCTTGCGCCCGCCGGCTGGAAATCCGTCACCACGCCAATTTACCCCAGCGCCACCTACATTTATGAAGACATTGCCACGCTCGAACGCGTGGCCGGAGGCGAAGAGAACGGCTATATGTACAGCCGCTACGCCCATCCCACCGGCCACGCGCTGGAGCTGGCGGTAGCGGCGCTGGAGGCCGGAGAAGACGAGGCCGCAGCGCCGGCCTGCGTCAGCTTCGCTTCCGGCATGGCGGCGTTGCATGCGGCGATACTGGCGTCCGGTTTGCAGGCCGGCGACGCGATCTTGTGCTCGCAAGACGTATATGGCGCGACGATCGGGTTATTGCGCAATCTGTTTACGCCGCTGGGGGTACGGATCGAGCTGGCCTCGCTCTCACAACCCGCCGCCTGGCCGGAACAGTTTGCCGCGGCGCGTCCCCGCCTGGTGCTGGTCGAAACCCTTTCCAACCCGCTGCTGCGCGTGCCGGACCTGGAGGCGCTGGCCGCAGCCGCGCATGCCGCGGGTGCGCGCCTGCTGGTGGATTCCACCTTTGCCACCCCGCTGCTTTGCCGTCCACTGGAGCTGGGCGCGGATTTTGTGGTGCACAGCGCCACCAAGTTTCTCGCCGGCCACGGCGACGTGCTGGGCGGAGTGGCGCTGGCGCGCGAGCCGGAAACCGCCGGCTTGGAGCTGCAACGCAAGCTGGCCGGCGGCGTGCTTGGGCCATTCGAGGCCTGGATGATCCTGCGCGGTCTGAAGACCCTGCCCTTGCGGCTGGAGCGCCAATGCCGCACCGCGCTGGAGCTGGCGCACTGGCTCGCCGCTCATCCCGCCATCGAGCGGGTGCATTATCCCGGTCTGGAATCCCACCCCGACCACGCCATCGCCCGCCGCCAGTTTCCCGCCGGGCAATTTGGCGGCATCCTCTCGTTCGAGTTGGGCGGCGCCGGACGGGAACGGGTGTATCGCTTTTTCAATGCGCTGCGGATCGTGCTGCCGGCGACCAGCCTGGGCGACGTGCAGTCGCTGGCGCTTTATCCGGCTGCCAGCTCGCATCGCGACCTATCGCCCAAGCAGCGCCGCGAGGCCGGCATTGGCGACAACCTGGTGCGGCTGAGCTGCGGCATCGAAGCGGTAGAAGACTTGCGCGAAGACCTGGAGCGGGCGCTAACTGTAATCGGTTGACGGCAACGAAAACCGGTAAACAGCAGCCGGCCGCTAATCGCCGCAAGCATTAAGCGAACAGGCAGCCTTAATAGTTCCTGGTCAGCAGTTGCCATAGATTGGAGTTGATGGAAACTGCGAAAGTATTCAGCCCGTAATGCACGCTGCGGCTGTAGCTGATCTCCAGATTGACGGGCCGCACGGGAGAGACGTCGAGCCAGACGGCGCCGCCGTTGTCGCGATCGAGGCTCGAGTTGCCGGTGGACTTGGCGCCGCTTTTGCCATTGCTGCTGCCGCCAAGCATTCCACCTCCCATGCCGCCGCCACTGCCCATGCCTCCACCTGTCAAGCCGCCTAAAACGTTGCCCATGCCATTGCCGCGCTGATATACCGTCTGCGAGCCGACAGGCAAGATGTCGTACGCCGCGGCACCGAGGCCAATATGCGAGTGGGGAAACAGCTCGCCGCCGGCCTCGAAATGTCCCACCCAGCCGTAGCTGGAGACCGGACGGACGAAGTAGGCCGTATTGGCAATGCTGTCGGCGATGCCAGCGCTGCCAAATAATCCGACTGCGCCCCAGCGATGCGTCAAGCCGTTGGTGAAATCCACGGTGGCATGGCCGCTGGACAGGCCGGCGCTTTTATTGCCGGTGGGCGCGGTCACCGTCAGGCTGGTGGTCAGTTGGCCGAGGGGCAGAACAGTCAGCAATTCCAACTCGCCAAAAACGTCACCCAGACCGTGAACACTGCCCTGAGAACTGGAGACGTTATAAAACGGAAGGCCGACCGCAACGCTGAACCGCTTAGTGAGATGAAAACCGACGGCATTGTTGATGAGCCAGATCTGGCCGTAGTGATTACTCGAAAACTGGGCTCCTTCCAGCCAGAAAAACTGCTGGCGCCAGCCGCTGCCCGCCGGCTGATTGTTGATTTGCGTGCTGGCAGCAGGCGTGCTGGCATCTCCGTTTGAGCCGGTCGGGTTGGCAGATGCCGCGCCACTGGATTGGTTTTGCGCCCAAATGCAACCACTCACCAATAGAAAAAAAGAGGTGAGTCGGAGTAATTGATATAGATAATTGTTCTTTTGATTCATGCCGTATTACTGAGCAAACCTAAGGCCATTTTTTCAGGTGCGTTTTAAACCCTTTAATATCAAGAGCTTAAAAACTATGGCAGCGAGCCGGCATGACGGCCAGCCGGGTAAATAAGGATCGTGAAATTTCCAGCTTGGGTAGGGCAAGCCTTAACACGAAAAATCCACAGGTCAAGTTTATACTGTTTCAAACCTGCCGAAAAAAATGATGATGATCAAATTCCGGGTCAGCGGCAAGGCACAGGAGCAAACAGCATGAGCGGCGTACGGCTGTTGGTGGGAACCCACAAAGGCGCATTCATTTTGACCTCCGATGGCAAGCGGAAGAGCTGGGATATTTCCGGCCCATTTTTTGCCGGTTGGGAGCTGTATCACCTGAAGGGCTCGCGGCTGAACCCGAACCGCATTTATGCTTCGCAGACCAGCGGCTGGTTCGGCCAGCAACTGCAGCGCTCCGACGATGGCGGCAAGACCTGGGAGCCGGTAGGCAATGTTTTTGCCTATGAAGGCAAGCCCGGCCCGCACAAATGGTATGACAACACGCCGCACCCCTGGGAATTCAAGCGCGTCTGGCATCTGGAGCCTTCGCTGACCGAGCCGGAGACGGTATATGCCGGCGTGGAAGACGCCGGTCTGTTCCGCTCGACCGATGGCGGTAAGAGTTGGCAGGAGCTGCCGGGCCTGCGCAATCATGCTTCCGCGCCGGAATGGCATCCCGGCGCCGGCGGGCTCTGCCTGCACACCATCCTGCAGGACCCGTCCAACCCGAAACGGCTCTATGTGGCTATCTCCGCCGCGGGCGCGTTTCGCTCATCCGATGGCGGCGAGAGCTGGGAACCGATCAACCGCGGATTGAAGTCGCAGTACATTCCCGATCCGGACGCCGAGACCGGCCATTGCGTGCACCGCATCGCGCTGCATCCCGGCCGCCCGCAAACGCTTTACATGCAAAAACACTGGGATGTGATGCGCAGCGACGATGCCGGCTCCAACTGGCGCGAAGTCAGCGGCAACCTGCCCACCGATTTCGGTTTCGCCCTGGCGGTGCATTCGCACCAGCCGGAAACCGTTTACGTCGTGCCCATCAAAAGCGATTCCGAGCATTTTCCGCTGGAGGGCCGCTTGCAGGTGTTTCGCAGCCGTACGGGGGGCAATGAGTGGGAGCCGCTGACGCAGGGGCTGCCGCGCGACTGCTATGTCAATGTGCTGCGCGGCGCCATGTCGGTGGATAAGCTGGAGCCTTGCGGCATTTATTTCGGCACCACCGGCGGTCAGGTTTATGCCTCCGCCGATGAAGGCGAGAGCTGGCAAGCCGCCGCGCGCGACCTGCCGGCGGTGTTTTCGGTGGAAGCGCAGACGCTGTAATCGTTACCCGTTTTCCGTGGTTCGCCAAAAGCATGCTGATCCGGATCGAATTGCCTTTTCACCTGCGCACGCTGGCGAAAACCGGCAGCGAGGTGCAAGTCGAGGTTGCCGGGCCGGCCACGCTGGCTGCGGCGCTGGACGCGCTGGAGGCGCGCTACCCGGTGCTGCGCGGCGCCATTCGCGACGCGATCACGCAAAAGCGCCGCGCCTTCGTGCGCTTTTATGCCTGCGAGCAGGATCTGTCGAATGATCCGCAGGATACGCCCTTGCCGGCGGCGATTGCCGAGGGCAGGGAAGCGCTGCTGATTATCGGCGCCATTGCCGGGGGACTGAAATGGTAAGCGCTATGAACCAGGCGCTTTCGCGTAATTTCCGCAAGCAGGCGGTGGAAAACTGATAGTTTTATAAAGTGGCTGAATTCGAGCGCCGCTATTTTGAAGACCCCCATTTTCCACCGGGATTAAAAGGCGGAGACGAGGTAGCCGGTTACGGCTACTATCCCGGTTATTTCCCCATTGTTGAGGCTCAACTGGCGTCGCTGGCCGAGGTCAGCGGCGCGCGCACGCTGCTCGACGCCGGCTGCGGCAAGGGAGCGCTGGCGGAATATGCCCGCCGGGCCTTGCATCTCAAGGTGGCCGGCACCGACCGCAGCGTCTATGCGCTGGGCCACGCCCGCCGCCGTGCCGGAGGCGAGCTGAGCTGCCGCGCCGATGTTTGCCGCCTGCCGTTTCGCGACGACGGCTTCGACCTGGTCTGGTCCAATGGCGTGCTGCAATATCTGGAGGCCGGCGCCGCCGAAGAGGCTCTGGAGGAACTGACCCGCGTGGCGCGCCTGGCGGCGTTCGTTTCCAACATTGCCGCCGTCGAACGCTACTCCGACTGGGGCAAGCACGATAGCCTGACCCGGCTGTATCTTACTCCCGGAGCCTGGGAAGGCATGGCCCGCCACGCCTGCCAAAAGCGGGGAGAAGCCTGCCGCCCGCTGGCGCTGCCGTACGAGGGGGAATCCGCCATCCTGCTATTGAAAGCGATGCGTCCATCGCAGGCGGCGCGAATGGTGGAGTTATCGATCGAACGCATGCGCCGGCTGGGCGCGCCGGCGCGGCGTCCGCCGCGCATGGAACGTTTTCTTGCCCGCTGCGCCCGGGAAAGTTAGAGAAGAGACAAAAGAGAAAGAAGCCCGGCCGGCATTTGCATCCCGCGCGCAATACCGGCCAGGAAAACGGCAGAATCGGCAAACCGGGGTAGGACCCCTGGCGGGCACACCCACCGGGGAAGGCTAAGGAGGCCGAGTTAATGCGCTTCGGCCAGTTCGTGCCGGGTGACCATGCTCTTGCAGCGCAGTAGCAGGCGCTTCAGATGCGAGGGCTGCAGCCGGTTCAAGTAGGGCAGAATCTGGCGAATGAAGTTATCGTCCATCAATTCCGGGCCGGGATGGGCGGCGCTGCGGCGCAGCAGCGTGGCCACATCGATATCCAAGGCGCTGGCAATCCGCTCGAGCGAGGCCAGCGTCGGTTGCGCTTTGCCATTCTCGATTTTGCTGACGTAGGTACGCGGCACTTGCATGCGCTGCGCCAGAGTACGCTGGCTGAGGCCCTGGCTTTTCCGCAGGGTGCGGATCGCCTTCGCCACGTTGTAATCCAGCAATACCGGTTCGGCTTCGGGCGCGGCCAAGGCGGCCACGACCGGCAATTCATACGGCGATTCGCAGCGCCGGCATAAATTACTGGAAGTACGGTACTGAACCAGAAGGCATTTGGGGCAACGCAGAACCTCACGCCCCGCGGCCAAGGTCAAATTGGCTAAATCCATGTGCCGGTTGGGAGTGCCAGAGCAACCAGCCACATTCAATTTGACTTTACGGCGCGAACTTGTCAAGCGCATTCTTTCTACGCGGTTATAAAATAGATTCCCGACGCCTCCAATGGGAAGGATTGTACGTCAAGGCGGGCGCGAGCGCCAGTCCGAGAGGAAATTCAAGGCGGCTATAATAAACAGGCGTGCCTATGGGCGCGCCACGCCATGTTTTCCATCAGCGCCGAATATACATTTGCCGCCGGACACGCACTGCGCGGCTACCGCGGCAAGTGCGAAAACGTGCATGGCCATAATTACCGCATCGTCGTCCGCCTGGAAGGGGCGGAGCTCGATGCCATCGGGCTGCTTTGCGATTTCACCGATCTGAAGGCCTGGATGCGCGAGATTTCCGAGCAACTGGACCACCAGTATCTCAACGACCTGGAGCCGTTTCGCACCCTGAACCCTTCGGCGGAAAACCTGGCCCGCTACTTCTATCAGCAACTGCGCCAGCGCGCCGGCGCGGCGCTGCCGCACACGCGCCTTGCCGAGGTAACGGTGTTTGAAACCGACGTGACCTCGGCCAGCTATCGCGAGGACTGAAGCGCCAAGTCCGATTTGACCGCCTCGCCACGGCGGGGCGGATGATGTATGCATTTGATCGAAATCTTTTTCTCCATTCAGGGAGAATCCACCCGCGCCGGCCTGCCCTGCGTTTTTGTGCGGCTGGCGGGCTGCAACCTGCGCTGCAACTGGTGCGATACCGAATATTCCTTCAGCGGCGGACGCGCCTGGAGCCTGGAGGCAATCGAGGCGGAGGTGCGCCGCCATCCCGCCCGGCTGGTGGAAATCACCGGCGGCGAGCCACTGCTGCAGGCCAGGGAAGTCGCGGAATTGTGCCGCCGGCTGCTGCCCGACCGCGAAGTGCTGATTGAAACCAGCGGCGAACGCGATCTCGGCCCGCTGCCCGCGGGCGTGATCCGCATCGTGGACGTCAAATGCCCGGGCAGCGGCGAGAGCGGCCGTTTTCGCCCGGAAAATTTAGCGCTGCTCGGACGGCGCGACGAAATCAAGTTCGTCCTCGCCGATCGCGCCGATTATGAATATGCGCGCGATTTCATGCGGGAACATCGCCTAGTGGAAATCACCCCCCACTTGCTGTTTTCGCCGGCCTTTCGCAAGGATGCCGCCGGCGAGCGCAGCGCCGCACAATGCCTGCTCGACCCAGGCGAGTTGGCCGAATGGATTCTGGCCGATGGGTTGCCGGTGCGGCTGCAGCTTCAGGTGCATAAATTCATCTGGGACCCGGCCACCCGCGGCGTCTGATCCATTGCCGTACTTACTTTTTTAAATTAAACCCCTCCACCCGGATTGCCGGCTGCTGGCCGCGAGTGTCGGCGTGGCGCAGCTCGCAGCCAATGACGCGGCTTTCGCCCGGCATCAGGGTAAGGTAGTTGTCGTCGAAAAACGCCGGCAGAATGCGCGCGCCGTCGCGCCCGCCCACCGCCCGCAGGCGAAGCAGCAAGGCCGGCCAGGGCGACAGATTGCGCAGCGTGGTGGTCAGCCGCCAGATGCCGCCCTGGCGCCGGGCTTGGGTGGGGCTCGAAACCTGCGCCGGCGGCGGCAGGCGAAGCGCGCGATAATTTCCCGGCTCGAGCGGACGCCAATAGAAATTTTCCGAGACGGGCGTGGCGATTCCGGGCCGCCGCAGCGTCAATCGCAGGAAATGCACGGCGGAGGCGCCTGCGGGGTAGGGCAGCCGCAGCACCGGCACGCAACTGTCTTCCACGCTATTCACGCCGGCAGTTTCGCTCCAGGCCAATTTGCCGTCGAGGTTGAAAATTTCCGCCCGCGCCGTCAGCTCGCCGGCATGGCTGCCGCTATAGTTAACCACCTCGGCCATATCGTCGGCCGCGTTCCATTGGATGTGCAGCGGCTCGGAAGCCTTGCGGCAGCCATAATAGGCGGCGGAGCAGTCGAAATAATAATCGTAGGTTTGCCAGACGAACGAGGGCCAACTGCAATGGCTCATCCAGATCAGCAGCCCCATGCGGTGCCTCGCCTGGGCTTCGAACATGGCGCGATAGCCGGAGTAGTTGACCCATTGCGCCAGCGCCGTCCAGGCCGCGGCGGTATCGGCCCCGCCAAAGCCGGCGTCCAAAAGCTGCCGGTAAGCGCGGCCGTTTTCCGCGCCCTGGAGGGTGAAATCGTGCAGCCCCCAATCCAGTCCCTGCGGCCAGAGCCCGGAGGGCGGAATAAAGGCCCGCACGCTTTCAATATTGGGAATGTTCGGCATTCCCATTTCGCTATGGAAACGATGGGTTTCGCCGCGGGTGAAATAAAACTCGAGCGGCATCGCCTGATATGGGCCGTGCCCACTAACCGGGCCATCGGCGGAGCTGGGGATGTAGGGCAGATCGGGATGAAATTCCGCCAGCAGCTTTTGAATTCCGGCTTCGAGCGGCGGCGGCGGAAAGCCTTCGTTGCGCCCGCAATAAAGCCCCATCGAAGGATGGTGGCGGACACGCAGAATGGTATCGCGCGTGTTGCGCAGGAACATGGCGTCGTCGGCGGGCTCGGGGCCGTCCCAGGGATTGGCGAGCCAGAAATCCTGCCAGACCATGATGCCATGGCGGTCGCAGGCGTCGTAAAAGGCGTCTTCGCCGATCTGTCCAACCCAGTTGCGCACCATGGTGAAATGCATTTCACGGTGATAGCGCAGCGCGATATCGTATTCCCGCGCCCGGTAGCGCAGCAGCGATTCGCTAAAGCCCCAATTGCCGCCGCGCGGGATGAAGCGGCGGCCGTTGATCCACATACGCAGCGCGCCCTGATCTTCATTGAACGTGACCTGCCGCAGCCCGACCTTGAGCTGGCGGTGATGGCTGAGCGCCTGGCCGTTGGGCGTGAACTCCAGCGTGAGGTCATATAAATAAGGCTCGCCGTAACCTGCCGGCCACCAGAGCTGAGGATGCGCTAGGCGCAGCGCCGCGAACCGAGCCGGATCAAAACGAACGGTTGCGCGCGCGCCGGCGGCGATCGTAGCCGGATACGAGAAGCGGGCTTCTCCCAGGCTGCCCGCCAGCACGCCATGCACGGGCGCATTGGAATGGTTGGCGAGGGTGGCCGCGATGGTGACTTCGGCGAGGGAGTTATCCGGCTGCGGCAAGCGGGTTTGGATGCATGGATCTTCAATCGTCACCGGGCCGGTAACGGCAAGGGTTACCTGGTTCCACAATCCGGTGTTGCGTCCGCGAATGGTGGGAATCCAGTCCCAGCCGATGGAAGCGTGAAAGGTGGGATTGTCGAGTCCCAGCGCGCCGCCATTTTTGCCATTGGAGGCAAAGGTTTTTTGCTTGCAACTGCCGGGGGTGCGGTTTTTCAGGACGCGCACCGCCAGCGCGTTCTGGCCACCGGGCCGCAAATGCGGCGTCAGGTCGAAACGCCCACGCTGGAACGCGCCTTCGATTCGCCCCAGCGCCGCGCCGTTGCAATAAACTTCGGCTTTCCAATTCACGCCATCGAGATGCAGCCAGGCAAACTGGCCGGGTTGGAGCGCAGGAGCTTCAAATGCTGTGCGATACCAGAAATCGGCGTAGAAAAACGAATCCGAGATGGCCAGTTGGTTGGGGCCATAATTGGGATCGGGCAGCGCCCCCAGATTGAGATAGGAAACCAGCGCGGTGCCGGGCACAGTGGCAACCGGCCAGCCGGCGGCGTTGTAGCCGGGCTGCGAAACCTCCTGGCCTATAGCTGCGGGCGACCGGAGGCGCAGGCCGGCGCTCACGATGCTGTTGCGCTGCAATTGCCAATTGCCGCCAGCGAGTTGGCGGCGGCCATTGGCGACTGGCGGCGCCGCGGCGGGACGCGCGATGAAGCCGCCGCGCCCATAAACTTCGAACTCGCTCAGGATGTAGCCGTCGGGCGAGCCGGGGCGGGTCAGCAGCAGGCGCACGTAGCGCCCCCGCGCCGCTCGACGCAACGGGATTATCTGCACGGTTTCCAGCGTGCCGGGCAACGGCGCCAGTGCGCGCCAGGATTGCGCGTCGTCAGAAACCTGCAACTCGCCGGCCGCCGCCGGGCGAATCCAGTGCAGCGTAACTTTGTCGAATGAGCATCGGGCGCCGAGATCCACATACACCCACTCTTCGCCCAGTCCGGCGGCTTTCCAGGCGCTGGTGAAATCGTACGGCCCGCCGATTTCGACCCGCTTGCGGTTGCGGAAGGCGCGAATCTCGCCGATCCGATAGCTGCCGAAAAAACCGGCGCCGGTCGAGCTGAATTGGAAACGGTAATAGCGCGCGCGACTAGGCGCGCTCAACTGCAGCGAAGGCTCGAAAACGTGACCCGGGCGGGCGAAACCCTGCGGAAATTGAGCGGGAGAGATCGGGCGCGGATTAATTTCTTCCGCCAGCAGCCGCCAGCCGCGTCCGTTGCGGGAAGCCAAAATCTGGCAGCTCAAGCTTTGCGGCTCGCCGAAACTTTCGGCGGTAAACAAAATTTCGAAGCGGTCGATTTCCGGCGGCGCAGCCCCGGCCAGCTTGAGTTGCAAATATGCTTCGGGACCGCCGATTTCCGTGACGCTGGTCGGAGCGTGATCGAAGGCGAACTCGCGCTCTTCGATCGGCAGCGCGCCGCGCATCGGAACTTCCACTTCCAGCCAGCGCGGCAGGCGCGTGTGGCGAATGCCATCGGTGACCAGTTGCGCGGTGAGATTGTAATCGTAACTGCTCGACTGGTACGCGGGGCGCAGCAACGCCAAATTGCGGTATGCGCCGCTGGTATCCGGCACGAGCGCGGGCCCGAAAAACTCCTCCGGATCGCCAGGGTAAACGCCCACACCGCGGGTAAACCCCGGCGGCGGAGCGGTGGGGGAAGGATCGAGCCGCCGAGCGCCGGACGAAAGATCGGACTGCTGATGAGCTAAACTTTTTGCTGGAACACCGGCCAACACCGCCGGCAGCGCCACCCCGGACTTGAGAAACTTGCGGCGTGTAGTGGACATGGTCAGAGTGTAATGCAGTTAATGACCGCGCCTGACAGCGGCTTGGCCGGCGTCAATTTCGCGTCCGGCATAGCCTGGAGCCTGTTCTTGAGCGCGCAGACCTTTCGCCTGACCGAGAGCAGGCCAGGGCAAATTGCCACGCAGCTTTCATTCCGACGCGGCATTCATTACACTTGCAGTGGCGATCGAACCTGACTTCCATGCCAGCCAGTTCATCTTCCTCTCCCTCGGAAATTCCCACCGCCCCGTCCGTCGGCTGGGGCGCAGCGCCGGTCTTTTTGGCATTTTTAGCGATGGGCTTCGGCGACGCCGTCGGACCGTTCGTCAGCCTGGCCAAGCAGCAGTTTCAACTTACAAACTTCATCGCGCAACTGGTCGCATTCGCCGGCTTTATCATGTTTGGCGTGCTCTCGGTGCCGGTGGGCGTATGGCAGGACCGCACCGGCAAGCGCTTCATTTTGCGCCTGGGGCTGGCCATCATGCTGGTCAGCATGGTGGCGCCGACACTCGCCGGGTTGCGCAGCTTTGATGTTTTTTTGCTCCTGGTGCTGTTGCTGGGCGCCGGCGCCACCATCCTGCAGGTAGCCGGCAATCCGCTGATGCGCGATGTTTCGCCGCCGGGTAAATATTCCCGCAATCTCTCGCTGGCGCAGTTCGTCAAGGCGATTGGCTCGATGTCGGGTCCGCTCATCCCGGTGCTGGCGGCGCGCTGGTGGGGGGTAAGCTGGCGGGTGATCTTCCCCATCTTCAGCGTGGCGTTAGCGCTGACATTGTTGGCTACGCTCCGGTTGCGCCGCGACCGTCCGCGCGAGCCGGGACGGCAGGCGGCCACCCTGGGCTCCTGCCTGCGGCTGCTGCGCCGCGGCGAAATCGCGGTGATGGTGCTGGGCATTTTTCTTTATGTCGGCGCCGAAGTTTCGATGAGCTCGGGCATTCCGCTCTACTTCGAGCAGCACTTTCATCTCAACCTCACCCGCACCGGCTTGCTCGGCACCGGGCTGTTTTTTCTGGCGCTGACCATCGGCCGTTTTTCCGGCGGCGTGATCTTGAACTGGATGCGCCCGGCGCGGTTTTTCCTGCTCACCTGCCTGGTCTCGATCGCCGGTTTTGCCGGAGTGCTGGCCACCCAGGCTACCTGGGCGGCAGCCGGCTTCGTGGTCGCCGGATTGGGCTTCGCCAACATCTTTCCCCTGATCTTTTCCATTACCATCGACGCTCATCCGCAGGACAGCAATGCCCTGGCCGGACTGATGGTGATGGCGATTGTCGGCGGCGCATTTCTGCCGCCACTGATGGGCTATGTCGCCGACCGCGCGCATTCCGACCAGATCGGGTTCCTGGTGCCGCTGGCGGCGATACTCTATTTGCTGGCCACCGCCATGACCGCTTTTCGCCGCGGCGAGCCGGCAGCCAAGGCCGCTTAAGCCATGCCAATTTCCGCCATCACCTCCGACCCTTTGCCGCTGCAGGAATCACTGGTGCGCGATCGCCGCATCGTACTCACGCTGGATGGCGGCGGCACCGGGCTGAAGTTTACCGCCATCCAGGGCAATCGCCTGCTTGCCTCGCCGATTACCCTGCCCAGCGAGGCGGATCACCTGGAGCGCTGCCTGGCCAATATCACCGCCGGCTTCGAGCAGATTGCCCGCGGGCTGCCGGCGCCGCCGGCGGCCATCAGCTTTGCCTTTCCCGCACCCGCCGATTACCGCGCCGGCATCATTGACAATCTCGGCAATCTGCCCGCCTTCAACGGCGGCGTGCCGCTGGGCCCGATGCTGGAAGAGCGCTTCGGCGTGCCCGTGTTTATCAACAACGACGGCGATCTGTTCACCTATGGCGAGGCGCTGGCCGGTTTTTTGCCCGCCGTCAATCGCATGCTGGAAGAGGCGGGCAGCCCGAAACGCTACCACAACCTGCTCGGCTTGACGCTCGGCACCGGATTTGGCGGTGGCATCGTGCGCAACGGCGAACTGTTCATCGGCGACAACTCCAATGCGGGCGAGGTCTGGCTGTTGCGCAACGCGCGCGATGCCGGTCTCAATGCCGAAGAAGGCGCCTCGATTCGCGCCGTGCGCCGCTGGTACGCGGATGCCGCCGGTCTGGCGCCGGAAGCCGCGCCCGAGCCGCGTGAAATTTTCGAAATCGGCATGGGACGCGCCGCAGGCAACCGCGCCGCGGCCCGCGCCGCTTATCGCAATCTGGGCGAAGTAGTGGGTGACGCCATGGCGCAGGCGCTGACGCTGCTTGACGGCCTGGTGGTCATCGGCGGCGGCATCAGCGGCGCGCATGAGCTGTTTTTACCCGCCGCGGTGGAGGCCATGAATGCCGATTTTCCCGGCTGCCCCGGCCGCCGCAAGCTGGTGGCGCGCGGCTTCAACCTGGAGGACCCGGGTGAGCGAGCCGAGTTTTTGCGGGGCGAGCGCCGCGAGCTGGCCGTTCCCGGCTCCGATCGCCGCGTGCCCTACGACCCTTTGCAGCGCACCGGCGTCGGCCTCAGCCGGCTGGGCACCAGCGAGGCAGTGGCCATCGGCGCCTACGCCTTCGCCCTGCATCAGTTGGGCCCGGAAGTAGTCTAGAGCGCGGCAACGAACTGCCTTAAATCGGCATAACAGGAAAAGAGGGCCGGGCTTGCGTTTTCCCACCCAAGCTAAACTGGTGCCGGCTATCGCACTGCTGGCGGCCTGGCCGCTGCGGCTTTGGGCGCAGCCAGGCGCCGGCGAATACTTTACCGGCGTGGTCACCGCATTCAATGCCGCCCGCCATGCCGTCACGCTGACGGCCTGGGATTGCGGGCGGCCGCAATCCTTATCCGCGGTTTTCTATCAGCATCCACAAGACCTGCGCCAACGCCCCTATTACTGGCAAGTGGCTATTATTCACGGCCATTATGAAGTGATCAATTTCGGTTATCAGGCGCGGCTGCGCGACGCCATCAAATTGGGCTACTTATTCCGCGCGCATTATCGTCCTATTCTGCTGAATAGCCAGCCGGCAATCGGCATTGACCAGTTGCGTTTTCTTGATCCCCGAAAAGGGAGAAAATCGCTCACCGCGGAGTTGCAAAGCGCCTCACGCGACGGCGCCCTGCGCTTCATCAGGAAAAAAAACCGGCGAGTTTGGAACAGTCGGCTCTATCCCGGCTTCTATGTCGTCTTTGCCAATGGGCAGCGTGGGCCGCTGCCGATCAACTTTCTCCATCGCTACCGCGTTTACCGGGTTTTCTACCGCGATGAAACCTGCGGCCAGCCAGCGAAAAAGATTCATTGGGTGATCGATCTGCAGCCTTCGAAAGAAAAGCCCTGGCTGTCGCCGCCGCGTCCGAAGCTGAACGCCCGCCCGCCGGAGTGAATCCATTTACTTGCTCCGCAGCGCCTCGACCGGATTGATGCGCAGCGCGCGCCGGGCGGGCCAATCGCAGGCCAACCAGGCGAAGGCGGCCAATAGCGCGGCCGTGCCAGCCAGCACCAGCGGATCGTTTTGCCGCACCTCGAAGAGGAAATGCCGCAACAAGGCGGAAATGGCCAGCGTGCCGGCCAGCCCGGCGGCGAGGCCTGCGCCAGTCCAGGCCAGCCCTTCGCGCCAGACCAGGCGCCGTATCGCGAGAGCCTCCGCGCCCAGCGCCATGCGAATGCCGATTTCCCGGGTACGCCGGGCGATATTATAGGCGGTCACGCCGGCTAAGCCGCCGGTAGCCAGCGACAGCGCCAGCAAAGCGAACGCGGCCAGCAGCTCAGCGCGCAGCCGCGGCTGACGGGTGGAAAGTTGCAGCCAATGATCGAGCGAGGCCAGGCGATAAATGGGAAGCTGCGGATCGACTGCGGCTACCGCCCGCCGAATTTCCGGTGCTAGCACGCTCAATGGCGCGTCCACTCTAATCACCCAACTGGTTTCCGGAATCGGTCGTTGCCACAACGGAAAATATATATTCGGTTGCGGGCGCGCATGCAAACTCATTTCGCGCAAACTGCCGACTACCCCGACGACGCGGAGCCAGTGCCCATTGCCGCCAAAATCGATTTGTTGACCCACCGGATTCCGATTTGGCCAGAATTGCCGCGCCATCGCTTGATTGATCAGCACGGCATCCGGCTGGCCAGGTTGCAACCAGGTTCCCACCAGCAGAGGAATATCGAGCGCGCGGAAAAAACCATGATCGGCAACACGGAAGCCGGCCATTTGCGTCATCGGGTTCGCGGGCCGCGGTTTTCCCCGAATGCTAAAGCTGCCCGCAAACCAGGACATAGGCTCTAATGGGATCAAACTTGTGATCCCAACCTGACGCACACCCGGCAGACCAAGCAGCCGACGCTGGATGCTCACCAATAATGCATATCGCTTCGACTGCAATTGCCGTTCATGCGCCACGGCGCCCGCCGAAAGCTTTGGCGGCGTCAGGCTTAAATGCATTCGGAAAGGAATCGATAGATGAAAACTGATCACATGCTGCGGTTGAAATCCCGGCGGCACAGACAATAAGCGGTTCAAGCTTTTCAATAGCAAACCCGCTCCGGACAGCAGCATAAGCGCCAGCGCCGTCTCCGCCGCGATCAGCAACCCTTGCAAAGACAAACGCCGCCGGCCACTGGCAACATATTCATAGCCAAGCTTGAGCGATTGATTGAGATTCAACCGCGCCGCGCGCCAGGCGGGCAGCAGCCCGAAGAGTACCACGCAGGCAAGCGAAACCAGCGCGCTGAAAGCCAGGACCCGTGGATCGAACAACTGCGCCGCGCCGCCGGGCCAGTGCGCGGGCGCGAGCTGCCGGACCAGACCGCCGGCGCCCGCGGCCAGCGCCAAACCGAGCGCCGCGCCGGCAAGGGCAAGTAACAGGTATTCGATCAACAGTTGCCGCAGCAACCGGCGGCGCGTCGCGCCCAGGCTGAGGCGCAGCGCGAACTCACGCTCGCGCGCGGCATTGCGCCCGAGCAGTAGGTTGGCTAAATTAGCGCAAGCCAACAGCAGCAATAATCCGGTGGCGGCCATTAGCAGGCGAAGCGCCACGGATTGCTTGCCGGCCAGCTCGCGATTCAAACGTAAAAATAAGGGTGGATTGTGATGGGGGTGCAGCGGATTGCCCCAGTAGCGGCCCTGCTGCCGCATGCGGGCTTCGAGCATTTTCAGCACGGATGTTACTTGACTCCATGTTGTTCCTGTCCGCCGTAGAGCCAAAAGCTGAATGAAACTCGTACTGCTCTCGAACAATGTCCCGCCGGCCAGAAACTGGGGCAGAGGCACCCAGAGCTCAGTTTCACCAGGGACACGGAATCCCGGCGGCATAACGCCAATTACGGCATAGAGATGGGAGTTCAGGCTGATCGTTTGGCCGAGCATGCGGGGATCACTGCCTAATACCCGCCACAATCTATATCCGAGAATCGCAACCGGTTCCTTCAAATCGAAACTGGAAAAGAAACGGCCCAGAATTGGCTTCGCCCCGAACACGCGCGCGAAATTTGCGCTAACGCCGGCGGCCTTGACCCGCATGGGCAATCCGCCCGAGACGGAGAGATTCACGCCATGCGAAGTATGCTCGGCAACGGCTGTAAATGCTCGCTGAAGTTCGCGTCGCCCAAAAACCTGTATCCCCGGATGCGACAGATCGCCTTTGAGAGTAGCTAGAGGAAGATTGATCACGACAATCCGGCCGGCGTGCGGCCAGGGCAAGGGGCGCAGAAACAGTTGGTTGACCACGCTAAAAATGGCCGTATTCGCCCCAATGCCCAGCGCCAACGTCAGCACTGCGACCGCGGTAAAGCCTGGCGCTTTTCGCATCTGGCGCAAGCCGTAGCGCAGATCCTGCAGCCAGCTTTCAAACCAAGCCGCGCGGCCGGACTCGCGGCATGCTTCCTGGCAGCGGTCGAGCGAGCCGAAGCCGATGCGCGCCCGGCGGCGGGCCTCATCCGGCTCGAGGCCGGCGGCGATCAACTCGGCGGTCTTTTGATCGAGATGAAAAGCCAGTTCGGCTTGGAGCCGCCGCTCGGCGCGTTTTCTGCGGAAGAATCGATCTTGCCAGCGCATGGCAATTTAGCCTCGATATGTCATTCGTATCGCAACAATATGGCGGGATTATTCCGCGCCGCGCGCCAGATTGCCGGCAGGCAAGCCAGAAGGGCGGCAAGGAAAGCCGCGGTTGCCGTCAATAACAGAAACATCGCCTCTGGAGTTTTCGGTTGAAACACAAAGGCACCCAACAGCCGCCGCATGCCGGTAAAAACAACTATGCCCAACACGATTCCGGATGCGGCCAAGCCGGCTCCGGCCGCGCCAATCGAGCGGGCAATGCGCCAGCTGGAGGCTCCCAAAGCGGCGCGAATGGAGTTTTCGTATTGCCGTTCACTCACCCAGAAGTTCAGCAGCCCGAAAATGCCGCCCATGCTGAGCCAAAGCGCCATTCCGGCGAAGATCACGACGACGATCATGCGCAGCCGCGCGGCGAAAAGCCAGCGATGCGCGACCTGATTCATTGTCCGGGCGTGGTAAGGCGCCGCACCGCCGCTAAGCGACGCCAGCGCGTGCAGAAAAGCGGGGAAATGCGCCGCCGCCGGAGGTTGGACGCGCGCTACCCAGAAAAAGGAAATGCTGGAAGGGGCATCGGCCCCGTTTTGCCAAGGCTGCAGCGGAACATAAATTTGCGGCGAGGGCCTAAATCCGGTGTGATAGCCGATCTCGCCAACTTCTCCGACAACTCGAAACGAACGGCCATTGACCATGAGATTGCGGCCGATAGGATTTTGCTTAAGCCAGAGTTTCCGGGCCAGTTCTTGACTAACGACGACGGCGCAGTTTCCCGGGCAGCCATCATACGGACCCAGGGCTCGGCCGCGAATCAAGGGAATATGCAAGGCTAGAAAATAATTGCCATGAATCGCAAAGAAATACACCATCAATCCGAAACCCGGATGTTCAGGGTCAGGATTGACCCAAATCTCACGTGCCTGAGTGAGCGGCAACCAGTCGACCGCGCCCGCGGCGCGCACGCCGGGTAACGATGCGAGCCGGGTTTCAACGGCATGCATATAGGTTCGCAATCGCGCCTGGCTGCGGCGCAATTGGGCGCGGACAGCCTGCTTACGCTCGGCTTGGGAAAAAGTATTAGCGGCCTGCGTAGCCGCAGCCTTTTGGAGATGCAACGGCAGGGTGATTTCCGCGCTCAACACGCCGCGCGTATCGAAGCCATGAAGAGAATCGCTAGTTCGCCACCAGGTTTGAGCCAGCAAGCCAGCGGCGGCGAGCAGCAGCATGGATAAGGCAATGGCCGCGGTGACCAGCAACGCCTGTATGCGGCGCACACCGCGAGGGGTGCAGCCCGGCTCGGATTGCCGCAAAGTCGATAGCGGACTGACAGAAGGCAAAGATAATGCCGCAGGCATGTTCATGGCAACGCTGGTGAACAACGCCAGACCTGCCGAAATCGCCAGTACGTTCGCATTCCAGGGAATAACCCGGGCATGCGGCAAGAGCATACGCAGCCAGGGATGGAGCTTATGAATCGCAAACCAAGCCATTCCCACTCCCAGCGCGCAAGCCGCGAGACCGAGCCAAGCGCCTTCCAAAAGCAGTTGCATATTTATTTGATGAGGCTTCGCGCCTAGAGCGAGGCGGAGCGCGAATTCCCGCCGCCGCGCCGTCGTTTGCGCCAGCAACAGGCTGGCGGCGGCGATTAAAGCGGCAAATAATAAACATCCGGCGCCGGCCAGGACCAGCCAGAGCGAGTTCGCCACCGGTTCAACCAGAGCGGAATGCAAGCGTATGGCGCCGATTGAGCCGCCATAAGTAATGCCCGATTTGGCAAAGACATGTGCAGCGCGCGTCATGAGCGCGCGCAAGGCCGTATTGGCTTGCGCGAGAGTGACGCCTGGAAATAATCGTCCAACGCTGACAATCCCAAATTTTCGATTCGGCAATAGAATCCACAATTTACATGCTTGCGGATAAGTCGAATTTTCCGGCGCCACCGCGACAATGCGATAGGGCTTGCCATTCAATTGCATGACTTTGCCCAGCACATCCGGCCGCGACCCAAATTGCCGTTTCCAAAGCCCATAGCTGAGCACGATGCCGCCCAGCGAACGACGGTCATCCAAATGGCCAAGTACGGCATGAATCTGAAAGACGTGGAAGAAATCGCGCGAGACCCGCGCGCCATGAATACGTTCTAATTGATCTCCAAACCGCAGATTCCAATTGCGCGATTGCTCCGCGGCCAACCATTTAAAGATGTGACCTTGTCCCCACCAAGACAAACCGCGCCGATCGGGTGGTTCTTCCGCACCGCGTATCTGCACAATGCGGTTCGGATGCGGATACGATAGCGGACGCATCATCACGGCATAGGCTAGAGAATAAACAGCGGAAGTCGCGCCGATGCCAAGCGATAAGATCAATAAAGCCAACAGAAACAGTCCCGGCCGGCGCCGCCATTGATGAACGACGGAGTTTAGGTTTTTCAGTCCATTTTCCAAAGCCGTGCCGAAGGACGCGGCACCAACGCCAAGCAATGCCGGCCAAGCGGCGGAGTCCGACTCGCGGCATGCTTCCTGGCAGCGGTCGAGCGAGCCGAAGTCGATGCGCGCCCGACGGCGGGCTTCTTCCGGCTCGAGGCCGGCGGCGATCAGCTCGGCGGTCTTTTGATCGAGATGAAAAGCCAGTTCGGCTTGGAGCCGCCGCTCGGCGCGTTTTCTGCGGAAGAATCGATCTTGCCAGCGCATGGCAATAGTCCCTATTCGGAGGGGCGGAGGATCAGCGCCACCGCCTCGGTCATACGTTCCCAACCGCGAATTTCGGCTTCCAGATACCGGCGTCCTTTGCGGGTGAGCGAATAGAATTTCGCCTCGCGGCCGGTTTCGGTGATGCGCCATTCGGCCTTGAGCAGTCCACGGTCTTCCAGCCGGTGCAGGGCGGGATAAAGCGTGCCCTGCTGCAGTTGAAAGAAGTCGCGCGAGACCTGGCCAATGCGCTGCGCGATGGCGTAGCCGTGCATCGGCAGCGGCTCGATGGCTTTTAAGATCAACATGTCGAGCGTGCCCTTGAGCAGCTCGATTTTTTCTTCGCCCATAATGGCTCCGTTTCGATGCCTGGATGTTCTACTGGTTCGATACCTGGAATATCTACCTATAAGGCGAAAATGTCAAGTATGCAAAGGCTGAAGAAAGCCAAGGGTTTGGAGCAAAAAACGTCAGCGGATTTCAATCTCGACATCGGCACCGGCGCGGCTGGCGGAAAGGTAGGCGGCGGCCAGGGTGAGGCTAACGGTTTCGCCCAGCTCCCAACCGGATTCCGGCGGCGAGCCACCGGCCAGGGCTTCGGCGAAGGCTTGCATCTCCTGCGGATAGCCGTGCTGCCAATCCTCGTCGGCAGCGGGTTTCATCCAGCCCTGCTTGGGATGGATTTTTTCGACGACATAGACGTCTTTGAGGGTTTCCGCGCCGGGAGCGAAGGTTTCCAGAGCATCCACCGGGTTGAGATTGCAGCGGGTGCGGTGGTTGCCGCAGAAGACCTCAATCCAATTGGCGACGCCGCCCAGGACCACGTCGGAGGCGAGGATATCGGCCACGGTGCCGTCGTCAAAGGTGACATGCATCTGGCCATAATCTTCGGTATCGATGTAATCGGTGCGCAGCGTGCCTTCGTCCACATAGCCGGGCAACTGCGTCAGACGATGGGCGTGGGCGCTGACGCGAGCCGGGCGGATGGAGCGTCCGAGACGGGTTTGGCCCTCGATGGCCTTGAAATAAATCGCGGCCGATAGCGGATGGCAGCCCTTGGTTCCGAGCGCGCCCCCACCCGACTCGCTCCAGCGTCCGTAGCTGGAAGCGTGCGAGCCGGAATGGGATTCCTCGCCGAGCAGGCGCAGGATCTGTCCGCGCGATTTTTCCAGAATCTCGCGCTCTTTCCGCACCGCCGGAGCGTAAATCCAGTTTTCGGCATAGCAGAGGCGGCGTCCGGAGCGGGCCACGGCCTCGCGCATGCGCTCGCAACTGGAGCGCACTTCCTGGCAGGCCGCGGCTCGGTCGAAGGTAAGGCCGCTGAAGCCGGCGCCGTCTTTGGGCCCGTAGTAGCCGGTATAGGGTTTTTCGAGAATGACGTCGCGGCCGGCGGCCAGCGTCTGCAAGGTGAAGGCTTCATGGGTGGCGCCGGGCGTGCAGATATCGAGCGCATCGACTTGGCCGAGCAGTTGCTCGAGCGAATCGAAAGCGCGCAGGCGCTCGGCCTGCGCGAAAGCAGACAGCTTGCCGCGCGAGCGGCTGAAGGCGCCCACCAACTCGATGGAGACTCCACTCACCCGCCGCCAGCAGGCGGCGTGTATGCGCGCCGCAAACCCGGCGCCGGCAAAGCCAATGCGAAGTTTGGAACCCATGAGCATGATTTTAGCGAAAGCGAGCTAAAACGAGCTCAAGCAAGCTAAGGCGAGCCAGAATTTGCTGTTGCTCCCGCCGGGGCGGCCGTAGAGGGGCGAATCACGCCGACATTGCCTTCAATCGCAATCACGGTATGAAACTGCGCCGAGAGCCGTTGCAGGCGCTGCAAGATGCGTATGGCTTCGGCATGATGCGCGAGATGAGGAATGCCGCGATCGGCGGCGCGGCGCATGGCGCCCAGCGTGACCGGGTAGAGGCGGATTTCGGCGACGCGTCCGTGCTCGAAGCGGCTGACCGCAACGACGCTCTCGTACCAGCGCCGGCCGGTGAACCATTTTTTATCGAGCGCGGCATTTTGTTCCTCGTCGGTGGTGGTCGAGGGATTGAGTTTCCAGATCGCGTACTCGTCCACGCCCACCGGCGCGGGCAGGGAAGACTGAAAGAAGAAGTTGCCGAGGGAATAAAAAATCGGCTTGCCGCGATAGATTTCGATGCCGCGCAACTGATGCGGACCGTGGCCGATGAACTCATCCGCGCCGGCGTTGATGGCGTCATGCGCCAGGCGGGGGAGGAAATCCGGCGGCCGGTCGCTCCAGTTGCCGGGATCGTGGGCATGGATAGTGGCGATGACGAAGTCAGCATCCTCTTTAGCCTGGCGCACGGCCATGAGAAAATCTTTCAGGTCCGCGAGATTCATCTTGGAATGCTGACCAAACCGTGAGCCGCGGCGGAAGTTCCGGCCGAAGAAATTGAGCCGGCCCGGCTTTTGCTTTTTGGGCATTTCGGCGCGTTCCGCCGCCGGCAGCTTCGCCACAATGTCGGCGTGAACATGCGCGAGTTGATCGAAGAGGGGGCCGGGCAGCGTCATCCAGGTGGTGATGCGCAGGGCGGCGAGTCCGGGACGGGCGGGGGCGGCACCGAGCGCGTTCATGGCGCGCGAGAGCGGGGTGAAGCTGGAGGCGATCGAGACCAGGCCGACTCGACCTTCAGGGGTGGAAAGATAATGGGGCGCGAGGGCCGCGCCCAGGCTGGGTCCGGTGCCGGCGTGGACCACGCCGGCGCGGTCCAGCAGGCGGTCGGTGGCGCGCATGCCCGCAAAGCCCCAATCGGCGGCATGATTGTTAGCGCGCGAGACTAGCTCAATGCCCAGATTTTTTAAATCGCCGGGCACTGACGGCGAATCAATCAGCCAGGCGCCGCCGTTTTCCGCCGCCGGATAGCCGTGAAAGCGGCTCATGCGAAAGGCCGAGCCTTCGAAATTGCCAAACCCGGCATCGGCATGGCGAAGAAGATTGATTGCCGCCTGAAAACGCGGCCAGGCGAGTTGTGATTCCGGCTTCTCCAGTATCAGGTCGCCCACCGCAGCCAGGGTAAAACCGTCGGCAATGGAGCAGGCCAGGCTCTGATTGTTGCCCGGCGAGATCGCCGCCGGATGCTTCCCGGCCGGGGCGGGATGGGCGGATGGGCGCGCCGGCGCCTGCGCGGCGGCCGCGAGGGAGGCGAGCAGCGCGAAAACAGTAATCAGGCCGATTTCCCGAAGTCTCATAAGCAGACACTATAAGGTTTTCAATGGCCAATGGCTAGTGGAGCGCAAAGCAAAAGCGCAAAGCGGGATTGAACTTTCTTGGCCGTTAACGCTTATGCCTAACGCCAGTGGTGAAGCACGGCGGTATGGGGTGGCACGAGACGAAAGCTGAGCGTTTCATGGCCGCGGCGAATGGTGAAGCTGGCGGGGTGGTCATTGAAATTATCGGCCACGACGAAGCCTGGGGCGGGATAGAGCGCCACCCGGAGGGGAGCGTTGGTGCTCAGCCCAAAGCTAGCGAGCACCGCCTGGCGCAGCACTGCCGGGCGGGGCGGCAGGGGCAGGGGCAAGGCCGGCTCGAGCCGCACGCGGGCGGCTCGCGAGTGGGGCAGCGATGCCGGGCGCAGCGCCGGCGGGGGAGTTGGCTTCAGACGCGCGGCGAGCAAGTCGGCATCGGGGACGATGATGACGGCTCCGCCGCCATAAGGCCGGGATTGCGGCAGCAAAGCGGCTGTAGCTACCGCGCCGGGATGAGCGGGAATACCCAGGGCCGCGCGTTCCAGGCGGGTGAAACCGGGCAAGCGTGGATCGC
Source organism: Acidobacteriota bacterium (assembly GCA_021818955.1). Taxonomy (GTDB): domain Bacteria; phylum Acidobacteriota; class Terriglobia; order Terriglobales; family SCQP01; genus JAKASR01. The sequence continues at coordinate 83,509 of JAKASR010000008.1, forward strand.
CGGCCAACTCTTTGGCCAGGCGGGAGGTGAGGATGGCGGTATGGCCGGCGGCGAGAAAAGCTTTCAGCTCGGGCACGAATTGCGCATCGCGCAGCCCGTAGGTGGCGAACATCGCCATCGGCGCCGATTGCGGAAATTGCGGCACCATTTTCACCGGAATGCCCAGCATGCCGACATTGTCGTAGATATAGTCTTCGCCATCGTTGCCGCTGCTGACGGGCTTATAGGCCGGCAACTGGGTGAAGCGCGCGGCGCCGATTTGGCGGTCCATGCGCTCGATCGCCGGCTCGGCTTGTTCCAGCGCCAGCGCTTGCGGGCGGGAGTGGGAGACGAGCTCGCCATAGTGAAACAGCATCGCTTCCGGCAGGCGCGCCAGCATGGTTTGCCAGGCCTGGTCGAGGTAGATGGGCGGAGTAGTGCCGTAGGGGTCGAACCATCCGCCGCCGAGCTTGCCGGGAGCGATACGCTCAATCCAGCCGGGCAGCAGGGAAGCGCGATACTGCTGGGTGACGCCCCAATGGCGGGAACGTGGGTCGCGGGTTTCGGTGCCAATCCAGGTACCGTCGAACAGGCGCGACTCGGCGCCGACGCGATAGCCGCGCTTCTGGAACTCGTCGTACCATTGCGGATACTTGATCACCACCCGGACGCGGGGGTTGACGGCGTGCGCCGGGCCGAGCACGTCCTGGCGGGAGACGGCGAGCATCAGGTGGCGGCGGTACTGCGCCCAACTGATTAAGTGTCCAGGTTTGCTTAACCGGGCGCGGGCGGCGGCGCATTCGGAACAGGTGCAGTCGGTGAAAAAGAAATCGTCGATGAGGATGCGGGGAAAAATCGCCGCGGCCGAGCGGAAGATCTCGCGCAAATGCCGCCGGTTGGCGGGATGGGTATAGCAGGCGACGACCTTCCATCCAGTTGAGGGCTTGCCCAGATCGGTGGTGGCCACCATACCGCCGGCGGCGATGCCGTGGCGCAGAAAGAAGGCGCGAGCCGAGCGCAGCAATGAATTCGAAACCTGATCGCCGTCGCGGAAAATTTCCAGATAGACCTGGCGGATATGCATGCGGCGGCAAAAGGCGAGCGCGGCGCCCCGGCCCGCCGGGGTGGTCAAATATCGCTGCACGTCCTGCGCGGTAAACAGCGTGGACCAGCGCATCGGGCGCCAGGCGGCGGGCGGCGGAGCGAAGGACGCGGCTTGCGCACGAGCCGCGGGCACCAGCAGACAGGCGGTCAAGCAGATTCCTACAAGGAACGAAAGCCGGCAGCGTGGATTCATGAGGGCTATTGTAGTTTCAGAGCAGGTGGAATTAAAAAATCGCATCGCACTCCTTTGGCTTTACTCAGGCGCAGATCCAAAGGCGCCAGGGGCAGCCGCAAGTTTTCCGCCAGCGCTACATGGCAGGCGTCGTTCCCCTGCAGCGCCGCCCGCGAAGCCAAGCGGTCGCGCGCCTGCTTGGGAACATGGCGTTTGGTAATCTGTACGTCCATGCATGCATAATGCCAGCAATGCGGCATTATGCAATCACCAGGGGATTTCAGCCCGCAAGCGCGTGCTGAACCGCCGAGCTTTTACTTTTTCGCCAGCCGGCGGGCGTACTGCATGGCCCAGATGGCGCCCGGACGCATGTACATGGAGGCGCGGAAATTGCCGCTGCGGTCGTAGGCTTCGGGCGTCCGGAACCAATAGCCGCGGTGGTAAACCACGTTATAGACGCCCTGAGCCGTGGCAAAACCGCGGCGGGGCATGCCTTCTGCGATGTAGAACGAGGCCAGGCCGAGCGCCACGCCGGTCCAAACCTCTCCGGTCTGCTCGTTGCCGGTGACCACCGTGCCTTGAGGCGTCATACCATTGACCGCGCTCATCGTGCCATGGGCAAAATCCATGACATTGAGGCGATAAATTTGGCGCAGCGCGGAATCGGCATCCGTTTTCGGCACCAGCCGGCCCAACCCGGTCAGGTCGGCGTACCACTGTCCGGCCAACTGGTCGGCCATGACATCGTGGCGATAGGGGCTGCCGGTATCGTAATTGAAATATTTGCCGTTCCAGAGGTGACGGATAAAGTTCGATTGCGCTTTGGCGTACCATGCCTGGTATTTGCGTTCCGCGGTGGGATCGTTTAGCAGGGCGGCAATTTGCACTGCCGCCTTGAGCGAGGCCAGCCAGAGGCTGCCGCAATAGGCGCTATCGCCGCGCATCGGCCAGACGTCGTAAGTCTGGTCGGGGATGCCGGCATTTTGCGGAATGCCATCGCCGGCGGTATCGAAGCGGGTGAGGTAATCGAGCGCCTGCCGGACCGCCGGCCAGGTGCGCCGCAGAAAGGCGGTGTCGCGCGGGTCATGCGGACTTAAATCGTAGTCGCGCCAGACCTGCAGGACGAACTTGGTATTGAGGTCTTTCCAGACGTTCACATCCTGCCAGTTATAGGCATTGACCGCCAGCAGCGGATTTTCCATAGGTGCGCCGAGATCGTGCGGCAGTGCGCCGGCGTTTTTGCGGGGAGCGAGCTTATGGCTCCAGCCGATGCGGCGGATTTCACTCAACTGTTGCGGCACGGTGGCGGCGAAGTCGAGCATTTCGGTGCGCTCCAGGCGCGGCCACCAGCGCAGCAGCGGAAAGGAGCCGTAGAAGCGCACATCGAGGGTGGAATAATACGGGTAATCGAAACATTCCAGCCAGGTGAATTTATCGCGCACGCCCTGGGCTGGCCGCGGCCGGCCCAGGCGGCCGTCTTCCCAAAACGTGCCGCCGTCGGCAAGATCATACATTTCGTTGAACAGCATGCCGCGATACCAAGCGGGGGCGGAGTGGTCGGCGACGTAGGGCGCCTGCCAGCGGTCGATAGCGCGGCTCCAGGCGGCATCGCGCTGCAGGCCATGGCGGGCAATCCGCCAGGCATGCGTGCCGGAACGGCCGAAAAAGCGGGTGTAGCGCCGGTACCAGGCCTGGCCTTGTCCGAAACGCGCCAGCGGCAGGTCCCAGGCGAGCACCATGGGAATGACGCGGGTTTGGCCGGGGGCGAGCGTGACGGTGATTGCCAGCGCGCCGGCAAGCGGGCCGCCGGCGGAACTGCGCCGGACATTCACGTTATCGAGCCGGCCCGATTGGCTGAAGGTCTGCCATACCGCCGCGCCATCGCCCCTGGCAGCATAAGTGGCATGGGTGGAGACGGCGACGCCGGCCTGCGCCAGCGCGGCGATGACGAATTGTCCGTCCCAATCCTGAGTAACTCCGCCAGTGCGATGGCGGTCGAAGACGATGCCGGTCATGGTAGCCGCGCCCAGACGGGCGCTCCGGACGCGGTCGAAATTATCCATATTATTGGCTGCGGCGAAGCCATGATCCCAGCCGCGAAACCAGCCAACCATATTGGTCCAGGAAAACAGGATGCCGATGGTGACCGGCTTGGAATGCGGATTATGCAGCGTCCAGTTATAAAGCGCGACGGGATAGCTGGTCGAGCGATAGTTGTCGGGCAGGACCGGCGAAAACTGCTCGACGGTGGCTTCGACGGCCAAGCCGGGAGCGCGATAGGTAAACCAGGATTTGGGATAGAGCGCATGGTAGTTGCCCGCGCCTACCGGATAGTTCCACTTCCAGGCGGAGAGCGCGTGTTGGGGATGCCCGGTCCAGAGCGCCCGCGCCCAGGCCTTGCCACCGGCCTCGCGCGCATAGAGCGCGAACTGATTGGAGGGGACGACGACATATTTATGCGCGCCGATCTTGAGGTGATAACGCGAAAAGGCGCCGTCGAAGCCGCGGCCGATGGTGCCCGCGCCAAAGCCGCCAACGGGCGCGCCATTGTTAAAGCCGTCGTCGATCATGGGCATATCCCGGCGCTTGGCGTGTCCGGGATGTTTAGGCGGCACGCCGATGCCGCGCGTCCAGGCAATGGCGGGGATTTTCGCCGGCTGCGGCATCGCTAGAGCCTGAGCTGTTTGTGCCGCCAGGCGCGGCGCCGTCAATAGGGCAACAATGGAAAATGCCAGCCCGAAGAACATGGTCAGATAAAGTTTTGGGGCAACGCGCAGATGCGGAGAAGCGGAGTCAGTAGAAAGTTTCATGGAATCACACGCAAAAACGTTCAAAGTCGAATAAAGCTGCATTTTAGCCGATTGAATGGCTCAAAGCTAAAAGCTATAAATTAAAAGCCAACTGCCTGCATGAAATTTTTCCTGGGCGAGAATTTATCGCTACTCTATACGCGTATCAGCTATCAGCTGCCAGCCGCCAGCTGAAGGAAGCTGAAACCTAAAGGCATCAATGGAAAGCCTATCAAAATTGCACAGGCTTAGATGGAATGGATGCTAATGTAATCGGCGCCAGAAGGCAAAAAGCGGTTACAATCCTTTCATTCCTACGATCATGAAAAAACCATACAGGCTAAACCTACTACGCGGTTTTTGCGCGGTAATTTTCACCGCATCCGGGCTGGCGGCGAAGACGCCGACGCGTCCGATACGGATTGCGAGCGGGCGGGTGAGCGGCGAGCGGCTGGCGCACGGAGTGCGTTTTTTCGCCGGCATGCCTTTCGCCAAGCCGCCGGTGGGGCGGTTGCGCTGGCGTCCGCCGCAGCCGGCGGTGAGATGGCGCGGCGTGCGCGCGGCACGCCAGTTTGGGCATCCCTGCTATCAAAGCTTGCCGCCGCGCCGCATGGGGCCGTGGACGACGGTGTTCAATTCGCAACTTCCCCCCAGCGAAGATTGCCTGTATCTCAATCTTTGGACACCGGCGCATCGCCGTGGCCAAAAGCTGCCGGTCATGGTCTGGATTTACGGTGGCGGGTTTACTTCCGGGGCGGGCAGCGTCGCCATCTACAATGGCGCGCGGCTGGCCCGGCGCGGCGTCATCGTGGTCAATTTCAACTATCGCGTGGGGGTGTTTGGTTTTCTCGCCTATCCCGAACTGGCGCATGAATCGCCGCACCATAGCGCCGGCAATTATGGCTTGCTCGACCAGATCGCGGCGCTACGCTGGGTGCGGCGCAACATTGCCTCCTTCGGCGGCAATCCGCGCCAGGTCACCATTTTTGGCCAATCCGCCGGCGCGGCCAGCGTGTGGCTGCTGATGCAATCGCCGCTGGCGCGGGGATTGTTCCAGCGCGCCATCATCATGAGCGGTCCGGGCGCGCTGCCTTTTTCCGGCATGATGACGGCGCGCAATCAACTGCGGAAAGCCGAAGCCGCCGGCCGCCAATTCGCCGACTCGCTGGGGGCGCATTCGCTGGCCGGGCTGCGCCAGCTCACTCCCGCGCGCTTGCTGCAAGGCAAATCGCCGATCGGCTTTGCACCCATCGCCGACGGCTGGGTATTGCGCAGCGGTTGGCCGCACGGGCGGGAAGTGCCGGTGATCAACGGCATGGTGGCCGACGATATCGGCATTGGCTGGTACGGCACCCAGCCGCCGCCGCCGCCTTCGCTGGCGCATTACAAAATGGTGTTGCGCCAAATCTGCGGAGCCAGCTACCGCCGCTGCCGGGGCTTGTATCCTGCCAGCAGCGATGCCCAGGCCGGCGCGGCGGTGCGCCGCGCCTTGCGCGACCGCGCCCGCGTCTCGCTGGCGCTCTGGGCGCGCCGACAACTACACCACAGCCCCCGGGTATATACCTATTATTTCGACCACCTTCTGCCCTGGCCGCAGCATCCCGAATACGGTATTTTCCATTCTTCCGAGGTGCCTTACATCTTCGACAACTTGCGGCTGATGAAGCGTCCCTGGCAGCCGGAGGATCATGAATTGGCGCAGGCACTTGCCGGCTATTGGACGAACTTCGGCAAAAACGGGAACCCCAATCGCCGCGGGCTGCCGCGCTGGCCGGCGTTTCGCGCGCATCCGCTGAAGACCATGGAACTGGGCAAGCGGCTCGGGCCGATGCCGGTGGCGCCGCGGGCGCGGCTGGCGCTCTGGGAAAAGCTGCTGCGCCGCCCGCTGGGGTTTTAGGAACTGAAAACCACTATCAGCCGCCAGCAAGCAGCTAATGAAAGCTGAAATCTAACAATTCGCACGGAGAGCCGGCCGCAATTAACCGGTGTAAGCCGCTGGTTCAACGCGGGAGCGCGAAGGCAACATACACACCGCCCGAGGGGAGGTTGGAGTTCGCCGTCTCCCCGCCGCCGGCCGCAATCACGACATATTGACGGCCATGGACTTCGTAAGTTGCCGGCGTAGCATTGCCGGCAAAGGGCAGTGCCGCTTGCCAGAGCAGCTTGCCGGTTCGCTCATCGAAGGCGCGAAACTTATTATCGAAGCAGGTAGCCCCGATAAACAGCACTCCGCCGGCGGTGATCACCGGCCCGCCGTAATTCTCCGTGCCGGTGTTCTTCATGCCCGCAGCCGCGAGTTTCGGGTAATCACCAAAAGGAATCTTCCACAAATATTTTCCGGTGTTGAGATCGATCGCGCTCAACCTGCCCCAAGGTGGCCTGGAGGCCGGGTAACCCTGCGGATCTCGAAACCGGACATATCCGGTTAAGTAATACTTCCTGGCAGCGCTGACCGCGGGCGAGTACGGGCTATTGACCTTCTCATTTTTGCCGGCGGCCAAGTATTGGACGAGCGCGGAAAGTTGAGGTTGGGGAAGGCCGGAAAAGCCGGGCATCATTCTTCCTCCCTGCCGAATTCGCCGGCTAATTTGCGCCCGGCGGAGGCGATGCCCGATGCCGATGAGCGAAGGGTAACCCGGCGCGCCGGCCATATTCACGCCATGGCAAGAGGCGCAGTCTTTCTCATACAATCCGCGAGCGGTTCCTTCCAGGCGCGTATTCCTTTTCGCCAACTCCCCCGTCCAGGGCACGTTGTTGGAGTTGACAACCAGCACTCCCGATTTCGGATCGATCGCCGGACCGCCCCATTCCGAGCCGCCGTCGAAGCCCGGAAAGACGACGGTGGGCCGGCCTACCCTAAAGGGCACAAATTGACCGGCGCTGATGAAATTTGCGAACTGCCGCACGGCCCAGGCATGAGCCGCGGGAGTACGATTGGTCAGCATGGCCGCAGTTAGCTTCTGCGGGACAAAGGGGGCAGGCTCGGCCGGCAGGCATTGCTCTCGCGCCGCCCGCTCTCCGGGAACGGTACTTGCCGGATAGGGGCGGCACTCCAGTGGAAACAGCGGCTTCCCATTCAAGCGATTGAACAAATAAACGAACCCCTGCTTGCTGGTCTGCGCTATCGCCGGAATTTCCCGGCCGTTACGCTTGACGGTGACCAGGGCGGGCGGCGCGGGAAAATCGCGGTCCCAGAGGTCATGGCGGACTGCTTGAAAATACCAGATCATCTTGCCGGTCTTCGCGTGCAAGGCGATCAGGCAGTCAGAAAAAAGAAGCCGGCCGTGTTCATTCGCCTTATAAAAATCCGGCGAAACCGAACCGGTGGGAACATAGAGAATGCCGCGTTTCGCATCAAGCGCGAACCCTCCCCAATTATTCGCCGCCCCGGCGAATTGCCAGGCGTTTTTCGGCCAAGTGTTATAGCCGAATTCCCCCGGATGGGGAATCGTATGGAATATCCAACGGAGCTTGCCGGTGCGAACATCGTAAGCGCGTATGTCGCCGGGAGCGCTCGGCAGGGTTTCCGGCTCCTCGCCGCCGACGATTAATAAATCTTTGTAAACGATCGGCGGGGTGGTCAATGCAATCCAGACGGAGGCCGGCGGCCGGCCCAGATGCTCGCGGAGATCAATCCGGCCGCCAACGCCGAAGGCCGGAACCGGCTTGCCGGTAATCGCATTCAAGGCGTAAACGAAATTCTCCTGCCCGACGAAAATGCGGCGATCGTTGCCATGGGACCAATAAGCCAAGCCTCGATCCGCCTGAGTTCCATTGACGCCGGAATTAAATTTCCAGAGGAGCTTGCCGGTGGCGGCGTCGAGGGCAAAAACCCCCTGCGTCGGAGTCAGCCCATAAAGCACCCCGGCGACGATGAGCGGCGTCGTCTCCAGCCCATAACCACCCGGATGCTTTCTAGCCCCGGTGTTATACGTCCATGCAAGCTGGAGACGCCGCACATTCGATACATTAATTTGTGTCAGTGGGGAATAGTGATCTTGAGCCGGCTCCCCGCCGTACCCCCACGTGGTACCTGAATCTCGATGCCGCGTCCGGCTGCAAGCGGCGGCAAATGCCAGAGCCAGCAGGCACCCCATAAGTGCGGATATCTTCATAATTTTCATCTCGTCATCCTTTTCTTATTGCCGCGCTTTGGCCGCCCGGCTGATTTGGGCGGCAAAGTTTCGTCAACCACATTGTTCCCCATCGCCTTGGTTTGTTTTCGGGGAAGATTACCATGAAAAAAAATACCACTCCGGTTTATCACGAGTTTTTCGAATGACATCTGAAGATATATATCGAAAACGCTTTGGCTACTTCTAGATTGACGCGGCCTACCGGTGGGGTTCATCCCCAAGCGTTAACGGCCGAGCCAGAAGCGGCCAAGCCGCGAACGCGAAGGGGTCGCGTCACGAGCGCCGGGGCCGGCGGCGCGCACGACTCACAGCGCGCACGTTTGAAGCCGCTTGCATACTGGGGGTGAATCGCCCGGCTCAGTCCGTCAAACCGATTATGGCTAAAGGGGTTAGAGCGCTTGATGCTGATCAAGTTTTGATGCGATTCAGGGTTGGTTTGGGCTCGCCGGTCAAATAATGAAATAGAGCATGTGTCTCGACCAGCGCTTGAAGCATCGCGGCGCCGCCGCGCCGATAGCGGAATTTGCCCCACCAGGTGCGTCATTTCCCCATAGACCTGAAAACTTCAGTATGGATTTGCAAGGCTTTAGTGCGCGATTCGCCGGCGGTGCCGTATTGGCCTGAAAAATGCCCATGGGAGTGTATTGATGAAAACCCTCGACGCCAATGAAGCCGTAGCCGCGGTTTCGTACCTGCTCAGCGACGTGATTGCGCTGTTTCCGATTACTCCGGCATCGCCAATGGGCGAGTGGGCGGATAGCTGGGCGGCCACCGGGCGCAAGAACATTTGGGGGCTGACGCCGCAATTGGTGGAGATGCAGAGCGAAGCGGGCGCCGCCGCCGCGCTGCACGGCGCCTCGCAGGCCGGCGCCTTGGCGACGACCTACACCGCCTCGCAGGGACTGCTGTTGATGATTCCCGAGCTGTACAAGCTGGCGGGCGAGCTGTCGCCCGTGGTGTTGCATGTCGCTGCCCGTTCGCTGGCGACGCATGGGCTCTCGATTTTCGGCGATCACAGCGATGTGATGGCGGTGCGCCAGACCGGCGTAGCGCTGCTGGCGTCGGCCAACGTGCAGGAAGCCAATGATTTCGCCCTCATCGCCCATCTGGCGGCGCTGCGGACGCGGCTGCCTTTCATTCATTTTTTTGATGGTTTCCGCACCTCGCACCAGATTGAAAAGATTGAACCGATCAGCGCCGAACAAGTGCTGGCGCTCTTGCAGCCGGAATGGGTGGAAGCGCACCGCGGGCGCGCGCTTTCGCCCGACCATCCGTTTATCCGGGGCACCGCGCACAATCCCGACACCTATTTCCAGTCACGGGAAGCCTCCAATCCGTTCTATCAGGCCGCTCCCGGGCTGGTGCAGCAGACGATGGACGAATTCGCCCGGCTGTCCGGCCGCGCCTATCATTTATTCGATTATGAAGGCGCGCCCGACGCCGAGAGAGTGCTGCTGCTGATGGGCTCCGGCGCCGGGCCGGCGCAGGAAACGGTCGAAGCGCTGAACGCCGCCGGGGGCAAGGCGGGCCTGATACAAGCTCGCCTCTATCGTCCCTTCGACGCGGCCGCCTTGCGGCGCGCGCTACCCGCCACGGCCCGCATCCTGATCGTGCTCGACCGCACCAAGGAGCCCGGCGGCGCCGATCCACTCTTTCTTGATGTCCAAGCCGCACTGGCGGAAACGGGAACTGTGCCGAGGCTGCTTAGCGGGCGCTACGGCCTGGGCTCCAAGGAATTCACACCGGGCATGGTGAAGGCCATCTTCGACGAGGCCCAGCGCGAGAAGCCGCGCCGCCATTTCACCATCGGCATCGAAGACGATGTCACCCATGAGAGCCTGAGCTGGGATCCCCATTACTCGCTCGAATCGGATGACACTTTCCGCGCCGTGTTTTTCGGCCTGGGCTCGGATGGCACGGTAGGCGCCAATAAAAACACCATCAAGATCATCGGCGAGGGCACGGAAAATTACGCCCAGGGGTATTTCATCTACGACTCGAAAAAATCAGGCTCGGTCACCGTCTCGCACCTGCGCTTCGGCCCGCGTCCGATCCGCTCCAGTTACCTGATCCGGCAGGCGCATTTTGTCGCCTGCCACGTGTTTTCGCTGGCCGAACGCACTGACGTGCTGGCGCTGGCGCGTCCTGGCGGGGTGTTTCTGCTGAACGCGCCTTATCCCGCCGAAGAGATCTGGGAGCACTTGCCGCGGACGCTGCAGCGCCGGATTCTCGAGCTGCGGCTGCGTTTTTTCACCATTGACGCCAACGCGCTGGCGCTCGAACTCGGGCTGGGCTCGCGCATCAACACCATCCTGCAAAGCTGCTTTTTCGCTATCAGCGGGGTGCTGCCGCGCGAACGCGCGCTCGAGGCCATGCGCGACGCTATCCGCAAGACTTACCGCAAGCGGGGTGAAGCGGTGGTGAAAAAAAACTTGGCGGCGATCGAAGCGGCGTTGTCACGCCTGCACGAAGCCCGGCCCGGCAAGCTGACCGCGACCGTCGATCTGCAGCCCTCGCCCGCGGCGGGCGCGCCCGGCTTCATCGGCCAGGTCACGGCGCGGCTGCTCGCCGGCGAAGGCGATCTGCTGCCGGTCAGCGCCTTTCCCGCCGACGGCACCTGGCCTTCGGCCACCACGCGCTGGGAAAAACGCAATCTCACCGCGCAGATTCCGGTGTGGGATACCGAGCTTTGCATTCAATGCGGCAAATGCGTGCTGGTTTGCCCGCATGCCGCCATTCGCGCCCAGGTGTACGAGCCGACGCGCCTGGCGACAGCGCCGGAGAAGTTTCTTTCCACCGAGGCGCGCTGGCGCGAATACAGTGGCTATCGCTACTCCCTCCAGGTCGCGCCCGAAGACTGCACCGGCTGCACCCTCTGCGTCGCCGTATGCCCGGCGCATGACAAACAGAATCCCGAAATTCGCGCACTGAATATGGAGCCGCAGGCGCCGCGGCGCGAGGCGGAACGCCGCAACTGGGAGTTTTTCCTCACCCTGCCGCCGGCGCCTAAGCCCGCGCTGCACCTGACCCAGATCAAAGACCTGCAACTGGTGCCGCCACTGTTCGAGTTTTCCGGCGCCTGCTCCGGCTGCGGCGAGACACCGTACCTCAAAATGCTGACCCAGCTCTATGGCGACCGCCTGATGATCGCCAACGCCACCGGCTGCTCTTCCATCTATGGCGGCAACCTGCCGACCACGCCCTGGGCGGTCGATGCCGTCGGCCGCGGCCCCGCCTGGTCGAATTCCTTGTTTGAAGACAATGCCGAATTCGGGCTGGGTCTGCGCATGGGCCTGGATCACCAAACCGCACAGGCACGCGAGTTGCTTGCGCGGCTGGCTTCTCGGCTGCCGGAAGCGCTGGTGGCCGAGTTGCAAATGATCGTGCCCAACCTCGACGAAGCCGCTATCGCCCGGCGCCGCGCCGCGGTGGCCGAACTGCGCAAGCACCTGGCCCAACTGAGCGGCCTTAAAGACGCGGCTCGGCTGATGCCGCTGGCCGACGCGCTTACGCCTAAAATCGTTTGGCTGGTTGGCGGCGATGGCTGGGCTTACGACATCGGCTACGGCGGACTCGATCACGTGCTGGCCAATTCCGCCAACAACGTCAAAGTGCTCGTGCTCGATACCGAGGTGTACTCCAACACCGGCGGGCAAATGTCGAAATCCACACCGCGCGGCGCCGTCGCCCGCTTTGCCGAAGCCGGCAAGCGGGAAGCCAAGAAAGATCTCGCTTTGCTCGCGCTCAGCTACGAACACGTCTATGTTGCCCGCGTGGCTTTCGGGGGCAACGATTTGCAAACCCTCCGCGCGCTGCGTGAAGCGGGCGAATATCCCGGCCCGGCGTTGGTGCTGGCCTATGCCCATTGCATCGCCCACGGCTACGATCTCGAGCATGGGCTGGAACAACAGAAGTCAGCGGTATTGTGCGGATATTGGCCGCTGTTCCGCTACCATCCCGACCGGCGCGGCCAAGCCAATGCCTTCGAGCTGGATTCGCGCCCGCCCAGCTTGCCGCTGACCGAATACCTGAAGCACGAAACGCGGTTTGCGCGGCTGGCGGTAGAGGGCAAGAACGGCGAAGCGGCTGCGGAAGCCGAAGCCACGGCGCACGATCTGCTGCGCGAAGCGCAGGCAGATGTCAACCGTCGCTGGGAGATTTATTCCCGTCTGGCCGCCGAGAGCAAAGCCGCGGCGGGAAGCAAAACCGAGGCCGCCGGCGTAGCGGCGGAGAAAATCGGCGCCGCGAACGCCACCGGCGCGGCAAAAAACTCCCAAACCAATGGCCGCGCCGGCCAGGCGGATTTGAATAAAGAAAAAGAAACTGTTAAATAAGGTGCGTCGATTAACAAAAATATATTCTCGGAAACGGCGCCGAGCTTAGGGCGCCGTTTCCGATGGGCGGACCACGCTAAGATACTTCTAACGCTTCGCCATTATTTAACGTTAGAAACCCGGCCGGCGCTATTTCCGCCAGCCGCTGCCGGGGCGCATCCAGGGTTTCGTCGGTCAACCGGAAAGTGCCATGGTGGATGGCGATGCTGGTGCGCGCGCCCAGGATGCGGTGCGCTTCGAGCGACTCCTCTGGCGAGACGTGCACCGGCGCCATGATCGAGCGCGGCGCATAGGCCCCAATTGGCAGCAGCGCCAGCCGCAGCGGCCCGAAGCGCCGGCGAATCCAGGCGAAATGCGGGCCGAAGGCGGTGTCGCCGGCGAAATAAAGCTTGCCACCCGGCATTTCAAGCAGATAGCCGCACCAGAGCGCGCGATTGCGATCGAAGGGAGTGCGGGCGGAAAAATGCAGCGCCGGAACGGCATGCACGCGGACGCCAGGCAAGTCCACGGCTTCGCCCCAATCCAATTCGCATATTTGGCGGATCGACTGCAAACGCATCCAGGAGGCCACGCCGCGCGGAACGATATAGTGTGCCGCCTGCTGCCGGAAAAGCTGACGCACGGTGGCCAGGTCGAGATGATCGTAATGGTTGTGGCTGATGAGCACAGCATCGAGCGGGGGCAAGTCGGCGAGGCTGACTCCCGGCGCGCGCCGCCGCCGCGGTCCCAGCCAGGCATAAGGCCCGGCGCGCTCGGACCAGATCGGATCAGTCAACAGATTCAACCCGCCGGCTTGCAACAGCACGGTGGAATGGTTCACGAAAGTGACTCGCACCGCGTGTCCTTCCACCCGCCGGGGCGGCACAGAGGGCGTTACATCGTCGATGAAGCGGGGCGAGGGTTCGGCGCGGCTATGCAGCTTCCAGCGCAGAATGTCGCGCCAACCGTGCGGCGGGGCAACGCCGGGATTGTAAAAGCGGCGCCCATCAAAATGCGGTGGAATGCCGTCGGACCACATGCTTCTATTTTGCCAGCGTTATTTCAGGCGCGGGATTTGAGGCAAAAGATCGAAGTGGCGATCGCGATCGCGTAGCCACTCGGGGTGCGGCGCTCGACAGCCAATCATCCATCGGAAGCAGCATGAGCGCGTTTCGGCTAGGCATCCCGTCGTGGCAAAATAGCAGCCATGCCGACCCGATCGCGTTCGTGGATGCTGGCGCTGCTACTGGTGGCGGCCATGGTAGCCGGCAGCTTTGGATTCGAGCGGCGCATCGAGCCGCTGAAACCGCGCTTCGCCGCCGACCGCAGCACGCGGCTGGCGCTGCCCTCGGCGCGCGTAGTGCGCGCCCTGTTTTTGAATTACAACGGCCTGGCCGCGGACGTGTATTGGACGCGTGCGGTGCAGTATTTCGGACGGCTACATATGGAGCACCGCCAGCATTATCCGCTGCTCTGGCCGCTGTTGCACATTACCCAACAACTCGATCCCGACCTGATTGCCGCAGCCGAATTCGGCAGCTATTTTCTCGCCGACCGCCCGCCGCTCGGGGCCGGGCAGCCGCAAGCCGCGGTGCGGCTGTTGCGGCGCGCCATTCGCCGACATCCCAATCATTGGCGGCTATATTATGACCTGGGCTTCGTTTATGCCCTCAACTTGCATCAACGCCGCCACGCCGCCGACGCCTTTGCCGCCGGCGCGCGGCGTCCCGGCGCCAACCCGGTGCTTTATACCTTGGCCGCCGAATGGTATGGCGAAGTTCACGAAGACCATCTCGCGCTGGCGCTTTGGAAAGAGCAGTATGCCTCGACGCCCAGCAAACAATTGCGGGAAAACGCGCGCGATCACATCCTGAAGCTCGAAACGCGCATTGCGCTGCGGCAACTGCGGCGCGCCACCGCCGCTTATACTCAACGCTTTCACCATCTGCCCTCGAACTGGCAGGCCATGGTGCGGGCCGGCATGCTGCCGGGCATTCCCCTCGATCCAATGGGGAATCCGTATCGATTGCTGCCGCAAGGGCAGGTCGAGCTCAGCCCGAAGACGCATCTACCCTGGCTGAAACGCGTGGTGCCGATGCCCAGATAAAGGAAAAGGAAGCAGAAGCCAAATAGAGAGAAGTAAGCTGAGAGCGAGTACGCCCGTGAAAGCTATTGCCACTGCCGCAAGGTATTTCAATTAAAATATTTAGCGCTAAATAGCTGGAAAAACACGATTTTTTTCCAGAGGTTTGCGGTTACGCAATGGTTTTTCTAGGGCATTTGCCGCGTCTAAGCGATCTGCTCAGGTGGGCAAGCGCAGCAGCAGCAGGATGCCCGCTGCGGCAAATAAAACGTCGGGCGACCAGGCGGCCACTACCGGCGGCAACTGATCGAGATTGCCGAGCGCCTGCAGCAAGCCGGCGCTGATCCAATAGCCCATCGCCACCGCAAAGGCGAGGGCAATGCCTCCCACCGCGCCGCGCCGTCCGACGGCCAGCGCAAAGGGAAACGCTAGCAGCACCATGATCACCGTGATCAAGGGAAACGCCAGTTTGCGATTGAGCTCGACCAGCAAGCCGTTGACGTCATAGCCACTGCGCGCCAGCCGGTCGATGTACTGCCGCAACTGGAGAAACGTCATCTGCGAAGCCTCCGGCGCTTGGGTCTGGAAATAGGCCGGAGTTTCGCGCATAGAGCGGAAGGAGGCGACGCGGAAGTTCTGGAAGTTGGTAACGCGATCGCCCTGAAACTCGCGCACCCAGCCGTCTTCCAGGACCCAGCCATGCAGCCGGGCATCCCAATAGGCGCCATGCGCCTGAATCATTCGCGACAAAGCGAAGTTGTGGGTGGTAAAAGAGTACACGGCCAGATCGGCGAAGGTCCGATGGGTTGGATCGTAATAGCGAAAGTAATAAAGATGATGGCCTCGGCCGAAAAGCCAGCGCTGCCCGGGGCGGCGAAAGGTTTCCGCCGGCTGTCCCTTGAGCCGGGCGCGCAGCGAGTTTTGCAGCTGGTTGGCGCCGGGCAGGATGGTTTCCTGCAGCACAAACTGGCCGACGGCGAGCAGCATCGCCAGCATGAGCAGGGGGTAGAGAAGGCGATGAATGCCGATGCCGCAGGCTTTGAGCGCGGTGATCTCATTGGCCTTCGACATCAGCCCGCAGACGAGCAGCACGCCAATCAGCACCGCCAACGGGATGGAAAGGTAGAGCAACTGCGGGATGAGATAGAAGAGATAACGTCCGACCAGGGCTAACGAGGCGTGGGTATGAATGATGCTGCCCAGCAACTCGAAAAAGGTGAAGACGGTGATGATCACCAGGAAACTGGCCAGGGCCAGCAGCACGTAGCCGACAAACTCGCGCAGAACGCTGTAGTCGAGCAGGGAAGGAAAAAAGCGGAGGCGCCGGGCGCCGCCTGCGGCGGGGACGCCGAAGCGGAAGCGATCCAGCCAATGCCGGAAGCGGGCAGCGGGTTGAAAGCGGCGCGCCAGCACGCGCGGAATATGGCCGGCGCGCGCCAGCAGCAAGGCGCCGGCGGCGAGAAAAACCAGATTGGCGAACCAGACGCCGAGCCCCGGCGGCATGCGCCCTTGATGGGCCAGCGCCACGCCGGAGATGAGCAATATGTAATAGACCAGCACCAGCACCAGCGTCAGGACAACGCCCCCCGCCTTGCCGCCCTTACGGGTAGAGAGCCCGAGCGGGACGCCGACCAGGGGCAGCATCAGGCAGGCGAAGGCCAGCGCCAGACGGCGATAGAACTCGATTCGCGCCGGGCGCCATTGACGGGCATTGTGAAACAGCGCCAGCAGTGTGGATGTGGGTTGCGCCGCCCAGGGCAGATGGGGCATGCGCGGCGGCGGCAAGAGAAGGGGTACGTCGCTGGAGACGAAGGAACTGACCAGCAGTTCATTGGGATTGCGGCGGGAGAGTTGGTAGCTGGCGCCGTGCTCCAGATGCAATTGCAGCGCCTGCGGGCCATTGCGCACCAAGCGCCCGGCGCGCGCCACGGTAATATTCGGTGGGCCGGGTTGGTGCATGTCGGCCACGAAGACCTTGCGCCAGAGCTTGCCGCCCTCGCGGGTATCGCCGACATAGACCACCAGTTTGGGAATGGTTTCGATAAAGATTCGCGGCTGGACTGCAAACGCGATTTGCGAGTTGCGCAACTCGGATTCGAGGCGCAGGAACTGGCGATTGGCGGCCGGGGCGATCCAAAGCCCGGTAACGAGCGCCAGCAACCAGGCGAAGCCGATAAAAACCGCCAAAGGACGCAGCAGTTGCCCGTTGCTCAGCCCGGAGGCGCGCAAGGCTAGCACTTCATTGTCGGCGGCCATGCGGCTGAGCCCGATCAGGATGCCGACGAGCACCGCCATGGGCAGGGCAAACACCAGCGCCGTCGGCAGCAGATCCCCCATCGCCTCGAAAATGCGCCCCGAACTGCTTTCCACCACGACTTGAAGCAGGCGGCCCAGATCACGCAGAAAAATGACGAAGGTGAACAGCAGCAAGCCCAGCGCAGCCTGCACCATAATTTCGCGGCGAAGATAGCGGGCGAGAATCCTCACACCCAGCCACCACGATGGCTATGCCGATCCAGGGTCATGCAAGCAGTTTACCGCCAGGATGCGAAATCGCAGCGGCAGGCTAAGGCAACCGCCGGAAGCGGAAAGTTCAATCCGCGGGTTCGGCGTCGGCGACGCGCAGCAGGCCGGCGCCGGCAAAACCGTCGTGCTTGAGGGCGATTAAGGCTTCGGGCAATTGGCCGAAATTGAAGCGGGTAACGCGGGTGCGCACCGGAACGCGGGCAGCCTCGGCTAGGAAATCCATGCCATCCTGGCGGGTATTGTTGGCGACGGTGCGCACGACGCGTTCGCGATAGAGCAGGGGATAGGGCAAGGAGGGAATTGGCGACATATGAATGCCGCCGAGCACCAGCGCGCCCCCGGGCGCGAGCGCCTCCAGCGCCGGAGGCACCAACTCACCGGCAGGAGCAAAAATAATAGATGCATCGAGTGGTACGGGGGGGGCGGCGGCGGCATCGCCCACCCAGGCGGCGCCCAATTCGGCGGCTAGGGCCTGGTGCCGCTCGCGGTCGCGGGTGCAGACGTAGACTTCGGCGCCACGGGCGCGGGCGAGTTGGATAGCGATGTGCGCGGCGGCGCCGAAACCGTACAAGCCCAACCGGACGCCGCTCCAGTCGGGGTTGCCGGCGGAGGCTGGATTTGCGCCGGCAGCCGCGGCGGCATTGAGCCCGGTCAGGCGCAGGGCGCGATATCCAATAATGCCGGCGCACAGCAGAGGCGCGGCCGATTCATCGCTAAAGCCTTCCGGCAAAGGATAGGCAAAGCGGGCCGGAACGGTGGCGTACTCGGCATAGCCGCCGTTCACCGACCAGCCGGTGAAGGCGGCATGTTCACATAGGTTCTCTCGGCCGGAACGGCAATAGCGGCAGGTTCCGTCGGTGCGCTGCAACCAGGCAATGCCGACGCGCGCTCCCGGAGCGGGCGGGCGCACGCCGGAGCCGGCGGAAACCACTTCGCCCACCACCTGATGACCGGGAACGATGGCGGGCAGTTTTTGCGGCAAATCGCCTTCGGCGACATGCAAATCGGTGCGGCACAAGGCGCAGACGCGCACTTTCACCAGGAGTTCGTCGGCGGCGGGAGACGGTTGGGGCAACTCCCGTAATTGCAAGGGGCGGGATTCAATCGGCGCGGGCCGCTCGACTACCCAGGCGCGCATATGAATAGTTTATATACTGCAATGCGGTTCCGGGCTGATTTGACTTAAGATCGAGTCGAATGAAAATTATAAGAACGGCAGCGCCGTTGTACGGCGCTGCCGGGAAGTGAAAACGAAGCCGGGCGTCAGCGAGCGGCGCTGGCGGCCTTGCCCACGCCTTCGGCTGTGAGCGCGCGCACGATGTCGCTGACAAAGGCCTTGGCGTCGCCGAACAGCATTAAGGTTTGATCCAGATAATAAAGCGGATTGTCGATGCCGGCGAAGCCGGGATTCATGCTGCGCTTGATGACCATCACCGTGCGCGCCTGGTCCACTTCGATGACGGGCATGCCGTAAATCGGGCTGGATTGGTCGGTTTTGGCGGCGGGGTTGGTGACGTCGTTGGCGCCGATGACGAGCGCCACATCGGTTTGCGGCATGTCGGAGTTGGCATCGTCCATTTCCATCAGTTTGTCGTAGGGGACGTCGGCCTCGGCCAGCAGCACGTTCATGTGCCCGGGCATGCGGCCGGCGACAGGATGAATTGCGAAGCGCACATTCACGCCCTCGCGGGAAAGGATGTCAAACAGTTCGCGCACTTTATGCTGCGCTTGCGCGACCGCCATGCCGTAACCGGGCACGATTAACACCGAACTGGCCGAGGCGAGGATCGACGCGGCGTCTTCGGGGCTGGCGCTACGCACGGTGCGCTGCTCCTGGGCGCCCTTGGCGCTGACCTGGAGCTGGCCAAAGGCGCCGAACAGCACATTAGTGAACGATCGGTTCATCGCCTTGCACATAATGACGGAAAGGATGAAGCCGGAAGAGCCGTCGAGCGCGCCGGCGACCACCAGCACCTTGGAGTTGAGCACGAAGCCGAGCAGGGCGGCGGAAAGGCCGACGTAAGAGTTCAACAGCGAGATGACGGTGGGCATGTCGGCGCCGCCTATGGGCATGACCAGCATCACGCCAAACAGCAGCGAAATCACCACCATGACGGGGAACAGGAAGGAGAATGCGGGGTGGACGATCAGCAGCAGCGCCAGCACCACCGCAGTACCCAACACCGAGAGGCTGAAATAATTTTGCCCTTTATAGACGATAGGGCGCTGCGGCAGCCATTCCTGCAACTTGCCGGCGGCGATCAAGCTGCCCGTCAAGCTGAGGCTGCCGATAATGACTTCCAGCGCGATCTCGGTCATCTTGAAGGCGGTGAGTTGATGCTGCCCCAAGTCCACGTAAAATTCCGAGATGCCGATCACCGCGGCGGCGAGTGCGCCGAAGGCGTGGCTCATGGCGGTCCGTTGCGGCACCGCGGTCATCTTGACCAGGCCGAGGGGAATGCCGATGATCAGGCCGATGCCCAGCGCCAGCAGGATCCAGTGAAATTGGTGCAGGCGGGGATCTTCAAAAGTGGTGATCACCGCCAGGCCGGCGCTGATTTCGCCGATCAACACCCCGCGCCGGGCGGTCGCGGGAGAGTTTAGCCATTTCAGCGAAAGGATAAAACCGATAACGGCGAATACGTAAACGAAATTCGCCAGGGTCTGGGCAGCCGCGGCATTCATGATTTTTTCCGCCCGCTGGTGGATTTGAACATGCGTAACATGCGATCGGTGATGAGAAAACCGCCGATCATGTTGCTGAAAGCGGCGGCGACGGCGACAGCGCCCAGCAGGATGGATAAGGGGGTTTTGGCCTCGCCGCAGATAATGATGCCCGCCACCACGACAATAGCGTCGAGGGCGTTGGTGAGCGACATCAGCGGAGTGTGCAACAGCGGTGAGACGCGCCGGATGACTTCGAAGCCGAGGAAACCGGCAAGTACGAACACGAAGAGGTTTTCAATAAATCCCGGAGGCATGGTCAGGTTCCTTGCTCGTCAAGCTTGGGCGGCCGCGGCGGGCAGCTTGTAGAAATCACGCACCCGCGACTGCACGATTTCTCTGCCGCGGGCCAGCACCGTATCCGCGGCAATCTGATCGTTCCAATCCGGCTCCTTGCGGCCGCCCTTGAACAGGAGCCCGAGATAATTGGCCAGGTTGCGGGCGTAGAGCTGGCTGGCATGATAGGGGACGGTGCCGGCGAGGTTGATGAGGCCGATCAGGTGGACGCCGTTGACCTCGGCGATGCGTCCGCTCTGGGTCAACTCGCAGTTGCCGCCGCGCTCGGCGGCCATATCCACGATCACTGAGCCGGGCGCCATCGCCTCGACCATGGCGCGGGTGACCAGCACCGGCGCCTTCTGGCCCGGCACCACCGCCGTGGTAATCACCACATCGCTTTCCGCGACCGTTTTGTGCAGCAGTTCGCGCTGCTTCTGGTAAAAAGTTTCGTCCTGCTGCTTGGCGTAGCCGCGCGCGTCTTCGGAATTTTGCGTATCCAGCGGCAGCTCGACAAACCGGGCGCCCAGGCTTTGCACCTGCTCTTTGACCGCGGGCCGCAGATCGTAGGCGGAAATCACCGCGCCCAACCGTTTGGCGGTGGCAATCGCCTGCAGGCCGGCAACCCCGGCGCCTATGACCAGCACGCGGGCTGGCGTGACCGTGCCGGCGGCGGTGGTGAACATGGGCAACAGGCGGGGCAGTTGGTTGGCGGCCAGGATCACGGCTTTATAGCCGGCGATGGTAGCCATGGAGGAAAGCACATCCATGCTCTGCGCGCGGGTGATGCGTGGCATCAGTTCGAGCGCCAGTGCCGTGGCCCCGGTCGCCGCCACGGCCTGCACCGTCTTGAGATCGCCCAATGGACGGAAAAAGCCAACCCAGTACTGGCCGGGACGAATCTGCCGCAAGTCTTCGCCGCCAGTGCGATCGTTAGCGCCGGGACAGAGCACCTGGGTGATAATCTCCGCCTGCTGGAAGACATCGGCGCGGGAGCCCAGGCGGGCGCCCTTGGCGGTGAATGCCTCGTCGGTATAGCCGGCGGCCAGGCCGGCGCCGGCTTCCACTACGAATTCGAAACCCGCTTTGATCATGGCGGGCAGCACGGAAGGCACCCAGGCTACCCTGGCCTCGCCGGGATAAACTTCCTTGGGAACACCGATAATCATGAGCAAACCTCGCCACGAAAAGACTGCCAAAGTAAATTATGAGGGTATCGTCCGGCGGGGAAGGCGCCGGCGAAGGTGAATGGGAGCGGCTGGATTGACCGGCTAGCTACCGCGGATTGATTGGCCCCAAGCATGCAATACGGTGCCCGCGGCGCTGGCGTTTCTTCGCCTTACTACCGCAGAGCAAAGCAAAGCATACTAATAAAAGCGGGCGCTGCCAAGCTGCACTTCCCCATCCACAAGTCGGGCAGGATAATATAGTTGTAGCTCGGCTTGCGTGACGACAGCATCATGCCGGGCGCGATTTCAGGCGCAAATAGCGCGCCCTTCCGCCAACTCGGCGGCCCGTGCAAGGAGTTCCATTGGAAACTATCATCGTAATTATTCATGTGCTGGTGAGTTTGTTTTTGATCACGGTCATACTGTTGCAAAGCGGCCAGGCTGGCGACTTGGCATCGGCCTTCGGCGGGATGGGCAGCCAGACGGCTTTCGGACCGCGGGGCGCGCAAACCGTGCTGGGCAAAGCCACGATTGTCTGCGCGGTGATTTTTATGCTGACGAGCATCACTTTGGCGATCATGGCCACCCGCAGCCGCGGCGGTAACATCGGCTCGGTGCTGAACACCAAGACCATGCAACACTCCGCGCCAGCGAAGCCCGCCAAGCCGTAATTCCCTGCACGCGACTCTATGTTGCGGATCACGTTTCCAGTCGGGCCGCTGGCTTGTAACTGTTCCATTGTTGCCGATGAGACAACGCGTGAGGCGTTGATCATCGATCCCGGCGATGAAATTGACGACATCCTGCGCCGGATGCGCGAAGCCGGACTTTCGCCGCGCGCCATTGCCATCACTCACGCCCATATCGACCACATCGGCGGCGCGGCGCGCCTGAAGGCGGCCACCGGCGCGCCAGTGGCGCTGCACGCCGGCGATCTTCCTCTTTACGATCAACTGGACTGGCAGGCGGAATGGCTGGGCGTTCCACCGCCGCCGCGCGCCGCCATCGACCAGGGTTTGCGCGAAACGGAACCGCTGCGGCTGGGCGGCCTGCAATTTGAGGTGCTGGAAACCCCCGGCCATACCCCAGGCAGCATTTGCCTCTATGTCCCTGCCGAAGCCCATCTGTTTGCCGGCGACACCCTGTTCGCGGGCAGCGTGGGGCGCACCGATCTGCCCGGCGGCGACGGTCGGCAATTGCTGCATTCGCTGCATAGCAAATTATTGGAGTTGCCCGATGCTACCCAGGTGATTCCCGGACATGGGCCGGAAACCTCGATTGGCCGTGAGCGGAAGAGCAATCCATTTCTCAATGGCAAGGTTCGCCTGATCTGAGTGCGATCCGCATTGATACAACGCCCCGATGCGATGCGAGGGCACTGCAGGCCGTTTACAGGCGCGGGACCTCGGCCGTCGTTAATGCTTAGGGTTTTCCTCGCGTCGATTGCCCGCTTTCCGCCTATCAGGCGAAAAAAAAGGGGCGCGAATGCCGGGTTTGGGATCAAGCCTACTCCAGCTTGACCTGTCCATATTCCAGTAAAGTGACCAGCAGCACCCCTCCGCAGATATTGCCCAGAGTTGCCGGCGTCAGCCATTGCAAATAGTCGCCCAAGGTTAATTGATGGCTTACGGCCGCCGCCAGAACCTCTCCACTGGCGGCAATGCAGTGTGCAAAATTGCCTAACTGGATTAAAGCTGTCAAGGCCCAGATCAAAGCGACCGATCCGGTAATGGAATGGCTGCCGCTAACCAGCCATGCGGCGCGCGCCAGTTCATGCCGCACGTTGCGAGAGTCCTGCTCGTAAATATCGATTGCGGTCGGCCGCTCCAAGGCACGTTGCGGAGGAGGCAAGTCTTCATGGATTTCGCGATTTTGCTTGCCTTTCCTCATGCGGCTGGCCCGGATAAAGACAGACTTGATCTACCTGGTTGATTAAGATGTTCCAAGCGGTAATTCCGCCAAGATCAGACACCCGATGGCGGGCGTTGCAACCGTGTGGGTTTTCAGCAAAATCTGCCGAACGAAGAATTTTGCTGTCTCCCTGTCAAGGGTTAGCTGCTAATGTAAACAATTCCGCCAGCGGGATATGCCGCGGCGCTAGGGAGAAGAACATGCGTTGGAGTCTGGCATTCGCGATTGTCACGGCCACATGGCTGCCGGTTGCGGCAGTCCTGCCGAAGCAAGCAACCCTGCCCATATTGCATCCGAGCGGTCCACTGCGGCTGACCCACAGCGCCCGTATTGCGCCGGGCACCTATCGCATTCCTGCCGGCCGCGGGCAAGCGGCCATTGTGCTGGATGGCGATCACCTGCGGCTGGATTTGCGGGGAGTGGTCATTGAAAGCGGCATGGCGGATGCGGCCAAGCGGCAGGGCATTGGCATTCTCGCCGAAGGCCATCACGACCTGACCATCATCGGCGGCGCCATTCACGGCTACCGGTTCAATTTTGCCTGCCGGCAATGCGCTCATTTGCAGGTCGCGGATACCAATCTCGACGGCAGCCGGGCGCAGCGGCTACTATCGACCGCAACGCATTTTGACGCGCGCGATTGGGTGGACATTTTCCACCTGCGCGCCTGGCGCAGCTATGGGGCGGGGATGTGGCTGGAAAACGTCCGCCAAGCCTGGATTCACGGCGTCCATGCCGAGGCGGGGCAGAATGGCATTCTGCTGGTGTTCTCGCGGCATGTGACGCTGGCGGGCAATCATGTATCCCATAATTCGGGCTGGGGAATCGGGCTGTTTGATTCGTCGCGCAATCTAATCGTGCGTAACCGCGCCGACTGGGACGTGCGCTGCGAAGGCCGCACCTATTCCGCCGGCTGCGATTCGGCGGGCCTGCTGCTGATGGAGGGCAGCAACGAAAATCGTATTCTGCACAATCGCCTGCGGCACTCGGGCGACGGCTTGTTTCTCACCCGGGCGCGCAGCGGGCGGCCGAGCGACCGCAACCTGATGGCCTATAACGATGCCAGTGATTCGCCGCACAATGCGTTTGAATGCACCTTCAGCCGCGGCAATGAATTTATTGGCAACCTGGCCAACGGCAGCGATTATGGTTTCTGGCTGGGATTTTCGCGCGGGCTGTTGCTGGCTTCCAACCGCGCCGACGGCAACCGGCACGACGGCGTGGCGATCGAGCATGGCCGGCAAAATCAATTGCTTTACAACTATTTCTATAACAACGGCCATGCCGGGGTGCGGCTTTTTCGCCGTCCGCCTTCCGCGGTACGCAGCCGCGATTATCTGATTGCCGGCAACCATTTCCGTGGCAACCAGGCGGGGATCATCCTCAGCCAGACCAGCAGCGTGCTGCTCGAAGCGAACCGCTTCACCGATAACCATGTCGCAATACGCTTGGACGCGGGCGAACCCGCGCCCGAAGCGCGTAGCAACCTCTTTAAAGGAATGTCGCAGCTTCAGCTCGCGCGCAAAGCCCGGGTCACGCGGGTGCAATAAAAGCTTGCAGCGATCAGCTTTTAGCCGGCATGCAGCCTAACGGGGGGACTTAACGGCAGCCTAATGGGCGGACTTAACGGGCTGTTCGCGCAGGATGCGCATGGTCGGCATGCCCTGGGGCGCGGCGGGCGTTTGGTGGGTGAGGTGGGCGTCAAGATAGAACTGCCGCATCCACGCAACGTAACTATCGCCGGCATCGAGTACCAGATGGGCCTGGGTGCCATCCGGCACAACCTGTTGGAATTTGGGGGCGGATGCGGACGCGTAGACGGCTTGGGAAAGTGCGGCGGGTAAATCCTGATCGCGCGTGCCGTACAGGATCAGCTTGGGACCGGAGTAGCGGCGCACGTCATTTATTGTGGAAGCAGGCTCAGGGAGGAACCAGCCGCCGAGCGGCAGAATGGAGTCGCCCCAGGCGCGGAAGCTGGGGAAGGGCGATTCCAGCACGAGCGCGCCTACTGCGGGATGCCTGGCCGCTAGCCAAGCGGCGACGGCGCTGCCCAATTCGTCGCCATCGAGCACGATGCGAGCGGGCGGCAGGTGCAATTGCCGCACGGCGTATTGATAGACCGCCTCGCCATCGGTAAAAATGCTGTTGAGCGAAGCTTGCCCGCCGCTTTTTCCATAGCCGCTATAGTCGGCCATGAGAACGTTCGAATCCAGAGCGCGAAACCGCAGGACGCGCTCATCCTGATCGGTAATATTGCCGGCGCGGGAATGGAAAAACACTACCGTGCGCTGCGCCTGCCAGGCGGGAATCCACCAGGCATCGAGATGATTGCCATCAGGTTCGGGAATACTGAGATCCTGGCCGTGCAGCATCGCCAGTTCGCTCCAGTCGCCCTGCGGATAATGGGCGGGAGCCAGCAGCCGGGAGCGCATTTCTACGCGTAAAAAAACAAAATAAATCGCGGCGAGGATCAGCACCGCGATAACCGAATTCCGCAACAGCCGGACCATTGGATTCAGTATAGCCGTTTACGAAACGGGCGGCGGGCCGGCGTCTCAGCCGCCACGACCCTGTTATCCTGATCTTTTCCGCCGAGGCGCTGCGCGCAAGGGGCGGTAAAACCGATCGATCCGAGAAAGGTGTGGCATGGCGAAATACTTGTATTTTTTTGGCGGCGGCCGGGCCGAGGGCAACGGCAAGATGAAAGATGAGTTAGGCGGCAAAGGCGCCGGTCTGGCGGAAATGACCCATGCTGGACTCCCAGTCCCTCCGGGTTTCACCCTCTCGACCGAAGTCTGCCGGATGTGGATGCGATCCGGGCGGCAGACGCCGGCCGAGGTGGACGCGGAAATGCGGCAATACCTGGACCGGTTGGAGACCCTGCAAGGGCAAAAGCTGGGCGGGGGCGAGAATCCGCTGTTGGTCAGCGTGCGTAGCGGCGCAAAATTTTCCATGCCGGGGATGATGGATACCATCCTCAATCTCGGCCTGAACGATAAAAGCGTGGAGGCGCTGGCGCGGCGCAGCCAGAATCCCCGGTTTGCCTATGATTCCTACCGGCGGCTGATCCAGATGTTCGGAAACGTAGTGCTGGAAATCGAGAAAAAAGAATTCGATGCCGTCTTCGAGAGCAAGAAAAAGCAGCGCCGCGTCCACCTGGATACCGAACTCAAAGCGGAAGATCTGAAGCAAATTATCGCCGATTATAAAAAGCTGGTGAAAAAAGCCACTGGACAGGAGTTTCCGCAAGACCCTTACCGCCAATTGCAGATGGCCCGCGACGCGGTGTTTCGCTCGTGGTTCAACGACCGCGCCTACCATTACCGGCGCATGAACAATATCTCCGACGACCTTGGTACCGCGGCTAATGTCCAAGCCATGGTGTTTGGCAACCTCGGCGAGACGAGCGGCACGGGCGTGGGTTTCACCCGCAATCCGGCCACCGGCGAGAAGGTGTTTTACGGCGAATTTCTGATGAACGCCCAGGGTGAAGATGTCGTGGCGGGCATACGCACGCCAGTCCACATATCCGAACTGAAAAGGCTGATGCCGGCGGTCTACGACCAGCTGCGCGAAATCACCACGCGGCTGGAGCGGCATTATCGCGACGTGCAGGATTTCGAGTTCACCATTCAGGAAGGCAAGTTGTACATGCTGCAGACGCGCAACGGCAAGCGCACTGGGCGGGCGGCGCTGCAGATCGCCATGGACATGACGGCCGAGGGCTTGATCAGCAAAGAAGAGGCGATCTTCCGGGTGGAAGCGGGCCAGATTTATGAACTGTTATTTCCGCGCTTCGACCCCAAGGTGCTGAGCAAGGCGGAAGCGATCGCCACGGGATTGCCGGCTTCGCCCGGCGCCGCCGTGGGCCAGGCGGTATTCACCGCCGCGGCGGCGGTGGAATGGACGGAAAAGAAAAAAGGCCCGGTGGTGCTGGTGCGAGGCGAGACCACGCCGGAAGACATCCACGGTATGGAAGTGGCGGCGGGGATTTTAACCTCGCGCGGCGGCATGACCAGCCATGCGGCCGTGGTGACGCGTGGCATGGGCAAATGCTGCATTGCCGGCGCCAGCGGCATTCAGGTGGACGAATCAGGCAAGCGGTTGGTGATTGGTAAGCGGGTGGTGAAGGAAGGCGACTGGCTGTCGCTGGACGGCTCGGCGGGCAAGGTCTATGTCGGACAACTGCCCACGGTGCCGGCGGATCCGAACGACCCCATGCTGCTGGAATTCATGAGCTGGGCGGAGCCGTTCCGCAAGCTGCGGGTGCGGGCCAACGCCGATATTCCCCGCGATGCGCGCGCGGCGCGCAGCTTCGGCGCGGAAGGCATCGGGTTATGCCGCACCGAGCACATGTTTTTCGGCGAGGGCAAGATCGAGCACATGCGGGCGATGATCCTGGCGGAAAACGAAAAAGAGCGCCGGGCGGCGCTAAAGCGGCTGCTGCCGCTGCAGCGCAAGGATTTCGCCGGCATTTTCGAAGCCATGGAAGGACTGCCGGTGACGATCCGCACGCTCGATCCGCCGCTGCATGAGTTTCTGCCGCCGCGCGAGCAGATCATGATCGACCTGGAACGGTTGGAGACGGCCAAAGGCGTCGCCAAGCGCAAACTTGCGGGCGAGGTGCGGAAAAAATACGCCGATTACAACATCCGCGACGCGGCGGGGCTAAAGCGGCTGCTGGCGCGGGTGCAGGACCTGCACGAGTTGAACCCGATGCTGGGTCTGCGCGGCTGCCGGCTGGGAATTCTGTATCCGGAAATCACGGAAATGCAGGCGCGGGCGATTTTTGAAGCGGCGGCCGCTCTGGCGAAGAAAGGCAAGCGCGTGCAGCCGGAGATCATGATTCCGCTGGTAGGCACGCCGAAGGAACTGGAGCTGCAAAAGGAAATCGTGGACCGGGTGGCGCGTGAGGTGCTGGGAGCAGCCGGTCTCCAACTCGAGTATCTGGTGGGCACCATGATCGAGTTGCCGCGGGCGGCGCTGGCGGCGGGAGAAATCGCCCGCCAGGCGCAATTTTTCAGTTTCGGCACCAACGACCTGACGCAGACCACATACGGCTTCTCGCGCGATGACATTGGCAAGATTCTGCCGGTGTACTTCAAGGAAGGCGTGCTCAAACAAGACCCGTTCGCCACGCTCGATCAGGAAGGCGTGGGCAAGCTGGTGAAGATGGGCACCGAGAGCGGGCGCCAGACGCGCCCCGAGCTGAAGGTTGGCGTTTGCGGCGAACACGGCGGCGATCCGGCCTCGGTGGAGTTTTTCCATCGCGCCGGGCTGAATTACGTCTCCTGCTCGCCTTATCGCGTGCTGACGGCGCGGCTGGCGGCGGCGCAAGCGGCGGCCGCCGAGGTGCTGCGGGAGAAAGCCGCCGAAGCGGGACGTACCCGCTAAACACTCATGAGACGGGAACTGCCGGACCGCTAGTATGCCGCCACGTTTTCAGGCCAGCGAGGTGCAGCCCCCGCGGGCATGGCTGCGTGGCGCGGTGGCCGTTCACCTGGGGCGCAGCTTGCGCGCCGTCCCCGGTGAAATCGTCGAGTTGACGTGGCAGGGCGCTGTGCATCGCGCCTCGATTCGGGCGGTGCGCCGCAGCGAAATCGAATTCGAGCTGCTGGCGTCACGCCCGGCGGCAGCGCCGCGTCTGCGCATCGAGCTGGCGCCGGCGGTCTTCCGTTTTCATCGCTGGGAATGGCTGCTGGAAAAGGCGGTGGAGTTGGGAGTCGAGCGGGTGCAGCCGATTCTAGCGCGGCGCACGGAACCCCATCTGGCGCGCGCCGCCGGAACGCGGCGCGAACGCTGGCAACGGCTGGCGCAGGCGGCAGCGGAACAATCCCGGCGCGATTGCCTGCCGCAGGTCGCCTCGCCACTCGGTTTGCAGGCCTATATTCACAGCCTGGAGCCGGGAAATGAACAGGAAACGCGTTTATGGCTGCGGGAGCCGGCAGGTGATGCGGCGGCGACGGCGAGCGCTCCGGTCCAGCCGTTGGGTCATTGGCTGCGGCGTCAGCCGGAAATCACAGCGCCAAAATTCGCTGAGTTCGCGGAGCATGATCCGCCCTGGATTCGCATTCTTTCCGGGCCGGAGGGCGGCTGGACGGCGGAAGAATGCGCCACGCTCGAAGCCGCCGGCTGGCTAGCGGTTTCACTCGGACCGACGGTGCTGCGGGCCGAAACGGCGCCGCTGGCCGCGCTGGCAGCGGTGGCAATCGCACGATAGACGCTAGATCTACAGCAGCCCCGCCTGGTCCGCCCGTTACCGTTTTATAGAAGCCCAGAATAAACTCAGCGGCTTCCGGGCGCAGCGGCTTGCGCTTTTTCGGCCACGAGCCGCTCTTCTTTATCCGCCGGGCTCATCCAGAGAAAGGCAAAGCCGGCGCAAGCTCCACCGAGAAATTCAGCCAACCAGTAAATCCAAAGCTGGGACCAGGTGGAGATTTTCAAAAATGAAATCCCCAAAGCCACGGCAGGATTGAAGGCTCCGCCGGATATATTGCCAACCGCAAACGCGCCCACCATGACGGTAAAGCCGATGGCCAGACCGTAAAACGAATTCCCCGCTGTTGCTTTGGATGTAGCGGAGCTAATAACGACGAGCACCAGAGCGAACGTGAATAGAAATTCCGCCAGCAAGGCCGGTCCGCGCACCAGGGTTATGGGAGATACGGCCACGCCGGCGCGCAGGTAATTCACTGTCAAAGCCGCCAGCAGGGCGCCTGCAAGCTGAAATAACCAATACGGCAGGAGATCTTTGCTCGACAATTTGCCTCTCAGCCAGACCCCCAGCGATACTGCGGGATTATAATGCCCGCCTGAAATATGGCCGCCGGCGAAGACCATGATCATCAGCGCTGAGCCGATGGCCAGCGGCGGAATAACTCCGCTACCGCCGCCAATGACGGTTAAACCAACGGTAAGCACAAGAAAGAATGTACCGATCAGTTCCATAACGTATTTGTTCATGGTTTACCTCGCTTTCTGATTCTGATATGGTCTCGCCCATGCGTTCCACTACGACAACATGAGCTTGCATCCACTCTCAATGCTTGTCAAACAATGTCTGATAAATTGAGCAGAAGCAAATTACTACCGCTAATGCTTTAGACAGCGCTTTAGGGGATCATTAGCGGAACAGCTTAGACTTGGGTGAGGTGTAGCGGCTCGCCAACATGGATGCCGCATTGGCGCAACACTCCGGCCAGGGTTTTTTCTGTAAGCCGCGTGGCGTCAATTTCAACCGTCAAACGATGCTGCTTTTCGTCGAGATCAATGCGGCGAATGCCATAGATCGAATACACATTGCCGAGGGCCTGCAGTTGCTCGGGCCGGGGCGCCTGCAACAACGGAAAAACGACATCGAGAGTGGTCATAATCTCCAACCAGCGGAACCTTCGATTGTAAACCAGACGGGGGCGGCTGCCGGCCGATGAATCCAATTCTCCGGCGCATTTTCCCCGGCGCATTGAGGCTGCAAGCTTGCTATACTGTCGCTTTAATCGCCATGGTTGAAACCAACGATCCCCGTGTGGAAACCGCGTCCGTTCCCGCTCCCACCGCCGACCCAGCCGCGGTGATCAAGGGATTGGGTGTTACGCTCAAAAATATGTTCCGGCCTCCGGTGACGGAATATTATCCGGACGAGCCGGTGCATTTCGAGGAACGCTTCCGTGGGGTGCATGTCTTGCAACGCGACGAGAACGGGCTGGAGAAGTGTGTAGCCTGTTTCCTGTGCGCCGCCGCCTGCCCGAGCAATTGCATCTATATCGAAGCCGCGGAAAACACCGCCGAGCTGCGCATCAGCGCCGGCGATCGCTTCGCTCAAACCTACAATATCGATTACAATCGCTGCATCTTTTGCGGCTATTGCGTGGAAGCTTGCCCTACCGATGCGATCACTCACGGCCACGGCTTCGAACTGGCCACCTACGATGTCGGCAATATGGTGTACCGCAAAGAGCAGTTACTGGCGCCGGTGCCGGCGAGCGAAACTTAAAAGTCAATACCGAGATCTGCCAGCTAGCAGCGGAAGGTGACGCTTTTCATTTTCAATCTGTAAGCCAACGCGTTTAAGCTGTCACGCTAAATCAAAATTGGGCGCTACGGGAATCGGCAACATTCAGCCTAGATCGTCTTGCCGGGTGATGAACTGTACTTGCCAAACTCGAAGTTCATCGAGCATGCGCCCGGTATATTCCGGTGAGGTTTTTAGCGCCGCTACGGTTAACGCCGTTTTTCCGGCTTGGGGACGCGCGGCTCGGTCATTGCGCGGGCGTCGAGGATACGGCTCAGTTCGGCCGGCGACAGCAGGTTTTTCTCCCGCGCCAAATCGACTAATGAGCGGTTGGTGGCCAGTGCTTCTTTGACTAGTTCGGCGGCACGGGCATAGCCGATATAGGGATTCAGAGCAGTGGCTTGGGCTAGGGTCGCGCCGGCGTAGAAGCGGCAGCGTTCGGGATTAGCTTTGAGCCCTCGCACGCAGCGCTCGGTAAAGACCGCCAGCATATTGCGAAGAATGCCGGCGGCATGGAGTACGGCATGCGCCATGGCGGGCATCATTACATTCAGTTCGAGTTGGCCCGCCTGCACCGCCAGAGCGACGCTAATGTCGTTCCCCACGGCCTGGAAAGAGACCATAGCGGCCAATTCGGGCATGACGGGATTCACTTTGCCCGGCATGATGGAGGAACCAGGCTGCAAAGCCGGGAGCTGCAGTTCATTCAAGCCGGTCATGGGACCGCTGGAGAGCAGCCGCAGGTCGTTGCTGATGCGAATCACTTCCAGCGCCAGATTGCGCAATGCCGAAGAAGCCACCGCCATCGGCAATTGGCTTTGCATGGCGAAGCGCATATCGGCAGCAGGACGCCAGTTATGGCTCGTGCGCCCGGAAAGCAAGCGCAGCGCCAGAACGCGATAGCGGGGATGAGTATTCAAGCCGGTGCCGACGGCGCTGCCGCCAAGCCCTAGTTCGAGCAGGCCGGCGGCGGCGTGTTCCAGCTCGCCGGCGCAACGCTCAAATGCCAGGGCATAAGCGGCAAATTCCTGGCCCAGGCGAATGGGAACGGCATCTTGCATATGGGTGCGGCCGGACTTAAGCACGCCATCAAACTCTTTCCCTTTGGCGGCGAACGCCTGTCCACAGGCGCGGACTTGCGGCACCAGGCGATCGAACTCCAGCCGGGCGGCGATCCGCATCGCGGTGGGGAAGGTGTCGTTGGTGGATTGGCCGAAGTTGACGTGATCGTTCGGATGTACCGGCTTATACTCCCCCAGCCGGCCGCCCAGAATCTGATTGGCGCGGTTGGCGAGCACCTCGTTAACGTTCATGTGGAATGAGACGCCGGCGCCGGCTTGATAGACATCCACAACAAACTGGGGGTCCCAGCGATGGGCGGCAACTTCCAACGCCGCCTTTTGAATGGCGCGCGCCAGCCGGCGAGGCACCATCCCGAGTTCCTCGTTCGCCCGTGCCGAAGCCCATTTCTGCAATCCATATGCTTCAATCAGCGCAGCGGAAGCGCGTTGGCCGCTGATGGGATAGTTTTCCACCGCGCGCTGGGTTTGGACTCCGTAATAAGCGTCCCGGGGAACCGGATGCATCCCCAGCGAATCTTTTTCCTGGCGCATGGGGGAGGATAATTTCGGCGCGGCGGAAGGCATAAACAATCTCCAGAGATGGTTCAGTTGTGCCCACTCAACGCGAGCACCTTGTAGTGTAGCGCCGCGATGTAGCGGCCGTGGTCTGGGGCGGCGCCAGCTGATGGTTGTCAATCTCCCCATGACTCGGTTAAGCTTAAAAAGAGGTGGACGATTCCATGATTACGCTTACGCCGAAGGCCGTCGAAAAAGTGAAGGAAATCATGTCGCAGCAACAGCCCGCGCCGGAAGGCTTGCGCATTGCCGTGATGGGCGGCGGCTGTTCGGGCTTCAGCTATTCGATGGCTTTCGACAATGCCAACACGGGCACCGACAAAACCTATGAGTATGACGGGCTGAAGGTTTTTGTCGATCCGATGAGTCTGATGTATCTGGAGGGCGCGGAAGTGGATTTCGTCGAAGCCCTGGAAGGCTCCGGGTTCAAGTTCAACAACCCCAACGTGAAGCACACCTGTGGCTGTGGCTCCTCATTCGAAGCCTAGGCAAGGCGACACTCTGCGCAAGCTCTGATTTCCGGAAAGAGTCCGGAACTGGAGCGCTTAAAAATTAAACGGCACGGTGTAAACCGTGCTGTTTTCCTTTTAGGAGAGCAATTCATACTTTGGTTCATCTCAATGACGTATGGAGGCGAAGCGCTGAACCACGTCGATCTTTTTTAAAATTTGCTTGATTTGCGCCTTTTCCGGCGCGTCGGGGCGCATGTGCAGATATTTGAGATATTCCCGCCGCGCCTGGGCATATTGGCCCAACTTGATGTAAACATTGCCCAAAACCACGTGGGTGATCAGCGCATGTCGCGGGTCGAGGTTCAGGGCAAGCTTAAAATTGGTGCCGGCGCGACGGTAATGTCCGGTGGAGTAATTGACGCGTCCCAACTCGTAGTATGCCTGCCAGGGAAGGGTGCGGCTGGCGGTAGCCCGATGCAGGTAGAGCGTAGCCATTGCAAAATTATGCAGATGGCGATAGACATCGCCTATGGCGGTGAGGGCCATGCCGCTGCTATCGGGACCGAGACGGGCAGCGGTTTGAAGGTTTTGCAGCGCCTGAGGGTAGAGCTGCGAGCGCAAGAAAACCACGCCGCGGGTGAAATAGGGCGCGGCCCAATACGGAGCGATGTGGATGGCCTCGGACAGCAATCGGAGGCCGCGGTTGCGGTGGTTTTTCTTCAGTGCTTTCAGCGCCTGACTTAATATTTTCTTGGCCTTTTTCGGCGCCTGCAAATTCTGCACCGAAACGGCGTAGTTTTGTTGCGCCGGCGCCGGCGGCGGCGCAGCGGCCAGGCCAGCCCAACTTATTCCCAGCGTCAGTAGAGAAATCGCGAGGCCGCGCGAAAATTCATCGAGGCTCGCTCGCCGCTGTTCTGGATTTTGGACAGCTTGAATACAGGCTTTCTCCCCGGCCATGGCAGTAATCCCCCCGACTTATCGTTAGCTGAATGACCTAATCCGGCTGGTGGCATTTCCGCAGGCAAAGCCCAAGCGGAATGCGTTAGTAATTAGGATGCGAAATATGAGAGTTGCCGAATCGTGAAAGGTGGGTATCCGGTTGACTCACCAAGCCACAACCAGTAGTATGCAGGGCGATGGAGGATTATCCCCAGGATCTGCGGGAGTTTGACCGGCGCTTTGCCACCGAGGAGGATTGCCGGGAGTACCTGCGGCAACTGCGCTGGCCGGAAGGTTTCCGCTGTCCGCGTTGCGGCTGCAGGCAGGGATCGCCTGTGCGGGCGCTCCTGGTGCGGTGCCGTGCTTGCCGGCGTCAAGTATCGGTGACCGCCGGAACGATCTTTCAGGACACCCGCCTTCCGCTTCGTTTGTGGTTTCAGGCCATGTGGTGGGTGACAACCCAGAAGAACGGCACTAGCGCTTTGGGCATGCAGCACGTTCTGGGTTTGAGCCGGTATGAGACGGCCTGGATGATGCTGCACCGGCTGCGCCGTGCCATGGTCAGGCCGGGGCGCGACCTGCTTGCCGGCCGGGTAGAAGTGGACGAAGGCTATATCGGCGGTCCGGAAGAGGATCTCCCGGGCAGGCTGAATCTGGACAAAGCTTTGGTCGTGGTTGCGGCCCAGGAAGACGGGCTCGGCATCGGGCGCATACGGATGCGCCGGGTTCCGGATGCCTCCTCTTCCAGTCTGGTGCCTTTTCTTCAGGCGTCGGTGGAACCCGGAAGCATGGTACATACCGACGGATGGAAAGGATACCTGCCTTTGGGCAGCAAAGGCTTCATCCACGAGGTCACTCGATTGCGAGGCAGGAGGGAGGCCGCCTCGGAGCTGCTGCCGCGAGTGCACTTGGTGATCTCTCTGCTCAAACGCTGGCTGCTGGGGACGCATCAGGGCGCAGTCAGCCATCGTCATTTGGACGATTACCTGG
>JAKASR010000009.1 GCA_021818955.1 Acidobacteriota bacterium
GATACTGGAACGGCTGCCGGACCATCCCATCAATCGTATCGCCGAACTGCTGCCCTGGAATCTGGCGGCTTCGGATGCTAGCAATTCTGTCGCCTAAATCCCAACGGCCTTCAGCGGGCGCTTACGCCCAAGGGGCATAATTTTTTAAAGTGATCGTGCAGTAACGACAACATAGACGGCCAGAATCAACCCGAAAATAGCAGTCAGCGCGCCTAAAAAAGCGACAATGCCCCGAGCCGGCTTAAACTCACCACTCTCCAGCCGGCGCAGCGTATGGTAGTAGCGCAGCAGGGCAATCATCGCCATAAAAATACCCATGCTCATGAAGCCGACGCCGATGCCCAGCGTCAGGCCGCTGGAAGCGGCTTTTTCGCCTTGAAAACGCAGCAGTTGCCGCAGGGTGATGCCGAATTTGGCGACCACGAAGCCGAAGACGACGATGCTGATGCTGGTCCGCACCCAAGCCAGGAAGGTGCGCTCATTCGCCAGGTAATCGCCGGCATTAGCCGCCATATGCCGGCATTGTAGCAGGCCGGCAGTTTCTCATCACCTTTCTTCTGATTTCGGCCTTCCGCCTTCTGCGTTTGGTAGCATGAAATGCATGGCTATCCCGACCCCGAAGCCGGTTCGCGCTGATGCCGGGCAGGAATACGAACCGGTAATCGGACTCGAAGTGCATGTGCAATTGAACACCCGGTCGAAGGCATTTTGCGCCTGCTCTACGCGTTTTGGCGCGCCGCCCAACAGCCAAACCTGCCCTGTCTGCCTGGGACTGCCCGGCGCCATGCCGGTGCTGAACCGGGAAGCCGTGGTCAAGGCGGTCGCGGCGGGACTAGCGCTCGGCTGCAATATTGCGCCCCGTTCGATATTTGCGCGAAAAAACTATTTTTATCCCGATCTGCCCAAGGGTTATCAAATCAGCCAGTATGACCTGCCCTTGGCCCAGCATGGCGGCCTGGAAATTCCCGATCCCGCGGGCAAGGACGCAGGCAAAACCAAACGCATTGGCATCACGCGCGTGCACCTGGAGGAAGACGCCGGAAAAAGCATGCATGAGGGCCATGCTGATTCCGACCGTTACTCCTATGTGGATTTAAACCGCTCCGGCGTTCCCTTGATCGAAATCGTCTCCGAGCCCGATCTGCGCTCTCCGGAAGAAGCCCACGCCTACTTGACGCGATTGAAAGAAGTGATGCTTTACCTCGATGTTTCCGATTGCAACATGGAGGAAGGCAGCCTGCGCTGCGACGCCAATGTCAGCATCCGGCCGCGCGGGTCGCGGGAATTCGGCGAAAAAATCGAAATCAAGAACCTGAACTCGTTCCGTTTTCTGCAGCAGGCGCTGGAACATGAAATCGAGCGGCAGGCGGAAGTCGTCACCGGCGGCGGCAAACTCAACCAGGAAACCCGGCTCTACGATCCCTCAACCGGCAAAACTTCGGTCATGCGCTCGAAAGAGCATGCGCATGATTACCGCTATTTCCCCGAGCCCGACCTGCCGCCGCTGGAAATTGCCGATGCCTGGCGCGACGAGATTGCCGCCAGCTTGCCGGAACTGCCGCAAGCCAAACGCCGGCGCTGGCAGCGCGATTGGAAACTGCCGGCCTACGATACCGAAGTGCTGACCTCCAGCCCGGCGCTGGCCGCCTACACCGAATCCGCCGCCGGGAAATCGAAAAACCCCCAAGGCGTCGCTCATTGGATCATGGGCGAGCTTTCCGCCGTGATGAAAGCCAGCGGCGGCGACTGGAGCCAGCCGCCGGCGCCGCCGGCGCATATCGCGGAGCTGGTGGAGTTGGTGGACGCAGGCACAATCTCCGGCAAGATGGCCAAGCAGATCTTTGAAACCATGGTGGCCCAGGGGCAATCTCCCCGCCAAATTGTGGAACAAAGCGGGGTTCGCCAGATCACCGATCCCGCCGCAGTGGATGCGATTATTGCCGAAGTCCTGGCGGCCAACCCGCGGCAAGTCGAGCAATATCGCAGCGGGAAAGTTGCCGTGCTGGGGTTTCTTGTCGGCCAAGTCATGAAAGCCTCGCGTGGACAGGCCAATCCCGGACTGGCGCAGGAGAGGCTAAAAGCGAAACTCGGCTGATCGCCTGCGAAGGCGCGGGCCTCCGGCCCGTTCTTGTGATTGCACTAAGCCGCCAGCTCATACTTTTTCAACATGTTTGCGCAGCATTTAAGAATTCAACTCGCCGGCGAAACGTCTTCCCGTTCCTGCCCGCTGCGCTACCTCGACAGCTTCGCAATGCGCAGTTTTACCGGGGAAACGCGATTTGACGAAATCCTGCCGGTTGCTGACGGGCAGCTGGAAGCCGGGTTTCGCGTGCCGCTGGACGAATTGGGCGCCGCGCTGGAGGATTGGTTCAGGCGCAAAGGGTATTTAAACGCCGGAGAAAAAGTCGTTATCTCCCGCCTGGAAAACAGATGGGCGGCAAAAGACGCGGCGGAATCGAGCGCGCGATAAGCCGATGGAAGCACAAGAGCATCGCCGAGGTGCGGCACGGCCGCTTTTACTTTTAGGCGCTGACGCTTTCGCCAAGGTCCGGCCGAAACCGGACGCAGGGCGAATACTCATGGCGGCCGAAAGTTTATTGTCGTTCATCGGCGCGGGACCTAATAGGAACCCCGCGCTTCGGCCTGCGATTTCGGACGAAGACTGCTGTCCGACTCGGCCGTTAACGCTTCTCGAGCGTAAAACCGGTTTGATTTCTTGGGAGCGGCTGGGGCCGAAGCTTTTCCACCTCGCCTCCGACGTGTTTACCGCGATTTATGGCCGATTTCCGGTTTTTGGAGAACTGCGCTCCGCGGCAGGCATTATTTTTTCAGGAGACGCGGTGTGGATGGTCGTGCGCAGCGATGGCCGCGGGCGGTGTTTTCCCGGCGGCATATCCTCATTTCGCGAAAACGAAGGAGTAACGCTGCGGCGGGAAGTGCAGGAAGAGACGGGATTGGAAATCGTCTCCAGCCGCTTGCTTTGGACCTACCACAGCCATGTTTATCTACCTAGCCAAGTTGCAGTATTTCTAGCCGAAGCCCAAGGCACGCCGCGCGATTCCTGGGAAGGCCGGGTGGAACTGGTACCCAGGTCCGAACTCCGCAAGAACCTGTTCGCTATCCATCAACCTATTGCGGACTATTTAGAAACCGGGGAAATGCACGCCTAATCGAGCTTCCAGGAGGCGGCACGGCCGCTTTTACTTTTAGGCGCTGACGCTTTCGCCAAGGTCCGGCCGAAACCGGACGCAGGGCGAATACTCAAGGATACCGAAAATTATTGTCGTTCATAGGCGCGGGACCTAATAGGAACCCCGCGCTTCGGCCTGCGATTTTGGACGAAACTACTGCCCGACTCGGCCGTTAACGCTTCCGGTATAGAATGAATTGATTGCCGGCGACCGGGGCTGCTTTTTCGCCGCAATCCTTGAAAAATGTGTATCTTTAGGGAAGCGGGAAATCCCCCGGAACGGATTGCAATCCCGCCAAAAATGCCAAAAAATTAGGGGGAGCATACCCCCGCCGGAAATGTAGGAGGCATCATGGCTCTGTGTCCGAAATGTGAGGCCGATCTCGACCTGGACGAAGAGGAAGCGAGCGAGGGTGCAATGATTACCTGTCCCGATTGCGGCGCCGATTACGAGGTGGTGAACGCACAACCACTTGAACTGGAAGCGCAGGACGATGAGGAACTGGAGGACGACGCAGAAGATTTGGACGAATACGACGACGATGATGATGATGATGACGACGATGATGAGGAAGATCTAGACGAGGACGAAGACGATTACGACGAAGACGAGGACGAGGACGAAGATTACGGATGATTCGTCCACCGCGTAATCGTATACGGATTCGCCTGTCATTTGCGGCGGCCATTTTCATGCCCGTGCTGCTAGGACTGCGCGGGGAGGCTCATCCCAAACCGAGAACCAGGCCGATCGCGGCCATCCATGGCGTCGTGTTCATGCCGAATGGGATGCTCGCCCCGGGAGCGCGCGTGAGCATTCATACCTTGCCGCGGGGCAAGCATTGGACCGCTTATACGGATGAGGCAGGAGATTTTCTGCAATCGGTGCCCGTCAAGCCGGCACGCTATCGCCTGCGCGCGACGGAACATGGGTTTGCGCCCGGCGAGGCGGAAGTCAGCGTTCCCGGCCCAATCATCGTTGATATTTTCATTCATCTGCACAAAAAGCCTGGAACTAAGGCGCACCACTGAACGTCGAAATTTCATGAAGTCTTACCGTATTCGTAGCGTAGCCGGGGTCTGGCTGGTGATAACCTTAACCGCCTTAACCGCCTTAACCGCCGCGGCTCAACACACCCGGACCGTGAGCGGTACGGTGCTGGATGCCCGGAACAATCCGGTCCCGGGCGCAATCGTTTATCTGAAAAATGTCCGCACGCGCGCCATGCGCACCTATATTGCCGACGATCATGGCCGGTTTGTCTTTCATGCGCTGGCGGCCAACACCGACTACAACCTGCACGCCGCCTTTCACGGCAAAGCCGGCTCAGAGCGCATGATTTCCTCTTTCGATTCCCGGCGCCGGATTCACATGGACCTGAAAATACCGCGATAGCCTTTCCGGGGTGGTCCAAAACACAAACTGATAAGCTGCTATACTGAAATATCGGTTTATTAATAGAGGTGGATAGATGACCCGCGCGCATTGGAAAATTGCCCTGGCAGTTGTCATCGTGCTGGCGACACTCGGCTGGCTTTCCTATACCGGCATCCGCGACAGCGCCAGTTATTACCTCACCATCAGCCAGCTCAAGCAGGTAAAAGCCGGCAGCCAACGCCGATATCGGGTCGCCGGCATCGTGGTGCCGGGCAGCATCCAGCGCCACGCCGGCAGCATGGATTTTGTGCTGCAACAAGGCAAATTAACTTTGCCGGTAAGCTATATCGGCACATCGCCCGTCCCCGATACTTTTGTCGCCAATGCGCAGGCTTTGGCAGAAGGACGCCTGTTGCCCGATGGTCAATTTCAAGCCACCGGGATTCAAGCCAAGTGCCCGTCCAAATATAAGGCAAAATCTTACGGCAAGCCGGCCTCGAGCATGTAAACGGCCGGCGCGCGTGGCAGATTCTCCCCACCAATTCGTGCTGGATTGCCGAGCCGTGACGCGCTATTTCGGCGACTGGCCAGCGTTGCGGCAGGTCAGTTTTCGCCTGCCGGCGGGCGCGCTGGTGTTGCTGCTCGGGCCCAATGGCGCCGGAAAAAGCACGCTCTTGCATATTCTGGCGGGAGCTTTACGCGCCTCCGAAGGCGAGGTCAAAATCGAAGGCCTGCCTATTGGCGATGGCCGCGCGCGGCAACGCGTCGGTTTGCTGGCGCACCGCAGCCTGTTGCATCCCGACCTTACCGTTCGCGAAAACCTGGCGCATTACGCCGCACTCTATGGCCTGCAGGGCTCGGAAGTCACCTCCGGCCTGGACCGCGTGCACGCCGCCGCATTTGCCGATATGGCCGTGGCGGAGCTTTCACAAGGCATGCGCCAGAAAGCGGCGCTGGCGCGCGCGCTGCTGCATTCGCCTCGCGTGCTGCTGTTGGATGAGGCTTTTTCCAGCCTCGATCATCGCACCGTGGAAGAGCTGCGGGAGGTGCTGCAGGCGTTCCGCGCCGAAGGGCGCACCATCCTGGCCAGCACTCATACCGAGAGCCAGCTCAGCGATCTCGCCGATGGCGCACTGGAATTGGATCGCGGCCGCTTACAACAGCGGCGCGGTTGCGTGGAGGCAGTACTCGCATGAGCGCGCCGATCTCCACCGCGTCTCGCCCTGGCACCGCGGCCGAGCGGCCGCCGGCGCCAAAATTCTGGCGGGTCTGGGCGCGAATCGTGCTGCGCGATATCAAGCTGGAATTGCGCAGCCGTGAAGCGCTACAGGCGATGCTGTTTTACGCGTTATTGATCATCATCATTTTCAGCTTCGCTTTCGAGGCCGGCGCGGAATTAACCTCGCGCGTCGGCGGCGCCTTGCTGTGGGTGGCCTTCCTCTTTGCCGGGCTGGTGGCGTTGGATCGCGTCTTCCTGCGCGAATTGCCGGAAGCCAGCCTGCTCGGATTTCAAATTTCACCGGCCAGCCGCACCGCCCTGCTGGCGGGCAAATTCACCGCCAGCTTCCTGCTGATGATCGCGGTGGAACTGCTGTTATTGCCCCTGTTTGCCATCTTTTTCAATCCCCCGCCGGAAGCGCGCTGGGGGATGATTATTTTAGTTTTACTGGCCGGCACCTGGGCGTTAGCCGCCAGCGGCACGTATTTTTCCGCCCTCAGCCTGCATACCCGATATCGCGCGCTGCTCTTGCCTTTGTTGTTGTTGCCTTTGGCGATTCCCGCCATCGTGGCCATGGTGCAGGCCACCCAGCACCTGCTCGATGGCCAGGGCGAGGTCGCCTATTGGCTCCGCCTCCTGGTTGGATTCGATATTCTATATACAACCCTCGGCTTAGCGCTGGCCGATGTGGTGATACAAACGGAGTAGCATGGCATCGACCACTTCACAACCATCCCATGCGCAAGCACAGGTTGATTCGAAAGCACGCCAGACTGGGTGGACGGCGCTGATCATTCTTGCGCTGCTCTTGATGGAGTGGGCACTGGTCGAAGCCCTGAAAATCGCCCCGCCGATTTCTATTGTGGCAAAACATCCCCACAAAATGGCGATTTATATGCGTATCTTTTACGTCCATGTGCCCGCCTTCATGGCGGGGTTTACCGCGTTTTTTGTGAATTTTCTCGCCAGCGCCGCCTATTTGTGGAAGCGCAGCCTGAAGTCGGACGCGCTGGCGATCGCGGGGGCCGAAGTGGGCGTGGTGTTTACCAGCATCGGGCTGATCACCGGTCCGATCTGGGCGAAACCGATCTGGGGGATTTGGTGGACATGGGATCCGCGCCTGACGCTGACGCTGGTGCTTTGGGTCATGTATGTCAGCTATTTAATGCTGCGCCAGCTAACGCCGACCAATGAACAGCAGCCCCGCCTGGCGGCGGCGCTGGCCATTTTCTTCTTCTTCGACGTGCCGATTGATTACATGGCCATCCGCTGGTGGCGCACACAGCATCCCCAGCCCGTGCTTTTCGGCGGCGCCAATTCCGGACTCGACCCGAGAATGGCCACGGCCTTATGGTGCGGAGTCGCCGCCTTTTTATTGCTGGCCGGCCTATTGTTCCGCTTGCGGTATCGCCTGGAATGCGATCGCCAACGGATAGCGGTGTTGCGCCGTGAAGCCGCCCTGCGGGAAACCTGAAGGAGCCTTGAATTTATGACCAACGTGGTTGTGGCCTTCGCCGTAGCCTGGATCGTCCCCATGGCGTATTTATTGTCGTTGTCGTCGCGCCAGCGCCGGCTGCAGCGCGACCTGGAACGACTGCAGCAGAAGTAGATTCGCAGTTTAATAAAAGCGGTTATACGTTTAGAAACGGAAAGAATCAAGCCGCCCACGCCGGTTTTTATGCGGCACGGCCGCTTTTACTTTTAGGCGCTGACGCTTTCGCCAAGGTCCGGCCGAAACCAGACGCATTGCAAATACTCATGGCTGCCGAAAGTTTAATGTCATTCATAGGCGCTGGACCTAATAGCAACCCCGCGCGAAAGCGGCCTGCGGGCATGGTTAGAGGCAATTTCTTTGAAATTGCCAAGGACGAAAACTGCTGTCCGACTCGGCCGTTAACGCTTTAAGCTATAGATTCAGACAGGCCGGCTCGGCAAGCGGCACGGCCGCTTTTACTTTTAGGCGCTGACGCTTTCGCAAAGGTCCGGCCGAAACCGGACGCAGGGCGAATACTCGCTGTTTTTCGCTATATGAATCATCTTCCTCCGGCGGTTTTGCCCGAGATTCAGAGTTTTGCCGCCTATGCAATATTCCTCGGCAGCTATCTGGTTTTTGCGCTCGGCAAATTTCCAGGCATGAAGATTGACCGGCCCGGAGCCGCCATTATCGGCGCAGTCCTGATGGTGGCATTTCGGATAATCCTGCCGGAGAATCTGCTTCGATGGATTGATTTCCGCACAATCGTGTTGCTGTTCTCGATGATGCTGATCGTGGGTTACCTGCGGCTGGCAGGTTTTTTTGAGTGGATTACCCGGCTGATACTGACCCGATTGAAGCCGCACCATCTGCTGCCCATGGTCATTTTTACCTGCGGGCTGCTCTCCGCCTTTTTTGTGAATGACATTATTTGCCTGGTCATGGTTCCGTTTGTGCTGTCCGCCACGCGAAAACTCGGGATGAAGCCGCTGCCCTACCTGCTCGCCGTAGCCACCGCTGCCAACATCGGCAGCGTTGCCACCATTACCGGCAATCCGCAAAACATGTTGATCGGCACGCTTTCAGGCATCCAGTACAGCTCCTTCCTGGCCTATCTTGCTCCGGTGGCCGTAGCGGGATTGCTGCTGGACTGGCTAGTGTTGCATCTGGCATTTGCAAAGGCAGGCTTAAGGGACACCGTCGCGGAAATAACGGCGGCAGCGCCGGAAGCCAATCGCACCTCATTCATCAAGCCGGGGATTGTCGTTTTGCTGGTGCTGGCAGGCTTTATTGCCGGCGTCGCTCCGGCTTTGATGGCGGCGCTGGGAGCGGCCA
Source organism: Acidobacteriota bacterium (assembly GCA_021818955.1). Lineage (GTDB taxonomy): Bacteria > Acidobacteriota > Terriglobia > Terriglobales > SCQP01 > JAKASR01. The sequence continues at coordinate 8,597 of JAKASR010000009.1, forward strand.
TGATGTTGATCACCCGCACGCGCGATCCCCGCGAGGCGTATGACCAGGTGGATTGGGGAGTGCTGGTGTTCTTTGTGGGATTGTTTGTCATCGTCGGGGGAGCGGAAAAGGCCGGGTTCCTAGAACACCTTGGGCATTTCGCACGAATTTGGGACTTTAAAAATCCGTGGATTTTTACCGTGCTCGTCGCGTCCCTCTCCAATCTGGTCAGCAACGTCCCGGCGGTCATGCTCTTGAAGACAGTCGTTCCCGGCTATACGAATCCACCTTTGGGATGGCTGATCCTGGCCATGGCCAGTACGCTGGCGGGCAATTTGACGATAACAGGCTCGGTGGCCAATATTATTGTGGTTGAACGCGCCAAGCCGGAAGTGGAGATCCGTTTCCGGGATTATTTTCGGGTTGGGTTGCCGGTGACGGTGCTGACGCTAGGCTTTGGCCTGGGGTGGCTCTTGCTGGTCAGATAGAGGCTTGTCGGCGGGATGAAAACCTGCGCGAAAATGCGGCACGGCCGCTTTTACTTTTAGGCGCTGACGCTTTCGCCAAGGTCCGGCCGAAACCGGACGCAGGGCGAATACTCATGGCTGCCGACAGTTTATCGTCGTTAATAAGCGCGGGACCTAATAGGAACCCCGCACGAAAGCGGCCTGCGGGCATTGCTTGAAGCAATTTCTTCGAAATTGCCAATGACGAATACTGCTGTCCGACTCGGCCGTTAACGCTTTCGGGAAACGGTTCTACCCCGCTATAGTTTATAGTTTCTGGTTCTTAGCTTTTCCAAGCCTAACTTTGGCGGACCGCGGAAAGGCGCATTTATGCCGCTGTCAAAAGTCAGCTTCCCCCCCCAGATCCAGTTCATGGCCGGCATGCTGATTTTCGCCGGCCTGGGCATTCAACCCCGATTAGCCGCGGGTAAAACGGCAACGCCGCCCCAGGGGCGGATTGTCGTTTTTCAGCAAGCCGGATTTCCCACGCTGGAAAGCCGGCCAGTGACGCGCGCCGACCTGGCCACGGCCTTGAAGGGCGAAGTGGTGGCATACGCGGATCTGCGCCAATTGCGCCAGCCGGCGACGTTAACCGGCGCGAGGCTGCTGATTTTGCCCTATGGATCCGCGGCGCCGGCTTCCGCCTGGGCGGCGATACTTGCCTACCTGCGCCAAGGCGGAAATCTGCTGACGCTTGGTGGACGCGCGCTGATGATGCCTGTCTATCAGCGCGAGGGTAAGTTTGTGCCGGGGCGGGTGGCAGCGGCTTATGCCCGGGCGCTGGGATTTGAGTATAGCTATGCCGCGCCGCGCAGCGCCGGCTTGCATTTTGCCTGGAGCCGCCATGCGCCGTCTTTTCATCCACTCGCGCTCGATCCGCGGCGCGTCTTCGTGCTGGCATCCGAGGGCGGGGGCGCGTATCACGGGCTGGGCTTTTTAGAGGATGCCGGCGGCAAGCGGCTGGCCGCGCCGGTTACACGGGTGGATTTCGACGGCCTGGGCCGCCGGGCGGCGCTGCGGGGCGACCGCTGCGTCTTCCTGAACTTTACTCCGGCCTACGGCTTCTGGCACAGCGCCGCCGGCCGGCAATTGATTCGGGACGCGGCCGACTATGCCCGGCGCGGCGCAACCGTGTTTATGGCGCGCATGCGCCTGGCAACGATCACGCCCAAGGAAAGGCCCGAACTGAGCCTGCGCCTGCGCTATGTGCTGGCGCAGCGCCAGGGCGGGCGGATGTCCCCAGCATTCCGGAATGCGGGGCTGCATGCGTCCACCGTGCGCATCACGACCTTTACAGGTCACCGGCAACTCGCCAGCTTGACACGCCATTGCCTGACAGCCAGTTGCGCCATCACGGCGCCGCTGCCGGCAACACCGCGGCCGGGTTTTTATCGCGTGTACGCACAGTTGCGCCAGGACGGGCGCGTTTGGGAAACCGAACGCCTGGGTTACTGGCAGCGGGACCGGGCTTTGCTGGCATCCGGCGAGGCGCTCACCGCCGGGCGGCATTATCTGCACGCCGGCGGGAAGCCTTTTTTTCCGGTGGGCGCGAACTATTTTTCGACCGCCTGGTACGGCGGCGGATTTGACCAAGGCAATGCTCTAGCCTGGGAACGCGATATGGCCGAGATGGAGCAGCGCGGGGTAAATTTCATCCGCACCGGGGTTTGGTTCGGACAAAGCCAGTTCCTGAACCCGCTGGGCGGAGCGAATCTGCAATTCCGGCGCGGGCTGGAAGCCTTTCTGCTCTCCGCCGCCCGACACCGGTTGCAGGTCAATTTTACGTTTACCGCCTTCAATCCACGCATTGCTTCACGGCCGCCGCATGCGGCCGGACGCAATCCATATCTCAACCCGGCCGGCCTACAGGCCGAGCTGAACTATTACCGCTCGCTTGTCCGGCCGTTTCGGCGCGTGCCCTTTCTGAGCTGGGATCTGATCAACGAGCCCAGCTTTTCCAATCCGCTGGCGCCCTGGCAAGGCAATATTCCCAATAATGATCCGGTCGAGCGGCACGCCTGGGAGCAGTGGCTGCACGCCCGCTATCGCCGGCTGTCCCGCCTGGCGCGCGCCTGGAACACCACGCCCCAGGCGCTGGGCAGTTGGCGCGCGATTCCGCTTCCCTCCCCCGCCGACTTGAAGCCGGCACGGTATGGCAATTTTCACGAGGACCGGGCTTTCGATTACAACCTGTTCGCGCAAGCGCAGTTTTCTCGCTGGGTGGCGACCATGGTAGCCGCGATCCGCGCCACCGGATCGCGGCAACTGATCGACGTAGGGCAGGACGAAGGCGGCGTCACCAATCGCGTGCTGGATGCATTTTTTGGCCAAGCCGGCGTCAGTTTCACCGTCAACCACACCTATTGGCAGGACAACGCGCTGCTGTGGGATGCGCTCGTCTCGCATGCGGCCGGACGTCCGGATTTTGTCGGCGAGACCGGCGTGCAGCCGGCCTGGAGGGCGGATAACGCCTGGCGCTGGAATGAATTCAGCGCGGCCGGCTTGATGGAACGCAAGCTGGCTTTGGGGCTGGCGGCGGGCAGTTCGGGGGCGCTGCTCTGGGACTGGGGCAATGGCGACGAATTTGGGATCAAGCGGCGGGACGGCTCGGAGAAGATCTGGGCGGCGATGCTGGGCGGAGTAGCCGATTTTGGCCGCCGCCTGGCGCCCTATGCCACCGGGGCGCGGCGGCCGGAAACAGCGATTGTGCTGCCGCAATCATTGCAACTTTCCGTCTTCAACGATTACGCCATTCGCGCCCAGCAGCATGCCGTTCGCAGCTTGTACGATTACGCCCGCGGCACGGCCTATGCCATCGGCGAATACCAACTCGACGGCTTGGGCAACCCGCGGCTGATCATTGTGCCCTCGCCCTGGGTCTTCAGCCGCGCGGCCTGGGGCACGTTGCTGGGGAAAGTCAAAGCCGGAGCGACGCTGCTGATCTCGGGCCGCTTCGACCTTGACGCGCATTTTCACGCCACCCGGCGGCCGCACCTCATCGGCCTGGACTACACGCCGCAACCGCTGGCGCAGCGCATGATGCCGCTGCGCTGGCCCGGGGGCGCGGCATGGCTCAGCTACCCCGGCGAGGACACGAATTACCTGGAATATGGCGCGCTTCCGGGCGGAAAAACCTTCCAACGGCTGGCGGTGGGAAAAGGCCAGGTGCTGTACTTCGCGCCGCCCTTGGAGATGAACGCCAACTATCGCGCCCTGGGGCAGGTGTACGAATACGCGCTACGCCAAGCGGGAGTGAAACCGCTCTATCGCACGCATTGCGATGACCCCGGCATCACGATTGCGCCCACGCCATTCGCTCAGGCGACGCTGTATGTGGTGACCTCGGAAAGCGCGGCGGCGCGGCAGGTTTCATGGGTGGATAGGGCCAGCGGCAAGCGGCTGGAAACCAGGCTGGCCCCAGGGCGGGCGGCGCTGGCACTGGTCAGCCGGACGGGACAACTGCTAGCCAGCTACAATTGGCGTCCCTAGGAAGCGAGCTTGAACTGTCACCAACTGTCATCCAGATGAGACACGATGACGTTGACGCTCAAAGATAAATTCGCGCTATGTGACTGAAACCAAATAGTTTACCCATTGACTTGCCAGCGCACGGAAAGAACAAGAGTGTCTCGGTGCAGTGACTGTCGTCCCTTAATGGAATATATATACACTACGCACTTCCTTAGCTATTCCGGATTAATTGATCACAGGCCGGCGGCGGCGGGGGCGTTCGGATTTGCGCAGCGCGGCCAGTTTGCGCATGAGGGTATTGCGATGAATGCCGAGCGAGCGGGCGGCGTGGGTGAGATTACCGCGGTGATTTTCCAGAACGCGCTTCAGGAAACGGCGTTCGAATTCCTGGCAGGCTTCCTCAAAAAAGATGCCCTTGTCGACCATTTGAGCAATGAGTGTATCCAAAGCTTCGCGCACGGGGGGTCTCTCAAAAGGGGATTACAGTTGCAACGTTGCCGTCTTCCCGGGGAGCGGGCCAACGGGGCCGAAGCGCTGCCAACCCTGATGAAAACGGCGGCGAATCGGAGGCGGCAGCACACGCACCATCCAGGCGCCGGCCTGCAAGAAGTCCGGCGCGAGGCGGGAATTGAACACCGCGTTTCCGGCAAGCGGAAAGGCTGTCAGTATAACCACCACGACCACGCAAATCAAGACACCGCGGACGAAACCCAGCGCCAGGCCCAGCAAGCGGTCGAACCAGCGCAGGCCGACGGCGGAGAGCAGCTTGCGCAACAGCGCGGTGACGATCCAGGCGATGAGAATGACAGCGAAGAAAACCAGCAAAAAGCCCAAACCATCACGGATTTCCGGATGGGCCACCCAGGAGCGAAACAGCCGGCCAGCGGCCTGATATTTCCAGGCGCCGAGGGCCAAGCCGGCGAAGGTGGCAACGAGCATGACAACTTCGGTCACGAAGCCGCGCAGCAGCGCCAGAAACGCGGAAATCGCGATGATGAAAAGCAAAAGCCAATCGAGCCAATTCATAAAAACAGGGAACAGAATACAGGAAACAGGATACAGAAGACAGAAGTCAGAAGACAGGAGAAAGGAGGGGGCCGTATCGGGCACAACACCCTCAGAAAGCTCATCAGCGCGAATTTAAAAACGGCCGGACCAAAAGAGAAAAAGGGGGCAGGCAGAATACAGCGGCACGGCCGCTTTTACTTTTAGGCGCTAACGCTTTCGCAAAGGTCCGGCCGAAACCGGACGCAGGGCGAATACTCAAAGAAAAAAGCCCCGGCTGCCGGTGGCGAACGCCAGAAACGCGGGCGAGACAGCCGCGCTCCCAGAGCCACGGCCAACTCAGGCTAAAGTTCTCAAGCTTCCGGCGGCAGGTCGCGGCCGGCGAGGCGGCGGTAAGCCTCGCGATATTTGGCGCTGGTGCGCTCGACCACCTCGCCGGGCAGATTAGGCGCAGGAGGCTGTTTATTCCAGTCGAGAGTCAGCAGGTAGTCGCGCACGTATTGTTTATCGAAGGATGGCGGGGACTGACCCGAGCGGTATTCGGATATGGGCCAGAAGCGGGAAGAGTCGGGGGTCAGGACTTCGTCGCCGAGCACCAGGCGACCGCCGGCATAGCCGAATTCAAATTTGGTGTCGGCCAGGATAAGGCCGCATTTTTGCGCATGCGCGGCGGCGCGGGAATAAAGTTGCAGACTCAGCCGTTCCAGTTCGCGAGCGACATCCGCGCCGACCAGTTGGGCGGCGCGGGCAGGGGAGATATTCTCATCATGGCCGGTGGCGGCCTTGGTGCTAGGGGTAAATAAAGGCTGCGGGAGCGGATCGGCTTCGCGCAGGCCGGGGGGCAAGGGGATGCCGCAAACCGTGCCCTGTTTGCGATATTCCAGCCAGCCCGAGCCGGCCAAGTAGCCGCGCACGACGCACTCGATCGGCACCATATCCAGGCGGCGCACGAGCATGGAGCGGCCGCGCAATTGCCCGGCGCAGGCGCGGGCGGCGGGCGGGAATTGGCCGACCTCCGCCGTAATTAAATGGTGGGGGCAGACATCAGCCAGATACTCGAACCAGAACAGGGAAATTTGAGTCAGCACCCGGCCTTTGTCGGGAATCGGGGTAGGCAGCACGACATCGAAGGCGGAGATGCGGTCGCTGGCGACCAGCAAAAGCGCGTCGCCGAGATCGTAGATATCGCGCACTTTGCCGCGCGAGAGCAGTTTCAGTCCAGGACAATCGCTAGAGACGAGCACAGGCATAGAAATTTTCCAGGGAAGAAATGACCAGTATACAAGTTGACCGCCGTCAACCGCCAGTCACCGACAAAAAAAGAGCGCGGAAAGCAGCAGACCCGCGGCTCGGCCGCTTTTACTTTTAGGCGCTGACGCTTTCGCCAAGGTCCGGCCGAAACCGGACGTAGGGCGAATACTCATGGCTGCCGGGCATTGCCGGGCGCAATTCCTGCGGAATTGCCGGCTTGCCGGGCGCAATTCCTGCGGAATTGCCGGCTTGCCTGGCGCAATTCCTGCGGAATTGCTTGGTATTGTCGTTAATAGGCGCGGGGCCTAATAGGAACCCCGCGCGAAAGCGGCCTGCGGGCATGGCTTGAGGCAATTTCTTCGAAATTGAAAATGTTTAGGCAATTTCTTCGAAATTGCCCATGACGAAAACTGCTGTCCGACTCGGACGTTAACGCTTTACGGCGTTAATTGGCCGCATCTTTTTAGCGTATGGGCGCGTATATAGGTAACATGCGGCTGCAGAATGGGGTGAAACCGGCCTGGAGAGCGTTACGCGCCAATCCCGCCGTCAGCCTGATCGCCATGGCCACGCTGGCCTTGGGCATTGGCGCCAATACGGCGATATTCAGCGTGGTGGATGCGGTGCTGCTGCGTCCGCTGCCATACCCGCATCCCGGCCAGCTCGTTGAAGTGCGGGAACGGACGCCGCGCTTTTCCGCCATGTCGGATTCACTGCCCGACTATTACGATTGGCGAAAGCAGAACCAGGTCTTCAGCCATCTCGCCGCCTGGCAATGGGCGGGCTACAACCTGACCGGCCCGCGGCGGGAGCCCAAGGTCATTCAAGCGCTGAATGTCACCGCCAATCTTTTCCCGACGCTGGGGGTGCGACCCTACCTCGGGCGCAATTTCAAACCGGCCGACGACCAGCCGGGCGCGCCGCGGGTGGCGATGCTCGGCTACCGGCTCTGGTCGCGGGAGTTCGGCGCCAACCCGCGGCTGCCGGGCAAGACCATCGTTCTCGATGGCCAGGCCTATAGCGTAATCGGGGTGATGCCGCCGGGCTTCGATTTTCCCGGCAAGACGCGGCTCTGGGTATCGCTAGGCGCGTTGCGGGCCAGCAACCCATGTTTGCACAGCCGGGGCTGTCATCCCGGCATCAGCGCCCTGGGACGGCTGAGGCCGGGGGTAAGCCTGGCGAGGGCGCAGAGCGAGATGTCGGCGATTGCGGCGCGGCTGGCGGCCGCTTATCCCAAATCCAACACCTCGGTCGGCGTAGAGCTGATGCGATACCAGCAATGGATGGTGCGGGGCTCGGCCAAGGGTTTATGGATGCTGCTGGGCGCGGTGGGGCTGATGCTGCTGATCGCCTGCGCCAACATCGCCAATTTATTGCTGGCGCGGGCGGAGGGACGGCGGAAGGAATTCGCCATTCGGGCGGCGTTGGGGGCAACGCGCTGGCAAATCGTTCGGCAACTGTTAGGCGAGAGCCTGGGGCTGGCGCTGGCCGGCGGCGGGCTGGGGTTAGTGCTGGCGTTGCTGGGGATGCATTTCGCCCAACCGCTTTTACCCAAAGATTTGCCGCGCGCCACCAGCCTGGGCGTGGATTGGCGGGTGTTGTTGTTCAGCCTGAGCGCGGCCCTGCTGTGCGGAATCTTATTCGGGCTGGCGCCAGCCTGGCTGCAAGATAGCCGGGGCTTAAGCGAGAGCCTCAATGAAGGCGGCCGGGAAAGCCATGGCGGCGGACACCGGCTCCGCGGAGCGCTGGTAGCGGGCGAGATGGCGCTGGCGCTGCTGCTGCTGGCCGGCGCCGGCCTGCTACTACGCAGCTTTTACCTGCTCATCGCCTCCGGCCCGGGCTTTGACCCGGCGCAGAAGTTGACCTTCACCGTGGGGCTGCCCGACCGGCAATATCACCAAGACGCGCAGCAGATCGAATTCTATCGCGCAGCGTTGGCCAAACTCGCCGCCATTCCCGGCGTGACCCGAGCGGCGTTGATCATGCCACTGCCTTTCAGCGGCAGCGACTGGGAAAACACTTTTCAATTGCCGGACCGCGCGCCATTTCCGCCGGGCAAGGAACCGCTTACGGATTTTGCCATGGCCAGCCCGGGCTATTTTCGGGCAATGAAAATTCCCCTGCTGCGGGGACGGAATTTCCGCCCGACCGACACCGAGAAGGCGCCGCCGGTGGCCATCGTAGATACGGTTTTTGCCCGGCGTTATTGGCCGGGGCAAAGCCCGCTGGGCAAGCAGGTGGAATTCGGCCGCGGAACCAAAGATCAAAAGATCATGACCATTGTGGGGATGGTGCGGCACATCAAGCTCGAAGGCCTGGCGGGCAGCTCGATTGTCGACCGCCTGCCGGAGTTGTATGTCCCCTATCGGCAACAAGCCAACACCGCCATGACCTTCGTGCTGCGCGCCGGAGGCGCGGTATCGCCGCTATCTTTACTGCGGCCGGCGGAGGAGCAAATCCACACGCTCGACCCCAATCTGGCGGTGGCCGAAATGCATACGATGGGCGCGCTGCTTTCCACCGCCATGGCGCCACGGAGGCTGGCGTTGATCTTGACTTCCAGCTTCGCCGGCTTATCGCTACTGCTGGCAGCGGTGGGCATTTACGGAGTAATTTCCTACAGCGTGGCGCAGCGGCAGCACGAGTTGGGGGTGCGCATGGCGCTAGGCGCGCAGCGCGGCTCGATTCTGCGGCTGGTGCTGGGCGAAGCCTTGCGGCTGACTTGCATCGGCGCCGGCGCGGGCCTGGCGGCGGCGCTGGCGCTGGGAAAAACCCTGAGCAGCTTTTTATTTAGCGTCCACGCCTACGATCCGCTAACGCTCAGCGCGGGGCTGGGGTTTCTCTTCGCGGTGGCGGTGTTGGCCAGCTATCTGCCGGCCCGCCGCGGCGCCGAGAGCGACCCGGCGCGGTTGCTGAAAAGCCTGTAACAGAAAGGCCAGAGGCCGGTCCAGGCTCATAGGCTGAGGCCGTTCGGGTCGTATTCACTCAACTGGCAGCCAGGCGGCGAGCTTCTTCCATGCGGACCGAGACGATCCGGGAGACGCCGGACTGGGGCATGGTGACGCCGTAGAGCAGGGGGATAATTTCCATGGTGCGGCGGCTGTGGGTAATGATGACGAACTGAGTCGTAGCGCTCATTTCGCGCACCATGCGGGTGAAGCGGCCGATATTGGCCTCATCGAGCGGGGCATCGACTTCATCAAGGACACAGAAAGGGCTGGGCTGGAAGCGGAAGACGGCGATGAGCAGGGCGAGGGCGGTCATGGCCTTTTCGCCGCCGGAAAGCAAGAGCGCGTTCTGCAGTTTTTTGCCGGGGGGCTGAGCGACGATATCCACGCCGCCGTCGGGGTTGTTTTCCGCATCGGTAAGACGCAAAAAGCCCTGGCCGCCGCCAAACAAGGTCTGGAAAGTTTCCTGGAAGGAGGCGTTGATTTTTTCAAACGCCTCGGCAAACTGCTGCCGGGTGACCTGATCCAGTTCCTGGATGGTCTTTTGAGTATCGGCGATGGAATCCATTAAATCCTGGCGCTGAGTAGCCAGAAACTGATGGCGCTGTTCGGTTTCCTGGAATTCTTCGAGCGCCATCATGTTGACCGGGCCGAGGGCTTCGATGCGGGCATGCAGGCCGGCGACGGTTTCCGACTCGGCCTGGAGCCAATCGGCGGCGGGCAGCTCGGCGGGGAGCAGTTCGGGCGCCAGCTCGAGTCCCAGTTCGTGCAGACCGGTTTCGCGGAGGTGCTGGAAATCGGAGGCGAGGCGGGCAAGGCGGACTTCACAGGCGTTGAGGCGCTGGCGGGCCTGATCGGCCTGCAGCCGGGCTTGCTGGATGCGGGGCTCCAGCTCGGCGGCGCGGGCGCGCCAGAGGGCCAATTGTTCGGTAGCGCGGGCGCGCAATTCGGCCTGCTGACGGCCGGCCTCGGCGGCGGCCGCGAGGGCGAGCTGGGCGGTTTCGCGGGCAGCGGCCCACTGGATCATTTCGGCGGCGGCGGCTTCGTCTTCGGCGGCGCGCGCGGCCTGCTGGGCGGCGAGTTCCTGCGCGTGGGCGCGCAGGCGTTCGAGCCGGCCGGTGGCGGCCTGGGCGCGTTCTTCCATGCGGGCGGTAGCGGCGGCGGCTTCGGCTTGCCGCTGGGCCGCGGCTTCGCGCTGCTCGCGGGCATGGAGCAGGCGCTCGGCGGCGGCGTTTTGCTCGGCCAGCGCGGCCTGCTGGGCGGCTTCGGCGGGTTCCAGCTCGAGGCGCAATTCCGCCAAGCGGGTTTCGCGCTGGCGTAATTCGGCGCGGGCGCGCTCGTGTTCCAAGGCGCGGGCGGCACGCTGCGATTCCAGCCTTGCCGCTTCCCGGGCGAGATGTTCCAACGCCTGCCGCTCGCCGGCCAAGTCGCGATCCAGCGCGTGCACGCGCGCATCCAGTTCCCCTTCGGCGGCTTCCAAATTCTGGATTTCGAGCTCCAAGCCGGAGAGCCGGGTTTCGAGCGAGCGCAGGGATTGCTGGCCAAGGGTTTCCCGGCTGACGGTTTCGCGCAATTCGCGCTTGAGGGTAAGCGGGCCGACGGTCGAGCGGGCGCCGCCGCTGACGGTGAGGTTGTGGAACCATTCGCCGCCGGCCGTGAGGAAATAGGCTTGCGGGTTGTGGCGCGCCAAGCCGCACGCCTGCTCGGGGCCGGCGGCGATGTAGCCGCTGCCGAGCTTGGGCAAAATATGCTCCAGCGAACGGCCAAAGCCATTGAGCACGCGCACAAACTGGCGCAGCGGGCGGGGCTGGCCGCTTTCGGCCAGGTTGGGGGAGAAAGGGGCGCCGGCGGCCGGCTCGGCGGAAAACATCTTCAACTGGGAGTCATCGGGATGCACGAGGAAGGTGACGCGACCTTGCGCATCCTGGCGCACGACGCCCAAGCCGGCATCGGCGGCCGCCCAGTCTTCGACCACGACGTAGTTCAATTCCTCGCGCAGGAATTCCTCGACCACGGTTTCGTATTCAGGCTCGACTTCGAGGAAATCGGCAAGCACGCCCTGGGGGCGAAAGCGGGTTTCGCCGCCGGCAAAAAGGCTGCGCACGGCCTCGCTGCTATAGCCGTGATGAGCAATCATTTCCTCAAGCGAGCGGCGGCGAGCGCTGGCTTCGGCGAGGCGCGCCTGCAACTCTTCGCGCTCGCACCGGCGTTCCTGGCGTTCGGCGCGCAAGGCGCGCAGCCGCGCGGCAATTTGACCGGTCTGGGCGCGGACCGCGTCGCAATCGCGCTGCTTGGCCTCAAAACTGAGGCCGAGCTGGCCACGGTGCAGCCCCAAAGCTTCCAATTCGCCCTCCAAGCCTTGCAACTCCGACGCCTGGCGCAGAAGCTGGGCCTGGCCGGCAACCGTCACCGCTTCATGCTCGGCAATCTGCTGGCGCAGGATGGTGGCCTGATTCATGGCTTGCAGCATGCGGGCGCGGGCGGCTTCAATTTCGGTTTCCAGGGCCAGCACGGCGCGGATGACCTGTTCGCCGGCGGCGCGGGCGGCCAGCTCGTGGGCGCGGGCGGCGGCCAAATCGCGGCTGGCGGCTTCGTCATCGGCCTGAGCGGCGAGGCAGGCATCGGCGGCGCGGGCTTGTTGTCCGGCCAATTCAGCCAGGATGGATTGCAGCGCGGCGGCACGCCGGGCCAAATCCTGCTGCTGGCGCTCGGCCAGGACCAACTGCCCCTGCAAGCGCTCGGCTTCCAATTCGAGGCGGTGCAACTCGCTTTCCGCCTGACGCAGGCCGGCCTCGCCCGCCAGCGCCTGGCGCTGGCTGGCGGCGCGCTCGTTTTCCAACTGTTCGATTTCGCGCTGTCCGGCCTCGTTGGCCCGTTGCGCATCCTGGCGTTCCACTTCCATTTGCCGCCGATCGGCCTCCAGCAGGGCGGCGCGCGCCAGCAGCAGAGCGCGCTGGCGGGCATCGTATTCATCCTTCAATTCGCGATAGCGGCGGGCCTTGGCGGCCTGGCGCTTGAGCGAGTTCATCTGGCGCGTGACTTCTTCGAAGATGTCGTGAATGCGGGCCAAATTCTGGCGCGCCGACTCCAGCCGGGCTTCAGCCAGTTTTTTCTTCGCCTTGTACTTGGTCACGCCGGCGGCTTCCTCGATGATGGCGCGGCGCTCGTAAGGCTTCGAGCCCAGGATTTGACCAATGCGGCCCTGTTCGATGATGGCGTAGGTTTCCGGTCCCAGACCGGTGCCCATGAACAGGTCCTGGATATCGCGCAGGCGGCAAGGGCGTCCGTTTAAGCGGTATTCGCTATTGCCATCCCGATAGAGGCGGCGGGTGACAACGATCTCACCGGCGCGATAGATGGGCGCCACGCGGCGGCGGCGGTGAATGGTGAGCACCACCCCGTGCTCCGGCGACTCGGAAGCGCCGGCGGGAGGGACGGCGGCCTCCGGCGGGTTTTCGGCAGACGCGGCAGTTTCGGGCTCGGCGGCAGGAGAAGCGGCGGCATCTTCCCAGGAATCCCCTGTCTCAATCGGCGGATCTTCGACGTCTTCCGGACTGTTATAGACCTCAGGATCGACTAAAGTCAGCGAGACCTCGGCCATGCCGGTGGCGGGGCGGTCGCGGCTGCCGGCGAAGATGACATCTTCCATCCGCTGTCCGCGCAGGGATTTGACCGACTGCTCGCCCAACACCCAGCAGATGGCGTCGGAGACATTGGATTTGCCACAGCCGTTCGGGCCGACAATACCTACCACGCCGGTACCGGGAAAGATCAACTCGGTACGGTCGCAAAACGACTTAAAGCCCTGAATTTGCAGTTTTTTAATTTTGAGCACCGAATCACTCCTGATTCAGCCGACCGGGGCCACTCCGCCGCATCGGGCGCAGTACAGAATCATATCCCCCGTCAGGCATCGTAGCCGCAGCCAGCCTGGCAATCAAGCAAAAACATACAGTCTATAGAGTCAAAATAAAATTGACCCACAAGATGTCGTATCTGATTGCGCATCAACAAGAAAGCAGGGATAGAGCCAATGAAGGTTTAAGGAATTCGCGCCGGCATGACCGGAAATTTAGAGAAACCGCCAGGTTGTGAATGAGTTTAGCGAGTATCCCAAGAATAGTAAACCAAGATGAATCAATACAGTAAACGAGCAAAGCGGCGAGGCGGCGAGGGCGCTTTTATTTTTGGACGCTGGCGCTTTCGCAAAGGTCCGGCCGAAGCCGACCGCGATCGCAACCAAAAAGAAAGCCCGGCCAGGGAGCCTGGCCGGGCGAGAAACACGACACGGCAAAAATGGAACTACCGCCGAACTCGAGCTAGAAGGTGAAGCCGATATCGAACTGGAAGGCACGGGCGATGCCAGCGGCAAACGGGCCGGTATTCAAGCCATATTTGCGCGAGCGGTTGCCCATGGTGGTATCGGTCAGCGAATTCGAGAGACCGTAGTCGGTGGCCGCGCCGGGGACGTAGTTGGTGAGCAGCGTGCCGCTCATCACGTTGCCGGGCGGATCGTAGTTGGCGAAGTTGAAGACATTGAAGACGTCAATGCGGGGGGTGATGCGGAAGCGCTCGCCCAGTTTAATGGGACGGGCGATGCTCAAGTCGGCATCCATGAAGTTACTGGGCAGCAACTCTCCAGGGGCGACGTGAGCGGAGATGTAGGGCATGGCCAAGCCGATGGTTTTGAGGTCGGCGGAGTTGGCCAGGCCGGCGGTCACCAGCGATTTGCCCGCCGGCGTGAGCGAGGTCGCGTAGTTCGCATTGTAGGAGTTAATCATGGACTGCAGTTGCTGCGGGCTGGAGATGGAACGGCCATAGGAGCCGACGTTGGTGTTAGGGACGATATCGCCGGTCGAGCCGTCGCCGGTCCAGTCGGTTTGGAAAATCTCGGCCGCGCAGCCGCAAAGCTGCGACAGGCGGGGAGTCACCGGCAAGCCGCTATCGAAATGGCCGACGGAAGAGATGCGGAAGCCGCCGGGCACGTAAAAGATGCTGCCGAAGCTCAACTGATTCAAGCGGTCATAGCCGTTGGGGCCATAAAACATGCCGGGATTCACATTATCGGTAGCGCCGGGGCCGAAGGCCTGATCGAACTGAGTCGAGTTGTTGCGGCTCAAGGAATAGGACACGATCAGGTCGTTGGAGTGCAGCAAGCGAAGCAGGCGGCCTTTTTGGATGGTGAACCGGATCTGCAGCGCCTTATAGTCGGCTGAACCCAGGTTGCGATAGGTGGACATGTTGTTGTAGTTGGGGTTCACGCCACCGAAGGCATAATTCGGCGCGCCGAGGACGTAATTCGCGCCGGAGCCCAGCGAATCGCCGGAGGAATTAGAAGCCAGCGCACCCACCGCCGCGGCCTGCGTAATGCCGCCATTTTGCACCGCGGCGGCGATATTGTGCATCGTGCCGGCCGGAGTATTGCCTTGCGAGACCCCCAGGTCAGTGGCGGCGCCATTGATCGCGGCCGCAGCCACGGTCTTATTCAGGAAGCGAGAATCGCCGACGAAGTTGGTGTTTTGAATCATCAACAGGTGCAGGCTGCGATTCTTAATAAAGTTCACGGAGAGCACGACGCCGGGCGAGAACTGGTGCTGAACGCCAATATTGAACTGCTCGGAGTAGGGGGTGGTATAGGTGTTATCGAACAGCGGGTTACCCCAGCCGGTGCCGGGAGTCAAAACGCCGGGGGCCGGGCTTTCGAAATCCAGCGGGGGCGCGAAAGCGCTCTGCGGCTGCGAGGCGTAACTGGCCTGCAATTGGGCCTGGGCAGCCACAATCTGCGGCGCCAGTTGCTGCAGGGATTCGGTATCGACGGCATCGCCGGTGCACATGAAGATGCAATTGCCTTTGGCATCGAACAAAGGCGAGCCGGCATAAACAAAGGGGAAACCGGGGGCGATGCTGCTGCTGATGTAATCGGAGCGCTCGAACATGACATTATTCCAGATATCGTTCTGGTAATAGATGCCATAGCCGGCGCGGATGGAGGTGGTGCCATGACCGAAGGGATCCCAAGCAAAGCCGATGGTCGGCGACCAGTTATTGGGAATCGGCGCGAAGGTGGAATAATGCGGGCCGAAGGCGATGAGTGACGGCGGCTTTTTCAGGTCGGTATTGACTTCGCCCGGATCGCGCTCGAAGTGGACGCCGATATTCATAGCCAGCCGGGGGGTAATGCGCCAGTTGTCGGTGAGGTAAAAGGACTTGCGCGGATTATAGACGCCGCCAAACGGGTTGCCGTGCACCGGCAAGTTAGAGAAGTATCCCAAGCCATTGCCGAAGATCAAGAAGTTCCCCGGGCACTGCATGGGGTTGGTGGGCGCGGCACCTAAAAACTGCTTGCAAAAGTTGTAACTAGGATAGGCATTGACCCCGGACGAGAAGAACGAGGCATAGACCACGTTGGCGATATGGTTGTACTCGAAGCCATAGCGCAAGGTGTGATTACCCCAGAAGTAGCTGCCGTCGTAACGGAACTCGTCGTTGATCTGGAAGGTGTGCTGCGGGGAAAGCAGATTGGGGCCGAAGCTTTCGCCGGTATCGAAGTTGACCGCGACGGGGAAGCTGGGCAAACCGGCCACGGGCTTGGTGAAGATGTGATTGAAGAAGCCCAGATGATCGTAATGGAACTGATGGGTGAAGTTGCCCTGCTGCCAGGTCAAGCCCACGATATTCAGATTGGTGATGTTCTCGTTGGTGAAGGGCTGCATGGTGGTGCCGCCGATGGTGGATGGCGGGACCAGGGCGAGACTGTCGTTGCGGATCTCATAAAACGCGCGCAGGCTGGAGCTGATATTCCAATCCAGGCGCGCCACACCGGTTTTGTCTTCGCCCGGAGCGGGGAAAAAGCCGTTATAAGAAGGGAAATCGGGCATGGAGACGGCCGATTCCTGATCGCGGGAATAACGCTCGCCGCTGAGGAACCAAAACAATTTGTTATGCAGAAACGGACCGCCGAAATCGAGGCCGTCCTGGTTCTGCTTGAAAGGCGGCTTCTGGCCGGAATTGCTGGGATTGGCGGCGAAACGATCGCTGCGATAGTTGGCGAAGCCGGAGCCGTGAATCTGGTTGGTGCCGCTCTTGGTGCTAACAAAAACCTCGCCGGTGTTACCGATATCGGAGGAGGTATCGAGGCTGGAGGTGGAAACCTGGAACTCGCGGATGGAGTTGTCGTTCAGGTTCATGGTGGTGGTGCCGACGGTCTGATCGGTGATATCGGCGCCATCGACGTTGATATCGGTGGTGCGGCCTTCAGCGGCGTCAATGGAAAGTCCGGCAAAGCCATTTTTGGTGGGATCGAAGTTGCCGCCGTCAATGATCTGCGCGCCCGGCTGAAGCTGTGCCAGATCGAGGAAGTTACGGCCGATCTGGGGAAGGTCTTTAATCTGGCGGGCATTGATCACGCCGCCGACGGTGGCGGTTTGGGTGTTGACTTGCACGGTGGCGGCGGAACCGGTGACTTTCACCGTCGTGGTGCTGCTGCCCAATTTCAATTGCGCGGGAGCATTGGTTACCTGACCGACACGCACGACGACCGGCTGGGTCAAGGTAGTGAACCCCTTGGCCTGCACCGTCAAAATATAATTTCCCGGCGTTAAGCCGGGAAAGGAATAGGCGCCGGTTGCACCGGTAACGACATTGAGATGCAAGTTGGTGGATTTGCGGTCCAGGTTCACCTTGGCGCCGACGACGACCGAGCCGCTGGGATCGGTCACGCGCCCATTCACCACGCCGGTGTAGGAAGTCTGGGCCCAGGCGCCAAGCGACAAGGCCAACAGCAAACCACCCAAACCCAATAAACCAAGGAAAGAAAAACGCACTGTTTTCGCAATCTCCAGAGCCTTATTCATATGCATTCTCCCCATTGCCGCTCAAATTCTCCGCAATTCCGAGTCATTTTCGATCGGTGAAGCTCACCATGAAAATAGCGAGTTCATAGATAAAATTACAATCCGCTCAAAACCCGGGCCAGAATGGACAAGCCAGGGGCTTTCGCCCCTGGCTTGAAGCCATCCTTTTATTTACCGATTACCAGTACAGCCGCAGGCCCAACTCGATATTGCGCGGGCTGTTGGCCTGGCCGTATTGCACGCCCCAATCCCATGGATCCTGAGCATCGAGGAAGGGATCGGACCACTGCATGCTATTGAAGATGTTGAAGAACTGGGCAGTGAACTGGAGCCTGGTGCCTTCGCTCAGGTTGGTGGTCTTGGCGAGGGTCATGTTCACGTTCCAGTGCGGCAAACCGCGGAGGAAGCTGCCGCCGCCGCCGCTATTGGTATCGAGGCCGACCAGCGGCAAGCGCCAGGCGGCAAACGAAGTAATCGGGTTTTTGAAGTAGTTATGGCCGGAACCGGTATTGGTGCCATAGCCGCCGCAGGCAATGCACTGCGAGTTGGACGCTGCCGGCGCGCCGGTGGTAACGACATTGCTGCCAGCGGAATATACCTTGGTGGAAGACAACGGGATGGGTGTAAAACCATTCTCGCAGCAGGACGAGGAGCCGGTTTCACCCCAGGAGCCGCCGTACATTTCGATCGGCGTGCCGCTGGCCCATTGCCAGATGGGCGCCACCGACCAGCCGCCGATCACATGGTTCAGGAAGCCATTCTGGCCATGGCCGAAGGGCAGATTATAGAGGCTGAGCAAATTGAAGGTGAACTTGCGATCCCAATATGTCGGACCATAATCGGTGCCGATATTCCAGGGATTTTCCACCGTATCGAGCACGTATTCCTGGTTGATCCCGATGGTGTTGAAGTTATGCGCGTAGGTGAAGTTGGTATCGAGCGTCAGGCCGTGGCTGGCGCGGATGTTGTAGTTGATGAAGCCGGCGTTGTAGTTGGACCAGCCAAACGGGCCTTCGCCGTAGAGCGAGGCCGGGAATTGGGTGGTGTTGGGCAGCGCGGGGCCGAAGACCCAGTTACTATCCAACTCCGACCAGACCTGCTCCACATTATCAGTGGTAAAGGGACTGGTGCCTTCATTCGCCAACACAGCCTGGGTACAACTGGTGAAACCGCTGCAGTAGGCGCTATTGGCGCCTCCCAGCGCGGTCTCGAAGAAGGGCTGGTTAGGAATGGCGGCCGGCTTAACGCCGCGCTTCAACTGCTGATAGATGTTAATGAAGGCCTGATTGAAGGCTTGGCCTCCCTGGCGCATCATCCACGGCACGGCCGAAAGGTCGATGCCCTGATACAGGTTGCGGGAACGATTGCCGACATAACCCAACTCCAGCAAACCATGACCAGGCACGGTGCGCTGATAAGAGACGTCCCATTCATCGGTGTAGCCCGGCTTGTAGCTGGGATCGAGAAAGAAACCAAACGTGCTGGCCGGGGTGGTGCCGATGCCAGGCTCGACCGGCAAGGTCAAGGTTTGTGAAATCGCCGGCATCGGCGCGGTTTGACCATCGAAGCCGGCGCCGGTGGGACCAATGCGGAAGGCATCGGTTGGATTCACGGTCGAGTTATCGGTACACTGCCCGGAGGTGTTGGGGCCGACGCAGGAAATGGTCTGGCCGAAAGAGGGGCCGAGCAGCGGGGTCATGACCAGGGAGACGCCGGAGAGGCGATTGTAGATGCGGCTGTAGCCGCCGCGCAGCACGCCTTCATGATTGCCGAAGAGCGAGCTCAGCGGACCGCTACTCACATTCGGATTCCAGCTCAGGGCGAAGCGAGGCCCGAACTGGTGATAATCGGTCTTGTAGGGCGAGGTCAGCCCCAACGCGCCCACCGGCTCAAAGCCGACGGTAGGATTGTAATTCTTGCCCGCCAGCGCCGCCTGCAGCTTGTTCTGCAGATATTGCTGCATGTAAATCTGATGGCCGCTGGAATCGACCAGGGTGGTCTGATTGCCGTTGGCTTCGGTAGGCGCCACTTCCACGGCCCAGGTCAGGCCGTAGTTCACGGTTAGCGACGGGGTCATGTGCCACACGTCGTTGAAATAGGTGTTGAAGTAGGGGTAGGTGTCGGTATCCTGCACCGGAGTACCGAACGGCTGCAGGCTCAGATTGCTACCCTTGCGGGTCACCAGGATATTGGTTTGAGAAACTATACCTAAAATATCGGCATAGTCACCATTCCAACTGCCCAACTGATTGGTCGGAATGCAATTGGGCTGATTACTGGCGGTACACTGCACCGGCTGATAGGTGCCATTCATGACCAGCGCGCCGCTGGTAATCTGAGAAACCAGAGAGGGCACGCCACCGACGACCTCGTCGGTGCGGACGTGGTGAATCCAGTAATGGGTCAGCGAGCCGCCGAACTGAAAGAGATGGTTGCCGGTCATCCAACCCACATCGTCGCGGTAACCCCAGTCGTGACCGTTCCAGATTCTCCAACGGGTATCCTGGGTATCGAGGTTAACCGGAATCAAAGCGCCGGTTTTGTTTTCGCCGCCGATTTCCAGGGCGTCCGGCGTGCCAGCCACCTGCGGCTTCCAGCCGCCGCGCTGGTAAGACCACCAATGGCGCAGATAGCTGAAGTGGAAGTCATTGGTGATCATGGGGGTGATCTGGCCGGTGAGGCCGACGACGAAGTCGCGCGGCTGGAAAGGATTGGACGAGAGCGAAGTGGGCACGCCCAGCTTATCGCCGGGATAGAGGCCGCCGATATCCACCTGGGAATCGGTCGGGGCCGCTTCCGAAAAGTAGCGATAGACGGCGTTCATGCGCCAGTTAGAGCCAAAGTCGTGATCGACGCGCATGACGGCGAAATTATCCACGATTGGCAGCGATAAATTGGCGGAGTAAGTGCCGATATTGAGGCCATTGCCGACCGCATGCATCGGCTGATTGGGCAGCGGCATGTACTTATCCCAGATCGAGGCCACTTCCGGATTCAAACCCAGGCCGCGGGGATCGCAGGCCTGGCCCCCGGCGCCATTCGGGCCGGCGCACTGGGTAGAATTGTTCAGGTTGTAGGACACGACATTGCCGGCAGCGTCGGCAAACTTCACAGTGCCCAGGCGCATGCTGGCCGACGGCACCGAGTGGCTGTAGATTTCCTGGCGCGGGAAGCGGCGGCCTTCATAGTTGAAGTAGAAATAAGTTTTGCCGCCCAAAAATTTGGGGAGCATCGGGCCACCCAACGAGGCGCCAAAGCGGTTGCGGTGCATTTCCTGTTTCTGCACGCAACCGGGGGTGCTCGGCGTATAGACATTATTGACATAACAGGTGTAATAATGCGTCTGGTTGAAGCCCCAGCCCTGGGCATTCAACTCGTCGGCCTGATAGAAATCATAGACTGAGCCGTGCCATTTATTGGTGCCGCGCTTGGTGACCAGCGCCATCTCGCCGCCGGCGGAGGTGCTGAAGTTAGCGCCCATATTGTTGGTGGAGACGCGGAATTCCTGAATGCTCTCGACCGGGGTGGGAATGGCCGCCTCGCCGCCGGAGCCAAAGCTTACATAAGAGTTATTGCCTTCGGTGTCGGAGGAAGCATCGGCGCCGTCGAGGGTATAAGCGTTCTGATCCGACATCTGCCCGGCGACCTGGCCCGCCATCAAGTTATTTCCATTCGCCTGAGCCAGCGGCGGGGTGGTCATGGGCTGAGTCAGCAGAAGGCTGGTGACGTCGCGATTCTGGTTGGGGAGCAATTGCGCCAACTGACCGCTGAAGGCGGTGCCCACGGTGGCATTGGTCATGCGCAGGTTGGTGCCGGCGGTGCTTTGCACCGTGACCGTCTGGGTGCTGGCGCCGACCTGCAGCGACACATTTTCGACCGCGGTATGGTTCACGGTAACCGGGATACTGGTCACGGTCGTCGTTTGGAAGCCATTCGCGGTAATGGTCAACTGGTAAGTTCCCAGCGCCAAGCCGGGAAAGAGAAACCGGCCGCTGGAGTTGGTGGTCGCGGTTTTAACCGCGCCCGTCGCCGTATCCAGCAGTGAAACCTTGGCACCCACCACGACTGCGCCGGAGGGGTCGGCTACGCGCCCGGAAACCCCGCCGGTAGAGGCCTGACTCCAGGCGATGAGCGACATCAAGCCACACGCTACCAAAGCAACCCAAATTCGCCGCATGCTGTTCTCCTCTCCCTATCCTCTTAAACCGCGATTCGAAGAGCCGATCTGTTGCTACCGCTATTGCCTGATCCCTGCGCGTTCCGCCGCCATGCCGCGGCCCAACACGCCGCGCGGGTTACAAACCCGCGGTTAGTGGAGCATGCTACTGAAAAACCCAGCATGCTGTCAATCACAAATCATGCAACGACTGTCACTGACTGGCGTGATCCGCGTCATTCATTCGGCAAACCACACTTCCGGGCATTAACTAGAATGCAACCCGGCAAGGATATTTGAGCATGCAGGCAACCAAAGCAGGAAATTGTAAGTAGCTGAAAACCAAGGACGATAATCTGCCAACACCGGATAATCTTCCATATTTCATACAATTCGACGGCAGGCGTCCCAAAAATGGGAAACCCGACAGTTGAAAGGTTGCTTTCGCAGAGGTACACGATTAGTTACCCAGCCGCAGGCCGGAGCGGGATACAAAACCGCGGCGGCACGGCCGCTTTTACTTTTAGGCGCTGACGCTTTCGCAAAGGTCCGGCCGAAACCGGACGCATGGCGAATACGCATGGCTGCCGGGCTTGCCAGGCGCAATTCCCGCGGAATTGCCAATGCTGCAGGCAATTGCTTCGAAATTGAGCATGCTGCAGGCAATT
This sequence comes from Acidobacteriota bacterium, assembly GCA_021818955.1. Classification (GTDB taxonomy): domain Bacteria; phylum Acidobacteriota; class Terriglobia; order Terriglobales; family SCQP01; genus JAKASR01. The sequence continues at coordinate 30,434 of JAKASR010000009.1, forward strand.
TCTCCGAAATTGCCATTGACAAAAACTGCGGTCCGACTCGGCCGTTAAGGCTTCCGGAAGGTCTTTAACCACGCACCGGCGGGTTAATCGAGCGATTGGGGCGGAAGTCGAGGGTCACGTTGAGCGGGTCGCCCTGGACATCGAGCAGATTGCAAAAGGTGCGATGGCCGCGGCGGCTAAATTCGAGCGAGACGCGGGAATTACCGACCTGGAGATGATTCAGCCGCAGCCAGTCGAGCGGGGCCGGCAGACGGGGATTGACGATGTGCAACTCATGGCGCACGGCCTGGGGGCGCAAGCCGAGCAGGCTGGTTAAGAGCAGGAACCAGGCGCCGGAGGCCCAGGCCTGCGGCGAGCAGGAGACGGGATAAGGCACCGGCTCATCCCACTCGCGGCGTTCCACGCCGACGAACAGCTCCGGCAAGCGGTAATCGCGGAAAAAACGCGCGGCTTGAAACAAGCCGGTGAAGACGCGTTCCAGCGGCGCGGGAAACCCGCAGAGGGCGAGGCCATGCGCCAGCAGCGAATTATCATGCGGCCAGACGGAGCCGCGGTGATAGCTAAGCGGGTTGAAGACGGGCTCGTCGGCGGCGAGGGTGCGCACGCCCCAGCCGGAGAACATGCCTTCGCGCAGCAGGCGGGCGGCGACGGCGCGGGCGTGCTCGGCGGGCGCGATGCGGCTCCAGAGCAGGTGGCCGGCATTGGAGGCCACGCCCCGCACCGGCCGCCAGCCGGGGGGATGGCCGGAGGGGGAAGCATCGAGCGCCAGGGCGTAGTAGCGTTCCTCGGGCAGCCAGAATTCGCGATCGAAGCGGCGGGCGAACTCGGCAGCCTGGCGGCGCTGGCGGTCGGCTTCGGCCGGCTCGCCGAGCTGGCGCAACAGGCGCGACCAGCGATAGCGGGCGTCATAAGCATAGCCCTGCACTTCGCAGAGGGCGATGGGGGGGGAAGCGGGCTCGCCGTTGCGATGCAGGATGGCGTCCCAGGAATCTTTCCAGCCCTGATTGACCAGGCCGCGCTCGGCCTGGCGCTGGTAGGCGAGCCAGCCATCCTGCGCGGCGCAGGCGCGATCGATCCAAGCCACGGCCCGCCGGGCGGCGGGCGCGAGTTCTTCCAGCAATTGCACATTGCCGGTCCATTGAAACCACTCGCTGAGAAGAATGAGAAACAACGGGGTGGAATCAATCGAGCCGTAATAAGGGTCGAAGGGCATTTCGCCGGTACGGGTCATCTCGCCCTGGCGCAGCTCGTGCATAATCTTGCCCGGCTGCTCGTCATTGCGTTCGCAATCCCGGCGGCCCTGATAGCGGGCGAGGAAGCGGAGGATATCGGCGGCCAACTGCGGCTGCAACATCAGCGCCTGATAGCCGGCAAGGAGGGAATCGCGGCCGAAGGGGGTGGCGAACCAGGGAATACCGGCGGCCAGCGCGGGCCCGGCCTGGGTATCGGCGGCGGGAATGCGGAGCGCGAAAAAGTCGCTGACCGCGGTTTCCCAGCAGGCATTCCAGACATCGTCGGAGGATTCCAGCGAAGTGGAAGCCGCCAGCCAGCGGTGGTATTCGTTACGGCGGCGCTGGCGAGCGGCATCGAGACTGGAGTCCACCTGGGCGGGAGGGCGGCCTTCGGCGCGCGGTTCGATTTCCAACTCGATGGTCAACGACTCGCGCGGGGCGAGGCGCAAGCTATAGCCGGCGGCGGCGGCGCTCAAGCACCGCGGCGCCGGATGGAAGCGCAAGCGGGTTTCGCGGGTAACGCCGTCGAGCCCGCGATAGGCGAAACGGACCGAGTCGGCTTCGACCTGGGAGGGCAGATATTCGCCGCCGCGAGGGCGGCGCATACCCCGCACCTGGAAGACGTCGAAAAAATCGGCGGCAAAGCGGTATTCCAGCTCCAGCGACGCCGGCTGCAACTGGTAGTTTTCGACGGTGAGGCGGTCGAAGAGGCGCCCGCCCAACACCTGTTCGCGGCGGATGTGGACGGTATTGTCGGGCAAATCGAGCGATTCGCGGGCGGCATCGCCGCGCGTGGTCAAATCGATTTGGGAAGCCTGATTGGCGCGCGCCGAGGCGGAGAGCACGACGGTGCGGTGCCCGTTCACACACAGCTCGAGGTGGCTGAGAAAGCGCGTGTCCTGATAGAAGAAGCCGACATCGGGCGAGCCGGCGGGCTGGATGTCGCCGGCCAGCGTGGTGGCCAGGAAGATTTTACCTTCCAGCAGCGTGAGGTTGTTGACCCGGCGCGGCCCAGCCGGCATGGTATCGGCGGCGCCAACTGGAGGAAGCGAAGAAGTAGTGGAAGCAGAGAGAGCCATGCCGGAGATAGCCAGTTAGATGCCCGCCCGCCAGCCCCCGCTTCCAGGAAAATAAAAGCCACTAGCGGCGCGCTCAAGGAAAGCCATTTCAATTACGCCAAGCCGCTTAGGTCAGGCGGCGCAGATAGGGCAAGCTGGCTTCCATCATGGGCAGGCTCATTTCCAAAAAATAATTGCGCACGCCGGCGCGGCGGGCGGCATGGAAAATGCGCGGCCAGTCGAGCGAATCTTTGGGCGGATGGGACTGGCCGAGGGGCACAATCCGGCGGGTTTTCGCCGACCAGCCCTGCAGATGCAAGGAAATGAAGCGACCGGGATAGCGGGTCAGATAGGTGAGCGGCCGCATGCCGAACTGGAGGGCGCTGATCTGGTACTGGAATTTGACCAATTTCGGATCGAGATATTGGAACAGCAGGTCGTAAACCCGCCGCTGGCCGACGAAGGCGTCTTCAAAATTTTCATTATGCAAACCCTGCTGGATGCCGGCACGGGCGGCGCGCTCGGCGATCTGGTTGTATTCGCCGGCGGCCCGCTTGACGTCCTCGAGGGTGGGATGCCGGGGACCATCGAGCGAGGGCACCAGCATCTGGGTCAGGCCCAACTCGCGCGCCCAATCGAGGCGCGCGGGCTGCTGGGCGCGCAGTTCCTGAATGGTGAAATGCGAGCTGAAGCAGCGCAAGCCGGCCTCGGCGATAATGCGCCGCAACTGGGCGGGCTTATAGCGCGCCAGCCCGCCAAAGCCGTTATCGGCGTAACCGACGGGGGAGCACAACTCGATATCCTGAAAGCCGGCTTGGGCCAGGAGGCGCAGCGTGCCGGGAAAATCGGCGGCAATGCGCCGGCGCACCGGCCAGGTCTGGCAACCGATGGGCAAGCCCAGGGGATTGGCCTCGAGCGGCAGCGCGGCGGCGGCGCAGCCGGTGGCGAAGAGGGCGGAGCGGAAGAGGAATTCGCGGCGAGTCGTCATAGGAAGTTTCCCATCATCAGTTATCCGCCGGCGTTTGCCCATTGTCAATTTTCCACAGATGCCTCGCAAGGAGAGCGGGCGCCATGGCGGTGCGCGGGCAGGCCGGCGCGGCGTCAAGATTGCAGGGCATCCAGGGTCCAGGGGGCGCGGCGGGGCGGATTCAATTGGGCATTGGCGGCGGCCAGCGCGACGGCGCGCGCGCGCGGGTGGGGCCGTCCGGCGGCGTCCAGGCCGGTAATGCGCTTGTTTTCCGCATCCCAGGTTAATTTGGTGGAAGCGCGCACGGCGATGCAGCCGAGCAATAGCGCCTCGACCACGGCCTGCTCGAATTCATAATTGGCCCGCGGCGGCGGGCCGCCGCGGATGGCATCGAGCCATTCGCGATAAGCGCCGGGAGAAGGCGGCAGATTATCGGGGGGCGGAGTGAAGGCGCGCATGCGGCGGGAAGGAATCAGGCGCGGGTTTTGGCCTTCGAAGCCGCAGAGAATTTTGCCCTGGTCGCCGACAAACAGCAGGCCCTCGCCATCCTCGGGGCTATTCATCAACTCGCCGGCCGCCAGTTCCCGGGGCCGGGGCGGGCGCAGGTGCGCATCGTACCAGTAGAGATCGACGGGGGCGCGACCGGCGCGGGCGGGAAACTCCCAATGCACCAGTTCCGCCACCGGCCAGGACTCGGGAAAGCGGGGGGTAGAGCTGGCCTCGACCGCAGCGGGCGCGGTCAGCGCCAACACGCGAAAGATGGTATCGAAGCTATAGTTGGCCATATCGCCGATGGCGCCCTCGCCGAAGTCGTACCAGCCGCGCCAGACGAAGGGCAGATAGATATGGTTAAACGGGCGCGCCGGCGCGGGGCCCAGCCACAGATCCCAATCCAGGCCGTCGGGCACCGGCTCAGCTTGCGCCGGGCGCGCCAGGCCTTGCGGCCAATAGGGGCGCTGCGACCAGTTGTGCACCTGGCGCACCTGGCCAATTACGCCGGCGGCAATCCATTCGGCGAGGTGGCGAGTGGCGACGGAAGCCTCATTCATGACCGCGACTTGAGTCGCCAGCCCGGTTTCGCGCGCCGCTTTGGCCATCAAGCCGCATTCGTAGATGGTATGCGCCATCGGTTTCTGGCTGAACACATGCTTGCCCTGGCGCAGCGCGTATAAAGCAATGTGGGCGTGCCAGTGGTCGGGCGTGCAGACGACGACCGCATCCAGATCGCGCTCCTGGGCGAAGAGCTGGCGAAAATCGTTATAGGCATTGCACGCGCGCTCGCCGGACAGAGGGCGCACCTGCCGGTAATAGGCATCCACCAGGCGGCGCGCGGGCTCGCGGCCGCAGGTGGGGCCTTGCCAGCCGGCGCCCCAGGCGGGATCGTTCAACAACTTGCGTTCCTTGCCCAGCAACTCGCCCGGGCTCCATTCGGAATAATCGGCGCTTTCGCGATTCACATCGCAGACGGCCACGACGCGCACGTCAGATAACTTCAGGAAATCCATCATCACGCGCGTGCCCTGCGCGCCGACACCGATGCAAGCGAGGTGGATGGGCTGATTGGGCGCCAGCCGCCGCGGGGCGGGAGAGGGCGCTTTCAGCAGCAGCGAATAAGCGGCGGCGGATGCGCCGGCGCCGAGGAAGTCGCGCCGCGAAATGCCCGGCGTGGCGGCAGACTCATCGGAGAGGGACATGCTCGATTCCTTTCGCGGAGAGCGCAGATGCGACCTATTCTGAACGCAATCGGAAGCCACAGGCAAGCCGGGATGCGCCGCCGGCCGCGCATTCATCCTCGGCACGAATATTCCGCCGGGCAGTTTACAGCCCGCCCACGCCGGCCGGCGGGTTCACTTACCCAAGCGCGAACCGCAATTATGCCGCCGTGGCGGTGGGTTTGACGGCGGCGGGCGGCACGGCCGCTTTTACTTTTAGGCGCTGACGCTTTCGTAAAGGTCCGGCCGAAACCGGACGCATTGCGAATACTCATGGCTGCCGAAAGTTTATTGTCGTTAATAGGCGCGGGACCTAATAGGAACCCCGCGCTTCGGCCTGCGATTTCGGACGAAAACTGCTGTCCGACTCGGCCGTTAACGCTTGGGAAGTGGCGGCGAGCATGTGGCAATAGATGCGCTCGTAATCGGCCACCATGCGTTCCAGGCTGAAACGGGCGGCGACCCAGGCGCGGCAGGATTCGGCGGCGATTCCGGGCACGGCGGCGCGGCGGGCCATTTCCGCCACATCACGACAGAGCCAGCCGGAAACTCCGGGAGCGATCACCTCGGGAGCGGCGCCGCGGGGAAAAGCCAGCACCGGCGCGCCACAGGCCATCGCTTCCAGCATGACCAAGCCAAAGGGCTCTTCCCATTCGATCGGAAACAACATGGCGAGGGCCCCGCCCAGCAAGGCATTTTTCTCTTCCAGCCCGACCTCGCCCACATATTGGATGCGGCCATCCAGTTGCGGACGAATTTGCCGTTCCCAATACTCGCGAAAGATGGGCTGAATTTCGCCGGCAATTTTCAGCGGCAACCCGGCGCGCCGGGCAACTTCGATGGCAAGATGCACGCCCTTGATGGGGGCGATGCGGCCGAGAAAAACCAGCCATTCGCGCCGGCCACCGCCGAGGCGATAGGAGTTCAGGTCGATGCCGTGCGGCACCACATGCAGATGGGCAAAGCCGCGATAGGCGGCGCTTTGCGCCTGGCTGATGGCGATGAAGTGGACATCGGGGAAGTGCCGGTAGAACTCCGCCAGCGCCGGCTCCCAGGGGTGATGCAGAGTGTAGGCGACCGGGCCGGTGAAGAAGCGGGTGAAGGCCAGACCGGGGGCATTGTGCAAGTGGATTAAATCGCAATCGGCGGCCTCGCGGCAGGCCCAACTGGAATGATTCAAATCTTTTAAACTGCTGTGCAGATTATCGTGAATGGGCCATTCCGAGCGCGGATACAGGTAGCGCAATTCCACCTTCAAGCGGGACTCGCCGTTGGTATAGACGACGGGGTGGTGTCCACGCCGGCGCAGCCCGAGCGCCAGATGCGCCAAATGCAGTTCCGTGCCGCCATAGCGAGGCGGGGGAACGGAAATGAACGGCGGAGCGATCAGGGCAATTTTCATGGCCACCTTCCCGGGCGAGAATCGAGGCGGCGCTCTCAGGCCAAGGCGCAAACTCTTTCGCATCGGGTATAGATGGACTGATGCCCCCGCGCTAGGGGCAGGCTGCATCGGCTTGACCGGCGAAGCGGCGCGGCCGGAGCCCGCCGGGGGGCGGGGCGGGCGCAGCACTACCAGGTGTTATAGGCCGTGCCTTCGAGCGAGATCTGGCGGCTGCCGCTATGCACGTCCACGATTCCGGGCTGTTGCTGATCGACGCTCATGAGCGTATCGTCGGTGACCGGCACCCAGGTTTTATCGGAACGAGTAAACGGATCCACCGGCAACTGGCGCAGGTAGCCGGCGGTGACCAGGTCATCGAGCGATTGCGGCGCCTGCTGCTTATCGAGCGTGTACTGGTTAATGAGGCTGCGCATTTGATAAAGATCATCGCGCAAAACCGCCTCTTGCGAGCGCACCACGCTGGTGCGGTAGATGGGAATGCCGATGGACAGCAGCACGAGCATGATGGCGATGACCACCATCAGCTCGACCAGGGTAAAACCGCGGCGGGAGCGGGAAGCGGAGCATGCGAAAGGAGACAACATTACCAATCCTTGTAGGGGGTGCCGTCGAGCGCGGTGCCCTGACTGCGCGTATAAACGTCAAACACGTTCTGGCCGCCCCAGGAATCGGCATGGGGCGAATCCTGGTCGGAGCGCAGGCCCCAATCGAAGGAATTCGTCATGGGGTCTTTGGGGATACGGCGGAGGAAGCGGTAGCGCTTGCCGCCGGCATCCACGCCGCGCACCAGCGTTTGCAGATTGGGCGGATAGCCATCGGAATCCACCGCGACGCGAAACGCGCCCTGGTCGGCGGCGTCCTTATAACGATCGATGGCGCTGCGAATCTGATGCAGAGCATGCCGCAGCCGCTGTTCTTTTTCCCGCTGCACAACCACGCGCGCCATGGGCAGCGCCATCGAGGTCAGCACCAGCAGGATGGCGGTGGCCACGATCAATTCAACCAGGGTCATGCCGTTCCGCCCGCGCCCGGCCGAACGCGGGCGCGAACACAGGCGAGCGCCCGACAAAGATGAAATCCGCAAGCCGCGGGATGGAGTGGATATGGGCTTCATGGAAAACTGCGCCCCGCCGGGCGGGGCCGCCCGGAATTGAAAAGCTGGGTTTCATTTTAAACGATTCCGCCGGAAAAATCCGGCTTCCGGCAGCGGCGGCGCGGACGCTTTGCTTTTTCGGCGCTGACGCTCGCCCCATCCAGCCCCTTCCAAGCGCAGCCGGGTGAGGACTCCGACTTTGCCTTTCCGGGCGCACGGCTCGCGAAATTGCCTGGGACAAGAACCACGGCCCGACCCGGCCGTGAACGCTTCAGGTTTCTATAATGTAAAGGTAAGGGATCGAAACGCGGCGGGAGAGGGTCGCGCGCCATGAGGAGCCGAAAGGAAACGCATGCAACCTGCCGCATTCCGCCGAGCCGATGAGCCGCTGCGGCGTGAAATTCACGCATTAGGCGCCCTGCTGGGGCGCATTCTGGCGGAGCAGGAAGGGCCGGCGACGCTGGCGCTGGAGGAGGAGATCCGCGGGTTGTGCAAGCAGGTGCGCGCCGGCGGCGAGCAGGCCGAGGGCCTGGAACGCGAGCTGGCGGCGCGCCTGGAAGCGCTCAATGGCGCGGAATGCATCCATATCGCCCGCGCCTTCATGATCTATTTCCAACTGGTGAATCTGGCGGAACAGCGCCATCGCATCCGCCGGCGGCGGGAGAGCGAGCGTCAGGGACGGCAGCAACGCGGATCGCTGGCCGAAACGCTGCTGGAATTGCGCCGGCAGGGCTGGCCCGCGGAGGCGGCGCGCGAATTATTCGAGCGCCTGCGGCTGGAGCTGGTACTGACCGCACATCCGACCCAGGCGCTGCGGCGCACCGTCTTGCATCGGCTGGACGAGATCGGGCGGCTGCTGGAGGCCGCCGAACACCGCTCGGCGCACTGGAGCCGGCGCGAACGCGAGGCTCAGGAGGCGGGCCTGCTGGAACAGATCGAAAACCTCTGGCTCACCGATCCCCACCGGGCCGAGCGGATGGCGGTGGAAGAAGAAGTGCGCGGCACGCTCTATTATTTCGAAGACGTGTTCTTTCCGGTGATCGCGGAGTTTTATACGGAACTGGAGGCGGCCTGGCAACTCGCCTGGCCGGGAGCCCCGCCCCCGGCCGGCGCTCAACTCTTGCGATTCGGGTCCTGGGTGGGAGGCGACGCCGATGGCAACCCGCACGTCGGCGCCGCCAGCGTGCGCGCCACCGCGGCGCTGCACCGCCAAATCGCGCGCCAGCTGTATATGCGCCGGCTGGATAGCTTATTTTTCGAACTGGGCCAGGCGGCGGCGTTATTTCAGGACCCGCGCGTGCCCGCCAACCGCGAACTGCAGGCCCGGCTGGAGGATTACCGCCGGGAGTTAGGCCCGGCAAGGGCACGCTGGCAGGCGGAACCGGCGCGGGAATGGATTGTCTATATGCACCGCCGGCTGCGGGCGGAGGACGCGCCGGCTTACGCCAGCGCCGCAGCCTGGGGAGAGGATCTGGATCTGCTCTACCGCGCGCTGGCGCGCGCGGACGCGCCGCCCGGGGTCGGGCCGGGCGCACGCCGCTCGGCCACGCGCCTGCGACACCTGCACTGGCAATTGACCACGTTCGGCTTTCATCTGGCCACGCTGGATGTGCGCAATAATGCCCAGGCCCACGCGCGCGCCTGGTCGGAGCTGGCGGGCGAGGCCGCGCCCGAAGCGAGCGCCGCCGGGCAATACTATCGCGCGGCCGCCGGCCGCGCCCAGGACCGGGGCGAGGCGCATCCGCAACTGGATTTTTTCCGCGCCATCGCGGAAGCACAGCGGGCCGGCGGGCGGCAAGCGATCGCCAACTACGTGATCAGCCTAACGCGCAACGCGGGCGACGTCTGGGCGGTGATTGCGCTGGCGGCGCGCGCCGGGCTGGCGCGATGCACCGGCTCGGGGCTGGAACTGCCGCTGCACCCGGTGCCGTTGTTTGAGACGCTGGAAGACCTGGAGGCGGCGCCGAGGGTGCTGGACGAACTGCTGGCGGACCCGCTCTATCGCGGCTACCTGCGCCACCACGGCGAAATGCAGCAAATCATGGTGGGGTATTCCGACAGCAACAAAGATGGCGGCTACCTGCCCTCGCACTGGCGCTTGTATCAGGCGCAGATCGCCATGACCGAGAGGGGGCGGCGGCATGGCGTGCGCCTGGAATTTTTTCACGGCCGCGGCGGCACCGTGGCCCGCGGCGGCGGCCGGGCCTATGAAGCGATCCTGGCCCTGCCGCCCGGCACGGTGCAGGGACACCTGCGCATTACCGAACAGGGCGAGGTGATCCACAGCAAGTACGGCGATGCCGGCCTGGCGCTGCGCAATCTCGAGCTGGCCATCTCGGGGCTGGCGCGGTTCAGCGCCGCGGAGGAAACCGCCGCGGCGCCGGCCGATGCAGTCACGGCGACTCCGGCAGCGGCGGCGCCGGCGAGCGCAGCGCGCCATCCGGCAACGAAACCGGCGGCGGCAGTCGTCCCGACCGCCCGCAGGCCCGCCGTCATGCCGCCCGCCTGGCAGGAGATGCTCGAGCAACTCAGCCAACGCGCGCTCGAGGCGTATCAGCAACTGGTGCACGGCGACGCCGACCTGTTACGTTTTTTCTGGCAGGCGACGCCGATTGGCGAGTTGGGCGAGCTCAACCTGGGCTCGCGCCCCAGCTTTCGCAAGGCGGAAGCCGATTTTCAGCAGTTGCGAGCGATTCCCTGGGTTTTTGCCTGGACCCAAACCCGGGCGCTCATGCCCGCCTGGTATGGATTAGGAACGGCGCTCGAGCCGGAACTGCAGCATCGCGACCGCCGGATGCGGCTGCGCAGCATGTACCGCCGCTGGCCTTTCTTTCGCGACCTGTTGGACAATGCCGAAATGTCGCTGGCCAAAGCCGATATGCGCATTTTCGGCCGCTACGCCCGGCTGGCGCCCGACCCGGAATCGGCGCTGCGAGTCGCCAGCCGGCTGCAGGAGGAGTACGCGCGCACCCGCCACGCCCTGCTCAGCCTCAGCCAGCAACCGCACTTGCTGGCGAAGAATGCCATGCTGCGCCGCTCGATCCGGCTCCGCAATCCCTATGTGGACCCGCTCAGTTATTTGCAGGCGAGCTTATTGGGCGAGAAGCACCGCCAGCGGCTGACGCCGGAAAAAGAAACCGCGCTGCGCCTGACGATACAAGGCATAGCCGCCGGGATGCGGAATACCGGCTAATGCGGCGCGGCCGCGGCGGCGGGCCGCTCGTGCCCGCGCCTTATTCACGTTATTCACGTTCATTCAGGAAAACGAGTCAACCCCGCCGGATCGCATTACCGATTCAGGTCCGCGCTCACGACCAGCCGCCATTCCGGCGTATCCGGCTGGCGAAAGGCATTGAGACGATCCAACTCGCGGTCCGCTTCTTCTTTACGCTCGTAAGCGCCACAGCACTCCGGCTGCTGTGAAGCAGATGGGTAACGCACTAACCAATATTTTTCTGGCATAACCGCCTCATTTCACGCTCACCCCTATTGCACCTCCGCGGAGGCGGCATAGCCAATGCAAAATTTCGATGCTAAGTATTTGGAAAAGCGCGCGGTCCCGGGAGCCACTTTCTTCCGAAAAATTTTGATCGCGGCTCGGCCGCTTTTACTTTTAGGCGCTGACGCTTTCGCAAAGGTCCGGCCGAAGCCGGACGCATGGCGAATACTCAACGCTGGGGGGAATTTTCCGGAGAAGCTTTAACGGACGCCCACCGCGCGGCGAACCTCGTCGAGCAGCCCGGCGGCCAAGGCGCGGGCGCGCTCGCCGCCATCAGCCAGCAGGCGATCGAGCTCGGGCTCATCGGCCAGCAGTTGCTGATAGCGCCGGCGGGGCTCGGCGAGCTGGCGTTCGAGAGCATCGGCCAGCGCCTGTTTCACCACGGCCCAGCCTAATCCGCCAGCGCGCAGCCGGGCGGCCAGCTGGGCGCTTTCGTCAGGCGCGGCAAAGCAACGGTAGATCTGGAAGACCACGGCCTGATCGGGATCCTTGGGCGCCTCGACCGGGCTGGAGTCGGTTTGAATCTGGAAGACGCGTTTGCGCAGCGCCTGCGGGGGGGCGAACAAGGGCAGCGTGTTGCCGTAACTTTTGCTCATCTTGCGGCCATCAATGCCGGGGATGGTCTGCACCGCGGCCTGGATCAGCGGCTCGGGCGGAGTGAGGATATCGCCATAGACATGGTTGAAGGCCAGGGCGATATCGCGGCAAATTTCAACGTGCTGTTTCTGATCGCGGCCGACGGGGACGGCGTGGGCGCGAAAGGCAAGAATATCGGCGGACATCAGCACCGGGTAGAAATGCAAGCCGGCGCTGACTTCCTGATTTTTCGCGCGCGCGTCTTTGAAGGCATGAGCGCGGTCGAGCAGCCCCTTGGGAGTAAAGCAGCTCAGAATCCAAGCCAGTTCGGGAATTTGCGGCACATCCGACTGGCGATAAAGCAGCGTACGCTCCGGATCGAGGCCCAACGCCAGCCAGGTGGCGGCGATGACGCGCGTCAGGCGACGCAGCTCGGCGCCATCGTGAAGCGTGGTCAGGGCGTGATAGTCGGCAATGAAGTAGAACGTGCGGTAATTGCCGGCCAGCGCCAGGGCGGGGCGAATCATGCCCAGGTAGTTGCCGAGATGCGGCTCGCCGCTCGGCTTGATGCCGGTCAAGGCGATGAGATCAGGATTAAGAGTGGGTCGCCCGGCGGCCATGGTGGCAGTATCTGATTCGTAGTGGAGTATGGTACGCCTGGCAGGATTCGAACCTGCGACCTTTCGCTCCGGAGGCGAACGCTCTATCCAGACTGAGCTACAGGCGCGCAGAAATATAAGGCCACGCGCGCAGGCGCAATTTCTATACTACTCCACCGCCAAGGCCACGCGCGCGGGGGGAACGGGGCGAAACCGCGGGAGGGGAAGAGGGGGTACGTTTTTGTCCCTTTTTGTAACATTCAAGCCATGTTCCTGTTCAGTAATCTTTTTAGGGTTCCAAATCGGAAAAAGTGCATACAGTTTTAAGCGTTCTGAGTACAATCGCATCATATATGAGTACAGAGCAGCAATCGCGGACCCCAATGAGCCCACGAGACAGAGCAAGCGACGGCCGCGCCGAAAATCATTTTCGAGGCTTACAGCCGGCGTTGGTGCTAATGCTGCTTGCGATGGTGGCGCTGCCGGCATGGCCGACCAAACGCGGCACCGCGGCCAAGCCGCAGCATGCGGTATGGCGTGCCTGGATCCGGCGGCGGGCGCATCAGCGCTATTTGGCGCACCTGCGATATTTACGCCGCCTGCGCGAACGCCGCGCGCGTCACCACGCCTGGTTACAGCGGGTGCGGCTGGAGCGCGAAGGCTACCTGTACGGCGGCCAATACTGGACCACCAGCCCGATAGCCCATGATCTGAACCTGCACGACATTACCGGCGGCGAAGATCCGATGGTACGGGCGGCGGCCGTGCGGGCGCTGGGCGACCGCAACGGCACGGCGGTGGTGGTGAACCCCAATAATGGCCGCATTCTGGCGATGGTGAACCAATCGCTGGCGTTATCTTCCAGTTACCAGCCCTGCTCGACGACCAAGCTGGCCATTGCCGTGGCCGCGCTCAACACCGGGCTGATCAATGAAAACACGCTGGTGAAAATTCCCGGGGGACGCCGCTATAACCTGACCACCGCGCTCGCCTATTCCATCAACGCCTATTTTGAAACGCTCGGCCGCCGCCTGGGTTTCCGCACCGTCAGCAGCTATGAACGCCTGCTGGGGCTGGGGCGCCGGGTCGGCTACGATATCCGGGGCGAGTCGCCCGGCATTTATCCGATGGCGCCGGGCCGCGGCGGCGTCGCCAAATTGTGCAGTTTCGGCCAGGGGATCCATATCACGCCGCTGCAACTGGCCTCGCTGGTTTCCACGATCGCCAATGGCGGCACGATCTATTACCTGCAGCATCCCACCACGGCCTGGCAGGCGGCGCATTTCAGGCCGCGCGTCCGCCTGAAACTGCGGTTGAGCGGCATCACGCCGGAAATAGAAGATGGCATGATGGCGGCCGTGCGTTATGGCACCGCGCGCAGCGCCTGGACACCGGGCTTCAATGTGCTGGGGAAAACCGGCACCTGCAGCCGTGGCACCACCCGCTATGGCTTGTTTGCTTCATTTATGGGCGTCCGCAAGCCGCGCCTGGTGGTGGTGGTCGTACTACGCGGCAATCATCTGGTGTATGGGCCACTGGCGGCGAAAATCGCGGGCAATATTTACCGTTCGCTGTACCATACCGGCTATTTTGACGATCACGGCTGGCTGGTTCGCAATCGGAAACATTCCGGCTGGGAAGATTCTCATGCCGGGCGAAGCCGTTGATGGAATATTTTTTAAGCCTGCCGCAACCCGGGCGCTAAAGCTGTCGCCGGCGCCGCCCGCCGAGCGCGGATAGTTCAGCGGCGGCGCGTTTCTACCTTTATAATAGTGAATTACCGCTTGGCCGCGCGTCATGGCCGGTCTTCATGGCGCCGCGCATGCCCTGCCCGGAGCGGCCGACCGGAATGACCCCGCAGCGAGAACACCCACACCGCCGGGCTCGGGGGAGCGGAGAACGTGAATCATGCCCAAAAGAACATTTCAACCCAACCGCCGGCACCGCGTCAAAACCCACGGGTTCCGGCGCCGGATGCGGACCCAATCGGGGCAAGCCGTGCTGGCGCGCCGCCGCAGCAAGGGCCGCAAACGTCTAACCGTCAAGCCCGGTTATCGCGATTGAACCTTTCATGCCTGCCGCCGGCCATGCGATTGCGGCGGCGGGCGGAATTCTCGGCGGTCTATCGCCGGGGAAAGCGCTTCGCTTTGCCTGATTTTCAGCTTATCGCCCTGCCGCCCGCCGCCGCCGCGGCACCGCGGCCGCCCCGGTTTGGCATCACCGTACCGCGGCAGGCGGGCAACGCGGTGCGGCGCAACCGTTTGCGCCGCCGCACGCGCGCCCTGCTGGCCCAATCCGCCGCCACCGTGCCCGCCGGATGGCAAATCGTAGTTCATCCTCGCGCCGGCGTGGCGAAACAGAATTTTCAGGAATTGCGCGGCGAACTGGAAAGCGGGCTGCGGCGCCTGACCCAACCGCGGCAAGAGCCGGCACAATGCTGCTGACCCCGCGCTCATGATGAAATTGCGGCAAATTACCCAGGGATTGGCGGCCGCCGGCCAAAGTTTGCTGCTCAGCCTGTTGCGCGGCTATCAGGTTGCGATTTCTCCGCTGCTGCCCCCCGCGTGCCGGTACGTTCCGACTTGCAGCGAGTTTGCCCACCAGGCCATTGAACAATATGGCTGCTTACGCGGCGGCTGGATGGCGCTCCGCCGGCTGGCGCGCTGCCATCCCTTTCATCGCGGAGGATTCGATCCTGTCCGCTGACGGCCAAGCGCCTGTGTCAACGCCATGAATGATGATTTCAATATGGAACGCCGGCTGATGCTGGCGTTTCTGTTATCCGCCGTGCTGATGATTTTACTGCTGCGGCCCTGGTCCAATCCGAAGACCGCCCCGCAAGCGAAGCCAGCCGCCAAGCCGGCCGTGGCGGCTTCCGCCGGCCCGCTTGCCAGCGCGCCGGCGAAAGCCAAAGCAGCGGTGAAACCGGCCCAAGCGGCTGCGGCGCCGATAGCCGCCTCCCACGCCGAGCGGGTGACGGTCAACACGCCGGTTTATCGGCTGGAATTCAGCAACCGCGGCGCCAGCGCCCGCAGCTGGATCCTGAGCCGGTATACCGACCAGTATTGGCACCCGTTGGATCTGGTGGACGCGAAATTTTCGCAGCGTCATGGGTATCCCTTCGAATTTTGGAGCGCCGATGCCGGCCTGCGCAAGCAATTGGCGCAGGCGCTGTACCAAGTCAAGCTCAGCCAACTTTCCGGCGGGCGGCAACAGTTGACCTTCCGCTGGGCGGGCAATGGCTGGAGCGCGGTCAAGCGGTTTGAATTCGGCCGCGGCTACGAATTTCAAGTCAGCACCGAGTTGACCCACAATGGCCAGGCCCAGCCGCATGGCTTGGCGTGGCCCGGAGCCTTTGCCAGCTCGAGCGCGGAAAACGATTTTGTGACGGAGCGAATTTTCGCGCGCCAGCCGGGCAAGTTATTGAAATGGGAGCCGAAAAACATCGCCGGAATCAGCAGCCCGCTGCGCGAAGGCTACGAATACGCCGGGCTGGAGAACAAATATTTTGCGCTGGCGTTTCTGCCCAACAACACCCCCGAAATTGAGCTGACGCGCATGAAAACCAGCTATCACCCGCTGGTGATGAGCCATGGGCGCGAAATCGCCGGAAAACCCGCAGAAACGCTGGGGGTGGCGATTGGCGGCAGCCCGCAATGGCGCGTCTTTATCGGCCCCAAGCGGCTGGCGCTGTTGGGCCGGGTAGCGCCGCATCTTTCCGAACTGGTGCACTTTGGCTGGTTCGGCTTCGCCGCCAAGCCGCTATTTTTGTGGATGCGCTGGACCTACGAGCACATCGTCCACAACTACGGCTGGGTAATTCTCATCGTCACCTTCGTGATCACCATGATCATGTATCCCTTCCGGCTGAAAGCCCAGAAGACGCAGGTGAAGATGATCGCGCTGCAGCCGCGCATCAAATCGATCAACGACCGCATGAAAAAACTGCCGCTGAAAGACCCGCGGCGCATGCAGTTGCAGCAGGAAATGATGAAGCTGTATCAGGAAGAAGGCATCAACCCGCTGGGCGGCTGCCTGCCGATGTTGATTCCGCTGCCGCTGATCTACGCTTTTTATGAAGTGCTGGAAACCTCAATCGAGCTGCGGCACGCGCCCTGGCTGTTCTATTACCACGATCTTTCCGCGCGCGATCCCTACCTGATCATGCCCATCCTGCTGGTGGCGACCCAGTTCTGGTTTATGGCGCTGGTGCCGATGGCGGCCGGCCAGGATCAGATGCAGGCCCGGCTGATGAAATGGATCATGCCGCTCGGCATGGGCTATATTTTCTTTTTTCTGCCCACGGGCGTGAATCTATATTACCTGGGCAGCACCTTAATCATGGTCAGCCAGCAATACGTCATTAATCGCCACTACGCCCCGCTTAAAGGCGCCGCGCCGGCGGCGGCGGCAGCGGCGGGCAAGCCGCGCGCCGGAACCCCGGCGCCGGCGGCACGCAAGCCGCGAGGCAAGCGTTAACAAGGAGAAGGAATGCCGAGGGATGCGATGTGGGCAGAGGTGGAGCCGCAGTTACGCGAACTGCTGGAACTGATTTTCACGCGCGCCCGCCTGCGGCTGAGTTACACCCTGCTGCCTCCGCCCGAGACCGATCCGGAAGCCGGACGCATTCTCAATTTTGAAGGGGAAGACGCGCTGCTGCTGCTGGAACGCCATGAGGATCTGCTGCACGCAATCGAGTACCTGGTGCGCGAATGCCTGCGGCTTACGGGCGAGCGCGCACGCCTGATCAGTTTCGATTGTCTCGGCCGCCGGCGCCTGCGCGCCGACGAACTGGCGACCTCGGCGCGGCTGGCGGCAGACAAAGTGCTCCGCACCGGCCAGTGGTACGCCTTCGGCCCGATGTCCGCCCACGATCGCCGCATCATTCACCTGGCGTTGCGCGATTTTGCCGGCGTTCGCACTGAAAGCGAAGGCGAAGCCCGCGAGCGCCATATCGTCCTTCACCCCGCGAACGCCCAACGCCAGCCCGCGCCCAAGCGGCGCGAAAGCCGGCGGCTATAAGCTGCGCCGCCGGGCAATTTTTACCCTATGCGCATCGGACGCTATAGCGAGCACGGCAAGACCTCCCTATTCTGGCAATTCACTACCGCCGCAGGCGATGCCTGGATCGATGGCCAGGCATTGCTACCACTGGTTTCAGCCAGCCTGCGCGCGCGGTTTGAAACGGCGCTGGCCGGCGGCGATGCCGAGCTTTGCCGGGTCTTACCGGAACTGGAAACCGCGCTGGCGGGGATTGAAAAAAAGCCGGAAATCTCGACTCGCCTCGCGCCCGGGCTGCCGCAAAAGCTGCAGCCGCCCGCGCATCCGCGCAGCCTGATCTGCGTGGGCTTGAATTACCTCGACCACGCGCGCGAATCCGGAACCGAGCCGCCCAAGCAGCCGCTGCTTTTCGCCAAAACCGGCAATGCCCTGGCCGCGCATGGCCAGCCGGTTCGCCTGCCGCCCGACAGCACGCAAGTGGATTACGAAGCCGAACTGGCGGTGATCATCGGCAAGGAATGCCGGCAGATTCACGCCGCGCAGGCGGGGGAAGCGGTCGCCGGATTTTGCTGCGCCAACGATGTCAGCGCGCGCGATTTCCAATTCGGAGATAACCAATGGTATCGCGGCAAAAGCGCCGACGGCTTCGGCCCGCTCGGGCCGGTAATGGTTACCCCGGCGGAAGTTGGCGATCCACACCGCTTACGCATCAGACTGCGGCTGAATGGCCGCACGCTGCAGGATTCGAATACTTCCAATTTGATCTTTTCCGTTCCGGAATTGATAACCTACATATCCCGATCCATCACTTTATTACCGGGGGATGTGATCCTGACCGGAACGCCTCCAGGCGTGGGGTTTGCCCGTAAACCTCCCATCTATCTACAGCCCGGGGACGAAATGGAGGTGGAAATTGAGAAACTGGGAATACTGTATAACCCTGTAGTGGCTGGATAAGACCCGCTCAAAATGGCCTCTGGCGTGCTTGCTTATTGGGCACGTTAGGGGGTTTTGCTATATGATGAGCAATCTGATGGATTTGGGAATCGGCGTTCTAGCCGCCGGCGTTACCTGCACTTTTGGCTTTTTAACCACGAAATTCGTGATGTTTGGACTGGGGCGAAGCCTACGCGCGGCCGGCTGGGAACGGGAAATTTCGAATCAGAAGCACCCGGCAGCAGATTGAAACAACTATTAGCCAAACCGACACTATTTTACTTGTTGATCGGAATTGTAATAATTCTTTTGTCAACAGAATGGTTTTGGCTGGGGCATCGGGTCAAACAAGCCCGCCAAGTTTATCATCAGCAAACCTTAAAGGCCCTGCCGCCGCGAAAGCCGGCCCTGCGCCGGTTAGGCGGTAGAATCCCGCCGCGGAGCAACTTCACTCAATACCTTGAAAAGTTGGGTATTTCCGCCGGCAGCGCCGGACAACTGCTGGCGGACGCAAAGCCAATCTACAATCTGGCGCGCATTCGCGCCGGCAACCAGTTGTATGTATATGAAACGCCCCAAGCCGTTATACAACAGCTTCGGTATCAAATTAATTTGGATCATCAGCTATGGCTTACCCGATCCGGCAATGACTATCGAGCCCAGTTGCATGCCTTGCGCTATCGCTATCAGTGGGTGGGAGTCAGCGGAACGGTAAGCGATTCCCTGTTCAATGCCGTACAAGCGGCCGGCGAACACGATCAACTCGCGCTGATGCTGGCCGGCATCTTCGGCTGGGACATCGATTTCAACACCGATACCCGGCCTGGCGACAGCTTTCGCGTGCTGGTGCAGAAGCGCTTCCGGCATGGGCAGTTTGCCGGATACGGGCAGATCATGGCGGCTGAATATGTCAACCGCGGGCACGCATACCAGGCGCTGCATTATAGCTACCATCGCGACGGTCATTTGCAAACAGCTTATTTTCAACCGGATGGGCGGCCGCTCAAGCGGGAATTTTTAAGCTCACCGCTGCGTTTCGCCGCCCCCATAACGTCTCCCTTCAGTTATCACCGTTTTCATCCCATTTTGAAAATTTACCGTCCGCATTTGGGCATAGATTTTGGCGCACCCTATGGCAGCCCGGTACAGAGCATTGGCAACGGGACGGTGGTATTTGCCGGCTGGGACGGAGAAGCCGGACGACTGATCAAGATTCATCATGCCAATGGATACCTGACGTTATACATGCATCTGTCGCGCATCCTGGTCCACCGCGGCGAGCATGTGCAGCAAGGGGAATTGATCGGCCGGGTGGGGTCCACCGGATTATCGACCGGGCCGCATCTGGATTTCCGCATCGAGCACGACGGCACTTTCGAGAACTTCGAAGTGGTGCGCCGCCACTTGCCGCCGGCGGCTCCATTACCCCACCGCGATCTGCGCGGCTTGCAGCAGGAGTGGCGGGCCACCGTACCGCTTATGGCATCGCTGAATAATCGGGGGGAAAAAATCCTCAGTGTTGCCAGTTTGCAGTCCGCAACCTTGCCGCCGGAAATCAGCCGGGGCCATTAATAAAAGACAGCATACCGCAGGCAGAAATCTCCACACTCCATCCAGCCACCGCCAAGGGGCGGGAAATGAAAGCCTGGCTTTCAGAGAACAATGCGCCGCAGGATGCGCCCGGCCAGAACGCTAAGCGCGAAAGCCGCGCCCAGGCTCAATTTCCAATGGCGCGCCAGCAAGTCACGCATCTCCATGCGCTGGCGCAGGCGCAGACGTAAAGCGGTCGCCGTAGTTTCGATTCGCTGGCGCTGCACATCGATGCGCTGATTCATTTCAGTTGTGCTGGGTTGAGTAGCCATGTTCCATCCTCGCGCTCGCAGCCTGGAAAAAGCAGGAGTCTGAATCCCGCGCCAGGATCAGCCGCGGCGGCCCAGGGTCAGGCCCAACACCAAACCCGCCGCCACCACGCCGCCCAGCAGCCAGCCGATATTGCGCTTGCGGCCTTGGGGGGATTGTAAATGGCGCCAAAATTTTTCGGCGCTCCGCCAGACATATTGAGCTTGCCGGGTTTGAAGGCGCAGGCGCGCCGCCCAGCAGCCGAGAGCGTGGCCCCAGTGTTCGGCTTGCGGCTGCCAGCGGGAGGCGGGCAAAGAGATGGGTGGAGGTAGAGTGCTCATGATCGCAAATTCCCGTTGCCTCTATGGATGCAGCCGGAGGGTCAAGCGATGATGCCGGTGTTTTCGATTCGCCAGGCGCGGTATCTATGCCCGCAGAGCAGCGCGTAATGGCTACCGGAGGCAAAAATCAGGATCCAAGCGACGATCCAAAGCACCTGCACGAAGATGAAAAGCCACGCCACAGGCCAGAGCAGATAAAACAGAGTGGCCGATGCGGTCACCATTTCCATGAAGGTATTCAGCTTGCCCAGGCGGCTGGGGCGAAAATCGGAGAAGCCGGTGACGAAATACAACACCAACGCGACGGTCACGATGCTGAAATCGCGAACCAAGCCCAAAAGGGTCAGGCGCAAGGGAAATGCACGCAGCAGGGTGAGGCTGATAAACAATGTCGACATCAGCAGTTTATCGGCGAGAGGATCCAGCACCAAGCCAAGCCGGGAAACTTCGCCCCGACGCCGCGCCAGCCAGCCATCGGCGCCATCGCTGAGCGCAGCCACGGCAAAACAGGAGGCCGCCCATCCGGGACGATGCAGCCAGAAAAAAGTCGCCATCAAGGGAGTTAACGCCAAGCGCAGTTCGGTGACCAGATTCGAGGGCAGCAGCCAGACACGCTGCGGAGTAGAAAGCAGGCGGGCGGAGGAGGCATGGCGCTCAGGCGAGGCGGGCAGCGAATTGGGAGGCTGGCTTTCGAGCATCTTTTTTCGGCAGCAGGAGCCGACGACCACCGGCCGGCGGGTTCAATCCCAGGAATGATCCTGGCCAAGCACGCGCGGCGGCGATAATTAATTTTAGAGGCAGCGAGAACTTTCATGGCGGAAACACAATCCGATTGCCCGGCGATAAGCGGAGCGCCGTGGCGGCTGCGCCCGGCGGTGGCAAGCGATTTTGACTCGCTTTGGGCACTGGATCAGGTCTGCTTCGCGCCCGAACTGGCATATTCCCGGCGGGAGATGCGCGAGCTTATGTCCATGCGCAATGCCGCCACGTGGCTGGCTGAAAGCCAGCCGGAGACAGCCACGGGAGAGCCGGCAGCCAAGCCGGCGCCGCTAGGCTTTATCGTTTTGCACGCCGCAGGCACGACCGGACATGTCATCACGCTCGATGTCGCACCCCAAAGCCGCCGCCAGGGGCTGGGAGCCGCCCTGCTCGCAATAGGCGAACTCTACAGCCGACGGCGGGGCGCCCGCCGCATGCGGCTGGAGACAGCGGTCAACAATGACACCGCTTTACGCTTTTATAAGCGGCAGGGGTATCAGATCACGAACCGGCTCAACGGCTACTACACGCGCGAACTCGACGCCTGGCAGCTCGAAAAACCGCTTGAAATAGGCGCAAAGTAGGCAAAATTCCCATTGCGCCAGCGTTGTTCCAACGTGCCGCAGGCGCTGGGATGATTATGCCAATTCCAACTGCCACACCCTCCTATTTAATTCATAAACATGGCTATAATCCATTGAAAACCGGCGCGCATAGCAGAAAGGATCGCGATAACGGATACTAAGCCATTATTTTTTAGTATCCAATTCAAAGAAGCATCCTGGCATTGATCCGCTGAGGCGCCACCAGCAAGGTTGAGCTCCGCGAGCCATAGATGGCGAAACAATGCCAAAAGCGCGGAGCCAGCACACCCAAACTCCGGGCTTCGTAATAAGAAAACCGGGATTTCAACCGAGGGCTGATCACCGCCACATCGGCAATCCCCCGGGGCGGTTTGCGCGGTCCCCATTGCCCAGCCGATTTACAACCGACGAAAGGCACCCGTACCTTCGCCAGAGAAACAGGGGCGGAGCGTTGCGCGCTCAAGGCCGCCGGCCAGCACAACGCCGCCATGACCGCGAATCCGCCCGCCGTATTTCTCCAACATCGCGCCGTAGTCGATCGCCGCATGGCTGCCCTTGCCTTTACACAATGCCCGCGTGCTTGCGATAATAAATTTTCGCGTATTTACAGCGCAAGCGGCGCGCTTTCGAGGCGCGGCCCATTCCAAAAGAAAAGCAGGCGACATGGCGATCTCCGCCACGCAAATCCGTCCCGGCATGGTGATCATGCATGAGCGGGAACTCTACTCGGTATTCAGCATTACCCATCGCACGCCCGGCAATCTGCGCGCGTTCGTGCAGGCCAAGCTGCGCAATCTGCGCACGGGCGCGATGATGGAGCACCGATTCCGCTCGGAAGACCGCATCGAGCGCGCCGTACTGGATGAAACCGAGATGGAGTATCTTTACCGCGATGGCAGCGACTACCATTTCATGAACACCGAGACCTACGAACAGGTGCATCTTTCGGCCGAGGTCCTGGGGGAAGCGGTTGAATACCTGATATCCAATCTGCGCATTCAGGTCGCTTTTTATGAAGGCAAGCCGGTTTCGATCGAGCTGCCGCCAACGGTGGATATGGAAGTCATCGAAACGGAACCGGGGCTGAAGGGGGCAACGGTATCGAACGTCACCAAGCCGGCCAAAATGGAGACCGGGGTGGTGGTGCAGGTGCCGAGCTTCATTAATGCCGGCGAAAAGATTCGGGTGGATACGGCGGAAGGCAAATACCTGGAACGAGTCAAATAGCCTGCCCCGCGGCAGGGCTTGATAGCCGGCGGCATCGAATTTAGACCGCATCATTGATTGAGGATGCATCAGGGGCAGCGGTCATGCTGGTGGGCGACATTCTAAGCGGGCGGCTGCTGACGGTGACTCCGCAAATGACGGTGCGGGAGGCGGCGCAGCGGATGCGCGGCGCCGACGTGGGCGCCGTTCCGGTGCTGGCCGGCTCACGCCTGCTGGGCGTGCTGACGGATCGCGACATTGTTTTGCGTTGCGTGGCCGCCGGCCGCTCGCCCGAACAGTGCCGCGTGGTCGATATTCTTACTCCCGGCGTGGTGACGGTGGCCGCCGACACGCCGCTGGATGAAGCCGCGCGGCTAATGGCGCAGCATCGCATTCGCCGGCTGCCGGTGACGCGCTCGGGGCGGCTGGTGGGGATGATCTCGCTAGGCGACTTGGCGCTGCGGCATCCGCTCAAGCAGGGGGTAGCGGCGGCGCTGGAAGGCGTCAGCCAGACAAGGCGCAAAGCACAAGGCGCAAAGCCGAAAGAGCACACTTCCAAGCTCAAGACGAAACAAGCCAACCCCGGCTAAAACCAGCAAGAATTTATCTTGGCTCCCCGCCCCAACGGATAAGCGAAAGGCGGATGCAAAGCTGAAATCTCAAAGCGGATAGGGACGGCTTTCAGGTCAGGCCGCCGGGTTTGGCAGCGAACGTTTCGGGACGGGAGGCCGTTTCGATCGCCGCTACTTTGGGTAGCATGATCCGCACGTCGGTGCCCTCGCCCACACGGCTTTCGATATCCAGCCTGGCGGCGGCGCCATACAAGACGCGCAGGCGCTCGCGAACGTTGGCCAAGCCGATGCCGCTGAGCGGCGCGCCCGCGCCGGGGGCATAGCCCACGCCATCATCCTTGATCTCAATCCGCACCTGGCCATCCGTCTGCCAGGCGCGCACGGCGATGGCTCCGCCCTGCAGCTTGGGCGAGAGGCCGTGGCGAATGGAGTTTTCGACAATGGGCTGGAGCAGCATGCTGGGCACCAGGCAATCGAGCGCTTGCGGATCGATGTCGTAGGTCACGCGCAGCTTTTCCGGGCCGAAGCGCTCCAGCTCGATCGCCAGATAATCCTGGATGAAAGCCACCTCATGGCGCAGCGGCACATGGTTGTCGTGGGTTTCGAGCAGGCGGCGCAGGATGTTGGATAGCTGCACAATCAGGCGCCGCGCCCGGTCCGGGTTGAGGCGGATGAGCGAGGCAATCGAGTTCAAGGTATTGAACAGGAAGTGAGGATTGATCTGGCTGGTGAGCGCGTCCAGGCGCGCCTGCACCAGCAGGCGTTTTTGCTCATCGAGCTGGCGCTCGATGCGGCTGTTATTCCAGATCTTGATGGGAATGGCCACGGTCAGCACGGTGGTGAAGACCACGACCGCGACACCCCAGGCGTTCACCGGACGGATGGCATAGAGCAGGCGGGGAAAGGCGTGGGCCAACTCCAGCTCGGCGAGGGTGAGCAGGATCAGCACGGCAAAGAGCAGCGCCTGCCAATCGCGGAAGGGGCGGTCGAGGCGATTGCGCAGCCAGCGCCACAGTTCCAGATCGATAAAGGGCGAAAAGGCCCAAATCTCGTCGTAATCGGGGGCGACACGGCGGCACAAACCACCGCACCAGCCGGCCAGCAGCGCCATGGGCAAGCTCAGCCATTCATGCACCCAAAGCGCCGGCAGCGCAATCACCGCGCCGCCGGCCAAGCCGGCAATCTGCCCCGCCAGCAAGCCAATCAGCATAGCGCCCGGGACGGTCAAGTCGGCCATGCTGAAACTTTTCACCAGCAGGCGAATGCCGACGCCGCCAGCCAGCGGAATGGTCAAATATAAGACGAAAATCAGCTTTTCGCGCAGGCTCCGCTCTTCTTTATAGAGGTAGCGCTTGAACAGCACCGAGCGCACCAGCACGCTGGCGATAGCCGCGATCAAGGCCAGTTTGAGCAGCAAAGCTACCAGCAGGAGGCGCATGAAAGATCCTTGACAGTACCATCATGTCCGAATCGCATGGAACGCGCCAGCCCGCGGGTGTATGGCCGGCGGTGAATAAACCGCGCCCTGGACATTGAGCGCACTATAGAATTGATTCAACGACACAACGGCACTTCATCTTAACCATTTCACCTCGACGCCGCCGCAGCGGAGGGGCCGGTATAATAAGGAGAGATGGCCGCCCCCGAAACCGCAATCACCGGCATACAGCCGGCCGCCGAGGCCGATTTCCCCACCCGCTGGGGGCATTTCCGGCTCTACGGTTTCGAGGCCGATCTGGGCTCCGGAGTCGAGACCGCGCTAGCGCTGCGCATCGGCCCGCTCGATACGCCGCTGGTTCGCATCCATTCGCAATGCCTGACCGGCGATGTCTTTCATTCGCTGCGCTGCGACTGCCGCGACCAACTCGAACTGGCATTGGAGGCGATCGCCGCTTCCGGCAACGGCTTGCTGATCTATGAAGACAAGGAAGGCCGCGGCATTGGGTTGATCAACAAACTGCGCGCGTATCAACTGCAGGACCGCGGCGCCGATACCGTCGAGGCCAATGAGCGGCTCGGCCTGCCCAAGGATGCGCGCGATTACCGCCTGCCAGTGGAGATTCTGCACTGGTTTGGGATTGGACGGCTAAAGCTATTGTCAAACAACCCGGAGAAAATCCAGGCACTGGCCGCCGCGGGCATCGAGGTAGCCGAGCGGATTGCCTGCCAACCGCCGGCGGCTTCCTCCCATGCCGAACGCTATCTGCGCACCAAGCGGGAAAAGATGGGACATCTACTGGAAGAAAACAGCGATAAAGCAAGGCGATAAGCATCTTACCGCGGCATTTTCCACCAAAGAAAAATACTCAAGCCCCCTCCGCCCGACAAGCCCTGCAAAGCAAGCGGCTCGGCCGCTTTTACTTTTAGGCGCTGACGCTTTCGCAATGGTCCGGCCGAAACCGGACGCTTTGCGAATACTAATGGAGACCGAAAATTTATTGTCGTTAATAGGCGCGGGACCTAAAAGAAACCCCGCGCTTCAGCTTGCGGGCATGGCTAGAGGCAATTTCTCCGAAATGGCCAATGACGAATACTGCTGTCCGACTCGGCCGTTAACGCTTGACGGATCCTTCCAACGTCAGCTCAGGCTTACACCAGATTCAGTCCGACGCGCGCCATGGCGCGGCGGGGGGCGGGATGGTGCATGAACCATTGCCAGGGGCGGCCGGAGCGGAAGTTTTCCGCGCTGAGGAGGGTGATGCCCTGATTAATGCCCAGCACATAGGGGCTGGCCCAACCGGTGAGCGGGTTGAAGGCGTCACAGAAGCCGTAACGTCCCCAGATTAGCGGCAGGCGCGGGCCCCAGGCATGGAGCATGTGGCTCATATCGCGCAGGCAAAGCCGCGGGGTAAACATGAGCGAACCGGCGGCGGCGCAGGGGACGATGGTGCCATCAATCGCCGCCTCGCTTACCGGCCCCGCCGGCGGGCCGCCCCAGGCGACATAGCCGTCGCGGCTCTCGGAGGCGGTAATGCCCCAGGTCTGACTGCCATAATCGCGAAAGCGGCGGCCGAGCGTGGCGCACCAGGCGCGTTGCGCGCGCGTGGCGGCGATGGAATTTGCGAAATAATTCAGCCGTTCGCCCCGCGTGTCGCGCCGATGGCGGTAATCCACCCAGGCGTGCGAGTACTGATGGATGAACAGCGGCGCAGCGCCGGCGACATAACGAAAGCCGGCAAATTCGACCCAGGGGCGGTCAATCGCCTGCCAGGCTTCGGCCGGTATGGGATGCGACTCGGAGCCGATCGCCAGCAGATAGAGCAAAGTCTCTTCACAATAACTATCCCAGCGAGCGGCGAGAAAGCCGGAACCGGAAAGCCAGCCCATGGAAAGGCGATGGGGATCACCGGCCAGCATCCAGCGAAAATCGACGCGGCGGTAAACCGCCTCGGCCAATTGAGCCAGGCGCGGCTGGGCGGGAAAGGCGGCGCCAGCGGAAAGCATGCCGGCCAGCAGCAACGCCGTATCCATGGAGGAGACTTCACTGCCGGGCGCCGGCCGGCCGCCGGCCATGTCGTAATAGTGGTAAAACCAGCCGCGTTGATGGCGGGCATCGGCGGCAAAGAATTCGAGCGTGGCCAGCGCGCGTTGCTCGGCCAGCGGGCGCGGCACCCAGCCGCGGGCAGCGGCAATGGCCAGCGCGGTCAAGCCGAAGCCAGTGGCGGCAATGCTGGCCAAGTCCAGCCCGGCACTCGCGCCACGGGCCAAAGCGCGATCGCGCACCAAGCCGGTGCGCGCATCGGCGTTTTCCCAGAAATAGCGAAACGCGCGGCGCGAAAGTTCTTCCAGAAAAGCGTCATTGGCCGGCAGCAACGGCGCCGGCTTGGCGGCCAGGTGTAAGGGAATGGTGGAATTCGAGTTCGGCAGGAGGCGGTCTTTCAAGGCCGGCGAGATTTGGCCTTTCAGTCCGAGGGCGGCCAGGCCCAGCCCGGCGCCGCGCAGAAACGAGCGCCGCGGCATCGGACGACCACCGTTGGCCTGAGCCGGAGAGTCCGGTTCGGCGGGGCAAGACGCGGCACGGCCGCTTTTACTTTTAGACGCTGACGC
This sequence comes from Acidobacteriota bacterium, assembly GCA_021818955.1. Lineage (GTDB taxonomy): Bacteria > Acidobacteriota > Terriglobia > Terriglobales > SCQP01 > JAKASR01. The sequence continues at coordinate 57,857 of JAKASR010000009.1, forward strand.
TTTCGCCAAGGTCCGGCCGAAACCGGACGCATTGCGAATACTCATGGCTGCCGGGCATTGCCGGGCGCAATTCCTGCGGAATTGCTTGGTATTGTCGTTCATAGGCGCGGGACCTAATAGAAACCCCGCGCTTCGGCCTGCGATTTCGGACGAAAACTGCTGTCCGACTCGGCCGTTAACGCTTAATGATGTAAGAGAATCCGGGCAACTGCCGCTGGCGCGCAGGCGCTTGCCGCAGGCCTGTTTCGCATCGGCCATGGCGCTTACCGGACCTCAGCTTAGCCGCACGACATGCGCCCACTCGCTCAGGGAAAAGCATTAGATTGAGCGAGTTTTTTCGTTTAAAGAAAAAGCTACCAGCTACCAGCGCCAGCTCAAGGAAGAATTGCTTGCATGAAGGCAAGGCTGAACTTGCCACGATTGCGAGGCTCTCCAGCGCATAGGAGAGGATCAGTTAAAAACCCGGCCTATTTCCTGCTTTGAAGAATATTCCTGAGCACGGACGCCAATTGCTCAGCGAGATGGCCTGTTTTAGCGATCGATTCGAGCTGCCTATATATATCCTCGGCATCGCCCTGTTTCCGTGCGCCGACACTACATACGACGACGACGTGATGCTGCGCATAAATGCGGTAAACGGCGCGATGGTTTCCGAACTGGTGCTTCCAATAGCCAGCTAACGAGCCGCGCAACGGCAGGCTGTACCCTTCAGGGTCAATGGCGAGCTTTTTCTCCAACACTTTGCGAAATTGATTACGCACGCTGCCGTCGAGAGCCTTAATGTCCGCCGCAGCGTCTGGCGTATATCTAAGCTCGAAGAGAGGCCTTAGAGGCGGCTCTTCTCGCAATGGCGCAGTCGGGTGCGGCTGTTTTCGCCCTTTGGTCATGCGTCAAAAACGTCGGTTGTTCTAAGCAGGCGACCAGCCACAACGTCGTCGTCAATGGTTTTCGACAAAGTCAGCAAGCGATCAGTAAGTTCGCGGTCGGCGAGAATCTCCAAAGTAGCAAGCATGGATTCACGCTCATGCATGAGGGAATCCAGAAATTCCTTGTCCACCAAATACTTCGATGGCTGCCGGCGGTTCTCGACCAAAATGACCCGGTTTGCAGTCGCTTCTTTCAAATATGTTTTGAGCCTGTCTCGAAGATTGGTCGCTGTGACCCTCTTAACGGCGATGGACGCCTTTGGCATCGGAATCTCCATTACGTACGTTACACGCATGCAACTGTACATTAAACGGAAAAGGCTGTCAAACGAGAACGCCGGTTATTTGAGGCAATTCAATTTTTCGAAATCAAGCATGCTGAAGGCAAATATAATTCTGCGAGATTGAGCCTGCCCAGCCGAAAACTACTGTCCGAGGCGGCCGTGAACGCTAAGCGAGCTAGGACCACTCGGCGGCAATGGCTCCAAGCAGGGCGCCGCACCAGCGCGGCGTCCAGCGCAGCAGGGCGGGCGGTTCGGCGGCTTCGCCCAGGGGTTTTTCCATTGGCGGCTCAACTTCCGGCAGCCGCTCGTGCAGCAGGATTTCGGCGGCTTCGACCTGCGGCTCGGCATGGAAATAGCCCTGAAAGAGCTGGCCGCAGAGGAAATTGGCCAGCGCCAGCAGGCTCATGCCCTGATGGTGCGCCATCCAGCTACGGACGATGATGGGACGGCCGCTGCGCCAGTCGGCGCTTTCGAAAAAGCCGTATTCACCGAACCAACCCAGGCGCCGCATATGCAGCAGGTTTTCCAGCGCGCGGGGCGGGTCGAACCCCAACGCCAGAAAACTGGAGTAGGGGGAGACGACAGCCTCGGGTTTCATGCGCTTCATAGCCAGTTGCGGCAAGCCGAAGGGGCCATAGCCGCAGCCGTTGGGGTGCACGCAAGCCGATTCGGAAAATCCCCAGGGAATAGCGTGACGGCGGGCGTACTCGGCCTGCGCTTCGATCGCGGCACGGGCACTCTCGGCCGCGAGGGTGCGCGACGGATGCCGCATCCAGATGCCGGGCAAGAGATATTCGAACAGGGTGCCTGTCCAAGAGAGCAGAGCGCGACGGGGGCGAGCGCGGGCCCGGCCCAGATAGATCCAGGCCTCGGCCGGAATATCGCCTTTGGCGATGGCAATGAAGGTGGCCAGGCGCGATTCGGAAGTGAATAAATCGTAACAGGCGGCATAGCGCTCGCCGCGGGCGGCGTCATAGCCCACCGAAAGCGCGCGCCGGTGGCGGGAATACAGGAAACGGAAATCCATCGCCGCGACCAGGCGCTCGCAATCGGCGGCGATTGCGCGGCAGGCGGAGCCACAGGCGGCATCCTGCGCCCGCGCCTGGCAGGCTTGTTTCAAAGTCCACAGGGCGGCGACGAGATTGCCGCTATCGGCCGTGGAAACGAAGCGCGGCTGCAGCGGCGCCAGGGTGTCGAGATCGTACCAGTTATAGAGATGGCCGCGGAATTTTTCCAGCGCCAGAACGGTATTGAGCGAAGCGCGAGTCGCGGCGACGAATTCCCACAAGCTGAGCTGGCGCAGGTGCAGGGCGGCGATCCGGGCATTGAGCAAGACGGCCAGATTGGTGGGAGAAAGGCGGCGATCGCTGCCGCCATCTTCGCGCACGCTATCGGGAATCAAGAAGTGGATTTCGGCGGTGCTCCATTCCCGGAAAAAGCGGCAAAGCCGATGGGCACTGGACATGAGCATTGCCCGCTGCGCGGGAGCGGGAGCGAAGCAGACCGACTGCGGCGCGGGGCGATCGAGCCAAGCCGTACAGACGGGGGCCAAGGCCCACAGCAACGTCAAGGGGGCGGCCACGACCAGCGCCGCCGGCCGGGCAAGGGCCACCAGCGCCAGCAACGCCAGCGCCGCCAAGGGCGACCAGCGCAGGCAGGTATCGACGACGGCGCGGCGGCCGCGGGCTTCGGCTTCGGCGGCGGTTTCCCACTCCAGCAGCCGGCGATGGGAAAAGAAGACGCGATAGAGCGAACGCGCCGCGGCATCAAGCGCCAGCATGGCTTCGGGCAACAGCAGCGCCAGGCTAAGGCCGCTCAGCCTGGCGGCGCGGCCGAGATGCAGACCCGCCTTTTTAACACCGGCGAGCCACTCGCCGCGCCCGCGGGGGCGCCGCCACAGCCCCAACCCCGACGCCAACAACGCCGGCGCCAGCAACAGGCCCAGCGCCGCCGCCAGCCAGCGCGCCGGATGCTCGAGCCAGAGCCAGCTTCCCACGAGCAGGGCGAGCAGCGCCGGCTCGAAGAAGCTGCGGCGCAGGTTATCCAAAATCTTCCAGCGCGCAATGGGCAACAAGGGATTAGGAATGACGCGACCGCAGCCATCCGGCACCCGGCTTCCGAGCCAGCCGATCAGTTGCCAATCCCCGCGCATCCAGCGGTGTTTGCGCCGGCCCAAGGCACTGTAGTGCGAGGGGAAACCATCTTCCAACTCGATATCGCTGGCGAGCGCGGCGCGGGCGTATAGGCCCTCGATCAAATCGTGGCTGAGCAGCGCGTTTTCAGGAAAACGGCGTTCCAAGGTGGCGCGGAAGGCATCGACGTCATAGATGCCTTTGCCGGTGAAGTTGCCCTCGCCAAACAGATCCTGGTAAACGTCGGAAACCGCGCGGGTGTAAATATCAAAACCGGCGGCCCCGGAAAACAACTCCGCCAGGCGACTGCGCCGGGCGGAGTGGAATTGCACGCCGATACGAGGCTGGATAATGCCATAGCCTTGCGTAACGGTTAGGGTTTCGGGATCGAGCACGGCGCGATTCAAAGGATGGGCCATGGCGCCCACCAGCCGGGCGGCGGTTTCCGGCGGCAAGCTGGTATCCGCATCCAAGGTAAGGACGTAGCGGATCTGGCGCAGGCCGCCTTCATCGCCGGCGAGCAATTCAAAGCTATGGCTCTCGCCGCGCAGCAGGCGATTGAGCTCGATCAGCTTGCCGCGCTTCCGCTCCCATCCCATCCAGCGGCCTTCAGATGGATTGAAGCGCCGCCGCCGGTGCAGCAGCAAAAACGGGGCGACGCCCCGGCGCGCATGACGCCGGTTCAATTCCGTAATCAGGCGGGCGCAGAGGCGACTCAGGCGGTCGCGCTCATCCGTTTCGCAATCGGCGTCAGCCGGATCGGTGAGCAGCGCAAAGCGCAAATTCGGGTCGCGATTGGCGAAATAACGGACCTCCAGGTCGCGCACCAGGGCGCGGGTTTGCCGTGCATCGAGCAACAGCGCAGGCACCGCGACCAGGGTGGCGCAGCCGGCGGGAATACCCTCGGAGAAATCGAGTTTGGGCAGGGTGCGCGGCGGCAACAGAGAGTTCACCAGCCGGTGGATGCATTCCACCGCGGCGGCCGCCGCCGGGAGCAGCAGCAAGATGCCCGCCAGCACCGCCTGCCCCACGGGCAAGGGCCGGACAAGCAGGAAGACGAAGGCCACCGTCAGCACCGCGATGCCGCCCAAATAACCGGCGGTGGGGAAAGCCAGGAGCTGCTGCCGCAGCCGCTCGCCCAGTCCCGGGCGGTAGCCGATGGCGGCACGCAGTGCGGCCAGGCCGGCATCCACCAGGTAATAGCCGACATGAGCGCGCCGCGCCGACGCCGATTCCGCCGCAGTCAGAGGATAGCCCGCTGCCCGGCCCGCCAGGCGCGGGCCGGGCAGGGCATGCGAATTAGCCTGGCTCGCTTCCGGGGCATCTTCCCCCGGGCATGCGGCCAGGCGCAACGCTTCTTCGGCGATGGCCACTTCGCTCAAGCGCGAGCGCTTGGCCAAGGCCGCCACCGTCTGGCGATAGAGGTCACGGCTGTCGGCGGTCATCGCCGCATAGGCGCCCGCCGGGTCGCGCTCGAGCACACGGTCCACGTGACTGAGCCATTCAAACAACGATTTCCAGTCGGCTTCCAGAACGCCGCGAATGCTGGTGAACAATCCCGGCCAAGCCACGGCGGCGCCGGCCAGAATCCGATCCACCAACTCCAGTTGCAGGGCCGAGCGCAGCGACCAGATTTCGCTCACTTTCAGGGCGCGCACCGCTTGAAAGCCTTCCACGAACTCGGCAAAGGCGGCATCGCAAAACTGATCACGGGCGCGATCGAGGTAGGCGGCGACGAGCAGCGCAATCCGCGGCTGATGGACGCCAGCCACGACGACCCAGGGCAAATGCCAGCGATGCGCCAGCACCGGCCGGCTCTCCCGCTCCGCAGCCTGCAACAAGCGCACATTATCGAGCAGCCATTCGGCGTCACCGCCGTGCTCACCGGCGCGCACCTGCGCAATCAAATTCTCCAGGCGCGCGCGCCGGCGCTGGAAATGCGGCCGGCGAGGGACATGCGGCATATAGGTCTGCGCCACCGTGCCCGCCAGGCGAGTCCCCGCCTGACGCCACAAATCGCGCTCGCGCTCGCTTAAACGGATGGCATCTTCGCCGCCGTCCCAGACAGGGGCGCCGCGTTCATCGCGGCGCAATTCCGCCGGCGATGCAGCCCATTCCAAAACCGATTGAGTCCTACTCGACATAATTCAAGCCCAACTCGCGACCCAACATGCGCGCCCGGCCGCCTCGCTCAGCGGTAGCCCGCAGCCTGCATTTCGAACATTTCCGAATACAAGCCGCCGCGGGCGACCAATTGCTTGTGATTCCCTTCTTCGGCCACCTGGCCAGACGCCAAAACCAGAATTCGATCGGCCATGCGCACGGTGGAAAAGCGATGGCTGATCAACAGCGCCATGCGGCCAGCGCACAAATCGGCAAAATGCCGGAAGAGCTCGTATTCCGAGGGGGCATCGAGCGCCGCCGTGGGCTCATCAAGCACCAGCAGTTGCGCGTCGCGCAAATAGGCGCGCGCCAGCGCCAGCTTTTGCCATTCGCCGCCGGACAGATCGACGCCGCCGACAAAGCGGCGGCCCAGCAACTGCTCATAACCGCCGGGCAGGCGCTCGATAACGGCATGGGCGCGGCTGGCGCGCGCGGCTTGTTCCACCCGCGCGGGGGTACAGAGATCGAGGCAGCCGACGGCAATGTTTTGCCGCGCCGTCATTTCGAAACGGAAGAAATCCTGAAAGATGACACCGATCTGGCGATGGAGGCTGTCCAGGTCGTACTCGCGGAGATCGACCCCATCCAGCAAAATCCGGCCTTCGGTGGGATCGTAGAGCCGGGTCAACAGCTTCACCAGCGTGGTTTTGCCCTCGCCGTTGGCGCCCACCAGCGCCACGCGCTCGCCGGGCGAGAGATGCAGGTCGAGGCGTTCGAGCACCGGCCGCTGCCGGCCGGGATAGACGAACGAAACGCGCTCGAAGCGCAGGCCGTCGCGAATCAGCCGCGGCGCGGGCAGGGCCCGGGGCGGGTTCCGCACGGTGGGCCGCATCTTGAAAAATTCGACCAGGTCGGTCAAAAACAGGGACTGATCGGCAATGCTCGACGAAGTGGAAAAAATGTTTTGAATGTTCTGGCTGGCGCCGGCAATCGCTCCGACTAAAAACATCATCGTTCCCAAGCTCAACGCCCCTTCCACGGTTCGATAGATGACAAAAGCGTAAGCGCCGTAATAACCGCCAGTGCCCAACAACGACAGCAGCGAGCCCAGCCAGAAACGGCGCTTGGCCAGCGCGACATTCTCTTCGTAGATTCGATCCGAATGGCGGGTAAATTCGTTGATAATGAACCCGCTCAGGCCGAATAATTTCAATTCCTTTGCCGATTCCTTGCTGGCGCCCACCAGGCGCAGGTAATCAAGCTGACGCCGCACCGGGGTCTGGCGCAGGCTTAGCGAATAGCCTTCAAAAGCCAGGTAACTCTCGCCCAGGAAGGCGGGAGTGACGGACGCGACCAGCAGCCCCAGCAGCCAAGGAGAGAAGAGGAAAATGCCCCAGCAGAGGCTGGCGCTCACGATGAATTGCTGGAAGACATTGCCGATGGCCTGCACCATGGCAATCCGATCGGTCGCCTGCACACGAGCCCGCTCGAGCTTGTCGTAAAAAACCGGATCTTCATACGAGGCCAGATCGAGGCGGGAAGCGTGATCCATTACACGAATGCTGACGTGGCGCGAGAAGCGGTCCGCCAGCAAGGCATCGAGGAAACCCGTCAAGCGACCCAGCATTCCACCCAAGCCGGCCAGAACAAATTCGGCCAATACCAGCCACCAAAAGTAGGGCGGCAGCGGGTGACCGGAAAAACGCGCCTGCACCACATCAAAAATTCGCTTCGACACCCCCAGCATGGCCAGTGGAATCAGCGCCGCGACGATGCGGCTGGCGGCGTCTCCGCCGACCACATCATGCGCCGACTCCCATACCAGGCGCATTAGTGGCGGAATATTGCGCATTGAATGCAGCCGCTCACGCCAAGTAGCGCTGAATTTTTTAACGGTGGTTTCCATTGTCCAATAAATCTTTAGCAGCTTATATGCCGTTTCAATTTAGCCGTGACGATTTCAACTTATATTCGCGCGCGAGTTAAAACTTATGCCATAAGCTTGATCTCTAAGTGGAATAGTTTTCCAGAAGTGAAAGTTTTCGCACGGCAGCGAGATGAAAGTTAAATCCACTCTGGTTAGCAAACCCGGCGGACGGATTTCAACTTTCAGCGATCTCGAAGAGTTTCTCTTTCGAGCGAGCGCCGCGCAGCAACTCAATGGCGCTTTTGCGAACGTGAAAATGTTCGGCCAGGATTTCCACCAGGGCCGCATTGGCCTGGTTTTCAAGCGCGGGCGCGCGCAGCCAGATTTCCAGCCGGCCCGGTTCCAATTCGAGCAGTTGATTTTTTCTGGAATTAGGATGAGCCCGCACGGAGACTTTCATATGGAAAAGCTCAAAGCCCAGAGCACAAAGCGCAGTACACAAAGCATAAGCCAGCAGTCACAAAGATAATTCATAATGGCCGAAGCTCAATGGCCGAAAGCCCAGGGCACAATTATGTCCACGCCTGAAATAGCCACTTCGCCGCAAACACCCCGGCCAATATCGATCACCCTGATTGCCGGGTTGTATATTGCCGTCGGCGCGCTGGGTTTCATTTTTCATTTTCGCGACTCGCTGCAATCGCCGGCCAGCGGCGTTTGGGTGGAATTAACCGAGGTCCTGGCAGCGATGGCCGGCATTTATATGCTGCGCCGGAAAGATTGGGCGCGTTGGCTGGCGCTGGCATGGATGGGGGCGCATGTGGTTTTCAGCGCGCTGGGGGCATTGCCGGCAGCGGCTATCCACGCCGGCTTTTTTGCCGCGATCGCATGGATCTTATTACGCCCGCCGGCAGGCAGATATTTTCGAAACTCGCAGGGCACAACTGGCGGCGGCGCTCAGTAAACCATTTCGCCGGCCGGAGCGGCCTCATCTTCGGCGCGGAACAGCTTGCTATAGTCTTTGGGCGTGCTGTCGAGCTTGCGGGTTTTCACTTGATCCGCGATTTCGGCGAGGGCGGCTTCCACCGGCATCACGCCGCGGTCTTTGGCCTGGTAGGTGCGCACCGAGACGGTTGCCTGCTCCACTTCGCGCTTGCCCGCCACCAGCATGTAAGGGATTTTGCGCAACTCCGCCTGGCGGATGCGGTAGTTGATCTTGCTATCGGCCGCCAGCAATTCGGCGCGCAGGCTCGCCGCCCGAGCTTTCTCCAAGAGCGCCTGGGCATAGGCCTGCTGGCCTTCGGCAATGGGCAAAATCGCCACTTGCACCGGAGCCAGCCAGGTGGGCAGCGCGCCGGCAAAATGCTCGAGCAGGATGCCTAAAAAGCGCTCCAGCGAACCGAACAGCGCGCGATGAATCACGACGGGAATGCGGGGCTGGTTATCGGCGGCAATATATTCCAGCTCAAAGCGGCGCGGCAGTTGAAAATCGAGCTGCACCGTGCCGCATTGCCATTGCCGGCCCATGCTGTCGTGCACCATGACGTCGATTTTGGGGCCGTAAAACGCGCCGCCGCCGGCATCGACTTTATAATCCAGGCGGGCATCGGCCAGCGCCTGCCGCAGGCCGTTTTCCGCCTGCTGCCACAATTCGGCCGCGCCCATGGAGGATTCCGGACGGGTGGAAAGGGTGACCGAATATTTCAGTCCGAAGTAGCCGTAAATTTCCGCCAGCAGCTTGAGCACATTGGCGATCTCGGCTTGAATCTGTTCTTCGGCGATGAAGATGTGAGCATCGTCCTGGGTGAAGACGCGGGCCCGCATCAAGCCATGCAACGCCCCCATGGCTTCGTTGCGGTGCAACAGTTGGCCTTCGCCGATGCGCAGCGGCAGCTCGCGGTAAGAATGCTGCCGGGTCTTGTAATACAGCATGGTATCGGGACAGTTCATCGGCTTGAGCGCCATCAGACCGGGCGCGGCGGCTTCGGCGGCGCCAGCGGCAGACGCCGGCAGGGGCGCGGCCGGGGCGCCTTCGGTGACGATAAAGATGTTTTCGCGGAAATGCTCCCAGTGGCCGGAGGTTTCGTACAGCTCCTGGCGGTAAATGACCGGATTGAAAATTTCCAGGTAGCCGGCGCGGGCATGGGTTTCGCGCCAGAGCCGCAGCAATTCATTGCGCACCACCACGCCATGGGGATGCCAGAAGGGGCAGCCCGCCGACCAGGGATGGAAGCTGAACAGATCCAACTGCTGCCCCAGCTTGCGGTGATCGCGGAGCTTGGAATCTTCCAGGTATTGAAGGTACTGCCGCAGGTCCTCTTCACTCTCCCAGGCGGTGCCGTAGATGCGCTGCAGCATGGGATTACGCTCATCGCCGCGCCAATAAGCGCCGGCGACCGAGAGCAGCTTGAAGTGGCCGCATGCATCGCCATTGGAGACATGCGGCCCGGCGCAGAGGTCAATGAAGCGATCCTGTTTATAGAGCGAGACCTGGTCATCGCCGATGCCGGCCAGCAGTTCGAGCTTGTAATCCTGATGCCAGGCGCGAAACAGTTCCAGGGCGCGGGCGCGCGGCATGGCGGCACGGTAAAACCGCGGCGCCCGGCCGACGATTTTGCGCATCCGCTTCTCGATTTCCGGCAGGTCGCTCTCGCCCAGCGGGCGCGGCAGTTCCATATCGTAGTAAAAGCCGTGCTCGATGGGCGGGCCGATGGCCAGCTTGGCCTCGGGAAAGATTTCACGCACCGCCTGCGCCATGATGTGCGAGCAGGAATGGCGGATGCGCCGCAGGCGCTCGGCGCGCGGGAGAGCGTCCGGCGGCTGATTGGGCTGCCAGTCAATTTGCGCCAAGATGGCATCGGCGGCGGCAGTGGCCATGGTTAAAAAATCCTTCTAAAGCCGCGCACAATCCAAGGGTGCGCGATGTCTTGATATTAACAAGCCAAGCCGATCATGCGTGGAAAAGCGTGCCGCTTGTTTTCCCTTCCCCGCCCTTGGTAGATTGGCACCATGCCCCGCGTGGAGATTCCCGCCGGCTGGCGCCGCCAGCCCGAAGCCGAAGCGCGCCAGCGCGGGCGGGCGCTGGAGAAGGGCGAAATTCTTTATTTTCCGGTCTCCCCGCTGGCATTTGCGCCCAACGATCTCGATTTTCTGCGCGCCCAAAAGCAAAGCGCGGCGCAATACCATAAAAACATCGCCTACCGGCCCGGCGAGGACCGCGTCACCGGATACGCCGGCACGGAGGCGGATCGCATGCGCCGCGTGCTAGGCGAATTTTCCCGCGCCGCGCAGCGCTTCTTGAAGGAATTTTTCCCGTACTACCGCTTCGAGACCGAATACGCCAGCTTCCGCCCGCTGGCGGAAGAAAGCCGGCCATTAAAGCCGCACGCGCGCAACGACCTGCTGCACGTCGATAATTTTCCCACGCGGCCGACTGGCGGACACCGCATCCTGCGCTTCTTCGTCAACCTGCATCCGGAGCGCGACCGGCACTGGCGCACCGGCCCGGCCTTTGCCGAACTGGCGCAGCGTTTCGCCGTACCCTCGGGCCTGATCGAACGCACCCGCGGCCAGGAATCGCGCCAGAGCTGGCTACGCCGGCTGGCGCGCCTGGGATTGCCGGTCGTAATCCGCCCCGCGTACGACCGCTTTATGCTCGGATTCCATCACTGGCTGAAGGACAATGCCGAGTTCCAATCCGCGCCCGGGCACGAAGAATGGCATTTTCCGCCATTATCGGCCTGGATGGTTTATACCGACACCGTCAGCCATGCCGTGCTCGGCGGCCAATATGCACTGGAACAAACCATGCTGGTGCGCCGGGAGAGCCTGCTCGCGCCTGAAAGCGCGCCGGCGACCATTGTCGAACAACTGCTGGCCCTGCCGGCCGGCCGCTGAAATTTTTTATCGAGGACCCCATGTCACCACTCGCATCGCCCAATCGCCGCCAATTTCTCCAAGGCTCCGCCGCGCTCGCCGGCGGCCTCGGCCTTTTCCCCTTCTCCCGACCCGCCGCCGGCCAAGCCCAGGGCCGCCCCGCCTGGCCGCATCCGATCGGATTGCAGATTTATACCGTGCGCAACGATTACGCACGGGATCCGCTGGGCACGCTGCGCCAGGTGGAGCGCATCGGTTACCGCGAAGTGGAGCTGATCGATGTGGATAAGATTCCGGCGCCGCGTCTGCGCCAGTACCTGGCGCAGACGCACCTGCACGCCGTCGGCGGACACTTCGGCTACGGCGAGACGGCCGCGCACTGGCAAAAAATCGCCGACCTGGCGCGGCGGGTGGGGTTGCAGTATGTCGTCTGCCCCTTCGCCAACGCGAGCACCGAATCGGGCTGGAAGAAGATCGCCGACAATTTCAACCAGGCCGGCCGCATCTGCCATCGCGCCGGCCTGCAATTCGCCTATCACAATCATTTGCAGGAGTTTCGGCCGGTGGGCCATAGCACCGGCTATGCGCTGCTGGCCGGCAACACCGATCCCAGCCTGGTGCAGCTCGAGATGGACGTGTTCTGGCTGGTGTATGCCGGCCAGGACCCGATCACCTATTTTCATCGCTACGCCGGCCGCTATACCCTGCTGCACATCAAAGACATGAAAAAGAAGCTGGGCTATCGCTGGAACCCGCGCCAGTTTCCGCCGCGCGGCCACGATCCGTTCACCGAGGTCGGGCGCGGGCGGATCGATTGGCGGCGCATTTTCGCGCATACCCAATTGGCCGGAACCAAGCACATCTTCGTCGAGCAGGACGAGCCCGGGCACCTGCCCGAGATGCAGGCCGCAGCCATCAGTTACCGCTATCTGAAGCATTTGCGCATGGGCTGAGGGCGGACGGAACGGCCGCTGGCGGACGCGACCACCCTCCCCGTGCAAACATCCAATCCCCTGCCTGAGCCGCATTCCGGCTCAGGCATACTGGAGGCTAAGGAGGATCGCGTATGCCCATGGAACTGGTGCCTGGAGAAGTGCCGGACGAATTGATGCATGTCTCGCCCCACGATCGAGTGGAGATTGCCAGTTTCGAACGCGAAGTGGAAGCGGAAATGGCCGCGGGCATGTTGCGCGCCAATGGCATCGCCGCCGAAACGGGCACGCCGATAATTCCCGGGCTGGCCGCCGAACTGTCGCTCTGGGTGCGAAAAGCCGACGCCGAACTGGCACGGCAACTGCTCGAAGAGGCGGAAGACGATAATGAATAAGCCCCGGCCACGGTGTCGTGGCATGATTGCCGGCCGCCCGGCGCGGTTTTTGGCACTGGCGGTGGCGGGGGTAGCCTGCTGGTGGACGACCGCATCGCCACTCAACGCGCAGAGCCTTTTTTTCAGCGCCGGGGCCCGGCCGCACCCGCTACCCGCGCGCCATTTTCGCCAGCGGCATGTCACGCTGCGCATCGTTCCCGATTTCGCCAAGCGGAACCTGAGCGTGCGCGAGACCTTGAGCCTGGAGCTGCTGAACCCGCACGCCGATCAGATCCAACTCGACAGCCGCGGGCCGCGCATTCGCGGCATCGAGTTGCTGGGCGCGCGGCGGGGAACGGCGGCTCAGCGGCTGAATTTTTATCAGGCGGGCGAGCGGCTGCGAATCCTGCTGCCCGCGACGGCTCCGCGCCAGCTGCGCTTGCGCCTCCGCTATCGTCTGCATGCCGGCTGGGGCGCCCATCCGGGCGAAGGCGGCGTGGTTTTTTATCCGGCCGATTTGCAGCAGCCCACGCGCGCCACCGCGCTGTGGGTTTCCGGCGAACCGGATGAAAACCGCGATTGGCTGCCGATTGACGATCACCCGGACGACAAGCTGACCGCCGATTTTTATATCACCGCTCCGGCCGGACTGCGCGTCATCGCCAACGGCAAGCTGCTTGCCATTCGAAAGCTCACGCCGCCGCACGGCGCCGCCGAGCGCGAGTTTCACTGGCGGATGGCGCAACCGATCTCGCCCTACCTGCTGACCTTTTATATCGGCCATTGGACACGCGCGCGCGAGCACGGGCCGGGCGGCGTGCCGCTGGAATACGACATCCGGCCGGATGAAACCGCGGCCGAAGCCCGCGCCATCTATGGCCGCACCCCGGCGATGATGGCCTATTTCGAGCACCTCACCGGAGTCGCCTATCCCTGGGCCAAATACGCCGAGGTGGAAAACCCCGGATTCTTTTCCGGCCTGGAAAACGCCAGCGCGACGGAGTTTCCCGGGGATTATCCGCAAAACGCCACCATGGCCGAGGTGCGCGCCGCCGCGCCGCGCACCGATATCGGCATTTCGCACGAGTTGTCGCACCAGTGGTTCGGCGACCTGGTCACCTGCCGCAACTGGTCGCAACTCTGGCTCAACGAAGGGTTCGCCACCTTCATGCAGTACACCTGGGACCAGCATGCGCGCGGCAAAGACCACGCCATCTGGGACCGGCATCGCAGCAATCAAGGCTTCTGGCGCGCCACCGGCGGCCAGGGCCATGCGCTGGTCACCAACGTCTATACCAGCCCGTGGGGCATGTTCGATGCGGTGACTTACAACAAAGGCGGCGCCGCGATCCGGCTGCTACGCGACCAGATGGGGGCGAAAGTCTTCTGGCGCGCGGCGCACGCCTATTTGACGAAGTACCGTTACCAAGGCGCCTCGACGCGCGAATTCGAGCGCGTCATGGAAAGCGTTTCGCACCGCAGCTGGCACGCGTTCTTCCAGCAGTGGTATTTCACGCCCGGCGCGCCGCGTTTTTCACTGCGCTGGAACTGGAACGCGGCGCAGCACGCGACCGTGATTCAGCTAAATCAGTTGCAATCGCAACCGCGCCTTTATACCGGCAGGATAGCCGTGGCCGCCTGGAGCGGCGGTCGCGAAATCGTCAAACGTTTTTCTCTCACAAGCCGTCACGAGCCGTGGGTCTTGCCGCTGCCGGGACGCCCGAAGCTGGTGCAGCTCGACCCCGAACACGAATGGCTAAAGCAGGTCCATTACCCCGGGCGCAAGCCGGGCGAATGGGCGTTTCAGGCCGCGAATGCGCCCTATAGCGTGGATCGCGCCGCCGCCTTGCAAGCGCTGGCGCGCCGGCCGGGCAGCGTGGGCAAAGCGGGGGTAATCAAGCTGCTGAAAGCCGCAATATCCGAACCGGAGAGTAGCGCGCAAAGACTCAAGCCGGGCGAGACTTCCAACCGGCTGCGGCGGGTGGCGCTGGGGCAACTCATTCATTTGGACGCCAACACGGCAGCCGGTTTCGCGCGAAATTTGCTCGCCGGCAACAATCCCGCCAATCGCGCCGCCGCAGCCGCGGCATTTACCCAACTGCCCCGCACCGCCGCGGCGCGCGCGGTTTTAGAACACGCGTTTCATACCGACCCGATCGCGACCGTGCGCGCAGCCGCACTGCGCGCGCTGATATATCAGAAGAAAAACCCGATTGCCGAGTTGAAAGCCGCGCTGGACATGCATTCGTACCGCTGGCAAGTGGAATCCGCGGCGCTGGAGGCGATAGGCTCGTGGGCGCAGGATCAACCGAGTGCAGGCAAAAGCTGGGCGCTCCAGACCCTGGAAAGCTGGGCGGCGGCGACGCGTCCGCCGGCGGCGCGAGCCGCGGCGCTAACCGCGCTGAGCGGCTTGGGCCACGGGCACGCGCGCGCGCTAGCGCTGGAACGCGCCGCGTTGATTGCGCCGGACGGCAAGGTGCAGATCGCCGCCGCCTTCACGCTCGCCGCCTGGAACGACCGCGCCTCGAAGGCATTGATCGAGCAACGCGCCCAGCGCGATTGGGTTGGTTTCTTCCGGCCCGCATTCGCCGCCGCCGCGGCGCGGTTTTAATAAGCGGCATGCTCGCCCAGTTGCGTTTTCTCCGGCTCGCCACTCGCCGCCATCGCCTGCGGCCCTGGCGCAGCCCGTACCTGCGCTGGCGAATCGAGACGTACAGCGGACGTCCGGCGGAAACGATTGGCATGCTGGCCTTTTTCGCTTTTCTTTGGCGCGAGCGCCGGCGCCTTCCCGCCTTTCTCGCCTGGTGCGGCCAGATGCGGCGCTACCGGCGCATGGCGCGCCATCCCTGGCGCTCGGCCTTTGCCGGGCCGAAAGATTGAAGCAGCCGGGGGCGAAGCGGCCCCTAAGCCGGAGGCGGCAGAAATATTCAAAAGTATTTCAGCGGCTTCTATTCGCTTTCGCCGGCGGCGCGGGCGGCGGGTTCGGAGGGAGCCGGCAGGCTGGCCACCGAGGGCGGCAGGGTTCGAGGCTCGGGCACAGGGCTGAAATCCGCTCCCAACTCCCGCATGCGCTCCGCCTGGGGCAGCAGGCGCTGCAGATACGACCGATTCGCTTTCTCGTAAGCATTCACCGCCACCGCCAAGCCGGCGCCGATTTTATCCACATGCTCAACATAAACGCGCAGGCGATCGATGAAGATCTCAAGTTCACGATGCAATAGCTCCGCCTGTTGCGCAATCTGCTGCTGCTGCCAACCATAGGCGATGGTGAGCACCAGCGGCATGAGGGTGGAGGGAGTGGTAATGATCACCGGCGGCTGCAACTCGGTGCCATAGGCGAAAAGGGTCTTGTCCACATCCACCGCGGCGCGAAAGGCGGCTTCGCTCGGCACGAACATGACCACGCAGGGGACGCTGTTTTCGAGATTGCGGCTGTATTCCTTGCCCGCCAGTTCCTTGGCGCGTTCTTTGAATTTATTGGCCAGTTCCTGCAGGTGCTTCCGCCGCCGGGCTTCATCGCTCTCCTCCAGCGCCTCGAAAAAGGGGCCCAGGCTAGCCTTGGAATCGATCACCAGATTGCGGCCGGAAGGCAAGCGCACAATCGCGTCGGGGCGCAAACGCTCTTCGCCCGCGAGCGTGGATTGCATCACGAAGCCCCGGCCTTCGGTGAGGCCGCTCGATTCTAAAATCAGCTTCAGTTCGGCTTCGCCCCAGCGTCCCCGCACCCCGCTGCCGCTGACGAGCGCTTCGCGCAACCGCCGCGCTTCCTGGCTCATATCCGCGCCGGTCGATTGCAAGCCTAAAATCTGCTGTTCCAGCCGGGTAGCCGATTCCGTCCGCTCGGTTTCGAGCTTTTGAATGCGTTCCTGATATTGTTCCAGGCGCTGCAGCATCTGCGCCAGCGACTGGCGCATTTCGGCATGGCTTTTGCCGACCTCGCCGCTGGTGCGCTCGCCAATCAGGCGCAGTTCGCCGCGCGCGACCTCCGCCAGTTGGACGCTGGCGGAGCCGAGCACATTTTGCGCCACCTGCGGCAGCAGCGCTTCCAGTTGCGTGCGCAAGCGCGCCTCGCTGTCGCGCCACTCCTGCAATTGTTGAGCATGCAATTGGCGCAAATCGGCAAGCCGGGATTCGGCGGCGGCGGCTTGCGCCTGAGAGTCGCGCGCCGCGATTTGCTCCGCCTGCCGGCGCGCAGTGCGCTCGGCTTCCAGGTCGCGTTCCAAGCGGGCGTTATCCAACTCCAATTTTTTGAGGCGCCCGGCGGCCGCTATCCAGGCGCCGGCGGCACCCAAGACAATGCCCGCAATGACAACCAGCCAGATCATTCCTATGCCTTACCCGCGCTTTCCAGAAAAAGCAAGGCGAAAAGCCGAGCTTAGCTTCGGACATGCCAGCGCGCAAGCTTCGGTTTTGCTCGCAGATGCCCGGCGCTCCTCCCGCATTTCCCTATACACTGCAGCCCAAAAACAGAAAACTTATGGCCTGCTTCAAGCGGCTCGGCCGCTTTTTACGTTTCAGGGTAATCCTTCCTGCCGAGAACGCCTAGCGCTTTCATGCCGCGGGCTGAGCAAATTTCCGTAGGCGGCTCGGCCGCTTTTACTTTTAGGCGCTGACGCTTTCGCAAAGGTCCGGCCGAAGCCGGACGCATGGCGAATACGCATGGCTGCCGGGCATGGCCGGGCGCAATTCCTGCGGAATTGCCGGCTTGCTTGGCGCAATTCCTGCGGAATTGCCGGCTTGCCTGATGCAATTCCTGCGGAATTGCCGGCTTGCCTGATGCAATTCCTGCGGAATTGCTTTATATCGTCGTTCATAGGCGCGGGACCTAACCGGAACCCCGCGCTTCGGCCTTCGATTTCGGACCAAAACTGCTGTCCGACTCGGCCGTTAACGCTTTGGGAAAAGCCGCCAAGCCATGGAAAATGGAATGCGGCCGCGCCGAACTGCGATAATTACCTTATGGCGATTCTAGTGACTGGGGGCGCCGGCTATATCGGCAGCGTCGTGAGTGAAGCGCTGCTGGAAGACGGGCAGGAAGTCATTGCGCTCGACAACCTCAGCCACGGCTACCCCGATGCGGTTCCCGCCGGGGCGCGGCTCGAACGCGGCGATGTGGGCGATGCCGGCCGGCTGGATGAAATCTTCCGCCAATATGCGATTGACGGGGTGATCCATATGGCGGCCTTCATCGAAGTGGGCGAGTCGGTGCGCGAGCCGACGAAATACCTGGAAAATAATTTTGCCCGGCCGCTGACCCTGCTCGAAGCCATGCGCCGCCACAAGGTGCGCGATTTCGTGCTTTCTTCCACGGCGGCGGTGTATGGCTTGCCCGACGCCACGCCGATCGCGGAAAGCGCCCCGACCCGCCCGATCAATCCTTACGGCTCGAGCAAACTGATGCTGGAAACCGCGCTGGCTTGGCAAGCCCGCAGCCAGGGGCTGCGCTATGCCGCGCTGCGCTACTTCAACGCGGCCGGCGCGACCGCGGCCAGCGGCGAACGTCACGTTCCCGAATCGCATTTGATTCCGCTGGTGCTGGAGACGGCCGCGGGCGAACGGCCGCAACTTGCCATTTTCGGCGATGATTACGACACGCCCGACGGCACCTGTATCCGCGATTATATTCATGTCCGCGATCTGGCCGAAGCGCACCTGATCGCCTTGCGGCGGCTGCGCGATGCACCTGATGCCGCCGAGTCCACGGCGAGGGAAGCGGGAGCGCCCCAGCTGGCAACACGCGCCTATAACCTGGGAAACGGGCGAGGATTTTCCGTGCGCGAGGTCATCGACGCCGCCGAACGCGTCTGCGGCAAAAAGATTCCCGTACGCCTGGCGCCGCGCCGTCCCGGCGATCCCGCGCGCCTGGTGGCCGCGTCAGACAAAATGCTGGCCGCCGGCTGGCGGCCGCGGCACACCGATTTGGAGGAGATTATCGCTTCCGCCTGGCGCTGGAAACGACAACATGCGCCGGCGGCTAAATCTCAGGTCTCCAGTTAACTCAAGGGTAGGCGGCTCGGCCGCTTTTACTTTTAGGCGCTGACGCTTTCGCAAAGGTCCGGCCGAAGCCGGACGCATGGCGAATACTTCCGGAAGGTAGAAAGAAAAAGATTAGATACTAAATAACTGAAATCGAATTTATAAAAATGCGGCACGGCCGCTTTTACTTTTAGGCGCTGACGCTTTCGCAAAAGTCCGCGCGAAACCGGCCTACGGGCATGGCTAGAGACAATTTCCCTGAAATCGCCAATGACGAAAACTACTATCCGACTCGGCCGTTAACGCTTCTGGAATGATTGAACAACCACTCACCAAGAACATGGTCAAAATTGCTTGCATTGCCGCCATGGGCCACTTAAGTAATTTAAATTGTTGAATTTACCTATGGCGGCAAATTAAAATTTGCCGCCATGTTACCGCCATATGGCCACCACCGCGCCGCCTCCATTCCACCCCGGAGTACAATGCGGTTTTCCGTAAGCTAAATGCGGCACGGCCGCTTTTACTTTTAGGCGCTGACGCTTTCGCCAAGGTCCGGCCGAAACCGGACGCTTTGCGAATACTCATGGCTGCCGAAAGTTTAATGTCGTTAATAGACGCGGGACCTAATAGGAACCCCGCGCTTCGGCCTGCGATTTCGGACGAATACTGCTATCCGACTCGGCCGTTAACACTTTTTGACAATTTACGCTCTCTTCATTGAGGGTGGATTTAAGTCGATCTTCAGCTTACCCGCGTAGCGATAGAATAAACTTAAGCTTATTTTCATAAATCCAAGCGCAAGATGAATTTAACTTTATTCCATGTAACGAAACGCCTAGACAGAATGTCTATGTAGTGGGACAGTGAGAAGGCGACAGGGGGTGCCCCATGGCTCGCGACAACATGCAAAGACACTGGAACCGTTTCGGGCGGCGCTGGCTGACGTGGGCCAGCCTGGTAACCGGACTGAGCCTTTCCGCGCTGGCGGCCAAGGGACCCGGCCCCGGCGTGGCGCGGCTAAGCCTGATGCAGGGCAAAGTCAGCCTGCTGCAGGCGGGAAGCCAAAGTTGGCAGGATGCCGTCGTCAATACCCCGCTGGTGGCGGGCGATTCGGTTTATCTGGCCGGCGCCGGGCGCGCCGAAGTGCAATTCGATCGCAATGACGTGCTGCAAATGGCCGGGCACACCGAGTTGAGCGTAACCCGCTTCCGCGATTCCAATTTGCAAATGCAAATGAAGCTGGGCACGCTCACCTTTTCGCGGTTTGAACACGCCCATCTGCAAACCGAAATCGACACTCCCAACATGAGCTTGCGCCCGCTCGGCACGAGCGAGGTGCGGGTGGATGTGGTGAACGCCACCACCACCTCGGTTACCGTGCGGCATGGAAGCGCCCTGGTCTGGACGTCCCAGGGGCAAGTGACAGTGAAGGCCGGCAAGCAAATCCAAATTTCCGGCAGCGACAACCCGCAATACCGCGTGGTGGACGCGCCGGCGCGCGACAGTTGGGACCGCTGGGTGAGCCGGCGCGATGAAGCGCTGTTGCGCTCCCCCGCCAACCGCTACCTCAATGGCAATATCTATGGCGGCAATGATCTGGACCGCTATGGCCATTGGGTATGGGTACCCAACTACGGCCAAGTCTGGCAACCGTGGGAGGCGGCCGGCTGGAGCCCATATTACGACGGGCGCTGGATCTGGCTCCCCGACTATGGCTGGACCTGGGTTTCTTATGAGCCCTGGGGCTGGGCGCCATACCACTACGGCCGCTGGTTCTACTCCGCGGGCGCGGGCTGGTGCTGGTGGCCGGGGCCGTACTACGGCGCGAATTGGTGGGCTCCCGCGTATGTCAATTTCTTTTATGCCGGCGCGGGCTGGGGCATTGGCTTCGGATTCGGAGGCGGCCCCTGCATCGGCTGGCTGCCATTGGCTCCCTACGAGCCTTATTACGGCTACACCCAAGTCAACTACATCACCAACGTCACCAATGTTACCTACATCAACAATGTAACCACAGCAGGCGGCCAAGGCCCCACCGGCATCATCAATGGCCGGAAAATGATCAATGGCACGCCGCTGGTGAGCCGCTTCGGGCTGAAGCATATGAAAAACTACGGCGCCCCCGGAGGGGTGGTGGCCATCACCACGAAGGGGTTTGCCAATGGAAGCGTAGCCAAGATGGGCCGGCGGCTAAGCCACCCCGCGCTGACTCGCGTCGGCTTTGTTCGCGGCACGGCGCCAGTTGCGCCCACCCGGGCCAGTTTCCGGGTGCTGCCCGGCGCTCGTCCGGCGCCTCGTCCACCTGCCAGCTTGAGCCGGGTGCGCGTTTTTCAGCACACGCCAGTGCGGGTGGCATCGCACAACGTACCCCTAGCACGGCTGCACCATTCGATTTCCCTGGCCCAAACGCATTTCAATGCCCAGGCGGGTTTGATGACTCATGGCCGAATCGCCGGCCGCACTATTGCAAACACCGGAACCCGGTTGGGCAGCCATGGACACAGCTATTCGAATACCGGAACCAGCGTAGCCAGCCGTGGCCGCACTTTCTCGAATAGCGGCCAGGCGGGCGCGCCGCGCCGCAATAGCGGCAGCCGTTCCTTCGCCATCAATCATGCATCTTCCGGCAACCCGTCTTCCGGGTGGCGCCGATTTGGGGCCGGAAGCGCCACGGAAAACAATCGCAGCGGGTCAGGATCGGTAAACTTCCCCCGGCGCCCGACCGGCATTCCGAGAGGATCCAATCGCGGCACGCCTGGCGGGAATTACCGTGGCTCGATGCCTGGCGGCACGCGGAATCAGGTGTTCATGAATCATCCCGAATACCCCAGCCAGGTCACCGGCTCCAGCAGCAGAGCTGAAGGCAACTATGGCGGGCGCAATTCCAGCGCTTCCCAAGCTGCTTGGGGCAGGCGTGTGTCGCCGGCCGCAGGCACGAATAGCGGCTACTCTCGTTCGAGCAATACGAGGTATGGCCAGCGGCCGCGCGGGGGCACCTATGGCTACCCCTCAAGCGGCTATCATCCGTCACCCAATATTACGCGGCCGTCGAATCCCGGAGGGTATCACGGCGGCGGCTATCGTCCAGCTCCGGGCGGCGGGGGTGGTTATCGTCCAGCTCCAAGCGGCGGCGGCTATCGTCCAACGCCGTACGGCGGCGGGTATCATCCGTCCGGGGGAGGAGGCGGCGGCTATCACGCCCCGGCAGCGCATTCAGCCCCCGCGACGCCGCATCGTCATTAATTAAATTACCCGAACCTTAAAAACGGCGGATTTTCAACCCCCGGCAACGCCTGCCGGGGGTTTGCCGTTGAGTGGAAGCGTGCGGACATGTTAAAAACTACAGCAGGATGGGCTGGCATTCGAATTGGGATAGTTGGCTAACGCTCGGCCTGATGGTGGCGGGGGTATTGGTCGCCACTGCCTATTGGCGCCGCCGCCCCACTCCGCAGGATCGCGAACGCCAGCGCCGCAGCTTGCTGACCCAACACGGCCGGCTCGCCTCAGGCAAGATCGTGGATATTTTTCCCGCCCCGCCGGCGCAAACCTACCAATCCCATCGCCTGGCCGGTCCGTTGCCCGGTGAAGACATGATCGCGGTTTATAAATATGAAATCGCCGGAGTGGAATACGAGAGTTCGCAATCCATAAGCCCGGCCGAAGCAACCATCTTCCTGCCAGGAACCACGGTGGTCATTCGATACGATGCCCGGAATCCGGGGAATTGCATACTGACCGCCAGCACCCGCACCGGATCATCGCCCGCGTCGAGCTGAGCATTTTCCAGCCGCTGTTGGGAGCGACGGCATGCCAGCGCGGCGCGGCACGGCCGCTTTTACTTTTAGGCGCTGACGCTTTCGCCAAGGTCCGGCCGAAACCGGACGCAGGGCGAATACTCATGGCGGCCGGGCATTGCCGGGCGCAATTCCTGCGGAATTGCTTGGTATTGTCGTTCATAGGCGCGGGACCTAATAGGAACCCCGCGCTTCGGCCTGCGGGCATGGCTTGAGGCAATTTCTTCGAAATTGATAATGCTAGAGGCAATTTCTCCGAAATTGATAATATTTAGGCAATTTCTTCGAAATTGCCAATGACGAAAACTGCAGTCCGACTCGGCCGTTAACGCTTTAAGAAGCCGGAATAGGCGCCGAGCCTAAGGCCGTGCCCGCCAGTTGGAGAAATTCATCCGCCAACTCCAGCGAACGCCGCATCGCCGCGCGCGCGCGCGCCTGAGCCTCGGGGGTATTAGCGTACTTGGCGAGCATGCGGATGGCGAACTCGTGGTGTCCGGCTTCCTCGGGCTGAACGATGGTGCGATACATTTCAGCCGTACGCGCATCGCCGGCCTGCTCCAGGAAGGAAATAAAGCGGCCGTTCATTTTGTGGGCAATGCCCTCGCGCGCAAATTGCGCCGCGGCCAGGCGCTCCACCGTGCCATGCAGAGTGCGGAGATAACGGAACAAGGGAGAATAGCCATGCGCGATCGGGTTATATTCCTGGGCGGGGAAGCCCAACTCCTGCAAGCGCTGCTGAATCAGGTAAAAATGCCGCGCTTCATCGCCGCATTGCCGCGCCAGACCCAGCTTGAGATCCATTTCCGGCGTGCTCAGCATCCAGGAAGCGGCGATTTCACTGGCCTCAATTTCGCTTTTGAGCGCCAGCTTGAGCAATTCGATGATGGCGGCCGGCGGAGCTTGCCCTGGCGGCGCCAGCGGCAGCGCGTCCAGGCGGGACAGTTCCGCTTGCAGCGTTTGCTGGAGTTGTTGCAGAAAAGCTTGGCTATCCATAACGATTCATCAAAATTGCAAAAGTTCGAGCCGTCGCGTTTCTATTGTAAAGCCGCGGATCGGGGCTGGCGGCGTTGGTGCGAATAGGCCATCACTGCGGCCAGCGGCAAAGTCCAACTCAATGCCGCCAGGCTCGTCGCCAATCCGGTCCAACCCAGACTAGCTAAGCCGGCGACAAGCCAGAAAGGCCGGGCGACCGGCTTTTCCAGGAATAGCTCCAGATTGGCGCCAGTAATCCAAGCCACAGCCAGCAACAACAAAACCCAGGCATGCGGCGCCGGCGGCTGGATTCGATCAAGCCATGCCCGCCAGAGATGCATGCTCGCCGGCGTACGATACCCGACCGGCACCAAGAGGCTATAACAGGCGCGGGTCAGCAGCCAGGTGCCGGTGATGATCGCCGCGAGCGTTGTCCAGCGAAGAAAATGACTCGGATTCGTACATGCCCGGGGCATAAAAAGCGATTGCGTAAACAGAAAAGGCGCGGGGGAGGTCAAGGCCCGCGCCTGTGGGGATTACTGCCCGAAGTTGATGTTAATGTAACCAATCCGGTTTTTGGATGCAAGCCAAAATTTCAAAATGATACAACCTTTTCCGGGTATTGGAAAACGGCTTTCCGGCTTGGGCGATAGAATTTCCACATCCTGTTAACCGACTGATCATAAAGGCTTTTTACGATTTAATGCCAATAATTGCCCACATCCTTCCAGCGCGCGCTCCCTGCCGCCGAAAGGAGAAAAATTGATCATCGTGGCATGCGGTACAAAATGGCATTACTTCAATTGCATTCGGGCGCAAACCGGCATCCAGTAACTGTTTACGGTTAGCCGCGGCCAAGTCCAAGCGAAGACGCTCTTCGAGCTGCCAGCGCGGATTGCCGGCATGTCCAGGCGGCGCGCCGGTCAGGAATAAATTCGGAAAGCGTTGGCGAAATTCGTCCGGATCAGGCGGATGAAACAGCTCTTGGGCATAGGCAAAGCGGGCCTGAAATGCTTCAACCATCTCCGAGCCGACCTCATAGCAACAAGCGCGGATGGAAGGTCCGATGACGGCGCGCAGATCGGCGGGCCGGCATCCCCAGGCAGAATGCAACTCGCCCACCGTTTTTTCCACGATCCGGGCCAGCGTGCCTCGCCATCCGGCATGCACGGCGGCAACCGCCGGCCGGCGAGTATCGGCCAGCAGAATGGGAACGCAATCCGCAGCGCGAATCGCCAGCCAGATATGGCTACGACAGGCGATCAAGCCATCGCCCGCAGTATCGGCGGCGAACTGGCGGCTACCGGCGCGCCAAATGATGGAGGAATGGACTTGACGCAGACTGGCCACGTCTTCCAGCCGCGCTCCGGGCAGCCACGCGCGCAAAAAACGGCGGCGATTCTCGGCAACGTTTGCCGGCTGATCGCCGGCTACCTCGGCCAGGTTCAACTCGCCCCGCGAGCGATAAATTCCGACGGAATCGAGCCGCGAAATGCCACCCCTTCTCGTACTGAAGCCATGCACCACGCCGGGAACGCCGGCTAGCAGAGCGCTACGTAAAATAACGATGGCATCGGCTTGAGTTCGGCGCGAAGCAGCGGCATGCGAGCGCCGGGAAGCCGCGATTGCAGTGGATTTTGACCGAGGCATGCTAATTCCATTTTAGCGGGCGCGCCCGCGGATGCGGCTCGGCCGCTTTTACTTTTAGGCGCTGACGCTTTCGCCAAGGTCCGGCCGAAACCGGACACATGGCGAATATTCATGGCTGCCGGGCATTGCCGGGCGCAATTCCTGCGGAATTGCTTGGTATTGTCGTTAATAGGCGCGGGACCTAAAAGGAACTCCGCGCTTCGGCCTGCGGGCATGGCTTGAGGCAATTTCTTCGAAATTGCCAAGGACGAAAACTACTGTCCGACTCGGCCGTTAACGCTTAAGGGTTCCGGCCACAGCCGGGCGCACGACGAAACTACAAATTATTGAAAATAAAGCTTTTCGCCATGATATGCTCTTTGGCTAAGCATGGGGAAAGCGGCACGGCCGCTTTTACTTTTAGGCGCGGACGCTTTCGCAAAGGTCCGGCCAAAACCGGACGCATGGCGAATACTCATGGCTGCCGAAAGTTTATTCTCGTTAATAGGCACGGGACCTAATAGGAACCCCGCGCGAACACGGCCTGCGAGCATGGCCTAAGGCAATTTCTCCGAAATTGAGCATGCTAAAGACAATTTCTACGAAATTGCCAATGACGAAAACTACTGTCCGACTCGGCCGTTAACGCTTTGGGAACGGTATTTATAGATTTCTTCTTTGCTCGCGGCAGCGCTGGAACCCGGCTACACTCGTCAGCAGCATGATTTACGCCATCGGGATCGATCTGGCTGAAGTCGCGCGGGTGCGACAGGCGATTGAACGCCACGGCGAGCGGTTTCTGGAACGAATTTTCACGGCCAGCGAGCGAGCCTATTGCCAGCGCTATCAATCGCCCTGGGAACGGTATGCCGCCCGATTCGCCGCCAAAGAAGCCGGCATGAAAGCGCTGGGCACCGGCTGGCGCGGCGTAGCTTGGCGCGATTTCGAAGTAAGCCACGAGCCCGGCGGGCGCCCGCGCCTGGAACTGCACGGCTCGGCGCGCGCGCGCGCCGAGCGATTGGGCATCCGCAGATTCTCGCTCTCGCTCACCCACACGCACGAGTACGCGATGGCGGAAGTGCTGGCGGAGACCTGACCGCTGTTGCATGCCGGCTCAGGCGATAAATTTATAGCCTTGCCCGTGAACGGTGTGGATATAGCGGGGAAAGCGCGGCGCGGGCTCCAGTTTCTGGCGCAGCCAGGCGATATGCACGTCCACGGTGCGGGTGGAAGTCTGCGCGGAGTAGCCCCAGACTTCATGCAGCAACTGTTGCCGGGAAACGATTTTATTGCGGTTCTGCACGAGATATTGCAGCAGGCGGAACTCGCGCGCGGAGAGCGAGACCGCAGCGCCAGCGCGGCGCACCTCGCCGGAATCCCACTGCACTTCGACCTCGCCGAAACGGGATTCGCCGTGCAGCAGCGCGGGGTTGGGCTGGCTGCGGCGCAGTAGCGCCTCCAGCCGCGCCAGCAGTTCCGCCATTTCAAACGGCTTGGTCAGGTAATCATCGGCGCCCAGCTTAAAGCCCACGACCTTATCCAACAATTGATCGCGCGCGGTCAGCATCATGATTGGGGTGGCGATTTGCGCCTGGCGCAGTTCACGGCAAACTTCAAACCCCGGGCGCCCGGGCAGCATCAGATCGAGCAGAATCAGGTCAAACGATTCCGAGCGGCCGCGCTCCAGCCCGAGGTCGCCATCGCCGGCGCTGGCCACCTCATAGCCTTCCGCCTGCAAGCGATGGGTGAGAGTCATCACCAACCCTTCCTCATCCTCGATCAGCAGGATTTTTTTCCTCACGCCGCTCCTCGCCTCGATGCCCTTACAATTTCGAGCCCATAGCTGGCGTGGCCGGCGCCATCCGGATGCTGGCGGCATCCAGCGCCGAGGTCAGGGGGAGTTGCAGGCAAAAACGGCTGCCAGCTCCCGGGCTGCTCTCCACCCAGACCCGGCCGCCCATGGCAATCACCGCCTGCCGCACCAGGCTGAGTCCCAATCCACTGCCGCGAATTTGCCGGGCGCGGGCCTGAGCGCCGCGGAAAAACGGCTCAAAGACGTGCTTCAGCTCCGCGGCCGGAATGCCAGGGCCATTATCAGCGACGATCAGGCGCGCCCATTGCGGTTCCGAGTCGGGGGCGGCGGTCAATTCGATCTGCACGCCGCGTCCCCCGAATTTGATGGCGTTGCCGAGCAGATTATGCAGCACCTGCGACAGGGCGGCACGGTCCGCCATAATCGGCGGCAACGAAGGCGCGCAGCGGGTCGCGAGCGTTGCGCCAGCTTCGGCCAGGGAACCGCGGCTCTGCGCCGCGACTTCGTCCATCAATTCGGTCAATAAAAGCGGCTCGACATGATAGGCCCGCTTGCCTGATTTCAATGCGGCGAATTCCAGAATCTGCTCAATCATCTGGCTCAAGCGCCGGGCATGCCGGCGGATCGCTTCGCCATGCTGGCGCACCGCATCCTGAGTCTGCACCACGCCCTCGGCGAGATTGTCTCCCGCCGCCGCCATCACCGCCAAGGGCGAGCGCAATTCATGCGTGATGCCGGCCACGAAATCCATCTGCCGGCCGGCGAGTTGGCGCGCCCGGCGGCTTTCCAGCGCCAGCAGCAACAAGCTTGCCCCCAGCACCGCTAGAATGCCGAACGAAAGCGCCAGATTGCGCCAACGCCCCGAGATCACCAGGGCATCGACACGATTCGGCTGCGGCTCCAGCCAAAGCGACCAGATGCCGCCGGGACCGTCGGCCATCATCCAGGAATGCGAGGCCGCGCGCAGCTTTACAAAAAATTGCACGTTGCGCTCCCGCTGCCGCTGACGACGCGCAAGCAGGCGAAACATGGGGCGGCGCCAACCGATTAAAATTTGCCGCACCGTGGCCATGCCGGGCTGAGGCGCAGGATGAGTTTGGAAGAAGCTTAGCCGCCGCGGTCCTAACCCGTAGAGTCCGACCCGGTAATTCCGTTGCCAATCCTGCCCCAATTCCCGTTCCAGCAGTTGCGGCAGGATGCGGCGCAAATAATCCGGTTGCAGCCGGACGACCAACAGGGCAGGCGGGCCGACCGGGAAACCGCGCCGAACCACCGTCCGCTGCCCGCTTGCAGAAGATCCAGCCCTCCATTGCAATGGGAAGCCGGGTGCGCGGAAACGCGGCGGCGGCGGCCTGAGCAGCTTAAAATGCAGCAGCGGCTGAACCAACATGGTCGCCTGCCGCCACGCGGGCGGTAGTTTGCGAAAATCGTGTTCCGGTTGCCGCTGGAGCCGCTGCCGCGCCGCATCCCAGCCATACACGATCAGCCGGCCTTGGGGATCATGCCGCATGACAGCGATATCGGCCAATAAGCTGCCCTGCGCATGCCGCCGCCGCCAACGCCGCCAGCGTTGATCGAGCCAGTTTTCTTCCAGCGGCCATGCCGGCGCAGGCGAGATCTGGCCGCGCGCCGCGGCCGGCAAGGGCTTCAGCCGCACCAATTCGCTTGCGGCTTCAAACTGCAAATCGGAGGCAAGGCGTTGCGCCGCCTGCTGCAGTTGTGTCTGGCGGCGGCGAGCTTCGGCGTGGCTGATTTCTCCGATCCAGCGGTATTGCAGCGTGCCTAACCCGATGAGCAACACCAGCAATATCAGCGCGGCAATCGTTCTTCCCTTGAAGATACCGCGCACCAGGCTAGTGACAATGGGTCTGGCCGCCTCGAAATCCATTTGCGCTCATTATAGTCGCTGCCGTACCGGCATCGAAGGGGCGGATCGCGTATTTAACGTTTTTAACAAGAAATTTGCCTGGTTTTAACCACATTCATTCCTGCGAGCGTTACCCCGATCTGGCGACAACGTATAAAGGAAATGGGAATGAATATTGCCATAGGAGGCGCAACGTGAGTTTTTTGCAAAGTGGGAAAGGACGGCGCGCCGGCCCCGCTCTGGGACTGGCTTTGGGGCTGAGTGCGACCCTGTGGGCGCAAAGCGCGCCGGCGGTATCCGGCCATGGCTTGAACTTGTTTCAACAGGCGGGGATAGCCCTGGGCTCGGTACCCCACAATCTTGAAATCCAGGGCAATTTACTGACCCGCCCCCTCGGCAGCAAAAGCGAACGCCAGGGCAAATTGGTAATCAAATTACTGCTGCCCGGCAGGTATCAACGTGCCATGAAATCGCAGACACCCTTTGGCAGTTTCGGCATGGTACAGACGCTGAATAACGGGCAATATTGGTCGCATTTCATTCGGCCGATGGGCGGAGGGCCCATGTTTTTTGGCCGCAACGGAGCCAATGGCCGCCGTAAGCTGACACCGGCCGAGCGGGAGCGCATCCAAGCCCGCATGCATGCGCGAGCGCTGGCCATGCTGCAAGATCAATTTGCCCGAGCGCAAATCATCTGGCTGATGCAGCTTCCCGCCGGATATACGGTTCACTACGGCGGGCTCGCGCAGGCCGCAAACGGCACCAAGGCGGAATGGCTGAAGCTGAACGGGGCCCATAATTTTTCCGCCCTGCTTTTTCTCGATCCGAAAACGCAGCGTCCCCTGATGATGCAATACCCGGGGATGGTGCCGCGCTTTGCCGGGAATTTCCGCCGTCCGGGAGGACCGGGCGCCCCCGGCGGGCCGGGCCGGCGCCAGTCTTTCATGCGCATGCCGAAACCGCAAACGATCGAGCTGCATTTCTCCAATTGGCGCAAAGTGCAAGGACATTGGTTTCCCATGCGCCTGGTCAAAACCGCCAAGGGCCAGATCTTCGAACAACTGGACATTAAGAAAATTCAATTGGACTCGAACAAGCTGACGGCGAAGCAATTTGCCAAAAGCTGAACAGGAGCGGGCGAGCTAAATCGATGAAAAAACACAGCCATTGCCTGGTGGACCCATACCGCGGCGGCCGGCGGCGGCATCCGGCGCATTTCCTTCTGGCGGCGACATTGCTGACTCTGAGCGGTTGGGCGCAGGGCCGATCCGGCGCGCCCGCTCATCTCCATCCGGCAACGACCCCGCCGCTCGCGCCGGCCACGGCGAAGCCACGCGCTAGCACGGCAAATTTGCAAGTCAACGTACTTGATCCCAGTGGCGCGTCGGTGCCCAAAGCGCAAATGCAATGGGTACCGGCTCAAGGCCATCCCACCGATGTCCAAACCGCCAACCAACATGGGCAGATGAAGTTCAACGGCCTGAACCCCGGCTCCGGGCGCCTGTTAGTCGCGGCCAAAGGTTTTCAAAATCTGATTTTGAATTTGCGTCTGCACGCAGGAGAAAACCAAGTCGAGGCGCATCTGCAACTGGCGGAAATGGTGCAGCAGACCACGGTGCATGTCAACCATGCCGCAGCGCTCACCAGTCCCAGCAGCACGGCATTTTCCATCGTGCTAACGCCCAAGGAACTCCAACAACTGCCCGATGATCCCGACCAGTTCGCGGCCGCGCTGCAAGCCTTGGCAGGGCCTGGGGCGGGGCCGACCGGAGCCACGATGCGGGTGGATGGGTTCGGCGGCGGACAACTGCCACCCAAGTCGCAGATCCAGTCGGTGCAGTTTAATATGAACCCATTTTCCGCCGCGTATCACACCCCCACCGGCATACGCATCATGATCCATACCAAGCCGGGCATTGGCGCCTGGCACGGTCAATTCAGCACCGCCGGCCGTGACACTTATTTCGACGCCCGCAATGCCTTCTCTCCGGCGGCCACACCGGAAGCCTATCGGCGGGGGGAGATCGATCTGGAGGGGCCGCTCTGGCAAAAACACACCTCCATGTTTTTATCGCTACGCGCCATGCCCGATTATTCGTCCACGACGATACTGGCAACCACGCCGCAAGGCGAAGTCCAAGGGCTGGCGCTACAACCCTCGAAGGAAGTCTTCGGCTCCATGCGTATCAGCCAGCTTTTGCCGCACAACCAATTGCTGCAATTCGAGTATCAGCGCAACTACAATTACAACGGCAATCAGGGCGTAGGCGGCATTGCCCTCGATCCCCGCGCTTATTTCAGCAGCAATTTTGAGCATGTGTTCCGGTTGCAATTGACCGGGCCACTCGGCGATACCGTGCTGAATCAATTGCGGTTCCAGGGCGATTTAACCGATGCCGGCTCGCATTCCAACACGCTTGCGCCCGGAATCGATGTATTGGGAGCATTCGATACCGGCGGCGCCGGCGTGGAAAGCATCAACAACGAGCACGGCTGGTACCTGAATGAAAACCTGGATTGGGTTGTCGGCCATCATCAAACCTGGCATTTTATCGGCCGCTGGGAGCATGACTGGACGCGTCTGGAAAGCGCCGGCAATCAGTACGGCACCTTTACGTTCCCCAATCTGGCAGCCTTTCTTGCCGGCCAGCCAAGCCTTTTCAGCCAAAAGCTGGGCTATCCCTGGATTCAATACTCACAAAACGAATGGGCGGGATATGCCCAGGACGATTGGCAAATCCGCAACAATCTTTCAGTCAGTCTGGGTATGCGCTATGAAGGGCAATCGCATATCCAT
The DNA here is from genome assembly GCA_021818955.1 of Acidobacteriota bacterium. Lineage (GTDB taxonomy): Bacteria > Acidobacteriota > Terriglobia > Terriglobales > SCQP01 > JAKASR01. The sequence continues at coordinate 89,202 of JAKASR010000009.1, forward strand.
GGAGCCTTCTGGGCGCCGCGGGCCATGCTCTCCTTCGCGCCCTTTCGCGGTCGCAAAACCGTCTTTCGCCTGGGCTTTGGCCTTTTCAATGAATGGTTTAACCCGAGCGATTATGGTGAAACGCTGCTGCAGAACGGCATCCAGCAGTACACCGTAGATATTTTTAATCCGTGCTATCCCGATCCGAATGCTTGCGGGCAGCCGAAAACGCTTCCGCCCAGCATTCTCCGCTACGACCCGAATATGCGCTTGCCCTATCGCGAACAGGGTTCGCTGATGGTGTCGCGCACGTTTGGCACCGGGTTCCGCTTCTTTGGCGGCTATTTCGTTCAGCGTGGTTTACATGGATTGCGCAGCCGCAACCTCAACGCGCCGTTGCCCGACGGGCAGGTGCCGAATCCCGCGATCGGCAATCTGCTGCAGATTGAATCGAGCGGCAAGTCCTTGTATCAGGCACTACGCATCGGACTGGTGCACTTCTCGCCCAAGCTCTTTTATGCCATCAACTATGCACTGGCGCAGCAACTCGACGATTACAGCAGCATAACCAGCCTGCCCGCGAATAATTACGACATCAATGCCGACTGGGGGCCCTCGAACAGCGACGCGCGTGATCGCCTATTTGGCATTTTCAGCTATAGCCTGACCGATTCGCTACGGCTGTTTTCGATGTTCCACGCCAACACCGCCACGCCTTATAACATCACCCTGGGTCAGGTCAGCCAGAATGGGCAAACTAATGCGCGTCCACCGGGCATAGGGCGGAATAGCGCGCGAGGCTCTGGGGCCTGGGACCTTAACACCCGGCTCAGTTATCAGTTTGGTTGGGGCAATGGCGGCGGGCAGCGTATGATGATGGGAGGCCCCGGAGGCCGCCGGCGCGGCTTCTTTTTTCGCGGTGGTGGAAATTCCGAGTACCGCTGGAACATGGAGCTGTACCTGCAGGCCTACAATGTTTTTAACCATGTCAATTACATCAACTATGATGGGGTAGTGGGCTCACCCTTTTTCGGCTTGCCCATGGCTGCAGAAGCCGGCAGACGATTGGAAACCGGACTCTGGTTGCGTTTTTAAGCCGCCGCGACGAATTTCATCCGCAAGTTTGGACAGGCGCGTCGTTCTGGCTTGGAGGTCTTTGGATTGCAGTTAACGCAGCCCCAGTTGGAACTGGATAACGAGGCCACCCGGCCCGAAGCCATGGCCCGGAAACTAGGCCTGACGTCCGAGCAATTCCAGGCCATTCTAGAGCCACTCACAGCCGAGAGCGAAGGCAGCCGCACCTGGCTGGCGGACCGGGTGCTGGCTCGCGCCTGTGCGCTTGGTTATGAAAGCGCCTGGCAATATTTCATCGCCACTTACGAAAGCCGCTTGCAGGCCATGGCCATGCGACTGACCCGCGACCCCAACGGCGCCAGCGAGTTGGTCGCCGATCTTTATGGCGACCTGTACGGGATTCGCCGCACGGCAGCGCCTACCGCGGCGGGCGAGGAGCGACTTTCCTCGAAGTTTCGCCATTATTCCGGGCGCGGCCCGCTGCTCGGCTGGCTGCGCGCCCTGCTGGCGCAAATGCGGGTCAATCAGATCCGGTGCCAGCGCCCGCAAATCTCGCTGGAAGACGCCCCGCTGGCAGCGCATGCGGTGCGCGCCACGGAATTCGACGGCGACGGCCCGCTGCTGCGGCAAATGTCGGAGCCGCTCGACTTTGCCTTGGCCGCCGTGTTGGAGGCGCTTCCGCCCCGCGATTGTACTTTGCTGGCGCTATATTTTCTCGACCATCAAACCCTCGCCGCCATCGGCGAGCTTTATGGCGTGCACGAAGCCACCATCAGCCGGAGATTGAGCCGCTTGCTGCGCGGCTTGCGGCGGGAACTGCGCAAAGAACTGCTGGCGCAGCGTTGCTCGCTGCGCCAGATAGAAGAATTGATGAATGCCGATGTCCGCGACATTCCCTCGCGTTTCCGTTCGCTGCTCAAGCGGTGGTCGTCGCGCCAGCGGCCGGATGCTGAAAGTGAGCCGACGGACGCATTAAAAGCCATGCCCTCCGCAGGCGAAAAGATGCAAGCGGGGACGGTGGCGGCATTCTCTAAAGCAACGACACAGCAACCTGACCGCCGGGAGAGGCCGACCATGCCATTCGGCCTCTCCCGTTCTTAATGTGTGTGGACCATGCGCAGTAATCACGATTCGAATCCGCGGCGGCAATCCTGGCACTCCGCCTTTCGCACGCTCCAATCCCGGAATCCAGAACCTCTCGCCGAACATCTCGATGCGAACCAACTCGCCGATCTGCTGTCCGGACGGGCGCCGGATCCGATCTGGCGCCACCTCAGCCTTTGCGAGCACTGCCGATTGGCGGCGGTATTAGCCACGGGCGACGAACAAACGGCGCAGATACGGCAACCCGAAGCAGTCAAATACGGCCTGGGGGCGGTACCGCGCTGGCTGCCGGCGGCAGCGGCGTTGCTACTAATTGGCAGCGCTGTCTGGTGGCGCCTCGGCCTGCCACAAATTGTCCAATCACCGGCCCCGCTCACACCTGCGGCGCGCGTCCGCCGCGCTCCGGCACCGCGGCGTACCAGGACCGCGACCACAACCTTGTCCCAAGCGGGAATTTTCGCGGCCCGCCCGCATACCCGCTGGACACGGGATTTAACGCAGGCCGTTCCAGTCCGCCACTCTCAGCCGCCGAGTCAACCGCTTAGCGGAATCCAACTTGCGACCTCGCTCGCCGCCGCTTCCGCGCCGGCGCAACCGTGGTTGAGCGAGAAAGCTTATGCCCCGCGGCCCAGCCTGACCATGGCCAGCATGGATGCGGCGCCGGCAGCTCAAGCCGAGGTTGCGAACCTGCGCCCCGCTGCCGCGGAAACGAGAAAAATGGTTTTGGCTTCCGCGGCTGAAGAGCCGGCCCCCGCGCTGGCTTCGCATTCCGACTCCGGCCACGGAATCTTCAGTCCGCTATTTTCGATTCGTAAATTGGGCATGCCGGTCTTACAGGCTACCTGGAATCAGGCATTGATGGGCACCGGACACACCATCGCGCAGATGGATTTCGCCGGCACCAGCCGTGAAAAACAGCCGTTGAATACGCTGGTGGCGAATCCTCCCGCCACTCTGAATGAAGCCACCAGCGAGACCGTTATGGATGCCAGCTCCGCCATGGCCTATACCCACTGGCGGTTATGGCGGGGGCAATTACAACGCAGCCTGGTGGGCCAGCGTTATTGGGAACCCATTGCGGCAGGGGATGCGCAGTTTAGCAGTTTTTCCGGAGCCGGTCCGGATCTCTGGGCGGGGACCAAGGATGGCCGTCTATTTTTTACGCACGATGGCGGCCAGCATTGGCAGATATGGCAACTTCGCGATGCCGCCGGGAAGCCGGTGCGCGAGCCCATTGTCGAAATCAATATGCAAGGCCGCACAGGCAAGTTACGCGCCCAAGGACTGGTCTGGCGCACCCGCGATGGCGGCCGGCACTGGAGCGTGCGTTAAGCTCCAGTGCCTTACGCCCGCCGTTTAAGGCGCCGGGGGCGTATTGCCGCCCGGCAATGGCGTCTCGCTCGGTCCGCCCACCGCATACAATCTGGGATGGCGATCAAGCACCGCAGGCAGAGCCGGGAAGGGCGCGTGCGGCTCGGTTTGATACCAATACCCAACGCTGAAAAAATTGTCGGAACGCGCGTTGGCATGACCATGCTCGATGGTCATACTTAGCCAACGTCGGAAATGGATAGGGTCGGGCAGATGCCAGCGGTACACGCACCAACGCCCTCCCACCCGTTCCGGATTTACCACCAGCGGAGCTCCATTGTAGGGATAGGCAAAGGAGCGATCGCCAAAATCCCAGGCGCCATTGAAATAATCTTCCGACCCGGTACCGTTGATAACGGGCAGCACGCGCCTGCCCGGCGTTTCATCAATGAAGACCATGTCGTCGCCTTCACCCCACCAGCCGTCCTGATTTTGCAGTACCCCCAGGCTAGTGCCGATGTAATGTCCCTGGCCGGCGGCTTCGGCAATCACGTAATTTCCCGTGCCATACAGATTCTTTTTCTGTAAAACAATTGGATCGCCGTTCGTTTTCCAATCATCGGTCCATCCGGCGCAGGGGGTAGCCTGGCGATATTGCGCGTGTAAATACAGCGTTTCGGGCGGCAACTCCGGCACGAGTTCATAATCCAGGTTGAAATACAAGGCGTCTACCGGCGAGTTGCCTTCGTTGCTTATGGTCACCAGCGCCGAGCGCCGAAACGGCATGGGGAGATAGCAGTTCAACGCCTTCATGGGGGCGACCGTCATGGCCTGCGAAGCGTAGGTGCAGTATTCGCCCAGGTTGAGGCCGAAAAAATCTCCCATAGGTGTTTCGACGGAAGGCGCAACTTCCTCGTCCCAGTACATTCTTATAACCAGGTCCTTGAGATGGTGCGGACCGGCGGCAATCGTGAACCAGCAATGCCGAATCACGCCCGGCCCATTAGCCGACAAGACCGTGAGGGACTTACCTGGAGCCAGCGGGACGTAATCGGCATTGCCGCCGGTGCGGTCATAGCTGGAAGATTTGCGGCTTCGGCCGGGGTGATAGAGTGCCGGGCCCAGGTCCAGCGGCGTGCCCGAACCGGACACGTCCTGGGCGGGGCTGCGACGGCTCAACAGCGGCCAGGCACCCAAGGCACCGGCCAGAGTGGCCAACAGTGTGCGCCGGCGTGGCGAAACTGGCGAGGATGGCAGAATAGACGAGTTCATCAGGCGCAGTCTATCAGACTCGTTCTATCGGGGTGAGTGGTTTAACTGACCATCAGCGTCCCGGCCCGGCTCGGGAACCTGAATTTAATAATGCGTGCGAGGAGATTTTATTTCCAGATGCGGTTGGGTTTGGTGGGCGATGGAGGGGGCTCAATTCGAGCGGGATGCAATTCCGAAGCCAGATAGCGCCCTGGCCAACCGCAGAGCGGGCACAAGGCGCGATAAATACTGAAGTGGTGCAATTTCTGCCCCACGGGGGTGAGGAATTTGCGCCCACAACGCCCGCACTTAACCTGATATGCCGCTACGGCTGCCATGGCAAACCTCAAATGTCCAATTATTTAATTGATGAACATTGCCGCCAGAAAGGTGTCAAGCACCGCACAATTTCATGTTCGTCCAGGGTCTTTTGTGCCAAATCTACCCCTGCACTTCCCGTAAGCCATATATAATGGACGCTTTAAATCCCATTCAGCCGTGTATGAGAGGCTTGGGGCAAAGGTTTTATTTAGTGAGTTTTTGTTTCCTTTTGCGTCGCCATCGCGCGACCCGCTCGATGCGCGGTTTCCTGTTGGCCGTCAGCATTTTGGCCGTGGTTTTGCCGGCCAGACTGCGCGCCCAAGCCCCTTCCACTACGGCGGCTCCAGCCGGCCAGGCGGATATTATCATTGGCATCCGCTGCCATGGGAATCATCGCGTTCCCTGTTCCACCATCAAAACGCGCATCTTTACCAAGCCCGGCGACATTTATAGCCTGCCCCAGATCAATCGCGACTTTATGTCGTTGTGGAACACCGGTTTTTTTGACAGCATTAAAATCGGGCGCACCAATACCCCGCATGGCGTTTTTCTCGACATTTATGTGGTCGAACGCCCGCTGATCCGCTCGATCAAATATAAAGGCCTGAAATCGGTAACTGAATCCGACGTGCTGGATGCCTACAAAGCCAGAAATGTCCATCTCGATATGGACAGTCAGTTCGATCCGACAGTCGCGACGCATGCCGAAGACGCCATCCGCGAACTCTTATCCGAGCATGGCCGCCAGTACGCCACCATAAAGCTACAAACCAAACCGATGCCGCCCAGTTCGGTGGCCCTGACCTTCGTAATCAACGAGGGACCAAAAGTCAAAGTCGGACATATTACGTTTTCAGGCAACAAACACCTGGGACATGAAACCCTGGTGCGTTCCATGAAAAACATGCGTCCCATCGGCGTTCCCTATTCCATCTTCCTGGAGAATCTTTTCAGCAAAACTTATAGCCAGACGGGGTTATCGGAAGACCTGGAGCGAATTCGCGAAGCCTACCAGGATCGCGGCTATTTCGAGGCGGTGGTCGAAGACCCGACACTCAAATTACGCACGACACACAGCATCCACCTACTGTTCTGGGGTGGCCATACCGGCAAAAGCGTGGATATTCATATTCCCATTGTCGAAGGGCACCGTTATCGCGTAGGCCAGATCCGTTTCGTCAACAATCACTTCATCACCAATGACGCCTTGCTAATGCGCGTATTTCAAATGCAGCCGGGCCAAATCCTGAATGTGTCTAAGCTGCGCAAAGGCCTGAAAAATCTGCGCAAGCTCTACGGCCAATTCGGTTATATCAACTTCGTCGCCCAGCCTTATCCAAGCCCGGATGAGGCCAAGCACGTGGTCAACATCACCTTTCACGTGCATGAAGGGAAGCCGTATTACATTCGCCGGATTGAATTCACCGGCAATACCACCACCCGCGACAAAGTCATCCGCCGCGAGCTGCTGGTGGAAGAAGGCCAGCGCTTTAATTCCATCGCCTGGCAAAACAGCTTGCTGCGTCTCAATCAGCTCGGCTATTTCAATAAAATTACGCCGCAGGATGCCACCATTACCCAGGACAATACCGGCCCCGTGGGCCACGTGGATATCAACCTGCATGTCAGTGAAAAAGGCAAAAATACCATCGGCCTCACCGGCGGCGTCAGCGGGATCACCGGCAGTTTTCTCGGACTCAATTACCAGACCAATAACTTTCTCGGTCTGGGTGAAACGCTTTCGATTTCCACCCAGTGGGGTTCGCTCGAGCAGGCCATCAATTTCGGCTTTACCCAGCCCTACTTTTTGGACCGCCCCATTCAGCTGGGTTTTTCCGTTTACGACACCAATTACCATTTCGATCAGGCGAAGGAAGCCTCGATATTCTACGGCTATAACGTCACACCGTATCTGAATGCCTTCGGACAGAATTTATTGAATTATGCGCAGTCAAGCAAAGGCTTCAACATCAGCTCCGGCTATCCGATGAAGAATTTCATGCGGATCGGCTTGAGTTACGGCTACGACGACTCTACCCTGACCGCCTTCAGCAACGAAGCCAAACTGCTGTTCAACACCTCGTACTATCAGCAATTCAGCGGACCCAACAGCCTCACCGGCATTCGTACCAGCAGCATCACGCCTTCCATCACCTACAACACCGTCAATGGGGTCTATAACCCCACTGCCGGCCATGAAATCGATTTCGCCACCCAGATTTCCGGCCTAGGCGGCAATGTCAAAATTATTCGCCCGAACATTACCTGGCGGTATTTTCGTCCCTCGCCGTGGGGACACGACACGCTGGGCTTCCGTTTTATGGGTGCGTTCATCACCGGATATGGCTATCGTTCTTCGCCGCCCACCTTCGATCGCTTCTACATCGGCGGTGAAGATTCCATTCGTGGATTCGACCTGCTCTCTATCACGCCATTTGCCTACGAGCCCACTATCATGCCGACCTGTCTCCATAATCCTTCGAATCCCAGCCAATGCTTTACCGAGACAGTTCCCGAGCCGACGCCGACGAACCCGAACAATACCCAAACCATCACCTTCAACGTCCAGTTGCCCCAATATCAACTGGTGACCCCCGGCGGCGATACCGAAGGCGTATTCAATTTCGAGTACCGGCACCCCATCTTCGGGCCGGTGACGCTGGCCTATTTCGTCGATGCCGGCGTCAACCGCATCAGCTTCCCGAACCAGTTGCGCATCAACAACACTTCTCTTAATACGCTCGAAACCACGTTTCAACGCAGGTTCAACAACCGGTTGTTGCTGGCGCCCGGCACCAACAATCTAGTGCGCGTATCCACAGGTTTGGAGCTACAGGTTCTGTTGCCCATGTTCCAGGTGCCGTTGCGGCTATATTTTGCCTGGAATCCCTCGCGCCTGGATACCAATTTAACCCCGCCGGCTTTATTTAACGAATCCGATTTTCTCAAAAGCATTCCGCCGGCATTTCAGACCGACGCGGCCGTGCTCAATGCGATTCGCTTTACCGAGCACTATATGGCCACTCAACCCGGATTTCATTATCAGGAAGCACCGCACGTTTTCCGTTTTACAATCGGAAGAACTTTCTAGTGGCCGAAATGGCCTGAAGAGGCACCTATGAAAACAGTCCCCCTTTTCGCGACCCTGGCCTTGCTCGCCGCACTCCCCCTGGCGGGCGCACAAGCCCAAGCTTCGGTCAAGCCTATGCGCGTAGGCCTGATCAATATTCAGGCGGCTATTCTGAACACCCAGCAAGGCAAAGCCCAGGCAGCGAAATTGCAAGCCCGCTTCGAACCCAAGCGGAAACAATTACAACAGGAAAGCGCGGCGATTGCCGTCTTACAGAAAAAACTGCAAACCGGCGGCGACACTCTCAGCGCCGAAGCCAAATCCGACCTGGCCAGCGAAATCCGCACCAAACAGAAGGAATTGCGCGACGACATGGATGACGCCAACACCGATTTCCGCAATGCCACCAATGACATGATTAACGGCATTGGGCAAAAAATGTACGCCCTTCTGGACCAATACGCGCAACAGCACCATCTCACCCTGGTGCTCGATCACAGCTTGCAGTGGCCGCAGAACCCGATCCTATACGCCGCACCGACGACGGATATCACCCAGCAGATCGTGCATTTGTACGATCAGAAGTACCCCGCGGTTGTGCCTGCGGCGGCCCATCCAGGGCGGAAACCGGCACTGGCGCATTGAGTTTCCGGCGGGCACGGCGCAGCCCGCCAGGTTAAAATCGGGGGGCCTTTTTTTTGTTATACTTAGGCACTCCCGGCTTGACGCCAAATCTCGTTCTTTACGCCTGAGGAAGGGTATGAAATTTTCGACGTTGTTCGCCGCAGTTTGCCTACTGGCAGCCATGGGAAGCGCGCAAGCGCCCGCTCCCAGCGCCGCTACGCCTCAAAGAGTGCGAATCGGCATCATTAACATTCAAGCCGCCATTGCCACCACGCAGGAAGGCAAGGCGGACGAAGCCAAACTGAAGGCCCGCTTCGCGCCCAAACAGCAGCAACTTCAGCAAGAGAGCGCGGCCCTCACCGCGGACCAGAAAAAGCTGCAGACTGGCGGCGACACGCTCAGCGCTGAGGCCAAAACCGACCTGACCAACACCATCGCCACCAAACAAAAAGAGCTGCGCAACGATATCGCCGATGCGCAAAATGATTACCGCAATGCCACCAATGACATGATCAACGCGATCGGCAATAAAATGGTCATCATTCTGAATCAATACGCCCAGCAGCACCATTTCACGATGGTGCTCGACCATAGTTTGAATTGGCCACAGAACCCGATCCTGTACGCCACGCCGACAATCGACATCACCAAGCAGATTGTTTCTTTATACGACCAGAAATATCCCGCCACGGTGCCGACCAGCAACGCGCCAGCCCCGCGCAAGCCGTAATCGCGCGGCTCGGCCGCTTTTACTTTTAGGCGCTGACGCTTTCGCAAAGGTCCGGCCGAAACCGGACACATGGCGAATACTCATGGCTGCCGGGCATTGCCGGGCGCAATTCCTGCGGAATTGCTTGGTATTGTCGTTCATAGGCGCGGGACCTAAAAGGAACTCCGCGCTTCGGCCTGCGATTTCGGACGAAAACTGCTATCCGACCCGGCCGTTAACGCTTTTGGCTTTATCCCCAGCTCTATTCGCACGCGGCCCGCTCAGCGGGCCGTGCGCCGGGCGCCACCGCGGGCTCGCGCCAGCACCGCTGTCCGCAAGCCGGGATGGCCTTCCAGGCATTCGCTCAACTCAATCCGCAGATGCGGAAACTGTTGTCGTACCGCATCCACCAAGGCGGGAATGTCGCGCGTGACGTGCAAGCCGGCGGCAAGGAAATACGGAACCACGGTCAGTTTGCTCACCCCAGCCGCCGCCGCCTGCCGCACCACTTCTTCCAGCCGCGGGCGGGCGGGCTCCAGGTAAGCGGCTTCGCAAAACGCGAAAGCCGGCTGCAATTCGTGCAATAGCCGCTCGACACTGGCATGCCATTCCGTTAAGGGCGAACCGTGCGCCATCAGGATCATGCCGAGCGGCCGCGGCGCGAGCAGGGGCGAGGACACCGCCGCGCTTTCCGCCGGCTGCAAGGCCGCGCGCCGGGCCGCCACTTCGCCCACCAGCATCAATGCCGGCGACTCCAACCCGGCATGCCTGACCGTGTCAGGCAAGCGGTCTAGCGGCGCCGCCACCACGCGTTGCTCCGGCAAGCTGGCGCTCGCAATCGCCACCGCCGGCGTGCGCGCCGGCCAGCCCGCCGCGATTAACTCGCGGCTCAAGATCTCGAGCTTCGCCAGACCCATGAAAATCACCAGCGTATCGGCACGGGGAAAATGCAGAGCCCGCTCGCCCGCGCCATGTCCGCTCATAAAGGCCACGCTGGCCGCGACGCCACGCAAGGTCAGTGGAATGCCGGCCAGCCCCGGCGCCGCAATTCCGGCGCTGACGCCGGGCACCAATTCCCAAGCGATACCAGCGGCCGTCAAGGCCTCGGCTTCTTCGCCGCCGCGCCCAAAAACAAACGGGTCGCCGCCTTTAAGCCGCACAATACGCTGCCGCTGCCGCGCCCGCTCCAGCATCAAGGCGATGATTTCGGCTTGCGGCAGGGCGTGGCAGCCGGAACGCTTGCCGACATAAAGCCGCGCCGCGGCCGGCGGGGCCAGCCCTAGCAACGCTTCATGACATAACTCGTCATACAGCACCACGTCGGCCTGGCGCAATCGGTCGGCGGCTTTTAAGGTCAGCAGGCCGGGATCGCCCGGACCGGCGCCGACCAGAGCCACGGTACCGGCGGGAAAAGGCGGAAAATTGTGATCGGGGAACTCCATTGCACTGTGAGCGTCCGGCCTCAGCCGAACTGTTTACTATACGTCTGACCGCGGCTTCGATCTATTCGCGGTTTCTATTGGCGCTACGCTTTGCCGCGCCCTTGACCCTTTTTTGTAGCCGTGGTCCGGGACCTGATACGGACCCCGGCGAGCCATAAGTTAAGTCTAATTGCGTCCGGCTTCGGCCTAAGCAAGGAAATTCAAATTGGCTCAATCGAGCGAAACCCTCAATGCCTAAACCCAGCCCCATATTCCCTGTTCCGCTTAGTGCCGGCGCTCTGATTGACGGTTGGGCAACTCTCTAATAAAATAAGTAATTCACGCTTGGCCATCAGGCTTACCCGTGAAGCGGGAGCCGATTCGGCCGTTTACCCATTTTTTGAAGAGGTGCGCATGCAGGCGGTCATACGCAGTGGTGGCAAGCAATATCGCGTCGAGCCCGGCAACGTGCTGCGCGTGGAAAAACTGCCGCAAACCGAAGGCGCGGTGGAGTTTAACCAGGTGCTGACTGTTTCCGACGAAGGCAAACTGCTGGCCAACGCCGGGGCTCTGGTTAAGGCAACGGTCATAGGCCAGGAAAAAGGCGAAAAGGTAAAGGTTTTCCATTACAAGCGCAAAAAGCAGTATAAAAAGCTGGCGGGGCACCGCCAGACGTATACGCGCGTGCGCATTGACGAGATTGTTCCCGGCGCCTAAACGGCGGCAGGCATCGAGTTAGCTTATGGCACACAAAAAAGGATTGGGCAGTTCGCGCAACGGGCGTGATTCGAATGCACAACGGCTGGGCGTGAAAGTGTTTGCCGGCCAGAAAGTTCTGGGCGGCGCCATTCTGGTGCGCCAGCGCGGCACCCCGCTAAAAGCCGGCGCCAACGTTGGCCGCGGCAAAGATGACACGCTATACGCCAAAATGGCCGGCATAGTCGCCTATGTGGATCGCGGCCGCGCCGGAAAATTTGTGCAGGTGACACCCGAAGCTATCGTTTAGCCGGCCGGCAGGAAAAGCTACGGCGAAAAACCGAGGCTAGCTTCGGGCAGGCTAGACGCATCGCCTTCGGTTTTGCTTTCAGATGCCCGGCGAACTTCATGTATTTCCCTATACACCCGGGTCGCCTCGCAGGATTGGTTTGGACAAATTCCGCGAAATTTTCCGGCGATCCCGCCCTGCTCTGGCTATTCGCCTCGTCCATGGCCACTTGCGGCAGCAGTGGTCGAGGACCTGACAGGGACCCCGGATTTCTCCCTCGTCCACGGCTTCCCTAATTTCCAACAGATGACTCATGGTCTGCTTCGGACAGCGGCCGGAAGCAAAAAAAAACAGGCGGCCGCGCAAGCCACCTTTTTAATTTATGTTTGTCGATGAAGCCGATATACGCGTGCAAGCCGGAGGCGGCGGCAACGGTTGCCTGGCCTTCCGCCGGGAGAAATATGTACCACGCGGCGGGCCCAGCGGCGGCGATGGCGGTCACGGCGGCGACATCGTGCTGGTCAGCTCCAAGCGGCACAATACTCTGGTGCATTTCCGCTATAACCCGGAGCACCACGCCGAGCGCGGACGGCATGGAGAAGGCTCCAACCGGCACGGGCGCGACGGCCACAAACTGGTCTTGCCCGTACCCGTGGGCACGGTCGTTTTCGATGCCGAAACGGGCGAACGGCTGGCCGATTTCACCCGTCCAGACCAGCAAGTCATCATCGCCCGCGGCGGACGCGGCGGGCGCGGCAATGCCCGCTTCGCCACTTCCACCAATCGCGCCCCGCGCCGAGTCGAACCGGGCGAGCCCGGCGAATTCCGGCATCTGCGCCTGGAACTGAAGCTGCTGGCCGATGTCGGACTGGTCGGCTTGCCCAATGCCGGAAAAAGCACACTGATTGCCCATATCAGCGCTGCCCGGCCGAAAATTGCCGATTACCCTTTCACCACGCTAGAGCCCAACCTGGGGGTGGTCACCGCCGATGATGAGTTCAGCTTCGTGGTAGCCGACGTGCCGGGACTGATCGAAGGCGCGCACGCCGGCCATGGTCTGGGCACGCAATTCCTGCGCCATCTGGAGCGCACCCGGCTGTTAGTGCATCTGGTGGATGTTTCGCCGGGCGGAGGCGAAGATCCGGCGCGCGAGTTCGAAATAATTTCCCGTGAGTTATGCAACTTCGGCGCCGGTGTCGACCAGAAACCCCGGCTGCTGGTGGCTTCCAAGTGCGATATTGCCGATCCGGCGCGGCTGCGCGCGCTGCAACGGCTGGCGAGGCGCAAACATTTAAGCTGCTATTCGATATCGGCCGTGACCGGCGCCGGCCTCAAACCGCTGGTGCGGGCCATGGCCGCCCAGATCCGTTCCGCCGCGGAAGCCGAAAATACGGCAACCGACCCGCAAAGCGAACCGGCGGACTCGCAGTCATGAAAGCGTCCACAAGCAAATCCGCCGACATGGCTGCCCGAAAGCCCCAAACCGCGCCGCTCCGCATTGGCATCATGGGGGGCAGCTTCGATCCGGTGCATTACGGGCATCTGCGCCTGATCCGTCTCGCTCGCCGCCGCTTCGCATTGGATCGCGTCTATCTGCTGCCGGCGCGCCGTCCCTGGCATAAACGCGCGCCCATGGCCGATTTCGACCACCGCTTTGCCATGCTGGCGCTGGCGGTGGTGGGCTGGGACTGGGCCCTGCCCGCCGCTTTGCCCGATTGGCGCCGCCCCACCTATACCTGGGATGAATTGGCCTGGACGCGGCAACGCCATCCCGAGGCGCAGGTGTTCTTTCTGCTCGGCGCCGATGCCTTTCGAGACCTGCCGCACTGGCACCATTTTCCCCAATTGCTCGATCGCTGCGACTGGATCGTCGCCCATCGCGGCCAGGCCAGCTTAAATTCCTCCATCATTCCCGCCAACCGCTTGCGCGAAGTCTGGCACGGAGGCCTGCGCTTGCGCCGTAGCCGCGTCTGGTGGCTGCCGCGATTCCATCAACCTTTTTCCTCCCGCCGCCTGCGCCGCCTGCTGGCCCAGGCTCATCCGGCAGCTGAAATCCGCCAGGCCATGCCTGCCCGCGTGGTGGAATATGCCGTTCGCGCCCGCCTCTATCGAGCTAAAAACCGATAATGGAGAAGTTTCGACTTCAAGGTATGATGGTTCAGCATTGCCTATGAGCAAGCTCACCGATCGCCAGCTCCGACTTCGCCTGAAGCGCGCTTTACGCGCCGCCGAAGCCAAAAAAGCTCAGGAGATCGTTATTCTGGATGTGCGCAAATTGACTTCCCTGGCGGATTATTTCCTCATCTGCCATGGCGCCAATCCCCGCCAGAATCAGGCCATTGCCGACGCCATACAAGCAGAACTAGCCGGCGCCGGGCTTTCCGCGCCGCACCAGGAAGGCTACCGCCGCGCGGAATGGATTGTGCTCGATTATGTGCAAATCGTGGCGCATGTGTTCAATTCGAAAACCCGGAACTTCTATGGTCTGGAGCGGCTCTGGCGCGGGGCGCCCCAGGTGGCGCTGACCGCCGAGCGCAAACCCGTGAAATGATGCGGAGCGAAGCCCCAAAATGAACCCCGCTCCCGCCATCGCTCCGCTTTCCGCCTGGATTGCCAGCGATCCGCTTTCGCAGCGGCTGATGGAGCTTGCCCGCAAAGTCGCCCGCACATCCTCCACCGTTCTGATACGGGGCGAAAGCGGCGTCGGCAAAGAGCTGCTGGCGCAAATCCTGCATCTGCTTGGCCCTAATGCCGACCAGCCATGGATCAAAATCGATTGCGCCAGCCTGCCAACGGAACTGCTCGAAAGCGAACTGTTTGGCTATGAACGAGGCGCTTTTACCGGCGCGGAGCATACGAAGCCCGGGCGGCTGGAATTAGCCGGCGAGGGCACCCTGGTGCTGGATGAAATAGCCGCCCTGGGCCTGGCCTTGCAAGCCAAGCTCTTACGCGTCCTGGAGGAGAAAGCCTTTGAACGCCTGGGCGGGCATCGCAGCGTGCATATCCAGGCGCGGCTGGTCGCGCTCACCAGCGTGGACCTGGAACGCGCCGTGGCGCAGCACAGTTTTCGCGAAGACCTTTTTTACCGACTCAATGTGGTGCCGCTGATCATCCCTCCGCTACGCCAGCGGCCCGAGGACATTCCGCCCCTGATCGAGCATTTTCTCTCGCGGCTCTGCGCCTTGCACCAGCGCCCGCCCATGCGGCTCGATGACGATGCCCTGGCGGCACTGCGCGCGTATCCTTTCCCCGGCAATGTGCGCGAGCTGCGCAATATCCTTGAGCGCGCCGTCATCCACTGCGACGACACCGTAATCCGCGCGCGCGACCTGCCGAACGATCTTGGGCGACAGCCCGGCGCCGAGCCCGCCGAGGAACGGACGCTGGAAGAACTGGAACGGGATTACATCGCCAGCGTCCTGCAGCGCCATCGCGGCCATAAAACCGAAGTCGCCCGCATCCTGGGCATCAGCCGGAAAACTTTATTGGAAAAGCGCCGCCGCTACCACCTCGATTAAATTTATATTCCCCAGCGACTGAGGCAGATAACCCTTTACTAAATGCCGGCGCCGAGCGTTCAGCATTTGCACCAAAAGACTGGCGGCTCGGCCGCTTTTACTTTTAGGCGCTGACGCTTTCGCAAAGGTCCGGCCGAAACCGGACACAGGGCGAATACTCATGGCGGCCGGGCATTGCCGGGCGCAATTCCTGCGGAATTGCTTGGTATTGTCGTTCATAGGCGCGGGACCTAAAAGGAACTCCGCGCTTCGGCCTGCGGGCATGGCTTGAGGCAATTTCTTCGAAATTGCCAAGGACGAAAACTACTGTCCGACTCGGCCGTTAACGCTTCTGGTTCAATCAATCTGCTAGAATGAAGCAAGCGCATGCCGGAGACCAATCCTGGCAAGCGAGGTTTCAGAATCGTGCCTTTATACGAATACGAGTGCGTTAGCTGCCACCATCGATTGGAAAAAATTCAATCGTTCCGCGAAGCGCCGCTGCGGGAATGTCCCGTTTGCGGAGGCCCACTCGAGCGCCTGATCTCTCCGCCGGCCATACAATTCAAGGGGAGTGGATGGTACGTCACCGATTACGCCCGCAGCGGCGGCAGCAGCCCGTCCAAAACGGCGGAAAACAAGCCCGCAAATCCGGCCTCCGGCGAGGCGGCTTCATCGGAATCGAAAACGGAGTCGAAATCCGCGGCTCCGGCCACTTCCACCCCTAAAAATGGCGCCTCGAAATCAAGCTAAACCAGTCAACAATCCATGCGGCAAGGCAGATTTTTTCAAATTGGTGTCATTGGTGTCATTCGCCATCTAAAGCTTTCATTTTCAGCTAATTACAAGTGACGGCAAGCAGATAATTGCCGTCACTTTGCCGTCACCCCTGCCTTCCCAGGCATAACGCGGCTCGGCCGCTTTTACTTTTAGGCGCTGACGCTTTCGCCAAGGTCCGGCCGAAACCGGACACATTGCGAATACTCATGGATGCCGGGCATTGCCGGGCGCAATTCCTGCGGAATTGCCGGCTTGCTTGGCGCAATTCCTGCGGAATTGCCGGCTTGCTTGGCGCAATTCCTGCGGAATTGCCGGCTTGCTTGGCGCAATTCCTGCGGAATTGCCGGCTTGCTTGGCGCAATTCCTGCGGAATTGCTTGGTATTGTCGTTAATAGGCGCGGGACCTAATAGGAACCCCGCGCGAAACGGCCTGCGGGCATGGCTTGAGGCAATTTCTTCGAAATTGCCAAGGACGAAAACTACTGTCCGACTCGGCCGTTAACGCTTCGGGAGTCAAACACGGACAGAAAGTCGGACAGCGATTTTCATAGGCGTTCAGCACTCTTCCATGATCCGCCGGGCCTCTAAATAGATCGGATCCTGAAAGCTTTCCAGTTCACTTTTTAACCGATTGAGGCCATACATGCAGCGCTCGAATTCGGTGGCCAACTGGGCGAACAAAACGCCCGCATACGGTCCGCTGCCGCGTATCTCCGGCCGCTCCGAGCCCCATTTCGGTTCCGCCACCTGGCAGCGCTCGTAATCGCTCACAATGCGGTACGATTCTTTCCCGGCGGCAACATAATCCAGCAGCGTGTCACTGAAATAATTGGCGCCCAGCAGCAAGGCGTGACGCCTGCGGCTGCGGTTCAAGCTCTCGGGAAACATACCGGTGAAAAAGAGCGCGAAATCGCCGACGTGTTGCCGCACTTCCCTTTCCCGCGCAAACGATTCCCCCTCGCCATACACGGGATCGGAAGCGGACAGCATTTCAGCGACCGTCTCCAACGGCTCTCCCGCAGTGGAGCGCAACCGATACAAATTCTCCGTGGAGGCGAATTCTTCCAACATGGCCGCAATATAGCCGGTCAGCTCGGCATCACGCAAGCCGATACTGGAATAATTCTTTTCGACCAAATGCTGAAAGAGTTGCCGCAAGGGTTCACGAGATAATTCCGCCATGCCTAATAGTTCCGATCCGGCCGCGTGGCGTCAAGTGTCTCCACGCACCATTTTTTCGATACGCCCTATTACGCCCTATTTAGGTTAGATTCCCGGCTGTTGCCAGCGCGGCTTGCGGCGGAGTGGAACGCACCACACCAGGGGCCTGGATTTTGCATTGTGACATTTAAATAAATGATCACTTTGCGGCTCGGCCGCTTTTACTTTTAGGCGCTGACGCTTTCGCAAAGGTCCGGCCGAAACCGGACACATTGCGAATACTCATGGCTGCCGGGCATTGCCGGGCGCAATTCCTGCGGAATTGCTTGATATTGTCGTTAACAGGCGCGGGACCTAAAAGGAACTCCGCGCTTCGGCCTGCGGGCATGGCTTGAGGCAATTTCTTCGAAATTGCCAATGACGAAAACTACTGTCCGACTCGGCCGTTAACGCTTTTAAATGATCACTTTTTTGTGACATTCTGATTTCCGAACCGGACTCAGCCCAGAGAGTTGGCCCCATGCCCAAGTTCAATCCCCTGCCGGGTAAATTCCTAATCCTGGTTATCATTCTGGCTCTGGCTGCCATCGCGCAACGCAAAACCAATCCGTTTAACCCCAAATGGTATGCCGGCATGCGCTGGAGGCTGGCCGGGCCTTTTCGCGGAGGCCGCACCTCAGCAGTCGCTGGAGTGATCGCACGGCCGGGCGTTTACTACATGGCGAGCCCTGGAGGCGGCATCTGGAAGACTACGGATGCCGGGGTGGTCTGGCGTCCAATTTTCGATCAGGCGCATGTCGCCTCGATAGGCGCGCTCGCGGTGGCGCCGTCGAATAGCCAGATGCTTTACGCCGGCACCGGGGATTTCGGCATCGCCAGCACTGCCTGGGGAGCCGCCAACCTGGGAGACGGCGTCTGGCGCTCGGAGGATGGCGGGCGAACGTGGCGCCCTATCGGCCTGGCCAAGACGGCGCACATTGGAGCGATCCTGGTGGACCCGCAGCATCCGAAGGTGGTTCTAGTGGCGGCGCTCGGCAATGCCTATGCGCCCGACCCGCATCGCGGCGTCTATTTGACTACCAATGGCGGCCGGACCTGGACCCGCACGCTATATGAAAATGATACGACCGGCGCCATTTCACTGGCCTACGATGCCGCACAACCTGGAGTGGTGTATGCAGCGCTTTGGCATCATCAAGCCGCGCCGCCACCGGCGGCGCCCGATAGCGATCAAGCCGGTGGAGCCATTTACAAATCCACCGACGGAGGCCGAACCTGGCGAGCGTTATCCGGCCACGGGCTGCCCCACTGGCCGATGGGGCGCATCGGATTGGCGGCCGAGAACGGGCGCGTCTTCGCGATAGTCGACCGAGCGCAAAGCGCCAACAGCCATTTGCAAGGCGGCTTGTTTCGCTCCGACGATAGCGGCGCCACCTGGCAACGCATCAACCGCGATCCGCGACTGGCCGGCGGCGGGCGCTCCGGCTATTTCGACAACGTTTGGATTGACCCCCAAAATCGCAAGGTCGTTTATGTGGTCAACACCGCGTTTTATCGCTCGCTGGATGGCGGCAAGACATTCAGGGTTTTGAAAGGCGCGCCAGGCGGAGACGATTACCACAACCTCTGGATCAATCCCCAAAGCCCCTGCTTGCGCATCAGCGCCAGCCAAGGCTGCCTCAGTAGCGAAATGATTTTGGGCGCGGATCAGGGGGCGAGCGTCAGCCTGAATGCAGGACACACCTGGAGCACCTGGTACAACCAGCCCACGGGGCAGATGTATCATGTCGCCACGGATCACCGTTTCCCCTTTCATATCTACGGCCCGCAGCAGGACAGCGGCTCGGTGGAGGCGAGTAGCCGGGGAGGATTCGGCGACATCAACTTCATGGACTGGCGGCCCTCGATGGGGGCCTATGAATACGGGTATGTCGAGCCAGATCCGGCGCATCCGCAATGGATATTTTCGAGCAGCGATGGCGGAATCATGCGCCGGACCCGGGGCACCTGGCTAACCCTCGACGTCACGCCCTATATCAGCGTGAATGACGGCGGGCCGTACCGTTATACCTTCGGTCCGTGGTGGGGTGCGGTAGATCCTCCGTTTATTTTCTCGCCAGTCCACGGTAACGTCTTATATCTTGGATCGCAGTACCTGCTCGAAACTTCCGACGGGGGGCGGCATTGGCGGCGAATCAGTCCCGACCTTACGCATCGCGCCCACTTGCCCGAGCACGCTCTCCCGTTCGGCAAAAAAAGCAGCGATTGGGCGGCCATTTCAGCGATTGCTCCTTCACCTCGGCATGCGGGCCTGATCTGGGCAGGCACCGATGATGGGCTGGTGCAGGTGACGCGCGACGGCGGCAAGCATTGGCAGCGAGCGCCCATCCCCGGCTTAAAGCCGCTGGATACGATCAGCATGATCGAGGCTTCGCCGTATAATTCCGCGTCGGCTTACGCGGTTATGGACCGGCACGTATGGGGCAACTTTCAACCGTACATTTATCGCACGAACGATTACGGGCGCAGCTGGTCCAGAATCACTGCCGGCATTCCCAACGGCAGCTTCGTGCGGGTGGTTCGAGCCGACCCGAAACGGCAGGGCTTGCTTTACGCCGGCACAGAAAATGGCGTTTTCGTAACGTTTAACGACGGCGTCGAATGGCAGTCGCTGCAACTCAATCTGCCCACTGCTTCCGTGCGCGATATCGCCATTCGGGATGGAGACCTGGTGGCGGCGACATTTGGCCGGGCATTCTGGATTTTGGACGACTTAAGCCCGCTGCGCCAGCTCAATGTCCAAATCACCACCGCTCCGGCACACCTTTTCCGGCCGGCGGCCGCGATTCGCGTGCGCCGGGACATCAACTCCGACACTCCCCTGCCGCCGGAAATTCCCGCCGGAGCAAATCCCCCTGCCGGCGCGATCCTGGACTATACTTTGCGAACCGTCCCGTCCCAGCCCATCGAGCTGGCAATCTATGACGCGAACGGAAACCTGGTGCGCCGGTTCAGCAGCGCTCCCCTAAATGCCAATGCCCGAAGGCCGCTAAAGTGGCCGACGATTGCCGATTACTGGATGGCGAATCCGCAGCCTTTACCCATCCGCGCGGGGATGAACCGCTTCCTCTGGGACTTGCATTCTACGCCGCCGCCGTCGCCAGGCCATTCTTACCCGATGTCCGCCATTCCGCATCAAACACCGGCCGGCCCGCAAGGCCCGCTGGTGGTGCCGGGAAAGTATGTCGTCAAATTAACCGTAGCCGGCCAGACCTATGCGCAGCCGCTGCTGGTCCGGCGCGATCCGCGCGAAACCACGCCCGCCTCCGCGTTCGCCGCCCAATTGTCGCTGGAGCAGAAACTCATGGCCGGCATGCGCGAAAGCTACCAGAACTACTTGAAGGCGAAACAACATGGCGACAATGCCGCCGCCGGGAAATTTGCCCATCTGAACGGTAATTTGAACACGTTAGCAGAGGATATCGAACGAGCCGATGCCGCGCCAACGCCGGCGATGGTAGATGCGGCGCGACGCGAGCTAGCGAAGTTGACGAGTCAGCAGCCGCAAACCCAACCCTGAGCCAGCCAAGCGGCAACTTTCTGTTTTAGACTCAGGACATGGCACGCGAACTGGCCTCCGCATCTTCCAATTCCACTTCCGGCACACGCGTCCGGCGTGCCGAGCCGCCGCGACTCGGACGCCAGCATGCCATTGTGCACGCCTTTCATCAGGCGCTGCGGGGGAAAACGGAAGGCGCGGCGCCGCCGCGAATTCTAATCGAAAGCCCCAAGCTGCTGGGCGAGGCGTTGCGCAGCCGGCTGCGGATTGAAGCGGTATTGTTTACCCCGGTGGGCTGGAAACAGCATGGGGTGCGGCTGGGCACACAACTTTCGAAGCATACTTCGACTGGCTTGGTCGAGGAAGCGGTGCTGCGCTCCGCGGTGGATGTCGAAACTCCGGCGGGCCTAGCCGCCTTGGCGCAGCCGCCGCAAGTGCGGCTGGAAGATTTCTGGTCCGATCCGGAGCCGACACCGAGTCTGGTGGTCGTCGCCGCCGGCATACAGGATCCCGGCAATCTTGGCACGCTGCTGCGCGTAGCCGAGGCGTTCGGCGCGCAAGGCCTGGTCAGCCTCAAAGGCGGGGTCAGCTTGTGGCGACCGAAAACCATTCGCGCCAGCGCCGGCGCCTTGTTCCGCCTGCCCGCGCTCGATGGAGTCGAAGCCGAGCGCTGGCTGGAATTTTGCCGCAGCCGCGGAGCGCGTCTGATCGCCGCTACGCCGCGCTCCGGAAAACCGCCGGAAGAGCTCGATTGGCGCGGGCGCGTTTCGCTACTTATCGGCGGCGAAGGCGCCGGCCTGCCGCGCGCTTTCCAGCGCGCCGCCGAGGCGGTCAGCCTTCCCATGCACGCGCAAACCGAATCGCTCAACGCTAGCGTTGCCGGCGCGATCTTGCTCTATCTCGCTTGGCGCCATAGGATGTAATTTCCAGCGACCCGGCAGCTTTTACTATGCGGCACGGCCGCTTTTACTTTTAGGCGCTGACGCTTTCGCAAAGGTCCGGCCGAAGCCGGACGCTTTGTGAAAACCCCGAGCATATCCGGCCAGCGAGCATGGCTAGAGGCAATTTCTCCGAAATTGCCAATGACGAAAACTACTGCCCGACTCGGCCGTTAACGCTTATTGAGAATGTTTGGGCAATTTCCTCGAAATTGCCCATGACGAAAACTGCTGTCCGGCTCGGCCGTTCATGCTTAATGAGAGAGGAAAATTGTTCCTCGTTTTAAGTTATAAAGATTTGTACGCATAACTTTTGTCCAAATATTTGAACTTATAAATGTTATATACCATTTCGTTCCAGCGTATTGTAAACTCTTGAAAAGTCTGAGTGGGCCGAGCTTGAGGCGCCCCGTGGAAAGCGAAAGAAAACTTGATGCTGTGGTTAATGCTTCCGGTCAGGTCATCGCCTGGAGATGCACGGCCTGTAATTGGAGCAAACATGCCGAAAATCCTCCTCAGGCCAGTAACTATACAAAAACCATGTTCGAAAGCCATGTGTGCGATGAACATCACCAAAATAACGCCATGCGGGCGGAAAGCAGGAAAAACGCGGGAGCGCACACCAGGAGCGGCTCGGCCGCTTTTACTTTTAGGCGCTGACGCTCTGGCAAAGGCCCGGCCGAAAGCCGGACGCATGGCGGATACTCATGGCTGCCGGGCATTGCCAGGCGCATAGGCGCGGGACCTAACCGGAACCCCGCGCGAAAGCGGCCTGCGGGCATGGCTAGAGGCAATTTCATCGAAATTGAGCATGCTTCAGGCAATTTCTCCGAAATTGCCAATGACGGTAACTGCTGTCCGACGCAGCCGTTAACGCTTCTGGAAGATTGGCTTTAAACTGTACACTAAAGTTAAGAACGCTTATGTCGCTGTTTCCCCTGCCGCCCCCGTCCGCCGTGGCCGGCCCTTTGCGCCCGCTCGCCGATCGCATGCGCCCGCGAAGGCTGGAGGAAATCGTCGGCCAGGAACATCTGCTCGGTCCCGGACAACCGCTGCGGGTGCAATTGGAGCGCGACGATTATGGCTCGATGATCCTCTGGGGACCGCCCGGGGTGGGCAAGACCACGTTGGCCGAAGTGATTGCCGCCCGCACCCGGGCCCAGTTTGTTCCCTTCAGCGCCGTCACCAGCGGCATCAAGGAAATCCGCGAAGTGATGGCCGCGGCGGCGCGCGCCGCCCGCAGCGGCAGCCGAACCCTGCTTTTCGTAGATGAGATTCATCGCTTCAACAAAGCCCAGCAGGACGCCTTCCTGCCTTATGTCGAGCGGGGCGAGCTGCGCCTGATCGGCGCTACCACCGAAAACCCCAGCTTCGAACTCAACTCCGCCTTGTTATCGCGAGTGCGCGTATATGTGCTGCAACCGCTCAGTGAAGAGCAAATCGTGTTGCTGCTGCACCGCGCGCTCGACGATGCCGAACGCGGGCTGCGTCCGGCATTGCCGCCGGAAACCCGCATTGTTTGGGGCGAGCTGGGTACGACGCCGGAGGCCGCCGGCGGCGAGCGCGAACGCCTGCTGCGCGCCATCGCAGTCTTCGCCAATGGCGATGCCCGCGCCGCTTACAACCTGCTCGAATCCGCCGTCGCCGGCACGGTACCTTCCGGCCAGCCGCCCGTGGTGGCGATAGACGAGACGCGCCTGCGCCAGGCCATGCAGCGCCGCGTGCTGCTCTATGATCAATCCGGCGAGGAGCATTACAACCTTATCTCCGCCCTGCATAAATCGCTGCGCAACAGCGATGCCGATGCCGCGCTGTATTGGCTGGCGCGCATGCTCGAAGCCGGCGAAGACCCGCTCTATCTCGCCCGCCGCATGGTGCGCTTCGCCAGCGAGGATGTCGGTCTTGCCGATCCGCGCGCACTGGAACAGGCCAATGCCGCCCGTGCCGCGGTGGAGTTCATCGGCTTGCCCGAAGGCGCGCTGGCCCTGGCCCAAGCTTGCGTCTATCTCGCGCTGACCCCGAAATCCAATGCCTTGTATCGCGCCTATGGCAGCGCCGTCGCCGATGTCCGCGAACAGCCCGCCTTGCCCGTCCCTTTAACCATACGCAATGCCCCCACGGCCTTAATGCGCGACCTCGGCTATGGGCGCGATTATCAGTACGCCCACGACTTGCCCGAGCAGGTCGCGGATATGCAATGCCTGCCGGACAATCTCGTCAACCGACATTATTACCAGCCGGGCATGGCCGGCAAGGAAGCCGATTTCCGCCGCCGCTTGCTGGAAATTGCCGAGCGCCGCCGCCTTGCCGCCGAAAACACAGAAGATCGCAGAAAGAAGTAAGCGGCTCGGCCGTTTTTACTTTTAGGCGCTGACGCTTTCGCAAAGTCCGGCCGAAGCCGGACGCTTTGTGAAAACTCATAGAACGAGAAATTGCAAAGCAATTCGTAGAAATTTGCTTTTTTGAAGCAACGATTTGCAGCGGCAGAGGCTACTACTCACTATAAGCTATTAACTCTTTACAAAATCTGGCCGGAATTGAAATATGCGTTAAAAGGTTGCCTCCCCGTAATGGAAGCCTCATCCACGCCAAAGCAGCGGCATTATTAAAGCTTTATTTCACTTGTATATGCGCTATTTTCCGCCAAAGGTTTCAATTTGAACTCCAGTTATTAATTGCCTGGAGTTATCCAAGCATTTTGCAACGGATTTAACTTCCACTCACTTCCGACAACAAACTGGGTCACAAAAAATAGTCATCTAACGAATCATGAGCAGAAGGTGGACCAAGCTTTTGTTGGCTTTCAGCTTAAATGGAGGATTGCTCACCTCCCCACTCCAGGCTCTAGGGCACGCGCCGCGCGTGCAGATCGGAATCGCCTCCTGGTACGGCGCCGCGTTTGCCGGGCGCAAAACCACTTCCGGGCAGCTCTTTAATCCGCAACTGCTGACCGCCGCCAGCCGTACCTTGCCGCTGGGCAGCATCGTGCGCGTCACCGATCTGCGCAATGGGCGACAGGTGATGGTGTTAGTCAACGATCGCGGCCCCTTCATTGGCCATCGCATCATTGACCTGTCGCGCGCCGCCGCCCGCGCCTTGCATATGCTCGGCCGCGGCGTAGCCCGCGTGCGCGTGCACCTGCTCTGGTTGCCCGGCATCCATGCGCGCGCTATCGCCAGCCGGCTGCGCCGCACCGCCCTGGCTCGCCGTTAATGAAGCGGCTCGGCCGCTTTTATTTTTAGGCGCTGACACTTTCGTAAAGGTCCGGCCGAAGCCGGAGGCTTTGCGAAAACTCATGACTGCCGGGCATTGCCGGGCGCACTGCGGAATTGCTTTGTTTTGCCGTTCCCAGGCGCGGGACCTAACAGGCACCCCGCGCAAACCCGGCCTGCGAGCATGGCTGCAGGCAATTTCACTGAAATTGGGCATGCTGAAATTGATAATGTTTGGGCAATTTCTTCGAAATTGCCAAGGACGAAAACTGCTGTCCGACTCGGCCGTTAACGCCGATGGAGCATACTTGAGGCAATTGCTTCGCAATTGCCAATGACACGACCCGGCCGTTAAATATTTTTGTTTGCTTGCTTCCAATTGCAATTAAGCTCGAAGCACACCCGCCTGATAGCTTTGCGGAATCACTTCCAGCATCCGTTGCGGCGCATGCCGGCCCGCCAGCGCGATTTTCAAATAATTATCGCTGATCGCGGGAGTTTCGCCCGAGCATTCGCCGGTCAACGTCAGCACCGTGAGCTTCCGTCCCAGCCAACCGCGGGCAAAGGCTTCCTGCCGGCGCGCGCTCAGTTCCCGCAACCGGCGCACGCGCCGCCGCACCACAGCCTCCGGCACCGGCTGCCACGTCTCGTCTTGCAAGGCGCGCGCAGCAGCGGTTCCCGGCCGCGAGGAATAGGGAAACACGTGCAAGTAAGTCAGCGGCAAGGTTTCGATGAAGCGCAGCGACTCCTCGAATTCCGCCTCGGTTTCACCGGGAAAGCCGGCCATCACATCGGCCCCGATCGCCGCCCCCGGGGCGGCAGCGCGTATGCGCGCGAGGCGCGCGGCATAATGCTCGGGATGGTAGCGGCGGCGCATGCGCCGCAACACCGCGTCGCTGCCCGACTGCAGCGGCACATGCGCATGCCTCGCCAGGCGCGGATGCGCCAGCAGCGCGATCAGCCGCTCGTCCCAATCCATCACTTCCACCGAACTCAGCCGCAGCCGTTCCACCGTGGTGCGCTCGAGCAGGGTTTCAACCAGATGCGCGAGGCGCGGCTGCCCGGCCAGGTCGCGGCCCCAATGGCCGAGATTGATGCCCGAAAGCACAATTTCGCGATAGCCCCCGGCCGCCAGCCGCTGCGCCCGGATCACGATCTCCTCCAGAGGGCGGGAGCGGGCCGGGCCGCGGGTCGAGGGAATGATGCAGAACGAGCAGCGCAGATTGCAGCCCTCCTGCACCTTCAGCGTTGGCCGCGTGCGTTCCGTTTCGGCCGCGATGGCGCGAGCGGCGGCGGCCGGACGCGCGGCGATGTGAATCAAGTCCGCGGGAGTCTGGCCAGCGCGCCACAACGGCGTACTCGTCGGCGCCAAGCTCCAGGCTTCGCCTTCAGCCTGGCAGGCAGGCGCCAACGCCTGTTGCAGGTGAGTCGCCAGGCGAGGCTTTTCGGCGTTGCCCAGCACCCAATCCACGCCCGGCAGCGCCTCCAGCTCCGCCGCGGCGCGCTGCGCATAGCAGCCCGTGACCAGCACGCGGCAATCCGGACGCTGCCGGCGCAGGCGCCGGATCCATTGCCGCGCCTCCGCCTCCGCCGCCGCGGTCACGCTGCAGGTATTGAGCACCGCCGCTTCGGCGGCGCGCCAATCCGGCGTGCGCCGCCAACCCGCCGCCTCGAGCTCCTCTTCCAGCTCGGCAGCATCGGCCTGGTTGGCGCGACAGCCCAGGGTATGCAGAAAGTAAGTCGGCACGCTATTTTATTTTAGCCGGTGCGCCCGCCAGGCTCCGCATCCATCGAGCTCCCAGCCACTGCAGAGGGGTTGGCTCGACGGGGACCGCGGCTGGGCCTTTCCGGGCGCAATGCCCAAGGCGCGGGACCTAACCGGAACCCCGCGCGAACCCGGCCCGCGGCATGGCTCGGCCGCTTTTACTTTTAGGCGCTGACGCTTTCGCAAAGGTCCGGCCGAAACCGGACACATGGCGAATACTCATGGCTGCCGGGCATTGCCGGGCGCAATTCCTGCGGAATTGCTTGGTATTG
>JAKASR010000036.1 GCA_021818955.1 Acidobacteriota bacterium
AGCATGGACTCGATGACGACCCGCTCGCCGCCCCGCTGCTCGCCTTGCTCGGCCGCGAGCATTACTGGCAAGGCACCGCCCAGGAGCTGGCCTCCGCGCTGCGCCCCGCCGGCTGCGCTATCTCGCCCAAGGGGTTGGGCATGCGGTTGCGCAATCTTCAGCCTTTCCTTTTTGCGCAAGGGATGGATTTGCAGTTTCATCGGAAAAATTTCCAGCGCTCGATTCAAATTTCAATGAATTCAAGCGTTTAAATTCTGGGTTCGCTGTTGAAAGGTGACATCTTAGTGACATCATGGTGACATCTTTTAAAAAATGATGTCACCGCATATCTTATAGAAGAACAAGGGTTTAACTGTGTGGGGTGACAAGATGACATCATTTTCAACTTTTGCCCTGGCTTGGCTTGAGCGTCGCTCCTGCTTGCTCTATGCGTCTGTCGTTTGTTTCTTGTATTTGGATAAAGGCATCAGCTCAAAAGCAAGTCTTGCGCCAGCCGCAGGGCGCCGGCGGGAGGCGGGGCGGCGGCGGCCATTCGCCGCCTGGCTGGCATCAATTTCTCGGGAATTGTTTCCGCGCGGGTCAAAGCGGCTCATATTCAAAATATAACAATCATGTTATTCGGCCCTGCTGTGGCATAATTGCATGGTAATGATTCCCCGACTAGCCAGCCAGCGATTGCATGCGGCGCTGCGGAATTTCCCGGCGGTGGCGCTTTTAGGGCCGCGCCAAGTGGGTAAAACCACTTTGGCGATGGCTCTCGCCGATGAGAAGCCGGCCCAGGCCGCATACCTTGATCTTGAGTTGCCGTCCGACCGCGCCCGGCTCTCCGACCCCGAGCTTTACCTGGACCGCCAGGAAGGGAAGCTCGTCATTCTGGACGAGATACACCGCACGCCGGGTATTTTCCAGGTCTTGCGTGGCCTGATTGACCGCCGCCGGCGAAAAGGGATCAAGGCCGGCCAATTTCTGGTTCTGGGCTCGGCTTCGATGGATCTGCTGCGGCAATCGGCCGAGACCTTGGCGGGCCGAATCACTTATTTGGAACTGACGCCATTTATCGCCGCCGAGGTGGAGGGCGCCTTCCCGGATGCGGCAGACCGGCTCTGGTTGCGAGGCGGCTTTCCGGATAGTTTCCTTGCGGCCAGCGATCCGGTCAGCTTCGACTGGCGGCGTGCCTTCATTCAAACCTATCTGGAGCGGGATATCCCTCTGCTGGGGCCACGCCTGCCGGCCGAAACGCTTCACCGCTTCTGGCAAATGTTGGCGCATGCCCAAGGCCAGCTCTTTAATGCCGCGCCGCTGGCCTCCGGTTTGGGCGTCAGCGGGCATACGATTGCGCGTTATTTGGATGTACTGGTGGATCTGCTGCTGGTTCGCCGCCTGCCGCCCTGGTCGGGAAACGTTAAGAAGCGGCTGGTGCGCTCGCCCAAGATTTATGTGCGGGATAGCGGCCTGGTCCATGCCCTGCTTGGCATTCGTACACAAGATGAACTGCTCGGGCATCCGGTCGCGGGGCCAAGCTGGGAAGGCATGGTGATTGAAAACCTATTGGCTTTGGTCCCGGCGGGTGCATCGGCATTTTTTTATCGCAGCTCGAATGGCGCCGAAATCGATCTGATCCTGGATTTCGGTGCTAAAGATCGCTGTGCCATCGAAGTCAAGCGCTCGATCTCCGATCCCAAGCCCAGCCGAGGGTTTTATCTTGGGTGTGATGATCTGGGAGTTAAGTTCCGATGGGTTATCTATCCGGGAACCGAACGCTATGCGCTTGATGCCCAGACCGAGGTCGTGCCCTTCACGATGGCGGCGCGGCCAGGCTTTGCATGGATATCCGGCAATAAATCGCGCTAGCGGCCTATCATAACTCCTCCAGCCGCGCCTGCCGAATTCAGGAGAGTTCGGAAATTTCAGCGCCATTT
Source organism: Acidobacteriota bacterium (assembly GCA_021818955.1). GTDB lineage: Bacteria > Acidobacteriota > Terriglobia > Terriglobales > SCQP01 > JAKASR01. The sequence goes on from JAKASR010000036.1 coordinate 1,920, forward strand.
ACAGTGAGCATGGAAGCCGCCAGCCGCAGGGCGCCGGCGGGAGGCGGGGCGGCGGCGGCCAGCAGCCGCGCGCCGGGCAACTGCCGCCGCATTTCCCGGCTCCAGCTTTCCCGCACCGCTTCGCTATGGTTGAGCACGCTGCCGGCGTAGGCAATCTCCGGCAAGGTTAGCTCCAGCCGCTGGGCGACGGCCACGGCCAGCGCCGCCAATTGCGCCCCCGCCTGCTCGAGCAGTTCACGCGCGGCGGCATCGCCGTCCGCCGCCGCCGCCTGCAGCGCCGGCAGCAGTTCGGCATACCGGATTGGCGTTTGCCGCGCGGCCGTCTGGCGGGCCGAGAGCAGGTAATCGAGCAGGCGCGCCTCATCTTCCAGCCGCCAATGGCGCAGGATGGAGTCGCGCAGCCGCGTCGGCGGGCGGCGTCCGTCGTAGGCTTCAAGCACGCGGCGCACCGCTTCGCGGCCCAGCACGAACCCGCCGCCCTCGTCGCTTAATTCCGGGCCGTAGCCGCCGGCGCGGGCTTCGCCCCCGCCGCCATTGCGTCCGTAGGCGATCGAGCCCGTGCCGGCGATCACGATCACGCCCGGATGCCCGGCAAGCCCGCCCTCGAAGCCGATGCGCACGTCGGTTTCAATCCGGCAGCGGGCGCGGGGAAACTGCCGTCCCAGCAGTTCCTCATACTCCCCGTGCGCGGGTTGATGTCCGGCGCCGGCAAAGCCGCCGCAGGCGGCGGCGACCTCCTCCGGGCGGTATTCCAGCCGCGCGCCGGCGAAGGCTTCGCGCAGCGCCGCCTCGATCTGGCGCGCGGCCTCGGCGCCGGAGACATGGGTCAGGCTGGAGGCGCCGCCGCGCCCGCGCCCCAGCACTTTCCCCTGCGCGTCGGCCAGCCAGCAATCGGTCTTGCTGCCGCCGCCGTCGATGCCGGCGAGAAGAGCCATGAAGAATGAGTGTAAAGGTTGCCGCCGCCCGCTGCCAACCCGCCGCCGGTCTGGCTCTTGGCTATTGGCAAGCGCTCGGTTTTGCGTCTTGCGCCTTTGAGCTTGCTATAGTGAAGCGTTTGGCGGAAATTATCGGCCGAGTCGGGCGGCAGTTTTCGTCAGAAGAATTCGCAATGCGTCCGGTTTAGCCGGATCTTGGCGAAAGCGTCAGCGCCTAATTGTAAAAGCGGCCGTGTCGTATTGGCCGGCGGCATTCTGGATCGAGGGCATTTCATTGGGCTTGCACTGGATTGATTACGCGGTCTTGCTGATCTACCTGGCCGGAATCACCGTCTTCGGCATCTCGTTCCGGCGGCGCGGCGCGGGACTGCGCGAGTATTTTCTCGGCGGTCGCCAGATCCCCTGGTGGGCAATCGCGCTCTCCATCGTCGCCGCCGAAACCAGCGTGCTGACCATCATCAGCACCCCCGGGCTGGGCTTTGCCGGCAACCTGACCTTTTTACAGTTGGTGCTCGGCTATCTAACCGCCCGCGTGGTGGTGAGCACCGTGCTGCTGCAGCACTATTTCCGCGGTGAGCTGTTCACCGCCTACGAGCTGATGCGACGGCGCTTCGGCGCACGCCTGCAACGCGTGTCGGCGGCCATCTTCCTGGTCGGACGCGCCCTGGCCGAAGGCGTGCGGCTCTTCGCCGTCGCCATCGTGGTCAGCGTGGTGCTGGCCGGCTTGCCGGCCCTGGGCGTGCATGTCCACATCAGCGTCGGCGTGGTCATCGCCGGGCTGGCGGTGCTGACCCTCATCTACACGTTCGAAGGCGGCATGCGGGCCGTGATCTGGACCGACTTCATCCAGATCTGCATTTACATGGCCGGCGCGGTCCTCAGCCTCTGGCTGATCTTGCGCGCCATTCCCGGCGGCTGGACCGCGGTGGTGGCTTCGGCGGCCGCCCATGGCGATAAATTTCGCGTCTTCGACTTCCATTTTTCCTGGTACCAGCCTTATACCTTCTGGTCGGGCGTGATCGGCGGCACCTTCCTCACCGCCTCCACCCACGGCACCGATCAATTGATGGTCCAGCGGCTGCTCTCGGCCCGCAATCTGCGCGACAGCCGCAAGGCGCTGTTTGGCAGTTGGCTGATCGTCTTCGCCCAGTTCGCGATCTTCCTGGTCATCGGAGTGATGCTGTTCGTCTATTACCGGCGCCATGCCCTGCCGCCGGCCGGCGCGTTCGGGCGCTATGACCGCATCTACCCGGAATTCATCGCCCGCCATTTCCCCGCCGGAGTGGCCGGGCTGGTGATGGCGGCCATTATCGCCGCCACCATGTCCAACCTGAGCGCCGCCCTCAACTCGCTTAGCTCCAGCACCGTCTTCGATTTCTACCGCCAATATATGGCCCGCGGCCGCAGCGAGGCGCATTACATGCGGGTCTCGCGCCTGGCCACGCTGTTTTGGGCGGTGGTGCTGGGCGTCATCGCCTACCTCAGCCGCTTCACCAACTCGGTGCTGGTGCTGGGACTCTCCATCGTCTCGATTCCCTTTAGCGGCCTGCTGGGCATCTTCCTGTTGGGCACGCTCACCAGGAAAGCCAGCGAGACGGGAGCCATTATCGGCATGATCGCCGGCGTCTCGATCGCCTTCGTGCTTTACCGTATGCGGATTCCCTTCACCTGGTTTATTGTTGCGGGAACGGTTACCACCTTCGTCATCGGCTGGCTGGCCAGTTGGGTCTGGCCGCAGCCGCGGCGGGAAAACAGCGAAGCGGCGGCAGCCTAGCGGCGGATTCGCCGCGGGCTTGCAGACCGCCGCATAGAACCGATATGGCCACGATGCCGGAACAACCAAACCCGCCGGGCGGCGGCTTGGTGCGCGCCCTGGGGCTGGTGGATTGCTCCGCCCTGGTGGTCGGCACCCTGATCGGCACTGGCGTGTTCTTTGTCGCCCAGGACATGGTGCGCGCCGTGCACAGCTTCCTCTGGGTGCTGCTGGCCTGGGTGGTGGGCGGATTTCTCTCGCTCACCGGGGCCATGGCCTACGCCGAGCTGGGCTCGCTCTTTCCGCAATCCGGCGGCGAATATGTCTACCTCCGCCATGGACTGGGCCGCTATGCCGGCTTTCTCTTCGGCTGGGGCATGTTCTGGATCATCCGCCCGGCTTCGGCCGCCACCATCGCCGCCGGCTTCTCCCTGGCCGCCGGCTTTCTGTTGCCCGCGCTCAAACACTCGCTGCTGGGCGGCTTCACCGGCGAGCAAGGCGTCGCGGCGCTGGCGATTGCGCTGTTGACCGGCATCAATTATTTCGGCGTCCGCCAGGGCGGCCGGGTGCAAACCCTGTTTACGATTCTAAAACTCGCCTTGCTGCTGGGCTTGGCCATAGCGGCCTTCGCGCTCGGGCACGGCCAATGGCGCCACCTCGCCCAGTCCCTGGCCGCCGGCGGCGCGCATGGCGGCATCCGGGGCGGCGCGCCCAGCCTGCTCGGCTTCAGCGCCGCCCTGGTCTCGGCCTTGTGGGCTTACGACGGCTGGAACAATCTCACCCTGGCCGGCGAGGAAATCCGCAACCCCCAGCGCAACATTCCCCGCGCGCTGCTGTACGGCATCGGCCTGGTCTTTCTGTTTTATTTAATGATCAACCTGGCTTATTTTTACGTGCTCGGTCCCGCCGGCATCGCCGCTCACCGCAACGTCGCCGGCGCCATGGCCCGGGTCTTCGCCGGAGCCCATGCCGGCGCGCTGGTGGAAGCCGCTATCCTGATTTCCGCCTTTGCCACCCTCAATAGCTCGATTTTGAGCGGCGCCCGCGTGCCCTTCGCCATGGCCCGCGATGGCCTGTTTTTCAAGCCCCTGGCCAGGGTGCATTCCCGCTATCGCACCCCGCACGTGGCGCTGCTGCTGCAGGCCGTCTTCTGCATCGCGCTGGCGCTGCTGGGCACCTATCACATCCTCTACACCATGACCATCTTCGGCGAGTGGCTGTTTTACACCTTGGCGGTGGTGGCCTTGTTCGGCCTGCGGCGGCGGGGCGTGCGCGGCCCCTTCCGCGCCTGGGGCTTTCCGCTCGTGCCCGCCGTCTTTGTTCTGCTGGCCACCCTTATGCTGGGGTTGACCTTCAGCCAGCATGTTTTCTATTCCGCCCTCGGACTGCTGGTCATCCTCTCCGGCACGCCCGCTTACTTCTGGTGGCGCCGCAAAGCCGCCGCGGTTTAGGCGCAGGCCGGCGGCGAATTGCCGAAATGCGCGCCGGCATGCATGCGCGATGGACCGGGCTGCGGCGGAAAATCAAAACTAATTTCGCCGGCTGCGGGAAAGAAGGCTGGCGTCGTCGATTCTTTTATTTATGGCTATTCCGCTCCAGCGATAATTTTTCCGGCGTATTAAAAAAGGCCCCGCCGGAGCGGGGCCGATCGAATGCCGGCGGCGGCGCGGCGTTCAGCGCTTCAACTTGATCACGATCTGGCCGGTTTGCTTGGTCGCATGCGCCGACTGCACTCCATAGCCGCCGTGGAAGGAGCCGGAGCCGACGGCGATAATGCTGCCCGAACCGACCGCGATGATGTTGCTGTTGCCGGGGGAAACCAGGGCGCCGGAGCCGACGGCAATAACTTGTCCCGCCCGTGGTTGGATCAGTCTGCCGTTCAAGCTCAGTGAAAACTGTCCCGGGGGAACCAGCACTTGGTTGCGCCAGTTGAGCAAAGCGCCATTGGAGCCAACGTGGAAGCGTACGGTTTGCATCCGGATCTTATTTTCCAGATCCTGAAAACTCGACCAGTGACCGTGGCCGTAGAGATAAATGTTGCATTCTCCGCTGACGCCGGAGCCATTGGGGGCGCGGTGATAGAGCTGGTTGTAGGCCTGGTTGATCCAGGGGTCGCGGCAGGGGCCGTTCGCCGGCGAGGCCTTGGACGCCCGGATCTTATTTTCCAGATCCTGAAAACTCGACCAGTGACCGTGGCCGTAGAGATTAATGTTGCATTCTCCGCTGACGCCGGTGCCATTGGGGGCGCGGTGATAGAGCCGGTTATAGGCCTGGTTGATCCAGGGATCGTGACAGCTTCCGCCTTGGGCCACCGCCGCGGCTGAAAGCAGGATGGCCGCCAGGGATAGAATTCCGAACCGTTGCAGATTGCGCATTACTCCTCCAGGGGTGTGTGAGCACGCTTACATAAGGAAATCAGGACGAATCCTACACGGAAAGTACGATGTTCGGCAAGCAAAAAGGTGACAAAAATCACACAAACTGAAAGTGACTGAGGCTAAAGGCGTGCGGCTTCGGCCTCTTGGACATGTAGTACTGTCCAATTCGGTTGTAAACGCTTGTGCAAGGATGAAAAAAGGCCCCGCCGGAGCGGGGCCTGGAGTAGTTTCCAATCGGCGGCGGTAGCCGCCGCGAAGGGTGGATTAGTACATGCCGCCCATGCCGCCGGGGCCGCCGGCGGGCATGGCCGGTTCCTTTTTGTCTTCCGGCAACTCGGCCACCAGCGCTTCGGTGGTCAGCATCAGACCGGCGATGGAGCCGGCATTTTGCAGGGCGAAGCGGGTCACCTTGGCGGGGTCGATGACGCCGGCCTTGACCAGATCCTCGAACTTCTCGGTCTGGGCGTTGAAGCCGTAGTTGGCTTCGTTCGACTCGCGCACCTTGCCCACGATGATGGCGCCTTCTTTGCCGGCGTTCTGGGCAATCTGGCGCAGCGGCTCTTCCAGCGCGCGGCGCACGATGCCGATGCCGATCTGCTCGTCGTTATCCTCCACTCGGAGCGCGGCGACGGCCTTTTCGGCGCGCACCAGGGCGACGCCGCCGCCGGGAACGATGCCTTCCTCGACCGCGGCGCGGGTGGCGTGCATGGCGTCTTCGACGCGGGCCTTTTTCTCCTTCATCTCGGTCTCGGTCGCGGCCCCGACCTTGATCACGGCGACGCCGCCAACCAGCTTGGCCAGCCGCTCTTGCAGCTTCTCGCGGTCGTAGTCGGAGGTGGTTTCGTCGATCTGGGTGCGGAGCTGCTTCACCCGGCCCTCGATCTCGGCGGTTTTGCCGGCGCCTTCGACGATGGTGGTGTTGTCCTTGTCAATCACCACTTTCTTGGCGCGGCCCATCTGGTTGAGCTGCACCGACTCCAGCTTGATGCCCAGCTCTTCGCTGATGAACTGGCCGCCGGTGAGCACGGCGATATCCTGCATCATGGCCTTGCGGCGGTCGCCAAAGCCCGGAGCCTTGACCGCGCAGGCGTGCAAGGTGCCGCGCAGCTTGTTGACCACCAGGGTGGCCAGCGCCTCGCCTTCGACATCTTCGGCGATCAGCACCAGCGGCTTGCCGGAACGGGCAATCTGCTCCAGCAGCGGCAGCAGATCCTTCATCGAGCTGATCTTCTTTTCATGGATCAGGATGTAGGGATCCTCCAGCACCGCTTCCATGCGCTCCGGATCGGTGACGAAGTATGGCGAAAGATACCCGCGGTCGAACTGCATGCCCTCGACCACGTCCAGTTGGGTCTCCATGGTCTTGGATTCTTCCACCGTGATGACGCCGTCTTTGCCCACCTTCTTCATCGCCTCGGCGATGATGTTGCCGATGGTGGAATCGTTGTTGGCGGAGATGGTGCCGACCTGGGCGATCATGTCGCCCTGCACCGGCTTGGACATCTTCTTGACCTCGTTCACGGCGGCGGCCACGGCCTGGTCAATGCCGCGCTTCAACGCCATCGGATTGGCGCCGGCGGCGACGTTTTTCACGCCCTCGCGGAATATGGATTGCGCCAGCACGGTCGCGGTGGTGGTGCCGTCGCCGGCAACATCGCTGGTCTTGGAGGCGACTTCGCGCACCATCTGCGCGCCCATGTTTTCGAGCGTGTCCTTCAGCTCGATTTCCTTCGCGACCGTGACGCCGTCCTTGGTGATGGTCGGCGAACCGAATTTCTTCTCAATTACGACGTTGCGGCCCTTGGGCCCGAGGGTGATCTTCACCGCGTCGGCCAGGACGTTGACGCCACGCAAAATGGATTGGCGCGAGGCCTCCCCATGCACAATACGCTTTGCCATATCAATCCTCCTGAAACTTGAAAAAAGAACCTTACTTTTTGGCGGCTTTGGATTCCGCCAACACGCCCAGCACTTCGTCCTCGCGCAGGATCAGGTACTCTTCCCCATCCAGCTTGATTTCGCTGCCGGAATACTTGCCAAACAGGATGCGATCGCCCGCCTGAACGTCTAACGGCAGCACTTTGCCGTCTTCCGTCATTTTGCCCTTGCCCACGGCGACGACTTCGCCTTCCTGCGGTTTTTCCTTGGCGGTATCGGGAATGATGATGCCGCCCTTGAGTGTTTCCTGCTCCTCGACCCGCTTCACCAGCAGACGGTCGTGGAGTGGCCGAACTTTCACTGCCATAGGTGTTTCTCCTCAGAGCTGATAAATGTTCCGAACACTACAGAGCGCGGCGTGCGCCCTTGCTAGCAAACCGGATAGGCTTTACCGTCCATCCCCTGCCTATATTTTTAAATACCTGCAAGAGAATGACTTAACTCCGGCTAGCGCCTTGGCGCCCGGAACTTGAGCGCCAAAAACTCAGGTCTGGCTGCTTTTAGCACTCCAGACTGTCAACTGCTAATTATTACAAAACGCAGCCTCGATGTCAAGAACTTTCCCTTGGTTTTCTAGGTTGAATTCAACTTTCCGGGTTGAAGTCAGGCCCGGAACGATCCCCGGAAAGCGCCGGAGGGGGTGCGACGCGAGTAGAGCGGAAAAGGTTGGCTATATGGCCAGGCTATTCGGTATAAGGTTACTTTTTTTCCTCGGTGGCGGCGGGCGGGGGGGGAGTCGGATTGGCATTCGGTTCGCTGGCGCTGTTGATGGCGCGCTTGAATTCCCGAATACTCTCTCCCAAACCTTTGCCCAATTGCGGTAGCTTCGAGGGCCCGAAAACCAGCAGGGCGATAAACAAAATCACCAGCAGGTGCCAGGGTTGCAACATTCCGTCAAACATGGGTTGAATCCTCCTTCCCGGCGCCGCGGCGGCATCGGGCGGAATCCCGCTGCACGGGATTCACCTTGAGTATAGCGCAGGTTAAGGGTGCATCGTTCCGATCTCGGGAGTTTGCTGGGCCTGTATGGCGCTAAGCATGGCGCGCGCCTTTTGGGCGTGGGCGCCATCGGGGTCCAGGACCAGAAACCGCTTGAAAGCTTCAATCGTGCCCGGCAGAATTTGCAGCTTGCCTTTTCCGGTGGCGGCGACCGCCTGGTTGAGCAGCGACATGCCGCGCCCGAACCAGGCGCGGGCGTAGTGGGAATCGAGCTGCACGGCGCGGTTGAAGTCGGTGGCGGCGGCGCCATATTGGCGGCGGTTGAATAACATCACGCCCTCGTTATAAAAGACGATTTTGGCGTCCATCGGGTCCAGCACGCGGGCCTGGCGCAGATAGCGTCCGGCGGCGGCGAATTGCCCGGTGCCGGCTAGCGCATTGGCCAGATTGATCATTACCGCGCTCTGGTTGGGCTCGAGCGCCAGCGCCTGGCGGTAGTCCTGGATAGCCTGTGACGGCTGGTTGAGGTTCATCTCGGCATCCCCGAGCCGCGCCCATAACAGCGGTTGCTTGGCGTCCAGGGCCACCGCCGACTGCATCAACGACTGCGCCATATGCCAATGGCCGCCGGCGGCCAACTGGGCCTCGCGGCGCAGGATCTGGTTCAGGTGGTGAATATGCTCGTGCCGGCGCTCCTGTTTTTTGAGCGCCGCTACCTGGGCGGCGTAACGGCGGCGCTCCGCCGGTGTCATCTGCGCCAGTTCGGCGGCCGGACTGAGCAGCTTTTTGAGATTGAAATCGATGTGGTTGATCGGAAAGCTGAGCGAAACGTCCGGAACTTGCTGATAACGGTAAAGCAGGCGGCCCTGCGGGCTGTAAAGGCTGACGCGGAACATGCCGGTGGGCAGCCCGTAAATTTTGTATTTGCCGTGTTGATCGGTTTTCAGCCGCCAGGTTTCGTTGACGGAGGCGCTGGTGGTGTTGTGGCGGCGTATCTGTTGGGTATTGCCTATCATCACTTGGCTCTGCCCCATGGCGGCGAAGCTGATTTTGACCACCGCGCCGGGATAAGGCTTGCCCTTTTGATCGAGCACGCGCCCCCAGAAGCCGCCCAGTTTGGTGTTGAAATTGGCGCCCAGGGAGCCGTTGCTGGACGGCCCCTGCCCATTGATTTGAGCGCGCGCCGGCGCTGAAAACATGGCCGCAAGCCCCAGTCCAACCCCGACAAAAACGGCTCTTTTCATGATGACCTCGCGTGCAAGTCGGATCGGCCGGCAAGACTTCCTATACCATAAAAGGAAGTGGAACTGGAAACAAGCATGGAAGAATTGGCCGCGCGGCCGCCCTGGCAAGGCGTGCGCCTGCTGGTCTTTGATCTGGATGGCACCCTGATTAATTCCTGCGGCGATATCATCGACAGCGCCAATGCTACGCTGCGCGAACTGGGCCGGCCGGCGCTGCCCGGCGAGGTCATCGCCAGCTATGTCGGCAACGGCGCGCCGGTGTTGGTGGAACGCGTGCTGGCGCGTTCCAATGGCCATGCCTCGGATGATCCCGCGGCCGCCGCGGCGCTGCGCTCGGGCGAGGAATACCGGCGCGCGCTGGCCGAATTCCTGCGCATCTACGACCGGAATAAACTGGCGCGCACGCGCCTCTATCCGGAGGTCGAAAGCACGCTGCGCCGTTTCCACTCCCATTACCGGCTGGCGGTGCTGACCAACAAACCCGAGCGCATGAGTCGCGAAATTCTTTGCGGCCTGGGCATTGCGGAGCTGTTTGCCCGCATCTATGGCGGCGATAGCTTCCCCACCAAAAAGCCCGACCCGGAAGGGCTGCTGCGGATTTGCGCCGAGCTCGAGATCCGGCCCGATGCCGCCTTGATGGTGGGCGACAGCGCGGTCGATATCCGTGCCGGGGAAAATGCCGGCTGCCATACCTGCGCGCTCAGCTATGGCATGGGAACGGCGACGCTGGCGGAAGTGACAGCGGAATTGCGGCTGGATGCCTTCGCCGAACTGCTCAAATATTTAGACCCATTTTAGTTTTAGCCGAGCCCGATCAATGGTGCGGTTTAATTCACGCGATGGACTTCGTGCGCCACCAGAGCTTTGAAGATGGCCAGCACGCGGCGGCGGTAGGAAAGCATATGGCCGGCGGCGGAGGCAAAGGCGGGATCGCGCTCACCGGCGCGCAGCCATTGTGCCAGCACCTCGGGCGGCACCTCGATATCGCGCCGCAGCTCATGGTAGGAGTAGCCGCGCAAAAATAAGCCGTAAAAAAACGCGGCTTCGCGCTCCGGCGCGTCCAGTTCCCGGCCGTTCTCCATGGCGGGCTTGCCCTCCATGGCGGGCATCAAGCCCGGATCGATGATGTCTACTTCAGCCATTCTTTCCATCGCCGCCAAGGGCGCAATCGCCCTAAAACTCATTGGATACACCAGCGGAAGAAAAAAAACAATCTTGCTTTCCGCCGCTTCTTATGAATGCGCTGCTTGAACTTCGTAAAACGAGAGTGCGCTGTCGCCCTGGCGCAGTTCCCGGACGCGCAGCAGGCGGCCATAACGCGGCGCCAGCGGGTTGCGTGCCGCATGTTCGGCAACGACGCGGGTGTGTGCGCGCAGGCAAATGGAAGATGCCAGGCTCGGCATCGCCTGCGCGTATTCGCCCGCGGCGGCATAGGGCGGATCGAGAAAAATCAGGTCGGCGCCATGCGCGCCCCACTCGGCATCGGCAGCGAGGCGATTCAAGGCGCGCAGCACCGGTTCCCGCAGCAGACGGGCGCGCATGGCTTGCCCGGCAATGGCACTGCGCTCGGCTTGTTCGGGCGCTCCGCTGCGCTTCGCTTGTAACCCCAGCCGGCTTAGATTTTCCAAAAGCGCGGCGGCGGCGGCGCGCGATTGTTCCACAAACAGCGCGCGCGCTGCGCCGCGGCTGAGCGCTTCTAGTCCGACTGCGCCCGAGCCGGCATAGAGATCGAGCACCCAAGCTCCCTCCAGCCCCGGACCGAGCACGTTAAACAGGGTTTCGCGCAGGGCGTCGCTGGTGGGGCGGACACGCAAGCCGGCCGGGGCGCGTAATGTTCGTCCTCGAAATTCGCCGGCAATGATTCGCATAGGCGCGCCCCGGATCGCTTAGCAGCCAGTTTAATTGCATTTCCCCGGCTGGACGCGGCGGGAAAGCGGCGGGCCGATCCCGCGGTGCGGATTTTCGCGGCAGCCAAAAATATAAAAAAACGGCGGCGCCGAAGCGCCGCCGCGAGAGACAGGAGAGTGAACGTCTATTGATTGGTCGTGCAGCCGGTAAAGTCCATGGATTGGGCCGTGACCGGTGAAAGCGCCGGCGTGACCTGCAGGGCCGAGCCGGTCGAAGTTTTGCTGATTTGAATTTCGCTGGCGCCGCAGGCGTTGGCCGCATCCGCAATGCCGTCGATGGTGTAGTTCACCGCCGCGCTGGTATTTTGCGAATAGGTTGTGCCGGCGGAGTTGTACGAGCCGATACTCGGGTTGGCCGCGGGCACCACCAGTGAATACGCGGCGCAGTCGGTGCCGGCGGAGCAGGTCAGCGACGATGAGCTGGGCGCGGTCGATATCGAAACCAGGGCCGCGCTTTGCGACGGCAAGGGAATGGTCGCCGCGACGGTGGTGCCGAACGACACCGGCTGCAGCGCCGACAGCGTCACGTCAATCGCCGCCGCCGTGCCGCTGGTGCTGCTGGTGGAGGTGACCTGGCCGTTAATCGTGACCGGGGTTTGCGGTCCGGGAGTCGCCGGTTCCGGCACCAGCGGAATCTTGCCGATGGCGGTGCCCGGAGTCACTCCCGAAGTAATCGTGGCGGCATAGGCTACGTTGCTATTGGAGATGGCGTCGGCGACCACGTCATAGGTGCCGGCCGGCACTGGGCAAAACACGAAGTTGCCGCCGCTGTCGGTCGAGGTTTGCATCACCACGCGGTCGATGTTTTGCGAGTCGGGACGCTCCAGGGCGACCACCACCGGACCGGTGATGGCGGCGCCGGTGTTGTCGGTAATGGTGCCGCTGATGCTGGTGCTTTGCAGGCCCACCTGGCCGGCGGTCAGCACCGGCTTGAGCCGGTACGAGCCGTTGCCCTCGACCACAATCGAAGCGCAGGAATTGAAATCGATATCCAGATCCACCGCCTGGCCGTTGGCGACGGTTAGCTGGCCGCCGGCGATTTGCGACGTGGGAATCTTGATGCCGGTTTGAGCCTCGCTCGACAACAGCAGCGGATGGGTGCTGCCATCCGACGACAACACCACGCAGTTGGCCGCGCTGCTGCCGCATTGGTTGTTGCTCACGCTGCCGGCCGAGGAATTTGCCAGCAACTGGATGCGTATCTGCTGGTACTTGCCCGGCGGCAGTTGCTTGACATCGCCCAGGGTGGCGAGGAAGCACTGGGTATCGGCCTGCCCGAGCAGATCCACCTGCTTGGGAGAGCTGCTGAGTCCGGGAGTCAGATCTTGCCAGCCGGAGTCGCTTGAGCTAATGGTTGCCCGCACGTCAGTCACTGTGACATAGACATGAGAATACGGCCCGCCATTGGCCATCGAGCAGGTCGCCGGATCGCTCATTACGGTGGTGACACTGCCGCCCGATTGCAGCGAGCTGCTGTTGCTCCCGCCGCAAGCACTCCAGATCAGCGCGCCACCAACGGCCAGCGCCAGGGCGGCAAACAGTCGAAATCGAAAAGTTTTCATACCAGGCTTCCTCCCTAAATGGGCCTAATCATTCACGCGGTAAGGTTTTTCAACGACCACAGTGAAATATGCAAGCAATTGCAGTGCCAGTCCGCCCTGCCTGGCAAGATCAACAAAAATCGGCAATTCTGAATTTTCAGGCTAGCACCTCGCCCCGGAATCGGGGGCGGTCTGCTTAGATAGCATGAAAAAATGTCTCAAAACTGGTACCGCGGCTGAACCGTGCGAAGTTCCCGCTTCAGCCGGTCATCTCCTCTGATCAGCATTGATTTTCAGCGACTCACATCGTTTCTGAATGTTGGCTTGTGCTCTCACTCCGGTGAATCGGGTTATTGTGAAAAAGATGCGGTGGGAATTAGGATGCCTTCCGGCTTACACGCGCTGTACGGGCTGTTTCTGCTATTCGCCGCGGCGAAAGCCGGCGAGGAGTTGTTCCAGCGCCTGCGCCAGCCGGCGCTGATCGGCCAAATTCTGGCCGGCTTTCTCCTCGGCCCCAGCGTGCTGCACTGGCTGGCGCCCTCCGGCAGCCTCGACTTCATGGCCGAGATCGGGGTCATGTTCCTGCTGTTCGAGGCGGGCCTGGAAACCCAACCGGAAGAAATTCTGGAACATGGCGTCATGAGTTTCCTGGTCGCCGTGCTGGGCGTGCTGACGCCGCTGGCGCTGGGCTGGTGGTTTGCGTTGGCGGCGGGCGAGAACGCCATCACCGCGCGCTTTGTCGGCACCTTGCTGACCGCCACCAGCATCGGCATCACCGCCCAGGTGCTGGCCGATTTTCATGCCACTCGCACCACCTTCGGACGGGTAATTCTGGGCGCGGCCGTGCTCGACGACATTCTCGGCCTGCTCGCGCTCTCCACGCTCTCCAGCTTTGCCGGGCAGCATCCGCGGCTGGTCAACATGCTTTTGACCGTCGGCTTCGTGACGCTGTTTTTCGTGCTGGTGCTGGTGCTGCGGCGCACCGCCTGGCCGCGCATGCGCCGCCGCATGAGCGGCTGGCGGGCGCGTTCGCCCGTGTGGTCGTTTTCGCTGGTCTTGCTGCTTGCCTTTTCCGCCATGTCGGTTTACATCGGGCTGGCGGCGGTGATTGGCGCTTTTCTGGCTGGCATCTTTTTGAGCGAGTCGGAAGAGATCGAGCCGCTGCGCCAGCAGTCCCATGCCGTGAGCAGTTTCGTGGTGCCGTTTTTTCTGGCCAATATCGGACTGCGCATGAATGCCGCCGAATTGTTTTCGCGGCGCGATCTGTTCCTGATCGGCGCCATCACCCTGATCGCCATCGTCAGCAAGCTGGTGGCTTGCGGCTTGGCGGCGCTACCGTTGGGGCGTAAAGACGCCTTGCGAGTGGGCCTGGGCATGATTCCGCGCGGCGAAGTCGGCATCGTGGTCGCCGGACAGAGCTTGCGCATTCCCGCCATCCCCAATGCCTATTACTCCATCAGCATCGCCATGGCGGTGCTGACTTCCATCATCGGACCGCTGCTGTTGCGCCTGGCCTTGCGGCCGCAGCCCAGCCCCGGCCCGGCGGCTCAGGCGCCGGTGGCGCGGCAGGCCAGCCTGCGTTGAGTGCGCCCCCGGCGTGGCCAAGCGCGCTTACTCGCCCCAACTCCATTTCAGGCCGGCGCTGAGCATGCGCGGCTGATTGAGCTCGGCGCTGGGCGTTAAGGCCACGGCATAGCGGCGATTGAAGAGATTGGTTACGGCCAGATACGGGGTCAGCCGGCTGGCAGCCCAATGCCTGGGCAGCTCGCGGCCCAGATAGAGGTTGGTGCTCCAGAAGGCGGGCAAGACCAGGGTGTTCAAGTCGTTTTCCGCTTCGCTGCCGCCATAGCGTTCGTCAAGTGAAAGTTGCCAGCCGCGCGCCGCCCAGAGCAGGCGTGCCGAGCCGTTGTTGGCCGGCTCGTGCGGAACTACGCGCCCCGGCGCAAAGGGCTGCGGACCGGCGAGAATTTCCGCGTTCTGATGGGCATAATCCAGCCAAAATGTCAGCCTGGGGCCAAGCGGCCAGCGCGCTTGTAGCAGCAGGCCGCGCGCGCGAATGCGGCCCAGGTTTTGCCGTTGTTCGGTGATCAGCGAAGGCGTGGTGCTCAGCGTGACGCTCGAGATCAGGTCGCGAGCGCGGCCATCAAACCAGGTTGCCGAGAAGCGGGCGCGCCGCCAGGCATAGCGCGCTCCGGCCTGCCAGCCGCGATAGCGCTCGGCATTGAGCGCCGGGTTCGCCAGGGTCAGAATGTTGCCCACCCGAAAGGGGCGATAAAGCTCATTCAGCGAGGGCGCGCGGAACGACTCGTAACCGCTGGCGTGCAAGTCCAGCGCTTCGACCGGCCGCCAGACCAGGCCCAGGCTGGGGCTGACGGCATGGCTTGAGCGATCCGCATACGGCAGCGTGGATGTGTGCGTGGCCTGAAATGCGCCGTAATTCCGCCACTGGTCGTAGCGCAAAAGCGCGGTCAGCGACAGCGCCGGATGCGGCAGGCGCTCGCGCCAGCCCAGATACGCGCCGTCGAGATTTTGGCGCCCGTTTTGGCTATGAAAGCGCGCCGGCGGCGGCGCCAGCGGCGCATGCTCGTCATCGATGGCGGTGACTTTCATCCAGGAAATGCCGGCCAGGCCGCGGCCCAGGGGCAAGGCGAACGAGCCGGCGGCGGCGGCGCCGCGCGCCAGCGTCAACACCTGCTGCGACAGCGCCAGCTTTTCCGAATCGCGATTGGCGGCAATCGAGGCAAACGTCGAGCCAAAATCATTGGCCTGATAAAAGGCTGATCCCGACCAGCGGCCCCAGCCATCTTCCATCCCGTGCAGCGCCAACTGGCGCAAAGCGGTGGCGTTGGTTTCAAGCCGGGTGCCATTGCGGCGCGACTCGCCAAAATATTCGCCGCTTAGCCGCAGCAGGCTGTCGAGCGAGGGACTCCAGCGCAGTTCCGGAGCCCAATCCGCGGCGGAAACGCCGGCGCGGGTATCGACCGTGCCGGGATGGGCGGCGGGAATGAAACCGCCATAATGGAGGGCGTTGATCCGCAAACCCCCGCCCCAGGCGCCGCGCGACAATGCGCCGGCGGCCTGCGCGTAAGCGCTTTGCTGGCTGCCGCCGCCCGCGTCCAGCCGCCAATGGTCATTTACTGGAGGCGCGGTGGCAAGCGCGATGATACCGGTGAGCGCATCGTTGCCGAACAGCGCCGAAGCGCCCGCCGATAACACCGTCACCTGCTGCAGCGCAATCGGCGGAACGCGCAGCCAGTCCACCCAACCGCCAAAAGGATCATTGAGCGGCACGCCATCGAGCAAAACCAGGGCGCGGCTGGCGCCGCTCGTGCCCAGGCCGAGCAGCGATACGCCTTGGGTGGTGGGGTGCGCATAGAGCGCGTTGCTGCGGCGGAAAGTTTCCAGCGCCGCCACTTGCCCGAGCAGCGAATCCAGATTGCGGCTGGCGGCGGTGTGCAGGCGGGCGCGGCCCAACTGCGTCGCCGCCACCGGCAATTGCCGCAGCCTCTGCGGCAGGCGGCGCGCGGAAACCGTGACTGTGGCCGCCAGCGCGGAGGGATGCAGCCAGATTTGCAGGCCCTGCCGGCGCAGCCGCACCCGCGCGGGCGCAAAGCCCGGCGCCGTGATGATCGCCCGATGCCCGCGAGCTTCGCCCGGCAACGCAAAGCCGCCGTCCTTGCCGGCGCGCACCCTCAGCTTCAGCGCGGGAACTACAACCTGCGCTTCCGGTACCGGACGACCGCTGGTGTCGAGCACAACGCCGCGCAGCGAAGCGGCGGCCGGCTGTGCACTTCTCGCAGGTTTTTGAATTGCCGCCGGCGTTCGGCCCGCCCACGCGGCGCAAACCAGGCTCAGGCACCATCCCGTCACGACGCAGTTTTGCTTCCTGATCATGCTTATTTCAATTTAGCCGCAATTGCTGGAAATGTCGGACACTGCGGCAACGTAATAAGTTGTTTGCAGGCCGGCCGCGAATCGCGCGAGCGCCGATTATGCGGCCCGGCTGCGAAATCCAGCTATTATTTAGCGATGCGTCGCAAATGGAAAATTTTGGCCGCGGCAATTGTTTTAGCCGCCTTGGGCTGGCTGGGCTGGCGGCTCACGCATCGTCCGCCGCAATATATGACCCTGACCGGAATCGTGGACGGCCGCGTGGTCGTGGTCAGCTCACAGATTATCGGCCGCATCGTAAAGATGAACGTACATACCGGCTCGCAGGTTAAAGCCGGACAATTGCTGGCGATTTTGCAGCAAAATGAGCTCTCGGCGACGGTTGCGGGCGCGAGCGCGGCCGCTGCCGCGGCGGTGCAGCAATATCGCACGGGTGAGGAGCAATTGCGGCTGCTGGCCGCTTCCCTGCCCGCGCAGATCGCGCAGGCGCACGCGCAAATGCGCCAGGCCGAGGCGCAGGTGGCGCAAGCCCGCGCCAACCTGGCGCAAGTCAGCGCCAATACCAGGCGCATCCGCCCGCTGGCCCGCGCCGGCATCGTCTCGCGCCAGCAATTGGATGAAGCCGTGGCGCAGCAAGCCGCCGTCCAGGCCGCGCTGGCGGGCGCGCGCCGCAGCTTGGCCGCCGCCCGCGCCGCCCTGGCCAATGCCCGCGCGCAGCGGCTGCAATTGCAAATGCAGCAGCGCCGCCAGGATCAGATGCGCGCCGCCATTCGCCAGGCGCGCGCCAACCGGCGCCTGGCGCAGGCGCAATATCAGCAAACCGAGTTGCTGGCGCCGCTGGCCGGCATAGTCAATCTGCGCGTCGCTTATCCCGGCGAGGTGGTCAGTCCCGCCAGCCCGATCGTGACCATTTACGATCTCAAGCGCACCTGGGTGGATGCCTACCTGCCGGAAACCGAGGCCGACCAGGTGACGCTGGGCGAACAGGTGCGGGTGCGCCTGCCTTCCGGCAGAATTCTGCCGGGCAAAATTTACTACAAGTCCACCGAAGCCGGTTTTGCCACCCAGCGCGACGTCAGCCGCGCCAAACGCGACATCCGCACCGTGGCGCTGCGGGTGCGGGTCGCCAACCCGCGCGGCGAGCTGGCGCTGGGTATGACCTGCTGGGTGCTGGCCCGGTTGCGCCAGGCTGCCCCGGCGGCGGGCGGCGCCCCCCGCTGACGCTTTCCCGGGTTGCGCTGCGCGGCTGTTGCGGATTTTTAAATGGCTCCGATTCCAATGCTCCCCAACATGCTTCCCCTCCGCGAGACCACTCTATGAGCGCGCCCCAGCCCCAATCGGCCGGTATAGAAGTACAGCACATCGTCAAGCGTTTTGGCGAGCTGGTCGCGGTCAACGATGTCAGCTTCGAGGTCCGCGCCGGAGAAATTTTTGGCTTACTGGGGCCGAATGGCGCGGGCAAATCCACCTTAATCCGTATTTTGACCACGCTGATTGAGCCCAGCGCCGGCACCGCCACCGTCGCCGGATTCGACATCGTGCATGCAGCCGACGCGGTGCGTAAAAGCATTGGCGTGATTCCGCAAAACATGACCAGCGATCCCGACCTCACCTGCGAGGAAAACCTGACCATCCACGCGCGGTTGTACGGGATTGCGGGCGCGCGGCGCAAGCAATTGGCGCGCGATCTGCTGGAATCGGTGCAGCTCGGCAAATGGGCCAAAGCCTACGCCCGCACCCTTTCGGGAGGCATGCGCCGCCGCCTGGAAATCGCCCGCGGCCTGGTGCACCAGCCGCGCATCCTGTTTCTCGACGAACCCACTACCGGCCTGGACCCGGTCTCGCGCATTTCCGTCTGGGAAATGATCAGTCAACTGCGCGAGCACCAGGGACTGACGCTGTTTCTCACCACCCATTACATGGACGAGGCCGACCGGCTGTGCGACCGGCTCGCCATTGTGGACCGCGGCAGGATCGTGGTGCTGGATACGCCGGTGGCGTTGAAAAGTTCGGTGCCCGGCGCCAGCGTGATCGAAACCCGGCTGGAACCCGATCTCCCCCAGGGCGTCACCGAACTGGAAAGATTGCCGGCCGTGCGCCGGGCGCAATTGCAAGGCGAGGCGCTGTACCGCATTTTTTGCGACGATGGACCGGCCGCCGCCCAGGGACTGATGGAGCTGGCGCGGGCGCGCGGCGTCGGCATTCGCACGCTGTCGATCCAGAGCACCAGCCTGGACGACGTCTTCGTGCATTACACCGGACGCGGGCTCAACGAGGCCGAAACCGGCCCCCTGCGCGGCGGCCGCTTCGGCCGCACCACCCCATTTTAATTTAGGCTGGGAGGGCAATGATGAAAGCCGCAAAATCTTCCAAGCTTGCCGCGGCCGCCGGAAAAAATCCGAGAGATTCTCCGGCGAGGAAATCGCCGCCATGAAGGAACGCGTCCGGGAACTCAAAGCCGCGCGCCGGGGCGCGGATGGGGAAAGCGAAGTCCTGGCGAAAATTGCCGGGATGCAGCTCTCGGATCGCGTCCTGGCCGAGCGGCTGCATGCCCTGATCCAAGCCGCCGCGCCCAGTCTCTCGCCCAAGACCTGGTATGGCATGCCCGCTTATGCCCGGAATGGTCACGTCATCTGCTTTTTCCAGGACGCGAAGAAATTCAAGACGCGCTATGCCACGCTGGGCTTCAGCGACCAGGCGCGGCTGGACGATGGGCCGATGTGGCCCACCGCCTTCGCGCTCAAGCAATGGACGGCTGCGGTAGAAGCCGAAATCGTCGCGCTGGTGAAGAAAGCGGTGAGCTGAGTGAATCGCGCATTGGCCATCATTGAACGCGACCTGCGCAAATTCTTTCGCAGCCCCACGCTGCTGCTGGTCACGCTGGTGCTGCCGCTGGTGCAATTGGTCATTCTCGGCAACGCCTTCGGCGGCAATATCCGCAACGTGCAGTTGGGCGTGGTGAACCTGGATCACGGCCCCGAAATCGTGCCGCTGTTGCGCAAGCTCGACGCCGTCGCCGCCAACGCCCGCACCTTCGTGCCCATCCACTATGCCGACCAGGGGCGCGCGCTCGCGGCGCTGCATGCCGGACGCCTGGGCGCGGTGCTGATCATTCCGCCGCATTATTCCCGCGACCTGCTGCTCAAGCTGCATCCGCAAATCGGCCTGGTCGTGGATAATACCGACCGCTTCGTCGCCACCTCGGTCGAAAGCGTGTTTTCCGGCATCGCCAACCGCATGAACCAGCCGTTCCAGCGCGCCGGCACCGCCAATCTGGAGCCGCCGTTCGTGCAAATCGCCACCGTCGAAGTCTATCCTTATATTCCCTATATCCAATACCTGCTGCCCGGCTCGATCGCGCTGGCCATTTTCGTCACCGCCATGATCGGCGGCGGCATCGTCTATATCGACGACAAATCGCGCGGGCTGCACGAGGGCTATCTGGTCACGCCCATCACCAAGTTCGAGTTGGTCACTGGCTTCATCGTCGCCGGCGTGGTCAAGGCCGTGATTTCGGGCGCCACCGTCATGCTGCTGGGCGGCATGATCGCCGGCATTCACGACCTGTTCAACCCGGCGCGGCTCTTGGGCCTGCTGCTGGTCATTCTGGCCGCCGGGCTGGCGCTGATCTCGATGATGTTTTTGCTGATGGCGCGGGTCAGCGATCCGCTGGTGCCGCGCGCCATCTTCGGCGTGCTCAATACGCTGTTGTTTTTTCCCTCCGGCGCGGTCTATCCCATTCGCGCCTTCCCCCCGTGGATGCGCGCGCTTTCGACCATTGACCCGTTTACCTACGCCGTGCACGGCTTGCGCATGCTGCTGCTGAAACAGGCGTCGCTGGCGCCGGTCTTGCGCGATCTGCTCATGCTGTCGATCACCACCGCCATCATGCTGGCCGGCGCCTCCTGGGCGTTTAAACGCTCGCTGTAGGGTGGGACGATTCATCGGCGCGTGCTAAAATTGGCTGGATCGAACCCCGTAGGCGTTTGGTTTCGGGACGTGGCGCAGCCTGGTAGCGCACTTGCTTGGGGTGCAAGGGGTCGCCGGTTCAAATCCGGCCGTCCCGACCAATAAAATCAAAAACTTAAATCGGTCTGCCGGTTTCACCCGTTTCCAATTGATGGGAATTTTGGCGGGACCCCGCCGCCGTTTTCGCTCCCCCGCCGCTGATTGTTTCAACCGCCGCGCGCAGTTCCTTCAGTCGGAAATGCCCGCTTCTGGCCGGCCGAAGCGCCGCCGGCCGGCGCGGAAATCGTCTCTATTGTGCTTGCCTTCGCCCCAACCCATGCGCGTATTGTAGAGTGAAAGCGGAGCGTATAGTTGAGCGTCTCCAAAGCATTCCAATATGATGCAATGCTTCCGAGCGGCACGGCCGCTTTTACTTTTTGGCGCTGACGCTTTCGCAAAGGTCCGGCCGAAACCGGACACTTTGCGAAAACTCATGGCTTGCCGAAAGTTTTTTTGTCGTTAATAGGCGCGGGACCTAACCGGAACCCCGCGCGAACCCGGCCTGCGAGCATTGCCGGAGGCAATTTCTCCGAAATTGCCAATGGCGAAAACTGCTGTCCGACTCGGCCGTTAACGCTTTTGGATCCGACATGCGACTTGCCTTCAATCGAGCCCTTCGCCGCAGTAATTTTCGCGTTACGACAGTGGCCGCAGTGTTCGCGTGGGTAGCGATGGCCGCGTGGGGTTCGCGTCCCACACAGGTGGCCATGCCCCGGACTGTGGACTTGCGCTCCTGCCATTGGCAGCCTTCATCGGCGGTCCGCACGCTGCGCCTCGCCACCCGTCTGGAAATCCGCGTCCGCGCGCTAGCGCATCCGGCGGCACGGCAAATCACCTGCTGGGTGAAGCTGCCGGCTGCAACCCCGGAAATAATCGAGGGCATCAACCACGGCGCCGTGACGGAAGCGGGCTGGACCTTTGCGTTCCAATTCCCCGGCAGGCGCCGGATGCGGCTGATGTATCACGGCTCGCAGGAGGGCCGTTTTCGCTTCCCGGTTCCACGCCGGGCCGCTAGCGGCGGCCGCATCGGGATCGTGATCGGCATTCCCGGCGATAATCCCGGCTATGTGCGCCTGCCGGTGCTGCGGCTGGAGCCTGCCTCTACTGCCACTCCGCCAGCTCCCATTCCCCTTTCGCCTCAGCCCGGCGATACGCTGACACCCGCGGCCACGGATTTCTATTGGCAGGCCGCCGCCGCCAGCACCACCGCCGCCTATCAGCTTGAATGGCGGCGAATCCAGGGGGCGACTGCGTCGCTGCGCCTGCCGGCATATTTCGAATCCGACGCCATGCGCGGCTCGCCCCCACACCGGCTCCGCCCCGGCCGCTACGCCTGGCGCGTTCGCGCGATCAGCCTGACCGGGAATCCGGGACCGTGGCCGCGCTGGACTGATTTCCGCATTCAGCCTCCCGCCCGTTGGCGCCCGCCGGATCTAGCGCCCAGTGCGGCCCATCCGCTCTTTTTAATTGATTTTGAAGCCGGCGACCCGCGCTCCGCCTGGAGAGGCTTCCCGCCCGATATTCGGCCGCATCTTTTACTGCGCGTGGGCGGGTCCATCCCCGCAATCGAGGCTATGCTCACAGCCGCGCAAGCGGACAACATCCCGATTGCCCTGCAGGTCAATGGCCCGCACGACATCATTGCCGGCCGCTGGGACCGCCTGCCCCTGGCGCGTCTGCTGGCTTGGGCCAGAAAGTTTCCCACGCTTAAAGCGTTTTACATCTGTGAGCAGGCGGTGCAAGGCGGCATTCGCAATCGCGAGGTGCGACAGTATCTGCTCCGGCTCATCGCCCTCGGCGCGGAAACCGGCCGGCCGGTGATTTGGGCCGATGCCAATTGGGGCCGCAATGTCTGGCTCGACGCCTCCGCCGATCGTGACTTCAGCCTATTTTTACGCCGCCATCGAGGCTATCTGTTTCCGCTCTGGAAAATGAATGGCGGCTTCGAGCCCTATCTTGCACCGGCGGGCTTGCTGGGTTTATGGCTCTCCGGCACGGTGAGCGAATGGGGCGTGCAGCCGGAAAGCTGGTATTGGGTGGAAGCCGGTTTTCGCCGCCTCGGCTGGCAAGGCGATTACAAGCAGGGCTTGCGTACGGACGCGCCAGCGATGATCTTCCAGCCGCTCGCGCTGTTGGGTGCTTCCGCCGGCGCGGCGGTTTATTCCTTCGAGCCGGGCAGCGATCTGCTGGCGGGCGGGCTAGGCGACGCGCATGCGCGGCGCCATGTTTTTATACCGCTCGCCCGCCTCTTGCTCGCCGGAACCATTCCCTCAAAAATGGATGTGCGGCGGGCGCTGCGTTGGGTGCATCGCATCGACGCCCGCGATCTCGCTTTCCGCAAAAGCTACCGCCGCCGCCTGCGGACGCTATTCCGCCAGACGCTGGGGATCGCCTATCCCTTCGAGGAAGTCCCCGAATCGGGAAGCTGCTATTGGATTCCCTTTGTCAGTCCTTCTGCATTCCGCAGCTGGCATACCCGCCCGCATCGCGGCTGTCCACCGCCCCAGCCTGGCCGTGCCGCCATCTTTCGCGCCGGCCACACCGTCTTCGTCCTCAACAGCCGGCTGAACTGGAATGAGCCTCAGCGATTTCAAATCGCTCTCGGCCCTTTCGGCTTGGCGGGCAAACTAGGCGTGGATGGCTGGCTGGTGGCGCGTTCCTTGGGCACGGCTCAAACCGACCGCGGTCTCAGGCCGCGGCATACTGCGGCGGCGCTTTGGTTTTCGGCCCGTCGAGGAGCGCCTGTTCGGCTGGCTTTCCAGCCCGGCATTTTCTGGAAAGCAGCCGGCGAGCCGTGGTCTCGCCGGCCGGTCGCTCATCTCGATTTCGTCGCCGGCGCCGCGCCCCGCGAGATTCTCATCCAGCAGTAACGGTCAGGAAGTGTGTTTCGGCTTAATGCCTTGCGGGGGTATGCGCCGATTAGCGAAATCCGGCGTGCCGCTTCCCGCAAACCGAAGGCCATGCGCACGGATTAATCCAAGCGCCATTTATGGAATCTTTTACGTAAACTGCATCTTGCATACTTGAAAAAGGGCTAAAACATGCCGGGCTTCCAACCACTAGCACCTCCAAGTGAGTGCGCCCCGCCGGACGCTCCAAACAGAAGACGGCAGGCCATGGCCTGCCGTCTTCTGTTAAAAGGCTAGCGCAAGATTTAGGATGCCGGACTCACTGCACAGCCGTTGCACTCCGTAACCTTATGGACAATGATGCCGGTAACCACGCCCGTGACAACCGCAGCACCTACCGCGATCGCAGTCGTGCGTCCTTTCGACACCGTGCTGCCGCCCGTAGCGGCCGCCGAGGTCGTCTGCAGTTCCATCGCGCCGCCGGCGGGAACGGTGTAGTTCTTCGCCCCGCGGATGGAAACCGCGCCGCGCGTCGCGCGCACCAGGATCATGCCCGGCATGC
>JAKASR010000037.1 GCA_021818955.1 Acidobacteriota bacterium
CCGCCCGTAGCGGCCGCCGAGGTCGTCTGCAGTTCCATCGCGCCGCCGGCGGGAACGGTGTAGTTCTTCGCCCCGCGGATGGAAACCGCGCCGCGCGTCGCGCGCACCAGGATCATGCCCGGCATGCGAGAAACGCTGAAGATGCCGCTGGCTTCGGCGGCGGCAATGGTTTCGCTGGCCGCGGTCACAGGCATACGGCCGCTGACTTGCAACGAGCCCGCATTCAAGTGCAGCGCACCCGACTTCAGCATGAAGCGGCTGCCCGCGCCGGCCAGAATCGAACTGCCGGCCAGGACCAGGCGAGCGCCCGCGCCTTCACCGGTTTGAATCCGGTCTCCCGGATTGACGGCTTCGCCTTGAAGCGCAGAGTGCCCGTTAAGAGTTACTGAGCCCCCAAGCGGAGTCATAATAGCGGCTGGAGCGGCATTTAGCGGAAGGCAGATGATACCCCAGGCCAAGAGTGAAGCAAATGTTACGCGTAGCTTTTGCATCTATGTTAAGCCTCCTGCTGCATCGTAGCCATCCACTATCGATCTGTCAAGTTTTTTCTTCCCGAAAGCACAAAATTTGTCGGCACCGAGTCACTTCAATATGCCTCATGTAAATCTTTGAATATAAAAGATTAAGTGAGACTTCACTTTGGTTGAATTTGACTACAGTCACATAATTAGTCTTATTTTTCAATACACAAGCGGCTTGGCCATTAACGCTTTCCAGTCAGTCAATGGGCGCCGCTCACGCCATGCCGTAGAGATGCAGCTTATTGAGCAAGGTTTTATAGGATATTTTCAGACGTTCGGCGGCGCGCGTTTTGTTCCAGCGGCAATCCTGCATCGCCTGCAGCAGGCGGGCTTTTTCCACCAAGCGTGCCGCGCGCTCGCTGACTTCGGTCAGGCTACCGCTCCAGTCGAAATCCTGCGGCAAGGGCAAGGAGGACGGCAGCGCCGGCGGCGGCAGTTCCGGTTGGCGGAGCTGCAGGTCATCGGCTTCGATCACCTCGCCTTCGGCCAAAATCACCGCCCGCTCGAGCGCGTTTTGCAGCTCGCGCACGTTGCCCGGCCAGGGATAGGCCAGCAGGCGGGCTTCCGCGCCGGAACTGAGGGACAAGCGGGGTTTTTTAAATTCGCGGCAGAAGCGCGGCACCAGCGCCTGAGCCAGCAGCAGCACGTCGCGGCCGCGCTGGCGCAGCGGCGGAATTTCAATTGGAAACGGCGCCAGGCGGAAATACAAATCCTCGCGGAACTGGCGCGCGCGCACCGCCTGTTCCAGGTCGCGATTGGTGGCCGCCAGGATGCGCACGTCCACCAAAATAGTGCGCACCCCGCCCACGCGCTCGAAGGCGCGTTCCTGCAAGACGCGCAGGATTTTCGCCTGGGTGCCGGCCGGCAAGTCGCCAATCTCGTCGAGGAAGATGGTGCCATGGTGGGCCAGTTCGAATTTGCCCAGCTTACGGTCGGTGGCGCCGGTAAAGGCGCCTTTTTCGTGCCCGAACAGCTCGGTTTCGACCAGAGTTTCGGGAATGGCGGCGCAGTTGATGGCGACGAAAGGATGGCGGGCGCGCGGGCTCAACTGGTGCAGGGCGCGGGCGAAGAGCTCCTTGCCGGTGCCGCTTTCGCCCAGCAACAGCACGGTAGTGTCGGAAGGCGCGATGCGCTGCAGAGCCGCGCCCACCCGTTTCATGCTGGCATGCTCGCCGATGATTTTGGGAAAGCCGAAGCGTTCGGCAAATTCCTCGCGCAGCAACAGATTTTCGCGCAGCAACTGCTGTTCCAGCAGCGCGTGCTCGACCAGTTGGCGCAGATGGGCGAGCTCGATCGGTTTCTGGATGAAGTCGTAGGCGCCGTCTTTCATCGCCTCGACCGCCTTCTCGATGGTGCCGTAGGCGGTCATGAGAATGACGGGCGTTTCCGGCGATTCTTCTCTCACCGCCTTGAGCAATTCCAGCCCATCCCGTCCGGGCAGGCGCAGGTCGGTCAGCACCAGCCCGAAGCCGCCGTCATTGAACAGGCGCAGCGCGGTATCGCCGTCGCCAGCCTCGGTTACGCGATAGCCGTCGCGCGCCAGCGCCGTTTTCAGCATCAGGCGCAAATCCGGTTTATCTTCCACCAACAAGATGCTCTCGTCCATGCCTGGTTCCGTTCACCGTCCTGAAGAGATTTTGGCCGCCGGCCGGGGCGCCGGCTCCGCCCCGGCCTGGCGCAAATTGATCACGAAGGTAGTGGCGCCGGCCTCGGCGCGGGCGAGCGCCAAGCTGCCATCCAGGGCGCCGATAAACTTGTGCGCCAGCGCCAACCCCAGCCCCACGCCCTGGGGCTTGGTGGTAAAAAACGGCACAAACATTTTCTCCTGCAGCGCCGGGTCGATGCCGCCGCCGGTATCCTCAATGAACACATTGACCCGGCCCTCCTCGGTCGATGCCGACCACAGCCGCACCGTGCCGGGACGTTCGGTTTCGGCAATCGCCTCGCAGGCATTGCGCAGCAGGTTGAGAAACGCCCGCTGCAGCAGCAGCTCGTCGCCCCAGACATCGGGGAAGCCGTTCTGGATCTCAAAATGCACCGGCGCCAGGCGCTGCATGCGGGTGGATTCGATACATTCCCGCAGCAGCCGGTCCAGCGGCACCCGCTCCGCTTCGACCGCCGGCGGACGGGCAAAGGCGAGAAACTCGCTGGTCACCTCCGACAGCGACTGTATCTGCTGCAGGATTTTCTGGTTGTGCTCGCGTCCCTCGGCGTCGCACAGATGCTGATGCACCAGCTCGGCGTAACCGGAAATGGTCGCCAACGAATTTTTGAATTCGTGCGCCATGCCCGCCGCCATCTCGCCCAGCAGCGCCAGCGACTGCCGGCGGCGCAGTTCCGCCTCCAGCCGGCGGATCGCGGTCAGGTCGGTCAACAGACAGAGCAAGCCGGTGACCACCCCGGCTTCACGCAGCGGAGAAAACGTCAGGCCGAGCACGCGCGCCTCGCCCGCGGGCGTGGTGTAGGCCAGCACCTTGCGTTGCCAACTGCGGCCCTCATCCAGCGCCTGGCGCAACAACTCGGTGGCCCGGCCCAGTATCCGGCCATCATTTTCCTGCATGTCGGCTGCGCCAAACACCTGCTCGGCCTGCTGGCCGCGGACGCTGGACAGCGCCAAGGCGGCGCGCGCCGCCGGATTGGCTTCCCGCAGCCGGGCCGCGCGGTCGAAGAGCATCACGCCGCTGGGCAGTTGGCTGAAGATCTGGCGAAACCAGGCTAAGCGCGAAGTCGGTCCGCCGGGACGGAGCGCGGCGCGTGGGGCGCGCCGCGCGCGCGCCGCCGGGCGGCCGCGCGCCGGGATTTTCGCTCTCGCCTGCACTGCTCCGCCTCCTCGCCTCCACCAAGTTTCGCGGGGGGTTACCGTGTAAGCATCATACCAACGCCGTCAATCTGAAGGCCTGGCCGCTTAGTGACAACTCATGTACGCGGGCGTCTGTCCCCCGTCCGCGGTCAATTCCGCAAAAAACTAGCGGCCCGCCAGGCCCTGCCAGTACCAGTGCCAGAGGCTGGCGCCCCACAGCCAACTCACCATCGCCATGCCAGCCAGCAGCACGCCAAAGGGCAGCGGCAGGCGCTGAAAAAAGGCTTGGGCGGAGCGCCGGGCGCGCGCCCGGCTTTGGTGCCAGGCGAGGCCGCGGCGGCGGGCGCGCCGCAGCCGCTGGAAAAAGACCGCGGCCAGCATGGCCACGCCTAGCAGCGCGCCGGCCATGGCGGCCAGCGCCAGGGTAAGCAGCGCGCCGGCGGCCCCCAGAAAGGCGCCAATCATGGCCATCAATTTCACATCGCCCATGCCCAATCCTTCACGCCCGCGCCAGAGCCGGTACAGCCCCGCCACGGCGGCGGGCGCGGCGGCGCCCACCAGCGCCCCGGCGGCGGCGCGCGCCACTCCGGCTTCTCCCGCCGCGCCGGCCGGTCCCGACCACCAACTCCAGACCAGGGCCAGCCCCAGACCGCCCAGCGTCAGCTCATCCGGCAACTGCCGCCATTCCCAATCGCAGGCAATCAGCGCCAGCCAGGCCGCCAGCAGGACGCAGGCTTCAATCACGGCGGGCGTCAGTCCCAGCCGTTTATAGGCCAGCAGAAAAATGCCGCCGGCCGCCGCTTCCAGCAGCGGATAACGGAGCGAGATGGGCGCGCGGCAGCCGCGGCAGCGGCCCGCCTGCAACAGCCAGCTCAGCAGCGGCAGATTTTCCCAGGCGCGCAACTGACGGCCGCAGCGCGGGCAATGCGAGCGCGGCTTGACCATCGAGATGCCTTGCGGCAGCCGATAGGCGGCGGCATTTAAAAAGCTGCCGGCCAACAAGCCGGAGAGGAAAAAAATCAGCGCGGGCATGCAAGCCGCACTATAGCGTAAAAGCACAGCGGAAAAGCAAGGCGATCAGCGCGGTGCGGCCGCCGCTCGCGCGGCGGCGTAGGCGGCCAGGGTGCGCTCGGCCAGGCGCGCGGCGGTAAATTCGGCAACCCGCCGGCGCCCGCGCGCGCCCAGGGCGCGGGCGCGTTCCGGCTCGGCGGCAAGGCGAGTCAGCGCCGCGGCCCAGGCGGGCGCGTCATCCGGGTCGAGCAGCACGCCGTTGCGGCCGTCTTCCACCAATTCGGGAATGCCACCCACGCGCGCCGCCATCAACGGCAGCGCATAGGCCATGGCCACCAGCAGCGAGGAGCCCAGGCCCTCCTGGCGCGAGGGCAAAACGTAAAAATCGGCGGCGGCCACCCAGGCGGCCAGCGGCATGGCAGCGAGCGCGGGGTAATCGGCGCGGACATGAAGGCGCGATTCGAGCCGCAGCTCGCGCGCGCGGCGGCGCAATTCCGCCAACCCCGGCCCCTCGCCGGCGAGCAGCACATGCAGATCGCCGGGGCCGCGCGCCAGCGCCTCGAGCAGACAGGGAAGATTTTTTTCGGGAGTGAAGGCGGCCAGCGTGGCCGCCACCGGCGTAGATTCGGGCAATTGCAGCGCGGCGCGAATGCGGGCGCGCGCCGGCGCCGCCGCCGGCAGAGTTTCCAGATCGATGCCGTCGGGAACGGTCTCGACCCGCTCCGGTTCCAGTCCGGCGGCCAGCAACTGGCGGCGGATGAACCCGGAGACGGCCAGCACGCGGCGAGCGCGGCGATATTTCCAGATGGTCAGGCGGCGGGGCGGAAAGGCGACGCGGCGGCTGGCCACCAGCGTTGCGCGGCCGCGGCGCCAGGCCCCGCGCCACAAAACCCAGCTCAGCGCCCGGCCATCATGGGCGTGCACCACCGCGCCGGAGGGAATCGGCGGCGGATGCCGGAAGCTATGCGCCTCGCAGCCGGCGGCGCGCAGGCGCTCGGCGATGGCCGGATCCCGCGCCACGATCCATTGCGCGCAGCCGCGCCGCCGGAGTTCCGCGGCCAGCAATAACATCTGCTGCTGGCCGCCGCGCCACGCCCGCCCGCCATCGACATGCACAATCGGAGTAAACTCTGTCATACCGCGCATGCGGGAGGGATTCCCCGCCCCGCCGTCTTGCCCCGCGCCCGTGATTCCTCTATTCTCCTGCATGGGATTGTGCCAGGCGAGGCATCCGCCGCCCAAATCTCCGTGACAACGCCCTTTCCCATCAGCGCCATCGTCATTACCCGCAACGAGGAGGATCATATCGCCTCCGCGCTGGCCACGCTGGAGTGGGCGGCGGAAATCGTGGTGGTGGATTCGCACTCGACCGACCGCACCGCGGAGATTGCCCGCCGTTTCACGCCTCGCGTCTTCAGCCATGAGTTTGCCGGCTACGGCGCACAATACGCCTTCGCGCAGTCGCAATGCCGGCACGATTGGGTCTTCTGGCTGGATGCCGACGAGCGGGTCACGCCCGAGCTGGCCGCCGCGATTCGCGCGCTGCCCGCCGCGGGCGGCGCCGACGCCTATCGCATCGCCCGCCGCACCTGGTATTTCGATCGCTGGATCCGCCATTCCGGCTGGTACCCGGACTACCAGGTCCGGCTCTATCGCCGCGCCGTCACCGAATGGACGCGGGCGCGCGTGCATGCCGCGCCGCGCGTGGCCGGCCGGGTGGCGACGCTCGCGGGCGGCGACCTGCTCCATCATACCCGCCGCAGCCTGCGCGAACACATTGAAGTCCTGAACCGCTATACCGATCTGGCGGCCGACGAACTTCCGGAGACCGAGCGCGCGCCCTCGCTGGCGCGGCTGAGTCTGGCGCCGGCCTGGACCTGGCTGCGCAGCTACCTCCTGCGCCAGGGCTTTCGCGACGGCCTGGCCGGCTTTTTGATTGCCGGCTTTGCCGGGTTTTACGTCTTCGCGCGGGAGGCCAAACGTTTCGAGCGCAAGCGCTCGCCCCCGCCACCACACTCCTTTTAATGTCCGCGCCTTCTTCATTAAAATAAACAGAGCGAGGGAAAATTATTTATGCGCAAGCGCAAATTGGGCGCGCAGGGGCTGGAAGTGGCCGAGTTGGGGCTGGGCTGCATGGGGATGTCGGAGTTCTACGCCGGCGCCGGAGGCGACGAAGCCTCGATCGCGCTCATCCATCGCGCGCTCGACCTCGGCGTCACCCTGATCGATACCGCCGATATGTACGGTCCCTTCACGAACGAGCGCCTGGTGGGGCGGGCCTTGCGCGGACGCTGGCGCGAGCAGGCGGTGCTGGCGACGAAATTCGGCAACCAGCGGCGCGAAGACGGCTCCTGGATCGGCATCAACGGACGGCCCGATTACGTTCGCCGCGCCTGCGACGACTCGCTCCGGCGGCTGGGGGTGGAGCACATCGACCTGTATTACCAGCATCGCGTGGACCGCGCCGTGCCGATCGAGGAAACCGTGGGCGCGATGGGGGAGCTGGTGCGCCAGGGCAAGGTGCGCTTTCTGGGGCTGTCGGAGGCCGCCGCCGCCACCCTGCGCCGCGCCCAGCACGAGCATCCCATCGCGGCGCTGCAGACCGAATACTCGCTCTGGTCGCGCGACGTGGAAGCGGAAATTCTTCCTGCCGCGCGCGAGCTGGGCGTCGGCTTTGTGGCCTATAGCCCGCTCGGACGCGGATTCCTGACCGGCCGTTTCCAATCCGCTTCCGACCTGGCGCCGGGCGACGCGCGCAGCCAGTTTCCGCGGTTCCAGGGAGAGAATTTCGAGCACAACCGCCAGTTGACCGAGCGGCTGCGCGAGCGCGCGCAGAAAAAGAGCGTGACCGCGGCGCAGTTGGCGCTGGCCTGGCTGCTCGATCGCGGCCCCGATGTGGTTCCGCTTTTCGGCACCACCCATCCGGCGCGGCTGGAAGAAAACCTGGGCGCGGCCGGGGTGGAGTTATCACCCGACGACCGGGCGTTTTTGGATGATGTTTTCGCCGCCGATGCCGCCGCCGGCCCGCGTTATCCGGAAGACCGCATGCGCAGCGTCAATGCCTGAAGGCGGGGGCGGCTTCGCTAACCATGCATTTGAATTGCGCCCACGCCGGTATGCGCCCGCAGCCGGAATTGCCCGCCAGGGTGGGCAGCCAGCGCTTTGGCCACAAAGCCCTGGCCGGAACCCCAGGGACCGCCTTCGATTGCGCCTACGCCGGTCGAGAGACGCACGGAACGATAGTCCGGCTTCGATCCCAGCCCCAGGCGGATCGCGCCGACACCGGTGGAAAGGAACTTATCGCCGACCACCCCGCCGCCGATGCGAATCGCGCCCACGCCCAGCTTGACGTGCAGATTGGTGCGGGCAGGCACATCCAACGTGACCTCAATCGAGCCGGTGTTGTGCGTGTGGGGCGGATAGCTGAAGCGCACAATCGCACTGCCGCCGCGCACCTCGAAACGCAGCCGGGCGCGGCTTGCTTTCGGCGTCCCGCCGAAAAAGGCAAAATGATGGCGGTGAATGCGGTAGCTCAGCCGCAACTCGCTATCCGCCGCCGCGCGGATATGCACCGAGCCGACCGGAATGAAGAGGTTGAGACTGCCGCCGGGCGCCATCGGCGCGGAACGCTCGCCCTGCCGGGGCAGTTGCGCCGCCGCCAGCGCGCCAAGCAAAAACATTAGCGCGGATGCTATAAAAACGTTTTTGGACCGCATCGCTCCCCTTTTCTTCGGCCATTTTAACTGGCCGAAAGCAGCCTGAAATAGGCGAGGCATCGCCGCCCGGCCCCTATAGACCTATACGCGGCAAAGCCACTCGCGGATCCCGGAATTTAAGAGTTGCGGATCCCGGAATTTAAGCGTTTATGAGCACGCTGCCGCCAACGGCTGCACGTTTTCCCAATGCCCGGAAGCCGCCGAGCGCTCGACCGCGTCCAGCACGGCATTGCAATCGGCGCCATCGGCAAAGTCGGGATGAATTTCGCCGCCGCTGGAGACCGCTTCCAGGAATTCGGCCACGGCATGAACAAACGGATGCTCGTAGCCGAGGATATGCCCCGCCGGCCACCAATGGGGAATGAAGGGATGCCGGGCGTCGGTAACCAGGATATTGTTCCAGCCCTGCACCGCTTCCGGCTGGGTGCGGTCGTAAAACTCCAGCTCGTTGAGCCGTTCGAGATTGAAGCGCAGCGAGCCGCGGCTGCCGTTGATTTCAAGCAGCAGGCAATTTTTGCGGCCGGGAGCGAGGCGGCTGACCTCGAACTGCGCCGTCATTTCGCCGGCGCGAGCGAGAAAGAGCGCGGCGTCGTCCACCGTGACCGGCGCCATGCGCCGAGGCTGATCCGGCAGCGGGCGTTCGGGAATCATGGTAACCAGCAGCGCGCTGACCTTATCAAGGCGCAGCCCGGTAAGGTAATGGCAGATGTCGACGACGTGCGCGCCCAGATCACCGAGCGCGCCCGAGCCGGCGATGGTTTTATCCAGGCGCCAGACGCGGGGAAATTCCGGGTCCACGATCCAATCCTGCAAATACTGGGCGCGGAAGTGAAACAGCCGGCCCAGCCGGCCCTGCTCGAGGAACTGCCGCGCCAGGCGCATGGCCGGCACCCGGCGATAGTTAAACAGCGTCATGTGGCGCACGCCGGCCATTTTCACCGCCGCCAGCATGGAGCGGGCTTCGGGCAGGGTGTTGGCCAGCGGCTTCTCGCAGATCACATGCTTGCCCGCCTGAGCGGCCGCAATGGCGATTTCGGCATGGCTATCGCCGGGAGTGACGATATCGACAATGCCGATGTCGGGGCGCGCGATCACTTTCCGCCAATCGGTTTCGACTTCTTCCCAGCCCAGCCGGGCGGCGGCTTCCGCCGCGGCTTCGCGATGGCGTCCGCAGATCACCTTCATGCGCGGTTGGAGCGGCCCCGGGAAAAAATGCGGCGCCTGGCGCCAGGCGTTGCTGTGCGCCTTGCCCATGAAGGCATAACCGATCATTGCGACGTTGATTTCCGGCATGCAGTCTTTTCCCTTCTCTGTGCCGCCCCTGTTTCCGCTGTTCTCTTGCGCCCGGTTACGCCCACCAGATGCGCGGCCGGGGTTGGCGTATGACCTGGCTTTGCAGCAGCGCCACAGCCTTGCTCAACCCTTCTTCGGCCGACATCAGGCTGTCTTCGTGTTCGATGGAAAGCACGCCATCGTAGCCCACCAGGCGCAGCTCGGAAATGAAATGCGCCCACCATTCCGGGCCATGGCCGTAACCGACCGTGCGGAAAATCCAGCCGCGATGCTGCTCGTCGGCGTAGGGCTTGGAATCGAGCACGCCCGTAGTGGAGGCGCAGTTGCTCTCGAAAATATAGGTATCTTTGGCGTGAACGTGAAATAATGCTCCGGCCTCGCCCAGTTTCCGCGCCGCCTGGATAGGATCGATGCGCTGCCAGAACAGGTGGCTGGGATCGAAGTTGCAGCCCACCGCCTTGCCCGCTTCCTGGCGCAGCCGCAGCATGGTTTCGGGCGAGTACACGACAAAGCCGGGATGCATTTCAATGGCAATCCGCACGCCATGCTCGGCGGCAAAGCGGGCCTGCTCTTTCCAGAAGGGGATGACCTTCTTTTCCCATTGCCACTTCAGCAGGTCGCTGTACTCGGGCGGCCAGGGGCAAGTCACCCAATTAGGCCGCTTGGCGCGATCGCTGTCGCCCGGGCAGCCGGAGAAATCCACCACGGTATTGACGCCCAGTTTTTCCGCCAGGCGGATGGTGCGCCGGCTGGTTTCGATAAAGCCGCGCCGCACCGCCGCATCGGGATGCAGCGGATTGCCATGACAACTGAGCGCGCTGATGGAAACGCCGGCGTCCTCAAGCCGCGCGCGGAATTCCTTGAGCCGCTGCGGTTCGGAGAGCATGGACAGCTTGCAATGGGCATCGCCGGGATAATTGCCCGTGCCCAGTTCCACCGTATCCAAACCCAGTTCGCTGACCTTCGCCAGAGCGTCTTCGAAGCTGGATTGCGCCAACAACACCGTAAACAAACCGATCCGCATTCCCGCCCTCCCTTGCCGTCTGCTGCGCGATCAGAATAGCCCAGCTTTCGCGCCAGGCGCAATGCGGCAGGCGCTAAAGCTGCGGCGCCTCCGGCAGTGGCGGCAAAACGTGGCAGCGCGGGACGGGGCGCGAAAGCGGCCGGCGGACATGGCTAGAGGCAATTTCTTCGAAATTGAGCAGGCTGGAGGCAATTTCTTCGAAATTGTCAGGGACGAAAACTGCTGTCCGACTCGGCCGTTAACGCTTCCTGTTATCATGGTTCGCATGCCGGCTGCCGCTTTACCTTATTATTCGATCGGAGTCGACCTGGGCGGGACCAATCTGCGCATTGCCGCGGTCGGACCCGAGGGCGACCTGCGGGAAAAAATCGCGCTGGAAACCGAAGTCAAAGAAGGCCGCGAGCGCGTAATCGACGACATGTGCGCCGCCATCGCCGACCTGCGGCAGCGCATGGGCGAGGCGCCGCTGGCCGGCATCGGAATTGGCGTGCCGGGCGTGATCAATCTTTCCACCGGCATGGTGGTCAACTCGCCCAACCTGCCGGGCTGGAGCGATTTTCCGGTGCGCGACGAGATCGAGCGCCGGCTGCAGACCCGGGTGATGCTGGAAAATGACGCCAATGCCGCCGCGCTGGGGGAGAAGTACCTGGGCGCGGGCAAAAACGTTTCCGGGCTGTGCATTCTCACCCTGGGCACCGGCATCGGCGGCGGCCTGGTGCTGGACGGGCGCATCTGGCACGGCGAAGACGGCATGGGGGCCGAACTCGGGCACATGACGATCGATCCCAATGGCGCGCTTTGCGCCTGCGGCAATTTAGGCTGCATCGAGGCCTACGCTTCCGCCTCCGCGATTGTGCGCATGGCCAATGCCGCCATCCGCGTGGGACGTTCCGCCGGCCTCACCGCCGCCGCCGAGGAAGTCGGCGAGCTGACGGCGGAGATGGTCTATATCAAGGCTCGCCAGGGCGATCGCGTCGCCTGCGAAATTTTCGAGATGGTCGGGCGCAGCCTCGGCGTGGCAATCGGCAACCTGATCAATATTTTTAACCTGCCGCTCTATGTGGTGGGCGGCGGCGTAGCCCGCGCCTGGGATGCCTTCGCGCCCGAGCTGATGGCTGAGGTGGAAAAGCGCTCGGTTGTTTATCGCGCCCGCCGGCCGCGCATCGAGCGCTCCGCGCTTGATACCGACGCCGGGCTGCTGGGCGCTGCCTGGCTGCCGCAACTGGACCGTTCCCGCCTGCAAACCGCGCATAACGCGCTCTGACGCGGCGGCTCCGCCAAATTCAAAACCCGGCGGCGCGGCCGCTTTTACTTTTAGGCACGAAACCTGCTGCCCGACGCGGCCGTTAACGCTTACGGCATTTCGGGCTAAACTCAGCCGTGCAAATTGCCGTCATCTCGCTCGCCGGCCAACTGGAGCGCCGGCGTCAAATCGCCGCCCAGTTTGCCGGCCGCGGGCTCGATTGGCGCTTCTTCGACGGCATCCGAGTAAGCCAATTCCCGCCGGAATACGATGCCGGCTATCGCCGCCGCTGGTTCGGCTTCGACCTGGGCCTGGGCGAGCTGGGCTGTTTTCTCAGTCACCGGGCGTTGTGGCGGGAGTGCGGCAGCTCCAGCGACCGTGGTTGGTGCATTCTCGAGGACGATATTCAATTACTGCCCGGCTTTGCCCAGGCGCTGGGAGAACTGGAACAACGCAGCGGCGACTGGGATGTCGTGCGGCTGATGGGGCATATGCCGCGGCGCGGCTGGGCCCAGCACCGCCTGCCGGGCGGATGGGCCTTGCAGATGCATCCCCGCCAGCCGGGAGGCACACACGGCTATGTGATCACACCGGCGGCGGCCCGGCGGATGTGGGCCTACACGCGGCGAATTTACGAGCCGGTGGATAATGCGCTCGATACCTACTGGCGCCATCGCCTGAACATTTTCTGCCTGGCGCCGCCGGTCATTGCCCTGGCTCCCGGCCTGACATCGACCATTGCGCAGCGGGGGGCGCGCCGGCGGCCGCGCTGGCCGGGGCTGAAACGCGACCTACGCAAAGGTTTCAGCCTGTTCGAGCGCCTGCTGTTTAACCAAAGGCATTACGGGCGTTGGCGCTAGGCGGGGCGGCGCGGCCGCTTTTACTTTGCGGCGCTGACGTTTTTGCAAGAGTCCGGCCGAAGCCGGACGCTTGGCGAAAACTCAGGGCTGCCGGGCATTGCCGGGCGCAATTCCGAAACAGCACCTGTTCCGGGTTCCAAATTGGCACTTCTGGTTGCCAATTTGGTCGGGTTAATGCCCGTTTTCGCACCGCGCAGCCCGGGCTGGGCTTCGGAAGCTGAGCCTCCCGCGCGGGGGAGCGAGGAGCGCAGGCGCGGCTAAGCGGCTCGCCGGCAGCCATTTATCCGATTTTGGGCACCCTCAACTGACCATGGACAGATCCGGGAAGAGAGCCGCGATGCAGGGTTCAGGTTTGCGGCATGCTGCTTGCAAGCTATGTACCTGTAACAAATCTCTCACCGCCGCGGCAGCGGAGGCGCGCATGGCGGGCTGAAGGCAAGTGGTTATGGAGCCAACCCCACATCTGCTGGTTCTCGATCCTCAAGACGAGATTCGCGAAGTCTGTGTGAGCCTGATCCGGAATCTGGGTTATCAGGCCGGCGGCGCCGCCAGCGCGGCGGAAGCCTGGCAGCGGCTGGAAGCCGAGCCCTGCGATCTGATGCTGATGGATATACGGTTGCCGGACATGAACGGCATGGAATTGCTGCAGCGGTTGCGGCAGACCTGGCCGCAGATGCCGGTGCTGATCCTGACCGCGTATGCCAGCGTCGGCAGCGCGGTAGAGGCCATGAAGCTGGGCGCCAGCGACTACATCACCAAGCCCTTCGATATGGACGAGTTGCGGCTGCTGTTGCAGAGCTGGGGGCGGCGCTTGCATCTTTCCCCCGAAAACCAGCTCCGCTCCAGCCTGCCCGGCCAGGGCTCGTTTGGCAGCCTGATTGGGATTTCGCCGCCGATGCAGGCGGTCTTCCGGCTGATCATGAAAGTGGCGCAGAACCGCTATCCGGTGCTGCTGCTGGGAGAAAGCGGCACCGGCAAGGAGCTGGTGGCGCGCGCGCTGCATTATCAGAGCGCGTTTCGCGATCGCCCCTTCATCCCGGTGGATTGCAGCGCGCTGGTGCCCTCGCTGATAGAGAGCGAGCTGTTCGGCTATGTCAAGGGGGCCTTCACCGGCGCCAACCGCAACCATGCCGGGCTGCTCGAAGTCGCCCAGGGCGGCACCGTCTTCCTGGATGAAATCGGCGAGTTGCCGCTCGATCTGCAGGCCAAGCTGCTGCGCGCCATCCAGGAACGCGAGGTGCGCCCGCTGGGCAGCACCCGCAGCGTGCCCATCGACGTGCGCCTGGTGGCGGCCACCAACCGCGATCTGCAGGCGGCGGTGGCCAGCGGCGCCTTCCGCAAAGACCTGTTTTTCCGTCTTAACGTGATCAACATCAAGCTGCCGCCGCTCCGGGACCGCATGATGGACCTGCCGCTGCTGATCGAGCATTTTCTGGAAAAATACAACCGGCCCGGGGGGCCGGCGAAAAGCTTCGACGAAACCGCGCTGGCGCGCATGCTGCGCTATAGCTGGCCGGGGAATGTGCGCGAGCTGGAAAATTGCGTGGAGCGCGCCGTGGCGCTCGCCTCCGGCCCGCTGATGCAGGTGAGCGATTTGCCTTCGCCGATGCGGGATTGGGGCCTGGCCATGACCGCCGCCCCGGCGGTGGCGCCCGCCATCCGGCCGCTGGCGGAGACGGAGCGCGAGGCCATACTCAACGCCCTCAACCTGCTCAAGGGCGATAAGCTGCTGGCGGCGCGGCTGCTGGGCATCGGCAAAACCACGCTCTACCGCAAGCTCAAGCAATATGGCCAACTCTCCCCCCCGGCGGCGGAAGCCCGCAGCGCCGGCTTGGGGAATTAAGCCGGGCGGAGCGCCCGGCTCACTTCGTTCGGATGCGAGGTGCGCATGCTGCAGATGATCCTGCTGATCAGCCGTGACGCCGAACTGGCGCAAGCTGTCCACCGCAGCCTGGGCCCACTGGCGGCCAACACCCGCCTGCACGCCCCGCTGGAGCCGCCGCCGGGCAACTGGCGCGTGATCCTGCTCGACGAAGCCGTATTTGCCGGCGAGGATAGCGACGCCGGCGCGCGCGCGCTCGCCGCCCGCCTGGAGAGCTTGCGTACCTTGCCTTCCCATCCCAGCCTGGTCTGGCTGGGCGCGCGTCCGTTGCCGCCCGCCGTCGCCGTGCGCGCCGGGGCGCTAGATTTTGTGCAGAAGCAATGCGGCCTTTCCAAGCTCGGCTTCATCGTGCTCGCCCAGTTGGGAGTGGGCGGCTGGCGCCGCATCGAACTGCGCCGCGACCAGGAAACCGGCTTGGGCGCCGAAGCCGCCGATCTGCGGCATGAATTAAACAATCCCTTGGCGGGCATTCTGGGCAACGCCGAGCTGGCGCTGGCCGGTCGCACTCGCCTCAGCCCCGAACTGCGGCTGCGCCTGGAAGGCATACTGGCCATGGCCATGCAGTTGCGCGATCTGCTGTACTTGCCGGCGGCGGCGCCGCGAGTTCACGCCCCTTCACCCGGCAACTGACGCCAGCGGTCGAGCGCAAAACACAGAGCACAGAGCGCAGAGCACAGAGCACAGAGCCAAAAAGATTCACTCGACTAGCGTTAACGGCCGAGGCGGCCGAGCCGCTGCGCTCACCGAGCTACGCGGTTTCAATCGCGCGCGCCGATTCGTTCCAGACCGCCGGAGCGTTATGGAAGTACGAGAAATTGGCCATATGGCAGGCCAGCGCCGCGTGGTTGCCGAAGACGGCGTCTTCCACCGGCTGCTGGCGCGTGCGCACCGACTGGAAATAGTTCCAGAGATGGTCGCGGGTATCGTCATAGCCGGGCGGCACCGACCAGGTCTGGCTCTCGATCGGCTGCGCCGTGCCGGGCGCGGTCCGGTGTTTTTTATACCAGGCGCGCTCGTAACTTTCGGCCATCGCCTGCGGCCAGGAAGGATCGCAGGGCGAGTGGTTGCGGCCGTCCTGGGGATAAATCGAGAAGGAATCGGGATTTTCGATGCCCCGCATCTCCAGCACCCCGCGCTCGCCCATGAAACGGTAAATTTCCGGCTGGCCGGTGACCAGGGTGACGCGCAGGGTGGCGCGGAAGCTGGGGTACTCGTAGATGGTGGTCAGCACATCGGGGGCGTCGCGCCCGTCTTTCCAGCGGAACAGCCCGCCGGTGGAGTAGGCGCGGCGCGGCGGCGCGGCGACGCCCATGACGTAATGAATGCCGGTGAGGCTGTGAATGAACAGGTCGCCGGAGACGCCTTCGCCATAATCGTTCCAGCAGCGCCAACGGGCGAAGCGTTCCGGGGAAAAGGGCCGCTGGGGCGCGCTGCCGAGCCAAGTGTGCCAGTCGAGCGTGCGCGGCGACAAGTCGGGCGGGATGGCATAGCGCCAGGCGCCGCAGGCGTTGTCGCGGCCGAGCGAGGATTCCACCAGGCTGACCGGCCCAATCGCGCCGGCGGCCACCAGCTCGCGCGCCTTCTGATAGAGCACCGAGCCGGGCTCCTGGCTGCCGACCTGGACGAAATGCCCGGTGCGGCGGCAGGCGGCGACAATCTCGTCGCCTTCCTGCGGCAAGTGGGTCATGGGTTTTTCGCAATAGATATCCTTGCCGGCATGGAGCGCATCGAGGATGATCCGCTGGTGCCAATGGTCGGGCACGGCGGCGATGACGCATTCGATATCGGAGCGGGCGAGCAGTTGGCGATAGTCGCGGGTTTGCGGCAGCGCCGCCACCGCGGCGGCGGGCTCGACGCCGCGCAGGATCTCGCGCGCCAGTTCCATGCGTCCGTCGTAGAGTTCGGCCACCCCGCCGCAGCGGACGCCGGGCAGGCGGATGGCGTGCGAGAGCAAGTCGGCGCCGCGCATGCCGACGCCGATCATGCCGAAGCGCACCGGCCGGGCGTTGGCGGCGGAGGGTGGGGCGGCGGGCAGCGTAATTTGCGTGCCGGCGGCCAGCGCTCCAGTGGCGGCGGTGGTTTCCAGAAAGCGGCGGCGGGAAATGCGCGAGCTCATGCTTTTCCTTTCCTCCTCGACAGCAACGCATAAACGTACTCCAACCCAGCCGCGGCTGCAAGCCGGAGTCGTGGACGAGTAAACGAAGACAGGATTTTTGCTGGCGAGCGGGCTGGGGCTGCTGCTGGCGGCACGTCCGCTTTTACTTTTCGGCGCTGACGCTTGCGCCGTTCTAGGCCAGGAACAGGGAAAACAAAAGCACCAACAGCACGAAGCCGCTGACTCCGACGTAGAGGCGGTCGCGCTGCAGCGCGAAGGCGCCGCACAGAAAGGCGACCCGGGCCACGGGCGTGGCGATTAACAACAGGATGCCAATCTGCAGGATGGCGATGGCATGCCCGCTTCCCGCCTGATGCGCCAGCGCCGAAAGCGAGGGAAACTTGCCAGGCGCGGTAAGGAAGGCATGGTAACGGGGGGGCGCGGCGCCGTGATGCAGCAGAAAGACAGCAAAGCCAAGCAGCGTCACGGCAGCCGACAATAACACGCCGGTGCGCAACAACAGCCCGATAAACGACTCGACTTGCCGGTCTTGGAGTGGCGGCATGGATCAGATTTTCCCCATCCAGCCGTTGTAAATCATCTCGACGGCGAGGACCAAAATGACGGCGGAAAAAATCCAGCGCAAGGTCCGCGACTGCGACTTGACCAGCAGTTTGGCGCCGAGCAAGGCGCCGGGCAGAATGCCCAGCATGACGGGAGCGGCCAGAGCGGGCACGATGTAGCCTTTGCGCAGATAAATGCCGGCGCTGGCGGCAGCCGTGACGCCAATCATAAAGTTGCTGGTGGTGGTGGAGACCTTGAAGGGGATGTGCATGATGCTATCCATGGCCAGCACCTTGACCGCGCCCGAGCCGATGCCGAGCAGGCCGGAGAGCGTACCCGCGCCAAACATGGCGCCAAAGCCGCCGGAGATATGGGTAACGGAGTATTCCCGCCGCTGGCCGGGAGCGACCGGGAAAGAGCCATTCATCTTGAGCCGGTCCGACCAGGGATCATGCGCCGGCACGGCACGGCTCCGCCGGCGCAAGGAAAGATAGACCGAATAAAGCAGCACCAGGCCAAAGACGATGGCAATGCCCGCAGTGGGCACGCGGGTCGAAAGCCAGGCGCCGCAGAGGGCGCCAATGGTGGTGGCAATCTCCAAAAACATGCCGATGCGCAGGTTGGAGTAGCCCTCACGCACGTAGGCCGCGGCCGAGCCGGAGGAGGTCGCGATCACGGAGATCAGGGAAGCACCGATGGCGTAGTGAAGATTGACGTGGAACAGCAGCGCCAGCAAGGGCACGATGACCACGCCGCCGCCCAGCCCGGACATGGAACCCAGCACGCCGCCCAGGAAGGAGCCAAGAACCACCAAGCCGGAAAACAGGAGTTGGCTCATGGCTAACCAGCAGACCCCACAATGAAATCAGTAATGAAATCAGTATAGATGGGAATGCGGCACGGCCGCTTTTACTTTTAGGCGCTGACGCTTTCGCAAAGGTCCGGCCGAAACCGGACGCTTTGCGAAAACTCAAAGAAAACTCATGTTGGCGCGCCGCACGCTGGATTGGTTTTCTATAATTAGGGTTCTGTACCGGCACCGACTGGCAAAAACGGCCCAGCGATTTACGGCAATCAACTGTCACAACTGTCACGACTCCGGCTATATTATTGATATTAAATGGTTTAACCAGTGACAATTGGGCCATTTTCAACTGTCACCAATTGTCACCAATTGTCACCAATTGTCACCCGATCACGTCCTGGGCGAACTATCACGGCAGGCGGCTGCCGGAGACAGATTACGTATCGCTTTGAACTGCAAACGATTATGCAAAGAAAGAGATTATGGATGCAATGGATTGATCAATTTTCAGGAAAGCCATACCGGATCACAACTGAAGGGCATGCAACACGCCATGCAGCTAAAGTGAAAAACTATGAAGACATCATCGAAGGATATGAATTTAATCCGGAATCGAAGTGCGCAGATTCTGCCGGGATGACTTACAAGCAACGAACTATCGGCCTGCTTCAGCGCAGGCACGTTGCGATATCAAGAGTGCGCTAAAAGAAATTCGGGCGGGACGGAGCAGGCCACATACGGAGAATATGGAAAAGTTATTGAAATATCTAAAATTTGGTTATTGACTGGGCAGTGAGTGGTATGGTACATATTGCGCGTTCGGCAATGATCGGTGACAACATGAAAATCGCTTGTATTATTTCTTGCAATAGTTCTTGTTGGTTTGCCACTGACTGGACAGAGGATAAAATTTATTGGTAAGGTGAATTAATTATTTTATGACATGTAAACTGAACACTAGGCCCTTTGAAAAAGAGCTTCAACCTCGACTCACTAACCTTTCTGAAACAGGTAGAATCCATTATTTTTATAATTCTCCAAAATCTAAGCTTCCTGTTCGTGACATTCTGAATGATCGCCATCACGGAAGTAAAACAGAACCGTATATTGAGAAGTCTGCTGAGAATTGGTGTCGTCGCTGTATCCAAATGAATATTAGAGGATTTATTAAGAGTAGCGAGAAGTATTTATTTTTTATGACTCGTAAAGAAAAACGTTATATTGTCGGATATTTGATAAAGAAACGCGCCATACTACGCGGAAGTAGACAAAATAAATTTTATGCCGTGCAGGGTAAAATCAAATTAGTAGCTTATCGAAATGCATTCCCTTTTGATAATTTAAATGGTATTGGTAAAGCCACCCGTGGTTTTTGCAAGCTAAATAAAACTCAAACAAATTGCTTACTGAAGCATTTCAAAAAGCATAAAAATATTTACAATGATTGCTTGAAAGAAGTGAGGCGTTTAAAGCTCAAGCTTTAAGGGATACATCAACATGAGAATCGTGCTTTTACGAGTTGGCGCAGATTACGGAACCACTCAAACCTATGGACCTATTTTCAAAGATGGCCGATATGAGTTTTTACCAATTCCAGACCGTTTCCACGGTACAGGTGTTTCAAAACAAACGTACAATAATACTACAGGCCATTATGGTTGTAAGCTAATTGACTACTTTCCGCAAAATCTTCGTCTCAAATATGGCACTCAGCCTATCCATTATGACCCTGAATTTTGCTCATTTACTTATGGTGATCCCACAACGCCAAAAGCTGGCTTAAGAAACTTAAGCTTTGGAGACATACTTGTATTTTATGCCGGACTTAAAGCATGGAATTTTAAGGCATCTAATGCACTTTACATTATTGGTTATTTCCGAGTACGTTGGTCGGGAATTGCCAGTTACATGTATAATCTTTTGGGATGGAAGAAATTAAAATCTTATGCTGGAAATAATTTTCATATATATCATAAACAGGTATTTAAAGAACAAATAGAGAGACTTGTAATAGTTAAAGGTCATGAAACTGAAAGTAAACAACTAGAGAGGGCTGTAAAAATTAGTGCAATGGGAAAGGATCGAAACGGTAGGCCGCTATTTATACTTTCATCAAAGATGCAAAAAATATTTGGGAATTTTGATGGACATGTAAGCTTACAAAGAAGCCCGCCACGATGGGTACTTCCACGTTACTCTGAATTGGCAGAACGTTTCCTTTTAAGCTTGAAATAGGGTCACACCAAAAGGCGACTCGCTCGCGACCATGGATGCAGCAGTCTTTTTTCGCAAGCTTCCATGAGCTGAACTTAGCGGGAGATCAGCGGACACTCAGGGTCCCTAGTGTCCGCTGATCTCCCGCTAAGTACAACTTACAGTCTGCATAGTGCCGGTAGTGCCGGAAAGGGCCGGTTTCATGGCTCTCTATCTCCTATCCCCTCTCACGGTCTGGTTAAGAGTTGCAAATGCCAGCATTGAAACTGCAGCCGGGGGCGGACAGGTCGAGCAGGGCGCGGCGGGCGTAGAGGGCGAGGATGTCGCGGCGGT
Source organism: Acidobacteriota bacterium (assembly GCA_021818955.1). Lineage (GTDB taxonomy): Bacteria > Acidobacteriota > Terriglobia > Terriglobales > SCQP01 > JAKASR01. The sequence goes on from JAKASR010000037.1 coordinate 20,362, forward strand.
AGGCGGGCGAGAAGCTGGAGGTGGAGAGCGGCTTGGCGGTTTGGCGGACGAGGCGCGCCAGCGCATCCGCCAGTTGAGGATCGCGGGGATCGGCGCCAGCCAGCAGGGTTTCGGCGCCCGCGACCAGGCGGGGCGAGGGATTGACGGCGGTAAGCGCGGCGCGCCCGCGGCGGATGCGCGGGCCTTCCAGATCGAGCGCCAGCGCCAGGCCGGCGAGCGGATAGTCGATGGAGGCGCGGACGCGAAACTTGCGATAGGCGCCGCGCCAGCCGGCGCTGGAGCCGGGCAGCCAGGCGGCAGCGACCAGTTCCCCAGGCTGCAACTGAAACGGGCGAGCGCCGTCGCCGGTGAAAAAAGCCGGGAGCGGCAAGCGGCGGCGGACGCCGCCGGGCGCGGCCAGCTCCAGATCCGCGCCCATCGCCAGCAGGGCCGGCGCCAAATCGCCCGAATAGGCGGCCCAGCAGCGCTCGCCTCCGGGGGCGACATGGCAGCGGGCGCCGTCTTTTTTCAGGCAAAAGCCGCAGGCGCGGCGCCAGCTCCAGGACTGGTTATACCAGCGGCAGCGGGTATCGAGGCAGAGATTGCCGCCGAGCGTGCCCAGGGCGCGCTGCAGGGGGCTGGCGACGGCAGCCGCCGCCTGCGCCAGCAGGGGAAAGCGGCGGGCGAGTTCGGGGTGGAATTCAAGCGCGGAGAGCCGCACGCCCGCACCCAGGCGGGCTCCGCCATCGGGGAAAAAATCCAGGCCGGCCAGATCGCGGGCGGAGGTGAGATCCACCACCTGGGAGGGAGCGCACAGGCCCTGCTGCATGGCGGGAATCAGGTCGGTGCCGCCAGCCAGCAGCCGCGCCGACGGCATCGCCGCCAGGCATGCGGCCGCCTCATCGAGCGAGCGCGGCCGATGGAGCTCAAATGCGGGCAGCGGCATGGGTTCCTTAAGCGTTAACGGCCGAGCCGGGCGGCAGTTTCGTCATTGGCAATTTCGGAGAAATTGCCTCTAGCCATGCCCGCAGGCCGAAGCGCGGATTCCGATTAGGTCCCGCGCCTATGAACGACATTAAACTTTCGGCAGCCATGAGTATTCGCCAGGCGTCCGGTTTCGGCGAAAGCGGCAGCGCCTAAAAGCAAAAGCGGCCGAGCCGCGCTTACGTGAAAAGCGCGACGATAAGCTGAGCATAGCTTTATCCGCCGTTTCCGGCCTCTAAAAATTGACGCGGGGCGGCGCGCGGGCATACGATTTTGCAGGCGCAATCCGGCGGCGCGCCAAGCGCCGCAACACGCGCCGCCAATCCCATGCTCAGCCCCAAAACGTTTCGCTATCTTCCACTCGCATGCCTGCTGTTCTCGCTGGCGGCGCTGGCCGCGCATCCGAATCCCTTTCTGGGAAAATGGTATGGCAGCTCGCGCGGCGACCAGTGGCAGGAATTTACGCTGGTGATCCAGCCGCCGACACAGGCCTCCGCCGGCCATCTGAGCGGCGACATTCTGCTGGATGACGGCACCGACCTGCCGCTGTCGCACATCCACATTGAGGGCCGACACATTGTGATGCAATTGAGCTCGCCGGACGGGGACACCTACACCATCTCCGGCACTTTGCGGCATGGGCAATTGAGCGGCAAATACCATAGCGACAACAGCGCGGGGACTTGGAAGGCGACGCGAACCAAGCCCACCCAATAAAGCGGCACGGCCGCTTTTGCTTTAGACGCTGACGTTTTCGCCAAGGTCCGGCCGAAACCGGACACCTGGCGAACACTCATGCATCAAGCCGAATTCGCCGGCGCCGGCATTTTCTCCCGCGCGCGTTTTTGGCGGATGGCCGCGAGCACGCGGTCGGGGGTGAAGGGCAACTCGCGCAACCGCACGCCGACGGCATCGTAGATGGCGTTGGCGATGGCCGGAATCACCGCCGCCAGCGAGCCTTCGCCGGCTTCCTTGGCGCCAAAGGGGCCTTCCGGATCGAGGCTTTCAACCAGGATGGGCTCGATCTCGGGCGAATCGAGCGCGGTAGGGACGCGATACTCGAGCAGGCCGGGATTGGCCGGCAAGCCCGGGGGGAGATATTCCATGCTTTCCGACAGCGCCTGGCCGATGCCCATCCAGACCGAGCCGATCACCTGGCCTTCCACCGTGACCGGATTGAGGACGCGGCCGCAATCGTGCGCCGCCCAGACTTTGAGGACGCGCACTTCCCCGGTTTCCTCATGCACTTCGACCTCAGCCACCTGGGCCGAATAGGAGTAGGCGGGCGAAGGGCCGACGCCGGCGCCCTTGAAGTTACCGCCTTGCGCCTCGGCCGGCGGGCTGTATTCGCCCTGCACCTGGAGCGCCGGCGCGCCCGGGCGGCCTTCGGCGGCCAGCGCCCGGCGCACCGCCTCGGCCAGCGGCATGGTGCGCCCGCCGGCAACGATTGCGCCGCCGCGGAATTCGACTGAAGCGGGAGTGGAATTCCCTGGCTTCCCCGCCTTCCCTGCTCCCTCTTCTTTCCCTTCTACCCCTTCTTCCCAGGACGAGAGCGCCACGGCCTCGAGCCGCGCGCGCAGGCTGCGCGCGGCCTGGAGCGCGGCATTGCCGGCCATGAAGGTGACACGGCTGGAATAGCTGCCCAAATCCACCGGCGTGCGCGCGGTATCGGCGGAGACGACTTCGAGGGCGGCAGGATCGATGCCCAGCACCTCGGCCACGATCTGCGCCTGCATGGTATCGGAGCCTTGGCCGATTTCGGCGGCGCCGGTGAGGAGACGCAGCTTGCCTGCGGGCGTAGCTTCGAGGGCAACGGTGGAATGCGGGCGTCCGGAGCGGTTGATGGCGTTGGCGGCGCCGCTGACGTAATGGCTGCAGGCCACACCACGGCCGCGGCGGAGGGCGGAGCGGCTATTTTTCAGGCTATCGCCGATTGACGCCGGCAATGGGGCGGACGGGGCGCGCGGCCGCCAGCGCGAAGCCGCGGCCACGCGCTCCAGGCATTCCGGCAAGCCGTAGCTAAGCACGCGCAAGCCGTTGACGGTGACGCAGGGCGACGGCAGCAGGTTGCGGCGGCGCAGCTCGAGCGGATCGAGCGCGAGCCGCTCGGCAAGCTCATCGAGCTGCGCCTCGAAAGCGAAGCGGATGTTGACGGTGCCATGGCCGCGCATGGCGCCGCAGGCGGGCTTGTTGGTGAGCACGCGATAGCCATCCCAGCGCAGGTTGCGAATATCGTACATCGCTCCCAGCAACGCGCCCGAGTAGAGCAGCGTGACCGGGCCGTAGCCGCAATAAGCGCCGCCATCCTGGAAGACGCGCGCCTCGACCGCGGCAATATGCCCGTCGCGCCGCGCAGCCGTTTTCAGTTCGATGGTCTGCGCGGGGCGCCCGCGATGGGTATAGAAAACCTCTTCGCGGGTGTAGGCGATCATCACCGGCGCGCCGGCGCGGCGGGCCGCCAGCGCCGCAATCACCTCCAGCGGGCAGACTTCGCTTTTACCGCCAAAGCCGCCGCCGACCATGGGCTTGACGACGCGCACCGCTTCCATCGGCAGCTCGAGCACGCGCGCGAGCGTCATTTGCAGGTAATAGGGCACCTGGGTGGAAGACCAGACGGTCAGGCTGGGGCCGGCGGCGGTTTCGGCGTATTGCGCCAGGGTGGCGTGCGGTTCCATGGCGGCATGCGTCACCGGCGGGCAGTAATAGCGTCCCTCGACCACGATTTCCGCCGCGGCCATAGCGGCGGCGGGATCGCCGAAGAGGTGGTGATACTCTTTTTCGATGTTGCCCGGCCGGTTTTCGTGCAGCCAGCCGGCGGGGGGAGCGGCCATGGCCGCGGCGGCGTCGAGCGCGAAGGGGAGCGGCTCGTATTCGACCTCGATCAGGCGCAGCGCCGCTTCGGCAATCGCCTCGCTATCGGCGGCGACGCAGGCGACGTTGTCGCCGATGTAGCGGACTTTTTCCGGCTGCAGCGCGCATTCATCCTTGCCAATGGGCAGGATGCCGTAAGGGATGGGCGCATCCGCACCGGTGACGACGGCGCGCACGCCGGGAAGCGCCCGCGCCGCGGCGGTGTCGAGGCGCACAATGCGCGCATGCGGCAGCGGAGAATGCAGCACCTTGCCGCAGAGCATGCCGGGCAGCGAGAGGTCGCCGGTGTAGAGGGCGGCGCCGGAGGCCTTGGCGGAGGCGTCAAGCATGGCGAGAGGGCGGCCGATGACAGTACCCGCGCTCATCGCACTGCTTCGCCCTCGGATTCAAACTCGGCGGCGTCCGGCGCGGCGATGGCGGCCGCGACGGCGGCGACGATTTGCATGTAGCCGGTGCAGCGGCAGAGGTTGCCGGCGAGGGCGGCGCGAATGGCCGCCTGATCAGGATGAGGATTGAGGTTGAGCAGCGCGGTGGCGCTGACGATCATGCCGGGAGTGCAAAAGCCGCATTGCGCTCCGCCCAACTCGCCGAAGGCACGCTGCAGGCGGGTGAGGCGTCCGTCGCGGCGCAAGCCCTCGATGGTGGTGATTTCGGCGGCGGGCTCATGGCCAGCGCAACTGGCCGCCAGCAGGGTGCAACTCAGCACGGCGCGCCCGTTGACCAGCACCGCGCAGGCGCCGCAACTGGAGTCGTCGCAGCCGCGCTTGACCCCAGTCAAACCGAGCCGCTGGCGCAGACACTCGAGCAACAACTCGTTGGCGGGAACACGCAACCGGCAGGCGGCACCGTTGACATGCAGATCCAGTTCCATGGCGGAAGCAGCAATTGAGCAGCCGGGCCGGATCGCGGTTTCGCCGACGGTAATTGGCGTGGCGCTCATCGGCACTCCTCTGGATCAGCCCCACTCGCCGCCAATATACACCCGTTCGCCATGCCTTTGTTTAGCCGAGAATGCGGCTCGGCCGCTTTTACTTTTAGGCGCTAATGCTTTCGCAAGGGTCCGGCCGAAACCGGACACAGGGCGAATCGGCGCGGGACCTAACCGGAACCCCGCGCTTCAGCCTACGATTTCGAACGAATACTTCCGTCCGACTTGGCCGTTAACGCTTTAAGCCGTCTTTTCGCGCCATCTATATAAGATGAGAGTTCAAAGGCCCGAGGCGGCTCGGCCGCTTTGCTTTTAAGCGCTAACGCTTTCGCAAAGGTCCGGCCGAAACCGGACGCAGGGCGAATACTCATGGCTGCCGGGCATGGCCGGGCGCAATTCCCGCGGAATTGCCGGCTGGCTTAAAGCAGAAATTGCTAAAGCATTGTGTCCAAATACTTGGACATCATTAGGCTCCATTTTTCCATGTAACTCCTTGAAAATGAAGCGTTATCTCACGAAAAGGCCGGTTATTCCAAAAAAAGGCCCGTTATTCCAGGCCTGGAATAACGGGAATAAGCTTTAAATCCAAATACTTGCGCCCGTTATTCCAAATTTTATT
>JAKASR010000038.1 GCA_021818955.1 Acidobacteriota bacterium
GGCTATTCGATTTCCGCCAGCAGATCGCCGGCGGCGACCACGCTGCCGGCTTCAACCGCCAGCGCCATCAAAACGCCTTCGCGCGGGCAGCGGACCGGGTTTTGCATCTTCATCGCTTCGATGATCATCAATTCCGCGCCGGCGGCAACCGTTTCGCCGGGCTTGGCCAGCAGGCGCAGCACGCGGCCAAACATCGGCGAAGTCAGGCGCAGCCGGCCGCTGGGATGTGATTCCGCATGCGGCTGCCGGCGCGGGTCTTGGATTTCGGCAAGCCATTTCTGCCCATGCGCCCGCAGCCGCCACGCGCCGGCGCTTTCCGGCAACACCCGGAAGCAGGCGGAGCTGCCGTCGCCGATCAGCGACCAGACGCCCGGCTCAATCGCCGCGATATCCAGCGGCAGCTCGCGGCCGTCAAGCTGCACTCGCCAGGCGCCATTGCGGCGTTCCAACTCGACCGCAAACTCGCGCCCGTCAACGCGCACGTGCATCCGCATGTCAGTTTCCCGTCCAGCGGCTGGCCAGGCGCCAGGGGCTGGGCCGGCCGCGATCCGATTCGGCCGGGTCGGCGGGCGCGGCCTGGGCTGCGGCTTCGGCGGCGGCCAGCGCCGCGGCGACGGCGGCGGATTCCGGCCCCAGCCTGGCCGGGGTTTCTGCATGCGGAGCCGGCGCGGTCACCGCCCCGTGCTGCTGAATGTAGCCGGTATCGTAGCGGCCGGCGAGAAAATCGGGTTCTTCAAACAGCCGGCGGAAAAAATCCAGGTTGTGCCGCGGGCCTTCCAGTTCGTACTCGGCCAGCGCGCGGCGCATGCGCGCCGCGGCCTGCCCGCGGTTTTCGCCCCAGGCAATCAGCTTGGAAAGCAGCGGGTCGTATTCGAGCGGCACCGTCCAGCCTTCATAAATTCCGGCATCCTCGCGCACGCCGGGGCCGGCGGGCGCGCGCCAGCGGGTAATGCGGCCGGGGGAGGGGAAAAAATCGTTCTCCGGGTCTTCGGCGTAGATGCGGCACTCGAAGGCATGGCCGCGGGCGGTAATCTCCTCCTGCCGCCAGGCCAGCGGCTCGCCGGCGGCAATCCGGATTTGCGCCTCGACCAGGTCGCGCCCGGTCGCCATTTCGGTGATCGGGTGCTCAACCTGCAATCGGGTATTCATCTCGAGAAAATAAAACTTTCCGTCTTCATCGAGCAGAAATTCGGCCGTGCCGGCGCTGGTATAACCGGCGGCGGCGGCAATCGCGAGCGCCGCCTGGCAGATGGCCTCGCGCAGCGCGGGCGCGAGCCGGGGCGCCGGCGTTTCTTCCACGATTTTCTGATGCCGCCGTTGCAGCGAGCAATCGCGCTCGCCCAGATGCAGGCAATGGCCATGCCGGTCGGCCAGGATTTGCACTTCGATGTGCCGCGGGCGGCTGAGCGCCTTTTCCAGATAGATGCGGCCATCGCCAAAGGCGGCCTGCGCTTCGCCGGAAACCTGCGCCAGGGCGGATTGCATCTCGGCTTCGCCGGCGACGCGGCGCATGCCCTTGCCGCCTCCGCCCCCGGCGGCTTTGAGCAGCACCGGGTAGCCAATCTGGCGGGCGCGCTCGCGCGCCGCCTGCGCCGAATCCAGCGGCTCCAGCGCCCCCGGCAATACCGGCGCGCCGGCGCGCGCCGCGGTCTGGCGGGCGGCGATTTTGTCGCCCAGCCGTTCCATCGCTTCCGGCTCGGGGCCGATAAAGACGATGCCGGCTTCGCGGCAGGCGCGGGCAAACCCGGCATTCTCGGCAAGAAAGCCGTAGCCGGGGTGGATGGCGTCGGCGCCGGTGCGGCGGGCGGCATCGAGAATCGCGGCGGCGTTAAGATAACTTTCCGCCGCCGGCGCCGGCCCCAGCCGCCGCGCCTCCTCCGCCAGCAGCACATGCCGCGCCGCGCGGTCGGCATCCGAATACACCGCCACCGCCGGAATGGCCAGATCGCGGCAGGCGCGCAACAACCGCACGGCAATTTCCCCGCGGTTGGCGATCAGGATTTTGCGGAACAGCGGCATGGCCACGCGCCGATTAGCTACCTATCTGTCGAAGCGGCCCTGCTGCGCGGGGGTCATGTCCGGCAACCTAAGTTGCTACGACTATCTATCGTGATGACTGACCGCGCCAGGGCCGAGTTGGACATCCGTTCGCGACCGCATTTAGCCGGCGGCGGCGGCCGGCGCGCTCTGCGGCTGCAGCCAGCCCAGTTCGCCCGCCAGCCGCATAACCTCTTCCACGCGGATATCGTTCCAGTGATTGCGGTCGGCGCCGGCGCCGGATTCGATTTGTTGCTTTAAATACAAGCCCGCCAGGTCCACCGCCATGCGGTCGGCCAGCGCGATGCCGGTGCGGCGGCGGAACTCCAGCCAGGCCGGGTGCGGCAACCCTATCCAGACGCCGCGGCCGTTGACCAGGAATTTGATATCCACGGTGTCGCTGTGGCGGGTGGCGATGCCCACGATAATGGCCTGATAAACGCAGTGATAGCTGCGCTTGTCGAGCGGGTCCTGAGCGGTGAAATCTTCGTACATAGGCGTTGGTCGAACCTTTAAGCATACAAGAAATCGCGCCCGCCTTCAGGAAAGCGCGGCGCTGGCTGGGGCGGCGGCTAAGCGCGTTGGCTGCCGCGTCGGACAGCGGTTTTTGCCTGAAATCGCTGGCGGAGTACCGCGCGGCGGCCTCTAGCGGCTGCATCTAATTGAATTCACGGCATTGGGAACGCGGCGGTTCGCCGCCTTCCCGCGCAAGGACGGGGAAATGAGCCGCGGCATATTGATTCTCATCGGCATTGCCATCGTGCTGGCGGCAGCGGGAATCACGGCTTGGCTTTTGATGCGGCGCCAGTACGCGCCCCGCCCGCTGCGGCTGACCGTCGAAGGGGCGGTCCTGCGCCAGGGCGTGGCCGACAAACAGGTTCCGCTGGCTGGCGCGGTGGTCGCCGTGCGCAATGACGGCCGCCTGGTCTCGGCCAGCACCAGCGACGATGGCTTTTTCCATTTGCGGGTCACCGCGGCGGCGGATCGCTTCCCGCTGACGCTCAGCGTCCAACGCCCCGGCTATTGGCCGGAATCGCGGCCGCTCACCCCTGTCCCCCGGCTCTACGTGATTCGCCTGTTTCCCACCCGGCTCCGGCGCCCGCCTGCTCCCCAAAGGCAAATCCCGGTGGCCAATGTCCTGGTGCGCTATACCGTGTTGCGCACCACGGCGGTCAATGTCGGCAGCTCCGCCCGCACTTTGCAAGTGCGCAATCAAGCCAACCAGCCCTGCCGCCATCGCCCCTGCTCTCCCCACCATCGCTGGCAGGCGGCCGCCGGCGAGTTGATCCTGGACGCCGGGCAAGGCAACCTCTTTCACAATGCCCGCGTTTCCTGCATCGCCGGCCCTTGCCCGTTTACTCGCATGGACGCGCCTCAATACCTGCGCGGCGGCCGCGTTTTGCGCGTCTCCGCGCTGAATTGGTCGGATACCGCCACCTTCCTGGTCGAAGCGGAAGTCTTTCATCCCATGGCCAGCACCAGCGTGCGGCGCTCCTATCCGGTGATCTTCGGACGCGTTTTGAATTTCACCGTGCCGGCGAATGCCGAAGGCGTGAGCCTGGAAGCCACCGTCAAGGGCCTGACTATCGTGTATCCGCTGGGCCCTCAGCCCAACCCGGTTTTGCCCTGGACCAGTTGCATCAACAACCTCATCCGCAACCGCTCGGTGGCCTTTCGCTGTACCTTGCAACCCGGCTACCGCTTTTAGGCAGCCCGCGCCGCATGAAACCGAGCCAGCATCCGCGCTACCCACCGCCCACCCGCCGCTCCCTGCTGCGGCAGTTGGCCGGCGCCTGTGCCGGCTGGCGCTTGGCGGCGTGGCCGCCGGCGCCGGCCTACCCCCAGCCGGACGCTCCGGCCGCGGCGCCCCCGCTATACACGCCGGCGCCCGTCCTCTCCCTCGACGATGAAGCTTTGCTGGAAGAGTTGGAGCGCGCCCAGTGCTCCTATTTTCTGGAACAGTCCAATGCCCAAAGCGGGCTGGTGAAAGACCGCTGCAATGTCCGCGGCCCCGATCAGACCACCGTCGCCAGCATTGCCGCCACCGGTTTCGGCTTGACCGCCATCTGCATCGCCCATCGCCGCGGCTATATCCCGCTGCGGGAAGCCCGCCGCCGCGCGCTGCTTACCCTGCGCTTTCTTTGGGAAAAAATGGCTAACCATCGCGGCTTCTTTTTTCATTTCGCCGATTGGGCCACCGGCGAGCGGCTGTGGGATTCGGAAGTCTCCTCGATCGATACCGCCATCCTGTTCTGCGGCGTGCTCACCTGCCGCGAGTATTTCCGCGACCCGGAAATCCGCCGCCTGGCCTTCGCCATCTTCAACCGCGCCGACTGGCGATGGCTGGCGGAGGATACCCCGCTGCTGTCGCATGGCTGGATGCCCGAAATCGGCTTCCTGCCCTCGCGCTGGAACGATTACAGCGAGTTGATGATGATGTACCTGCTCGGCATGGGCGCCGCCACCCGCCCGCTGCCGTCCCGCACCTGGACCAGTTGGAAACGGGTGATTTTCGAATATGACGGCCTGCGCTATGTCGGCTCGTTCGCGCCGCTTTTCGTTCACCAGTATTCGCAGGCCTGGTTCGATTTTCGCGGCCAGCACGACCGCTATGCCGACTATTTTCTCAACTCCGTGCTGGCCACCGAGGCTCACCGGCGCTTTTGCCTGGCGCTCGCCCCCCGCTTTCCCGATTACCAGCCCGATCTCTGGGGCATTACCGCTTCCGATTCCGCCTCCGGCGATTATGTGGTCTGGGGCGGGCCGCCGCAGATCGGACCGATTGACGGCACCATCGTGCCCAGCGCCGCCGGCGGCTCGCTGGCCTTCACCCCTGCGCTCGCGCTGCCGGTGCTGCACCATATCCGCCGGCAATACCGCCAGCAGGCCTGGAGCCGTTATGGCTTCGTTGACGCCTTCAACCCGCTCAAGCACTGGTTCGACCCCGATGTGGTGGGCATCGATACCGGCATTACCCTGTTAATGGCCGAAAACCTGCGCAGCGGCTTCGTCTGGAAGACGTTTATGCGCAACCCCGAAGCCCGCCGCGGCATGGCCCTCGCCGGATTTCATCCCTACCAGCCGCCCTCGCTCGCCGGATTGCATAGCTCGCTCGTCGCCGACCTGGGCTAGCGCTTCAGCCCGTTGTTGCCCGTCTTGGCTCGCCTTGACTGGTTCGCGCTCGTCTTGACTCGTTTCGAGCTGGTTCTAGCTGTTTAGTCCGTTTATTCCGCCGCGCCGGCCTGTTCGAAAGCTTGTCCCAGGCGCAGCAGCAGGCTTTCCTCAAAATGCCGCCCCACCAGTTGCAAGCCCACCGGCAAGCCCTGCGCCTTGCCGCACGGCAGCGAAATGCCGGGCAATCCGGCCAGCGACGCCGGCACGGTATAAATATCGGCCAGATACATGGCCAGCGGGTCGCCGGTTTTTTCTCCCAGCCGGAAGGCGGGCGTGGGCGAGGTGGGCAGCGCCAGCACGTCGCACTCCGCCAGCGCGGCGGCAAAATCCTGGGCCAGCAGCGTCCGCGCCTGCTGCGCTTTGCGGTAATAAGCGTCGTAGTAGCCGGCGCTGAGCACGTATGTGCCCAGCAGGATGCGCCGCTTGACCTCGGGGCCAAACCCGCCACTGCGGGTGCGGCGGTACATCTCGCCCAGCGTTGCCGCGTGCGGCTCGCGGTAGCCGTAACGGACGCCATCGTAGCGCGCCAGATTGGAGCTGGCTTCGGCGGTGGCGATGATGTAATAAATGGCGATGGCGGCATCGAGCCGCGGCAGCGAAACTTCCACCGTCTGGCAGCCCAGCGATTCAAACCGCGCCAGGGCCTGTTTCACCGCCGCCTCCACTTCCCGGTCAAGGCCTTCGCGCCAGCTTTCCCGCACTATCCCCATGCGCACGCCCGCTAACGGCCGGCTGCCCGCCTGCCGCCGCGCCGCCGCCAGCTCGCCGGTGTAATCGGGCACCGGCCGCTTGGATGAAGTCGCGTCGCGCGCATCCGCGCCCGCCATGACTTGCAGTATGGCGGCGGCGTCGGTCACCGAGCGCGCCAGCGGGCCGATGCGGTCCAGCGACGAGCCAAACGCGGTCAGGCCGTAGCGCGAGACCCGGCCGTAAGTGGGCATCAGTCCGACCACGCCGCAAAAAGAGGCGGGCTGGCGAATGCTGCCGCCGGTATCCGAGCCCAGCGTGGCCAGCGCCGTGCGCGCCGCCACCGCCGCCGCCGAGCCGCCGCTGGAGCCGCCCGGCACCCGCTCGCGATCGTGCGGGTTGCGCACCGGCCCGTAGGCGGAATTTTCATTCGACGAGCCCATGGCGAACTCGTCGCAGTTGAGCTTGCCGAGAAACAATGCCCCCGCCGCCTCCAGCCGCGCGATCACGGTGGCGTCGTACGGGGCAATGTAGTTTTCCAGAATGCGCGAGGCGCAGGTGGCGCGCTCGCCTTTCACCGCAATCACGTCTTTAATGCCCAGCGCCGCGCCCGCCAGCGGCGGCAACGGCTCGCCCGCCGCCGCCATGCGGTCCAGGCGCTCGGCCTGGCGCAGCGCGCGCTCGCGGCTCAGGCTGAGATAGGCATGGATGGCGGGATCGTAGCTCTCGATGGCGGCGTAATAGGCTGCCGCAATCTCGGCCGCGCTCGCCTGCCGCGCGCCCAGCGCCGCGCGGGCTTCGGCAATCGAAAGTTGGCGCAAATCCTGCATTCCCATTACCCTCGCTCGATCACCAGCGGCACTTTGAAGCAGGCGTCCCCGGCCAGCGGGGCGTTGGCCAGGGCGGCTGCGGCGCCCAGGCCGGGCGCCGCTTCGTCGGCGCGCAGCGCCGATGCTTCACCATGATCCGCGCCGTCGCCGCCCCGATTCCCGCCGCCGCCCGCTTCCCCGGCGGTGGCGTGCGACATCGGCTCGACTCCGGCCGTGGGCAGCCGGTCCAGCAGCGCGATATACTCCAGAATTTTCCCCAGATCGCGCCGCATGGCTTCCACTTCTTCCGGCGCCAGCTCCAGGTTCGCCAGCTCGGCAATGCGCAACACTTCTTCGGCTTCGATTTGCATATCGCTTTTAGTTTTTTCCCTTAAGCCGCGGCTAGCGGCTCGTAGCTTTTTCCTCGCCCCGTGTCCATTCCAGCCGCTGCACCCGCGGCGCGCCCAGCACCTGGCGCAGGCGGGCGAGCAGTTCCGGTTCCAGCCGGCGCAATTCCGCCTCCCAGGCCGGATTGCGTATTTCCAGCCGCAGGCAGCCGGCGGCAAACTCGCGCGCCGGCGCCTGCTGGCTGATGGCTTCGCCGGCGGCCAGCGGCCAGGCCAGCACCGGAGCCTCGTCGGCGTCCGCCTGCCGCGCCAGCCATTGCGCTAATACCTGCCGCACCGCTTCCATATGCCCTGCCGCATGCCCTGCCGCGAGCCGCCCGGAGGTGGCTCCGGCCCGGCCGCAAGGCTTAATAATACCAGTTGGTCCGGCGGCGCACTCAATCGCCATTGCGGCATCATGAAGGCATGAAATTCCATACCGAGTATCTGACCTTCAACACCCGCCAGCCGCGCGAATACGTCAACATTACCCCCCGGGTCGAAGCGGCGGTGGCCCATTCGCAAATTCAAGACGGCATGGCGCTGGTCTCGGCCATGCACATCACCGCCGGCGTCTGGGTCAACGATGCCGAAGACGGGCTGCTGCGCGATATTGACGCCTGGCTGGAAAATTTGGCCCCGTTCCGCCAGGATTACCAGCACCACCGCACCGGCGAAACCAACGGCGACGCGCATTTAAAAAGCCTGCTGGTGCATCATCAGGTCATCGTGCCCATTACCGCCGGCCGGCTCGATTTCGGCCCCTGGCAGCAAATCTATTACGCTGAGTTCGACGGCCGGCGTTCCAAGCGGGTGATCGTCAAAGTCATGGGCGAGTGAGTAAAATTGCGTTCGTGAAAACGAGTCTCTCCACTATGGCCCACGCTCCGGCTCAGCTTCCCTATCCCGCCGCGCGGCTGCTGGTGCTGCATTTTGGCCAGATGGGCGATGCGGTGCTGGCGCTGCCGGCGGTGCGTGCGCTGCAGCAGGCGTATCCGTCGAGCGAGCGCGTGCTGTTGACTTCCTCCGGCGGCGCCCAGATTTTCCGCCTGGCCGGCGGTTGGGAAGTGCTGGCCGTGGATCGCCGGCGCTGGAAAACGCATCCCGCCCAGGCGGCGCGCGAGCTGCCCGGACTATGGCGCCGCTTGCGGCGGCGGCGTTTCGAGCTGTCGGTGGATTTACATTCCTACAAGGAAACCAACCTGCTGGCCTGGAGCCTGCGGATTCCGCGCCGCGTGGCCATGCTGCGCCCGACCCGGAGCTGGCCGCGGCTGATCAATCTGCCGCCGCCGCCCGACGATCCCGCCGGCAGCCTGCTGGCTCGCTATTGCCGCGTGCTCGAACCGCTGGGCATCGCGGTAACCAACCGCATTCCCCGGCTGCCTCCCGCGCCGGAATTGTCTGCCGCCGAGCAGGCCTGGCGCCGCCAATACCTTCCCGGCCCCTGCCTGGGCGTTTTTCCCGGCGCCGGACACCCCAGCCGGCGCTGGCCCATCGAACATTTCCACGCCGTCCTGGCCCAATTCCTCGCCCGGCATCCCGATTGGAGCGCCGTCGTCTTCACCGGCCCGGAAGAAAACGATCCGGCGTTGGACCGCTTGCGCCAGTTGCCGCGCGTCCGCCTGCGTCCCGGCTTGCCGCTGGCCGAGTTGGCCGCCGCCTTTGCCCAGTGCGCGCTGGTGCTTTCCAACGACAGCGGCCCCGCGCACCTGGCCGCCGCCGCCGGCGCGCGCGTCCTCGTCCTGGGCGCCATTCCCTCATTCGATCCCGTCGGCAGCGTGCGCGTCGTCCGCTCGCCCGGCCCGCTGCGCGATTTGCCTATCGCCCCGGTCCTCTCGGCCCTGTATGCATCGCTGGACGAAACTTCTTAGCGCCACCGTCTGACCCTGCGCTCTGCGCTCTGCGCTCTGGCTCTGTGCTCTGCGCTTAGTGCTTTGTGCTTTTTTCCTTCCGTGCAAAGCAGCCCGCTTGCGGGCTGCGCCCAGACAAATTCTGCGCTTTGCGCTCTGCGCTCTGTGCTCTGCGCTTTGCGCTTTGCGCCCTGCGCTCTGCGCTTTTTTCCTTCCGTGGAAAGCAGCCCGCTTGCGGGCTGCGCCCAGACAAATTCTGGCCCTGCGCTCTGTGCTCTGCGCTCGGCGCTTTTTTCCTTTCGTGTAAAGCAGCCCGCTTGCGGGCTGCGCCCAGACAAATTCTGCGCTTTGCGCTCTGCGCTCTGTGCTCTGCGCTCGGCGCTTTACGCTTTGAGCCTTGCGCTTTTTAGCCGTAAGCTATTCACTTATCTCACATATTTTTCAGGAGCTCGCCTTGCACCGTCTTCGCGCCGCGCTTTGCCTGATTCCCGGTCTGGTCCTGTTCGCCTGGCTGCTTCCCTTGTCCGCGCAGCAGCCTCCGCCGCGGTTAACCCTGCGCCAGGTTTTTTCCGCCCGCGGCATTCTCGGACCCATGCCGGGCGGGCTGGAATGGACGCCGGATGGCCGCCATCTATCTTTTCTCGAGCGCCTGCCCAGCCGCAAGCACGCCAACCTTTACTGGATCAATGCCGCCACCGGCAAGCGCAGTTTGCTCGCCCGGCATGCGCTGTTTGCCGGCGGCCCCACGCCGGACCAGACTTATCGCATTCATTTAAGCGAGCCCGCCTCGCTCTACAACGCTCCCGGCTATCGCTGGTCGCCCACAGGCGATGGCATCCTGTTTGCCGCCGATAATCAGGTGCAATTCTATTCGCTGCGGACGCGTATTGCGGCCGGGCTGACCCGCGGCGGCGGCTTGAAATTCGACGCCAGGCTTTCCCCCAATCAGCATTGGCTCGCCTACGTCGTCCATCATCAGTTGCGCCTGCAGCCGCTGTCGGCTTCCGGCGGAAATTTAAAACCGCGCGGCCCGGCGGTCTTTGCCGCGCCGCCCCGGCCCGGCATCTATCTGGGCGGGCTGGATTGGGTGTATCCGGAAGAGTTGAGCATCAAGTCCGGCTATTCCTGGTCGCCCGACAGCCGCCGCCTGCTGGTCCTGCAACTGAATGAGCGCCCGGTCAGCGCCTTTCCCATTGAAAACTATCTTCCCCATGTCGCCCAGGTCTTTTGGCAAAAATATCCGCAGGCCGGCGACCCCAACCCCATCGCCCGCCTGGGCATCTATTCGCTGCGCTCCCGCCGCCTCGTCTGGCTCCGCCTGGCCGGCGATGAAAACACCTACATTCCGCGCTTCGGCTGGCTGCCGGATGGCAAGACCGCTTACGCCCTGGTGGTCAACCGCCGGCAGACGCGCGAGCAGCTTTATTTCATCAATCCGCAAAGCGGCCGGGTGAAGCGGGTGCTGGCCGAAACCACGCCGTATTGGATCGGCGTCGAGCACGACCTGCGCTTTTTCCCGAACGGCTTTCTCTGGGGCTCGGACCGCGACGGCTGGCACCACCTCTATTTCTATAACTTGAGCGGCAACCGGGTGCGCCAGTTGACCACGGCGCCGGAAAACGACGCCCTCCAGGGCGTTGGCGGCGGCTGGGTCTATTACCGCGCCACCGCCGCCTTGCCCTATAACACCGCGCTCTACCGCGTGCCGCTCCAGGGCGGCGCGCCGCAAGCCTTGAGCCGGCAAGCCGGCTGGCAGAGTTTGAAGCTGGCGCCCGGCGGCCAGCGGTTTTTGGAAACCCGCTCCGATGCGCTCCATCCGCCGGAATTTTTGCTGCGCAACGCCGATGGCGGCGCCGAGCGCGTCTTGCAATCCGCCCCCGATATGCGCGCCTGGCGACTGCGGGCGCCCCGCTTTTTCACCCTCGCCGCCGCCGACGGGCGCACCAGATTGTGGGCGGAAATGCTCTTGCCCCCCGGCTTCAACCCCAAGCGGCGCTATCCCGTCATCATGTATCAGTACGGCGGCCCCGGCGCGCAAGTGGTCTGGAACCGCTGGGGCGGCAACATGCTGCTCTACGATCAGGTGCTGGCCCGCCAGGGCTTTATCGTCTTCATGATCGATAACCGCTCCTCCACCGCCTATTCCACCCTGCCCCAGCGGGCGCTGATCCAGGGCCATTTCGGACCCATCGAAAAAGCCGACCAGGAAGCCGCCGCGCGCTGGCTGCAAGCGCAGCCCTACGTCAATCCCCAGCGCATCGGCATCTGGGGCTGGAGCTTTGGCGGCTACATGACCACCCTCGAGATGACCACCACCCGCGGCCTCTGGCATGCCGCCGTCGCCGTCGCCCCCGTGGTCGATTGGCGCGATTACGACACCATCTACACCGAGCGCTATATGGGACTGCCGCAGGCCAATCCGCGCGGCTATCATGACAGCTCCTCCATCAACTACGCCGCCAGCCTGCATGGCAAGTTCCTGCTCTGCCAGGGCACCAGCGACGATAATGTCCACTTCCAGAATTCGGTGCAGTTTATCCAGGCGCTGATCCAGGCGCGGTTGCCGTTTCAGTTGATGATCTTCCCGCTCAAAACCCACCACATCGGCGGCCCCGCCGACCAAACCTACATCTTCCGCCGCATGGACCGCTTCTGGCTGCACCAGCTGAAGTGACGAATCCAGGCGTCAGGCTTCCCGGCCGTGCTTCAGCTTGCGCGCCGGCGCTACATGGCCGCGTGGCGAGGCGTCGTTTACCCTCCGTTTTTATTTCCGTTGCCGCGGCCACGTAAACGGTTCCACCCCGCGATTTCTTTTACTGCGTCTTGATGGCTAACCAGCCTGGCTCAATCGGTAAAGCTTGGCAATCTTTTCCCGGCGCTTGTTCCGGGATTGCCTATAACCCTGGATGATGGCCTCGAGACCGTCCATCAGCCGCGTGGCGGCATCCTGGTATGATTGATCCGCCGCGGCTTCCCTGACGGGTTCAGGCAGTCTTTGAAGCTTGCCCGCCGCCAGCAAATCGCGCCGCTCGCGCAGCGCCCGGACCGCATCCAAGGCCAGTTGCGTATGCGCCGCTTCGTAACTGTCGCCCAGCCCCGCATCCGCCAGCCGCTTATAAAAATCGTTCAGTTTCGCCGCCCGTGCTTCCAGCGCGGTGCATGCCGGCGGCATGGACTTGGGCGTTTTTCCTGCTGGGTATTGCCCCCAACCGGCGGCTGGCCCGGAAGCGGCCATTCGATCGCTATTGCCTCTTCCCAATGAGATCTCCAGCCGTACCCGCTCTGGCATCCGGTCGTAAGGGAGAAAAACCGAGCGCTGATTGAAAGACGTCCAGCGCCTGCCGTTCAAAGTGACCGCGCTAATCGGGCCGCGGCCGGCGACCGATAAATACAATTGCTTGTTGCCGAATCGTATGGGGTCGAGCTGTTCGAGCCGGGTGATGCCTGCCGGAATGTGGGGGACCAGCGTGAGCCCGTCGGCGCGATAGAGATATTCAAATAAACCCCGGATCAAGGCTGCGGGAATGCCGAAAACGTCATAGGTCAGGTTGATCGGTTGCTGTGGCTGATAGACGGCGTTGCCGAAATCCGTGAAGTTGTTATCCAGGCGGTATCGCCGTGCGTAAGTGAGCAATTTCCGCATTGAGCGGCGCGCGTCCTCATACTTGCCCAGCCGGTAATACGCCATGATCATCCGGGCTTCGCAAGTGGACCACGCCCCGCCGTTCACCCATTCGCCAAAACGCCAGAGCCCCTTGGGCGGCTCGTACATATCGTCGAGCGAGGGGTAGTTGGTGATGATGAAATCGTAGGGACGAAGTCCGGGAATCGCCGCCATCTTCGCGTAGATTTTCTCGGCCTGGGCATGATCGGCAATGCGGAAGCAGATGGCATCGTGATTCACGACCGCCTCAAAATACCCGTGGCGCGCTGCTCCCCAGACTCCGTGCCGGGTCCCGTCCGGGTCGAGCGATTTGATGAAGTAGCCTTCGCCGGTGGTGAGCAGCGGCAAGCCTTTCCGGATCAGGCCGCATCGCTGGGCGTAGAGCGCGGCTTTATCCTCCGCCCCGGCCAATTTCTCCAGTTCGATCAGCCGCTGCAGCGCGGCCAGCGTAGTAATTGAAAGGCCCGCCAGATAAGCCTTGCCATAAGCCCCGTCCGGACGCCGCCAGCCGGCGTAGCTGGGCGCCAGCAGATTCGCGGCGGGCCCGGCCAGGAACAAATTGTTTTTAGGATCGCGCCGGCTCTCGAGGAAATCGGCACAGCGCTCGAGTTTCGGCAAGTAATGCGCGATGGCCTGGCGGTCGCGGCTGATCAGCAGCAATTCGGCCTGCATGACCACCCCAGCCGCGGTGAATTCCAGGCCCCAATCATGAATCCCGGTGCGGCCGTCGCCCTGCTTATAAATAATGCATCCCGGCGAGGCGCCGTCGCATAACTGCCCGTCCGGCGCAACCCAGTTGAGCTGCGGTTGGCGGGGACAGCCGTGGCGCTGGCCGTCGCCCATCTGGTTGAACCAGAGGTCTTGCGAGTTTTGCAGGAACGTCAGGAAAGGTTCCTGCAGGAAAGGGAGCGCGCAATAGGTCGGGCCGTAGCTGTTCTGGATCCACCATGCCTCCCAGGTGGGGCCTTCGACCAGGCCATTCCATTCCGGCTTGTAGAGCATGGCCAGGTTTTGCAATTGAGGGTCGGGGTGGAACATGCGGCGGGCAATGTCGAGTAACTGAAGATACTCGACATCGCCTCGGCCCCGAAAATGCTTGCCCTCGAAATGCTTTCCCGAAACCGCGCCGAACATGCCGGTGACCGGAACGGCCAGCAAGGTTTTGAGCGCTGTGCGTCTGGTCAGTTTCATGCTGGGCATTTTTCCTGCAGGCGTTGTCGGCCGAAGCGCTGCCGGTCCCATTTAACCGCGTTTTCCCTTTAGCGGGCGGCTGCCTAGCGGCCGCGAATGCGTTCCACCAGTTGGCTGGTGGAACGCCCTTCAAGCAGCGGCACCCGCACCACCCGCCCGCCGGCGGCTTCCACTTCGGCGCGGCCCACGATCGCATCGGCGGCCCAATCCGCCCCCTTGACCAGCACATCCGGCAGCAAGGCGGCATACAGCGCTTGCGGCGTGGGCTCGTCAAAGATTGCGACATCGTCCACCGCGGCCAGCGCGGCCAGCAGTTCGGCGCGTTCGGCTTGGGGAAGAATCGGCCGCTTCGGACCTTTGGCTGCGCGCACCGCGGCATCGCTGTTGATCGCCACCAGCAGCCGGTCGCCCAGCGCGCGCGCCTGCTCCAACAGCTCGATATGCCCGGCGTGCAGCAGGTCGAAGCAGCCGTTCGTGGCCGCCAGACTGATGCCGGCGGCCCGCAGCTCCCGCCGCCGCGGAATATACTCTCGCCAGTCGGTATATATCAGCGCTTCGCTCCTTAACGCTCAGTATTGAGTTTAAGCCTTGAGTTTAAGCGTTTAGCCTTTAGTTTTTAGCCGGTCGTCTTCCGCATTCGCCGCCCGCGCGTCCCGGCTTGCCGGGACGCGTCTTCCGGCTTCGCTTGCCTTGGCCGTCTTTTACGTTCCTTCCTGCCACGAAGCCAGGTACTTTTCCTGCTCCGGCGTCAGGTGGTCGATGGCGATGCCCATGGAATCGAGCTTCAGCCGCGCGACTTCGCGGTCGAGCTCGATCGGCACGCGATAGACCTGGCGTTCGAGCTTCTGATGGTGGCGCTGCATGTACTCGAGCGAGAGCGCCTGGTTGGCAAACGACATATCCATCACCGAGGCCGGGTGCCCCTCGGCGGCGGAAAGGTTAATCAGCCGGCCCTCCGCCAGCACATAAACGCGGCGCCCGTCTTTGGTGCGGAATTCTTCGACAAAGTCCCGCATCGGCCGGCGCTCGGCGGTAATCGCTTCCAGCGCCGGCAGGTCGAGCTCGACGTTGAAGTGCCCGCTGTTGGCGACCACCGCGCCGTCGCGCATCAGCTCGAAATGGCGGCGCGAGATGACGTGCTTGTCGCCGGTGACGGTGATAAAAATATTGCCGATTTTGGCGGCTTCGTCCATGGGCATCACGCGAAAGCCGTCCATCACCGCTTCCAGCGCGCGGGTGGGATCGATTTCAGTCAAAATCACGTTGGCTCCCAGGCCGCGGGCGCGCGAGGCCACGCCGCGTCCGCACCAGCCGTAGCCGGCCACCACCACGTTCAAGCCCGCAATCAGCAGGTTGGTGGCGCGCATAATGCCGTCCATGGTGCTCTGCCCGGTGCCATAGCGGTTGTCGAAAAGATGCTTGGTGTCGGCGTCGTTGATGGCCACGATGGGATAGCGCAGCACCCCCTGCTTGGCCATGGCGCGCAGGCGGATCACCCCGGTCGTGGTCTCCTCCGTGCCGCCGATCACGCCCGCCGCCGTCTCGGCCCGCCGGGTGTGCAGCTCGGTTACCAGGTCGGCGCCGTCGTCCATGGTGATTTGCGGTTTGGCGTCGAGCGTGGCGTTGAGATGGCGGTAATAGGTATCGTGGTCTTCCCCCTTGATGGCGTAGGTGGGAATGCCGTAGACCCGCACCAGCGCGGCGGAAACGTCGTCCTGGGTGCTTAGCGGGTTGGAGGCGCACAGCACCGGCTCCGCGCCGCCATCCTTCAGCGCCAGCATCAGGTTGGCCGTCTCGGTGGTCACGTGCAGGCAGGCGGCCACCCGCACCCCCGCCAGCGGACACTGCTTTTTAAAACGGTCGCGAATCAGCCGCAGCACCGGCATCGATTGCTGCGCCCATTCAATGCGGCGTACGCCGGTTTCGGCCAGTTGGGCGTCTTTAATGTCGCCGGGAGCGGAAGGTACGGTGGTGCTCATAAAAAAAAGAAAAAGGGCCTTTCGTCGTGATGATTTCCGTGCGGCAAGCAAGCGGCGGGCCGGCAGGATCTTTCATTATCCCATGCTCGCCGCGGCCTTCGGGGCGCACCGCAGCGAGCGGAAGGAAATCGGCCTTAAACGGTCTTTTGTCCGCCGCCGCCGGTGAGGAACGAAACTTCGCCGGTGATCGTGGTTGCCGGCCGTCGCGCGGCGCAGCCGCGCCTCTTGCTTCCCTTGTCTTCCCTCTGCGCTCTGTGCCTTGCGCTCTGCGCTCTGTGCTCTGTGCTTTGTGCTTTGCGCTCTGCGCTTTCTGTTTTTCCTTCCGTGAAAAGCAGCCCGCTTGCGGGCTGCGCCCAGACAAATTCTGGCTCTGTGCTTTGTGCTCTGCGCCCTGCGCTCTGCGCCCTGTGCTCTGTGCTCTGTGCTCTGTGCTTTGTGCTTTGCGCTCTGCGCTCTGCGCTCTGCGCTTTGTGCTTTGTGCTCTGCGCTCTGCGCTCTGCGCTCTGCGCTTTGCGCTTTGTGCTTTGTGCTTTGCGCTATGCGCTTTGTGCTCTGCGCTTTCTGCTTTTCCTTCCGTGAAAAGCAGCCCGCTTGCGGGCTGCGCCCAGACAAATTCTGGCCCTGCGCTCTGCGCTCTGCGCTTTGCGCTCTGTGCTCTGTGCTCTGCGCTCTGCGCTCTGCGCTCTGTGCTCTGCGCTCTGCGCTTACCCGTTCTTTTGCCCGCCGCCGCCGGGCTCGGCGGAGGCGGCTTTGGTCGAAGCCTGGCCGCGCGCCGCGGACAGCAGCGCCAGCGCCGCCTGGTTGCGGCCCAGCACGCTGATCTGCACCCCCGCCACCCGCGCGCGAATGGCTTCGATCATTTCCATCGCCGTTTCCAGGCCGGCGCGGCGGGCGGCGTCGGCGTCGGCGGCCGCGCGCATGCGCTCGAATACCGCCGCCGGCACCGGCACGCGCAGCTCGTTGGCCATGAATTCGGCCTGCCGCAGGCTGGCCAGCGGCCAGATGCCGGCAATCACCGGAATCGCAAAGCTCGCAATGGCGTCGAGAAACCGCTCCAGCATGGACGCGTCAAACACCGGCTGGGTGACGCAATAATCGGCTCCGGCTTCGACTTTGTAGGCGAAACGCTTCAATTCCTCCTCGAAATTCGCGTTGCCGGGGTTGGCCCCGACGCCGATGAGAAAGCCGGTCTGGCTGCCCACCGGGTTGCCGCCCAAATCCAGCCCGCGATTCAGGTTCGAGACCAGGTGCGTCAGCCCGATGGCGTCCACGTCGAACACCGCGGTGGCGTCCGGATAGTTGCCCAGCTTGGGCGGATCGCCGGTGATCAGGATTAAATTGCGCAGGCCGAGCGCGTAGGCGCCCAGCAGGTCGGATTGCATGCTGATGATGTTGCGGTCGCGGCAGCAGTAGTGCAGCACCGCTTCGACCCCGACTTGCTGTTGCAGCATCACCGCCAGCGCCTGGTTGCTCATGCGCGCGCTGGCGCGCGGCCCGTCGGGAATGTTGATGGCGTCCACGCCATGCTCGTGAAACAGCCGCGCCGACGCCACTTCCTTGGCCGGATCGCTGCCGCGCGGCGGCAGAATTTCAATCAGCGTCAAAAACTGTTTCGCCGCCAGCTTGGCCGCCAGCCCGGAGCGCGCCGGCAGCGGCACCGGCGCCAGCGCCTCCGCCCCCGCCGCCGCCGCCCGGCTGATCTGCACCCGGCGCTTGCCCGGCGCGGTCGAGCGCACATAATTGCGGATCCAGCGGATGTGCTCCGGCGTGGTGCCGCAGCAGCCGCCCACCAGTCGCGCCCCGGCGGCGATGAACAGCCGCGCGTAGTCGGCCATGTACTCCGGCGACACCAGGTACAGATTCCGCCCTTCGACGTTGCGCGGCAGCCCGGCATTGGGCTGCGCCGCCAGCGGACGCGACGTCGCCCGCGCCATGCTCTCCAGCGACTCCAGCATCGCCACCGGCCCCACCGAGCAGTTCAGCCCGATCACCTCGGCGCCCCATTCGTCCAGTGCCCGCGCGCATTCGCCGGCGGATGAGCCATCCAGCGTGCGGCCGTCGTCGCCCACCGTCATCTGCGCCACAATCGGCAAATCGCAGGCGGCGCGCGCCCCCGCGATCGCTTCGCGCATCTCGTGCAGCGTGCCGAACGTTTCCAGCATCAGCAAATCGGCCCCCGCCGCCGCCAGCACTTCCGCCTGCCGCCGGAAGGCCGCCCGCGCCTCGTCATACCCGATTTTGCCCAGCGGCTCGATTTGCTGACCCAGCGGCCCCATCGCGCCCGCCACCAGCACGCTCTCCCCGCCCGCTTCCCGCGCCAGCCGCACCCCGGCGCGGTTGATCTCTTCCAGCTTTTCCGCGAAGCCATGCCGCTCCAGCCGATAGGCGTTGGCGCCAAACGTGTTGGTCTCGATGATTTCCGCCCCCGCCCGCGCGTATTCCTCGTGTATGCCCTTCACCAGCTCCGGCATGGAAAGGTTCAACTCGTCGAAACAGCGGTTGATGAAAATGCCCTTGCTGTAGAGCATGGTGCCCATGGCGCCGTCGGCCACCAGTACCCGCGCGCGGATTTCGTCGAGAAAACGGCTCATGAAAAGTTCCCGGGCGCCGGTGGCCCGTAACCGGTCCATCCTGTCCGGTTTGCCTGCATACAAGTATAAAAGCATGCCGCGGCCATGCGCGGTTTGTAAGGCAATTTTTGGGCGTTTTGCCGCCGGTCGCAGGCGTTCGCAAAAATCCGAATAACCATGCCTCAAGCGTTAACGGCCGAGTCGGACAGAAGTATTCGTCCGAAATCGCAGGCCGAAGCGCGGGGTTCCTGTTAGGTCCCGCGCCTATTAACGACGATACAAAGCAATTCCGCAGGAATTGCGCCAAGCAAGCCGGCAATTCCGCAGGAATTGCGCCCGGCAATGCCCGGCCGCCATGAGTATTCGCAATGCGTCCGTTTCGGCCGGACCTTTGCGAAAGCGTCAGCGCCTAACAGTAAAAGCGGCCGTGCCGCTAGCTTCGCATCGCAATCCCTCCGCCCAATAATGATTGAGCCAGACCAGTAATAATTTGCGAGCAGGGCGAGGATAGGACTCCGCATGACTATAGCCAGCGGCGTGCTCTATCTCCCCCATTTGTCCCCGCCGCTTGATTTTCATCTACGGTGGCCCGGATAACAGATAGTCTTCCCAACTGATGGCGTCCACATCGTGACGCCTTGCTGCTTCTTCATTGCCAGGTGCGGTAACGGCCAGTGGGCGAAACGCCGGATGGCGGCGGCAGAATTCCAATAGCCCATGAAGCTCCTGCCCGGTGAAGCGCCCTGTCTTCACTTCGACAGCCCAATTGCCCCAACTGCCTTCGAACACGGCATCGGCCTCAAGCGGTTCCTCGCGCCAATAGCTGACGCGCTGGCCTTGATTGACGGCAAAAGCCAGGCAGGCATTCTCAACCCAGTGGCCGAAACGCTCCGGCTCCCTCTGCTGATCTGGAGCTCCATCCGGGTGCATAGCCGTAAGCAGTCCGTTGTTCAGCGTGATCAGCTTGGGTGGCGATGAGCGCCTGCGAAGCGTCTGCGCCGCATATTTCTCCAGTGGAGCGATAAGATACGCATCCGCCAACAAGGCGAGGTAATGCGCCACGGTTTCAAGCGCACCGCTGTCCTGAAGCTGACCCTGAATCTTTTGGAGCGCGACAATCTGCGCTGGCAACCCCACAGCCACGGCGAAAATCTGCCGCAATAACGCCGGACGGCGAACTGCGCCTAAAGCCAGCACGTCACGGCCGATTGCCGGTTCAATGATGGCATCGCGTAGATACGAACGCCAGCGTGGCAGATCCTTCTCGAACTCGATCGCTCCTGGGTATGAACCAAACTGTACCAGGCCGCGCACAGCCTCGCGCGGCGAGCGATGAAAAACACTAGCCAAAGAAGCTGCAGGCCAATGATTCAAAGTGAGCTTTTCGAAGCGGCCCGCCAGACTCTCATGTGAACCGGTAGTCACGCCCAGAGCCGAGGAGCCGGTCGCTACCACGTGAATGGGGGTATGCTTGCGGCGGACGCGGTCCCAGTTGCCCTTGAGTTTGGCGGCCCATTCGGGAAAGCGGTGCACCTCATCGAGGAGTAAGAGCGCCGTTCCGCGTTGTGCGCGCGACTCGGCATCGGCCCAGACACGCTCCCAATATCCTGGCAATACAGCATTGGGATCGTCACCGGCGGCATAAACGGCCTGTTCGCCGAAGCGTGCCACCAACTCCAGAAGCAACGTCGTTTTGCCAACCTGTCTGGGGCCAGTCAGAATCTGCATGCGTCCCGGAGCGGCTTCGCTCAGCCGCTCCACGAGCTCCTTGCGGCAGAATCCATAGGCATTTTCGATCTCAACCATAGTCGAATAATTATTCGACTATGACCGAATCGTTGTCAATAGCTACTTTGTCGGAGACTTTAGCGGCTTCACTTTCCATGCGCTCTCTCAATTTCAACAGTATGGGGTTCCTAGACGGGCCAATACCACTCGTTGACGACGGAAGCATTACGGAAGCATTTACGAAGCAAGTCCCATTGCGCATGTCGTCACCGTGGTCCCTCGCACCCGGGATGCTCCGGACATGGAGCGGAAGTCTTTTATTTTGTTGGTGCCCGGAGGGGGACTTGAATCCCCACGGCCTTGCGGCCTGCGATTGGCTGGCGCCCTCCGGCAGCCTTCCCTTGCTTTCCCTTACTCCTGGTCTTCCCTTTCTACCCCTTCCGGCCGCAGCAGCGGGAACAGGATAACGTCGCGTATCGAGACCGCCCCCGCCAGCAGCATCACCAGCCGGTCGATGCCGATGCCTTCGCCGGCGGTCGGCGGCATGCCGTATGCAAGCGCGTGGATGTAGTCTTCGTCCACGCGCGCCGCCTCGCCCTCGGCCTGCAGCCGGAAACGCCGCGCCTGTTCTTCCGGATCGTTCAGCTCGCTATAGCCGTTGGCGATTTCCAGCCCGCCGGCATAGATTTCGAAGCGCTCCACCCAATCCGGCTCGTCGTCTTTGCTTTTGGCCAGCGGCGAAACCGCCAGCGGGAAATCGTAAATGATGGTCGGCTCGAATAATTCATCGCCCGCCACCGCCTCAAACAGCGCCACAATCTGCTCGCCCGGCGATGGCTGCTGCGCCGCATCGATTGGGCTATAGCGCTCACCGGGCGCGGCTATGCGGTTGTAGGCGTCCAGATACCGCCGCACCGCCGCGGCGTCGGCCAGCTCTTCCAGGCGGGGAGCGGCGCCGGCGGCGGCGGGCCAATACTCGCACACCGCCTGCCGCAGGCTGAGCCGCCGCCAGGCGCCAAAATTCAGCTCGCGCCCTTGAAATTGGAGCTTTTCCCCGCCCGCCGCTTCCCGCGCCACCCGCGCCAGCAGTTGCTCGCTCCACTCCATCAGCGCGCGATAGTCGCTGCCGGCTTCGTAGAACTCCAGCATGGTGAATTCGGGATTGTGGCGCGTCGAGATGCCTTCGTTGCGGAAGTTGCGGTTGATTTCAAATACCCGCTCGTAGCCGCCCACCACCAGCCGCTTCAAATAGAGTTCGGGTGCGATGCGCAAATAAAGCGTCAGGTCGAGCGCGTGGTGATGCGTGGTAAACGGACGCGCGGCGGCTCCGCCGGCCAGCGGCTGCATCATCGGCGTTTCCACTTCCAGGTAGCCGCGCTCGTGAAAGGCCGCGCGCAGGCTCCGCACCACGCCATCGCGCAGGCGAAACACCCGGCGCGATTCGGGATTCACGATCAGGTCCAGATAGCGCTGCCGGTAGCGCCGCTCGACGTCCTGCAAGCCGTGCCACTTTTCCGGCAGCGGCAGGCAGGCTTTGGCCAGCAGCCGCAGCTTTTCGGCATGGATCGTCAACTCGCCCGTGCGGGTGCGGAACAGCCAGCCTTCGACTCCCGCCCAGTCGCCCAAATCGAGCAGCTTCCAGATGGCGAAGTCGTGCTCGCCCACCGCGTCCTGGCGGATATACACCTGCAGCCGGGTATCGTCCTGCTGCAGATGGGCAAAGCCGGCCTTGCCGTGCGGGCGCAGCGTGAGCACGCGCCCGGCAATCTTGACCCGAACCTTTTCCTGCTCCAGCGCGGCGGCGTCTTTCGCGCCGTACTGCTCCACGATGGCGGCGAGCGCATGGCTGCGCTCGAATCGGTGCGGATACGGCGCCTCGCCCAGCTCGCGCAACTGCTCGAGCTTCTGCCGCCGCTGGCGGTAAATTTCCTGATCGAGGGACATGGCTTTAAAGTTAACAGTTTACCGGTTTTAAGTTTTTGGTTTTACTTTTCGTTTTCGGTTTTTTCGATTTTGGGTCTTGGAAATTGTCAATTGAGGGAATTTGATTCTGTGCATTGCGGGCCTGTTGCCTTCCCTTCCTTCCGGGGCAAGCAGCCGCTTGCCCGCCGCGGCGTGCCCCTGGGCAGATTCCGGCTCGTTTTAGCTCGCCACAGCCCGTTCAAGCTCAACTACAAACTTCATACTTAAAGCTAAAGGCTGCAACCCGAAAGCCTCCCGCCTTCCCCAAAATCGGCCTCCCGATTTCTTCTGCTAAAAACATGCTCGCCTAAGCCATAGATAAATAAGCGAAAATATTTTTATTGCAAACTATGAATCGGCATTTTGCATTCATTTTGCTGTTTTCCCTTTGTTTAACGATACATTCGGCCATTGTCCCGGCTTCGCTTTTTATTCTCCCTATTCCGAGTTCATATAATTGATATGTAATGGTATTGCAATATATATATTACTTATAAGTTACTATGTGCTATAATGAGATTAGGATTGAAAAATCCAATCGTCGTTGACCGCGTTGCGCAGATAGGCTGTGCCGAAAGACGGCTTACGCTGAGGGCGCCTATCGCCTAACCCGCGCCGGCTGGCAGTCTGCAGCCGGCGGACGATCTGCCTCAGGGGAGGTCGTCCAGGGCGGTTCGTTTCGTTCGAACCGGCCAGGACTTGCAGTAAAGGGTCACTCCGAGTGTGCCTGTAAGCGCCGGCCCGCATTGTGGTACGGTGCGCCCCCAAAATACCCAGCGGCTCTTTAGCCGCTGTTTTTATTTTCGGCAGCTTTTTCCCTGGGAACGTGGGCCGTAAGCCCCGCCGTGGCGGGTCTCTGGCCCGCTTTCCCGCCGTGGCGGGTCTCTGGCCCGTTTTTTTCCTTCCGTGGAAAGCAGCCCGCTTGCGGGCTGCGCCCAGACAAATTCTGCGCTCTGCGCCCTGCGCTTTGTGCTTTGTGCTTTGTGCTCTGCGCTCTGCGCTCTGTGCTTTGCGCTCTGCGCTCTGCGCTCTGCGCTTTTTGCTCTGCGCTTTTTGCTTTCTTCCTTCCGTGGAAAGCAGCCCGCTTGCGGGCTGCGCCCAGACAAATTCTGCGCTCTGTGCTCTGTGCTCTGCGCTCTGTGCTCTGCGCTTTTTGCTTTCTTCCTTCCGTGGAAAGCAGCCCGCTTGCGGGCTGCGCCCAGACAAATTCTGCGCTCTGTGCTCTGTGCTCTGCGCTCTGTGCTCTGCGCTCTGCGCTTTGTGCTTTGCGCTTTGCGCTTTGCGCTTTGCGCTCTCAAACTTCGTCCAAAGGAGCCTTTATGTCCGCCCTGGTCACCATCATCCCCGAAAAACAGCCGCAACCGCCCGTCCTGCTTTCCCAATTCGAGGCGTTGTTCCCCAAAATCGAAATCTTTTTCAATGCCGCCCTCCAGCCGTTTGTCCGCTTCAAAGAAGAAAAGCATTGGCGCACCTACGCCCTGCGCGGACCCGAGTTGCGCCGCCTGCTGGTCGATCGCTATTTTCAAAAGTTCAAGGTCATGCCCTCCGCCGCCTCCGTGCGCGAATGCCTGGCCTGGATCGATGCCCGCTACTCCCGCCTGCCCGGCCCGGCCGAGGCTTTTACCCGCTTTGCCCCCGACGGCAGCGAGTTTTGGCTCGACTTCGCCGATTGCTCCGGCCAGGCCGTCTGCTTTACCCGCGACCTCGATTACCAGGCCGACCCGCCTCAATACGGCTGGAGCATCCTGCCCGCCCCTGCCGTCAACTTCCGCCGCTTCGCCCACCAGCGCCCGCTGCCGCCGCCCCAATCCGGCTTCGCCTTGCTGGAAAACCGCAAGCTCGCCTTCTCCGCCCGCTTCAACTCCTTGCGCGCGCTCTTGCCCGAAATCTCCGATGCCGATTGGTTATGGCTGCTCGTCTGGCTAACCGCCGTCCTGCGCTCCGATTTCCCCATCCCCGCGCTCTGCCTCGTCGGCCCTCCCGGCAGCGGCAAAACCACCTTCGCCCGCCTCTTGCGCCGCCTGCTCGATCCCAGCGCCGTGGAATTGCTTCCGCCCGAAGTCTCGCCCGCCGCCCTGGCCTGCGCCCTCGATCAGCACGCCCTGCCCATCTTCGATAATCTCGGACGCCTCACGCCGGCGCAGTCCAACTTCTTCTGCCGCGCCATCACCGGCGGAGGCTTCCTCTACCCGGCCGCCGGCGCCGGCTCGCGCTATCTCGCCTGCCGCCGGCCCATCATCTTCACCGCCCTCGAGCCCCCCTCGCTCTCCCCCGATTGGCTCGACCGCGTGCTGCTGCTGCCGCTCGAGTCGCGCGCGCTGGCCTACCTGCCCGAAGCCCGGCTCTGGGAACGATTCGACCATATCCATCACCAGCTCCTGGCCGCGCTCTTCGATCTGTTCTGCCACGCCCTGCGCCGCTCCGTCGTCGATCCGCCCGCACTCCGCCTGCCGCGCATGGCCGACTTCGCCGCCTGGGGCGCCGCCGTCGCCGCCTCCCTGGGCAAGGGGTCCGACAGCTTTATCGAAGCCCTGAATGCCAACCGCGCCCGCTTTGCCGAGCATGGACTCGATGACGACCCGCTCGCCGCCCCGCTGCTCGCCTTGCTCGGCCGCGAGCATTACTGGCAAGGCACCGCCCAGGAGCTGGCCTCCGCGCTGCGCCCCGCCGGCTGCGCTATCTCGCC
>JAKASR010000010.1 GCA_021818955.1 Acidobacteriota bacterium
AGGCGGCTTGATGTATGAATCCTTCGGCAATCGTCTGTATAACTTAGCCGGAGATATTTCGCCTTATTACACCCATAACCGCTGGGTAAGGTTCACACTCAACGATGAGCAGAACGGCACCGAAACCAGCTTCCTCGATTGCGGCACGGTAAGCTCCGATGGCTGTGCCTTCGGCCAAAAAATCACGGCCAACGGCGGCCTGACGCTGGCCTCCAGCCAAACGGCGGATTTCAGCGCGGGCGCGGTAAAGCTGCCGACAACGATTACCAACGGCTCGGCTACAGTCACGCTGCCGGCGGCGACCAGCACAATCGCAACGACCTCACAACTAACCGCCGCTGGCACGCTGACCTCGACTGCCGCAACCAGCGATAGCGTTACTCTAACGTGGCCCGATGGGGGTTCGCGCACTCCCGGAACGTGCTCGCTGATGCCCACCAACGCCAGCGCCGCCACCAACATCGCCACGTCCTACATCAGCGCC
Organism: Acidobacteriota bacterium; assembly: GCA_021818955.1. Taxonomy (GTDB): domain Bacteria; phylum Acidobacteriota; class Terriglobia; order Terriglobales; family SCQP01; genus JAKASR01. Next base: position 485 of record JAKASR010000010.1, read on the forward strand.
AAGGCCAGCAATTCTGTGACCGTCACTCATACGGCCACGGCAGGAATGACTTATGACGTCCGATGCGGGGTGAATTAAACCGGCGTTATGACCATCAGCGATAAAATCACCGCCGCTGCGCAGGCTAACGGCATCTCGCCGGCGATCGCGCTGGCCGTGGCGCAGCGCGAAAGCGGCATGGACCAGGGGGCGGTGGGCACGCACGGCGAAATCGGCATCTTTCAGCTCATGCCGGCGACCGCAGCCGGCCTGGGTGTGGATCCCGCCAATCTCGACCAGAACATTCAAGGCGGGGTGCGCTTCCTGGCGGATAACATCAACAGTTTCGGCCTGCCGGCGGGCCTGTATGCGTACAATTGGGGCCCGGGCAATGTTCAGGCCTGGCTGGCCGGCCGCAAGCCGCTGCCGTCTAGTGTCGCCGCTTACGCTTCCTGGGTGATGGCTCGAGCCGGAGCGGCCGGCGCCGGCTCGCCGGCGTTTTTGACGGCGGGCAATTCCCCCGGGAATCAAGTTGAGCAACCCGCGACAAACCGTGCGTTTCCCTGGGGATGGGCGCTGACCGGGCTGGGCGGCCTGGGCCTGGTTTTCATTTTTTTGGACTGACGCCTGTATTTTTTGCTTGACAAGGAACGGGAATTGATTTTATGGTGCGATGGGTTTCGTTGGTGACCATTTATCGAGTGATTGATCCTAAGCGAGACCGATAACTCGATATATTATGTTAACCGAGATTAGGGGTGAACGCCGGTCTGAGCGCAGTTAGCCTGCGAGCTTCCGTCCAGCGGCACAAAGGGCGAACGCATGATGTTCGGGTACTTGGCATCAACCTGCTTAACGATCTGATCGAAGCGGGCGCGCTGCTGCGGGTTCATGATGCTGCGCATCCTCTCCCGTCCCTGGGATCGGATCAACTCGAATTGCGGCTTCATTTCGTTTTCGACCCGCAAATACGACGCCACCGTTTGGCGCAGAATCCGGTCCACCTGCCGCTGCTGGGCCAGCGACAGATTCAATCGAGCCTTCATTCTACGGGCGATCTGGCGGTGGTGGCTGATATCGATTTCGGTACGCGATTCAGCGTGCAGCCAATGATGTTCCGCCACGTTCATCAGCGTGGCGCCGATCAGCAACCCGCTGGCAAAGATCAGGGCGATATAAATAAAAGTTCGAGTTCGGGTATTCATCGGCTTAACACGCTCAACAGCACATCGACTTTCTGCACGTGGTGATCGAGACTGGGGTGCCGGACATGAACGTGAGGAGCGTCCAGGGCGATGGCCTCCCCGATATAGGGCGTCTCATTATGGTGCACGTTATAGGCAAAGGTGCCCAAGGTCATCAGGAACATAGCACAGGCGAGCACGAGTCCGCGCTGAGGACGCAGCGTTTCCAGCCAGGATGGAGGGGCGGCTTGCGCGGCCGCGATACGAGCGCGCAACCGGGTTAAAAAATAGCCATCGACGGCCGAGGGCGCGGCCTCCTGGCGCAGGCTTTGCAACAGGCCGCGGCCAATCAGCGCCCGTTCAAATGCCCGGGCGCAAGCCGGGCACGCATCCAGGTGTTGCCGCAATAGCCCCGCCGGCCGCGGCACGGGCAGCTCCTCGTGAACAGCCAAATAGGTCTCCATCTCCCTTTCGCATTGACGGCACCTCATATGCGGCTCCTCTTCATCCGGGACAGCAACTTCTGGCGGGCTCGAAACAATCGGACCTTCGCGGTATTTTCGTTCATGTCGAGGATAACGGCGATTTCCTGGATGGAATATCCCTCGACTTCCTTCAAAATCAGCAAAATCCGCTCTTCGGGCGTCAACCGACGCAGCAATTTCTCGGTCAGTTCTTTGTAAGCCGCCCGATCTTCCATGCTGGCCGCGCCGGACAGCATGGCCGGATTCAGGTTTTCCACCCGCGCCGATTCTTCTTCCGTGAGGTCGGCCAGCAACACCGCCTTGCGCACCTTCTGCTTGCGCAAATAGTCATAGCACTCGTTGACGGTGATTTTATAGACCCAGGTGGAGACGGCGGAGCGGAAGTCGAACTTCGCCATCGAAAAATAAACTTTGGTAAAAACCTGCTGGGCGATATCTTCGGCGTCGTTCGAATTACGCAGAATGCCGTAAATCACCGACTGCACCCGCGGCAGGTGGCGGCGTAAAAGCTCTTCAAACGCCCCCGGCTCGCCCGCCTGGCAGCGGCGTAACAGCGCGAATTGCGCTTCGGCTTCGGGACCAAGCGCCGGCGCCATGCGTGGCTCAACCACCGCCAGCCCCTGCAGCACGGCTTCCATATCCATTGAGACGCATAGGACTTCCCGCCGGTTTCGGATATGCCGAACGAGGTTTTTCCATATTTATGCGAAAAATATATTGTGCTACGGCATACATTTTGACGCAACTGGGCCGCAGCCCCAGCTTACTCCCATTCAATCGTGGACGGCGGCTTGGAACTGATATCGTAAACCACGCGGTTGATGCCCCGCACTTCATTGATGACGCGCGAGGCAATCACGCCTAAAAGATCGTAGGGGAGGCGGGCCCAATCGGCGGTCATGCCGTCTTCAGAATGGACGGCGCGCAGGACGGCGGTATAGCCGTAGGTGCGAAAATCGCCCATGACCCCCACCGACTGGACCGGCAGTAAAACCATGAAGGACTGCCAGAGCGAGCGATATAAACCGGCGCGCTTAATTTCTTCCACGGCGATATCGTCGGCATGCTGCAGCAGATCGATTTTTTCGGGGGTTACCGGCCCCAGAATGCGCACCGCCAGACCCGGTCCGGGGAACGGCTGGCGCCAGATCAGGTCTTCGCCCAGCCCCAGTTCCAGACCGATGCGGCGGACTTCATCTTTAAATAACAGGCGCAGCGGCTCAATCAGCTTGAATTTCAGGCCGGGGGGCAGGCCGCCGACATTATGGTGGCTTTTAATGACGGCCGAGGGGCCGTGCACCGAGACCGACTCGATCACGTCCGGATAAAGCGTGCCCTGCACCAGAAATTCCGGCCGTCCGCCCGGCGCGGAATCGAGCGAGCGGGCTTCCTGCTCAAAGACGGAAATGAACTCGGCGCCGATGATTTTGCGTTTATTTTCCGGGTCGGAGACGCCATTTAAAGCTTCCAGGAAGCGCTGACTGGCGTCGACGGCCTGCAAACGCAAGCCCAGGCGCTCGCGCAAGGCCTTCCGCACCTTTTCGAATTCACGCAGGCGCAGCAAGCCATTGTTGACAAAGACGCAAGTCAGCCGCTCGCCCAGGGCGCGATGCACCAGAGTGGCGGCGACGGTCGAATCGACGCCGCCGCTAAGCGCACAAAGCGCCGAACCGGGGCCCACCCGGGCACGAATCGCTTCCACCTGTTCGCGCACGAAGGCGCCGGGAGTCCAGTCGGGCGCGGCCCGGCAGACGGTAAATAAAAAATTGGCCAGGATCTCCCGGCCATGTTCGGTATGGCGCACCTCGGGATGAAACTGCACCGCCCACATCAGCGCCCGCGAATTTTCCGCGGCGGCGAGCAGGCCATGGCTCTGGGCAACGGTGCGGAAGCCGGGAGGCAACTGTTCCACCACGTCGCCATGGCTCATCCACACGGTTTCGCGAGCTTCCAGGCCGGCGAACAAGGCCGAGTCCGGCTGCAACTCGATTTGCGTCCGGCCGTATTCGCGCCGCGGCGAGGTGCGCACCTTGCCGCCCAGCGAGTGCATCATCCAATGCAAGCCGTAACAAATGCCCAGGATGGGCAGGCCGGAGCGCAACACCTCCGGCGCGGCCGAGGGCGCGCCTTCGTCATAGACGGAAGACGGACCGCCGGAGAGCACGATCCCCAGCGGAGAAAGCGCCTCGATGCGTTCCCAGGGGGCGTTGCAGGGCAAAATCACGCTGTAAACGTTCAATTCGCGGATACGGCGCGCGATCAATTGCGTATATTGCGAGCCGAAATCGAGAATGACGATGGGTTGACTGATGGCGCTCATGCCCGCGCTCCTTGCCGCAACACGATATTCACCAGCCGTCCGGGAATGACCACGGTTTTGGCGGGTTGCGCGCCCGCCAGCAACGCTTGAATTTTCGGATCGGCCAGCGCCAAGGCGCGCAATTCCTCCTCCGACGCCGAGGCGCTGGCGCGCAGCCGGGCGCGCAGCTTGCCGTTGACTTGCACCACCAACTCGATTTCTTCCTCGCGCGCCCACTCCGGGCTGAACTCGGGCCAGTTTTGCCGCTGGACTTCCCCGCTCCAGACCGCGCCCGCGGGCGCGCGCTCCGCCCAAATGCGCCGGATTTCTTCCACCAGAAAGGGCGTAAACGGCGCCAACATCAGCAACAGCAAGCGCTGGCAGTCGTCCCAGACGGCCTCGGTAATGCCGCCGCGCTCCAGTTCCGGCTCGAGCTCGTAAAAAACGTTGACCAATTCCATCGCCGCCGCCAAGCAGGTATTGAAATGCCAGCGGCTTTCCATTTCGCGCGTAATCCGCCGCAGCGCGACATGTGTTTTTCGCAGCAACCGGTCTTCGGCCGGCGAGGCCGCCGTTGAGGGCGCGCCCGCATGCAATCGGGTTAACGGCGGATGGCGCATGGCCAGGCGATACACCCTGCCCAGGAAACGATGCAGCCCTTCCACGCCCTGATCATTCCAATCGAAATCCTTTTCCGGCGGCGCCGCAAACAGCACGTAAGCCCGGGTGGCGTCGGCGCCATAGCGCTCGATCAGCGCCGCCGGATCGACGACGTTGCCTTTGGATTTCGACATTTTGGCGCCCGATTTAGTGATCATGCCTTGGGTGAACAGGCGGGCGATCGGCTCATCGTTTTCGACCAGACCGAGATCGCGCATCACCTTGGTGAAAAAACGCGAATAGATCAGATGCAGGATGGCGTGCTCGATGCCGCCGATATACTGATCCACCGGCATCCAGCGATGGGCAATCGATTTGGCGAAGGGCGCTTCGCCATTATCAGGATCGAGATAGCGGTAAAAGTACCAGGACGAATCCACAAAGGTGTCCATGGTATCGGTTTCCCGCCGCGCCGCGGCGCCGCACTTGGGACAAGCGACCTGAATAAAGGATTCAATTGCCGCCAGGTTGGCCACCCCGCCAGAGGAAACCGGCACATCCTCGGGCAGACGGACCGGCAAATCCTTGTCGGGCACGGGCACCACGCCGCAGCCCGGGCAATAAATCATCGGGATGGGAGTGCCCCAGTAACGCTGGCGCGAGACGCCCCAATCCTGCAGCCGGTAGGTGACGGTTCCCTGCCCGGCGTTTTGCTGCTCGGCCCAGCGAATCATGCTGGCCATCGCCTCGCGGCACGGCAGGCCATTGTAGGCGGCGGAATTGATCAATTCGCCCTCGCCGGTGTAAGCCTGGCGGCTCAGGTCGGGCGCGACCCCGCCCGGCGCGATCACCGGGCGGACCGGCAGTTGGTATTTTTTACAAAACTCATAATCGCGCTGGTCATGCGCCGGCACCGCCATCACCGCGCCGGAACCGTAATTCATGAGCACGAAATTGGCAACCCAGACCGGCACGGATTCGCGGCTAAAGGGATTGCGCGCCCGCCAGCCGGTGTCGAAGCCCAGTTTTTCGGTTTCGGCGGTTTCTCCACGCGCGGGGATGAGGGCGCGGGTTTGGGCGCGCTCTGTTTCGTTTAACAACTCGCTCAACAGCGGGTGCTGCGGCGCCAGCAGCACCGCGGAAACGCCGAAGACGGTGTCGATGCGGGTAGTGAAGACCCGCAGCCGGCCAAGCGAGAGCGCGGGGCGGTCTTCGCGCTTTTCCAACTCGAATTCGAGCGCCGCGCCTTCGCTGCGTCCAATCCAGTTGCGCTGCATGGTGGTCACGCGCTCGGGCCAGCCGGAAAGCCGGTCCAGATCGCGCAGCAGCTCTTCGGCGTAGCGGGTAATGCGGAAATACCACTGCTCCAGCTCGCGCTGCTCGACCGGGGTATCTTCGTGGCGCCAGCAGACGCCGCCGGCCACCTGTTCGTTGGCCAGCACGGTGGCGCAGCGCGGGCACCAATTGACCCAGCCTTTTTTGCGGTACGCCAGCCCGCGCTCGAACATGCGGAGAAAGAACCACTGGTTCCAGCGGTAATACTCGGGCAGGCAGGTGGTCACCTCGCGGCTCCAGTCGTAACTGAAGCCGAAACGGCGCATTTGCGCCTTCATGTTGGCAATGTTGGCCAGGGTCCAGGGCCGGGGATGGGTGCGATGCTGGATGGCGGCATTTTCCGCGGGCAGGCCGAAAGCGTCCCAGCCCATCGGGTGCAGCACATCGCAGCCGCGCATGCGCAAAAAGCGCGCCACCGCGTCGCCGATGGCGTAATTGCGCACATGGCCCATGTGCAGCGCCCCGCTGGGATAGGGCAACATTTCCAGCAGGTAATACTTAGGCGCGCCGGGCGCCGGGCTCGCGGCCAGCGGCCGCGCCGCCCATTGCCGCGCCAGTTCCGGCTCGTAGGCCTGGGGTTGAAAACCGGCGATGGGTTCGTTGGTCATGCCTGAGGACTCCGCCGCGAATTCCGCCGCCGGGCTCCGGCGCGGCGGGCGCGGGCCGCGCCCGCGCCCTTTTTCCGGGTGAGGTAGTGGCGGAAAAAGTTTTGCAACAGTTGCTTGCCCGAGGTGGTAAGCACGCTTTCCGGATGGAACTGCACCCCCTCGATGGCCCAGCGCCGGTGGCGCAGCGCCATGATGATGCCTGAATCGGTTCGCGCGCTGACTTCCAGGCAGCCGGGCACGGTTTTGGGGTGCAAGACCAGGGAATGATAGCGGGTAGCGGGAAAAGGCCGCGGCAGGCCGCGAAAGATCGTGCGGCCATCGTGATGGATGGCGCTGGTTTTGCCGTGCATCAATTCGGGCGCGCGCACGATTTTTCCGCCGAAGGCCTGGGCGATGCTTTGATGTCCCAGGCAGACGCCCAGGAGGGGAATGCGCCCGGCGAAATGCCGGATGAGCGGCAGGCTGAGGCCGGCGTCGTCGGGAGTGCAGGGGCCGGGCGAGATGACGATCGCGTCCGGCCGCAGGCGTTCGATTTCCTCCAGCGTGGTCTGGTCGTTGCGCCGCACCTCGACCGCGTACCCCATCTCGCCGATATACTGCGCCAGGTTGAAGGTAAACGAGTCGTAGTTATCGAGCAGGAAAATCATGGCGCGTGGCCGGGGGGGTTGAGCCGCCTGGGGTCGCATTGCTTGCCGGAAGGTTACAGGCCGCGGCGCGCCATCTCCAGCGCCCGCAGCACCGCCCGAGCTTTGTTGAGGCATTCCTGGTGTTCCAGGCGGGGCGAGGAATCGGCCACGATGCCGGCGCCGGCCTGCACGCGCGCCCAGTTTTTTTGCAGCAGGATAGTGCGTATGGCGATGCAAGATTTCAGATTACCCGAGAAATCCAAATAGAGGATGGAGCCGCCATAGACGCCGCGGCGGGTAGGCTCCAATTCCTCGATGATTTCCATGGCGCGCACCTTGGGCGCGCCGGTCAGCGTACCCGCAGGAAAACAGGCCATCAGCGCATCCAGGGTATCGGCGTCCGGGCGCAATCGCCCGCGCACGGTGCTCACCAGGTGCTGCACGTGCGAGTATTTTTCGACCGTCATCAAATCGCTGACCCGCACCGTGCCGTATTCCGCGACCCGACCGACATCGTTGCGCCCCAGATCCACCAGCATGACGTGCTCGGCGTTTTCCTTGGGATCGCGGCGCATCTCCTCTTCCAATTCCCGGTCGCGCGCCTCGGTTTCGCCGCGCGGGCGGGTGCCCGCAATCGGACGGTAGAGCAGTTCCCTGCCCTCGACGTTGACCAGCATTTCCGGCGATGCGCCCACCAGTTCCATTTCGCCCAGCCGCAGCAGAAACATGTAAGGCGAGGGATTGACGCTACGCAGGGCGCGATAGACCTGTTCCGCCGGCATGCGGGTGCGGGCGTCAAACCGCTGCGACAAGACCACCTGGAAGGCATCGCCGGCGCGAATATAGGCCTGGATGCGCCGCACCTTGCGCTGATAGGCTTCGGGGGTCATGTTGGCGCGCAGCCGCAGCGGGCCACGCTCGGCGGCGGCGGGCAACGGCGAAAGCGGCCAGCGCAGCAGCCCTTCCATCCGGTCCAACTCCAGCCGGGCCGCCGCCAGCGCGCGCGGGGTGCGTTGCTCGGCGGGAACGCAGGCGACCAGGTGCATCTGCCGGCGGGCGTGATCGAAAATGATCTGGCGGGTAAAGAACATCAGCCGGGCGACGTCGAGCTTCAAATCGTCGCGGGCGAGATTGGGCAACCGCTCCCATTGCCGCACCAGGTCGTAGCCACAGTAGCCGACGCCGCCGGCCAGGAAGGGCGGCGCGCTCTCAGCCACGCCCACCGGCGCCGCCAACACGTGCTCGCGGTTGAGCCGCCGGATCGCCTCCGGCAGGGATTCATCCAGGCCGTGCCAGCGGCCCTCCGCATACTGCCGCAGCTGGTCGCCCCGCAGGCTGAGGAGCAGAAACGGGTCCACGCCCAAATAGGAATAACGCCCGATCGCCGCGCCGCCTTCCACGCTTTCCAGCAGGTAGGCGTAAGGGGAAGCGGCGCCGCGCAGCAGTTTCAGATAAGCGGTAACCGGGGTGTCTAAATCGGCAAGGATGGTGCGCACCACCGGAACCAGCGGGGCCTGGCTCGCGCTGTGCCGAAATTCCGCCTCCGAGGTGCTCATCTGGCGCATAAAGCTTTAACGGCGGTGCCGCCTGAATGCTCGATTGTAACCTGAGGCGGCGCAACGGCCGGCCACAACCCTTTTAGCTGTCGCGCTTCGCTATCATGAATTTATGGCTGCAAGCTCGCCCACGCCATCTTCCTGGACACCGCGCCAGCGCCGCCGGCTTGCCCTGATAGAAAACCTGGGCGCGCCGATGATGCTTGCCCTGGGCGCCAGCTTGCGCATCCGCCTGCCGGAAGGCACGCCGACGCCCTTTGCCCAATCGCCGCCGGGAAAGGCGCTCGGACCGGCCATTTATATTTTTTGGCATCGCGAGCTGATGCCGATTGCCTGGTATTGCCGCGGGCGCGGCATCGGCGTGCTGATCAGCCAGCATTTCGACGGTGAATGGATTGCCCGCATCTGCCATCGTCTCGGCTATCGCCCCATTCGCGGTTCCAGCACGCGCGGCGGCCAGATGGCCATCGAAGAATTGACCCGGTTTCTCAACCAGGGCGGCGCCGTGGCTTTGACCGTGGATGGACCGCGCGGCCCCAGCCAACGCATGAAGCCAGGCGCGGTTTATCTGGCCCGCGAAACCGGCGCGCCGATCTACGCCATTTCCGTCCAAATGCCACAAGCCTGGGAACTGACCAGCTGGGATCGCATGCGCATACCCTGGCCGGGAAGCCGGGTAACCAGCCTCTGGTCAGGCCCCTTTCAAATACCGCGCTCCGCCAGCGCCGAAGAATTGGAGTTGTGGCGGCGGCGGCTGGAAGAGGAATTGAACCGATTGGAGGAAAAGCTGAAATCCCAGCGCCAGGCATGAATTTTAGCGGCTCGGGCGCTTTCATTTTCGGCGCGGAGGCTCGCCTCAACAAGCCACCGAACCCACTGCAAAGGGGCGGTTCGCTGGGGATCTCGCTCTCTAAAATTAAGCAGACTGGAGGCAATTTCTCCGAAATTGAGCAGTCTTGAGGCAATTTCTCCGAAATTGCCAATGACGAAAACAACGGCCCGACCCGGCCGTTAACAACTTTACGACCCGGTGATTAACACTTTAGATTTTTAGATTTGATGATTTTTTTCTTGTATTGAGATCAGAGATTGATTTATATTGCGGTTGAAGCGGCAGACAGGCTTCCGTGGAATGATTTAGGCTCCCGCCGCGCGGGATCGCTACTTGCAACCACGTAAAAAAAAGTGCTAAAGGCGGACAGGCTTTCTTCCCTCCATATCCGCCTCCGGCGGATTTTTTATTTTCATCCGCCGCAGGCCGAAGCCCAGGCAAGAATCGCTGTTCGCAATGGCTGGCAAGAGACCCGCACCGCGGGAAGCTTACCGGCGCGACCAGAAACTTGCCGCGGCTGGAATTTCCGCCGCGGGTGGAGGAGAAGATGCCCAGCGCAGTTGCCTTCGATATACCCGCCGGACTGCCGGCGTGCCTCACTTTACAAACCACGACCGCAGCCAAAGCAGGGGCCGATTTCCAGGCCGAACCGCTCTGCTGCCTAGCCTTGGCGCTGGAGCCCAGCCAAGCGCCGGAGGGGCTGCGCCTGCTGGCACGATTTCCGCTGGCGGCACCGGCGCAATTGCACTCGCACGCGGGCATCTCGCGGCTCTACCCCGACGGCCGCATACGCCATATTGCGGTGGCTCAAATCGAATGCGTGCTGCGGCAGGCGCTGCTGCCGAAAGTGCTGGGCAGCCTGGAAGCAGCGGGATTGCTATCGGCGCTGCCCGACCGGCGTCCGATCGTAGGCCCGGTGGCCGGAGACACGGCCTGCGAATGCCAGATATTTTGCGCGACGCCGGAAGCCGATTACGCGCAGTTTGTACGCTGGCGGCGGCTACCCTCGGCCTTTGCGCCGCGGGCGGCGGCGGAGCGGCGGGCGATTATTCGCTTTCGAACGCCAGCGCCCGGCGCCGTCCTGGGCGTGCTGGCGGGCTGAAGCGGGCGGAGCAGAGACGACCGACCGAGCATGGCCGCGGGCCCGCTCAAAGCAAGCCCGCATCATAACTTGCGGATGCCCGGCGAGCGTTTCTATTTTACGGGTTGCCGAAATTCACCTTAGGCGGAGCGGCCCGTGCCGCCGGGCTCGTGTGGAAGTAGTTGGGGTCGTAACGGAAGCCGGACAGGCTGGCGATGATGTTATCGGGGAATTGGATGATGTAGGTGTTGTATTCCTGAATGTCGCGATTATAGCGGCGGCGCTCGACGGCGATGCGGTTTTCAGTGCCGGTCAGCTCATCCTGCAGGGCCAGGAAATTCCGATTGCTCTTTAAGTCAGGATAATTTTCGACCACCATCAGCAGGTGACTCAGGGCGCCGTCGAGTTGGTTATTGGCGGCGATGGTCTGCGCCCGGTTGGAAGCTCCGCCCAAGGCGGCGCGGGCAGCGGTGATTTCCCCAATCACCTTGGTTTCATGGGCGGCAAAGCCTTTCACGGTTGCCACCAGATTGGGGATGAGGTCGGCCCGGCGCTGAATCACAACGTCCACCTGGGCCCATTGCTGTTTCACCCGTTCGCGCATGGCGACCATGCGGTTGTAGGTGCTGGTGTAGGTTCCCACCAGCGCAATCACGACAATGGCGACTACCACCAGCGCGATCAACCAACCGCGGGCGTTGCCCCGCTGGCGCCTGGCAGGAATCCCGGTCATCGCTTTGATTATGGACATATACGCCATCTTACTCCAACCCAATGAAAAAGCGCGGCTTCCCTGCCGCTGGATAGAAAAGCAAGGCCTCGCTCCGCCCGCTTTTCGCCCGCACCCGGTCTTTTTTGCAGCCAAGATCCGGGAAGCCCGGCAGCGGGCATTATTGCCGCTCCATCTCCCGCTCGACCTTTTGGATATCGCCCAGATAAGCGGTAAAAAGCGAACGGGTTTCCGCCTTCGAAAGGCGCAGGCTGTCGTGGCGGGCGTGATGAATCTGACGCCAGATTTGCGGCTCAAACTGAAATCTGCGCGAGGCGGCCTCGATGATATCGTCCATGCGCAAGACCAACGGCTCCCCCAAGGCGAGCAGAGCATGACGGAACAGAACTAAAAAAGTCAGCAACGATTCGGCCATTAATTTTTCCAGCTTGCCGGCATCGCCTTGAGCCAGAGCATAGCCGTTGCGCAAGCGGATCAAGTGCGTGCGCAAATCGTGTTCGACCTGCAGGCGGTGCAATTGGGGATGTTTGGCCACTTCGGCAAAGGCATCCTTGCCCGCCAGCACCCGGTGTTGGTGCTGAATATCGAGATACTCGAGAGGAAAAACGTCGCTGGAATCGCGTTGCTCGTCCCGGCTCAACAAAACGACGGGAGGATAGCCTTGTTTTGTCCACCACGCCAAGGCCAGGGCCGCGGCGTCCAAGCTGGCGATCGTGATCTCGTCGAGCACACAAACCAGGTTGGTATCGGTATATTTTCCCGGAACAATGCCCTGCAATACCGAACCATAAAGCACCAGCGAATCCAGGTGCCCACCCAGCGCTTCCCGCAGCATGGCGGTCATGCGCGCAATGTCTTCCTGAGGATTCTTCTTCGCCATCGGCCTTCCTTGTGTTTAGGTTAGACGAAAATCACCAGCCACCCGAGCCGCCGCCGCCGCCGAAACTGCCACCGCCAAAGCCGCCAAAGCCGCCGCCACCACCGCCGCCACCGAAGCCGCCGCCGCCGCCAAAGCCGCCAAAACCGCCGCCGCCAAAGCCGCCGCCCCAAAAGCTCAAAAGAAAAAAGAGCCAGCCGAAAGGGCCGCTGCCGAACAGCAACGAGAGCACGATCATCAGCACGATAAAGCCGATAATGCCAAGGCCGCCGGCCAGATTTTCGCGGGCATGCCTGGCCGCCGCGCCCCGGTTCAGCGTACCCGGCGGCGCGCCATGCATGCGCGCCGCGAGTGTCTGGCGAATCTCGGCCAGCACCGCGGCCAGCGCGGCGCCATAATGACCGGCGCGCAATTGCGGCGCCTGGGCGCGCAGCCAGGACATAATATCGGCATCGGTGATGTAGGGTTCCAGGCCGTACCCAACTTGCGCGGAAAATTTCCGGTCCTGAATGGCCAGCAGAATCAGCAGGCCGGTATCGCGGCCTTTATAACCCACGCCATTGTTCTGAGCCACACGGAAGGCATAATCGAAAACATCGTTGCGCCCAACGGTCGAGACCGTCACCAGCGCCACCTGCACGCCCATGCCGCGATCCAATTGGCCCGCGGCATGCGCCAAGGCTTGGCGCCGCGGCGCGGAAAGCACGCCGGCCAGATCGGTAACATAGCCGGTCAGCTTTACCTGCCGGGCGGGCACGGCAGCCGGCGCGGCGGCGAGCGCGCAGGCAGCGCATAGGGCAACGATCAGCGCGGCCCAAAATGTCCCCCGGACGCGATGGCGCAATCTCCACATGGTGGATACGATTCTCCACTTTTTGAGGGCACAGTGTCTATACCGCAGCCGCATTATGCGAAAAAAATGTAATCAAAATAAGGCATCAATACCAGCATGCGCTTTCATCAGAAAGCTTGAACGCAGGTGTGCAATGGCAAAGCGAGCATTACGAATGAAACGTACCTGGGAAAATCTTTTGATCGGCAGCAGCTTGGGCGCAGGCGTAGCATTAATCGCCAGCGGCCATAAGAAATGGGGATGGATGATTGCCGGCATCGCACCGGGGACGGTAGCGATCCGGCATCCGCGCGCCACCTGGAACACGCTGAAAGCCATACCGGCGGCGGTGGGGGTTTCCGGAAAAGCAATCGCCATTTCCGGCGCCGCCGGCGGCAAAGCGATGTGGAAGACCAGCGAGACGATTGGGCGAACACTGGGCATGGCCGCCAGGATCCTATCGAAAGTCGCCTGAAGCAGCGTCAGCGGCCAGGAAACGGAGCGTTCTGCAAGCCGGTGAGCCGCGACGCTCGCGCCCGGATAGAGCGCCGTTCGGCATCCAGGGAGCGCAATTCGACATCCAGATAGAGCAGGCCGGCAAAACTGCCCAGCTCGATCAGCTTTTCTCCCCATTCCACCGCGACAATCGCCGGCTTGGAGCGCGGGCGAAAGAGGTCTTCGAGCCCCAAAGAGTTCAGGCCGCGGGGCGTGGCCAAACGGTAAAGGTCAATGTGATAGAAGTCCATCTCCTCGCCATAGTATTCATGGATCAAGGTGTACGTCGGACTGCTGACATCCTGCGCCGAGGCCACGCCTAAACCTTCCGCCAGACCTTTGGCCAGCATCGTTTTGCCGGCGCCCAACTCGCCGCGCAGCAGAACCAAACAAGGACGCGGCAGGCTTCGAGCCAGACGGCGGCCATATTCGAGCGTGGCTTCGGGCGATGGCGAAATAAATTCGGCGAGTTCGGCGGGCAAGGAGAACATTGAAAAATTTTAACCTTAAGCGGTCATGCCCAGACCAGGGGAAAGCGGCGCCGCGCATGAGCTTTGAAATGGATATATAGTCTGAAACGGCTGGAGCCTTTCAGCGTACAACCGCAGGAGGCAGGCATGTATCACCCATTTTTCCCCATGATGGGATTTGGCGCGGCCAGCACCATTTTCCTGGTTGCGCTGATTCTTGGCATTCTTTATCTGCTCAGCCTGCAAAAAGCATTCGAGCGATGCGCGCCGGAGAACCGGGCGATGCCGGCGGGGCAAGTCTGGCTACTGCTGATTCCACTATTCAATCTGGTGTGGAACTTCATCGTGGTTACGAACCTGGCCAAAACACTGGGCGCCGAATTCCGGCGGCGCGGCATTTCGGCCGAGGCCGAACCGGGAAAAAGCACCGGCCTGGCGATGTCGATTCTCGCCGGCTGCAGCCTCTTCCCCGTGCTCAATCTTTTGGCCGGGCCGGCCGGCTTCGTTGTATGGATTATTTACTGGGTAAAAATCGCGGGATATTCGAAGCTGCTGGAAACCCCAGGAACAACCTACACGACGACCGCCATGCGGTCATAGGCGGCCGCTTTCGGCGCCGGGGAGGCGAAGCGAGCGCAAATCACGCGCGAGCGATTCCAGCTCGGAAGAAAACGAGCGGTCGCCGGCGAATGGAGGCACGCGCTCGCGAATCCAGGCGCGCAAGCGTTCCGCTGCGGCGCCCGAGCGCAAGGGGGCAAGAAAATCCAACGCCTGGACGGCGCAAACCGCTTCCAAGGCGAGCACGCGGGCGACATTCTCCAGGGTCATTTGCAGTTTCAAGCCGGCATTCATCCCCATCGAAACAAAGTCTTCCTTATCCCCCGAGGTGGCGATGCTTTCGACCGAAGCCGGATGCGCGCGCCCGCGGCAATCGGCCACCAGCGCCGCCGCGGTTACCTGGGCCATCATTAAACCGGATTCCAGGCCGGGGTTGCGGGCCAGAAAAGCGGGCAGCCCTTCGTTCAGCGAGGGATTGACCAGGCGCTCGATGCGGCGTTCACTAATGCCGGCCAGCGCCGTAAACGCAATCGCCAGATAATCGAGGGCTAAAGCCAGCGGCTGGCCATGAAAGTTGCCTCCACTGATCAGCTCCATCTCGCCGGCAGCGGAAAAAAACACCAGCGGATTATCCACGGCGGCATTGATTTCGGTGTTCCACGCCTGGCGGGTGAAGGCCAGCGTATCGCGCACGGCGCCGTGCACCTGGGGAATGCAGCGCAGGCTATAGGCATCCTGCAGGCGCGCGCAGGCGCGGTGCGATTCGCGAATTTCGCTGCCCTGCAGCGCGCGCCGCAAGCGGGCGGCGGAAACCGCCTGACCGGCAAAGCCGCGCGCGGCCTGAATGCGGGGATCGAAGGCGGCGGGCGTGCCGCGCAGAGCGTCGAGGCTGAGGGCGGCGATCAGGTCGGCCGCTTCCATCAGGCGCTCGGCATCGCTTTGCGCGAGGCAAGCCAGCGCCAGCATGGCCTGGGTGCCATTGAGCAGGGATAAGCCCTCTTTCGCCTGCAGCCGCAGCGGCTCCAATCCGGCGGCGGCGAGCGCTTCCCTTCCCGGCAGGCGCCGACCGCGATACCAAGCCTCGCCTTCGCCGACCAGGACTAAAGCCATGTGCGCCAGCGGAGCCAGATCGCCACTGGCGCCCACCGAGCCTTGCGACGGAATCAGCGGGTGCACGCCGCAATTGAGCAGATCGCAGAGACGTTCGATCAGCAGCGGGCGCACCCCGGAAAAACCCTTGGCCAGGGAGTTGGCGCGGAGCAGCAGCAAAGCGCGCACGATGGGCTGGGCAAGCGGTTCACCGACGCCCAGGGCATGACTGCGCAGCAGATTCAACTGCAAATCCAGGATGTGATCGGCAGGAATGCGAATGTCGCTCAGGCGTCCGAGGCCGGTATTGACGCCATAGACGGGCTGCTGATGCGCCGCCGCGGCCTCAACCGCCTGACGGGCGCGTTCGATTTGGGGGCGGGCCGCCGCAGCCAGCCCGACGCGAATGGTTGCGTTGCCGCCGCCGCTCTCCGGATCGCCACGCGCGACCCGCTCGACCGTTTCCAATGTCAGGCTGGCGCCGTCAAGCTGGATAAACGGCGGCATCTCAAGCCTCGGTTACCGGCAGCCTGAGATAACGATCGGGCAATTCGCAGGCTTGAAACCGCGAATCGACCAGCACATGGACGGTTTCGCCCGTCGCCAGCAGCAAGCCATCGGTTTCGCGCACGATCTCGTAAGCAAAATTCAAAATGGAACCGCGCCGGCGCGTCAGCCGGGTACGGATAACTAATGGATCGTCGTAGCGCGCCGGAGCCTTATAGCGGCACCGGGCTTCGGCAACGGGCAGGTGGCAATCGTCCTGGCGTTCCATCTGGCTATAGGAAAAACCGTGGGCGCGGAAGTATTCCACCCGGCCGACTTCGAACCAGACCAAATAATTGGCGTAATAGACGACGCCCATCTGATCGGTTTCGGCATAGCGCACGCGCACGCGGGCTTCGACGACGGCGGATTGGGGCTGGGGTTCGGGAGCCATAACCAACGGGTATCCGGGATAAATTTAACCCCCTAAAGCTCCATTATGCGCGGGCGGGGCGGCGATTACCGGCCGGGATTTTGCCAGGCGGGCGGGCGTTTTTCCAGAAAAGCGGCAACGCCCTCGCGGAAATCCGCGGTCTGGCGCATGGCGGCATTGGCTGCGGCCGCCTGCTCCAAGGCGCGCTCGAGGCCGCCCTCGAGCGGCAAGCGCTCGATCAGGCGCTTGGTGGCGGCGAGGCTGGCGGGACTGTTGCGCGCCAACTCTATCGCCAGCTCGCGCGTTCTCGGCAATAGCCTTTCCGCCGGCACGATTTCCGAAATCAGTCCCCACTCCAAGGCCGGCGCGGCGGGAATCAAGCGGCCGGTGAGCAGCAGGTCGCGGGCGCGTTTTTCTCCGACCTGGCGCAAGAGGTAAACCGCGACCAGCGCGGGCATGTAGCCGACCCGGACTTCGGTATAGCCGAATTTCGCTTCCGGCGCGGCCAGGGCGAAATCGCAAACCGAGGCCAAGCCGCAACCGCCGGCCACCGCGGGGCCATTCACCGCGGCAATAGTCGGCGCGGGAAAGCGGTAAATGCGCAAAAACAATTCCGCCATGCGGAGCGAATCGCGCCGCTGCCGTCCGGCGTCGGAATCGGTCAGCGAGCGCAGGACTTCCAGATCCATGCCCGAACAAAAGGCGGAGCCGGCGCCGGTCAGAGCCAGCACGCGCAGCCGGCCTGCGTGAAAGCGCCGCTCGCAATCATCCAGCGCGGCCAGCAGCTCGCGAATCATCTCGAAGGAGATGGCATTGCGGCGCTGGGGGCGGTTGAGCGTGATCAAGGTCAGCTCGGGGTTTTCACTCAGGATTAGCGTTTTAAAAATATCGTCCATGCGAATCATTGTAGGTAAATTCGCACCGCCATTCATTTTCAAGCCACAAAAAAAGCGGCTCGGCCGTTTTTACTTTAGGCGCTGACCCTTTCGCAAAAATCCGGCCGGCGGCCGGACGTTGGCGAAAACTCATGGCTGCCGGGCATTGCCAGGCGCAATTCCCGCGGAATTGCCGGCTTGCCGGGCGCAATTCCCGCGGAATTGCAGGCTTGCCTGATGCAATTCCCGCGGACTCCATGCAACGGCGATTGTCAAGCAAGCTTCAGACCGTGGCCGGCAGGCGGCCGTCGACGAGCATGGGCAATGAGCGCAAGCGCATGCCGGTGGCGTCGCAGATGGCGTTGGCCACGGCCGGAGCGATACCGACGATGGGAGTTTCGCCCGCGCCAAACGACTTTTCGTTTTTGCGGTCAACCAGCACGACTTCGATTCCGGGCAGGTCGGCAAAGCGCGGCACGCGATATTGACTGAAGCGCGGGTTGAGGATGCGCCCGTTTTCAAACTGAATCGCTTCGCGCAAGGCGCCGCCGATGCCCATCAGAATGGCGCCTTCGATCTGATTGCGCAAGCCGTTGGGATTGATCACGGCGCCGCTATCCCAAGCTTCGGTTACGCGGGCGATGCGCAAGTCCTGGCCGGAAATTTCCACCTCGGCGCAGGTGGCGACATAGCCGCCTTTTTCAAAACCGCAGGCGAGACCATAGCCGCGCCTGCCGGGAAGGCGGCGGCGGCGCGCCCAGCCGAAGCGGGCGGCGGCGCGGCGGAATACGGCGCGCAAGCGCGGGTCGGGAATGTTTTTCAGGCGAAACTCGAGCGGATCGATGCCGGCCAGCCGGGCGAGATCGTCCATATGACTTTCGCGGGCAAAGTGATTGGCGCAGGCGGCCAGGGAGCGGTAAGAGCCCTGGCGCAGCGGCGGATCGCAGGGATGAAAGGCAATCCGGCTGTACTGCGCGCGATAGGGAGTGCCGATGGCGGCGGGGCCGGAGTTGAAGTTATCAAATTCCCAGGCGGCAATGCGGCCGTCATCATCCACCGCGGCGTTAATGTCAATCACACCGGCGGGGCGGAAATAGGCCCAGGTGAACTCCTCTTCGCGCGTCCAGATGAGCTTCACCGGCCGGCCCGCGCCCCGCGCCAGGCGCGCCGCCTCGACCGCCGCTTCGCCGGTATGCTTGCCGCCGAAAGCGGCGCCGGTGTCGGGCATCAAGACACGCACGTTTTTCAAGGGCAGGTGGAAGGCCGAGGCGAGTTCCTGCTGCACGCCAAAGGGACGCTGCGTGCCGGTCCAGACCGTCAGGTGGTCGTGCCGCCAAACGGCCAGCGCGGCGCGAGGCTCAAGCGGAGCATGCGCAATGTAGGCAATTTCATAGCTGGCCTGCAGCCGTTTTAACCGCCCCGCACTGACCGCCGGCGCCGCGCCCGAGGTCTGTTCGAAATGGCCGGCATCGTTCCGGGCCGTCCGCCGCAGCGCATCGAACAATTCGCGATTGCCGATCTGGCGGGGCGCCCGCCAGCGCGCGCGCACCTGCGCGGCGGCGCGCACGGCGGTAGCCTGGTCAGGCGCAACCACGCCGATAAAATCGCCATCGCGCACCACGCGCGCACCCGAAATCGCCTGCGCCCCGGAGACATCGCACTCGACCAGACGCGCATGGAAGGCGGAGGGACGCACCACTTTGCCGATCAGCATGCCGGGCACAACCTGGTCGGCAGGATAACGATGCGCTCCGGTAACAAACAACCGGCCGTCCACCTTTGGCGCGGAATGCCCGGCCACGCGCCAGCGTTCCGCCGGAGTGAGTTCCGGATCGGCGGCAATGGCGCGGGCAATCCGCTGCCCGCGAGTCAAGGCTCCATACCCGACGCTGTTTCCGGTTTTCGGATCGCGGATACGGCCCTCTTCCGCCACCAGGCCGCTGGCGGAGGTCTGCCAGCGCCGGGCAGCCAACTCGATCAGGATTGCGCGCGCGCTGGCGGCGGCTTTACGCAGCTGCGGCCCCATGGTGGGCGTGGTGCGGCTGCCGAAGGTGCCCATATCGAAAGGCGTGAGCCGCGTATCTCCCATGACCATGCGGATGGCGGCGAGCGGGACGCGCAATTCTTCCGCCACCTGCTGCGCCAGCGAGGTACGAATGTTCTGCCCCACTTCCACTTTTCCGGTATAGACGGTGACCGCGCCCGAAGGCGCGATATGCAGCCAGGCGGAGATATTTTGGGACAGCGGATGCCGCATCCAGGAGGGGCGGAAGCGGCCCGATTCCTGGGCGGCGGCGCCGGCGGCGGCCCAGCCGACCAACACTCCATTGCCCAGCAGGCGAAAAAAGCCGCGGCGCCGCAGCGCAAAGCGGCGCCGCAAAGTTTGGATTTCGTGCTGGAGCAACTCACGAGCGTCGTCGGGGATTTCCGGCATAGGCAAGCCCTATTTAACCGTCCCGGCCCGGCGGGCACGGGCGGCAGAGCGCACGGCTTTCACGATGCGGCCATAGACGCCGCAGCGGCAGATATGGCCATTCAGGGCGGCGCGAATTTCCCGCTCGTCCGGATCCGGCTTGCGCTGCAAAAGCGCGGCGGCGGAAAGGATCATGCCCGAGGTGCAATAGCCGCATTGAAAGGCTTCCTGCCGCAAAAATGCCGCCTGGACCGGATGCAAGCGTCCATCGCGCGCCAAGCCTTCAATGGTGGTCACAGGCTGGCCGGCGGCACCGGCAGCGGGAACCTGGCAGGAGCGCACCGGACGGCCGGAAAGCAGCACGGTGCAGGCGCCGCATTGGCCTTCACCACAGCCGAATTTCGTGCCGGTCAAACCGATTTTGTCGCGCAGCACCCAGAGCAGGATCTCGCCGGGGGCAACTTCCACCTCGTGCGTTTTTCCATTAACCAGAAAACGCAAGCTCAGCCCCGCACGCGAATGCTGTTATAGGCCAGTAAGGTTTGAGAAGCGGTCGGCTTGCCCCGCACCATCGCCGGACGGAAAACGGTCTTGTGCATAGCGTGGCTCAGGCGGCGCAGGAGGCGGCGATTTTTGGGGCCATCGAGCAGACGATAGCCTTTCACATGCCCGGTGGCGTCGACTTCGGCCACGACCATCAGGTTGGAACCGGGATTATAGTCGGGCGCCGAGATCAACACCGCGGGGGTAAAGCCCAGCATGGCGGGAGTGGGCGGCGTGGCCGCCATCCAGACCCGTCCGACCGAGCCCACCAGCAAAGCGCAGAAGCAGAGCGCGCCCATCATGCCCGCCACCGCGGGCACGGCCAGCGACTGCAACAGCAACCGCCAGCGCAGCCGCACATAGGCCAGCCGGCCCAGGGGCGCGGCATGACGGGAGGCGGCCACTCGAATGCGCAAAGCCAGGCCGGGCGGCGGCTCCGGCGCGGGCAGCATGGCCAGAGCGCGGCGCGTCAGCCGCAGCTGTTCCAGGTGTTCACGGCACCCGGCGCAGCCTTCCAGATGGCGCATCAGATCGCAGCTTTCGGCGACATTCAGCTCGCCATCGAGGAAGGCGTGAGAGCGTTCGCGCGAACAGGTCATAGGGTCTCCCGCGCCGGCGCGCCCGCGCGCAGCAACTCGGTTTCCAGAAGTTGCCGGCGCACCATTTCACGGCCTCGAACCAGCCGCGATTTCACCGTGCCTAAATGCGCGCCGGTCACCTCGGCGATTTCCTCGTAGCCCAAGTCTTCCAGATCGCGGAGCACGACCGTGGTGCGGAAAGGCTCCGGAATGCCCGCCAAAATGGTTTCCAGCCGGCGCCGCGTTTCCGCGCGCATGGCCAGCGACAGCGGCGACTCCTGCGGCGAAGAGAGGCGCTCCGACCAGGCCACGCCCTCGCCGGCAGACTCATCGAGCGAGGTTTCGCGACGCTTATGGCGGCGCCACCAGCGGCGATGATTGGCGGCTTCATGCACAGCGATACGGTACAGCCAGGTTTTCACGCTGCAACGCCCTTCAAATTGAGCCGCGGAACGAAAAACCTTGAGGAATGCATCCTGGACCGCATCGGCGGCTTCAGTGGGATCCTGCAACAGGTGGTACAGCAGACGATAGAGCGGCTGGTGATACACCGCAATCAGGTAATTGAATGCCGCCTGCGAGCCGGCGCGCAACTCCCGCGCCAGTTCCTGCTCCGCCATCTGGCCGGCTGACGCCGGCATCAACTCGTAGACGGTATCGCGCGCGTCCATGGTTCCTTGCCTCAACATACAACGCCTCGCGAACAAATACCAGGATGGCTACTGTGGTAATGGACACCACAAACCCGAAGAAGGTTCCATTTCACTCGTAATTATGTTGAAAATATGAATGGATGCAGCTTCGCCCGGAAATGCCGGATCAAGCGCGACGAGGCACTTAAAAGCCTCAAATACAAAGGCTTAACCACACCTCCCCGTAATTCATCATAGAGTGCGGGAACGCACCCGCAAACCGCGCCATGATAATTTTATTTTGGCCGGAATCTCCTGCCCGGCGTTCCGATCGTCCAGGGTACGTTTGAGCACCGCTATTTCCAATCCTGAAAGCCCCAGCGCCGGAAAGCGGCACTCCGCGTTGGCGTCCGTAGGCCTGGTGCTGGCGCTTTTTGCGGGCAAGCTGAGCGTCGGGCTTTATGCCCATAGCCTGGGCATTCTGGCGGAAGCCGGGCAGACCGCGGTGGACTTGATCGCCACGGTCATGGTGCTGGTTTCCATCACGATAGCCGAGCGGCCGGCCGATGCCGATCATCCTTTTGGGCACGGGAAATTCGAAAACTTTTCCGCCTTTCTGGAGGCGGGTTTGTTACTGATAACCGGCGCGGGCGTGGCAATCAATGCCGTGCGGCGGCTGGAGGCAGGGGGCACGGCGATGCGCTTTACCTGGTGGGCGGTGCTGGTCATGGCCGCGTCGCTGCTGCTGACCGCCTGGCGCGCGCGCGACCTGATGCGCGCCGCCCGCCGATATAGCAGTCCGGCATTGGAAGCGGACGCACTGAATTTCCGCACCGATGTTTGGACCAGCGCGATAGTGCTGCTGGGCCTGTTCCTAACCGGCATGGGCCAGCATTTTCGTCTCCATCGGCATATCCTGGACCGCGCCGACGCCGGCGCGGCGCTGATGGTCGGGTTGGCCATGCTGGGACTGGCCGTCAACCTGGCGCGGCGCACCGCGGGCGTGTTGCTGGATGAAGCGCCCAGCGCTTTATTGGAAAAGTTGCGCCGCCAGGTGACGCTGGTCGAAGACGTGGACGATTGCGAGCGTCTGCGGTTGCGCCGTTCCGGCAGCCGGTATTTCATCGATGTCCGAGCCGGCGTGGCGCGCACGCTGACACTGGAACGCGCCCGCCAGGTGCGCGATCAGATTGCCGCCCGGCTGCACCAGGTGCTGCCGGATGCCGATATCATGATTGATACCCTCCCCCGACGCCCGGAACAGCGCGATCTGTTCGAGCAGATCCGGGCCATCGTGCAAGCGCACAATCTGGACGTGCACGAAATTTCGGTTTTTGAGCTACAGGGCGCGCTGCAGGTGGAATATCACCTGGAATTGCCGTCTTCCCTGCCCCTGCGTTCGGCGCACGACCGGGTCAGCCTGATTGAAGCCGAGATTCGGCGCCAGTTGCCGGGCGTGGGCGGCGTGCTGACCCACATCGAGCCGGAAGGCAGCGATATACACCACGCCGCGCCCATGAATTACGCCCCCATGCGCCAACACATTCAGGCGCTGGCGGCGGAAATTCCCGGGCTGCTCGATTGCCACGAGATTCAACTCCGGCAATCGGGCGGCCATCTTGAACTCACTTGCCACTGCAGCTTTCCCGACCAACTCGAGGTGGCCCAGGTACACGCCCGCATCACGCAACTGGAGACCAGCTTGAAGAGCAATTTTCCCCAATTGACGAAAGTCACGATTCATACCGAGCCGGTTTCCGATAACCGCCGCTGAGCGGGGCCGCCCATAACTGCTTTAGACTGTTTGCATGGTGCAAGCCAGCGCGTTATGGATCGAAGATGAACGTTTCGCCGTCGAGGCCTCGAGCGGGCATGCGCAAGTGGTGGATGCCAACCGCAAGCGCAACAGCGGCCCGGGGCCGATGGAACTGGTGCTCATGGGCCTGTGCAGCTGCACGGCGACCGACGTGGCGTTGATCCTGCGAAAAAAGCGGCAGCCGATACGGCGGCTGCGGGTCTGGGCGGAAGCGGAACGCGCCCTCGCGCCGCCCACGGTTTTCACCCGCATCCACATGCGATTTGAAATCGAAGGCGCGGTCGAACCGGCGGCGGCCGAGCGGGCGGCAACACTCTCGCAGGAGAAATATTGCGGCGTCGCCGCCATGCTGCGCTCGACAGCGGCCATTACCTGGGAAGTGGCGATCCTACCGGAAGCGGCGGAGCGCCCGCAGACGGTTAGCGGCCGGGCATGAGCCCGCGAGTCAAAGGCGGAGACTGGCGGCGCGAAGGCCGAGAGGCCGCGCTGCATATGGTTTACGCCATGGAAATCAACGGCCAAAATCCGCGCCAGGCGGAGCTCTGGTATTGGCCGCTGCATCCCGGCGCTTCGCCCGAAGCCCGCGACCTGGCGCAGCGCTTGTTGCAAGACACCGAATCGAACGCCGCGGCCATCGCCGAGATCGCCGGGCGCGTCTGCCCGCAATATCCGCTGGCGGGCATGGCGCCAATTGACCGGGCGCTGCTGAAGCTGGGGCTGGCGGAATTGCTGGGCCAGCGGGACACGCCGCCGCCGGTCATCATCGATGAAAGCCTGCGGCTGTGCCATACCTATGCCCGCCCGGAGATGAAGAAATTATTGAATGCCGTGCTCGACGCCGCCCAGCGCGAACTGCGCCCGGCGCGTCCACGCCAGAATGGATAGGAAAACCGAGATGCCCACTCCCGTCCCCGCCCCTTCTTCCCGCTTCGCCCGCTGGGACGATCTTGCCTGGGAAGCCGTCAACCCGCTCTTCGACCGCCAATACGTGCACGGCAGCGAATGCATGCTGGCCCGCATCCGGCTTCGCCGCGGTTGCATCGTGCCGGAACACCGGCATGAAAACGAGCAGATCACGTATGTGCTCGAAGGCGCGCTGAAGTTCCAAATCGAAGGCCGCGAACGGGTGGTACGCGCGGGCGAAACGCTGGTGATTCCCCCCGGCGTGCCGCACGCGGCGGAGGCGCTGGAAGACACCCTCGACCTCGATATCTTCGCGCCTCCCCGCCAGGATTGGATCCAAAAACAGGACGCTTATTTGCGCTAAGACTTCACCAGGCGCGGCGTAATGAAGAACAGCAGTTCCTGATCGGAGGTGGTGATGGAGGTGTGCTTAAACAGATTGCCCACCACGGGGACATCGCCCAACACCGGCACCTGGAAGACGCTGTTCTGTTTATTGCGGATGATCACGCCGCCGATCACCGCCGTGCCGCCGTTATCCACCAAAACCTGGGTGTTCGCCGCCTGCGTATCGATCGCGGGCATGCCCTGAATGCGCGGAATGCCGGCATCGATGCTCTCATTGCGCACATTGACGGTGAGAAAGATATGCCCGTCAGGGGTCATGCGCGGCGTCACCATCAGGCGGAGGGTGGCATTGAACATCTGCACGGAAATGGTGTTGTTGATGGTGGTCTGCAGCGGAATGCGCACGCCCTGCTCGACCATGGCCGGCTGATTATCCTGAGTAACGATTCTGGGGGCGGAGAGCACATGGCCAAGGCCCTTGGACTCGGTCGCAGTCAGGATCGCATCCACCTCATAGGCCTGGCTGGCATTCACGATGCTAATGCCGGAACTGGGCGCGGTAGCCCCGAGATTGGTATTGAGCGGAAGCCCGGCGCCGACCGGCGACGGGCCCAAACCGGGAACGCCGCCCGCCAGCGTCGAGGCATTGTGGATCAGCATGGCCAACTGCACCCCCAACTCGCGGGCATAACTGCGGGTGGTGGAAACGACACGGGCTTCGATTTGAATCTGAGGCCGGCGCTGATCGAGTTGCGCAATCAAGGCCAGGATATTGGGCATACGCCGCTTCGCTGCCAGCACCAGCAGCGTGCTGGGCTGACCCGTGGCGGCCGTACCGACGGCGCTGGAAACCGTATTGGGAATGAGCCGGCCGCGCTTGCCCAGGATATAGCGGTGGCTCAGAGTTTTGGCAACCGCGTTCGCGCTGATGTAGCTGAGCCGCACCAGATGCAACTCGAGCGGCGAACGCTCGGCGACGGCATCCCGCCACAGTTGGCGTTGCTTCTGCTCGGAGATCAGGGTGCTGAGCTTGGAAATACGCAGCACATTGCCTTCCAGCCGGTAACCCAAGGAGTTGTCATGGATGACCAGAGCGAAGGCCTGGTCCCAGGGCACATCGCGCATCATCATGGTGACCGTGCCCTGCACGTCGGAATCCACGATGACGTTAAGGCCGCTGACCTCGTGGATGATACGGAAGAAATCCTTCAAGCTGGCGTTTTTCAAGCGCAGCGTAATCCGCTCGCCGGTGTATTGCGGCGGGGTATTGGGATTGGCCCGGCTGAGCGGGCTGGGATGAAGCAGCGAGGCGGGAATTTGGGGCGCCTGCGGCGCCGGCAAGAGCGGGCGCGGCGCCGGATGCGGATAGGGAACGCCAGGGGCAATCGCCGGGGCCGGGGCGGGCAGGGGCGGCGCCAGGCCCGGCGCCGGAGCGGCGGAGCGAAGAGCGGATGCCCTGGCCAGCCGTCTGCGCCGGGCCGGGAGCATAGGATGACGCAAGGCCGCCAGCCGGATACGGGCGCGCCGCGGCTGAACGGACGCCAGCGCCCCGCCAGAGCGAATGATCAGGCCATGGGGCTGAATAGCCAGCCGAGGCACCGCCCCGGATGCCGGCAGGTCGATTACCAGGCGGACCACTCGGCTGCCAGGCTGATTCGTAAACTGGCCGAGGCGCATGTCTTTAAACCAGCCCTGGCCGCGCCATTCGACCCGCCGGGTAGCCTTAATCGCCGGCTGCAGGTCCACGTACCAGCGGCGGGGTGAAATCAGGCGATGACTGGTGACCCGTGGCATGGGGCCGAGGACAGGCAGGAGAATGGACCAGTTCCCGCCGTGGCGGACGAGACTGGGCGCGGCGATTTGCGCCGCCCGATTGCCGCCGCGCCGGCCGACCGCTTGAGGCCGGGGTTGCGGATGCGATGGGGCAGACTGACTCAGGCTCAGCCCCGCCGTCATCAAGACGACCCCGGCCAGCCGAGCACGTCGCGAACTTCGAGATAGATAGCGCATAGTTTAGCTCACTTACTTCCGCATGGGCAGCAAGCGCAACTGGCCTTGCGGCCGACCGTGTGGACCGGCGGGAACCAGCTTCCGCAGCCAGATTCCCCGCAGGGTGATGCGCACCACCAGGGCATTGAACAGGCGATCGCCCGGACGCAACAGATAACTGATGCCCCGGGGAGCCGTGGCCAGGGCCACGGCCGCCTCCTGGCCTCCCAGGGCGATGCCCTGAATTTGCAAAGTTTGCCAGCGTACGCCCGCCTTGCCGGCGGGCCGAACGACCGCCGCCCCGCCCGGCCCCTGGCGGGGACGGCGAACGAGCGGACGAAAGGGATCCCGGCCGAGGCGCAACGACTTGGGTTTCGACACCGGCATCGCCGGCCACAGGAAGGGCAACAACAACAACACACCCCATCGCGACATTACGGCCTCCGCAGCACCGGCATGGCTCCATGCCGGCTGTAATAGGTGGTGACCAGGCAGCCCGCGCTCACGGTTTCTACGGGCGAGTAGGCAAGCCCATTGGCGCCGCGGCCCAAATGCCGCAATTGCAGATTTTCAACATTGACAATGCGCCGCATCACCGCCAGGCGGGCATAAAAATCGGCCAACCGGGTATAACTGCCATCGAGCACCAGGCTGTAGGGCGCAGCGACATAAAAACTGTGATGGTTGCTGCTTTGGGCGGTTACCTGACGGATATAGACGCCGCTGGCGCGAGCGGTGCTTTCAAGCTCGCGCAAAAATTCACCGGTTTGCGTGCGCGGCGGCACCACCTGTTCCAATTGCGCCAGGCGCCGCTGCAAGACGACGATTTGCCGCCGCATCGCCGGCATGCGGACCAGGAGCGGCTCCAATTGCCGATTACTCAGCCGCGCCGCGTTGACCTTGTTTTTCAGCGCATCATTCGCCTGGCTGACGCCGCTCAGCCAGACGTATTCGACCACGATCACCAGCACGACCGCCAACAGGGCGAAGACCAGCAGCTGTTTACGCGGAGAAAGTTCTTCGAGCGAGGGCATGGGATCAGCTCCTGGGCCCCGGGGCGGAAGCGGCGGGCGCCGAAGCGAGCAACGCCTGCAGTTGAAAATAGAACTCGGGCACGCCGGCGGCGGATTTTTGCTCTCGGGCCTGGCCGAGGCGCACGTGGCGGAAGCCATAGCCCCGCATGCGGGTAATAAAGTAGGCGAGCGCGTTGAGGTTGAGCGCGCGGCCGGTCAGCGTGACCTGATTCCGCTTTTCCACGCAGGAAGTCAACCAAAGCTGGCTCGTGCCGACGACGCTGTGCCCCAGGCGAACCAGAAAATCATAGGGACCGGAACGGCGGTTATCCAGCCGGCGAATAATGGCAATGCGTCCCGACAAGCGGGCTTGCTTGGCGGTCAGGGCTTGGAATTGGAGCTTCACCGCATTCAAGCGGACCGCTTCCGCCTGCTGCCGCACCAGTTCCTGCTGCAGATTGGCAGCCTGGCGCTGCAGATAAAAATAATGGGCCGCTACCACCAGGACCGCCCCCAGCAAAATGAAGAGAGCGGATTTCGGCGTGCCGGACGCGGCGTGCACGACCTCCGACGCTTCGGCGGGCGCCTGCGCGCCTTGCAACAGGTTGATGCGGATCATAGGTCCTCAAACTCCCGCAGCGCCAACCCCACGGCCACCGCCATTCGAGGCGCAATCTGCCGCAGCTCCATTCCCACCGGCTCGTTCTTGAGGGCGCGAATGCGCCGGAACGGATCCAGCCCTTCCACCGGCACCGACATTTCCTGCTGCAACATTTCCTGCAAGCCCGGCACGGCCGCCCCGCCGCCGGAAAGATATAACCGGCCGATGGCGACACGGTCATTGTCGGCATGGAAAAAATCCAGCATCTTGCGCAGCTCGCGGCGCAGCATTTCGGTGATGGATTGGATCACTTCCCGGCGCTTGGGTTCCGAAACCGCATTGGAGCGGCCGAGCTTGACCGCTTCGGCCTCGTCGAAACTCAGCGCGAATTCTTTTTGCAGCGCATCGGTGTATTGATTGCCGCCGGCGCTGATATCGCGGGTAAAGCACGGCACCGCGCCGCGCAAGACGTTAAAGTGCGTCTGGCTGGCGCCGACGTGCAACAGCGCCGCGGCGGTATCGGGCGCGGGCTGGTAATTGTATTCGTAACAGTTGGCCAGCGCCAGGGGATCGTGGTCCATGATCTCCGGCTGCAATCCGGCGCGCGTGAGCGCATCGGTGGTGTTGATCACTTTTTCCTTTTTGGCCGCCACCAGCAGCACTTCCATCTGGCCGCCCTCGCGAAAATCCAGCACCTGGTAGTCGAGATTGACTTCCTCGATCGGAAAGGGCACATGCTGCACCGCCTCGGCCTGGATCGCGGTGGCCAGTTCCGCATCCGACATCGCCGGCATAACGATCGGGCGCACGAATACGGAATGCCCGCTCACGGCAGCGGCGGTGCGCTGCTTCTTGGCTTTGGCGCCCAGCAAGCGGGTAATCGCTTCGGCCAGACCGTCGGCATCGGTAATGGCGCCATCCACCACAATTTCCGGCGCAATCGCCGCCATTTGCGCGCGGCGCAACTGAATTTGCGCGCCCTCGCGCAGCAACTGCACGGCCTTGATGGAACTGGTGCCGATATCCAGCCCCAGCAGCGTCTTCGATTGGTTTTTCCAAAACGGCATAATTACGCTCGTTGGCGCTTGCGCGCCCGCGGGGGCGCGGATTGAGTCTGCGGCGGCAGGCTTAACCCCGTAATCCATTCATCCAGCAAGGTTTTTTTGAAACGCCAGCGATTGCCCAGCCGGAATCCAGGCACCTGCCGGGTGGCCAGGTATTTGTAAAGGGTATCTATCGAGACTCCCAGGTAGGCCGCAGCATGACGCACGCTCATCACTTCTGGAAACGCGGTTTCCGCAGCGACTGGTATTGATTTTGCAGGCATACTGACTCCAGGCCCCTGTAACAAAAAGTGCCAATTATGTCCTAAACCGCATCATTGCCGGAATTAACGGAAACTGCCCGATAATACCGAATCCAAGCCGGAAATCCAGTAAAAAGAGCCAAATCCCCCGATGATAACGGTGATGCTCCCCTGGTTCATGGTGCAATTTATACGCCATTCCCTGATTTTGGCAGTTCGATTTGACTGATAGACCGGATAACTCAGGCTGAACTCACATATGAGTGGATCCATCAATGATATGTATAAATCGATTAAGAAGGCTTGACGAGGACCACGAACTAACTCAAAATGAGCCAATTTGGAGCGAAGAGTTCAGGCACTGCTTATGAGCGAGTTAGGTGAGCGGCTGCGCGCGGAGAGAGATCGGAAGCGGCTGACCATTGCCGACGTGGCCGCGGCGACCAAAATCCGCCCGCAGTTGCTCGTTGCCATGGAGTCCGGAGCCTGGGAGCAACTCCCCGGCGGCATTTTTCGACGCAAGTTCCTGGAAGCTTACGCCCGGCAACTCGATCTGAACCCGGCGGAAACATGGAATGCCTATTGCCGCGCGACCGGATGCGCGGCGGAAACCGAACTGTACTTGCCCGATCCTCGCCAGATGCACCCGCGGCAGCCCCAACGGAAGCAGCGGCAAAGACGGCGACAGTTGGCGTTGGCCGGTTTACTGCTGCTCGGCTTCGCCGCCGGCGCCTGGCAACTCCGCGGCCGGGTGCAAGCTCGGACGATCTTCGCTCAATGGCTTCATTTTTGGCCGGGGCGTAAGCTAACGCTTGCTGCCCGCCGGAGCGCCAAAAGCCCGAAAACTTCAATAACTCAGCCAGCGGCTGCGCCGCAATTTCATCCCTCGGGCTCGCTTGAGACTGCTTCCGTTTGGCGGCATGCGCCGAACCCCGCAAGACCCGGGCAACCGGAGCGCACCATGCGCATCGCGGGATCGAATGGTTTGAAATTGGAGGTCTCGGCGGTGGTGGCGCCGGCCTGGATCTCGGTGCGGGCCGACGGGCGCGAAGTGTATAGCGGCACGCTGCAACCCAGCCAGACCCGCGGGTTCTCCGCGCGTAGGCGCCTGCGGCTGGTGACCGGCAACGCCGCCGCGACTCGAGTGCGGGTCAATGGCAGGAACCGCCCCCTCTCCGGCGCCGCGGGCCAAATCGCCACGATCGTATTGCAGACCGCCGCCGCCTCCCCGGCCGGCAAATCATCGTCTGCGAATCCGGGCGCAGCTTCCAGCACTTTGAAATAAATTTCACCGCGCAGAATTGCACGCCGAAGATTCCTGCCGCGAATGGCCGCGGCAACGTTACAATATCCTCCATCACCCTCGAGGCCGCCATGCCCGCGATCGATCCGCCGGAAATTAAGGATTCCAGCGATGGTTCCCGCACGCGGGAATCTGAGGCCGCCTCCCTGCTGGAGGAGGCCGAAGCCGCGGCGGCGAGCGCGTTTCATTTGTGCGATCCCAGCGAGGCGGAAGCGAAGGAAATGGCCGCGCCGGCGGAGGCAGGCGGCAGCTTGATCCAACGGTTGATACGCATGACCGTACCGGAACGGGTAAAAGCGGCGCTGGCCGGGACGCGGGATGAGCGCCTGCTGCTGATACGCGACCAGAACCGGATCGTGCAGCGGGCGGTCATTCAATCGCCGCAAATCAGCGAGCGCGACGTCGAGGGCTTTGCCGCCATGGGCAATATCGGCGAAGAGGTTTTGCGGCTGATCGCCGCCGAACGCCGCTTTCGCCGTTCGGCGCGCCTGCCGGTACTGTTGGCGCAAAACCCGCACTGCCCGCTCGATGTCACCCTGGAGTTGCTAAAACATCTCAACGCCGCCGATTTGCAAAAACTGGTGCGCAATCGCATGATCGGCGAGCAGGCGCGGCGCGCCGCAGAGCGTGAACTGAAGCGGCGCAAAGGAAAATAACAGTAACGAGCGCAAGCGAGCCAAGACGTGCTCAAGCGAGCGCGAGCAAATTATAACGATGGCTCGCGTACCGCCCGGCGCAAGCCAGCATTGTCCGGATGCAGGGCATGATTCTGGCGGAATTGGGCGCGCTATGCGCGACGCCGGGTTGCCGGACGCCGACCCCTACTATCCCGCCCGCGCCTCGCCCTCCCTATTCACCCCAACATGCTTCACGCCGCGCCCAGTTCGGGGAGTGCGGCGCGGACGCTTTCGGCGCCATCGAGCGAGAAGCATTTACGGGAGCGGTCCATGCGGCGCACCAGGCCGCAGAGCACGCGCCCCGGTCCCAACTCGCAGATCACGGCTTCGCCGTGGGCCAGCAGATGGCGCATGGTTTTTTCCCACTGCACGGGCGAAGTGACCTGGCGAATCAGCGCCTGGCGGGCGGTTTCGGGATCGTCGAGCGGCTCGGCATCGACATTGGACAACAATGGGCAGCGCAGGCGGCGGAAGGTCAAGCTGTGCAACACCGGCTCCAGACCTTTTTGAGCCGGCATCATCAGGCGGCAATGAAAAGGAGCGCTCACCGGCAGCGGCACCGCGCGACCGCCGCGTTCGGTAGCCAGAGCGGCCGCGCGCGCCACCGCGGCGGCGTGACCGGCGATGACGATCTGGCCGCCGCCGTTGAAGTTGGCCGGCTCGCACACCGCCTGGCCAGCGGCGGCATCGGCGCAAAGCGCGGTGACGGCTTCCACGCTCATGCCGAGGATGGCGGCCATGCTTCCCTCCCCCACCGGCACGGCGGTCTGCATCAGCTCGCCGCGGCGGCGCACGGCGCGCAGCGCATCGGCAAACTCCAGGCCGCCGGCGGCGACCAGGGCGGAATATTCTCCCAAGCTATGTCCGGCGACGCGGACGGGCTTAAGCCCGCGCGATTCGAGCACACGCGCCACCGCGACCGAATGCGCGAGGATGGCGGGCTGAGTGTTGGCGGTCAGCCGCAGTTCTTCTTCCGGACCCGCGAAGCAGAGGCGCGAGAGGGGGAAGCCGAGGGCGGCGTCGGCTTCGGCGAAAGTTTGGGCGGCCAGGGGAAATTCAGCCGCCAGGTCGCGGCCCATGCCGACATACTGCGAGCCCTGTCCGGGAAAGAGATAGATCAGTTCGGGCATAGGAAAATCGTCCGTTGGCAGTTATCCATATTCACCCGGATTTTCCGGGCACCCGCCGGAACCGAGCAGCAGGGATCGTGGACCGAAAAAAGAGCAAGCCGGAGTCCGGCGCCCCGCCCAACGGCTACTCCACGGTGGCGGCGGCGCGGCCGCGCGAAAGTTCGTGCTCGATGGCGCGGTTGACGTTGTGGCTTTCGCGCGCCACGCGAATGGCGTTTTTGATGGCATTGGCGTTGGAGCGGCCATGAGAGATGATGACGCCGCCGCGCACCCCCAGCAGGGGGGCGCCGCCGTATTCGCTGTAGTCGAGCCGCTGCTTGAAATGGGCATAGGCGCGGCGGGAAAGCACATAGCCCACCTTGCCGGAGAGGGTGCGGGACAGCGATTCCTTGAGCAAGGTGCGCACTGTCTCCACCAGGCCCTCGCTGATTTTCAAGGCGACATTGCCGACAAAACCGTCGCAGACGATGACCTCGACCTCGCCGTTATAGAGGTCGCGGCCCTCGACGTTGCCGATGAAATGCAGCGGCAACTGGCGGAGGCGGGCATAGGCTTCACGCGTCAGCTCATTGCCCTTGCCCTCTTCCTCGCCGATCGAGAGCAGGCCGACGCGGGGCCGCTCCATGCCGAAGATCGCGCGGTAATAGATCTCGCCCATGATGGCGAACTGTTCGAGGTGGTCGGGGCGGCAATCCACATTCGCGCCGACGTCGAGCATGACCGAGGCGGTGTTGCGGATATTGGGGAAGACGGCGGCCAGGGCGGGGCGGTGCACGCCCGGCAGGCTGCCGAGAATCATCTTGGCGCAGGCCATCACCGCGCCGGTATTGCCGGCGCTGACCAGGCCGGCGGCGCGTCCCTCGCGCACCAGCCGGCAAGCGATATGCAGCGAGGAGTTGCGTTTGCTGCGCACCGCCCGCACCGCCGGCTCGTCCATGCCAATCACCTCGTCGGCGGGCACGATCTCGATCGCCTGGCGCTCGGCGGGCGAAGCGGCGGCGGCCAACTCGCGGCGCAGGATCTCCGCATTGCCGGTTAGCAAGATGCGAGCGCCGTAATGGCGCACCGCCTGCAGCGCGCCGGTAATTTCAGGATGGGGCGCGCCATCGCTGCCCATGGCGTCCACGGCAATGGTCAGCGCGGCGCCGGCCGGGGCCTCATTTGAAGGCAGAATCGACATGGAAGCGAGGCATAAAAGCCTGACGATCGCTTAGCGCTGCGGCACGTCGATGACTTCGCGCTCGCGATAATAGCCGCAATGCGGGCACACGCGATGGGGCAGCTTGTGCTCATGGCAGTTGGGGCATTCGGACAGCGAGCCGGGGCGCAGCGCATCATGGGCGCGGCGGGTGTTTTTACGCTGATGGGAGTGGCGTCGTTTGGGATTCGGCATAGGTGTAGGGCCAGACGATTGGAATCAGGATTGAGCGCGCACAGGGCAGCGGCACGCCTCCCGGTTAAGATTGGCGCTGCAGCCAGGGCACAGCCCGCGGCAGTCTTCCGAGCACAGCGTGCGCATCGGCAGCGCCAGCAGCACCTGTTCCCGGATCAAGTCGGCCAGTTCGAGACCGGCGCCCCGGAAGAAGCCGACGTCGGTTTCCGCCGCAGGCAGCAGTATATCGTTTTCCGAGGGCATCGCCTCGGCCGGCCGGTAGAGCAGGTCGAGGTCGCGATCCATCTCGATCGGCACCGGCACGAGACAACGGGCGCAAATCGGGGCAAACTGGCCCTGCAAATGCACCTGCAGCCGAATGCCGGCTCCGATCCACTGCGCCTTGCCATGGATGTGCATCGGCCCCACCCATTCCAGATTGACGTCTTCAAGCGCGATCTCGCCCCGGGCAAAGTTTTGCTCGATGGCCAGCGGATGCAATTCCAGATCGCGAACGGCAAGAAACACAGTCGCCACCTTTGGTTTTCAACGGCCCCAAAATCAGCCCTCAAGATTATTTATCTTGTTGGCAATTCAGGGCTTGATGGTGGGCGCCATAGGACTCGAACCTATGACCTCTGCCGTGTGAAGACAGCGCTCTAACCAGCTGAGCTAGGCGCCCGGGAACATTCCAGTTTAGCAAATGCAAGCGAGGACAAGGGAGCGGAGCAAGCCCCGGAAGACAAAAAAGACGCCGGCGCGCCAGCAAGCTAGCATCGCGCGAGCAAGCTAGCATAAAGATATGTCGGCCACGTTCAGCCCGGTGAAGCCCCAGCCGAGTTCCCCTCCCTTGCCCGGCGCCCCGCGGCGGCGACCGCGCCGGCGGCAGCTGGGATTTCATTTTTCCCGCGGCGGCTGGGTGTACATGTCTGGCTTGCTGCTGTTGATTGCGGCAGCCATGAATACCGGCAACAATCTGCTGTTTCTGCTGGCCGCCTCCATGCTGGCGGCGCTGCTGGTTTCCGGCTTCGTTTCCTCGCTGGTGCTGAGCAACATCAGCCTGCATTTTCGGCTACCCGGGCAAGTCTTTGCCGGGCGCAATATTCCCGTGCGGCTGGAGCTGGAAAACGAAAAACGCTTCATGCCCAGTTTTGCCCTAATGGTGGAAGCGGCGCGCGGGCCTAAACGCGGCAAGGCCGCGCAGCCGGTGGCGAGCCTGGAGATGCCGCCCGCTTATTTCCCTTATCTGCCGGCTCGCCGCCGCGCCGGCTTGACCGTAAGCATTCGCTTTCCTCACCGCGGGCTTTATGACGTAACCGGGTTGTCGCTGGGCACTTCCTTTCCCTTTGGTCTGATTCGCAAATGGCGGCGGTTTTTCGCCGAAGCTCACGATCAGCCCATTCTGGCTTATCCGGATCTGGAACAAGGCCGGCAGTGGGTGGAAAGCTGGCTGGCCATGGAGGGCCGGCAAGAGCTATACCAGCCTGGGCCGGGACACGATTTATATCGCATTCGCCAGCACCAGCCTGGAGATACCGCCCGCCAGGTGCATTGGAAAGCCAGCGCCAAAGCCGGCGAGTTGCGGGTGCGCGAATTCAGCCGCGAGCAACAACCGCGCGCCCGGGTGGTCTTCGCCGTCGCCGGCGAGCGGCTGCCGCCGGAGCGGCGCGAAGCCTTGCTATCCGACTGCGCCGCGCTGCTATGGGAACTGGCCGAGCGTGGCGCGGTGGTGGAGTTCGTCGGCTGCAATTGGACGGAACCGATGGCTTTGCGTCCACGATTTCCCTTTTTTCCCGCTCCGGGCGCAGATCGCCATAAGCCGCCTCCGCCTCTGCATTTACCTCCAGCCGCCGGCAATCAACAACTCGATCTGGTGTTGGCTTATCTGGCGTTGGTGGATTTTCGGTATCCGCCGCTGCCCATCCCGCAGGGCGCGGGCGGGGTGGATCATCTGGTTTTAATCCAGGAATGAAGCGAGCTTAGGCGAGCGGCGGCAAGGCCGCTTCCAGGTTATACATGGGCAGGAGCGGTTTTGGAGGCTTGTGGGAACAGCACGGCAAAATGGGAACCCTGGCCCGGCTGGCTCTGCACCCGAATCTGTCCATGATGCTCGGCAACGATGCCATACACGGTGGCCAGCCCCAAGCCGGTGCCCTTCTCCGGCCCTTTAGTGGTGAAATAAGGCTCGAAAATACGCGCTTGGGTTTCGGCGTCCATGCCCTGTCCGGTATCGGAAACCTGCAGACGCGCGTAAGTTCCAGCCGACAGATCGGTAGGCGTGCCGGGCACGGCCGTTTTAAATTCGCAGGTTTCGGTTTCAAGCCGCAAGGTCCCGCCCATCGGCATGGCATCGCAAGCATTGACGATCAGGTTCAGCAGGACCTGATCGAGCATGGCGGGGTCGGCCTGAATCTCGCCGGTCGGGTTCAAGGCCAGCTCGAGCTGCACCGAATCGGGCACCAGGCGTTTCATCCATTGCAACGAAAGGCGGACCAGGCGGCCGAGGTCGACGCGATTCAAAGTCATCGGCTGGCGCCGGCCAAAGGTCAGCAATTGCCGGGTCAACGAGGCGGCGCGCAGGCCGGCATCGCGAATATTTTCCACATGCCGCATGGCCGCGGAATTTTCCCGGAAACGGACGAAAAGCAGATCGCAGTTGCCGAGAATCACGGTCAGCATGTTATTGAAATCATGCGCGACGGCGCCGGCGAGCCGGCCCACGGTTTCCAGCCTCTGCGATTGTTGCAACTGCTGGGCAACCTGTTTGTACTCGGTGATATCGATAATGGTGCTTTCCAACACCAGGCCTTCCGGCCCGGATTCGAGCAAAGTGGCGTTTTCCAGCACGGTGATCAGGCGGCCGTCTCGGCTTAAAAGCTGCTGTTCGCTGTTGCTGGATTGTCCCTGTTCGAGCAGGCGGTTGAGGAAAGCCTTACGGCTGGCGGGCTGGGGATAGAAGCTATCGGCGGAGGCGCCGCGCAGCTGGCCGGGAGAATCGCAGCCCAGGATGCGGGCCGCAGCGGGATTGGCATCCAGAATTTTGCCTTCCTCATTAACGCGAAGCACGCCGGCCAGATTGCGCTCGAACAACAGCCGGTAACGTTCCTCCGAGGCGCGCAGCGATTGGAGAAGTTGCTCGCGCTCGCGCTCGATCGACCGCCGCTGGCCGCGGCCGCGGGCTTCTTCCAATTCGCGCCGGATGGCGGCGCCCAGCCGGGCGAGGTTGGTTTTGAAGATGTAATCCTGAACGCCGAGCTTCATGGTGGCCACAGCCACCGCTTCGCCCACGCTGCCGGAGACCACCAGCATCGGAATATCCATGTCTTGCCGGCGGAGCACGTCCAGAGCGCGCTCGACGCTGAAGTTGGGCAGATTGTAATCGGAGAGGATGACCTGCCATCCGTCAGCACGATCCACGGCAGACCCACGCTGGTTGAGCGCAGCCAGGAAGCCGGGCTCGTCTTCAGCGCGGCTCGATTCAATCGGATCGAAGCCGGCGCGGCGCAGTTCCCGTAGCAGCAACCGGCAATCCTCTTCGGAATCTTCAATAATCAGCGCGCGCAGAGGCTCGCTCATCGTCCTCCTCTCCCCGGAAATGCCCGGCGATCCGCCGTGACTAGCGGCTTGGCATTGCAGGCACCCTCCCGCCGGCGGCACGCCGTACATGCTTGTTCCGCCCGCTTCTCGCCTCGCCCATCGCCTCTCTTTTCCGCCAGCATCCGGGAACCGGCAGCAATCCCGTACTGACCCCATGCTCTCTTGCAATTGACTCGGGAACCGTTTTTTCCGGATAACGGCAAGGTTTCAATCTCGCGGAGGTTCGTTGAGCAGCATCCAATAAAGCCCCATTGAGCCGACGGCGCGCACGAACTGCTCGAATTCGACCGGCTTGCGGACGTAACTGTTACACCCCAGCTCATACCCCTGCAATACATCCTGCTCTTCGCGCGAGGAAGTGAGAATGACCACCGGCAAGTGGCGGGTGCGTTCATCCGCGCGCAGCCGCCGCAGCACTTCCAGGCCATCGAGCTTGGGCAGTTTGAGATCGAGCAGCACCACGGCGGGCAGCGGACGCTCAGGCGAACCGAGCAAAAAATCGATTGCGGCCGCTCCATCGCGTTCCACCGCGACTTCGTTGAGCACGCCGCTTTTTTTTAACGAGCGCAGCGTGAGAGCTTCATCGTCGGGATTATCCTCGACCAGCAGTACATAGCGGGGCTGTTCCATCCGAATCCTCCTTGTCCTGCTTGGGGAAAGCGTTCGCCGTCAGAGCGGCCGCGGGCGTCGCGGCCGGCAGGGTGAAAAAGACGGTCGCGCCGCGCTCGGGCGCGGCTTCGATGCGAAGCTGGCCGCCATGGCGGTGCACGATGCGATGCACGATGGCCAAACCGATGCCGGTGCCGGGGAATTCATTGCCGCTGTGCAGGCGCTGGAAGGGGCGGAAGAGCTTGCCCGCCCAAGCCATGTCAAAACCGGCGCCATCGTCGCGCACAAAGCAGCCTAGCCAGGCTCCAGCGCCGTCAACGCCGCGCCCGTCTTCCGCTCCCAGTTCGATCCGGGCGCGGGGATGATGGGAAGTAAATTTCCAGGCATTGCTGAGCAGATTAGCCAACAGAATGCGCATTTGCGCCGCATCGCCGGCGACCTCCAGCCGTTCGGGCAGGATGAATTCGACCAGGCGCCGCGGTTCGGAGCGGCGCAATTCGGCATCCACCTCGCGCGCCAGGGCGGCAAGGTTCAGGCGTTGCCAGCGCATTTCGGAGCGGGTCAGGCGCGAGAGTTCCAGCAAGTCGTCAATCAGCATCGCCATGCGCTGGGCGCCGGCGCGAATGCGCGCCAGATAACCTCGCCCGGTGACATCGAGGCCATCGCTACAATCCTCCACCAAGGCCTGGCTATAACCATCCAGCGCCCGCAACGGGGCGCGCAGATCGTGCGCGACCGAATAGCTGAAGGCTTCCAGTTCCTGATTGGCGGCCGCCAGCTCGCGGTTGGCAATCTCCAACTCGGCGGTACGGGCGCGCACGCGCTCTTCGAGCCCTTTATTCAGGGCCGCCAGTTCCGCCGTCGCCTGCTCGCGCGCGGTCACATCGAGCGCCAGCACCATGCGGCACTCCCGCCCGGCAAATTGCATATCGTGAGAATAAATTTCGGCCAACAATTGGCGGCCATCCCGCGTCTGGTGCCGCCAGATCCCGGAATAGAATGTGCCGCCGCCGAAGTTGTTTTGCAGCATGGACTCCAGCCGCGGCTGCTCGGCCAGCGGGCGGATATCGGCTATGGTCATGGCCAGAAACTGCTCGCGGCTGTAGCC
Organism: Acidobacteriota bacterium; assembly: GCA_021818955.1. GTDB lineage: Bacteria > Acidobacteriota > Terriglobia > Terriglobales > SCQP01 > JAKASR01. The sequence goes on from JAKASR010000010.1 coordinate 39,853, forward strand.
ATATTGGGCGATAGCGGCATTGTTGACCGCGACAAAGCGCAATGATTCGCAGTCATACACCCATTTCGGTATCGGGCTGGCGTCAAACAGCAACTGGTACTCGCGCGCAGTCAGGCGGACCCGGCTGCGCGCCAGCTTTCTACGCCGCTGCGTTTGCCAAAATTGCAGCAGAACCAGCAACACCAGCAGCAAAATAATTATGGCGAACAGGCTTAGCAGGTTCTGCTGTTCACGAACCGTTTGAATGTTCAGGAATGCGCCCGCATGCCACAACCCGGCATCGCGGAAGTTTAGCGGGATTGCGCGACGATTTGGACCGAATATAATTTGGAACCGACTAAACATTGACAGGTACCGGCCAACGCGCGGCCATTCGATTAGCTCAGTAAGCCGCATGGCGAACAATGATGTCAAGGTTTTTGATTCTATAACTTAGAGGAAAGGATGAAGGCTTGAATAAAAAAGCCCCTAAGATAAGAAGCACTTAAACACATCGATTTATAATTGCAACCGCAAAATGGGTGGTTATTTACGGTCCGGCCGCTTTTGCTTTTAGGCGCGCGCGCACAACCCAAACATGCCATGGGGCCGATCCGGCTTGATGCTTTTATCCAGGGCGATGCCGGCAGGTGCCGGGCGAGAGAACATGCGCAGCGGCGGGTATCAAGCCATTCAAACGCATGCAGTGATTGCAATTACATCTGTTTGTGGGCTGCGATATATCCAGAATTTCCGGAAAGCGCGAAAATAAAACAGGATGACGCCAGGCCGCAAATTCACGGCCCGGCGGGAAGGAGTTTTAGCCATGCCCGGCATTTTACAAGCCAAATTGCAGGAAACCATTCCCGGCTGGCGCAGGCAACGACTCGAGCTGCTGCAGACGCGCGGCGAAGAGAGGATAGGCGAGATTAAGGTGAGCCAGGTCCTGGGCGGGTTGCGCGGCGCGCAGGGCCTGGTCTGCGACACCTCCGAGGTCTCGCCCACTCAGGGGCTAATCGTACGCGGCATTCCCATTGGCGAACTCGCCAGCAAGTCGCCAGAAGAGATGTTTTACCTGCTGCTGACCGGCGAGCTGGCTTCCGGCGCCGTGTTGAACGACTTGCGGCAGGAGCTGCGGCAGCGGGCGCTCATTCCGGACTACCTCTGGAAAGTATTGGAAGCGCTGCCGCGCGATACCCATCCCATGGCCATGCTCAGCGTGGCGCTGCTGGCGCTGGAGCGGGAGTCCGTCTTTCGTCGCCATTACGAAGATGGCATGCCCAAGGATCAATACTGGGAATCCACGCTGGAAGACTGCTTGCAATTGCTGGCGAAGCTGCCCGCGGTTGCCGCCGGCATTTACCGGCTGCATATCGGCCGGCCCCGCATTGCTTCACGCCCGGAACTGGAATGGAGCGCCGATTTTGCCCAAATGCTGGGAATCGGGGGCGAGGAATTCGCCAAGCTGATGCGGCTTTATCTCACGCTGCATTGCGATCATGAGGGCGGCAATGTCAGCGCCTTCACCAGCCACACCGTCGGCTCGGCGCTCTCCGACGCCTACTATGCCATCTCCGCCGGCCTGAACGGCCTGGCTGGACCGCTGCACGGCCTAGCCAACCAGGAGAGCCTGCACTTCGTGCTCGATATCCAAAATCATTTCGGCGGGGCGCCCAGCGAAGCCCAACTGCGCAGTTACCTGAAGGATCGGCTGCAACATGGCCAGGTCATTCCCGGCTACGGTCACGCCGTGCTGCGGGTGACCGATCCACGCTATACCGCCTTCCATAAGTTCGGCGAGCGCTATTGCCGCAATGAGATGATGTTCAGCATCGTCGACCGGCTCTTTGCCGTGGTGCCGGAAATCCTGAAGCAGCAGGCCAAGGTGCAAGATCCATGGCCGAATGTGGACGCCATCTCCGGCTCGCTGCTTTATCACTATGGACTGAAAGAGTTCGACTACTATACCGTGCTGTTTGGCGTTTCGCGCGCGCTGGGCCTGTGCGCGCAGCTCGTCATCAATCGGGCAGTCGGAACGCCCATCATGCGGCCCAAGTCGGTTAGCACGAGCTGGCTGATGGAACACGTGCCGGTAGCCGCGCACGTTTCCTGATGGCCGGCCATGGGTTACATATTGCGTTAACGGCCGAGTCGGACAGCAGTTTTCGTCCTTGGCAATTTCAAAGAAATTGCCTCTAACCATGCCCGCAGGCCGAAGCGCGGGGTTCCGGTTAGATCCCGCGCCTATGAACGACATTACAAAGCAATTCCGCAGGAATTGCGCCCGGCAATGCCCGGCAACCATGCGTATTCGCTAGGCGTCCGGTTTCGGCCGGACCTTTGCGAAAGCGTCAGCGCCGAAAAGTAAAAGCGGCCGAGCCGCTATAAAGCTGGACGGACAGGCGGGCCCGGCGAGCAAGCGCGGCCGGTCCCGCCTGATTTTTAGCTTCCGGTTATCCGCCCCCCGCCAAAGAAATGTTTGAAGATTAAAACATTCGGCGGCTATCTGCTCTTGCGGCGTTCGCCTTTGCGGCGTTCCGGGCCGTGGTAGTTCGGGTCAGGACCTTTGCGGCGATCTGTTCCGGAACGGCGGCGCTCAAGTCGCAGCAGCGGAGGTGGCATGGTCTTGAGCCAGGTCGCGAGGGGATGCACGCTACGTCCCGCGCATTTTGGGCAGCGGCTGGTTTGGCAAACGACTTCGCAATCCAGACAGAGCCGGGCTTCCTGAAACGGAATGGCGCCGGGCATCAGGTATTTCTGAAGATTCGGCGGCGGACTGGGATCAAACAGCAGGTTGGACAACTTGCCGCGCGCCATAGAGTAATTTGATTTGCAGCTTGATAGCCAACTCAGGGAACCAGGAATTCGGAGAAAAGAGGCCATGGCGAGCAGCGGCCCCGATAAAAATATCGCCGGCTAAAGCCCGATAAACTTGCCGGTTACCGCGAGATGATGGCTCAGGTTTCGATGACCGGAATTTAACCGCGCTGCGGCTGAACTCGGAACTGCAGCCAGGGTGCTGGCACTTTTATTCCCAAATTTCCCGGTCGATTGCCCGGGTTTTTATCGTTATGGCGGTGGGATGGGATGGCAGGATGGGGCGCGCGCCAGCGCTTAAAAGTAAAAGCGGCCGCGCCGCTTATTTCTCAATTTGAATGGCATGGCGGCCGCCGCCGGGAAAGATGCCGCGCACAATCAGGTAAAGGGCGGGAATAAAGATGAGGTTGAGAGTCGAGGCCAGCAGCATGCCTCCGAAAACCGCGGTGCCGACGGAATGGCGGGCGGCGGAGCCCGAACCGGTGGCGATCAGCAGCGGGATCAAACCCGACATGAACGCCACCGAGGTCATCAGGATGGGCCGCAGCCGCACCCGCGCCGCCTCCAGCGTGGCATCCAGCAGCGACATGCCGCGGTCGCGCAACTGTTCGGCGAATTCCACGATCAGAATGGAATTCTTACTGGCCAGCCCGATCAGCATCACCAGGCCGATCTGGCAGTAAACGTCGTTGTTGAGCCCGCGCAACCATTGCGCGCCGAGCGCGCCCAGCATCGCCGCCGGCACCGCCAGCATGACGATAAAGGGCAGCACCCAGCTCTCATACTGCGCCGCCAGGGTGAGATAGACCACCAGAAACCCGAGCGCGAACAGCATCACTACCTGGCTGCCCGACCGCAGTTCCTCCAACGACAGCCCGGTCCAGGCGATCGTCATGCCGCGCGGCAGCACCTTTTTCGCCAGCCGGTCCATCCGCGTCATCGCCTGTCCGGAGCTGGTGCCGGGCGCGGCCGAGCCGTCGATTTCGGCCGAGCGGAACAGGTTGTAATGGTCGATAGTCTGCGGCGCCGAGGCGTAGCCGATGTGCACCAGATGCGCCAGCGGAATCATGCGCTGGGTATTATCGCTTCGGACATAGTATTCGGCGATATCCCGCGGATTGCGGCGATAGGGAGCGTCGGCCTGCACGTAAACGCGGTAGGCGCGGTGGTTGAAATCGAAGTTGTTGACGTACACCGATCCCATGTAGGTCTGCAACGCGCTGGTAATCTGCCCCAGCGGCACTTGCAGGCTCTTGGCCAGGTTGCGGTGAATCTGGACCTGGATTTGCGGATCGTTGGCGGTAAAAGTGGTGAAGACGCCGCGCAATGCCGGCTGCGCGCTCCCGGCCCGCGCCAGCGCCTGCGTCGCCGCGGCGAGTTGCTGCTCGCCGGCGCCGCTCTGATTCAGCACCTCGAGCTGGAAGCCGCCAAACGTGCCCAGCCCCTGGATAGCCGGCGGCAGAATCGGCTGCACCAGCGCCCCGGGAATGGCGAAAAATTGCCGTTGCAGCCGCGCCACCAGCGCCTGGGCGGAATGTTGCCTTCCCACCCGCTGGCTATAGGGCTTGAGATCGACAAACATCATGCCGGTATTGGATCCGGCGCCGGTGAAACTGAAGCCGGAGATGGCGAACGCGCCCTCGACTTCCGGCTGGCGGGCGAGGATGGCCTGCGCCTGGCGCAGGATGCCGGCGGTGTAGCCGAGCGAGGCGCCCGGCGGCGCCTGCGCCAGCACCATGACGTATCCCTGATCTTCGGCGGGCACGAATGCGCTGGGCACCTGGCGAAAGACAAACCAGGCCAGTGCCGCGGTCGCCAGGAACAACAGCGCCAGCGCCCAGCGCCAGCGCAACAGCACCGACAGCGTGCGGCGATAGAAGGCGGTGATGCCGTGAATCAGGCCTTCAATCCAGCCCCAAACGCCTTGTTTATGCCGCGCCTCGCGCAGCAAAATCGCCGACAGCGCCGGCGACAAGGTCAGCGCGTTAAAGGCCGAGATGGCGATGGCAAAGGCGATGGTCAGGCCGAACTGGCGGAAGAGAATGCCGGTGGTGCCGGGAAACAGCGCCACCGGCACAAAAACGGAAATCAGCACCAGCGAGGTGGCGACGACGGCGCTGGTGATTTCGCTCATGGCCACCGAGGTGGCGCGATGCGGTTCGGTTACGCCTTCGGAAAGATGGCGCTCGACATTTTCGATCACCACGATCGCGTCGTCCACCACCAGGCCGGTGGCCAGCACCAGCGCGAACAGCGTCAGCGTGTTGATGGAAAAGCCGAAGAGCTTGACGAACGCGAAGGTGCCGACCAGCGATACGGGAATGGTGGCGGCGGGGATCAGGGTGGTGCGCCAGTCTTGCAGAAAAAGAAAGATGACGAAGATGACGATCAGGACGGCTTCGCCCAGGGTAATCAGCACGTCGCGAATCGAATCGCGCACCGCGGTGGTCGTGTCGAAAGCGATGGCGTACTGCAGGCCGGGGGGGAATTGGGGCTTCAGCCGCGCCAGTTCCGCCTTGACCGCCGCATCCACCTGGAGGGCGTTGGCATTGGGCAATTGCTGCACGCCCAAGCCGATCAACTGCCTTCCATTAAATTCCAGGTGGGTGGAATAATCCTGCGCGCCCAGTTGCGCCCGGCCGACGTCGCCCAGCTTGATCAGGCCGCCGTTGGGCAGCGTCTTGAGCACGATATCGTCAAACTGCGCCGGCTGGGTGAGGCGCCCGGCGGCGCGCACCGAGAATTGATAGGCTTGGCCGGCGGGCGCGGGCGGGGCGCCGATCTCGCCGGCGGCGATTTCGACGTTCTGTTCCTGCAAGGCCGAGATGACGTCGCCGGCGGTCAGCCCGCGCGCCGCCAGGCGCAGCGGGTCGAGCCAGATGCGCATGGCATAGGTGCGCTGGCCAAAGACATTCACGTTGGCCACGCCGGGCACGCGCGCGATGGCGTCGGCGACGTACACGCTGAGATAGTTGCTGATGAACAGATTGCTGTATTGATGATGGGGCGAGTAAAAGCCGGCCGCCAGTATGAAGCCGGCGCCGCTTTTGGCGATGGAGATGCCGTTGGTGATCACCGAGGCCGGCAATTGTCCTTCGACGCTGTTGATCCGGTTCTGGATATCCACCGCCGCCAGATCGAGATTGCGGGTGACGTCGAAGGTCGCGGTGATGGTGCTGACGCCGTTATTGGTGCTGCTGGAGGCGATGTAGCGCAGCCCGATGGCGCCGTTGATGGCCTCTTCCAGCGGGGTGGTCACCGCCGATTCCACTTCCTGCGCGCTGGCGCCGGTGTAAATGCTGGTCACGGTCACCGTGGGCGGCGCCAGTTGCGGATACTGCGCCACCGGCAGGGTGGGAATCGCCATCGCGCCGGCGAGAATGATGATCAGGGCGCAGACCGTGGCGAAGATCGGGCGGCGGATGAAAAAATCGACCATGGCTCCGCTATTTTCCGCGTCGGGCGGCGGCGGCGGGAGGGCGCGGCGGCAGGGGCACGACCGGCATGCCGGAAACCAGAAATTGCGTGTCCGAAACGATCAGGCGGTCGCCGGGGCGCAAGCCGCTTTTGACAACGTAGTTGTTGCCCACAATCGCCCCGACGGTCAGTAAAACCTGGCGCGCAACAAAGCCCCGCGGGCCGGGCGCGGCGATGAAAGCGAACTGGCGGCCGTTGATCTGGCTGATGTCGAGCACCGGCGCCAGGATGGCCGGGCGCGTGCCCCAGACAATCCGCGCTTTGACATATTGCTGATTCCGCAAGCCCCCGCCTTCATCGCCGAACACCGCCTTGACCAGCACGGTCTGGGCGGTGGCGTCCACCTGCGGCGAAATAAAGCGGATGCGGCTGGTCGCCAGCACCCGGCCGTTCGCGTTCACCAACTGCACCGCCAGCCCGGGACGCAATTGCCGCGCCCGCTCCACCGGCACATAAATATAGGCTTCGAGATTGCCGGGCTGGACCACGGTGGTGAGCGGCGTGGCATTGGAAACCAGGTCGCCCACATGCACGGGAATATCGCCGACGATGCCGGCGCGGGGGGCGACAATATCGTAGTAGCGAAGCTGAACCCGCTGCGCGCGCAACTGCGCGCGCAGGGCGGCCAATTGCGCGCGCGCATTGGCATAGGTCGAGCGGGCCTGCTCGACGTCCTGGCGCGAGACCACTTTGGCCCGCCATAGCGCTTCGGCGCGCCGCAGTTGCTGGCGGTCGTAGCTCAGCAGCGCCGCTTGCGCCCGCAAGGCTTCGCTCTGGCTTTTCACCGTGGCCTGCTGCTTGAGCGGATCCACCATCATCAGCAGCTGCCCGGCGCGCACCCGGTCGCCGGAATGGACGCGAATCTGGCGGATGTAGCCGGTAACCTGCGGATACAGGGTCGCGGTTTGCCGCGAGAGCAGCGTGGCGACGTATTGCGTGGTCTGGCTGACCGGTGTCCAGCGCACCGGCTGCACCACGACCGGCATCGCGCGCAGAGCCGGCGCCGGCGCGGCGTGGCGGGCGCATCCGGCGGCGAGCGCGGCCAGGCCGGCGGCGAGCGCCCCGGCAATATAGGAGCGATGCGACGATCTCATGCTTTTCCTGATACGCCGAATTGGGAATGAATATTTCCGCAATCCATTATCGCCCGCGCCCATGCGCTCCCGCGGCGATCGCGAAGAGATTTTGCGCAAGCATCATGCCGGCGGAGGTTGACAGCCCGGAGCGCGCAACCGTATAGTCAAAAGTTCGCTGCAGTGCACCGGTGCGTGCCGGCGCCTCGATTCTGGTTCCGAAACCGGTCATCCGCCTGCGGCGGACGCCGGGGTCGCTTCCCGCCGGCGGCAGCCGGCGGAAACTGTATCCGCCAAAAGCGGGCCCATTTTATAGCCGAGCATGATCGCTGTCGCATCCGCCACTTCCGCCACGCCCGGCCCCTATATCGTTCACTATTTGCCGGTGCTGATCCAGTTTGTGCTGGCGCTGGGCTTCGCGCTAGTGGTGGTGGGCCTCTCGTACGTCATCGGGCAGCACCGCAACACAAAACGCAAGCTGACCCCCTATGAATGCGGCGTGCCGCCGATCGGCGACGCCCAGCATCGCTTCGCGGTCAAGTTCTACCTGGTCGCCATCGTTTTCATCCTGTTCGATATCGAAGCGGTTTTTCTGCTGCCCTGGGCGGTGGTTTTTCACCATCTGCTGCTCTTCGGCTTTTTTGAAATGCTGGTGTACATGGCGATCGTGTTGACCGGGTTTTATTACATTTGGCGCAAGGGCGTATTGGATTGGAACCAACCGGAGCGCGCGGAATGATGAGGCGCGCCCGCGAGTTTACCCGAGTATGGCTCTGAACGAAGACATTGCCGCTCACCCGGCGGCGCAACGGCTGCAAGCCCTGCTTCCAGGCTCGATCGAGCGCCTGCGGCACGACCGCGGCGAGCTCTCGATCTGGATTCCGGCGGCGCAATGGGGACAGGCCGCCGCCGCCTTGCGCGATGACGCCGAACTGGATTTCAAGCTGCTCTGCGACTTGAGTTGCGCCGACTGGCGCACCACCGCGCCGCGGTTTGAACTGGCCTACCAGCTTTATTCGCTCAACCGCCGCGACTGGCTGCGGGTGAAGGTCGGCGCCGACGAAACCCAGCCGGTTCCCACCGTGACCGGCATCTGGCCGACCGCCAACTGGTTTGAACGCGAAATTTTCGATTTGTTCGGCATCCGTTTCGAGGGACATCCCGACCTGCGCCGCATCGTGCTACCGGAAAACTGGGAAGGCCACCCGCTGCGCAAGGATTATCCGGTGGAGGGCTACCGTTAATGAGCGCCTCTGACAACCTCGGCGCCGCCGCTTCCGGTATTGGCCTGGAGCGCGCCGATGCCGAGGGCCGGCACCTGGTCTTGAACATGGGGCCGCAGCACCCCTCCACCCACGGCGTGCTGCGCCTGCTTCTGGAACTTGACGGCGAGGTGGTGGTTAAAGCCCAGCCCGATATCGGCTATCTCCACACCGGAATTGAAAAAAGCTGCGAGTCGAAATTCTATCAGCAGGCGGTGACGCTGACCGACCGCATCGATTACCTCTGCCCGCTGACCAACAATCTCTGTTACGTGCTGGCGGTGGAAAAGCTGCTCCAGCTTCAGCCGCCGCGCAAGGCCGCCTGGACGCGGGTGATGCTCAATGAGCTGACCCGCCTGAACAGCCACCTGGTCTGGCTGGGCACCCATGCGCTCGATATCGGCGCCATGACCGTCTTCCTCTACTGCTTCCGCGAGCGCGAGGAAATTCTCAAAATCTTTGAGTATGCCAGCGGCCAGCGCATGATGACTTCGTATTTCCGCATCGGCGGCTTGGCGCTGGAGCCCCCGCTCGGCATGCTCGAGCGGGTGAAAAAATTCATTGACTACTTCCCCGGCCGGGTGGATGAATACGAGGCGCTGCTGACCCGCAACGCCATCTGGCGCGGCCGCACCCGCGGCGTCGGCTATATCTCCCCCGCGGACGCGATTGCCTGGGGAGTCACCGGCCCCTGCCTGCGCGCCGCCGGGGTCTCGCTCGATTTGCGCCGCGACCAGCCCTATTCCTGCTATGAAGAATTCCAGTTCGAGGTGCCGGTGCGCACCGAGAGCGACGTTTATTCGCGCTACCTGATCCGGCTGCAGGAGATGCGCGAGAGCGTGAAAATCATCCGCCAGGCGGTGGAAGGCATGCCCGAAGGCGACTTCAAGGCCGACGTTCCGGGCGTCACCCTGCCCGACCGCGACCAGATGAAGTCGGAGATGGAAGCCCTGATCTATCACTTTAAGATCGTGACCGAAGGCTTTGCCGTCCCCCCCGGCGAGGTGTATCAGGCGGTGGAATCGCCCCGCGGCCAGATGGGCTATTACGTGGTCAGCGATGGCGGCCCGCGGCCTTACCGGGTGCACATGCGCTCGCCTTCCTATGTCAACCTGCAAGCCCTGCCCAAGATGGTTGAAGGGCGCCTGCTGGCCGACGTGGTCGCGGTCATCGGAAGCATCGATATTGTTTTAGGCGAGGTGGACCGCTGATGGCGATCTTCAGCCCCGCATTGGAAGAACGCTTTCGCAAGCTGCTGGAAGCTTATCCGGTGAAGCGCTCGGCGCTGGTGCCGATGCTGCTGTATGCCCAGGATGAGCTCGGCTGGCTGACGCCCGAGGCGATTTCCGCCATCGCCGCCCGCCTGGAACTGCCGGAAATCGCCGTGCGCGAAACCATCGGCTATTACACCATGCTGCGCACCCAGCCGGCCGGGCGCTATCACGTGCAGGTCTGCACCAATATCAGTTGTCTGCTGCGCGGCGGCAATCGCATTCTGGAACACTGCCGCCAGCGCCTGGGCGAAGGCCCGGCTTCCGAAGACGGCGTGTTCTCGCTGGAAGAGGTGGAATGCATGGGCGCCTGTAGCTGGGCCCCGGCCATCCAGGTCAACTACGACTTCTTCCACGATCTCACCCCCGAGCGCGTCGACCGGATTCTCGAAGCTTACCGCCGCGGCGCGCCGCCCCAACCCGACGCCTCCTACGCCAGCAATGCGGCCACCACCGCCGGCCAAGCCGCTTCTTCATCGAACGGTTCCAGCGGCGCGGCGGCCAAAGGCCCGTCCGGAAAGGAAGGGGCATGAGCCATCCCGCCGAAGTCCGAGTCGTCAGCCAACGCTTCGACGACGCCGCCGCCTCGACCCTGGCCGGCTACCGCGCCAGCGAGGGCTTTCGCGCCCTGGAAAAGGCGCTGGCCATGACGCCCGCCGCCATCATTGACGAAGTCAAGCAGTCCGGCCTGCGCGGCCGCGGCGGCGCCGGCTTCCCCACCGGCATGAAATGGTCGTTCGTGCCGGCGCAATCGGCCAAGCCGAAATACGTGCTCTGCAATGCCGATGAAAGCGAGCCGGGCACCTGCAAAGACCGCCTGATTCTGGAACGCGATCCTTTTTCCATCCTGGAAGGCATGGCAATCTGCGGCCGCGCCATCGGCGCCCAACGGGGATATGTCTTCATCCGGGGCGAGTACCGCTACCTGATCGAGATCATGGAACGCGCCATCCAGGAAGCCTATGCCGCCGGCCTGCTGGGTAAAAATATCCTGGGCAGCGATTTTGAGTTCCATATCGCCGCGCATTCCGGCGCCGGCGCTTATGAATGCGGCGAGGAATCCGCTTTGATGGAATCGCTCGAGGGCAAGCGCGGCATCCCGCGCCTGAAGCCGCCCTTTCCCGCCATTTCGGGCCTGTACGGCGGCCCCACCATTATCAATAATGTCGAAACCCTGGCCAGCGTGCCGCACATTATTCTCGGCGGCGGCGCTTGGTTTGCCGCCTTCGGCCCTCCGAAAAACGGGGGCACCCGCCTGTTCTGCCTCAGCGGACACGTCCAGCGTCCCGGCGTTTACGAACTGCCGCTCGGCTTCCCGATGAAGCGCCTGATCGAAGAAATCGGCGGCGGCATTCCCGGCGGCCGCAAACTCAAAGCCGTGGTGCCCGGCGGCAGCTCGACTCCCATCCTTACCGCCGACGAAGCCCTCAACGTCAACCTGGATTTCGACTCGGTCGCCAAGGCGGGCTCGTTTCTGGGCTCCGGCGGCGTGGTGGTGGTGGACGAGCACGCCTGCATGGTCGAGTTTGCGCTGCGCATCATGCGTTTTTACCGGCATGAATCCTGCGGCTGGTGCGTCCCCTGCCGCGAAGGCACCAACTGGCTGGAGCTGACGCTGCGCCGTTTTCATGGCGGCGGCGGCCGGCAGCAGGATATCGACCTGATCCGCGGCGTTTCGGAAAACATTCTGGGCCGGACTTTCTGCCCGCTGGGCGATGCGGCGGCGATGCCCACCATCTCGATCGTGCAAAAATTCCGCAGCGAGTTCGAAGATCACCTGAACGGACGGGCCTGCCCGTCCGCGGCCGGAAATGGGACCGGAGCATGAGCGACACGAAAAAAACGGTGAATTTGACCGTCAATGGCCGGGCGCTGAGCGCGCCCGCCGGCATGCTGCTCATTGAAGCCTGCCGCGCCGCCGGCATCGAAGTGCCCTCCTTCTGCTACTACCCTAATCTTTCGCTTCAGGCCGCCTGCCGTATGTGCCTGGTGGAAGTGGAGAAGATGCCCAAGCTGCAGGCCGCCTGCACTCTTCCCGTGGCGGACGGCATGGTGGTGCGCACCGAGACCGCGCAGATCCAGGCGGCGCGCAAGGGCCAAATCGAATTTATCCTCACCAACCACCCCCTGGACTGCCCCGTTTGCGACGCCGGTGGGCAATGCGAACTCCAGGACATGACTTTTCGCTACGGCGCCGCCTCCAGCCGCTTTATCGAACCCAAAAAACATCGGGATGAGCAGCAATGGTCGCCCATCGTTTATTTCGACCGCCCGCGCTGCATCCTGTGTTATCGCTGCGTGCGCGTTTGCGGCGAAGGCATGGACGTCTGGGCGCTGGGCGTGGGCGGGCATCGCGGCGTGGGTTCTTCCATCATTCCCAATTACGACGATCACCTGCAATGCGAAGAATGCGGCATGTGCATCGATATCTGCCCGGTCGGCGCGCTCACCAGCGGCCCGTACCGCTATAAGACCCGCCCCTGGGAGATGCAGCACACCGCCGCCGTCTGCACCTTCTGCGGCGACGGCTGCCGCACCACGCTAGGCGTGCGCAACGGCCAGATCATGCGCGGCGACAACCGCGACAAGAGCGGCATCAACGGCGATTTTCTCTGCATCAAAGGCCGCTACGCTTTCGACTTCACCCGCCATCCCGAGCGCCTGCGCCAGCCGCTGGTGCGGCGCCACGGGCAACTGCAGCCCGCAAGCTGGGCGCACGCGCTGGAAGCCGCCGCCGCCGGCTTGAAGCGGCAGCGCGAGGCCGGCGCCGGCGTGGGCGTGATCGGCTCGACCCGCTGCCTGAACGAAGAAAGTTATCAACTGCAAAAGCTGGCGCGCATCGGCCTCGGCACCAACCATATCGACCATCATCAGAGCGCCGACTTCCCTGCCCTGTTTGCGGCGCTGGCCGGGCAAAGCCACGCCGGCATGGCCGCCGCCGATGATTTAAAGACCGCCGCCGCGGTGCTGGTCGCCGGCGGAGACCCGGCCGAGCAGCATCCGCTGCTGGCCTGGAACCTGCGCTGGGGCTGGCGCCTGAGCGGCACGCGCCTTTATCTGCTCAACTCGCGCGAAATGAAACTGGCGCGCCAGGCGCATCGCGCCGCGCGCGTCGATTCCGGCGCGCTGCCGCGGGCGATTGAATATCTGGCCGACCCGGCGAGCAGCGGGCAATTGCCGCCGTCTCAAATCACCCGCGCCCTGCCGCCCGACGACAAACGCTGGCCGCAGACGCAAATTCCGCCGGCCGAGCCGATTCAGGAAACCCTGGCGGATTTCCGCCGCCAGTTGACGGAAGAAGCCGACCTGATCGTGGTGATCGGCGCCGAAATCGCCGGCGCAGCCTTGAACGCGCTGGTCAAATTCGCCTTGTCCCGCGCCGGGCGCTCCCGCTTCATGCTCCTGGGCGACGACGCCAACTCCCGCGGCGCCGCCGACATGGGACTTTATCCCCACCTGCTGCCCGGTTACGAGCCGCTGCAAAATGCCGATGCCCGCGACCGTTTTGCCCGGCTTTGGGGCGGGGCCATACCCGCCGCGCCCGGCATGAACGCGGAGGCGATGGCGCGCGCTTTCGCCCGCCGGGAATTAGGCGCGCTCTACATCGTTGGCGCCAATCCTTTCGGACGGCTGCGGATCGAGCGCGCCCCGGATGCCGGCTTTCTGGTGGCCCAGGATCTGTTCCTCACCGAAACCGCGCGCCAGGCGGACGTGGTGCTGCCCGCGCTCTCAAGCTACGAAAAGCAGGGCACCGTCACCAACACCTGCGGCGAAGTGCAACTGCAGCGCCGCGCGGCCGAGTTCGAGGGCGCCAAGCCCGACCTGGAAATCATCCACGAACTGGCCATGCTGTTGGGCCTCGACTGGGGCGCCGCCAGCCCGGAAAAAGTGCTGCAGGAAATCCGCGGCGCGGTGCGCGGCTATGAGCTTTCGCTGCTGCGCCTGTGGGCCGGACAAAGCCAGATGGCCGCGCCCATCGCCGCGGCCGCGGCCGCGCCCGGTGACGGCGGCGGCCAGGGCCTCGCCGGCGGAGCCGATACGCTGTTTGACGCCGGCACGCTCGGCCGCTACAGCGCCACTTTGAACTCGGTCATGGAAAAATATCTGCGCAAATCGGCGGAGGCGCGATGACGGTTTCCACCTTCTTCGTCATCGCGATCGTGAAGGCGCTGGTGGCGCTGTTTATTCTCACCACGCTGATTGCCTATATCCAGTTGGCCGAGCGCAAAATTGTCGCCCGCATGCAGTCGCGCGTCGGCCCCACCCGCGTGGGTCCTTTCGGGCTCTTGCAGCCGCTGGCCGATGCCGTCAAATTCATTCTCAAGGAAGACATCGTGCCGGCCGGCGCCGAAAAAGGGCTGTACCTGCTGGCGCCCATTCTTTCGGTCACGCTGGCGCTGCTCGCCATTGCCGTCATTCCGGTCGGACCGCCGCTAAGCCTTCATGGCTGGCTCATTCCGCTGCAGTTGACCAATCTGAATGTCGGCCTGCTCTACGTGCTCGGCGTCACCTCGCTGGGCGTCTATGGCATCGTGCTCGCCGGCTGGTCTTCCAACAGCAAATATTCCCTGCTGGGCTCGCTGCGCGCCGGCTCGCAGATGGTCAGCTACGAGCTGGCCCTGGGACTGGCCCTGGTCGGCCCGGTGCTGCTGGCCGGCACGCTGAGCCTGAACGGCATCGTTCATGCCCAGGCCGGCGGCCATTGGTTTCTTTGGACGCAGTGGGTGGCCTTCTTCATCTATCTCACCGCCGCCTTTGCCGAAACCAACCGCATTCCCTTCGATTTGCCCGAGGCCGAAGGCGAGTTGGGCGCCGGCTATCATACCGAGTACAGCGCGATGAAGTTCGCCATGTTCTTCCTCGCCGAATACGCCAACATGATCACCGTGAGCTGCGTCGCCACGCTGGTCTTCCTTGGCGGCTGGTCGGGCCCGCTTTTTGGCCCGCCGGCGCTGCATATCCTGCTGCCGATTTTCTGGTTCTGCCTGAAAGTCGCGGCTTTCCTGTTCCTGTTTATCTGGGTTCGCGGCACGCTGCCGCGCTTCCGTTACGACCAACTGATGGCCTTCGGCTGGAAGGTGCTGGTGCCGCTGGCCCTGGCCAATGTCATGGTTACCAGCCTGGTGGCGGCGGTGCTGCATTAAGCCTATGCAACTGGCGCTCTTCATTATCTTCGGCGGCCTGGCCCTGGCGGGCGCCATCAATCTGCTGGTGCAGAAAGCGCCCATCCATAGCGCGCTCTCGCTGGTTCTGGTCATGGGCGCGCTCGCCGTGCTGTTCCTGCTGCTCGGCGCCGAGTTCATCGCCTTCATCCAGATTCTGGTGTACGCCGGCGCCATCATGGTGCTGTTCGTCTTCGTCATCATGCTGCTGAACGCCCAGCCCAGCGAGCCGTCGCGCAGCAGCCGCATCGCCCGCTGGCTGGGACCGCCGGTGGCCGGCCTGCTGGGCATTATTCTGGCGGCGCTGGTCGCCAGCCGCTACCATCGCGTGCCCGCCAATATGGGCCAGCCCATGTTCCAGGTCGAGGCCATCGGCAATGCCTTGTTTCATCAGTACCTTTTGCCCTTTGAAGTGACCTCGGTGCTGTTTCTGGTCGGCGTGGCCGGCGCGGTGATGCTCGCCTCCCGCCCGGATGAGGCGGCGCAAAATGCGCCGGCCGGGCATCTGGCCGAAACCGAAGCAATCTCCCGGAAAAAAGGAGCCGGGGCCTGATGGTGGTGTCGTTAGCCGATTATCTGGTGCTGAGCGCGCTGCTGTTCGCCTTGGGCGTGGCCGGGTTCCTGTTTAAAAAGGACCTGATCACCGTCTTCATCTCGATCGAGCTGATGCTGAACGGCGTCAACCTGACCTTTGTCGCTTTCAGCCATTACCTGCGCCAGAACGCGATTGACGGCAACCTGTTCGTCTTTTTCGTCATGGTGGTCGCCGCCGCCGAGGCCGCGGTCGGCCTGGCCATCATCATTGCCGTGGTGCGCAACCGCAATACGCTCAACATTGACAAGATGGATTTGATGAAAAATTAAGCCCGCCGTCCCGCCCCGCCGGGACGCGGCGAAAGTGCCCTGATGCCGATTGCTCTCCATCTCTGGCTGATCCCCGCGCTGTGCTTTCTGGGCTTTGCGCTGAATATCCTTTTCGGCCGGCTCTGGAGCAAGGCCGTGGCCGGCACGGTGGGCATCCTTTTTCCCGCCGCCGCCTTCCTCTGGGCGCTGCGCCTGGCCCTGGCCTGGGGCGGCTTCCCGTCGCCTTACCTGGAAAGCCATGGCGCCTGGATCCTGGCCGGCCCGCTGCGCATTCCCTTCAGCTTTCAACTCGATCCCCTGTCGCTGACCATGGCGCTGATCGTCACCGGCGTGGGCCTGCTGATCCATATCTATTCGCTCGGCTATATGGCTGAGGAGGGCGGCTTTTACCGCTACTTCGCCCTGCTCAACCTGTTCATGTTTTTCATGCTGATGCTGGTGCTGGCGGCCAATTACCTGCTGCTGTTTGTCGGCTGGGAAGGCGTCGGCTTCGCCAGCTACATGCTCATCGGCTTCTTCTTCCGCCGCGATTCCGCCGCGAAGGCCGGCATGAAAGCCTTCGTCGTCAACCGCATCGGCGACTTCGGCTTTCTCATCGGGCTCTTCTACCTCTTCCAGCTCTTCGGCGGCTTCGGTTACGCCCGCATCTTCCCGCAGGTCATGCGCATGCCCGCCGAAACCGGCTGGCACGGCCCGCTGACCATCATTGCCCTGCTGCTGTTCGTGGGCGCGACCGGCAAATCGGCGCAGTTGCCGCTCTATGTCTGGCTGCCGGACGCCATGGAAGGCCCCACCCCGGTTTCCGCCCTCATCCACGCCGCCACCATGGTCACCGCCGGGGTGTATATGGTCGCCCGCTCGGCCGCCATCTTCGACCGCTCGCGGGCGGCGCTGGCAGTGGTGCTGGCGGTGGGCGCGCTGACCGCCATCTTTGCCGCCTCGATTGGCCTGCTGCAAAAAGACATCAAGCGCGTGCTGGCCTATTCCACCGTCAGCCAGTTGGGCTACATGTTCATGGCTTGCGGCGCCGCCGTTTACGGCGCGGGCATCTTCCACCTGATGACCCATGCCTTCTTCAAGGGCCTGCTCTTCCTCGGCGCCGGCAGCGTTATTCACGCCATGCACGGCGAGCAGGATATGTTCCGCATCCGCCATCTCGCCACCGGCGGCTTGAAAAAATACGCGCCCGTTACTTTTTGGACTTTCCTGATCGCTACCTGCGCCATCTCCGGCATCCCCGGCTTTTCCGGCTACTTCAGCAAAGACATGATCCTGGAAAACGTCTTCAGCGGCGCCGCCGGCAACCGTTTCTGGTGGGCGGTGGGCGCGATTGCCGCGCTGATGACCTCCTTCTACATGTTCCGTGCGGTGTTTGTGACCTTCTTCCCGGAAGGCGATGCGCCGCCTCCACGCCTCGCTCCCGAACTGGAAGGCGTCGCGCATGCCACCGGCCAGGAGCCGGCGGGCGTGGCCGCGCATGCGGCGCATCCGCACGAATCGCCCTGGGTGATGACCATTCCGCTGATCCTGCTCGCCATTTTGGCGGCGATTGGCGGCTATTTCAATCTGGACGGCCGCTTCATGAATTTCCTCGCGCCGGTCTTTATTCCCGCCGGCGCCGGCACCATCGCCACCGCGCCCGAGGCGGCGCACGCCGGCTTGCTGGTCAGGTCGATTCCCCTCATCGCGGCGTTTGGCGGGCTGTTGCTGGCCTGGTGGATGTATCGCCTCCGGCCCCGCCTGGCGCCTCGCGCCGCCCAGGCCCTGCCCCAACTTTATGCCCTGATCTTCAACAAATATTGGGTTGATGAGCTTTACCAGGCGGCGATCGTCGGCCCGCTGGGCTGGATTTCGCGCCGGGTGCTGTGGCGCGGCGTGGACCAGGGCCTGATTGACGGCGGCGTCAACGGCATCGGACATCTGGCCCAGGCCAGTGGCAACCTCGTGCGCAAGCAAGAGTCCGGCTTAATCCGCAGTTACGCGAGCTGGATCGGCGCCGGCGCGGTCGTCGTGCTGATCTATGTGGTCTGGCTGGGGGTCAGATAATCATGGTTTTCGACCATCGCCTCATCAGCCTGATCATCGCGACGCCGCTCCTCGGCGGGCTGGCGCTGCTGGCTACCCGAACGGCTTCCGGAGCGCGCCGCGTGGCGCTGGTTTTTACGCTCATCGCCTTCGCGCTTTCGCTCCGTTTGCCTTTCGGCTTCAACAGCGGCGCCGATGGCATGCAGTTTGTCCAGCGCCTGAGCTGGATTCCCAGTTTCCATATCCATTACTACGTTGGCGTGGATGGCCTCAGCCTCTGGCTGGTGCCGCTGACCACCCTGCTGACCGTCATCGGCGTGCTGGTTTCCTGGAAGAGCGTCGGCGAGCGCGCCCGCACCTTCTACCTGCTGCTGCTGTTGCTCGATGCCGGCATGGTCGGGGTTTTTGTCAGCCTCGACATGTTCCTGTTCTACCTCTTCTGGGAAGCTTCGCTGGTGCCGATGGCGCTGCTGATCGGCATTTTCGGCCACGAGCGCCGCATCTACGCCGCCGTCAAATTCTTCCTCTACACCATGGCCGGCTCGGTGCTGATGCTGGCCGGCATTCTCTGGCTCTATAACCTGACCGGCACCTTCGATTGGGTCAGGATTCAGCATCTCGCCGCTTCCGGCGCGCTGCACATCGGCTCCGCCACCGCCATCTGGCTGTTTCTCGCGTTCTTTATCGCCTTCGCCATCAAGGTGCCGCTCTTCCCGTTCCACACCTGGCTGCCCGACGCGCACGTCGAAGCGCCCACCGCCGGCTCGGTGTTGCTGGCGGGCGTGCTGCTGAAAATGGGGCCTTACGGCATGCTGCGCTTCTGCCTGCCGCTGTTCCCCGGCGCGGCGCGCGCGCTCGCCACCCCGATCCTTATCCTCGGCCTGATCGGCATCATCTACGGCGGCCTGGTCGCCTTCGTCCAGCCCAACATGAAAAAGCTTGTGGCGTATAGCTCGGTCAGCCACATGGGCTTCATCATTGTCGGCGTCTTTACCTTCACCTCCATCGGCTTGCAGGGCTCGGTGTACCAGATGCTGAATCATGGCGTTTCCACCGCCGGCTTGTTCATCCTGGTCGGCATGCTCTACGAGCGCCGCCATACCTTCGAGTTGAAGGAATACGGCGGCATCGCCACCGCCATGCCGGTGTTTGCCGGCTTCTTTGTGCTGCTGGTCATGTCTTCCGCCGGATTGCCGCTGCTCAACGGTTTTGTGGGCGAGTTTCTGATCTCGCTCGGCGCCTTCCTGTCGCGGCACGTCATCGGCATCGTCGCGATTTCGGGCGTGATCGTCTCGGCCATCTACCTGCTCTACTGGACCAAAGCCACCATCTGGGGCGAGTTGCAAAATCCGAAAAATCAGGGCCTCAAAGATATCAATGCCCGCGAACGGCTGGTGCTGGCCACCCTGGGCGGGCTGGCGCTGGCGATGGGCCTGGCTTCGCCTCTGTTTTTGAATAAGATTGCCCCCTCGGCAAATGCGGAAATGCGGCCTTTCCAGGCGCCGGCGGCGTTCGCCTTGCCCAGCGGCGCCATGCCGCGCCCGGAGATTGCGCTACGGCAAGCTCGCTTTGCGGCTCCGCTCATGGCTCATATCTCGCCGCCTTCCCTGCCAAAACCAGGTCCGCTCCACCCGGGTTCGCCGTCACCCGCCGCCCGCCTTGCCGGCGCGGGAGGCGAACAATGAACTTCGTGCCCGGAGTCTGGTATGTGCGCATCCTGCCCGAAATCGTGCTGACGGTTTTCGGAGCCTTGATCCTGCTGGTGGAAGGCCCCGCCCGCGCCGGCAATCGCGGCCGCCTCTGCGGCGCGCTGGCGCTGCTCGGCTCGCTGGCCGCTTTCGCCGCCTGCTTCGTCCAGGCCCGCTATCCCGGCGAGGCGTTTTCCGGCTTGTTTCGCGTCGACCGGCTGGCAATCTACTTCCACTTCCTGATCGTGCTCGCCACCCTGGTGGTGGTGTTATTGGCGATGGATTACCTGCGCGCCCAGCATTATGAGCGCGGCGAGTTTTACGCGCTGGTGCTCTTCGCCGCCGTCGGCATGGGGTTCATGGTGGGCTCGGTCGAGCTGGTGATGATCTTCATCGGCCTCGAAATTTCCTCCATTTCCAGCTATATCCTGGCCGGCTACCGGCGCAACGCGCCGCGCTCCACCGAAGCCGCCTTGAAATACCTGCTGCTCGGCTCCTTTGCCACCGCGTTCTTTCTCTACGGCATCGCCCTGATTTACGGCGGCACCGGCTCGACCATGATTGACGCCATCGCCCGCGGCGTCGCCGGCAAAATCTCGATGGGCGGGCTGACCGGCGCCAGCCTGATTCCCGCCGCCGCCGGCCTGATGTTCGTCGGCCTGGCCTTCAAAGTCTCGGCCGTGCCCTTCCAGGTCTGGACGCCGGATGTCTATGAGGGCGCCCCCGCGCCGGTCACCGGCCTGCTCGCGACCGCCCCTAAAGCCGCCGCCTTCGTCGTCTTTTTGCGCGTCTTCTACGTCGCGCTCAACAGCTATAGCCATGACTGGTTCTGGCTGGTCTGGACGGCTTCCCTGCTCTCCATGACCGCCGGCAATCTCGCCGCGCTGCTGCAAAACAACATCAAGCGCATGCTGGCGTACTCTTCCATCGCGCACGCCGGCTACGTGCTGGTCGCCTTTGCCGCGCTGGCCGTGAACCCCACCGTTTTGCAATCCGTTTCCGGGCCCGCCGCGCTGCTGCCCGGCCACGGCGTCGCCGCCATCCTGTTTTATCTGGCCGCCTATGTCGCCATGAATCTGGGCGCGTTCGCCGTCATCGCCCATTTCGCCCACCGGAACGAGCGCTACGTCGAGTTGAACGATTACGCCGGCCTCGGCTTCCGCTTCCCCTTCGCCTCTGCCGCCCTCGCTCTCTTCCTGCTCTCGCTGATAGGTGTGCCGCTTACCGCC
Source organism: Acidobacteriota bacterium (assembly GCA_021818955.1). Classification (GTDB taxonomy): domain Bacteria; phylum Acidobacteriota; class Terriglobia; order Terriglobales; family SCQP01; genus JAKASR01. Next base: position 60,700 of record JAKASR010000010.1, read on the forward strand.
GGATTTTTCGGCAAGCTCTACGTCTTCCGCGCCGCCCTCGACGCCCATCTGGTCGGCCTGGTCATCGTCGCCCTGCTCAACAGCGCCTTGGCGGCGTTCTATTACCTGCGCGTGATCGTGTATATGTATATGCGCCCGTCCGGGCAGGAAGTTCCCGCTCCCGCCCCCTCCGGCGCTTTCCGGCTGGTGATGGCAATCTGCATCATCGCGGTATTGTGGCTGGGCATTTTCCCCGAGACCATTCTCGGCTTCGCCCACGCCGCCGCCTATCACCTGCGGTGACAGCGAATTTTTGTTTGCCGCCCCTGATCAAAACGGGAAACCTCTTTCCCGATGCAAAGCTATAGCCCGCCTTTGATCTCCATGCGTCAGAGCAGCCTTTGTGTATCGTGTTTGCAATGCTTGCCGTCTGGATCTAGCGATTTAACCTTTTTATTCTGAATAATGAAGATCTACCTGCTTTGTGGCGAGCCATCAGATATTTTTAAGTATCATATTTCAATATTTTCGCCACCTTGGCAATCGTATTCCAATTTCGCGTGGCCGCCGAGGCGCCGAATATTTTATCCAGTCGGCCAAGGTAGCCGATGGTTTTCATATGGCGGCGATAAATGCCGAATACAAATTGATCCCTTGCGGCCAGCACTCGCAGCAGCCATTCTCTTTCCGACGGTAACGCGAAGGGAATTTTCGGGCGCAGCCGCGCATCTGCCGCCCAAATGCTTACGAAACGCGTCAATCCGGGCAGCATGGGTACGTCCTTGAATGGATTCTCCGCTGCCAGGCGCAACAAATCTCGCCCGTTGCAAAACATAATCTGAGTCTTAAAAGGCAGTTCGCGCAACAAGGCGGCGCGCAATCTGGCCTGAGCGATGGGTTTTCGCACTACCAGCGTTCCCGCCGTGCCGACATTTACCGTATCGAAATCTGTTAGCTTTTCCGCCAATAAAGTAGAACGAAAGCGCCTGTGGCCACCGACATTAATACCGCGCAAAAAGACTACCTGTGCCATTCCAGCACCCTACTACATAGACGTATAAATTCAATAATATTTACTTTCTGTACTTCTACCCTGCTGGTAATTATTACAGTTTCAGAGAATTACAGGTGGATGTAGAGTAATTTTACTTCCGTCTTGCCAATCTGCCGCTTTTAGGCCGCCTGCGCCCAGGGGTCCATGACCACCTTGATGCAGCCGTCGCGCTTTTCGGCAAAGGTGCGGTACATCTCCGGAGCGCGCTCCAGCGCCGCCCGGTGGGTGATCACGAAGGTGGGGTCGATTTCACTCTTTTCGATCCGTTCCAGCAGTGGACGCATGTAGCGATGCACATGCGTCTGCCCCATTTTGAGGGTTAATCCTTTGGCGAAGGCCGCGCCCAAGGGGGCTTGGTCAATTCCACCGCCATACACGCCGGGTATCGATACCGTTCCGCCCTTGCGGCAGGCCTGAATCGCCTGCCGCAGCGCCACCGGGCGATCGCTTTCCAGCTTCAGCATCTGCTTGGCATTGTCGTAATAGAACTCGAAGCCGTGGCTGTGCGCTTCCATCCCCACCGCGTCAATGCAGCGGTCGGGACCGCGCCCGCCGGTAAGGATTTTCAGCTCCTCGACAAGATCGCCGGTTTCGGCGTAATTGAGCGTGATCGAGCCCGCCTGCTCGCGCGCCTTTTCCAGCCGTTCGGGAATGCGATCAATGCCGATCACCTGGCCGGCGCCCAGCAGCCCGGCGCTTTGTTGCGCAAACAGGCCAACCGGCCCGCATCCCCAGACCGCGACGGTATCGCCGGGCTGGATATCGCACTGCTCCGCCGCCATGTAGCCGGTAGGTAAGATATCGGAAAGAAACAGCGCGCGCTCTTCGTCCATGCCCTCCGGTATTTTCAACGGCCCGATGTCGGCGAAGGGCACGCGCGCGTACTGCGCCTGCCCGCCGGCATAGCCGCCATATAAATGCGAATAGCCGAACAAGCCGCCGCCGGATTGTCCGTAAACGGTTTCAAGCCGGGTCGCATGGGGGTTGCTGTTATCGCAGAGCGACCAGAGCTGCCAACGGCAAAAAAAACATTGCCCGCAGGCGATGGCGAAGGGCACGACCACGCGGTCGCCCGTCTGCAATTGTTTTACTTCCGGGCCGGTTTCGACCACCTCGCCCGCGAACTCATGCCCGACGATATCGCCCGCCTTCATGCCGGGAATGTGGCCGTTGTACATGTGCAGATCGGAACCGCAAATGGCGGTGCGCGTGATCCGCACAATGGCGTCGCGCGGGTTTAAAATCGCCGGGTCCGGCACCGTCTCCACGCGAATATCCTGTTTTCCGTTCCAGCAAGCTGCCTTCATAACGCCGCCTCGCTTGTTAGGATTTAAGTTCGACGCTGCTCAGCCATGGCGCCGTTTGGCCCCGGCAGGGTTGCGTCTTCTGAAAATCATGCACCGTTCCGCGGGCTTAGACCGCCGCTTCGAGTTGCCGATCTTTTTCCTTCCGGGGAAGCACGCGCGTCATCACCCGCATCGGCTTCGAACGGCTCCCGCGGGGCTGGCCCTCCGTGGTGGCAACCTCGCCCGCCTCCAGCAGTTGCTTGGAGCGCATCAGCAGGGTGCGAAGCCGCGGTTCCGGATCATGTCCCAGCGCATTACGGAAGAGTTCGCCCAGGCCGCCACCGCGGGGCTGCGCCACCACATCCAACTGCACTTCGGTTCCCCGCCCCGCCGGCGCCGGGCGAAACCGCGCCGCGCCCCGCGCCCGCACCGGCGCATCCGGCCGGGTTTGCCAGCGCAAAAGCTCGTTGGGGCGCTCTTCGACCAATTCCAGCTTGCGCGTGGATAGGGTTTCTCCGTTGACGCGCTGCGCCGCAACCCGCTGAAACACTTCCGGATGACTATCCAGCCGCCGCCAGAATTCGTAAACCGTTTCAACCGGCTGCAGGATAGTCGCGGCGATGCGTATGCGGCGCGGCTCGGGCGTTACCGGCGCGAGAATTCCGGTAAGCGGCCGGCGCGAGCAAGCGCCGCGATAAAGCAAAATTCCACCCGCTCCCGCCAAGGCCGCGCTCCCGGCCGATCGCCGCACGATGCCCCAGGCCAGCAATGCCGCGCCCGAGCCCAGCGCCGTCCAGGTTTCCCAATTTTTATCCTTCATCCAGTCTTGCCATGCTGCCTGCTTTTGCGCCATTTTCAACTCCCGAATTCAAGCGCCCTCCAATGACGATGCGCCGTCGTACTCCGGCTCGGCCCGCTTGACTTGTTTTGCCGGGCCGCCGCGCGCTCGAAGGCCAGCTTTTTCCATATAGCTGCGCCCGCGGCGGATAAGCCCGCGGCCGGCAACGCCGGACGCGAATTCATTTTGCCTCGCTGATCTTTGTAGCGGATGTATGGCGCGCCGTTTTCGATGCCCGGCCGCGGCCGCCGTGATCATTAAAAAGATTTAACGCTCCGCGTACCCAACTATTCCAGGCTCGGCTATTTGCCGGCCCCGCCGCTCGGCTCGGCCGCGAATGCTTTAAGAATTTACTTCTCGTCGTATGCGAAGCGGCAAAAACCTATTGCGGCACATTGTGCAACGGCAGCTTCGCCAGCTCTTGCAACGCCAGCCGTTCCTGCGTGATTTTGCCTTCGCGGCGATAGACTTGCGCAAGCTGATAATAGGCCGGCCGGTAGCGCGGATTGAGCCGCAATGCCGCCGTCAGCTCGCGCTCGGCTGGCGGCAATCGGTTGAGCATCAAATCGATGTGGCCCAAATGGGCGAGCGCGCGGAAGGAAGCCGGCTTGATTCGGAGCGCGGCGCGCAGTTGCCGCCCGGCCTGGCGCGGATGTCCGGTGCGTTCGAGCAAAATGCCATAACCAATATAAGGCTGGGCATTGCGCGCCTGGAGGCCCGGCTCGAGCGCGATCGCTTTTAGGAAAATCGCCGCCGCCCGCCGGAAATGGCTCTGCGCCTCCAGTGTGAGCCCCAGCAGCGTCAGCACATTGAGATTGCGGGGCTCGGCGCGCGCCAGCCGTTGCAGCCGCCGACTTGCCGGCGTGAATTGGTTGGCGATGTATTGCATCCAGGCCAGGTAATATTGCGCCTGTAAATTTTGCGGCTCGAGCCGCACCGCGCGCGCCAGCTCGCGTCGAGCGTGCTTCCAGTCGCGCAAGGCGATATAGTCGAGGCCCATGATTTTATAATCGTCGCCCAGCGGCGGCTGAATCGACGCCGCGCGCGCATAGGCCGCCAGCGAGCGGTGTGGATGATGCCGCCGGAAGTCGACGAAACCCAGGAGCGAGAGCGCATCGTCCGATCGCGGCTTGCGGGCCAGAAAAGTTTCCAGATCGTTTTGGGCCATAGCCAGCTGGCCCAGGTTGATGCGGCATTTCGCCAGCCAGAGCAGCGCTCCGGTCTTGCCGGGATGGGCGAGTTCGACGGCGCGAAAGGCAGCGGCCGCGCGGCGGAAGTGAAATTGCCGGAATTCGGCGATGCCCGCGGCTAATCGCGGGGAGACGACAACCGGGCGGGACGGTTGCCGCGCCTGCCGTGGCGCGGCCGCCGGCGCGCCACAGATCAGGAACAAAACCCAGCCCCAACCACCCAGCCTAAATGCGCGGGCGATACGCCCTCGCTTGCCCCGGCATTTGGCTAATGCTTTCATTAAGCATCCCCATCCGATTGAGCCGGCGCGGCCGTCTGGCTCGCGGCGGCGCCTTCCGGTTCGATGAGATCCAGTTGGCGGTCGGCGCGCAGATTGGCCAGCCGCTGTTTGACCCCGCTCGGCCATTCGATTTCCAGCTCCCGCGCCAATGCCTGACGGCCCAACCCGAAGTGCAGGCGCGGATCGCTGGAAGATTGATAGCTGCCGCCGGTGGTCACCTCGGCATACTGCGGGCCATCCGCGGTGGTGAGTTTCACCCGCGCCCCGATCGCTTCGCGGTTGGAGCGCCGGCCCTCCAGCCGCAGGCGCAGCCAGTGATGCCGGGTTGGGGTGCGATTCATCAGCAGGTGCGCCGGACCGTTATTGGTAGTGACCACCGCGTCGAGGCGGCCATCGTTGTCGATATCGCCGATCGCCAGTCCCCTGCCCGCCCAGCGCTGGCGAAAACCGGCCCGGGCGGAAACGTCGGCAAACCGCCCCTGGCCGAGATTGCGCGCCAGCAGCATCGTTTGCCGGTAGTGCAGGTCGGGATGGATCAGGTGAATGGTGTCGAGCACGTCGGCCTGGGTTACCAGCAGGTCTTTCCGGCCATCATTGTCGTAATCCATCCAGCGCAAGCCCCAGCCGGCATGGCGGGCCGAGATTGCGCCTAATCCGCTGGAATAGGTCTGATAGCTGAAGCCCGCGGCGCCATCGTTGTGATAGAGGGGATACATCTGATGGCCGAGGTCGCCAATCACGATGTCCGGCCGGCCGTCGTTATCATAATCGGCAAAATCAACGCCCATGCCGGCGAAGGTGCGGCCGTCGCCATCGAGGGCGCAGCCGCTCAGCAAGGCGACTTCTTCGAAGGTCCCATTTTTACGATTGTGAAACAAAAACTCCGGCCAGGTATCGTTGGTAATGTACACATCCGGCCAGCCGTCCAGATCGTAATCGGCAATCGCGACTCCCAGGCTTTTGCCCTTCTTGGTGAGGCCCGCCTCCGCCGCCACTTCCCGAAAACGCCCGCCGCCTTCATTGTGATAGAGCAGCAGCGAGGCCGGCGGAAAAAGATTGGGATGGCAGTAGGAACGATGGCCGGGCTTGTCCGGCCCGCAGCGCGGATGCTGGAAATCCCATTCCATGTAGCGGCAGACGATCAGGTCGAGCCGTCCATCGCGATCGTAATCGAACCAGGCCGCCGAGGTGCACCAGCCGCCGCCGGCTACCCCGGCCGCGGCGGTGACGTCGGTGAAATGGCCATGGCCGTCGTTGTGATACAGATGGTTGCCGCCGTATCCGCAGACGTAGAGGTCGGGGTAGCCGTCGTTATCGAAATCGCCCGCCGCGACTCCGGTGGAATAGCCTGCGCCGGCCAGCCCGGCGGCTTCGGTAACGTCTTCGAAATGCCCGCGCGCATCCTGGTGATATAGCCGGTTCCACCAGGCCGGACCGAGTTTGCGCGGCAGCGTTCCCGGCGGCTGCGGCTGGAGAATATGCGCGCCATTGGCCAGGAAAATGTCCAGCCGCCCGTCGCGGTCGTAATCGAATAAGGCCACGCCCGAGCCCATGGTCGAAATCAGGTACTTCAGCGGATTCGGCGAGGCGCGATGGCGAAAGGTTATGCCGGCGGCTGCGGTGCGTTCCTCAAACCATGCCGGGGCGGGCGGTTCCGCGCCCGCGGGCGCGCTCGCCAGCACTGAAGCGGTCGCCGCCGCTCCCGCCCAGCGTAAAAATTCCCGCCGCTTCATCGGCATAGTTTAAGGGAAAACGCTTGCAACCGGATTTTTGTCAAATTGCCGCCATTGCCTGCGGCAGCCTTGTAATGGATTAATTTTCATCGCTTTACGGCCGCCGGCAAACTGTTTTTGCCGCCCGCCCCGCCTGACGCCAGCCTTGCGAGGCGTTCGGTTTAGACCGCAATTTGCGACAGATCGGCAATGCCGGCCAGGCCGGTGGTCGCCCAGGCCAGGAACCGCAGGCGGTTTTCGCGCAGTTCGGTGTCGGGATCGTTGACCCGCACCTTCTGAAAATAATTTTCCAACGGTTCGGCCAAGGCGGCGATTCCATCCAGGGCCTCGGCATAGGCTTCGCGGTCCTGCGCCAGCTCGATGCCTTCCACCAGCGGCTCGATCGCCTGTTGCAGTTGAACTTCTTCTTCAAGATTGAAAAATTTCGGGTTCCATTCCGGCCGCAGCCATTGCGCCAGCCCGCCGGCCTGCTCGACGATATTGCGCATCCGCTTGAGCGCCTCGGCCGTGCGCGCGAATTTTTCCGGATACCGCTCCCGCGTCTCGTGCACGGCCCGCAGCTTTTGCCAATTGTGCCAGGGCGCGCCGGCATGGTGGGCATTGGGGTTATCGAGCACCGCCCGCACTTCTTCGCCGGGGTAGCCTTTGACCTCCTGAAAAATAAACCCCTGCCGTTCGCGCAGAAAATCCAGCACGGCTTCATTTTTCGGGCGTTTCCAGGCCATGTAACCGGCCTCGGCATAGAGCTGGGCGGAAACCTGAATCATCGCGTTGAGATCGAGCGGCAGCTCATGTTCGATCAGGATGCGCGCGATGCCGTTGGCCTGGCGCCGCAGGGCATAGGGGTCGCGCGAGCCGGAGGGAATTTCGCCCAGCCCGAACATGCCGACGATGGTATCGAGTTTGTCGGCCAGCGCGACCATCGATCCCGCCGGGGTGCTGGGAATTTCGCCTTCGCTCGACAACGGCAGGTAATGTTCGTAAATCGCGTCCGCCACGGTAGCCGGCAAGCCTTCGGCGCGCGCCAGCAGGCCGCCGATCTGGCCCTGCAATTCGGTAAATTCCTTCACCAGGTCGGTGCCGAGATCGCATTTGGCCAGCATCGCGGCCTGCGACACCTGTTCGAAGTATTCGCCTGCATGCGATAACTGCGGCACGATCGCCTGCACCAGCGCCCGCATTCTCCATGCTTTTTCCTGATAATTGCCTAGCTTTGCATGGAAGCTGATATGCCTTAAATCCTCAAGCCTTGCTTCAAGTGATTTCACGCGGTCGTGCCGCCAGAAAAAGCGGGCGTCGTTGAAGCGCGCCCGCAGCACCCGCTCGTTGCCGTGCCGGATCAGGCCTTCGCGGTCGCGGTCCTGGTTGGCGACGGCGAGAAAGGCCGGCGCGAGCTTGCCATGCGCCTCCTCCAGGGCGAAATAATGCTGGTGCCCGCGCATCACGGTAATCAACACTTCGGCGGGCAGGTCGAGAAAGCCGGCGTCGAACTCGCCGCGCACCACGGTGGGAAATTCGGTCAGGTTGACGAGCAGATCGAGCAGCGCGGCATCCGGACGCGGCTGGGCGCCGTTGGCCGAAGCCGCCAGGCCGGCTTCGATGCGCCGCCGGCGGGCATCGGGCTCGGCCAGCACGAAATTCTCTTTCAAGGCCGCTAAATAATGTTCCCAGCCCGCCGTTGGAAGGCTGATCGCCGGCTTTCCCAAAGTGCGATGGCCGCGGGTTTCGCGCCCGGCCTCGACCGCCCCCAGCCGCAGCGGCACCACCGCATCGCCGAGCAGCGCCACCATCCAGCGCAAGGGACGGATAAATTCCAGCCCGCTTTCATCCCAGCGCATGGCGCGCGGCGCAGCTACCGCCTTCCAGGCGCGCATGATGCAATCGGGCAGCAGCTCCGCCGCGGCTTGGCCGGCGATGGCGTGTTTCAGCGCGACGTATTCGCCTTTGGGTTGCCGCACGCGATACAACTTTTCCGGCGTCAGGCCAAAGCGCGCCGCAAATTGTTCGGCGGCGCGGGTGGGCTTGCCGGCGGCATCGTAGGCCGCTTTGGCCGGCGGGCCCACCACTTCCTCTTCCCGGTCGTTCTGCCGCTCGAGCAGTGCATCGACGTGGCAGGCCAGGCGGCGGGGCGTCCAGACGCTCGACCGGCGCGCCGCATCGCTCCACAGCATCGCGCCTCGGAGTTCGGTTTCCAAGCCGGATGCCAGCCGGCCGGCCAGCGCATTCAGCATCGCGGCGGGAATTTCCTCGCAACCAAATTCCAGCAAAAGGGGCAGCGGCATGTCGGGTTTGAATTTTTATGGATGGAGCCGCAGCCAGAGGGTCGCGGTTTCGACCGCCAGCTTGCGCACTCGCTGGATGATGCCGACGCGCTCGGTGACCGAAATGGCGCCGCGGGCGTCGAGCAGGTTGAATAAATGCGAGCATTTCAGGCAAAGCTCGTAAGCGCCGAGTAGCGGCAGGCGCGGCGCCGCCCGGCCGGCGGCCGCCGCGCCTTCGGCCGCGGCGCCGGCTTCCGGCTCCGGCAGGGCGCGGCGCGCCTCGGCCAGCAGCTTTTGCGCCTCGGCTTCGTTGAGCTTGAAATGTTGCCAGAGGTTTTCGACGTCGGCGGCTTCGAAGTTATAGACCGACATCTGCACTTCATCGTCGCGGCGGACATCGCCGTAGCTCCAGCGCCGGTTCCAGCGCACGTCATAGACCGAATCCACGTCCTGTAAAAAGGCGGCGATCCGCTCCATGCCATAGGTGATTTCGACCGAAACCGGGTCGAGCGTCTGGCCGCCGCACTGCTGGAAATAAGTGAACTGGGTGATCTCCAGGCCATCGAGCATGACCTGCCAGCCCAGTCCCCAGGCGCCGAGTGTGGGTGATTCCCAGTTGTCTTCCTCGAACTTAATATCGTGCTCTTCCAGGCGTATGCCGATCTCGCGCAGGCTGTCGAGATAGAGCTGCTGAATGTTTTCCGGCGGCGGCTTCAAAATCACCTGCAACTGGATGTGCTTATACAGCCGGTTGGGGTTCTCGCCGTAGCGTCCATCCGCCGGGCGCCGGCTGGGCTGCAAGTAGGCCACCCGATAGGGAGCGCGGCCCAGGACGCGCAGGAAGGTTTCCGGCGACATGGTGCCGGCCCCGACTTCCAGGTCATATGGCAGTTGCAAAATGCAATCCTGCTTCGCCCAATAGCCTTGCAAGTGACGGCAAAGATCCTGAAAGTCCAAGCCCGCAAGCGGAGCGGCGCCGGGGACGGTGGACGATGCGGCGGTAAAGGTGGGAGTGGACATGGAAAGAATGATTTTACGCGGAATTAAATCGCGGCTTCCGGGGTCAAGCCGGCCAGCAGCGGCCAACTGCGCAAAGAGGCTTCCAGATGATCTTCCAGCGCGCAACGGAAAAAGTCGCGCAGGTCGGCGGTAGGCTCGGGCGCGGTCCAGGGCTCGGGCGCGAGCGCGGCCAGCGGGCTGGAAAAACCGGCAGCGGCCAGCTGCCGTGGCGCCGGGCGCAGCCGGGCCGAGCGCAGCGGACGGCAGGCGGCGCAATATAACCCGGCCTGCCCGCGCGTGTAGAAGGCTTCGGCATCGTCGAGCGCGCGGCGGCAACCGGCGCAATGCAGCAGATCGGGCAGAAACCCGCCCAACCGCACCATCCAGTAAAGGAAATAAGTCAGCGGCAGCCACACCGGCGCGCCCGCCCGCAAGGCTTCCAGCACCACCCGCAGCAGCCGGTAGGCGGCATCATTGGCTTCGTGCTCGGGCAGCACGCGGTCGGAGACTTCGGCAATGCAGCCCAGCGCCAGCAGGCGCTCGAAATCCGCCGCGCTGGCATTTGCGGCCAGCAGCGATTGCCGCAACTCGCAACGATCAATGGTGGCCAGCTCGCGCTGGGGGCGCTCAAAATAGGTAATGTTGACTTCGCTCAGCGGCTCCAGCGAGCTGCCAAAGCGGCTGCGCGTATTGCGCGCGCCGCGGGAGACGCCCCGCCGCTTGCCGAACTCGCGCGTGAAAAACACCACGATACGATCCGATTCCTTGAGGGGATAGGTGCGCAGGATTATGGCGTCGGCTTGATGGAGCGGCATGCGAGTCAATCCCTATTCCGGAATTCGGATTCCTGAGGTCGAATTTCGGATACCGGCAAGCGCGGGCGAAACGCCCGCGCTCCCGGGCTAGTCCGGCGCGGATCGCCGCGATCCGCGCCGCCGCTAAGAGATCTCGAACTGTTCCTGATGCACTTGCGGATCGGAGCGCACCAGCACCGTCTTGCCGGTGGTTTCCTCGATATCGTTGAGATAGCTGGCGCCTTTCGCCTTCATGGCTTTGGCGACTTCAGGGTTGACGCGCAGCACCAGCTCGCTGCGCTCGATCTGCGGCGCCATCTTGCGCGCCTCGGAGAAGATTTCGTTGCAAACCGTGGTCACCGATTTCACCAGGCCCGAGCCGGAGCAATAGGGGCAAGGCGAGCCCAGCGCCCGCTCCAGCGACTGCTTGACGCGCTTCCGGGTCAGCGCCATTAGCCCGAAATCGTTGAACGAGAGCAGCTTGAAGGGCGCGCGGTCGCTGCGCATCGCCTCTTCCATCGCCTGCATCACCTTCTGCCGGTTGCGGCGCTCGTCCATGTCGATGAAATCGATCACGATGATCCCGCCCAGATCGCGCAGCCGGATCTGGCGCACGATTTCCCGGATCGCATCGACATTGGTCTTGACGATGGTGTCTTCCAGCCGGTTCGACTTGCCCACATATTTGCCGGTATTGACGTCAATCGCCACCAGCGCTTCGGTCTGGTTGATGACGATATAGCCACCGCTTTTCAGCCAAACCTTGCTCTTGAGCGCGCGGTCGATTTCTTCCTGCACGCGAAAATGCTCGAACATGGGCTCGCTGCGCGTGTATAAGCGCACCCGCTGCGTCATGGACGGCATGAAATGGCTGACAAAACGCAGCACCCGCTGGTATTGTTCTTCCGAATCGACCCAAATGTGGGTGAACTCGGGCGAGAGTTGGTCGCGAAGGGTGCGCTCGACCAAGCCGAGATCGTGATAGATCAGCGCCGGCGCGCGGCTTTTTTCAAACTGCTGGCGGATATCGTTCCACAAGCTGCCGAGAAAGCGCATGTCCGCCTTGAACTCGTCTTCGGCCGCTCCGGCGGCGGCGGTGCGAACGATGAATCCGCCGGGCAGCTCGCCGATATTTTCCAGAATGAGACGTTTCAGCCGGGCGCGCTCTTCGTCGGAGGCGATTTTGCGCGAGACCCCAATATGCTGCACGGTAGGCATGTAGACCAGGTAGCGTCCCGGCAGCGCCAGATGGCTGGTGATGCGGGCGCCTTTGCGGCCAATCGGCTCTTTCGCGATTTGCACCAGGATTTCCTGGCCTTCTTTGAGCAACTCGCCTATCTGCCGGGGCCCTTGCTCGCCGCGCTCGACGCGGGGTTCATGTCCATTGCCGAGGGGGTGCCCATTGCCGCCGGCGCTGGCTGGCGGCGCGCTTTCTTCCGCCGGCTCCGGCGCCGCCGTCCCGCTTGCCTGCGCGTCGGCTGGTGCCGCCTTCTCGCCGCCGCGCGAGCGGCCGCGTCCGCCGCGCCGCCGCCGCCTTCCGCGCGCTTCCATGCGCGCCGGATCGTTGCGCGAGCGAAAGAAGGCTCTTAAGCCCCTCGATTTTTTGGGTTCTTCGCCGGAGGGCTCTGGCTCCGGCGTAGCCGCTTCCTTTTCGGCCGGTTGCCCCGGAGCGGCTTGCGGCTCGGTCGTTCCCGGCTCCAGCCCGCCCTCATCCTGCAGCTCGTATTCAGCCGTTGGTGGATATTCCCGGGCTTCTCCCGTTTTCGCTTCGGCCGGTTGGCCGCTGACCTTGAACTGGCTGAACTCGTTCAGTGCATCTTCGGTGTCTTCGATTTTCAGGTCATATTTGCCAACCTGCTCGATTTCACCCGGCTCGAAAAAGGGTTGCGCAAAAATATCTTCCGCCGTTTTCTGATTGGCTTTTTTCGGCGGCGCGGCGGCATACCAGGGAGACTCGGGCTGGATTTTTTCCTTTTCCACGCCCACGACCCCGGTTTCCGCCGCTTCCGTTTCCGACTCCAAAGCCGCAAGCTCGGCTTTGGATTTCAACCGAGGCGGCGGCGGCTCGGGATTAAAAGATGAGCCGAACGCCGTTTTGCCGGCCGGATTCTGGCTGGAGGAGGATGCCGGTTCCGGCGGCCGGGAGGATGAGGAAACCGGCGGGGCCGGCTCGGCCGCGGGCGCGTGAGCTTTCATCGGCTCGTGGGCTTTTGCAGGCCCTTGCGCTTTGGCGGGCTCAGGTGTTTTTACCGGCTCTTGGACATTGGTGTATTTCGCCAGGCGCTCGCCCGGCAAGACGAAGGTTGGATATGTTGGATGCCCCGCCGTTGGCGGCGTGGATTCCCGGCGCGGCGGCGCGGATTCCGGACGTGGCGGCGCGGATTCCCGATGCGGTGGCGCGGATTCCCGGCGTGGTGGCGCGGATTCCCGGCGTGGTGGCGCGGATTCCCGGCGTGGTGGCGCGGATTCCGGACGCGGCGGCGCGGATTCCCGATGCGGCGGCGCGGGCTCGATGGCTTCGGCCAACGGCGCCACCCGAGGTTCGGCGATGCCGTAAGCGCCGTCGCCCTGCTGAACCGGTTCGGCCTGGTCTGCGGGCGCAGCCTCTTGGGTGGGCGCGGCTGGCTGGTTTTCGTATGGCGCCGGAGTCAGCGGCGTGTTTGGGCTGGCAAACTTATCGGCCGGAAATCCCCCGCTGCGGCGGCGGCGATCGCGGCGGCGGCGGCCGCGCCGCTGCGGAGCCTCGTTTTCCGGGGAGGGCGCGTTGCGAACCGCTTCGCCGCGCTCTTCCTCCTGCTCGGCGGCAGGCGCTCCGGCGGCCGCTTCCGCCTGCGGGGCCGGGCGCGCGGCCACGGGCGCAGCCGGGGCCGTCGCCGTGGGCGCTCGGCTCGCCTCTTCTTCCGCCGTGCTCACCACGCGATCGTATTCTTCGCTGTTTTCAAAAAAATCGGAAACGTACAGAAAGGCGTCGCGCTCCAGCCCGATATCCACGAATGCGGACTGCATGCCCGGCAGCACCCGCGTCACGCGGCCTTTATAAATGCTGCCCGCCAGCGAATACTCGTGTTCGCGCTCGTAATAAACTTCGGCGACTTCACCCTCTTCATTGATCGCCAGGCGGGTTTCGCGCGGCGTCGAGGAAATGAACATTTCCTTGTTCATGTCACACTCCGGTTGGGCTCGACGGAGGGTAGGGCGGGATAGAAGGAATGCACCCTGGGCGTGGCCATGGGCTCGCCCCAGGGTGATCGTCTTGCGGGGTGGCCGCCCTGCCTCGCTCGGCGAGCGGAGGCGCGGCCTGCCCCGTTGGCTAAAACCTTCTGCCGCTCCCCCTCCGGCACGTCATCCCGCTAACGGGTCCGCGTGCCGGTTCCGAAGGAGCCCTGAAATTTGTGCGCCGTCAGCGGCCCTAACCACGCGCGGCGCGGCCTTCAATTCACCAGCCGGCGCATATGGACGTTCATCACCACGCCCAGCGCCGCGAATAAAAACAACAGCGAAGATCCTCCTGAACTCATGAACGGCAGCGGTATGCCGGTGACGGGCATGAAGCCCACCACCATGCCGAGATTCACCAGAATGTGAAACGCCAGCAGCACCGCTACCCCGACCACGAGCAACGTGCCCGCCCGGTCCGGCGCGGTGCGCGCATCCGCCAGCAGTCGCATCAGTATCAGGAAATACAAACCCAACAAGACCGCAACGCCCACCAACCCGCGCTCTTCGGCAAAGGCGGCGGCGATGAAATCGGCTTGTGAAACCGGAAGAAACGCGCCTTGCACCTGGGTGCCGCGCCCCTGTCCCTGGCCCCAGAAGCCGCCCGAGCCGACCGCAATTTTGGATTGCAGCAATTGGTAGCCCCGCCCCAGGGGATCGGTACTCGGGTTCATGAAATTTTCCAGCCGCGCTTTTTGGTAAGGCTTCAGCTCATGCCACCCCAGCGGCAGCACCAGCATGGCTAACAATAACAGCGCGACACCCTGTCGCCAACTTAAGCCGCCCAAAAACAATCCTACGGCGGCAATTGGAGCGTAGGTTAAAGCCGTCCCTAAATCCGGCTCCAGCGCTACCAGCACCATTGGCAGCCCAACCAGCGTTCCCAGCCGCACGATGTCCAGCCAGGTGACGCGCCTGAGCTCGCTGCAGTAGCGCGCAACTACAACGATTATAACCAGTTTGGCAAATTCAGAAACCTGAAGATGCACGCCCAGTATCGGAATCCAGCGGCGGGAGTGAAAGATGGATTGCCCGACCGCCAGCACGCCCACCAACGCCAGCAGGCAAGCTCCATAAAGCCAATGACTTACCGCTAGCCAGCGATGATAGGATATGCGCGACAGCAGAAACATCACCCCCAGCGCCATGACTATATACGCCAACTGCCGAAGGCTGGCGCCCGCCAGGCGCGTTCCATGCGTGGAAGTATAGATTTCCACCACGCCCAGCAGGCAGACAAGCAGCACCAGCCCCAGCAAATACCAGTCGAAATCTCGCCACTGTCCCATGCTTTAACTCTCGCTACTCTTTCCCTCGTGCCAACGCCGCCGCGGCTCCTCGGCCGCCGCCGTGGGCATCGCCTGAATGCTCCACAACCGCCTGGCCTGGCCCCGCGGCTGTGCCGCCCAGGGTTGTGACACCCAAGCCAGCCGCTGCGGATGGCTGGCGCCACGCCGGCCCGGCTGCGTCCATTTCCAGGCGGCTTTCAACTGTACCGGCGCTTTTTCCTCTGCGATATAGCTGGCAATCACCTGCGCCGCGATGCGCGCCGCGTAGTAGCCCTGCGCGCCGTGTTCATACAACACGCAGATGACGATGCGCGGATCGCTTAACGGATACGCCCCAACAAACCAGGCGTTATCCAGGAATTTACGCTGGCCGCCGCTTTTTTTGAAAAACGTTTCCGAAACCGTCTGCGCGGAACCGGTTTTGCCGCCGAAATCGACGTTTTCCAGTTGCGCGCTCGCCGCTGTCCCGCCCGGCTGGACCACGCGCGCCATGCCCTGCTCGATGGTTTGCACCGTATTCGCTTGCAGCGGAAAATTCAGCTCGCGCGGCTCGGTAATGGGAGCATGTTCCGCAGCCGGCACTTCGCCATTGAAGGCCAGGTGGGGACGCATCAACCGCCCGGATTCAAGTATCCCCCCCACCGCATGCGCGATCTGCAGCGGCGTGGCCGTAATCGGCCCCTGCCCGATGGCGACGCTGATGGTTTCGCCCGACCACCAGGGCTGATGGAAGCGGCGCATCTTCCATGCCGGGGTGGGCACCAGGCCCGCACTTTCGTGTGGCAGGTCGATGCCGGTCCTGCGGCCCAGGCCAAAACCCTGGGCATAATGCGCAATGGTCTGGATGCCCAAGTCGTTGCCGAGCGTATAAAAATAAGTGTCGCAAGATTCGGCGATAGCCTTGCGAATTCGGGTGATGCCGTGCACCTTGTGTTTTTCCGCCCAGTACCAGCACTTGTAATAGTGTCCGTAGAACTCGGCGCCGCCTTGGCAATTGACGGTTAAATTTTGCGCCACGCCGCGCTCCAGGCCGGCCGCGGCCACGATCAGCTTAAACACCGATCCGGGCGCCAGTTGCGCTTGGATGGCTTTGTTCAACAAAGGATGATCGGGGTTGGTCAGCAGCTTGCGCCATTCCGGCGCGGGAATGCCGTGCACGAAATCATTGGGATTAAAGCTGGGGCGGCTGGCCATGGCGAGCACCTGGCCATTGCGCGGATCGAGCGCGACAATCGCCCCCGAACGCTGGCCCAGCGCCGCCTCGGCCGCGATTTGTAAATCGTTGTCTATTGTCAGCCGCAATGTGCGCCCGCGTTTCGGCGGAATCGCGCTCAATTGCTCCATTATGCGCCCGCGGCTATTCACCGCCAGCCGCTCCGCGCCCGCCGTCCCCATCAGATAACGGTTGTAGAACTGCTCCAGACCGGCCTTGCCGACCACGGTATCGGGCGCCAGATGCCAGCGCAGGGTTTGGCGCTGGTTGGCGATGCCGACATAACCCAGCATGGCCGACGCCAGCCCGTCCGGCGGATACAGCCGCCGCGTCACCATCAGCGTGCGCAGTTCCGGATAGCGATCGCGATGCGAGTCGATAAAGGCGATATCGGCCAGCGACAACCCGCGCTTGATGATCAATGGGGTGAAATCGGGCCAGTGCGCCGCGGCTTCAACTTGCAGCCGCACGGCTTCGGGGTCGAGCTCCAGCCCGCGGGCGATGGCCGGCAGATCCGCTTGCCGGCCGCGCATCAGGTTGCGTTCCAGCAGCGCTTCGAAAGCGGGGCGGTTATCGACGATGGGTCGCCCATAGCGATCCACGATCAGTCCCCGGGGCGCCGGTATCGGTTCCAGCCGGATATGATTTTCCCGCGCCAGGCGGGAGTAGTAGGCGTGATGCACGATTTGCAGCCGCCAGAAGCCATAGCCGAGGGCCGACAGCAGCGCCAGCACCAGCGCCTGCAGCACCATCAGGCGCGCCCCCGAAATGTTGTCTTGTGGCGCTTTCATCCGCGTCCCCGGGCATTGCCGTCAGCGGGCGGGTAGGGGTGCATGATGAGGGCTTCTAGCGCAGGCTGCGAAAACGGTCGCATACGGCAAATAGCATTACTCCCAGCGCCGAATTGGCAAGCGAGGCCAGCATCCAACTCCAGCCCGGCCAGGCGATGGGGGCTTCCATCAGATAGCGTTCAATGCTGAACCATACGGTCAGGTTCAGCCAATACAAGCCCCAGAGCAGCAGAAAACGGATCCAGGGATGGTCCACGTCCATGCGCCCGCCCAGCGAGGCGGCGACATAGGCCGTTAATGTGCCTCCGATGCCATTGATTCCCAACGGCAAGTGCGCCAGGCTGTCTTGCGCTATACCGATCACCGTCCCGGCGCTCATGGCGGCGATGGGATTGCGCCAGGTCATCCCCAGCCAGGCGATGATCAGCAATGGCAGGTTGAGCCAATGCAGAATCGGCAGCCAGGTGGGCAGAAAACTCTGCGCCAGCAGGGCCGCCACCGGCAAGCCGATCAGCAGCCGGAGCGGAACCCGATAAACCGCGCCATGTTCGCGAATTGTACTGTAGCTTTCCTGCAAATTGCCGCCGTTTGATCTCTTACCCCGCCACGTCCCCTGCCGCCGCGGCATGATCGCACGCTAGCCTGGCGGCCAGCGAAGCCGGACACTTCGGCGGCGTTTGCGCCGGCAGGCGCTTCGGGCAGCCGCTCTCCGCCGCCAAATACTGCCTCCGATTTTAAATCAGCTTACCTGGATGAGGTATCGGCTTTTTCACCGGGTGTGGAGCGGCGGGCGATTTGAGCGGTGCCGGCTGAGACCCCGGCTTTTGGATCGCGGGCGCGCTTGCGGCGCGCGCCGCCGAAGTCCGGCCTGCGCGGGATGGAATCGATTGGGTTTTGAAACCGGGGCTTGGGGCGGCCGCGGGGACGGAGCGGGCGTATGGCGCGCCGCCGCCGGTTTTAGCCGCTGCGCCCGCGGCCGTGGCGGCCGAATTTCCAGGCGGCGCATTTATGCCCGCTTGAGACGTGCCCACGCCGGCAGCCGATGCGGCCCTGGCACTGATGCCGGGGCGCGCCGCGGCCCCGGTCGGATGAATGGGCGTCTGGGCTGGCGCGCTAGCGGCCGCGGCCGCCGCCGCCGTGGCCGCCGCCGCTTTTTTATGCAACGCTTGCCAATCCCAGATATCCAGCGGCTCTCCCGTCTGCGGCCCCAGGCTGTGCGCCGGTAAAGACGGCAGCTCGCGCAGGCCGGGCGCGACGTTGGCTTGTCCGGCGGAGCCACCCGCCGCAATCGCCGGAAGCTTTCCCAGCCGGGTCACGATCATGACCTGGCGTAAATTCATCAGGTGCGCCAGCGGCTGCACCCGGATATGCAGAAAGAGATTGCCGGGACGTGACGAGACGACGCGTCCCAGCGGCAAGCCCGGCGGGAAGATGCGATCCTGGCCGGAGGTGAAGAGCAGTTCGCCGGGCTTGACCGGTAAATCGTTGCGAATCCATTCCCAGCGGCAGCCCAACACGCCCGCGCCGCGCAAGACCCCGCTGATCGATCCATCCGCGTTGGTGGCGCCCGCGCCCAGGCTGGGATCGGTAAGAAACAGCACTTGCGACTCGCGCGTCATCACCCGGCTGATCTTTCCCACCACGCCCGCCTGGGCAATCACCGGCATGCCCGGCTTGACCCCCTGGTCGCGGCCGCGGTCCAGGTAAATCGCCTGGGTCTGCGATGAAGGCCCCACGCCGATGACGTCGGCCGCCAGCATGGCGGCGACGAACTTCGGGTGCAGGCCGAGCAGCTGGCGCAACCGTTCGTTTTCCAGCCCGGCCGCGGCCAACTCCCGGTTTTCCAGCCGCAGCCGCGCCACTTGCGCTTGCAGGTTTTGATTTGCGCGCCGCAGGCCAGCCAGCAGCACGTAGTGCTGCAGCACGCCGCCGGTCCAGCTCAGGCTGCCGTGCAGAACATTTTCGGCGGGCAGCAACAGCGCCATCGCCCAATGCTGGATGAGGCGGTTGCCGCTGCCGGGGGCGCGCAGTTGCGAGCCGAGCAGCATCAATTGCGCCAGCAGCAGCAACCCCAGCACTCCGGCCCCGCGGTGGCGATGCAGCCTGATCAAGCCGGTTCCCTATTCAAGCGAAATTTTGCGCAGCAGCTTGAAATCGCTCAGCATTTTCCCCGTGCCCAGCACCACGCTCGCCAGGGGATCGTCGGCGATGGTGACCGGCAGGCCGGTTTCCACCCGAATGCGCTGGTCGAGATTGCGCAACAGCGCCCCGCCGCCGGTGAGCACGATGCCGCGATCGCTGATATCGGCGCTTAATTCCGGAGGCGTGCGCTCGAGCGCCACCCGAATCGCGTTGACGATGGTGGCCACGCACTCGCCCAGCGCTTCCCGGATCTCCTCGTCGGTGATGATCATGGACTTGGGCACGCCTTCGATCAGGTTGCGCCCTTTGATTTCCATCGTCAGCGGCTTGTCCAGGGGATAGGCCGAACCGACATCGATCTTGATCTGTTCCGCCGTCCGCTCGCCGATCAGCAGGTTGTACTTGCGTTTCAGGTAATTGATGATGGCGTCATCCATCTCGTTTCCCGCCACCCGCACCGAGCGCGAATAGACGATGCCGGAAAGCGAGATCACGGCGATATCGGAAGTGCCGCCGCCGATGTCGACGACCATGTTGCCGCTGGGCTCGGTGATCGGCAACCCCGCCCCGATCGCCGCCACCATGGCCTGCTCGACCAGGTGCACTTCGCTCGCCTTGGCGCGATATGCGGAATCCATGACCGCGCGTTTTTCCACCTGCGTGATTTCCGAAGGCACGCCAATCACGATGCGCGGACGCACCAGCACTTTGCGGTTGTGCGCCTTCTGGATGAAGTAATTCAGCATCTTTTCCGTGACTTTGAAGTCGGCGATGACGCCATCCTTCATCGGCTTGATGGCCACAATGTTGCCCGGCGTGCGGCCCAGCATCTCTTTCGCTTCCTTGCCCACCGCTTCAACTTCATTGGTCACTTTATTGAGGGCGACGATGGAGGGTTCATTGACGACGATGCCTTTGCCGCGCGCATAGACCAGGGTGTTGGCGGTTCCTAGGTCAATGGCCAGATCGCTGGAAAAAAAGCTGAATACGTTACGCAGGCTCATAATCTTCGAGGCGTCCTCGGTGTTCTAACGTCGACAGCGCTCCGGCCGAGCCCTGCCCGCAGTCTAAAGTTCAGCATGGCTGATTGCTTTACGATGATAAAAGAAAGCGGCGCGTCAATCCAAGCACGGAATGCATAGCGGGTGCAATCCGCTGCAACCGAATGCTTTATACTGCTTATTCTAATAGTGCCGCCCGCCGCGGCCCGTCTTAGCCCCCGTGATCCTGCAATTGGAAAATCGGCTGCGCGACGCCCTGCGCCGTCATCTGGAGCTTCACTACCCGGATTCCGCCGGCCTGGTAATCGTGCTGGAGACGCCCCCCCGGCCCGAGCTGGGCGACTTTGCCTCGCCGCTCTGTTTCGAACTGGCGCGCCGGGTCCGACGCCCGCCGCGCGCGCTGGCGCAGGCGATTCAACCCCAGTTCGTGCTGCCTCCCGGCATTGCCCGGGTGGAAGTCGCCGGCGCCGGCTACTTGAACTTCTTCATGGACCGCGCCGCGCTGCTCGGCGATTTGGGGTTCGCCTCCGCCCTATTCCAGCCGGGTGGCGCCCCGGCGGGCGACCCCATCGCCGCGCTCACGCCCTTTGTTTTTACCCCGCTCAACGCTCGCTATAAAGGTAAAGTGATTGTTGAACATACAAACATCAACCCCAACAAAGCAGCGCATATAGGCCACCTGAGAAACGCCGTGCTGGGCGATACTCTGGTGCGGCTCCTGCGCCGCCGCGGCGAGTGCGTCGAAGTGCAAAATTATATTGATAATACCGGCGTGCAGGTTGCCGACGTCGCCGCCGCCTTTGCGCATCGGGACGAACTCGGAGGCGATTTGCCTGCCCCGCGCGAGGCGCTGGAGCACGCCCGCCAAGTGCGCCGGCGGGCCCTGGCTGCCGGCAGCCTGAGCGCCTGGCCGCAGTTGTTTCCACGCACGCCGGATGCGCCCGCGCGCGCGGCGCACAGCTTCGATTACCTCTGTTGGGACGTTTACGCCCGCATTTCCCAATATTACCGGCAGCAGCCCGCCGCCCAGCCCTGGCGCGCCGCCGCGCTGCATGCCATCGAAGCCGGCCAGCCGCCGCTGGCGGAAGAAGCCCAGATCATCGCCGACGCGGTCGTGGCCGCGCACCTGGCCACTATGGCCCGCATCAATGTCGCCTACGACATGCTGCCGCGCGAAAGCGAGATTCTGCACCTGGATTTTTGGGCTCGGGCGTTTGCCTTATTACAGCGGGCCGGCGCCATTCGCCACGAAACTTCGGGCAAAAATGCCGGCTGCTGGGTGATGGAACGTCCTCGCGCCCGCGCGGCGCCCGCGCCGGATGCCGCCCCCGGCGACGAAGACGCCGAGGCGGCCAAGGTGGTGGTGCGCTCGGATGGCACGGTGACCTATTTCGGCAAGGATATTGCCTACCAGCTCTGGAAATTCGGCCTACTCGGGCTGGAGCTTCCCTGTCGGCGCTTTCAGCCCGATCCGGCCGCGCCCGCGGTCTGGATGTCTGCCCCGAAAGGCGCCCCGGAAGCGCCTCGCTTTGGCGGCGCCAGCCAGGTTTTCAACGTCATCGATTCCCGCCAGAGCGACCTGCAGGAAATGGTGATTGCCGGCCTGCGCGCCCTGGGCCACGAAGAGGCGGCGCGGCATAGCAGCCATTTCAGCTACGAAATGGTCGCGCTCACGCCGCGCTGCGCCGAAGAACTCGGCTACCAGCTCACGGAGGAGGAGCGCGCCCGCCCGCATATCGAAGTTTCCGGACGCAAGGGCCAGGGCGTGAAGGCCGACGATCTGATCGATCGCCTGATCGCCGATGCCCTGGCGGAAGTGCGCCAGCGCCACGCCCGGCTTGACCCCGGCGCCCAGTTCGCGCTGGCGCTGCCCATTGCCGTCGGCGCGCTGCGCTATTTCCTGCTGAAATTCACCCGCAATACCGTCATTGCCTTCGATTTCAAAGAGGCGCTCAACTTCGAAGGCGAAACCGGACCCTACGTGCAATACGCCGCGGTGCGCGCCGCCAACATCCTGCGCAAAGCCGCCGCCGAACCGGAGCCGGCCGCAGCTTTAACCGCGTCTTGCGGCGATGCGGACGCGCTGGCCGCCTTTGCCGCCGACGAAGAACTCTGGCCGCTGATCCGTCTCGCCGCCCGGCTGGACGCGCAACTGGAAATCGCGATGGAGGCGATGGAGCCTGCGCATATGGCCAAGTACGCGTTCGCGCTGGCGCAAAGCTTTAACAATTTCTACCACCGCCATGCCGTGCTCGGCGAATCCGATCCGCGGCGCCGCCGGCTGCTGCTCAAGCTCACCGCTCTGGTGCGCCATCAACTCGCCGCCGCGCTCGATCTGCTCGGCATCGAAACCCCGCGCGCAATGTGATCCCCATCCTGCAAGCCCATGCGTATCCGGGCAAGACTTTTCCATACTCGCACCATGCCGGCATTGAGCTTGTTACAACCGAATTTTTATAACCCCGGCGGTAACCGCCGCCCTCGCCCCCAGGAAATAAAATCTCCTTTGGCGCCCGGCCTGGCGGCGGCTACCCTCCCGCCCCGCTGGCGCCGGCCGGCGGCGCCCATCCTGTTTTTTGTTTTTCTATTCGCCGGCCTGTTTTTACGGCTTTATGCGCTGGGACGCCATAGCCTTTGGATAGATGAAATGGCAAGTTATGGCATCAGCAGCTTACCCTGGCATAACTTTTTGCAACTCATCTTCCGCCACGAAGCCAACATGGTTTTTTATTATTTATGGCTTCGCGCCTGGCTTCACCTCGGCGTCAACGCCTTCCTCCTGCGGCTTCCCTCGGCCATTTTTTCATTTTTGACGATTCCTGTTCTTTACGCTATTACCGCCAGGGCATGGGGCCTGCGCGCGGCTTTATGGACGAGCGGATTGTTGGCCGCAAACCCCTTCGCGATCGAATACGCCCAGAATGCCCGCGGTTATGCCTTGGCCACGCTCTTGCTCTGCCTGTCGTTCCTGTTTTTATTGCGCTCGCTGGATGAAGCGAGCCGGGCCAACTGGTTTTTATTCGATCTGTTCGCGGTGCTGGCCGTTTATTCCCATTTTCTATCGGGTTTGGCCTTGCTGGGATTCTTTGCGGCGTTATTTACCCTGCGCCTGACCCGGGCGCAATGGATTTGCATTGCCTGGCATGCCCTGGTCATTGCCATCGCGGTGCTGCCCCTGGCGATCCTGGCGATTTTGCAGGACCATGGCCAGCTCGCATGGATTCCACCGTTTCGCCTGCATCAACTCGGCCAGTCGCTCGGCTCGATCTCCGGAGCCATCGATCGTTCCCGTTGGGAATTCTGGCCCATCATGCTGTCGATCTATGGCGTCATCCTTTTAGCCGCTCTCAGGTCAAGGCATTCGCCCAACCGGCTGAAAGCGGCGGCAACGGCCGGCGATCCGCGCTGCCGGCTGCTGAAATTCCTCCTCGCCTGGTTCCTGGCGGCGCCGGTCTTATTGACCCTCGCCAGCCTCTGGCAGCCCTTCATGATCGACCGGTTTCTGTTTTCCAGCGCGCCGCCGTTAATGATCGCCGCGGGAATCGCGATCTCCACCTTGCCGTCTCGCTTCAAAGCGATTGCCGGAAGTTGCTATTTCATCCCGGCCCTATTGATCGTCTTTGCCTATTATCAAAGCCCCTTTCAGAATTGGCGCGGCGCCATCCACTTTCTTCAAAGCCGGATTCAGCCCGGCGATATCGTGCTCTCGGAGCCCGTTACCACGGAAACCCTGGCAATCCATTATTACGGCCGCCATTTACCGATGGTCTATCCGGCCTATGGCGACCCCGCCCACGTCCTTTCGCGGCGATACGGCGCCTTGGGCGGCGACGGAATGGGCTGGGAGGATCTGCTTCATGCCGTGGGCATCGCCCGCTGCTGCGCGCGGCGTTTATGGCTGGTGACGCATGCAAACAATCACCATCGCGGTTTACCGAAAACATTTCTGCGGACACTCGCGCGCGCAGGCTTACGGCTTCATGCATTTAAGTTGTTGCATATATACTATTTCACCGGCGTTAAGTTGATTTGCTATCAGCGCGCTTTGACCCCGGCTCCTTCCTGATTTCGTCTCTTCCGCTTTGTCAGCTAGGTTTACGGCGCCGGGACCGCGTGCCACCGGATCGGGTTCGCGGCCCCCGGCGCCGGCTCCAGCGGCGTTCAGGCCGCGATGCTCTTGGTTTCCTTGCCTTCCAAAGATTTAATCTGCACCTTGCGCGGCAGCGCCGCTTCCGCGACCGGAGCGATGATGTCGAGCACACCGTTCTTGTATTGTGCTTCCACCTGTTCGGCTTTCACGCCCTCCGGCAGCGCGATCAGGCGCTGGAAGCTGCCATAGCTGAATTCGCGGAACGCGTAGCTTTCTTCCGAGATCTGCTGATCCTGTTTGCGTTCGCCGCTAATGGTCAGTTGATTGCCATGCACCTGAATGCTGACATCCTTCGGGTCCACTCCCGGCAGGCCCAGCCGGACATGGAATTTATTGTCCTTCAAATAGCATTCAGCCGCCGGCGCCCAACTGAACCCGGTCTGCCCTTCGCTACTGCCGGGGTATTGGAAAAAGCGATTGATAATGTCGTCGAAGTTGCTGCGAAAATCCATCAGCTCGCGCCAAAACGGATCCCGCCTCACCAGACTGCGAGTTGCCATATCTATACCTCCAAACCATGATTTTGCGATTTGCCGAGATGCGGAGCTTGCGCTCGGTTTTCACAATCATGGATGGTTTTCGACTGCGGCAGGTTTCACTTTTTCACCAAGAATTTCAGCCGGTTTAAAGGATTTTTTTTCGGCTATTGACGAGTCTCCATCCGGGCCATTTCCGTCCCGTAGTGATTATTTACCCACTACGCGAAAGAGCAACTGATGAATGCGGTTTTTCAGGCTATCGCGCTCACAGGGTTTATTTTCCGCCGGCATGGCGGTTTCCAGTTGGCGCATTAATTCTTTTTGTTCTTTGGTCAGGCGGGACGGCACCTCGATGTGTACCAGCACATGCAAATCGCCGTTGCCGCGGCTATTGATTTTGGGCGCGCCTTTGCCCTTGAGCGGCGGCAATTCCGTTCCCCACTGGGTTCCCGGGGGAACCTGCACTTTCTCCACTCCCCAGGGGCTGGGCACCTGAACTTCACAACCAAGCGCCGCCTGGGGAAATGAGACTCGGATGGCGCAATAAAGATCCGCCCCCTGGCGCTCGTAGAACGGATGCGGCTTGACGTGTACGACGATAAAGAGATCGCCCGCGGGGCCGCCGTTCGCCCCGGCTTCGCCTTCCCCCTGCACCCGCAGTTGCGTGCCGTCGTCCACCCCGGCGGGGACCGTGATCGAGCGCTTGACTTGCCGTTCCACCCGGCCGCGCCCGCGGCAGGCGGGACAGACATCGCGAATCACCCGGCCGGCGCCGCCGCAGCCCGGACAGGTGCGCGCGATGGTGAAAAATCCCTGCTGATGCCGAATCTGGCCGCGGCCGCCGCACTGCGGGCAGACCGCCGGCTCGGCGCCATGCCGCGACCCGGTGCCGTGGCATTCCTCGCAGCTTTGCTCGCGCTTGAACTGTAGCGTCGATTCGGTGCCGCGCAGCGCCTGCTCGAAATCCAATTCCAGGTCGTAGCGCAGATCGCTGCCGCGCTGTGCGTGGGTGCGGCGGCGGCCCCGGCCCCCGCCAAAATCAACCCCGAACAGGTCGCCCAGGATATCGGAAAAATCGCCGAAAACGCTGGGATCGAATTCCACTCCGCCGCCGCCGTTGCCCACGCCGGCGTGCCCGAAGCGATCGTAGCGGGCGCGTTTCTCGCTGTCGCTCAGCACGCCGTACGCCTCCGACGCTTGTTTAAACTTCTCCTCCGCCTGCGGGTCCTGGTTGCGGTCGGGATGATACTGCAACGCCAGGCGGCGATAGGCGGACTTGATCTCCTGATCGCTGGCCTCGCGCCCAACGCCCAGCACCTCGTAATAATCTCGTTTTCCCACGGCAGGCATAGGTTGGTTCAGATGGCCGAGCCGGATTCGCCGCCGGCTCCGGCGCGGGGCGATCCCGGGCTATGCTTTTCCTTTCGGTAGGAGTGTTCCCGCATATAGGCGAATGGTTCGGCGCTCAAGCTTTTGAATTGCGGGCCACTTTGACCATCGCCGGGCGCACCAGCCGGTCTTTGAGCCGGTAGCCGCGCTGCAATTCTTCAATCACGGTATTGTCGGCAACATCTTCGCGATCGACCGCCTCAATCGCTTCGTGCCAGTGTGGATCGAAGCGCTCCCCCAGGCTGGCAATCGGTTCCAAACCCAGCCTGCGCGCATTGTCCTGAAACTGCCGCGCCATCAACTCCACGCCTTTGCGTAGGTCCTCCGCCCCGCCGCCGGCCGCCAGGGCGCGATCGAAGCTGTCGAGCACCGGCAACAGCGCGCGCAGCGCCTCGACCAGCGCCAGGCTGCGGGCTTCTGTCAAATCTTTCTGCATGCGCTTGCGATAGTTGTCGAAATCGGCGAGCGAGCGCAGCAGGCGATCGTTCAGCCGGTCGCGCTCTTCCAGCAAGCGCCGGATTTCGTCCTGCTCCGAGCTCACCGCTTCCCCGGCCGGCTTGGTTTCCGCCGGCGCGCCCTCGCGAGCGTTCTCCGGCTCGGAGCCGGCGTCGGTTTCCGGCAGCTCATGCTCGGGGTCGAGGGCCGCGTTGCGCGGTTGGGTATCCGATTTGGCGGGCATGCGTGCTTTACTCCTCCAGAATTAGCCCTATGGGCGGCGCTCCGCCCGGTTCGGTCGATAGTTTTTCGCCTACGCGCGCCAAGGCGCCCAGCACGCGGTCGTATTCCATGCGCGCCGAGCCCAGCACGGCTACCGCGCCCAGGCGATGATCGGGCATCTGGTAGGGAGCCCAGATCAGCGCCAGTTCGGGCCAGTGTTGCCGCTCCAGGCCGACTTGCACGCGCACGCCGGTGCGGGCGCCGGCATCGCCTTCGGCCAATAACGCCTGGACTAGTTCCAGCAATTTTTCCTTGCGCGTCAGCGCTTCCAGCATCTCCGCCAGATGCGGATGCCCTTGCAGCAATTCCAACAGCCGGGGCGCGCCTTCCAAATAGACTTCCTGCTGCGCCCGCTCCGCCGCCAAGCCGCAGTGCACCAATACCAGCACGCGTTTCAATTGGGCGTCATAGAGCGCGCGCTTTTCCTGCACCCGCCGTAACAGTTCCTGGCGAATCTTTTCCAGCCCCCAGCCGGCGAAATACCGGTTCAAATAGCGTCCGGCCGCGTCCAACTCTTCCTGGGAATAATCTTCCGGCAGCATGGCCACGATTTCCCGCGCCTCGTCCAGGGTGGAAATCAGCAGCGATAGCACGCGCCGGTCATGCAGGCGTAGGAAACGAATTTCGCGCAAGTCTTCGCTTTTGGCCGGCGCCAGGGCGGCCACCGCGGCCTCATGGGAAAATTCCGCCAGAAACCGGCAGGCGGCGCTCAGCCGCTGGCCCAGGTCGCCGGCTTGATCCATTTCCCGCCGTAGCCTCTCTTCCTCGCTCTCCGGCAAGGGCGCCGGCAACGCCAAATGGCAAGCGTAATACTGAATCGCCAGGCGGGTTGGCAGCCGTCCGGCGGAAGTATGCGGCTGATAAAGCCATCCCTCTTCTTCCAGTCCGGCCAGCACATTGCGGATGGTGGCGGAACTGAGCCCGTTCCGATCGGCTAGCATGCCCGAGGCCACCGCCTCGCCAGTTTGAAAGTATTGCAGCAGAAGGCTTTGCAGCACCGCCTTTTGACGGGGCGTCAGCTCGGATTGTGGCTGTAATGGCTGCATATTTCCCTCTGCCGGTGGCCGATATCGGCTCAATGCGCTTGCGATTTCAGTATAAAAAATCCTCTCCCGCGGGAACAAGCTCAGAACGTGCGATGGCCGTTCACTACTTTAGACGCGTTTGCCGCGTTCAAGATTCATCTCCGGCGAGTCCGGGGACGAAGCTCCTTAACTTTACTCCTTCTTCGAGGACGGTTACCGTGACTATTGGCGTTAACGGTCGAGTCGGACAGCAGTTTTTGTCATTGGCAATTTCGAAGAAATTGCCTCAAGCCTGCTCAATTTCGAAGAAATTGCCTCAAGCAATGCCCGCAGGCCGAAGCGCGGGGTTCCTGTTAGGTCCCGCGCCTATTGTTCGCGGCCTTGTCCGTGCCGGCTGGCATGCGCTTTCAGATAGCCTTCCAAAACTTCCCGCCAGCGGCCCTGGGCCTTGAGGATCAGTTCCACCAGGTCGCGCGCCGCGCCCTCGCCGCCGCGGCTGGTAGCCACCCAATCGGCCGCCTGCTTGACCTCGGGACGCGCATTCGCCGGCGCCGCCGCCAGGCCGCATGCGCGCATCATGGGTAAATCCACTATATCGTCGCCCATGCAGGCGGTTTCCTCCGGCTGCACGCCCGCCCGGCGCAGGATTTCCTCCAGCGCCTGCAGCTTATCATCAATCGCCTGATAGACGTAATCCATGCGCAAATCGCGCGCGCGCAGCGCCAGCGAGGCGGAGCGGCGCTTGGTTATCACGCCGGTTTTCAAGCCGGCTTGCCGCGCCAGCATCATGCCAATGCCATCGTGCGCGCTGAAGCCCTTGAGCTCGACCAGGCTGACTCCTTCCCCGCGGCCGGCCACGGCGCGCGAATCGGGGCTGTCGCTGGGAAAAAACCAGATCACGCCGTCCGTCAGCACGCCATCCACATCGAACAGCAGCAGCCGGATGCGCCGCGCCCGCGCGCGCAGACTTAATCGGCCCGGTGATTTTCGCGGCTCGGCGCGCATTACATCATTCCCGTGGTCCAGAGATCGTGCAGATGGATCAGTCCCAGCAGCCGGCCGTCTTCCCCGGTCACTAGCAGGCAGGTGATGCGATGGGTTTCCATCAAGTTCAGCGCCGCGCTGGCCAGCGATTCGGGAGCGATGGTGACCGGCTGGGAAGACATGCACTCGCTAGCCCGCAGCCGCGCCGCCTCCGGCCCATGGCGGGCGAAGAGGCGGCGCAGGTCGCCGTCGGAGATGATGCCCCGCAATCGCCCCTCCGTATCCACTACCGTGGTGACGCCGAAGCCTTTGCGGCTCATCTCGTAGATCAACTCGGGAAAAGGCGTCTCTTCCCGCACTCGCGGCAGTTCATCGCCGGAGTGCATCAGGCGCGAAACGGTGGATAGCCGTTTGCCCAGCCAGCCGCCGGGATGCAGGCTGGCGAAATCCTGTTCGGCAAACCCCTTGGTTTCCGCCACCACCACCGCCAGCGCGTCCCCCATTGCCAGCGCCGCCGTAGTTGAAGCCGTCGGCGCCAGCCCCAGCGGGCAGGCTTCCTGCTCGACGCTTACATCGAGCACGACGTCGGCATTGCGGCCCAGGCTGCTGCCCCGGGCTCCGGTCAGGGCAATCAGCTTCAAATCCAGCCGCTTGATCCATTCCAGCAGGCGCACGAGCTCATCCGTCTCGCCGCCTTGCGAGAGCGCCACCACCACGTCACCGCGCACCAGCATGCCTAAATCCCCGTGCAGCGCTTCGGCCGGATGCAGATACAGCGCAGGCGTGCCGGTGGAGTTCAGGGTGGCGGCGATCTTACGCGCCACTAATCCGCTTTTCCCCAACCCGGTCACCACCACCCGTCCGGAGCAGGCGAGCAGCAGGCCGACGGCGCGGCTGAAGTCTTCATCCAGCCGGCGGGCCAGCGTGGCGACCGCGCCGGCTTCGATTTCCAGCACCCGGCGCGCGATCGCCAGCCGCCGCGCCGCCGCTTCGTCCGCACGGGGCTGGCCGCTTGTGTCTTCCGGTTTTGAACCTGGCTGCATGCTTGGCTTTCCAGATGGTAGCAAACCGCGGTCCGCGGCGACGAATCGGCAACGGCCGGCGCGGTATGGACTGCGGTCCGGCTCGGCCCTTAACGCTTCTGGATTAAAATCAATCCCTGGCCGTTTCCGGGCGCAAGCATGGAAGGAGCCGCGTGTTGAGCAATCGTTTGCCTTTCATCCTCTGGCTGGTATGCCTGGCGGCGCCGCTCGCCGCCGCCCCGGCGGGCAGCATTCGCGCCGCCATTCATGCCAACAATGTCGGCCTGGCGCACATGAACCGCAACGAATATCCGGCCGCCCGCGCCGATTTCTTGCAAGCGCTGCGGCTGGCGCCCGGGTGGACCGAAGCCCGCGTCAATCTCGGCATCGCCTGGTTCGCCGCCGGCAAAGATGTGCAAGCCGCTTCCATTTTGCGCGGCGTGCTGCGCGCCCACCCTCACGATGCGCGCTCCCTTTATGTGCTCGGGCTGATGGACATGAATCACGGGCGATTTGCCGCCGCCGCCGCCCGCTTTCGCGGCGTGCTGGCGCTCGAGCCGCGCGACCCCGACGCCAACTACTTTTACGCTTTCTCGCTGTTCCACCAGGGTAAATACCGCCCCGCGGCGGAATATTACCGCCGCACGCTGCGCGAAAACCCGCGTAATCTCTCCGCCCTCTTCGGCCTGGCCACGGTCTACCGGCAATTAAATCAGCCGCGGTTGACCGAGATCTATATGCGCCGCTTTCTTCAGTTGCGCCGGGCCTCGCCGCTGAACCAGACCGTGGGCGTGGTGTATGGCAAGCAGGGCCGCCTGGCCCGCGTCTCCGGCCGGGTGCCTGCCGCCGAGCGCGCCCGCCCGCATCCGGTTCCGGTGCATTACGTCAATGCCGCCGCTCAGGCCGGCATCGTGTTCCGCAATCGCGCCCGCCATCCCGCCCAATTTGCCGGCTCCGGCGCCTGCGTCGTGGATGAAGGCCATCCCGGCCGGCCCGACCTGTTTTTCGTCAACGATCGGGGCGCTCCCGCCTATTTTCGCAATCTGGGCAACGGACATTTTGCCAACGTTTCCGCCCGGTTGGGCTTCAATCGGACCATGCGCGGGCTGGGCTGCGCCGTCGCCGATTACGATAATTCCGGCCATCCTTCCATCGCCGTCAGCGAACCCCATCGCGTCCTGCTCTTTCGTCTCAACCGCGCCGGCCATTATGTCGATGTCGCCGCTAAAGTGGGCATCCACGCCCCCGGCCCCAATCTCGGCCTGGCCTTCATTGACCTGATGCACAACGGCTGGGCCGATCTGCTGGTCAGCGGAGTCGGCCGCGTCCGCGTGTTTCGCAACCTGGCCACCGGGCATTTCCAGGCCTGGACCGGAACCGATATTGGCGAAACCCCCGGCGATTATGCCGGCCTGCTGGGCACCGATTACAACAACGACCGCGCCGTCGATGTCGTGCTCACGCGGCTCAACGCTCCCCCCGGCATTTTCGCCAACCTGCGCACCGGCCGCTTCGATCCGCGCCAACCCTGGAACCGGCGCCACCCTCCCGTCGCCTCTGCCCGCGGCGTGATCGCCCTCGATTACAACCAAAACCGCCGCATGGACCTGTTTTTCACCCGCCCCGACGGGCCGCCGGTGCTGTTGCGCAATACGCGCGCGCACCGCTTCCGCCCCGTTCCCTTGCCCGCCTCGAATGCGCGCATCCAGTCGGAATGGGGCGCCACCGCGCTCGATTTCGATAACGATGGCTTCGTCGATCTCGCCTTTATCGGCAAACGCGACGGCCGCGAGCGGCTTTTTCTTTACCGCAACCTGGGCAATGGCGGCTTTGCCGACGTTTCCCGCGCCGCCGGGCTCGACGCCATTTCCCTGCATCATGCGCGCACCCTGCTGGCCGCCGACCTGTTTGGCGATGGCGCGCCCGCCTTGGTAATCACCCAGGCGGGCGGCAAAGCGCTGGTGCTGCGCAACCTGGGCGCGGCAAAAAACCATTCCATCCTGATCGCCGCGAAGGGATTGAAGGATAACCATCTCGGCCTGGGCGACAAAATTACCATTTATGCCGGCGCGCTGCGCCAGAAAACCGAGGTCGAGGGCGGCTCCGGCTACCTCGGCCAGAATCCGGCGGCGCAGCTTTTTGGTCTTGGCGCCGAGCCTGCAACCGATTTTGTTCGCATTCTCTGGCCCACCGGCGTGGACCAGGACGAGTTTCCCAAGTCGGCCGTTGCCAGCATTACCGAACTCAACCGCGCCGGCGGCTCCTGCCCCATGCTCTATGCCTGGACCGGCGCTCATTTCCGTTTTCTCGGCGATCTCATCGGCCCCGGCGTGATTGGCGAATGGGCGGGTGCGGGAAAATTTGATACTCCCGCGCCCTCGGAATATTTCAAAATCGCCGCCGGCTTGCGTCCCCGCCACGGCTTTTACGACTTCCGCTTTACCGACCAGATGGAGGAAGTCGTCTATCTCGATAAAGTCCGCCTGCTCGCGGTGGATCACCCCGCCGCCGTGCACGTTTTCGGCAACGACCGCTATCAGCCGCAAGGCCGGCCCGCGCCTTTCCGCTGGTGGCAGGCGGCGCGCCTGCGCGCGCCGCTGGCGGCGCGGGATGGACACGGACGCAACCTGCTTCCCTATCTCCATGGCGGCCGTCAATACACCCCCATCTACGCCCGTTCCCGCTATCCCGGCTACGTCGGCACTCATTCGCTCATCCTCGACTTTGGCGACCTGCGCCATATCCGTCATGCCCAACTGCTGCTCCACGGCTGGACCGATTACTATTTCCCCGACCAGGAGTGGACTGCGCGCCAGGCCGGCATTCGGGACCTGCCCCCCGCGCTGGCGGTCGCGCTTGGCCACGGCCGCTGGCGCACGCTGATCCCTTCCATGGGCGCCCCCGCCGGCTTGCCGCGTACCATCGTCGTCAATCTCGATCCTTACCTGCGCTGGCTGCGCCGCCGCCGCCTCCGGCTGCGCATCCGCACCAATCTCGCCATCTATTGGAACCGCATTCAGCTCAGCCTGAACGCGCCGCGGCTTCCCTTGCGCATTACCCGTTTGCGCGCCGCCTCCGCCCGGCTGCGCCATCTCGGCTACCCGCTCGAGCTTGCCGCCAATAGCGTTAACGGCCGAGTCGGACAGCAGTTTTTGTCATTGGCAATTTTGAAGAAATTGCCTAAAGCAATGCCCGCAGGCCGCTTTCGCGCGGGGTTCCTGTTAGGTCCCGCGCTTATTAACGACATTAAACTTTCGGCATCCATGAGTATTCGCAATGCGTCCGGTTTCGGCCGGACCTTTGCGAAAGCGTCAGCGCCTAAAAGTAAAAGCGGCCGTGCCGCTCCGCCGCGTTACGATTATTCCCGCATTTTGCAAAACATCGGCTATCGCCAAGTCGGCGGCAACTATACGCGTTATGGCGACATCCGCCCGCTGCTTGCCCGGCGCGACGACGAATACGCCATCATGGCCAGCGGCGATGAGATTGCCTTGCGCTTCGCCGCCGCTGCCCTGCCCCCCCTGCCGCCTGGCTGGAAACGCACCTTTTTCTTTTATGCCGATGGCTATACCAAGGGCGACGACTTTCTCGATGCTTTTCCCAACCGCGTCGGCCCGCTGCCGCTGCGCCGCGTCGCCTACCCCACTCCTCCGCATACCCCGATTCCTTACCGGGTGCTGGAATACCGCCTGCGCTACAATACCCGGCATATACCTTCCCGCCCCCAAACCCTGCCATTAGCGAGACTTCGCCTGCCCAAATAGGCTAAACAAAGCTAAAGTTGCTCTTTAGGGTGCGGCGGGAGCGCATTTTTGGCGGAAAAGATTTGGTTTCCTGCCGGCATTGCGGATATTATTTCAGACAGGCTTATTAAGTCCTCGACAGGTAACGCGTTAGTAATCGGGAAATGGATCCCGCCTGTTCTTCCGTACGCCTGCATGCTTCGGGCGAGGCTGAACGCCGGCACACACTTAAACCTAATGCGGACAATGTTATCCACTACGCAGGCCGGTGTTACAGGCAATGGCCATAGGTCGCGCCGCTCCCAGCGCGAGGCCGGCCGCGGCGACCCCTCGGCCGTGAGCGCTGAAGCGAGCTCCCCGGCCGTCCCCTCGCCGGCGACGATGCTGCCGCCCAACCTGCCGCGCATCTGCCTGGCGCTGCAAGCCGAGACCGTGGCCGAATTGCTGGCCAAGGCGGAACAGGCGGCCCATGACAATTTGCTGCTGGAATTGCGCTTGGATTACCTCAAGCATCCCGAATCCGCGCTGCCGCGCATTCGCCAGTTTTTGCACTCCTGGCCGGAAGCGCAACTCATCGCCACCTGCCGGCGGCAAACCCTGGGGGGAAAATTCCGCGGGAGCCTGGACGCCGAACTGAGTCTGTTGCTGCATGCCGCGCAAGCCGGTTGCCGTTTCGTCGACCTGGAACTGGAAAGCGCCGAGCGCGCCGATGCCCGCGCCCTGGCCGGCCTGCGCCGCCAGACTCGGCTGATTCTTTCCCATCATGATTTTGAGCGCACCCGCCCCCCCGATTCCTATTTCGAGCGCATGCGCCGTTTCGCGCCGGCGGTCTATAAACTGGCGTTCACCGCCCGCAATTTTGCCGATAATCTGACGCTCGACCGCTTCGTGCGCGCGCATGCGGCCGCCTATCCGGTGGTCGCGCTGGCCATGAGCGAATGGGGGCTGCCCAGCCGCATCCTATCGCTGCGCGCCGGCGCCATTTTTACCTTCGCCAGCTTCTCGCCCGGCGAGGAAACCGCTCCCGGACAACTCGATATCGCCACCCTGCGCCGTCTCTACCGCGTGGACGACCTGAATCGCGCCACTCGCGTCTATGGGGTGCTCGGCTACCCGGTTTCGCATTCGCTCTCGCCGCATATGCTGAACGCCGCCTTTCAACGCGAAAGCATCAATGCCGTGTATCTGCCCTTGGCGGCGAAAAAAGCGGAAGAAATTCTGGAAGCCGCGCACGAAATTCCGCTCAACGGCTTTAGCATTACCCTGCCCCATAAATCCGCCCTGCTGGCGCGCATGAATGGACTCGATCCGCTGGCGGGCAAAGTCGGCGCCATCAATACCGTCATCCGCAGCAACGGCAAGCTTTACGGCTACAACACCGATGTGGCCGGCATTCTCGGCCCGCTGGAGCAGCGCCTGCCCATGCGCGCCGCGCGCGTGCTCATCCTCGGCGCCGGTGGCGCCGCCCGCGCTGCCGCTTTTGGGCTCAAGGCCCGCGGCGCCGAGGTCTGGCTGCTTAACCGCACTGCCGCCCGCGCCGCCACCCTCGGCCGCCAGGCTCGCACCCATGTGGTCAGGCGGAGCGATCTGAAAAAGCTCTCCGTGGACGTGGTCATCAATGCCACGCCGGTGGGGCAAACCCCGCAGATCAGCCATACTCCGCTGAGCGCCGACGAATTGAAGGCTCTGAAGCCAAAAATCGTTTTTGACCTGGTTTATAACCCGCTCGATACACAATTGCTGCGGCTGGCGCGGGAAGCCGGCGCGGCGACCATTCCCGGTTTTGAGATGCTGGTCGCCCAGGGCGCCCGCCAATTTCAACTCTGGACCGGCAAGCCCGCGCCGGTGGACCTGATGCGCCATATCCTGCTATCGCAACTGGCCAGCGTAAAAGCTTAAAGCGGCTCGCCTGCGCCGAAAAGTAAAAGCGGCCGTGCCGCGCCGCCGCCCCGGTCATCGAATAAAAATACCGGGGGCGAAGGTTGCTCGCGCCCCCGGCGGATAAATTAAATGAAAATCAGCGATCAGCGGAATCAGAAGCGATACAGCATCGCGAATTCCATCACGCGCGGTTGCGTGAGCGTATTCGTATAGTTGCCAAACGAGCCAGCGGCCCAATCCAATTGCGCCGAGTTGACATCGAAGCGGGTGGTGTTGGTCACGTTATACACGCTCCAGCGGCCTTCGAGCGACTGGTTTTCAGTGATATGCCACCGCTTATCCAGGCCCATGTTGATGCCGAAGTAGCCGTCGCCGCGGATATTGTTGCGCACGCCGCTCTCGCCTGGAAAAGCGCCGATGAAATTGCCGTGCGCCTGGGTGGGATTCTGGAAGACGTTGGGAGCGCCGCCTTGGCCGGCATATTTATTCCCAAAGTTCATCGGCTGGCCATTCGTATCAGCCAGGCCCATTTCCTCCCAGTTGGTGGGCCAGTTATAGCCATAGAAGGCACTGCTGGGCAATCCCGAGGTGGCGCGGAAAGTTCCCGACAATTGCCAGCCGCCGATCAGGGCATTGGTCAACCCGCCAACATTGCCGCCAAAGGCTTTACCGCGGCCAAAGGGTAAATCCGCCACCCAGTAAGCATTGAATTGATGCCGCATGTCGAAATCGCTGGGCCCATAGAGCTGGCCGGGCGCCCAGGGATTGATCAGCATGGTGTAATCGCTGCCATTGCCCCGCTCGGGCATGGATTCGAGATCGAGCGCTTTGGAGTAGGTGTAGTTAAAGCCAAACAGCAGTCCGTTGGACATCCGCTTGTGCAGCCCCAGTTCGAACGCATTGTAATTGGACCAGCCGATGGATTGGTCCACATAGAGCGAGGAATACTGGCTGTTGTACATGGTATTGGCGCCCGATTTGAAACCCATCGGCCAGTCGTATAGATCCATCACGTACGTGGCGCTGGTTTCGTTGTATAGGTTGGCCGCATACGCGCTGTAAACCGCCGCCAGCATGTTGCTGGTTGAGGGGCAACCGGAATTGGTGCATTCGGACCAGAGATTGTAGCTGGATTGCGGCTGGATCAGGTCTTCCCAATACTGCGCCGTGGGCCCGATCTTCGCGGCGGTGATGGCGCTGGGATCGACGTTTTGCCGCGCCAGTTGAGACAGCCGGGCAGCGGCGGAAAAGTAATCAATCCCGGATTTCGGGTCTTTCAGGTTGAGCGGCGTTGCAATATCGTTATGCACGATCAGGCGGCGGCCGAAATGCCCGACATAGCCCAGGTCCAGGGTTATGCCGTCGGGCAGATTGCGCTCAATCGAAAAATCGAGCGCATTGGAGTAGGGGGATTGGAGCGACTGGTCAATGCCGCGGGCTATCGCCTCCGCGCCCACCGGGTAAGTGACCGGGAAAGTCGAGGCGGGTGGCGGCGGCAGCAGCGCTTTTCCATTGGCGTCGGTGGTGGGGATGGTGTTCATCCCGCTCAGACGCGGCGCGGTGGCGACACTGACGCTTTGCGCCGGGTTTTCCACCGTGCTGGTCAGCCCGAAGGCGCCGCTCGCGTCATAATTTAGCGCCAGCGCCGGCCCGAAAACGTCGTAGTATATGCCCCAACCGGCGCGTATCGAGCTGGCGCCATTGCCAAATAACGTATGCAGCCAGCCGGAGTGGGCGTGCGGCGACCAGGCAACGCCCAGACGCGGTGCGAAATCCTTGCTTTGCGCGTTGTATAGCCCCGAACGATTCCAGTACGAGCCGGCGGGCGCGAAGTTGATCAGCGGATCCTTGCTGGAGGGTATGCCCTGATTCATATCCGCGGTCCGCTGGGCGAACCATTGGCCCATGTTGATGTTGGGCGTGACTTCCTGGCCGTGAGTCTCGGTGATCGGCGTCATGTATTGATAATTCAAGCCGTAAACCAACGAGATATCGGGCGTCATCTGCCAGGTGTCTTGGGCAAACAGGTTGTAATCGTCCGTGGCCCAATGGCGCGATAGCGGCGTGCCGGGCGATAAGGCGGTGGCATGGCTCAGGCTGGAAACTGAATAGTTGTATTTATTCCCCACCTCGCTGACGATGCCCATCATCGCCGCCAGCGGAAAATCGTAGGATTGTTCGAAACCGCTGCTGACCGCCGGGTAGCCGTAGTTGACCGGATCCAGCGGGGAGCCGGTATTGCAGGAAAAGCATCCCGGCGATGCCCAATCGGAATTGGTCAGCGCATAGCTGTACGAATTGTAATCGTTCTGATCAAAGCGGCGGATGAAGAGCAGATTGCCGCCCAACTGGAAGTTGTGCGAGCCTTTTTGCCAGCTCAAGGTGTCAACCAGATTGTGCACCGGCACGACGTAACGGCCGGAACGGGTAATGCCCTGGCTTAAGCCGCGCATCTCCACCCAGGGCAGCGAGGAATCGCCAATGATTCCCACGCTCTGCCGCGTCAAACCATAACGCGCATTGTTCACCAGCGTTGGGCCGAACACGTACGTGTGCCCGAGCACGAATCCCTTGCTCAGATCGGTGGTCGTGTATTGCGGCGCATCGCCGGGAAGAAAGGGCGTGGACAAGCTGTTGTCGTCCGTCGCCGTGCCGCGGAAAAACAGGCTTTGATTATTGCTGGGCCGGTAATCAATGCGGCCGATATACCAGTTATCGCGTTCCCGCGTGGGCGCGGCGAAAGTATAGCCGGAGTAGTTGACCCCATCGCTGACATTGGGATTGTTGGGCTCCGGATAGCTTTGTAAATATTTCAGCGCGGCCTGGCTGGGCCCGATATTCAAGGGGTCCATCTGCTGCAATTGCGAGGGCCCCAGCGCGTAATACCCGGGCTTGACGGCTAAACCCTGGCCATTGACCCCCGTCACGCTTCCTCCCGGACATTGGGCTGCGTCGGCATTGGAGCATTGATATTGAATGATGCCTTGGCGCAGCGAGGCGCTGGGAACGACCCGGGTTGCGCTTTGGCTTAAGTTTTGCCGGTGGCCCTCGTAGTTGAAAAAGAAAAATAGCTTGTTTTTCCAGACCGGCCCGCCCAGGGTGCCCCCATAAACGTTGCGCACCAGATGCTCTGCCTGGTTGCAGCTATTCGTATTGGCCGCGGCGCAATTTTGCAGTTGGGTGGTTTTTAGGAAGAAATCGTTGGCTTCGCCGATATTGCTGCGATTGAATTCGTAAAGCGAGCCATGAAACTGGTTCGTGCCGCCGCGGGTCACGAGCGTGATTTGCGCCCCGGCCGAACGTCCCTGCGTGGCGCCGTAGTTGGAAGTGCTGACGCGAAATTCCTGCACCGAAAAGGGCGTGGTCGGCAGCACCCCGCTGAAGCCGTAATTTTCGAATTCGTTATTGTTGCTGACGCCATCCAGCGTGATGTTGTTCTGATCGCTGCGTTCGCCATCCACCGCGCCGCTGCGATAGCCCGAATCGCCGCCCTTTTGTCCGGTGTACACCACCCCAGGCTGAAAACTCAGCAGCAGATTGGTGTTTTCCGCCTTAATCGGCAAATTCTCAATCGCGGTGGCGCCCATGGTCTGGCCCATGCTGGCGTTGGTCGTATTCAACAGCGGCACTCGGCTGCTCACATGTACGGCGGTGGAAACGGCGCCGACTTGTAAGCTGATGTTGATGGCCGCCGGCAGGCTGACGCGCAACTGCAAACCGGTTTGGACATAGGTTTGAAAGCCTTTCGCGGCGATCTGCAGCGTGTATATGCCGGGAAATACCGCGGGAAAGCTATAGCGGCCGCTGTGATTGGAAAGCGTGGTTCGCACCGTGCCGGTGGCGCTATTGCTCAACGTGATCCGCGCATTCGGCACGCTGGCGCCGGAAGGATCGGTCACCACGCCGTGCAGGGAAGTCGTCGCCTGCCCCCAGGCCATTCCACACACGGCCAGCAGGCAAGTGAGGCAGACACTGAAAATTTTATTGCGCATGGGCCCTCTCAAAAAATCGAAATATGGTCACGCTGTCGGCGTTCAATGTGAGCAGTCTAGTGAGTGCTGTAACTGAAATCAAGAACTTCGATTCTTATCGGTTTTGATCCTTGTTTCACCATATCCTTTGGGCGCTCCAGGTCATACGTGATTTGCTTTGGGTATGTTTCGGGGAAATTTTGCCACCGGCTCTCAGGTCTAAACCTGAATTTACAAAGGTGGGATCGTGAGGAAATTCACCTTGCATGCCCAAAAGCGTTAATGGCCGAGTCGGGCGGCAGTTTTCGTCATTAAGCGTTAACGGCCGAGCCGCCCTGGGTGTGGGTTTTAGCCCTGGAAACTGGGGGTTGAATTAAGAACATCTCGCCCGCTTGCCATGGCTGGTATGCTTGAGCTTCGCTGATTTTCACTCATGCTGAACTTCCTGATTATCATCGCGATCGCGGCCGTCTTCCTCGATGTCCGATTCGCGCGCCGTCGGCGGCGCTATGATCCCACCGTCCTGATCCGCGATATCGGCATTGCCTTGGCCGTGCTTTACCTGCTGATTGAAGGCTCGCGTTTCTGGATCAACTATGCCTGGTGGCGCGAGTTGGGCCAATTGCCCACTTACTGGCAACTGATCCGCATCCGCTGGGCGCCGCAACTGCTGGCCACCTTGCTCGGCATGGCGGCATTCATCGCCGCCTTCCGCCTGGCGCGCCGCCGCGCTACCGGCGCGGTCGCCTCGACTCGGCTCTTCGGTTGGCTTGGACATCTGGCCGCCTTCGGCCTGGGCCTGTTTCTCTCGCTCAGCCTGATCAATCCCTGGCGGGTGGCGCTCTGGCTGGGCAGCCGCGTCCCGGGAAAATATCACGATCCGGTTTTTGGCCGCAGCCTGGCGTTTTACCTCTTCCGCCTGCCGTTCTATCGCATGCTGTTCGCCTGGTTCGGCTTTCTCGCCGTGCTGGCGCTGCTGCTTTACGGCGCCACGCTGGCGCTGGGCGCCTCCGCCGAGCGCATGAGCGAGTTGCGCGAGCGTTTCGAGGCTCAGGCCCGCGGCTTCCCCCTCCCGGTGCGGCGCGCGTCCTCGGCCGCCCTGCCCAATTTCGCCCCCCTGGCCCGCGCCGGCGCCGTGCTGCTGCTGGCGCTCTATCTCGTGCATTCCTGGTTCGCGCGCTACGCGCTGCTCTATACCCAGCACCGCTTTCTTTATGGCGCCGATTATGTGGACGTGCACATCGGCCTGCCGCTGATCTGGTTCCAGATGGTGGCCGCCGCCGGACTGATTCTGCTGTTGCTGATCGGTCCTCGCCTGGCCGGCGGCGGCGAAGAACCCGATGCGCTGCTCGGCTTGCGCCCGCGTTGGCTGGCGCCGCTGGCGGGCGCCGCCTTTGTGCTCGTGCTGCTGTTGCCCCCCGTCGTCACCGCCCTCGTCCGCAATCTCTACGTCGCCCCCAACCAGCTCACCCTCGAGCGCCCTTATATTGCCAACCATATCGCCGCCACCCGCATGGCCTATGGCATTCAACAAAATGCGCGCGAGGAGCGGTTCGTCCCCGCCCCCGACACCTCGCTCAACCTCGCCGCCTATCCCGACACCGCCGACAATATCCGGCTGTGGAATGCGCACCCTTTCCTCGACAACATCACCCAGCTTCAGGCGCTGCGCCCCTATTACGACTTCCCCACCATCGGCATGGACCGCTATCGCATCAACGGCGAGAAGCGGCAGGTCATGATCGCCGCCCGCAGCCTCAATCCCTCGCTGCTGCCCAGCGTCGCCCAGACCTGGGTCAACCTGCATCTGCAATACACCCATGGCTACGGCGCCGTCGTCGGCCTGGTCAACCAGGCCAGCCAGGAAGGCGAGCCGCGGCTGGTGCTGCAAAATGCCCCCCCGCAAACTTCGCTGCCGCGCTTTCGCTTGACCCAGCCCGGCATTTACTTCGGCGAGCAGACCGACTCCTGGGTTTTCGTCGATACCACGCAGCAGGAGTTCGATTACCCCAAAGGCGAAGAAAACGCTTACACCACCTATAGCGGCCGCGCCGGCATTCCCGTCCCCAACTTCGGCATCCGCTTGGCCGCCGCCATCACCGAAAACGACACCAACATCCTGCTCACCAGTTACCTCACGCCGCGCTCGCGCCTGCTGCTGCACCGCCAGATCGTGCGCCGCGTCAAGCGCCTCGCCCCCTTCCTGCACCTCGATCCCGATCCCTACCTGGTGATCGATCCGCGCGGCCATCTGTTCTGGATGCTGGACGCCTACACGCTTTCCAACCGCCACCCGTACTCGCAGCCCATCGATTACAACGGCTCGCCCATCAATTACATTCGCAACAGCGTCAAAATCACCGTGGACGCCTACAATGGCGATGTCCATTTTTATGTTTTCGATCCCACCGACCCCATCCTGAACGCCTATCGCAACGTCTTTCCCCACCTTTTTCTGCCGCGTGCGGCCATGCCTGCCGGCCTGCTGCGTCATATCCGCTACCCGGAAACGTACTTCGAGGCCCAGGCGGAAATTTATCGCATCTATCACATGACCGATCCGCAGGTGTTTTATAACAAGGAAGACCTCTGGGATATCGCCCGCCAGGTCGTCACCCAGGGCGAAACCACCGAAACCCAGCCCTACTACGTGATGATGCAGTTGCCCGGCTCCTCCCATGCCGAGTTTGTGCTGATGCTGCCCTTCACCAGCCATAATCGCAATAACCTCATCGCCTGGATCGCCGCCCGCTGCGATCCCCGCCATTATGGCCAGATCATCTTCTATCGCCTGCCCAAGGAAAAGTTGGTCTATGGCCCCTTGCAGATTGAAAGCCGCATTGACCAGAACCGCGACATCAGCAAAGACCTGAGTCTTTGGAACCAGCAAGGCAGCCGCGTGATTCGCGGCACCACCCTGGTCTTGCCGGTGGATAATACCTTTGTCTATATCGAGCCGATTTATATCCAGGCCACGCAGGCCCATCTGCCCGAGTTGAAAAAAGTTGTGCTGGCGGTCGGCAACCGCCTGATTTATAGCGATAATCTGCCGCAGGCCATCGCCTTGTTGGCGCAACCCCCCGGAACCGAAGCGGCTGCGCCGGCGATGGCGGCTTCGGTAAACGCTTCCTCGCCCGGCATGGCCATGGCCGGCGCGGTGCCCGTCTCCGTGCTCGAGCGCATTAACCAGGCGCTGCGGCAATATCGCTCGCTGACCGCCGCCGGCAAGCTCGACCAGGCCGGAGCGCAATTACAATCCGCTGCCAATGCGGTGGCTCAAGCGCTGGCGCGCTATGGCCGCGCCCCGGCCGCCCCGCCCCCACCCCCGCCGCCGCCGCCCCCACCCCGCCCCGGCAAAACCCGGCGCGTTCCCAAAATCAAATTGCAGATCCATCCCCCCAAGCACCGGATATAAGGAAAATTGTCGGGAGCGGTTCGAGATTTGGGATTTCGCCACTGGGAAGGTCGTCGCGCAGTCCCCAAAGATAGCTCCGCTTTTCAAGACGGCCCCATACTTCGGCGATTTACCGCCGCGTCTCCAGCTTAGCCCGGACGGTAAGCATGTTCTCCTAAAGCGTTAACGGCCGAGTTGGACAGCAGTTTTCGTCCTTGGCAATTTCGGAGAAATTGCCTCTAACCAAGCCCGCAGGCCGGGTTCGCGCGGGGTTCCAGTTAGGTCCCGCGCCTATTAACGACAATAAACCTTCGATATCCTTGAGTATTCACCATGCGTCCGGTTTTGGCCGGACTTTTGCGAAAGCGTCAGCGCCTAAAAGTAAAAGCGGCCCTGCCGCTCCTGGGCAGGTTAGCTGGGCCAGTCTTGTATGATGTTCCGTAACCCTGAGCGTTTCCTTGATTGCGGCGGCAATGCGAGCGGGCGTGGTGTATTTATTTCCATTACGTTGTAACTCACTCATAACATTGGAAAAATAAATTTTAACAGTTTTTAGGTGCGGTTTTCCTGCGAATATGCCTACATCTAATAGATGAGTAAGCCTTTAT
Organism: Acidobacteriota bacterium; assembly: GCA_021818955.1. Classification (GTDB taxonomy): domain Bacteria; phylum Acidobacteriota; class Terriglobia; order Terriglobales; family SCQP01; genus JAKASR01. The sequence goes on from JAKASR010000010.1 coordinate 104,130, forward strand.
TGGCTAACAGATGGTGATAAAACTCATGTTATAATACAACTGAGATACGGATGATTCTCTATCTCCCGGGATGAGCCGTCATCCCGCCGTGTGAGCGTTCCGCCGGATGCGGCGGAAGCGGGAATTTAACCACGCGACCAGGGCCTCATGCCTCTGCTCCCGTGCCGGTTGGCAGTCTGCAACCGGCGGCCCTCTCCGCCTCGAGCGGTTTGGGCCAGGGCGGCCTGTCCCCAAACGGGCCGGCTAGGACTTACGGTAAAGTGGTTCCCTCCACTGCGTCCTTGAATACTCGCAAAGCGTCCGGCTTCGGCCGGACATTTATGAAAGCGTCAGCGCCTAAAAGTAAAAGCGGCCGAGCCGCATTCGTGTGATCGCGTTCGCCAAAACTGCGGCCCTCCGGCCGCTGTTTTTATTTCTGCAGCAAGCGTTAACGGCCATGTCGGGCAGCAGTTTCCGTCATTTCGTGCATTCCGCGCCTTCTCCGG
>JAKASR010000011.1 GCA_021818955.1 Acidobacteriota bacterium
CGCCCCGGCGCCCGTCACCCACCCGCGTTACACCCCCCTGCCCGATGGCGCCCTGCCGCCTTCGCCGCCGCCGGCCATGAGCGCTGAACTGGCCGCCGGATTGTCGGAACTGGATGCCTTTGTCCGCGGCATCGGCCCCGGCAAATCCGGCCGCTAAGGACGCAGCGCTAGGGTGATGCGCTCCGCGCTCCGCGCTCCGCGCTTTGTGCTTTGCGCTCTGCGCTTTGTGCTCTGCGCTTCTTCCCTCCGCTTAGTGGGCGAGACTGGTCCTCTTGCTTCCGGCGGGCCCTCATCCCGCGTTGTGGGATGAGTTTTTCATGGTTCAGTTTTATTGGTTTTAAGACCGTAAAATTCGCCTCTTCCAATCCGGTCGCCGGAACCTCAGCCCTTCCGGCAAGTTGAAGCAGATTGAAGCTATGCGATGCCGCTCGCCTCGCTCGGCTCTTATCCGGCCTCCGCCGTTCTTCCGCCACTCGTGTGCCCGGACGGTTTCCGGTTTGCTTTTTAATTAATAACTAGTCGCTAATATCTAATAACTACAAAATAATAACTACTGGCTTCCGCCGCACATGAGACACATTTCTATTTCGCCCCTTCGCCGCCAACCCTCCGCTCTGCCAGGAGTTATCCCCTATTTTGCCCGTTCCCGCCGCCTCGCCGTGTCTCGCTGCGCGCGCGGCTTGGAGCCGCCCGGCGCCGGCCTGCGCCAGACCGGCCTGCGCCTGGCGACGGCCCAACCTGCCGTCATCGGACGTTCTGGCTCATCAATTAGTTAATGCGCGGCCGCGAGCAGGCGGGCGTGCATTTCCTGCAGCACCTGCACGTGCGGCTCGGTGGCGCCCAGCGCCGCCAGCGCCTCCACCGCGGCCATGGCGGCGGACATGGTGGTGATGATCGGAATGCGGTGATTGACGGCGGCGCGGCGGATAGCTTTTTCGTCGAAGAACGGCTCCATGCCCAGCGGCGTATTGATGATCAGTTGAATCTTGCCCGCCTTGACCTGGTCAATCACATTCGGCCGGCCTTCCTTGACCTTGAATACCGGTTGCGCCGGAATGCCGGCGGCGCGCAGGGCGGCGCAGGTGCCGCGCGTCGCCCACAGCCCGAAACCCAGTTCATGCAGCCGCTGCGCCAGTTTCGCCGCCTGCGCCTTGTCGCGGTCGTGGACGCTGATAAACACCGAGCCCTGCGCCGGCAGCTTTTGTCCCGCCGCCAGTTGCGCTTTGGCAAAGGCCTCGCCCAGTGTGTCGGCAATCCCCATGACTTCGCCGGTGGAATGCATTTCGGGGCCGAGAATGGGGTCCACGCCGGGGAATTTGTCCCAGGGAAAGACCGGGCTTTTGACGCAGTAATGGCGCGAAAGCGGCAGCACGCCCTCGGCCAGCACGGCGGCCGGGAAAAAGTCGGCCAGCCGCGGTGGCTCGGCGCCGGCCGGCTGGCGCCGGGCGTGCCCGCTCATCAGCAAGGCCGCGATTTTGGCCAGCGGGTAGCCGGTGCTTTTGCTGACAAACGGCACCGTGCGCGAAGCGCGCGGATTGACCTCCAGCACATAGATCTTGCGCGCGCCATTCTGGCTGCCGATGGCATACTGCACGTTCATCAGGCCCACCACCTTCAGCGCCTGGGCTAGGCGGCGGGTGTATTCGCGAATCGTGGCCAGCTCCTCCGCGGGCAGGCTGAAGGCGGGCAGCACGCAGGAGCTGTCGCCGGAGTGGATGCCGGCCTCCTCGATATGCTCCATGATGCCGCCGATGACGACCTGCTCGCCGTCGGCGATGGCATCCACGTCAATCTCGGTGGCTTGCTCCAGGAAGCGGTCGATCAGCACCGGGCGTTGTTGCGAATACTCGGTGGCGGCGCGCATGTAGCGCTCCAGCGCCTCGCGGTCGTAGACGATCGCCATGGCGCGCCCGCCCAGCACGTACGAAGGCCGCACCAGCACCGGATAGCCGATCGCGTCGGCAATCGCGGCGGCCTCTTCCACGCTGGTGGCGGCGCCGTTTTCCGGCTGCGGAATCTGCAATTCGGCCAGCAGCGCCCCAAAGCGCTTGCGGTCTTCCGCCAGGTCGATGGCATCCGGCGAGGTGCCGATCACCCGGAAGCCGGCCTGCATCAGCGGCAAGGCGAGATTGAGCGGGGTCTGGCCGCCGAACTGCACGATCACGCCATCGGCGCGCTCGCGCTCCAGCACCCGGGAAACGTCTTCGAACGTCAGCGGCTCGAAATAGAGCCGGTCGCTGGTGTCGTAGTCGGTCGAGACCGTCTCCGGATTGCAGTTGATCATGATGGTCTCGAACCCGCGGTCGCGCAGCGCGAAGGCGGCATGGCAGCAGCAGTAGTCGAACTCGATCCCCTGGCCGATGCGGTTGGGCCCGCTGCCTAATATGGCAATGCGCGGCCGGTCGCCGGGATCGGCCTCGTCTTCGTCTTCGTAGCTGGAATAGAGATAGGGAGTGAATGACTCGAACTCGGCGGCGCAGGTGTCGACGCGCTTGAAGACGGGCAGGATGCCGGCGGCCACCCGGCGGGCGCGCACGGCGTCTTCCTCCTGTCCGGTCAGGGCGGCCAGCCGGGCGTCGCTCATCCCCATGCGCTTGGCGGCGCGCAGGCGCGCGGGGTCGTCCAGCGCGGCGGGCGCGCGCTGCAGTTCCGCTTCGGTTTGCTCGATCTCTTCCAGTTGCCGCAGGAACCAGGGATCGATGTGGGTCAGTTCATGCAATTCCTCGACGCTCATGCCCTGCAGCAGGGCGGCGCGGAGATAGTTGAGGCGTTCGGGGTGAGGCGTGGCCAGGCGCTGGGCGATACGCCGCGGATCGGTTTCGAGCCGGCCGCGGCGGCGGCCGGTTTCCAGCGAGCGCGCGCCTTTGAGCAGCGCCTCTTTGAACGTCCGGCCGATGGCCATGACCTCGCCCACGGATTTCATCTGCGGCCCCAGGGTGTCGTCGCCGCCGGGAAATTTTTCAAACTGCCATTTGGGAATTTTTACGACGACATAGTCGAGCGTGGGTTCGAAGCAGGCGGGGGTTTTGCGGGTAATGTCGTTGGCTAGCTCGTCGAGTCGGTAGCCGACCGCCAGGCGGGCCGCGATTTTGGCTATGGGAAAGCCGGTGGCTTTCGAGGCGAGGGCGGAAGAGCGCGACACCCGCGGATTCATCTCGATCACCACCATGCGCCCGCTGCCGGGCTCTACCGCGAACTGGATGTTGGAGCCGCCGGTATCCACCCCGATTTCGCGGATGATGGCGATGGCGGCGTCGCGCATGTTCTGGTACTCGCGGTCGGAGAGCGTCTGAGCGGGAGCCACCGTGATCGAATCGCCGGTGTGAACCCCCATCGGATCGAAGTTCTCGATTGAGCAGATGATGATGACGTTGTCGGCGTGGTCGCGCACCACCTCCAGCTCGAATTCCTTCCAGCCGAGCGCGTTTTCCTCGATCAGGCACTCGTGTACCGGGGAAAGATCGAGGCCGCGGGCCAGCACCTCGGTAAATTCTTCGCGATTGTAGGCCAGCCCGCCGCCGGTGCCGCCCAGGGTGAAGGAGGGGCGGACGATCACCGGATAGCCGGCTTCATGGGCAAATTCCAGGCCGTCGCGCAGGTTGTTGACCAGCCGCGAGCGCGGCGTCTCCAGCCCGATGCGGCTGACGGCGTCTTTGAACAAAAGCCGGTCTTCGGCTTTTTTAATCGCCCCCAGGCGGGCGCCGATCAGCTCGACCCCGAACCGCTCCAGCTCGCCCGCGTCGGCCAGCTCGACGGCGAGATTGAGCGCGGTCTGCCCGCCGACGGTCGGCAGCAGGGCCGTGCCCGGAATCGCTTCGCGTTCGAGAATGGCGCGCAGATAGGGCAGCGTGAGCGGCTCGATATAGGTGCGATGCGCCATCTCCGGGTCGGTCATGATGGTGGCCGGATTGGAATTGACCAGCACCACTTCGTAGCCTTCGGCCTTGAGCGCCTTGCAGGCCTGCACTCCGGAATAGTCGAATTCGCAGGCCTGGCCGATGATGATCGGCCCGGAACCTAGAATGATGATTTTCTTCAGATCGTCACGACGCGGCATGATCCCTCAAGCCTGAATAATTCGAAAGGTTGGAATAAGCCCGCTGCGCGAGTGGCTCACGCGCGCCCACCCGGAATGGCTGGGCTGCCAGGGCGCGATTCCCGCGGCATGGCTTTCCACTCGCGCATCATGCGGACGAAGTCGGCAAACAGGTAATGCGAATCATGCGGGCCGGGCGACGCCTCGGGGTGGTACTGCACGCTGTAGAGCGGCAGGGAGCGGTGGCGCAGGCCCTCAAGCGTGCCATCGTTGAGGTCGAAATGCGTGCATTCCACCTCGGCGGCGGCCAAGGAATCCGGATCCACGGCGAAGTTGTGGTTGTGGGCGGTGATCTCGATGCGTCCGGTGGCCTTGTGGCGCACCGGATGATTGCCGCCGTGATGGCCGAATTTGAGCTTGTATGTGCGGCCGCCGAGCGCCAGGCCAATGAGCTGGTGTCCCAGGCAGATGCCGAAAATCGGCGCGCGCCCCATCAGCTTGCGGATGTTTTCCTGGGCGTAGGCGACCGGCTCGGGATCGCCCGGGCCATTCGAAAGGAAAATGCCGTCCGGCTTGAGCGCCAGCACGTCCTCGGCCGAGGTCTTGGCCGGCACCACGCGCACCCGGCAGCCGTGCGCCGCCAGTTGGCGCAGGATGTTGCGCTTGATGCCGAAATCGTAGGCGACCACCCGCAGGGCGTCGGCCGCCACGCTGGGCGCGGGAGCATGCTCGGGAATGGGCGCGCCCAGCGCTTGCTCCCAATCGTAGCCCGCGCGCGTGGTCACTTCCTGGGCCAGGTCGAGCCCGACGATGGGTGGCACCGCCTGCGCCTTCGCTACCCATTCGCGGGCCCGCGCCGGATCGAAACCGGCGGCCTCGGCGCCGTGCAGCAGATAGCCGCGCTTCACCCCCACCGAGCGCAGATGACGCACCAGCGCGCGCGTATCGATCTCGGAGAGCACGGGTATGCCGAACCGTTCGAGATATGCCTGGCAGGCTTCCTGGCTGCGCCAGTTGCTGGCCAGGCGCGAGAACTCGCGCACGATCAGAGCTTCAATAAAGGGGTGGGCGGCTTCGTCATCCCAGGCATTGGCGCCGTAGTTGCCAATCTGCGGCTGGGTAAGGCAGACCATCTGGCCGGCATAGGAGGGATCGGTGAAGATTTCCTGGTAGCCGGTCATGGAAGTATTGAACACCACTTCCCCGCCTCGCCCGGCCTGTGCGCCAAAGCCCAGGCCTCGGAACCAGCGTCCGTCTTCCAGTACCAGGAATGCTTCCATTTGCCTCCGTACGGCGTATGTGCGTAGCGCCGCCAGGCGCCCGGCCAGCGCAGCGCGCCAGATACGCCGCAGTTATTTTACCAAACGCGGCGGGACGGCAAGCCGATGGCCTGCCGTTATTTTTTACGGCGGGCGTAGCCCTGCCGTTAACGCTGAAAATCTTTGGACCCGTGATGGATTTCCATTACAAGCCGGCTGCTTTGCCATCGCCGTTGCCATTTTGCATACATGATGACAACCACGATTGCATCCATGCCGGAATTGTTGTTAACTGTTCTTACACTAGGAAAGGAGGTGGTCCAGTGGAAGAAACAGGTAGTAGATCTTGGACTAGTGAGGTGGCTGAGGCTTAGGCGCTCGCATGCGCCTGTTTGCCTCGGTAATCCGGCGCGCGCAGTGCGGGCCGCCGGAGGCCGCGATCGGTACATGTGACCGCCTCGGCCAATCCCAACAGCCTAACCGCCCCGCAGCGATCCGCCATGGCGCGTATCCTACGGGCTATCCCACACCCCCCGCGGTCCGCCGCGGGGGGTGTTGTGTTTACATCAGCAGCAGGCGGGGCTCGGTCATGTGCTCGATTGCGTAGCGGAGGCCTTCGCGGCCGATTCCGGAATCCTTGACGCCGCCGTAAGGCATGGGATCAAGCCGGAAAGAAGACGCTTCGTTGACCATCAGACCGCCAACCTCGATTTCGCGAAATGCCTGGCGGATGAATTCCAGATCGCGGGTAAACAGTCCGGCCTGTAGCCCATAGCGGCTGGCATTGGCTTCGGCAATAGCCTCGGCGGGCTGGCGGTAAGGTTTTAAGGCCAGCACCGGAGCGAAAGCTTCTTCGCGCCAGATGCGGGCCTGGGGCGGGACATTTTCCAGCACGGACGGCTCGACAAAGCCGCCATCGCGGCTGCCGCCGCGGAGCAGGCGGGCGCCGAGCGAGACGGCCTCGTCAATCCATTCAGCGGCGCGGCGGGCGGCGGCCTCGGTGATCATCGGCCCAATATCGGTGGTCTCTTCGCGCGGGTCACCCGGACGCAGCCGGCGCGCGCCTTCCACCAGACGGTCGCGCAGTTCGTCATAAATCGCTTCGTGCGCCAGCACGCGCTGCACCGAGATGCAGGATTGTCCGGCGTAGCCAAACGCGCCGGCGGTGAGCAGGGCGGCGGCGGAGTCGAGATCGGCATCGCAATGAACGATATTGGCGGCGTTGCCCCCCAGTTCCAGCACGACCCGGGCGCGTCCGGCGCGCGCTTTGAGTTTCCAGCCCACGGCGGCGCTGCCGGTAAAGGAAAACAAGGCCAGGCGTTCGTCATCGAGTATTTGTTCGACCGGCTCGGCGCCGCCGGAGAGCACGTTCACGGCGCCGGCGGGCAAATCGCAATCCAGCGTCAACTCGCCCAGCCTTAGCCCGGTGAGCGGAGCGCGCGGCGAAAGCTTGATCACGATGCTGTTGCCGGCGGCGATGGCCGGCGCGAGCTTGTGCAGCACCAGGTTGAGGGGGAAATTGAACGGGGTCACGCCGGCTACCAGGCCGAGCGGAAAGCGGCGCAGCAGCGCCAATTTACCGGCGCCGCCGGGCACCGCGTCAAGGCGCGGCAACTCGTCCTCGAGGCCGGCGGCGGCTTCGGCGGCGGCTCGCAGCGTCACCAGCGCGCGCTGCACTTCCCTGCGGGCGTCGCGCAACGGTTTGGCGGCTTCATCCGCCATCAGCGCGGCAAATTCATCCTGGCGCTCGCGCAGCCGGGCCTCGAGCTCGGCCAGCGCCTGGCGGCGGGCGCGGGCGTCGAGCGCCGCCATGGCCGGACGCGCGGCGGCGGCGGCATCGAGCGCGCGCTGCACTTCGAGCGCCGTCGCCTCGCCGCAGCATCCGACCTCTTCGCCGCTGAAAGGCGATTGCACCGCAACGGCATGCGAGGGCCGCAATCGCGTGCCGCCAAGAATAAAGGGGTATAAACGGCTGCTCTCGCCCGCGGTTGCCATGCGACACCTGCCGATTTCAGAATAACCCTCGATGCGAGCTGCGGCGCGCTGAAATAGCTCATGGACCGTTCCGTCCTGCTCTGTTAGACTCGCACGCGATGCTTATCCTCGGCATAGATTGCGGCAGCCAGGCGACCGGCTACGGCCTGGTCGAAAGCGATGGCCATCGCCACCGGGCGCTGGCTTTTGGCGCCATCCGGCCGCCCAAAAAAGACGACTTCGCCCGCCGGCTGGATTTTATTCATCGCCAGGTGTGCGAGCTGATCGCGGCGCAGCGCCCGGACTGCGTCGCCGTGGAAGACATCTTTTTCGCCGAAAACGCCCGCTCCGCCATCAAGCTGGGGCATGTGCGCGGCGTTGTCTTGCAGGCGGCGGCGGCGGCCGGCGTGGCCGTGGCGGAATACACCCCGCTGGCGGTAAAAAGCGCGCTCACCGGCTACGGCCGGGCGGAAAAACAGCAGGTGCGGCACATGGTCGCGGTATTGCTCGCGATGGAGGAAGCGCCGGTGTCGCTCGACGCCTCCGACGCGCTGGCGGTGGCCATCTGCCATATACATACCGCGGGCGCGATGGCGGCCTCGGCCTCGGGCGGCGCATCCGCCGTTTGATGGACCGATGCCGTTGGCTCTCGTTGCCTAAACAATCGAGTTGCGCCTGCACCTCGATTGCTGCTGAAGCTACCCCGCCCTCGCCCGCTCCAGCCCTCGGTTACGCCGGAATAAGTCGATGATCGTGCTCGGGCTTCCGCCCGCGGCGTTGGCCGCCGCCGTGCAGGCTCACGCGTTGTTCGCGTGCTTCTGAATCAGCGACAGGAACTCCTGCCGGGTATCCAGTTCGGTGCGGAAGGAGCCGAGCATGGCGGAGGTAACGGCGGAAGAGTGCTGCTTCTCCACCCCGCGCATCATCATGCACAGATGCCGTGCTTCAATGACCACGCCCACGCCCAGCGGCTGGATCAACTCGTTGATACTGTCGGCGACTTGCTGCGTCAGGCGTTCCTGCACCTGCAGCCGGCGGGCGTACATATCCACCAGGCGGGCGAGTTTGCTCAGCCCGATTACCTTGCCATGGGGCAGATAGGCAATGTGCGCGCGCCCGAAGAATGGCAGCAGGTGATGCTCGCAAAGGCTGAAGAGTTCAATGTCTTTCACGATCACCATCTGGTCGTAGTTCACCGAAAACATCGCCTGGTGCAGCAGCTTCTTGGGGTCGATGCGGTAACCGCTGGTGAGATCATCGAGCGCCTGCGCCATGCGCTCGGGGGTGCGCAACAGGCCCTCGCGGGCGGGGTCGTCGCCCAGCCGCGATATCAGCTCGCGCAGCAGCGCCTCGATCGGAACGTCTTGCAAATTGGGCAAAGGATTTTCAGGCATAGCGTGGCTTGGACGATGGCATGAAAATACCGATATCCTTTACCATAACATCTGAATGAAATCTCGCCGGTTGCAACCCTTCTCCGCCGCCGCGCGAACGGCAACGCTGTTGCCGCTGGCGCTATTTGTCGGCTTGCTGGCCGGGTGTCACCATGCCGCCCGGGTGGGCAAGCGCGCGCCCGATTTCAGCGTGCGGACCCTCAATGGCCGGATTCGCACGCTCGCCAGCTATCATGGCCGCGTATTGATTTTAAACTTCTGGGCTACCTGGTGCCCGCCCTGCATTGCGGAAATTCCCTCGCTGAATCGGTTGCATGCGCTCATACACGGCCAGCCGGTCAGCCTGCTGGCCATCTCGATTGATAAGGATCCGGCCGCCTACCGGAAATTTTTAAAAGACTGGAAAATCGGCTTTGCCACCGCGCGCGATCCTTCCGAAGCGATCATGCACCGCTACGGCACGCGGAAAATTCCCGAAACCTACATCATCGGCCCGAACGGCCAAGTGCGGCGCAAGATCGTCAGCGCCAGCAACTGGACCGACCCGGAGATGGTGCGCTATTTGACCGACCTGGCGCATGGCAACATGGATTGAAACCGGCTCGGGGCTTGCAAGCCTGCAATTTAGGCGTTGCCCCATGCGGTTTTTTTAAGGCTGGCTACGCTCCGCCGCCGACAAACTGCACCACTTCCAGCCGGTCGCCCTCGGCCAGGCGGCGGGAGTTCCACTCCTGGCGCGGCGACAATGCGTGGTTCAACTCCACGGCCACGCGCGCGGGCGGCAAGCCCAGTTGGGCCAGCAGATCGGCGATGGTCGGCTCGCCGGCGACTTCCTTTTCGGCGCCATTGACGTAAATACGCATAATTTTCACGGCCGTTCCGGCGGCCCTCAGGGCGGCTTCCACGTTTCAATCGTCCAGGGCGAACCGGCTCCAGCCTCAGCGCTTCTCCGCTTCCTCTTTTATACTGAATTTTCCATGCCCTCGCGTCTCGAACAATTGGAGCATACGGTTGCCGCGCATCCCTCGCTGCCGCGCGAAGCGGTGGTGAAAGAAGACCTGCTGCGCACCGGCATTGCCTTTGGCCCGGAGGCGCTGCGGCTGGCGGAGCGGTTTAAAAAGAAAGCCTATTTTATCTTTTCCTTCGACTTGGTGCCGTTGGCGGCGATGCCGCAGGGCGAACACTGGCACGCTCCGGAAGAGCTTTGGCTGGAGGGTGGCGGCTGGGAATTCCGGCCGACGGTCGTTTCGGTGCGGCTGAATCCGGCGTCCCCCTATCGCGTCGAAGCCCAGGAGGGCGAAGCGGTGTTGCTGCTGGAAGGCGAGGAATTGGCGCAGGTGAAATTTCCGCCCGTGCCCGAGTACTACACCCGCGCCCTCGCGAGCGGCAAGCGGGTAATCGAGATCGCTCCCACGATTGAATGGGGCTATCTGGTTTATCTCACCGTATTCCGCATTTGCCAGTACTGGGGCGATCAGGAAGAGTGCCAGTTCTGCGACATTAACGAAAATTATCGCCAGCAGACCAAGGCTGGCCGCCCCTACACCGGCGTGAAGTCGGTGGAAGAGATTCTGGAAGCGCTGGAAATCATCGCTGCGACCGACTCGGCCAGCCGCGCCTATACCATTACCGGGGGCAGCGTGACCTCGCGGCTCAAAGGCCAATCGGAGGTGGAATTTTATGCCGCCTATGCCGAGGCGATTGAGCAGCGCTTTCCCCACCGCTGGATCGGTAAGATGGTGGCGCAGGCGCTGCCGCCGGAGGAGGCGCGGCGTTTTAAAGACGCCGGCATCAAAATCTACCATCCCAACTACGAAGTCTGGGACGCGCGGTTGTTTCGCCAATTCTGCCCCGGCAAAGACCGTTACGTCGGACGCGAGGAATGGATGCGGCGCATCCTTCAGGCGGCGGAAATTTTCGGCCCGGCCTGCGTGATTCCGAACTTCGTTGCCGGCATCGAGATGGCGCGCCCGCATGGCTTCGAGCGGGTGGAAGACGCCATTCGCTCCACTGCGGAAGGATTGCAGTTTTTCATGTCGCGCGGCGTCTCGCCGCGCTTTACCACCTGGTGTCCGGAACCGCTGACCACGCTGGGCAAGGCCAATCCGGACGGCGCGCCGCTGGAATACCATTGCCGCCTGCTTGAAACCTGGCGCGACACCCACGCGCACTACGGCTTGCCGGCGCCTCCGGGCTATGGCGATCCCGGCCTGGGACGGGCGGTGTTCTCGGTCAGCTCGTTTATGGACGTGATCTCGCCCGCGGCGCCGCCGCCGCCGGTATTGCTGGCGTAGGTCATTGCGGCCCGGCCGCCGGGTCGGGGCCGGAATCGTAGTCCGAAACGCCGGGTTCCGCCGCGGGAAACGCCTACCAGCCCTTCTGCTTTCTAAGCGTGGTGATATGGGCGGCATGGTGGCGGCCGTGCCAGGCGTAGAGGCCGAGCATGCGGTCGAGCGTCATGCGCCCGTTGACGGGGTGCTCGAGCTGGCGCTCGAAATCGGCGGGAGAAAGCGATTCGAGCAGCAGCGCCAGGCGGCGATGCAGCGCGTCGAGCAGGTCGAGCGAGAGCTCAACCGGGGCGGATGCCGCGTCTTTCAACCCGGCCCAGAGCTTTTCGTCGTAGGCGTAAATGCGCGGCGTGTTTTCCGTCAGCGCCAGGCGAAAGCGCGAATAAGCATTCAAGTGGCTATCGGCGACATGGTGCACCACCTGGCGCAGCGTCCATCCGCCTTCGCGGTAAGGCGTATCGAGCTGTGCCGGCGTCAGCCCCTGAACGGCGGCACGCAGCCCGGCGGGGGCGGCGGCGAGTTCGGCGATCCACTGCCGGCGCAGGTCCGGGGTCGAGCCCTGATATTCGAATTTGCCAATGGGATAGCGCGCATCGGGAGCAGCGGCGGTGGACATAAAAACTCAGTTCTCCGATTCGATTTCGGCCCACTCCGGCTCGCCCGCGTCCGCGCCCAGCGCCGGCAAGATCTTGGCCGGGTTGCGGATGGAAACCAACTCTGGCGCGGGTTCGGAAACCGCCGCTTCGGCGGCGGGGCGCTGCCGCCCACGCCACTGGTCCAGCAGCGAGGTGTAATGGGCGCAGGCGACGGTGCAGAAGGGCGAGCAGGATTTTTCGGTGAAGTATTCGCGCCGGAGGTCGTCGCGGGTATAGCCGGCCAGCGGCACGCCGGGATAGCCGCGCTGCTGCGAGCAGTAATGCACCAGGCCGTTTTCGCAGATGTAGAGATAACGGCTGCCGGAGCGGCAGCGCCAGCGATTGGGCAACCCGCGCGCGATATTGTCCTGGAAGCGGTTGTAGCGGGCAAAGCTGCGCTTGCCCAGCGATTTGACCTGGCGATAGATGGCAATCTGGCGATCGTTTAAAGGCCGGAGCTGGCCGTGGCCGTCGTGGATGATGCCGACAGTGGAGATGAAGCCGAGCTCGACCGCGCGGCGGGCGATGACCAGCGCGTCTTCCGGCCGGGCAACCCCGGCGCCGAGCACGGAATTGATATTGACGTCGAAGCGGGCGTAGGCGGCCAGCAACTCGAGTTTTTTATCCAGCACCTTCAGACTTTTTTTCGAGACTTCGTCCGGCTGGATGTTGTCAATCGATATTTGCAGGTAATCGAGCCCGGCCCGATTGAGCTTTTCGATGCGTTCCCGGACGAGCAGGTAGCCGTTGGTGATCATGCCGGCGAGCATGCCGGCGGCGCGGATCGCGGCGACGATTTCCTCGAGCTCGGGGTGCAGCAGCGGTTCGCCGCCGCTAATGGTGACCAGGCTGACGCCCAACTCGCCCAGCTTGGCGACCCGCCGGCGCATTTCCTCGAGCGGGACGGGACGGGAGAAATCGTCATATTCGTTACAGTATCCGCAAGCCAGATTACAACGGCGCATCGGCACCATATGCACCTGGATGGGATGCGCCGTGTCGAGGAGCGCATGGGCCACCGCGCGCCATTCGCGCCAACGGCGGGATAAGGGCTTGCGAGGGGTGTGGATTGGGGCCGTAGCGGGCATGAATGCAGTTGTAGTGTCGCCGAAAACACCGGCGATTGTCATCCGGCATTCAGGGAAATGGCGTATCCCGGCAGCCAATGGCATCGTGAGCTCTCGGGCGGCGTAGCCCCAGGCGGCAGCTGCTTTAGACTGAAATTGGTGGCGAAACCATACCCTTCTCTTGGCGCCTGGCGGCGGCGGCTACGGTTATGGATGACCGTAGTGCTGCTCGCGGGAGCCGGCCTGTTGCTGGCGCTCTATTGGCGCAACCGGCTGCGGCCTCATCCGCCCGCGGTCCAGCGGCTGAAATTGAGCGTTCGCGAGAGCGCTCACGGCTTTGAACTGAGCCGCAGCCTGGGCGGTCGCACTTTATTTCGCCTGCAAGCCGCAACCGCGGTGCAGTTGCGGCTGCATCAACGCGCGATATTGCATAACGTCAAAATCGCCGTTTACCACGCCAGAACCAATCAGGTTGACCAGATATACGGCCAGAATTTCGAATATCTGCCCGAAAGCGGTTTGGTCTCCGCGCCCGGCTTGGTGCATATGGATCTCGGCGGCCAACCCGGCCCGAGCACCGGCTTCCAGCAACCCCCGGCCGAGGAGCGCGGCAATCCCATCCACATAGAAGCCCATAACCTCAGCTTCAACCTGCACACCGGGCGGGGAGTGTCGCAGGGTGGCGTCCAATTTCGTTATTTACAAGCCACCGGACAGGCCGACAGCGCCGAACTGAGCGCCCATCCGAACCAAGCCATGCTCAGCGGCCATGTGCAATTGCTTTGGCGAAGGCCGGGACAGCCGGACCTGCGCATCTATGCCCAGCAGGCGCAGTTAAGCCGCAGGAATTTCACGATTATTTTGAGCGGGCAACGCGGCCATCCGGTCAGAATTGTCGAACAATCGGCCGGCGGCCCTTCGGGGACAGTGCGACCGGCCAGCCGGCGGCCGCCGCCGGCTACCGCCGCTTTCGCAATGATTGCCAGCTTTCAGGCGCCGCAAATCGTGCTTTACCTTCATCCCGACTACAGCCTCGATAAATTGCATTTTCTCGGCGGCTTGCGCGGGGAATATCTATCCAGCGTCGAGCGGATGCGGCTGCGCGCCGGTTCCGGGTGGGCCTGGATGCGCGCCGTGGGCAATGCCACCCAACCGCCGGTCGGCCATGCCGCCTCTGCGCGCAGCAAGCTGTCGGCTCTAACCAGCGGCGCCGCACATTTATTGCCGGTGAGAAATGACCTGGCGTCAAATTCGAATCTGCTGCCGCGGCAACCGGTTCAGATCGACCGGCTATCGCTTGTCGGCGGGGTAAAAATCACCCGCCGGCTGCCCGGAGAAATTCAAACGCTGGCGGCGCAGCGGCTCGAAGCCGGGTTTGCTTCCGGCAACCATCTCCGCCAGATGGAATTGCTGGGCTCGGCGGAGCTGGCTACGCAACATGCCGCGCTCAAAGTTTCTCGTAGAACAGCAGAAACCAAAACACCCGCACCCCTGCCCGGCGCGGTGCAATCGGCCTCCATGCCGCCGCCGGCTACGCCGCCGGGCTTTACCCTGCCGGGGCTGCCGTTTTCCGGCGCCGAGGCGGCGCAGGGCGATTGGCAGTTACGCGCACCTCGCATGCACTTCGATTTTGGCCCGGGCGGAGCGGCGCCCCGATCGCGGGCGCGTATCGCGTGGATGCCGTCCAGCCGTTTGCGCACGGTGGATGCCGTTGCGGCGGGCTCGCCGGAACTGCCGAAATTGAATTTCATCTCGCCCGGGCGCCCCCGGTCCAGCGCGCAAAGCGCGAACATGCATTTTCAATTTGGCGCCGGACAGCGCATTGCGGCAGCCCGGTTGGAGGGCGGGGTGAATCTGGCGTCTTCATTGGCCGGCCCGCGGGGAATGATCCCACGCCGCAATACGGCGCAAAGCCTATACCTGACGTTTAATTCCGCCGGCAAGTTGATTGAGGCCCGCGAAGACGGGCGGGTCATGCTGCAACAGGGGGCGGAATCGGCGCGCGCCGATCAGTTGCGCTACGTTCCCGGCAGCGGGCAATTGCTTCTGCGGGCGCAACCCGCAAGCCAATTTAGCCAGGGCGAAGTACGGGTGCAGGCGCCGCAGTTCCGCCTGGCGTCTGCGGAATTGATTGCCACGCATACTACCGGGCAGATCCGCGCTCCCGGAGCGGTTCGTATCGCGATCCGGCCGGGCGCGGGCATGGGCCTGGATTTTCTGCCGGCGACCGGGCGCGCTCAGCCAGCGCGCGCGGCCACCGGCGGGGAAGAGACGATCAACCTGGCGGCCGGAAATATGCAGGCATATCAGCGTACCGGCTGGGCCTTATTTAATCATGGCGTGAGGCTTTGGCAAGGCCCCAACCTGCTGACCGCCGAACGCATGGTGTTCGATCGCAAGCAGCAGACGCTCGACGCCGGCGGGGGCGTGAGCAGCGTATTTTTGCTGCCGCCGCAAAAACCGGGTGCGATCGCGAAAAACCCCCTGGCCTTACCAGGCGCTCAATTGAAAATCGGCCAAACCCGCACGGCACAAAGCATTTCGATTCGCGCTTCCAGCCTGCATTTTGCGCAACCGGCACACGTGGCGCGCTATCAAGGAAGTGTGCGGATGAGTAACGGATCAGCCCAGTTGCGCTCGCACCAGTTGTACATAGACTTCAGCGCCGGCGCGCACGGCAAAGGCAGCGGCCCGCTGCGGCGCGTGGTGGCGATGGGGGATGTGAGGCTGCGCTCCGGCACCCGGCGCGGCCAGGCCGAGCGGATGATCTACGATTTCGAACATAATCTGATCACCTTGCGTGGTGGCACGCCAAGCATTTATGATGCCGAACTCGGTTTTTTAACCGGCCGTTCGTTGACTTTCAATCCCGCCGAAGATAGCATTAAAGTCGAAAGCTGGTCGAATGCAAGGGTTTACAGCACTTATTACCCGCAGAAACAAAAACCGTAATGGGTTTGGACAATAACTCACCATCGCATTCGGCCCATATCCTGGCAGCCGACCAGATCGGCAAGCATTTTCGAGGCCGGGCGGTAGTCCAAGGTGTGAGCTTATTTATTGAAAAAGGCGAGGTCGTGGGACTGCTGGGGCCCAATGGCGCCGGCAAGACGACCACGTTTCATATGCTGGTGGGACTGCTTAGCCCGGATACCGGGCGCATACGGTTGGATGACACCGACATCACGGCCATGCCGATGTACCAGCGCGCCCGCCTGGGGATCAGCTATCTGCCCCAGGAGGCTTCGATTTTTCGCAAGCTGACGGTCGAACAAAACCTGATGGCCATCTTAGAAACTCTACCGCTCGATACCGCTGCGCGCCAGGAGCGGCTGGAAGCCTTATTAGAACATTTAGGCCTGAACAAAGTGCGGCGCACGCCCGGTTATGCGTTGTCAGGCGGCGAACGGCGGCGTACCGAGATTGCCCGCGGCCTGGTGCTGAATCCGCAATTTATTCTGCTGGACGAACCTTTCTCCGGGATTGACCCGATTGCCGTGCTCGATATTCAGCGCATTATCTTTGATCTGCGGCGGCGGGGCATCGGCGTTTTGATCACCGATCATAACGTGCGCGAAACGCTTTCCGTCACCAACCGGGCGTATATCATAAATGACGGGGTCATTTTTCGCGCCGGCGCGCCGCGCGAGCTGGGTAGCGACGAAGAGGTTCGACGCGTTTATTTGGGTGAAAGCTTCACTCTGGCTTAACGCATGCATATCGGTCCCAAATTAGTGCCCAAGCCGGCTCTGAAGCAGACCTTGACGCCTGGGCTGGTGCAGATGGTCAACCTGCTGACCCTGAATAAGCTGGATTTGCAGGAAGCGATCACGCAGGAGTTATTGCAAAACCCGCTGCTGGAAGAAGCGCAGGAGCAGGACGAAGCCACCGAACCCATCACCATTGACCAGTTGATTCAGGCCGAGGCGAAACTGCGGCAGGAATCCGCGGACCAGCAGGTGTTGGATGCGGTGCGGGAGCCGGCCGAGTCCAATCCAAACTCCACGATGACGGCCGAGCCGGGTGCCGAAACGACTGCTGAAGCCTATGGCAGCGAGGAAGCGAGCGCCGGCGCAGGAGAGATGCGCAGCCATGAGGAACCGCGCAGTGAGCCGGTTGCGGGCGGCGAAAACGAAGGCGGGGAGGCGGAAGCGGCGGCGGAAACGGCCGCCGTGGACCCGTTCGAGGAGATCGATTTTGGCGACTTTTTCGAGAAGTATCTCGATCCCGGCAGTTTCGTGGGCGAGAGCGAGGAAATCGAACGCCCCACCTACGAAAACTTCCTCAGCGCGCCCACCACCCTGACGGACCATTTGCGCTGGCAGCTGAGCGTCTCGCAAGCCGACGAGGTGGTGCGCGAGGCGGCGGAAGCGATCATCGGCAATCTGGATGAAGACGGCTACCTGACGGCGGAGGAAGAACACGGGCGGCGGCCCTTGCACCTGGAAGAAATTGCCGAGGCGGAGCAGTTGCCGCTGGCGGCGGTGCAGTCGGGACTGGAGTTGGTGCAGAGTTTCGACCCCCCGGGGGTGGCTTGCCGGGATCTGCGCGAATGCCTGCGGCTGCAATTGCGGCAATGTCCGCTCTTACAGCCGCTAGCGCTGACGCTGGTGGAAGAGTATCTGCCGGCGCTCGAAAATCGCGACTACAAGGGCATTGCGCGGGCCTTGGGCGTGCCGGTGGAGAGCGTGCAAACGGCGCTGGCCTCGATCCGCCGGCTTGATCCTCATCCCGGGCGGCGCTATAACAAGGCGCAGGTGCGGCTCATCGAGCCCGATCTGTTTTTCGTTAAGGGGCGGGCGCAACCTTGCCCGATTTGCGGCCGCGAGGACTGCGAAAACGAATACCGCATCCTGCTGAACGACGATGGACTGCCGCAGTTAACCATTAATCGCGGTTACCGCTCAATGAAATGGGACAAGAGCGAGCGCGAGGTATCGCGCTACATCCGCGAGCGCTATAGTAGCGCCATTCAGTTTTTAAAAAATCTGGAGCAGCGGAAACAAACCATCGCCCGGGTTTGCCATTCCATTATTGCCCGCCAGGCCGAATTTTTGGATTTTGGCATGGACGCGCTCAAGCCGATGATGATCAAGGAAGTGGCGGAGGAAATCGGAGTTCACCCCTCGACCGTGAGCCGCGCCGTGGCGAATAAATATGCGCATACCCCGCAGGGGGTGCTGGAATTGCGCTTTTTCTTCACCGAGTCGGTGCAGGGCGAGCGCGGCGGCGAGACCTCGCTGGTGAATCTGAAACGACGGGTGAAAAAACTGATCGAGGAAGAAGACACGGCGCATCCTCTTACCGACGAACGCATTACCGAACTGCTGCGCGCCGAAGGCATCAATGTGACCCGCCGCACCGTGGCCAAGTACCGCGAAGACATGCATATCCCCTCGACCCATCAACGGCGGAAAAAAATCTAATATTGCCCGGCGGTCTGCCGGCCGCGCAGGCGTGCTAGCCGGCTATCGGCATTACACTAACTCCATGGCCCGCAAACGCGCCGAATCCACCCCCGTCGTGCACAAGGGCGAACGCCATGCGGCCGAACGCCACCTGGTCATCCTGACCGGAGTGAGTGGCTCGGGCAAAGGTTCGGTATTGCGCGGCTTTGAAGACAACGGCTATTACTGCGTGGACAATTTGCCCCTCGAATTATTGCCCACCTTCGCCGAACTGGTGCTGCAATCTCCTGAAATTGAGCGCGCCGCCCTGGTTGTGGACGTGCGTGAGGTGGGCCGCCTGGTCAGTCTGCCCGAGCAGATTGCCCGGCTGCGGCAATCGCCCTTGCGCGTGTCGCTGATTTTTCTGGATGCCTCGGAAGAGGCGCTGGTGCGCCGCTTCAGCGAGACCCGCAGGCCACACCCGCTCGGTCATCGCGACCTGCGCGCCGGTATCCGGGCCGAACGCCGCCGCCTGGCCCGCTTACGCAAGTTGGCCGACCTGGTGATCGATACTTCTCCCTTCAACGTACGCGAGCTGCGCGATTATGTGGAACAGAAGATCATCCATGCCAATCGGGAGCGGGCGCTACGCATCGGCCTCATCAGCTTCGGCTACCGTTATGGCCTGCCCGCCGACGCCGACCTGGTGCTGGATGTCCGTTTTTTGCCCAACCCCAACTACATCCCCAGACTGCGCCACCACAGCGGCCGCGATCCAAAAGTCGCCGCCTTCATTCGCCGCTTTCCGCAGACGCGCGAGTTCCTGAACCGCACCACCGAACTGTTGCTGTCGCTCATTCCCCATTATATTGAGGAAGGCAAAAGCTATCTCACCATCGCGCTGGGCTGCACCGGCGGCCAGCATCGCTCGGTGATGATGGCGGAAGAAATTGGGCAACGCCTCCGCCACGCGGGCTATCACCTGAAAGTGCAGCACCGGGATCTGCCCCTGGCAACGCTAGCCGGCTGAGCCGGCCGGCTTCGTAGGATTAGGCCGGGCGGGCAATTCCGGCTAAAATTGCAGCCATGCGCGAATGGATGCGATTGGCGCGAATGGCGGCTCGTTATTGGCTGCACTTTGCGCTGGCCATTGTATTGATGGCCTTCGTCGGCGCCTTGATGGGCGTGCTGGTGCTCCTGTTCGGGGCGGTCATTCAAACCGTACTGGAACCCCACACTAACGGGCATCGCCAAGTGATGCTGCTGCAGCGCCTGCCGTTTCTCGGCCGTCCTTTATACCTGAACGCATTCATGCCCGGCTGGATTTCGCACAATCCCGCCTCGATGGTGGCCATCGCCATGGTTGCGACGGTAGCCATCAAAGGCGCCTGCCAATACCTTGGCACCTACCTGGTCAACTACGGCGGTTATGGTCTCATCACCGACCTGCGCAATCATTTTTATGAAAAGCTAATCTATAAATCCGCGGCTTTCTTCCATAAGCACTCCACCCCCAAACTGATTTCCACGGCGATCAACGACATCAATCGCATTCAAACCGGGCTATCTTACAACCTCGCCGATGCGCTCCGCCAGGGTTTCACCCTGTTCTTTCTGCTGGTCACGATGCTGGTGATCAACTGGAAACTGTCACTCTTGATGTTTTTGCTGACCCCGGTGGTGGTCATCCCCAGCGCGAGCATTGGCCGGCGGGTGCGGCGAACCACGCGCCGCGGCCTGGATGTGATGGCGGACGTGCAGCACATCCTGCATGAAACCCTGACCGGCAATCGCGTGGTCAAGGCGTTTAACATGGAGTGGCACGAGATCCAGCGGTTTCGCAATGCCGCGATGCGGCTGCTGCGCCAGAACCTACGCTATATCCAGCAGCAGAACCTCAGCTCGCCCCTCATGGAATTTTTCGCGGTATGCCTGATTGCTCTATTCGTGCTCTATGCCCGCAGCCTGATCAATCACGGTTATATGACGATGACGACGGCGGTTGCATTCTTCATCGCGCTGACCCAGATTTATCAACCCTTACGGCGCCTGCCCGGCATTTACAATCATTTCCAGCAGGCGCTGGGCTCAGCCCAGCGGGTGTTCGAGTTCATGGACGAGCGCCAGGATGTGACCGAGCGTGAAAACGCCAAGCGGTTGCGCGGCCTGCGCCAGTCGATCCGTTTCGAGGCCGTGCAGTTTGCCTATGACGGCGAAGAGCCGCTGCTGCACGACATCAACCTGGAAATTCAACGCGGCCAGGTTGTGGCGCTGGTAGGGGCCAGCGGCGCGGGCAAATCCACCATGGCCAATCTGCTGCCGCGCTTTTTCGATGTCACCGGCGGGCGGGTGCTGGTGGATGGCCTGGATGTGCGCGAGTTGACGCTGCGCTCGCTGCGCGACCAGATCGCCTATGTCGCCCAGGATACGATTTTGTTCAACGATACGGTGGCCGCCAATATCGCCTATGGCTCGCCCGCGGTCAGCGAAGCGCGCATCCGGGCCGCGGCTGAAGCGGCGCTGGCGCACGATTTCATTGTGGCGATGGCGAAGGGCTATCAGACCTTGCTGGGCGAACGCGGCTTAAGACTTTCCGGCGGCGAGCGGCAGCGCATTGCCATTGCGCGCGCGCTGTTGAAAAATGCGCCCATCCTGATTCTGGACGAGGCCACCTCGGCGCTGGATGCGGAAAGCGAGTTGCTGGTGCAACGCGCTCTTGGCAACCTGATGCGGAACCGCACCGTGCTGGTCATCGCCCACCGCCTTTCCACCATCCGCAGCGCCGATTGCATCGTGGTGCTCGAAAAAGGACGCATTATCGAACAAGGTACGCACGATGAGCTGATGGCCTCGAGCGGCCCCTATCGCCGGCTTTACGATCTGCAATTCACCGATAGCGACGATTACGCGGCGCTGGCGCCGGCCATCCTCCCGGTCCCGGTTCCCCCCCATGCCTGATACGCCTCCTGCCTCAACTTGCCATTCCATGACCGGGTTTGCCCAGGCCCGGGCGGAACTGGCCACTCCCGGCGGAGCGCTGGCGTTCACGCTGACGCTGAAAAGCGTGAACCATCGTTTTCTCGATTTGAATCTGCGATTGCCGCCCGGGCTGGAGGCGCTGGCGCCGGGAATCGAGCGCCGGTTGAAATCCGAATTGCGCCGCGGCCACGTGGATTGCATGGTACAGTTCGACCAATCGCCTCCGGCCGCGTACCGCTTGGATGCGGCCATGGCGGCGGCGTACCGTCAAGCATGGAAGGAATTGTCAGGCCGCGCGCCGGATTCCGAAGCCCATCCGGAACCCGAAGCCATGCTGGCCGTACCGGGCATGCTGGCCGCCTGCACCCCGCCGCTGCTGGGCGCCGATGCCACGCCGGGCAAACTGCCCTCCGGCTTCGAGACGGCGCTGGGAAAAGCCGTGGCTGGCCTGATTCGCATGCGGCAGGTAGAAGGTTCGGCGCTCCGCCGTGAGTTGGAGAGCCGGCTCGAGCACTTAAGCAAAGATGTGGAGCGGATCGCCGTTCAGCAAACGGCATTGGAAACCGCACTTCGCGAGCGGCTCCGCCGGCGGCTGAATGATATGGCCGTGCCCGAAGTGAGCGCGGAGCGCCTGGCCCAGGAGGCCGCACTGCTGGCCGAACGCGCCGACATCAGCGAGGAATTGGCCCGGCTGCGGGCTCATGCCGGCCAGTTTGCCGCCACCCTGGCCGCGGGTGGAGAAATCGGCAAGAAGCTGGAATTTTTGCTTCAGGAAATGCATCGCGAAGCAGGCACGCTGCTGGCTAAGACCGGCAGCGGTTCCGGCGCCGGATTGGAAATTACCGAAGCCGGGCTGCGCATCCGTCTGGAACTCGAAAAATTACGCGAACAGGTGCAAAATCTGGAGTGAACCCGCCACCGCCCATCCAGGATTGCGAACGCGCTGCCGGAAGCGATGGGGCGTGGGCTCGCCCTCCCCTGCTGTTCATCCTCTCCGCCCCCTCGGGTTCGGGGAAAAGCACGTTAGTGCGCGAGCTGCTGCGCGTGCTGCCGGAACTGGAAT
Organism: Acidobacteriota bacterium; assembly: GCA_021818955.1. Taxonomy (GTDB): domain Bacteria; phylum Acidobacteriota; class Terriglobia; order Terriglobales; family SCQP01; genus JAKASR01. The sequence continues at coordinate 22,083 of JAKASR010000011.1, forward strand.
TTTCTATTTCTTACACCACGCGCCCGCCGCGCGGCAGTGAAATCAACGGACGGGAATACTTTTTTGTCAGCCGGGAAGAATTCGAGGCTATGCGCCAGTCCGGCGACTTTCTGGAATGCGCCGAAGTTTTTGGCCACTGCTACGGCACCGCCTGGGCATACCTGGAAGATGCCCGCAAGCAGGGCCGCGACCTGGTGCTCGATATCGATGTGCAAGGTGCGGCGCTAGTGAAAGCCCGGCGCCCGGACGCGATCGGCATCTTCATCGCCCCGCCCGACCGCCAGACGCTGGCATGGCGGCTGCGCCATCGCGGCCAGGATACGGAATCGGCCATGGAAACCCGGCTGCGCGACGCGTCGCGCGAGATTGCCGCGTATAATAAGTATGACTTTCTGTTGCTCAATGATCGGCTGGAAGATTCCGTCGAGCGGTTGAGCGCCATTGTCGAAACCGAACGCGCCCGGGTGCGAGGCCCGCGGCCGGGGGAAAGCGAAGCCGCCCGCCAGCGCCGCGAGCAACTGGCCGCCAGTTGCCGGCGCGAGCATGCGGCGGTGCTGCTTCAGCCGATACTACGTTCTTTTGGCCTTACCGGCGCCTGAGCGCCGGGCGCCATCGCCAGCAGGAGAGAAGGCATGCAAGCCTATAAAAGCATTGAAGATATTCCCAGCCGTTACGAGTTCGTGCACGTGGTCGCCCGCCGCGCGCGCAAAATCCAGAATGGCGCGCGCCCGATGATCGCGACCCTGGTGCGCAAACCGACGCGGGTGGCGGAGATGGAAACCATGGCGGGATTGGTGGAGTATTATCATCTGCCGCCGTCCCATCCGGAAACCGCGCCAAAAACGGAAAAATAAACTGCGATCGGCGCCGTCCATGAAATCTTCGCCAGCCAGAATCCTGCTGGGCGTAAGCGGCGGAATTGCCGCCTATAAGGCCGCTGAACTGGCGCGCCGGCTGATCGAGCGCGGCGCTCGGGTGCGCGTCATTCTTACCCGCAACGCCTGCCGTTTCATTTCACCCTTAACCTTTGCGGCGCTGACCGGAAGTCCTGCCCTGACCCGCCTTTTCACCGCCGCCGCGCCGATGGCCGGCAGCGATGATTTTGCTTCTTCGGTCGAGCATATTCGCCTGGCGCAATCGGCGGACCTGTTGCTGATTGCGCCCGCAACCGCGAACCTGATGGCGCGCCTGGCGCATGGGCTGGCCGATGATCTGCTCACCACCGTCTATCTGGCTACGCCTGCTCCCGTGCTGTTGGCGCCGGCCATGAACTCGCAAATGTGGCGGCATCCGGCGACCCGGGAAAATCTGGAACGCCTGCGGCGTCACCGGGTGGAATGGATCGAACCGGAATCGGGCGAACTGGCCTGCGGCATGGTCGGCCCTGGACGACTGCCCTCGATGGAGGCGATTATCGCCCGCGCCTGGGCCCGCCTGGAGGGCCGCGCTGCCGACCTGGCCGGGCAAACCGTGTTGATCACCGCCGGCCCAACCCGCGAACCCATCGATGCCGCGCGCTTTATTTCCAACCGCTCCAGCGGCCGCATGGGCTACAGTTTGGCGCAGGCGGCGGCGGAGCGCGGCGCCCACGTGGTGTTAATCAGCGGGCCGGTTGTAATCGATTCTCCGGTGGCGTCGCATGGCGAGATTGAGCTGATCCGGGTGACCACCGCCGCGGAAATGGCGGCGGCGGCCTGGTCGGTGTATGAGCATTGCGATATGGCCGTGCTGGCCGCCGCGGTGGCGGATTTTCGCCCGGCAACGGCCAGCACGGAAAAGCTGCCGAAGCTCGCCCATGATTGGGAGCTAAAACTGGAGCCTACAATCGATATCCTGGCCGAAATGGGAAGGCGCAAGCGGCATCAGTTTTTAGTCGGTTTTGCCGCCGAATGGGCCGCCGGCGATGAAACCTCCGCCCGCGCGCGCGCCCGGGCAAAACTGCGCGCGAAAAATGCCGACTTGATGGTGTATAACAATATCAGCCGCACCGATATCGGCTTCGATCAGGAATCGAATGCAATCGTGCTGATCGATCCGGAAGGAGAGCGCGCATTGCCCCGGGCATCCAAGCTGGAAATCGCGCATGCCATTCTCGATGCGGCGCAGGCCCGGCGCTTTCCGGCGCGCACTCCGATCATCATCCCCGCCGAGACCCCAATCCGATGAAGGCCGATCCCCGACCCTTGGCTGAATATCTTCGCTTTTTAAAGGAAATCGGCATCGAAGACACCTCCATTTCGCCTGCGCTTGCCGCGCGTTTTTCGGATGCGAGCCAGCCCCCAACCCCCGTTTCGCCGGCCGCCCCCTCCCTCATCGCCCCTCCGGTCGAGCCCATGAAGACCTCGCCTAGTTCCCCTCGCCCAGCGCCCATTTCCCCGCCCCGCCGCAGCGACAGCGATAGCTTTTCCATTACGGCCATAACCGCGTCCTCAAGCGCGCCCGCGGCGGCCTTCACGGATCCGGCGGAACTGCTTCGCCAAATTCAGGAAGACCTGGGCGATTGCACCCGCTGCAAGCTGCACGAGTTGGGACGCAAGCAGATCGTATTTGGCGTGGGCAATCCGCGGGCGCGGCTGGTATTTGTGGGAGAAGGCCCGGGAGCGGACGAGGATGCTCAAGGCATACCCTTTGTCGGCCGCGCCGGGAAACTGCTGACCGACATGATCGAAAAAGGCATGGGGATAGGGCGAGACGAGGTCTATATTTGCAACGTGGTGAAATGCCGTCCGCCCGGAAACCGCACCCCGGAAAGCGACGAGACCGAAACTTGCTCGCCTTTCCTGCGGCGGCAAATCGCCGCCCTACGCCCGGAGATGGTCTGCGCGTTGGGCGCGGTGGCGGCGCAAAACCTGCTGCGGCGCCGCGGTCCGATCGGCGGTTTTCGCGGCCGCGTACACGAGATCGAAATCGAAGGCTTCACCACCCGCCTGGTGGTGACCTATCATCCGGCTTATTTATTGCGCGACCCCTCGCAGAAAAAAGAAGCCTGGAAAGACTTGCAGATCGTCATGCGGGAACTGGGCATGCCGCTGCCGGCAAGGACCTAATTCAATTTCGTTCGGCTATCTGATGCCAGATTAGCGGCTTGGCTTGACCAATGCATTCGCGGCGTTGGCCAACAGTACCCAACTGCTGGCGGCCGAGATGGTGGTTTCATCTTCGAACCAGAGAAAGCCGAAATGCGTGATGCACTCCGGGAAATCCGGCTTGATCACGATATAGCCCGGAATCATGCCGCCGGGAATGTAGGAGTGGTCGCCGCGGTTGACGGAGTACGTCTTCAGTTTGGAAACGCGGCCGATGCCGGCAATATACGAAACGCTCGAAACCGGGTGCGTGCCCAGCAGGTAATTGGCGGCGCGAAGCGTATATTGCGGGCCCACAATGCCGGGAAAAGCCTGATGGAGGAAATACATTTCCACGCCAAAGCTCGCGACTTGTTCGGAACCGCCCCAACCGCCCATTGATGGTGGAACGCCGAAGGGATTCGCCGCGAGATACTTCCGCAGACGCGGCATATAGGCTTGCAAGGCCGTCCGGAAACGAGCGCGGTAGCTGGCGTCGAGATAGGGCAAAGCGCGAACCGCGGTCCATCCCTGAAACCCGAACTGCCGCAGCAGGCGGGGAAATAACTCTTCGACGCGATGCTTATAGGGCTGGGCCCCATGCGTGGCGATCATCAGCTCCAGCGCGGCGCTCCAGTCCGGCGCGCCAAACCTTGCAAAACGAGACATGGGGTTGGGTCCGGGGTGCGCCTTTTGCTCGTTCCAGAGCTTGATGGCGGCATCGAGGCATTCTTTCGAGAGCGAATCATTCCAACCCTTCAGCGTGCGTGAGGCCTCGGCTAGCGAGGCGGCGGCGGCATATTCCATGAAAGGGTTATAGCTGGTCCAGGCCCAGCGGTCATCGGGCGTGCCGGAGAAGCGCCCTTTCACCTGGTTCGGCGCGAGCTGGGAATCGTAAACGCGGCCATCGGTTTGAGAGGCGGCGTCGCCAACCTCGGTATACTGCCGCAAGGTGGCGGCCTGGATGCCTTCAAAGGTATGCCCGACGGCATGAATTTGCGCCAGAGTCTGGAGTACGCCATGCTCCACCTGCTCAACCGCGTCCGGGACGCCGTCCGGGTGGTGCATCTCGACTTGGCGAGTGCTTTCATTCACGCTCAATTCGTCCCACTTCATATGGAAAGTGTTATAAGCCAGGGCTAAATTCTGGATGGTGATGTATTGTCCGAACGCGTCGTTATCGAAATCACCGGCATCGAACCAGCCGCCGATATTCAAGCCTGGAATATGCTGGCCGGGCTTGAACCTGGAATAGGTGTCTTTGCCCATCCGGTAGCCATCGAAGTGAACCAGATTGGGCGGCGCTTGCAGGGCATCGTCCATGAAGGGAAGGCCATGCCAGATGTGGTAGTTATCCCGCACGGCAACATGGTCCATCTGCACCGCCAGAAAGGCGTCGAGCGAGGTTTGCCAGGTATGGCGGTAGATATCGTTGGCAATGGGAAAAAGATCGGTATGCCGGCCGGCGTATTCGATCCGGTAAAGACCCGGGCGGCGGACAGCAGAAAAATTGAACCTGGCGTAAACGTAACGCAACCAGGGCTGGGGCTTTGAGACCGGACCGGAGAAGACCTGGCGGTAAGAGCCATCGCGCGTAAGGCGCAGCACCTTGGCAAATCCGGGGGCTTTAAAGCGTGGGTCGAGCTCGATGACGGCAACTTTAGGAAAATCCGGCGCATAGCCGGCCTGGCTATGGGCGATCATCGGCGGCCGTACCCAATCGGGCCTATAATGCGGCCGAATGTGCCATACCACCGCGCCTCGGGTCTTGTCCGCAGGAATAAGCGTGCGCAATACAAACCAGCCGTTCTGCGCCATGTCGCGCCCGTCGTAAAACTGCAACTTCCCGGAATCGGAGGTTATGGTGATACGGTCGGATGGGTCCTGGGGTGCGAGGGTGATGGTCCTGCCGGTAGCAAAGGGCACAGGTTGCAGGTAATCCTCGGCTATGTGCAGATCGTGAGTATAGTACGGGTCGCCTTTCATCCCGCCGGGCGGAGGTGGGACCTTGATCATCCGGTCTTCCGGATAGCGCGGAAAGATTCCGTATACGCGATGATCCACGACATAGGCTTTATCCATGTAAACGGAAGGTAAAAACTCGAGATTAAAGCCGGCGCGGCCGGCTAAAACCCGGGGCAGCGGCCGGGTTAAATTAACGCTCACCCGGACTCCTCCCGGCTCGGCGGCGACCACGACCTGGTAATTCAACTTGTAGGCGGGATAGGCCATATCGGCGATCAGACGTTGATGTTGCGGGTCGGCAAGCCGTTTTTTGAGCAGCGGGATCAAATCCCATTGCTCCGGAGTGGGCATCAGGCGCAGGGAGCCATTGGTGGCAATGCGATGGTCACGAAGAATGATCTCCATGGCCGCATTCTTCTGATCGAAAAAGACGGGATTGTAATTGCTGCTGTAGAGCATGAAATTGACGCCGGGCGCGCTGAGATAACCCAGGCGAGTGACTTTTAAATGCAATTCGGCACGATGCGCCTGTGCGCTCAATAAAGTAGCCGGTAGCCAAATGAGCCATAGGGCATGCAGCCAGGGACGAGACCGTCGCAACGTAAGCATAGGTTTAGCTTTTGGGTTCCCATGAAGTCCAGGCGAAAACAAAAGCAGCATAGCGTATTTTGGGCTGGCCCATGAGATGCGTTCAAATAAAAAGTGTCATTTAGACGTCATGCAATGGTTATAAACCCGAGATCGTCACGATGCTTTAGCCACCCAAAGATGGTTAGGCGTACGCCTCAGCCCGTATTCATACTTCCTCAAATAGGTCTCCAAACGGCGCTGATAACGCTGCCGGCGGCGGATGAACCAATCCGCATCCGGCGGCAAGGTCCTTTGCGCGGCGAAAGCGCAAAAAGCGGCGCGAAATGCGGCATAGGCCGGGCGGTGCCAGAGCAGGCGTTCCCGTATTTCCTGGTCGCCGCTGCGGCGGCAATAGGCATGCAGCGCGAGTTCGGAAAGCGACGGGCCAAATTCCACCTCGATGCCGGCCAAATCCCAGGCAGGATCGGTTGGGCCGGGAAAAAAATGATCATCGCCATGATCGAGGGCGTCGAACTTTACAAACTTCCCTCCGGCATAGCCCCATTCTTCAGCGAGCATGCGGCCATCCAGGCGGCAACAGGGGCCGGCGATGGGTGCGGGAAGGCGGGGGTTGCGGGCCAGCAGCAGCCGGCAATTCGTGGGCAGCATTTCCAGCAACTCGGGCGATGGCAAGGCGTGATTTTCCAGGCGATATTGCGCCGCGCACCAGGCCAGATAATCACCCACCCATTCCGCCCACTGTTCCAGCAGCAGACGCGAGGCCGGGGAGAAAAATAGCGCGCGCGAGTTCAAAACCGGCTGGCTGATCCAGCCGCCTCCTTCCTCGCATGCTTTCAGGCTGAAGCCGGCGCGAGCCAGCTGGCGCGAGCGCTCGGCCGCCGCGCTAGCGGGTTCACCTAGCCCGGCGAATTTAAATAATTTCGTGCCGCTGACGTCGAGGTATTTCAAGCGATCCTGCCAGGGCCAAACGGGGATGGGGCAGCCCGGGGCAAACACCTGCCGCCAGCGTCCAGCCCCCAAGTCACGGCTAGCCCCAGGCGGAGGCGCCGGTGGAGGCGCCGGATAGCGTTGCCAAGTTTCCCATTCCCGCGCCGCCAGAGGGTGGCTGAGCTGTGCGGCAGACGGATCCCAGCTGGGCAGCAAAGCGATCCGTTGCCGGGAAATACCCAGCTTGCCCAATGCCTGCATCAGGCCGGCAAATGAAGATCCGCTTAATCCCGGCCCTTCATCGGCCAGCAGGAAGTCGCCCGGCCAGGCGAGCAGCAGCTTTTCGAAATCTTTTGTCCAGCGGTAATAACGGTTATCGGGCAAGCCTCGCGGACGAAGCGTGCTAAAGCGAATTTCCATGCCGGCGGCAGCCAGTTCTGCCGCCGCCACCGCCCCTAATGTGCTGCCAATCGTACGCATGCCAAGCACCCAGGCCCGCGATTGCCGCAGATGCTCGTCACGCCAACGCCGGGCGGTGGCGGCGTAAACGGAGGGATGCAAGGCATAAAACCTAAAACCTTCGGCGGCAGCCAGGCTGAAATTGCGGCAGCGCACCCAACTGTCTAATTGCGAATCCATCCGGGCTTTATGCCTTGTCATAGCCGCATTTTGCCGGGTTGAGCCATTTCGCGATATAAACTGCGCCGCTGCGCTTAAAAGCCGCGCGCGCGCGCAACCCAGTATGGGAGGTTCATGATCGTTGGCGGCACAAACATAATCGGCGATGGCACATTCCAGATCGCCCGCCGCCAGCAGACGGCGGAGTTTCGCCTCCGAGATGGAGAGCCCTTCCCCGCTCTGCCGCAACCGGGACAGTAATTCCCCTCCCGTAAAGCGTTTTCTGGCACCGCGAAAAATATACATCGCAAATCCGCGCTACTTTAAAGGATTAGAGTGCTGCCTTAATAAAAAGTTGGGTCAGCGATGGCTTTTGCCCGGACGGCAGATTTGGGATTGCGACTTTGACCGCGAATTCGGCTACAATAGCTTCGCTTATGTCGTTCTGGAGACGTCAGGAAGAACCCTCGCCGGCGCAGCCACTTGCGCCCGAACCCGTTCCCACTGCGCCGCCGGTTGCAAAGGAGAATCCTGTGCCGACCACGCTAGAAACTGGCCGCGATAGTGCCTATGTGGGAATTTCCGTGCGTATTCGCGGCGAAATCCAGGGCAAGGAAGATTTGTTTCTGGATGGGGAAATCGAGGGCGACATCCGCCTTCCCGGCCAACGCCTCGTGGTGGGTCCAAACGCGCGCATTCACGGGCAAATCCAGGCGCGGGAAGTGCTGGTGCAGGGTAAGGTGCAGGGCAATATCCGAGCCCAAAGCCGGCTGGAAATTCAGCGCACGGGATGGGTGGAAGGCGAGTTGAAAATCAGCCGGATCGCGATTGAAGATGGCGCCTATTTTAAAGGTTCGGTGGAGATTGCGGCAGAAGAAAGCGCGACGGACTCCGCCTCCGCCGCTCAAGCAGCCGCCGCGCCGTCCGGTTCCGCAATGCCCTCGAGCGCAGCGGGAGGAGCGGCTCAACCCCTGCCGCAAACGCCCCCGATTCAGCGTTCTTGGTTGAAAAGCTGAAATACGCAAGTTTTGGGAAGCCGGCCTGCCGTTTCCCCCCAGCAGGTGAAATGAATTGGAGTTGCTGAACAAGGTCCGCTCCGCCTGGAGCTTTTACGGCAAATCTTCCACCCGGGGCGAAGCCATCGTTCCGGGCATTCCTCGCCATAGCAATGGCCTGAAGGAACTGACCCGGGCTTGGGTAGAGGCGAGCGAGAAAGAACAGCGCTTGCGAGTCCTGGATCTCGGACCTACCTCGCGCGCAAATATCGTGTACATCACCGGCTTGGGCCATAGCCTGTTCAACGAAGACCTGCTGCGGGCCATACCCACCCCCCTTTTACAAACCTTGAATCTTGAAGAGCAGGCGGAATTTGAGGCGGAAAAATTCTTCAACGATAACTTGAAGCTGGAACCCGCATCTTTTGATGCCGCCCTGCTTTGGGATCTTCCGGACTATCTGCCTGAACCGATGGTGCGACCGCTGGTGGCCAGATTGGAACTACTACTCAAGCCGGGTGGCGGCATCTTGACCTATTTGCATACCCGCGACGCCGGCCCTAATGCCCCGTTTCTGCACTATCATATTCAGAATCACGATACGCTCGAGTTAAGAGTTGGACCGCGGATTCCACTCAAAAGAATCTACAACAACCGCCATGTCGAGCAGTTGTTTCATAATTACCGCTCTTTCAAGTTTTTCCTTGGGCGGGATGGCTTAAGAGAAGTTCTAGTGATTCGTTAAGCCAAGCCGTGTCCCATTCTGGGAATTTATTTGCGGCGTCAGTGTAATCAGATAGCTGCCAGCATTGCAGATTGCATCCATTTAGAATGTCCTGCGAAAGCGGGATCCTTTCTCAATTCTCCTGCCTGGGTAGCCGACAGCGCGCTTGCCGGCTACCCTTTCCTCTCTCAAAAGAAAAATCTTGGAGTGGCATACTGCCCGGCATACCGGTATATCAATCTCGAATGTATCCGCGTTCTATCGCGCCGCTTTCTGGGACAGTTAGCTTTTTTCGCCAGCGGCGGGAATGGCGGGATTGACGACGGCGGTACAGTGGGCGCAGCGGCGGGCCTGGGCGGGAATATCGCTCAGGCATTCGGGACATTTGCGGATATTGGGGTCGGGCGGCGGCACTTGCTTGTAGCGGCTGATCAGCTTGTTGACCGGCAAGACCACGAAGAAGAAGATCGAAAGAGCGATCAGCAGAAAACTGACAATGGCGTTAATAAAATCGCCGAATAGAAACTTCGATTTGTGCAGGGTAAAGGCCCAGGCGGCAAAGCTAGGCTGGCCCCAGATGGCGGCGATCAGAGGGGTGATCAGGTCTTTCACCAGCGCGGTGATGATCGCGCCGAAGGCGGCGCCCATCACCACGCCGACAGCCATATCGACGACATTGCCGCGCAAGAGAAATTTTTTCAGGTCTTGAGAAACGGCCATGCCATTAAAATAGCAGTTTTTCGATATTTAGCTTTTCCGCCTGACGCTCATCAGTTAATGCATCGATCCAAATTTTCATTATCAACGAGCTACATGCCTTCGTAGTTGGGACCGCCGCCGCCTTCGGGGGGCACCCAGGTGATGATCCCGTAAGGGTCCATGAAATCGCAAGTCTTGCAGTGTACGCAATTGGAGGGATGCAACTGCAAGCGCCGCTCTCCGCCTTCGCCGATGAGTTCATAAACGGCGGCGGGACAGAAGAACTGGCAAGGGTTGCCGTATTCGTGGCTGCAGCGAAAGGTGCAAATGCCGGGATCGCGCACCTGCAAGTGCGGCGGCTGGTTTTCCTCATGGCGCGTGCCGGAGTAATAGAGGTCGGCCAGCTTATCGAAAGTGAGCTTGCCGTCGGGCTGGAAGGGAGCGGGCGGAGCGGCTGGCATTTCCGCCAACGGGCGCATGCGCAAATGGCCGGCGACGGCGGGATAGCGGCGGCGCAGGCCGCGGCCGCGAGTCAGCATTTGCAGGCCGGCATGGGCCAGGCCGGCCAGGAGCCCACGCTCGAAGCCTTGATGGAAGTTACGCACCGCATAAAGCTCGCGCCCGATGACGCCGGAGCGCACGGCCTCGGCGTATTCCAGCAGGCGCCGCGGTTCGGACAAAGCAATCGCTTGATAAGCGGCTTCTGCGGCCAAGCGTCCGGACTCTAGCGCGAGATGAATGCCTTTCAAGCGCTGGCTGTTGAGCAAGCCGGCGCCATCGCCGGCAATCATCCAGCCCTGTCCGGCCAGCGGCGGCATCGAGTCCCAGCCGCCGATGGGAATGGTTTTGGCGCCGTAGCGCCGCAGCTCGCCGCCTTGCAGCAGCGCCCGCACCCGGGGATGGGTTTTGAAGCGCTGGAAATAGGCGTGCGGGTCGGTGCGCGGGTCGGCGTATTCAAGCGCGGTCACCAGGCCGATGGAGACGCGATTGCCGGGCAGGCCGTAAATCCAGCCGCCGCCGTATTGCGAGGGCGGCAACGGCCAGCCCAGGGTATGCCAAACGCGGCCGGCGGGAAACCGCCCGGCGGGCAGTTCCCATATTTCTTTCACGCCGAGCGAATAGAGCGGCGGGTTGACGGAGGCGAGCTTGAGCGTCTCCAGCAACTGGCGTGTCAGCGAGCCGCGCGAGCCTTCGGCGAGCACGGTGACCGGCGCCAGCAGATCGTAGCCGGGCTCGAAGTTGGATTTCTGCTTGCCATCGCGGTCCAAGCCCTTGTCGCCGGTGCGCACGCCGCGCATTTTTTGCGGCTGGTCCCGATGCCAAAGCGGCTCGACGGCGGCGGTGGCGGGAAAAATGGTGACGCCGGCGGCTTCGGCGCGCGCCGCCAGCCATTGTCCCAGTCGGTTGACGGAGATGACGAAATTGTCATGATTGCGCAGCGGCGGCGGAGTCAACGGCAAGGGCCAGGCGCGGCGAGCGGTCAAAGCGAAAACGGCATCATCGGCAACGGGAGTAAAGGCGAGTTCTTGCGACTGCTCGAAATCGGGCACGAGGCGTCGCCAGGCGGCAGGGTCCATGACCGCCCCGCTGAGCAGGTGGGCGCCGGGTTCCCTGCCCTTTTCCAGCACCAGGATGTTTTCTTTCTGGAGCGGGCGGTCGGGATGCTCGCGATTGTGCCGGTCGTAAAGCTCGGCAAGGCGCAACGCGCAGGCCAGGCCGGCCGGTCCGGCGCCGACAATGACGATGTCGGCCTGCATCTCTGGGTGTTGCATAATCGGCAGCGAGGCGAAAAGCGCATCGCCAAAAGATTATTGTAGCGATTGAAGATCGAGTTTTCAGATTTTTACTTTTTAGTTCCACCAAACTGCGCGGTCACCGTTGACCTTCTGAAAAAAATCACCCCTGTTGCTGCAGTATGCTAATGAGCGCGGGAACGATTTCGAACAAGTCGCCCACCGCGCCGATGTCGGCGATTTCGAAAATCGGCGCCGCGGCATCTTTGTTCACGGCGGCGATCAGGCGCGAAGCTTTCATGCCGACCAGGTGCTGAATGGCTCCGGAAATGCCCAGAGCGAGGTAGAGGCGCGGCGCCACGGTCTGGCCGGATGAGCCCACCTGGCGATCCATGGGCAGCCAGCCGTTGTCGCAAATTGGGCGCGAGGCGGCCAACTCGGCGCCCAGCCGTTCGGCCAATTCGCGCGCCAGATCGAGATTTTTAGCTTCGCGAATGCCGCGGCCGACGGCCACGATTTTTTCCGCCTTCGATAGATCCACCGCCTGGCGGGCTTCCTGGTAGGGCTCGCCGGCGCGCACTTTCGGCTCGCCAATTTCCGGCTCCAAGATTTCCACCGGCGCGGGGGCGGCGGCGCGCTGCAGATTGTCGGCGGAAAACGCGCCGATTTGCAAGCTGAGAAACAGCGGCGGCGGCAGGGTGGCGACAAACTCGGCGGCCAGCTTGCCCTGATACATGGGGCGGGTGCAGACAAGCTGTTCACCTTCGCGGCGCAGGGCAATCACATCGCCGATCAGTACGCGTCCGGCGCGGTCGGCGAGCCGGGGGGCGAAATCGCGGGTTTGATAGCTATGGATAAAGAAGATCCAGGCCGGGTTGGTTTTGCGCAGCAATGCGCCGGCGGCAACGAGCCAGGCTTCGGCGACATAAGGCGCCAGACGGGGATGCTGCACGCGCCAGATGCGGGCGAGGGCGCATGCGTCCAAAGCGCGGACGGCGGCCTCGGTTTCGGCGGCGTTGCCGAGAATGGCGGCTTCGAGCGCGAAACCGGCCGCGGCGGCCTGCGCTTGCGCGGCGGCCAGGGTTTCCAGCGCGGCGGCGGCAAGCCTGCCGCCGCGTTGTTCGACAAAGACCAGGGCGGTTGCAGAAACGGGAGATGGAGTGGAAGCGTTCATGGCAGGTATCGAGGTTCGATGCGGAGCGGCATGGAGTGGCGCATAAGCGATGGCCGACGGGCCGTTGGCTACGAGCCCGGCAGCAGATGGGCGGCGCGCAGATGCTCAAGCAACCGGGCGGCAATTTCCGGAGCCGGGCCGTCGAGCATGATGGTTTTTTTAGTTTTTTGCGGCACGAACAGACGCAGCATGCGCTGGCAATTGGGAGTATCCACGCCCAGTTCCTCAAGAGGAATTTTAGCCAGCGGCTTATTTTTCGCCTGCTTGATGCCGAGCAGGGTGGCATAGCGCAGCTTGTGAATGCCGGATTGAATAGTCAATACCGCGGGCAGCGGCATTTCGAGGGATTGAAAGAAGCCGCCTTCCAGTTCGCGTTTAACCCGCAGGCCGGAGCCGGCGGGTTCGATTTGCATGATGATGGTCGCGTGCGGCAGGCCGAGGCGCTCGGCCAGCAGCACCCCGGTCTGGGCAAATCCCATATCGTCGGATTGCAAGCCGGTCAGCACCAGATCAAATCCGCCCGCGGCGGAGCCGGCCGCGGCGCCGGAGGAAGAGGCGTCGCGCTGCAAGGCGGCGGCGATCGCGGCGGCGGTGGCGGCCGCATCCAGGCGAGCTTCCGGCGGCGAGACCAGATGCAGGGCGCGGTCGGCGCCTTTGGCCAGAGCCTCGCGCAAAATCTGGGATGCGCGTTCCGGGCCCAGCGTCAGCGCCACCACCTCGCCGCCGCCGGCTTCCTTGCGCCGCAAAGCTTCTTCGAGCGCATAAGCATCGGGCTCGTTCATTTCATAGCCGACGTCTTCGCGAATGCCGCTGCCGTCGGGCAAAGGGCGCAGCGGCGCATCCTTGGCCGGAACCTGCTTAAGGCAGACCACAATTTTCATGCGTGAAACCTCGCATGCGGCGCCGATAGAAAGCCTTCGCCGCGGGTAACGTTCAGCCGGTTTTAACGGACGTATGACAGGCGCCCAAGCCCTGTTTTTCGAAGTAGCGCTGATGATATTCTTCGGCGCGGCAGAAAGGGCCGGCGGGCAGAATCTGCGTGACAATCGGGCGGGCGAAAGCGCCGGAACGTTCCCGCTCGGAGCGCGACGCCAGCGCCTCGGATAGTTGCGCGGGCGAATGATAAAAAATGGCGGAACGATATTGCTCGCCGACATCCGGCCCCTGGCGGTTCAGGGTGGTGGGGTCGTGAATTTCCCAAAAATGGCGCAGCAGATCGTGATAGGAGATGCGGGCGGGATCGAAAGTCACCTCGACCGCCTCGGCGTGTCCGCTGCCGCCGGCGCAGACCTGGCGATAGGTGGGATTGACGGTGTTGCCGCCGGTGTAACCGGATACGGCATCCAGCACGCCGGGCAGCTGCCGGAAGGCCGCTTCCACGCCCCAAAAACAGCCGGCGGCAAAGGTGGCTTTTTCGGAGTCCATGGGCACCTCGCTCAAGAGATTAGTGTAGCGCGGCGGCGGCAAAACCGCTTTTATTTAGGCGTTAAGGCGGGTCGGCCGCTTTTAGACGTGACGCACATTCCATCACCTGCGATTTTTGATTTTTACAATTGCTGGTTCGGGAATACCCGTCGGCAAACTGGGACGATCTTTCCAGGCAAGCGCGGCGGGAGAAGGCGAAATATTGCCGCCGGCGCTGCCGACCAGCAGGACGCTGGAAATCTTCCCGCCGCTTTCCGGAATATTCAGACTGCCGGTGGTGATGCCCGGCTGGGCGGGTGTAAAGCTGATGTCAAGCAGACACCAGCCTGAAGCGGCGGGATTCTGGTTATTCGCCGGCGCCAGAGCGCGTCCGCAAGCATAGTTGGGATCGGGCGAAAGGGTGAAGCCGGGAGTAGCGGCAATCGCGCCCAGCGCCACCCAGGCGGCATGCCGGTTGACGATCGCCACGCGTAAAGGCGGGGTGGTTTCACCCACGGCCGCATTTTGGAAGGTCACGATGTCGGGAAAAATCCAAAATGCCGTGGCGGAGGAGGAGGCGCAGGTGGCTGAATTCCAGCCCGAATTACCGCCGGCATCGATGAGATCGAATTGGGACAGGCAGCCGGAACGGTAAATGCCGGCGATGCCCACACCGCTAGCGGAAGTATTGCGCACGGTGGCGGCGCCAAAGCCAGCCTCGGTGAAGACGTAGGTCCCTACCCGGGAAATCGCGTTATCGCGAATGTGAACATGGCCGGTGCTGTTGGGGCCGAGAAACTGTATGGCCTGGTAAGGGCTGGCCTGTATCCGGTTATGGCTGAGCTGGATGTCGGCATTGATGTCGCCCTGCTGCGGCCAGAACCAGATCGCTCCGATGCCATGAAAAAATCCGGGATCGAACTGGCCGTCGCGGTTCAACACATTTTGGGTAATGTAAAGCGTGCCCGACATGGGCACGGAGTTGAAGCGCGCGCCAATGTTGATGCCGCCGCCGCGGGTTACGGTGTCTTGCAAGAGATTACGGGCTATGCGCACATCGTTGCCGGAACCATACACGGCGATGTTGTTGGCCAGTCCGGGGGAATCGACGGTATTTTGCGCGATGGTGTCGTGGGCGTCGGCGGCATTCTGCGACCATAAGGCAATGCCGTCATCCTGCGTATTGCGGAAAAAACTGTTTTCGACCCGGGAGCGGCTGACTCCGCCGTAGGCGGCATCGAAATTCACGCCGTCGGCCTTCAAGTCCATGACGCGCAGGTTTTTCAGCGTCAGGTTGACAACCGGGCCGACGATCCAGGCGCCGACTTTCTCGTTCTGTATCCAGATGTGCGAGATGGTCGAATCACTGAATCCGCCGTTGAAGCCATTGACCGAACCATCCTGGTTCCGGCGCACGGCTACCTTGCCGAAAAGCGCCAAATGAGAGATGTTCACGTGCGAACTGGCGGGCGCGATATGGCCGGCAAATTCGACCGACAAGCCGGTAAGCGTGGTGTACCACTCGCCGGCGCCGAGAATCGTGACCTGGTTAACCTGAAGCGGAGCATGAAGGGCGTAAGTTCCCGGCGGCAAATAGACGGTGCGGCCGGAAATTTCTCCGGCATCAATCGCGTTCTGAAGCGCCCGGGTCGAATCGTTCACGCCGGTGTTATCAGCCGCGTAGGGCGGTTGCACGGCGTTGATGGCATTGACGGGCTGGGCAATGGGCGGAGGAACGAGTTCGAAATCGGCGGTGTTGATGGCATACCAAGGCGAATTGTCGCCCGCATCCACTTGCAGTTTCACGACCGTGCCCGCGGGCAAGGCGGAGGAAAACAAATAACGGACATCATTATAGAAATCATGCGGCGGGTTGAAGCCAGGCATGCCAAGCTGCGGAATTTTACTGAAGCTATAGGGGCCGTAAAGCCAGCTGAATTTCGAAGTCAGCGACATCCTTGCGACGAACTGCTGATTAACATAAAGGCTCAGGGGTTCGGTAATGCCGCCGCCATGCGGCGCATCAGGTAGAGCGTAATGCACGGTCATGCCGCTGGCGGGCGAGGTCAGGGTAAAAGAAAGGTATTGTCCCCGCCCGATCAGCAGCACGGCCTGGCGCCCGGTCGCTTCCGCGGCGAGGCTGCCAAAATTGTCGTTGGGGCCGAGGGTGTATCCATTCGTCCGCACGCCAGGACCGGCGGCGGCATTGAATTCCACGAACGGCACGCGCGCACCGGCAGGAAAGGCATACCAATGACGGATGTCCAAAGCCGGACGGCGCGATGTCGAAGCCGGGCGGCGCAGTCGCGATGGATTCGTGTGATCAAAGGCCGGCAGCGCCGAGAATATAGCGACGCCGGCGGCGAACCCGGCAAGGCGGCCCAACAGCCCCAAAGCACTGCTTGAAGGTTTATTTTGTAAGCTGAAAATTTAGCTACCCCGAGCTGCAAGCATTACGCCGGGATTTGAGCCCGGTCATTTGCTACCAGCGCGCCGCAAGATGGCATTATGGCCATGCGGTGTAGAAATGCAAATAAGGTTATTGCCTGAAGCGTGACGCATTCGCCGCTCGTTTTTGGCTATATCCCATTTCCAATCGGGCATTTTAAAGGCGTGAAATTCCGATTCGAAGCAGTATTTCAGTATGACCTATCAGATTAGAGACGTTTGAGCGCCATGACCAAGCCGGCGAGACTGCGAAAAACCCATTGCTAAAAAATAGCGACATGGCGACATGAAGGCCATAAACCTGTCGCAGCAAAAAAATCCCGGAGGGCAGGATTATCTTCCCACGGCTAGTTGGAAGGCATAAAGCTGGCGATTGAAGCTGTGGGTGGGGGTATAACTGTTGGTCCCTTTCGCTTCAATACCGGTTTTCAGCCGCCATTTGCCCAGATCAAACTGCAAAATCAAGCCTCCTCCAAAGCCATAGGCCAGCGTAGCGGTTGCAACCGGCTCCGGGATGTAATTGTGGAGCAAGACCTGGTCAATGGGCAGCAGATTGAAATTGGAATGGATCGACCATCCCGGTTTTCGGATTTGACCCCGCCAGCCCAAGCCCAAACGTAATTCATAAATAATCGCTCTTTCCGGGCTGGACCGGTAATACTCGTGCGAAGGTAACAATGGATTGCTGTTCAAGTCGTAGGTAAGAATTTCATGATAACGAGCCGATTGGCGAAGGAATCCTCCCTCCATTCCCCAGTCGCCCCAATGCCGAAGACGCCCCAGTTGGCTCCATTGGCTGAACACGAAGGTGTGATTGCTGGTGGTGCCGGCATCGCCGTGCGTAGCTGTGGTATTGGGTTCGTAGTCGGTATCCTGGTCGTAACCAAAATGATCCTGTGCGCCGGGACTGAGGCGAAACCGGGTGATTTGCCGGGCGGCATCCCAATGCCAACGCAAGCCGGCGACAAGGTCCACGCCATCGTAGCCATAACCCTGCTGAAACTCATGCGGGTAGGGATCGTGTAATACCGGGATATGGAAATCGAAATGCACATGGTCGTGCTCCAGCATCAACCCGGCGCTCACCCGATCCAATCCGATCTGGGCTGGTAAATTCAGCCCCAGCAGTGGAAGCAAAAAGATCCATAAAACAAGCCGCCGCCCGCCCCTTGGAATTTTTTTAGGGCTTTTCTTATCAGCAGAATCCATGGTCGGTTTCATCTGTTTATTTGCGCAGCAGCCAATGGCCAAGCAGCAGCGTGTCAAGGCCATGGGAATAGAAAGTGCGCAAAGCCTGTCGCGGGGTGGAGACAACAGGCTCGCCGGGGGCATTGAAGGAGGTTTGCACCAGGGCGGGCAGGCCGGTGACTACGCCTATGCGGCAGAGCAAGCGATGGAAGAGCGGATTTTCACGCTCGCGCACCAGCTGCAGGCGCAGTTCGCCATTGGGCAAGATCAACTCGGGCGCGCGTTCGGCGAGGCGCGGGAGGGGGCGGGCGAGCGAGGCCAGATAGCGGCAATTGGGGCCAGCATCGGCCCATGCCGCCGCGGCTTCTTCCGGCATCGAGAGGGCAAAGGGGCGAAACAGCTCGCGATTTTTCACATAGAGGTTTAAATTTTCACGCAGGTACGGCATTGCGGGGGAGGCCAGAATGCTGCGCGCGCCCAGGGCGCGGGGGCCGAGTTCCGCCGGTCCCTGGAACCAACCCAGGATATGGTGGGCATTCAATTCTTCCACCGCTAAATCGAGCAAAGCGGCATCGTTGAGCCAGGCGGCGCGCAAGCGGCAGTTGTCAATCGTTTCCTTGATCTGCTCATCCGACCAGGCGGGGCCAAGAAAGGGGCTGGGGGAGGCGGCGGGAGCGGGCAGCGCGGGGTGGGCGGCGGCGAGCGCAGCGCCTAAAGCCAGGCCATGCTGTCCCGCCGCGAAGGGCACCCGCACCGGAATGCCGGCGCGCTCGAGAGCGCGCACTAATAAGGCGTTATGGGCAAAATCGCCCATCAGGCAAAACTGGCGGTCCGAGTCGGCGCGGTGGGCGGCATGAAATACGGACAGCAGGCTGGTTTCAAGCGCGCGCTGGGCACAGGCGGCGCGCTCAGCCGAAGGCAGCGGCGCGATGGCTTGCAAGGCTTGCGCCACAGGCAACTGCAGCCGTTCGCCCTCCCAAGCCGGCAGCCGGTCCAGGCTGGAAAAGCCTAACAGGCTTTGCCATTGCAAGCGCTCTTCGGCGTGCCGCCAGCCGCAACGGGCCGCCACCAGGCTGAAAAATTCCAGCACCGAATCGGCATAAGGCACAACGGTAATTTGCAGCCGTTCACCTTCGATTTCGACCAGAGCGGAATCGGTGTGACGGTTCGCCTGAAAGATCCAAAGCTTGGGCGCAGGGAAAAAGTATCGCGCCCAGGTGGCCAAAGCCTGAATCGGGGAAATCCAGCGAGTCCCCTCGCGGCGGCGCAACTCCAGCAGGATTTCATCACGATCAGAGGCGAAATCCCGTCCATCGACCCCGGTAAAGGCGACTTGCAGGCGGGGAGAAGCCGCCAACCGGCGCCCGGCTTCCAGATGCTCCCAAGGCATAGACTGCGCCAGCGTGCCGGAATGCAGCCAAGCGGCAGTGACCGCGCCTGAACTGAGCGCCGCCAGACCCAACCAGCGAAATTCCTGAGTGCCGGGCGGGCAGGCGTCGAGCGAAACGGAAGTGGAAGACAGCATCGATCCGGCGGACATAAAGCAATTCGTCCCTAAAGCTATTGCAGGCAGCTCACACCCGAGGAAGGGCGTAAGGGGCATTATTTCATCCTTTTCCGAACGGCTGGGGCAACGAATACGGCCGAACGCAACTTTTTGCGGCTCGGGTTTTCCATACCTAAGCTGTTAGCACAACGGGAAGTGGTGGAATTCACCCTCCTCCGTTTTTCCGGACAATGGCTGGAATCCGGCGTATTTGCTCCGCCGGGATAACCGGGACAAAGCAATTCGGGCTCTTACCTGGCATGCTGGGAATTGTGCCTGCAGCCGGACGCGGCAGCCGGATTCAGCCGCTGGGCTGTTCAAAAGAACTGTTGCCGGTGGGCATGCAATTCCGGGATGGGCGGTTGAAGCCCCGGGCAGTAGCCGAGTACCTGTTGGATCGCATGCTGTTGGCCGGAGCGGACCGGATTGCGATGGTGCTTTCGCCGGAGAAAAGCGACCTGCTCCGCTACTTCGCGGAAACCGATTACAGCCGGTATCTTTTTTTCGTGTTGCAGCCCGAGCCGGAGGGGCTTTGCGATGCCGTCTTTCGCGCCGTGCCCCATGTGCGGCCGGATGAAGCCGTGCTGATCGGCTTGCCGGACACGATCTGGATGCCCAACGATCTTTTTTCCCGGGCGCCGCGCGAGCAGCCGCACTTGATTACTTTTCCGGTGGCCGCGGCCGAACAGTTTGACGCGGTAATCAGCCAAGGTTCGGGCCCGATCCAGGCGGTGGCGCGGGTCGAGGTGAAACAAAGCGGCAATCCACGCCGCCGCATTTGGGGCGGGGTTACGCTGCCGGGCGAATGCTTACTGGAAATGGCGGCGATGTGGCAGGACATGAAGCCACGCCCGCATTACCTGGGCGACTTGTTTAATAGCTGGTTGGCGGCGGGCCGGTCGCTGAGCTGCGATGCCGCCGGTCAATGGTATCTGGACGTAGGCACGCTAGAGGGTTATCATCAGGCGCTGGATTGGAGCCGGCGCGAGCGGCCGCTGCTGGTTGCCGAGCGCGACGGCGAGGCATGCGGCGCGCCCTCGCGGCCGCCGGCAATTGCGGCGGCAAACCTGAAAATGGTAAAGTAGATTGCATTCGAGCGGGAGTAACTCAGCGGTAGAGTGCGACCTTGCCAAGGTCGAAGTCGCGGGTTCAAATCCCGTCTCCCGCTCCAGAATAAATTTCATTTTCAATTTACCGTTTCAGCTCAATGCAATTGTTTCCGGGCGAAAGCGGCATAAGCCTGAAGCGCTGCACCCATCAATCATCGCTGCTTAATTTTTCTTTCGCCGAGGGCGGCAGCCGCCTTCAGAGTGGCGGCAACGCGGCGCTTGCGGACGGCAGCATGCCATTGCGATAAAGAAAGATGGCCAGCTCATGCCGCCGCCGAACACGGCATTTTCTGAGCAAATTGGCGACGTGATATTTGACCGTCCGCTCGGAAATATTCAACTGTACGGCGATTTCTTTATTGGTGCGGCTATCCAGCAGGAGCGGAACCATTTCCCGCTCGCGGCGGCTGAGCTGAACCAGCGGAAAAGGTTTTTGACCCGCCGGCACGCGCGCCAGCAGCAACTCGACCATGCCGGAGAGCATGGAGCGGGGAATCCAAAAGACGCCTTGCACTACCTGCCGGATGGCGCGGGCCAGTTCGTGTTGAATGCGGTCATAGGCGATCAGGCCGCGGACCCCGAGAAAGATTAAGGGAAAAGCCGAATCCAGGCTAAAACTTTCATCCAGCGCCAGCAGCACGGGGTGCGTCCCCTGTTGGCGCAACTCGCTCGCAATGCTTTCCACGATCGCCAGAGAGCCGTGCACATCGACAATCTGCGCCTGGCTGGGCACGACCGTGGGAGCCGGAGCGCCCGGCGCGGGCAACGGGCATAAATGGACGAGGAATTCGGCCGGGTTGAGGCAGCTTCGAACCCGCTCGAGCGCGACCTGATGGCTGGCGTAAATGGCGACTTCCAGCCGCGCCGTCGAGGCTGAGTCAGCATGATTCGAAATATCTAAATCATTCTCAATCATTGTGATGGATACTGAGTGTCAAGGCAAAGTACAGGGGGTAACCCTGTACTAAATTTGTAATAGGGTACAGTGGAAACCATGAGTCGAAGCGCGGATTATAGGGTCTTTCCAGTAAAGGAAGGACTGAATGAAGGGTGTCTTTCCGCGTTTCTTGCTCGCAGCCTGGTCGGTATTCCTGATCTTTCTTCTCACTGACTGCGGAGGAGGAATCAGTAATCCGCCCGCGGCAAATATCAAGTCTCTGACGGCGCTGTCGATCACGACCAGCAGCTTGCCCACCGGGACGGAGCAGCAAAGCTATCAGGCCCGCATGCAGGCCATCGGCGGCCTGGCGCCGTACCACTGGAAAGTCAGCGGGGGAGCCTTGCCAGCGGGCTTGAATTTGTCGAGCGGCGGCATGATTTCGGGCACTCCGAGCACTGCGGGGTTGGCCGATTTCAGCGTCTCGGTGACCGATACGGAAGCAACGCCTCAAACCACCCGCGCCAGCCTGCAGATTGCCATCGCCACGCCGCCGGCCGGCAGCGCGGCGCTCAGCATCCAGACCAGCGCCTTGCCGGGCGGCACGGCGCAGACCGCGTATCAGGCCACCTTGAGCGCCAGCGGCGGCCAGTCGCCTTATACCTGGAAGCTGAGCGGGGGCACATTGCCGGCAGGCTTGACGCTGACCAGTGGGGGCGCGATTTCGGGCACCCCCGGCGCCGCGGGCACGGCCCGCTTCAGCGTGTCGGTTTCCGATGCGGAGGCAAAGCCACAAACCTCCAGCGCCAGTTTTCAAATTACGATCCAGAACCAGGACCTGGCCCTCGATCCCTATGGTGGGCTGGCGGGAATCAGCGTTGACGCCGGCACGGGATTTTTCACCGTCAACAAAGTAGGCTCGCGCTGGGTCTTCACGGATCCCGACGGCCACCCCTTTTGGATGTTGGGCGTGTTTGCGGTGGATTTGATAACCGACACCTCGACGGGCTCGGCTTACACTTTGAATAAATACGGCGGCAGCCGCTCGGTTTGGGGCCTGCAGGCGGTGCGACGGCTGCAACATTGGGGGTTCAATACCGCAGCGGAATACGCCTCGGCCTATGTGGTGCCGCTGAACAAAAACGGCAGTTACGAAACCAGCGATCCCCTGCCCTGGGTGGACATCATGAAGCCTTCTTATTACAGCCTGCGCGATTACAATCATTACGCGCCGGCGCCGGTTAAAGATCTGGTGGCGGGATTGGATGCGGAGTACACCAACTTTCGCGGCGACCCGTTGCCGGATGTCTTCGACCCCAACTACGCGGCTTACGCCCAGGCATTTATCCACGCCAACACCTCGGCCGCCGAAGCGCAATCGCCCTGGCTGGTAGGCACCGCGACCGACGATACGGATGAACTCTGGGGTTTCGGCCCCGGGCCCGACCTGCCGGCGGCGCGGCAAAGTTCGAATATCGGCTGGCTGGTGTTGTGCACCAACTTCGCCCAAAGCTCGAACGCCAGGCTGGGCGAGACCTACACCGACACCAAGGTGTACTCGAAATACGCGCTGCGCGACTGGCTGGAGAATAAATACGGCACGATCGCGGCACTGAACACGGCGTGGGGATCGGACTACACCACCTTCGACGATGCCGGCGGCTACGGCAGCGGCACCGGGCTGCTGGACGAAGACGGGCGGCACGCCTGGGTGGGACACGACGATATCTCGATGTCGACGGCCCAGGCGCAGGTACGCGCCGACCTGAATGCGTTTTTGGCGGTGTTCGCGAACCAGTATTTTTCCGTGGTGACGGCGGCGCTGCGGCAGGCGCGGCCGAACCAACTGGTGTTCGGGCCGGCCACGCTGAACGGCTGGGGCGGCATCAGCCGGCGGGCCATTCTGGCGGCGGCGGCGAAATACACCGATGTGGTGCAGGCGAGCATGAGCACGCAGGCGGTGTACGACCTCAGCCTGCAATATGCCGGCGACCGCCCGTTTGTCACCTGGATAGGGATGCCGGCCAATCCCGATTCCGATCTGGCGGCATATCCCAATCCGGCGGACAATCCGGTGGCGTACACCAGCCAGGCGGCGCGCGGCGCCGCCTATGCGCAAACGGTGGAAAGCGATTTTGCTTATACCGGTAGCGCGGCTGCGGGCGCGCTCGAGGGCAGCAGCAATGTGATCGGGGCTAAATTCTGGGCCTGGTGCGATTCCTGGGGCGAGAAGACCAATTGGGGCCTGGTCTCGTTTATGGATAATGCCTACGACGGGAAGGAAGATGTGACCGCCAACGGGCTGGACAATTGGGGGTTTGCCATCGGCGGCGAAAGCGGCAATTACGGGGATTTCATCACTCCGGCGAGCACCGCCAACGAGCAAGTGCTGCAGGAATTGGGGCAGGCGCTGCATCCCTAGGCTCCCGGGGGGTGGGGGAAGAAAAACCGAAGTCCGGCGCTGCACGCGCCGGACTTCCAGGGTAAAGCCACCACCGGTTGGAGGCGACGAGGATAATCCCCGGGACCCAACCGGCAGTGCCGGTTGGGCAACGGGATTAGCTAACCACCTTCATTCCCCGCTGAAAACGCATACGCCGGCGCAGCACGCCGCCGAGCATCAGCAGGCCGGAACCAAACAGCAACAACGAACTCGGCTCCGGAGTTGGGGTAATGCTGGAAGAAATCAACTGCGCCACCAAAGAACCGTTGGTGCCTTCCAGCGTAGAAATCGCAATGGGGGCCGCGAACTGCACATTGAGCTGCAGCACGGCTTGCGCATTGCTGAATGCCGAGGCCAAGAGGCCGCCCGTCACGGTCATATTGGCTTGCATATTGGCATTAAAGCTGCCAACCATGGAGCCGCTGCCGTTGGCCGGTCCGGGCTGCTGGTAAAAATTCACCAGATTCAACGAGCCGGTCAATAAGGTGCCGCTCTGCCCATTCGCGCTACCGGTCAAATTAAAATTGATCGGCGCCGTAGAAGTGACGGAATAAAGTCCGGCCGTGCTCGTATTCGCCAGGGTGATCGATCCAGCGGTGGATGTGATGTCGAAGTTACCCGAAGACGAAAGCGAGCCGTACCCGGTTTCCATACCGGTGAGATTGCATTGTTGCCCGGAGCAAGTGCCGAGAGTGACCCCTACGGTGCTGGTCCCGTGACCTTGTCCGGTAAACGTTACGATCTGACCCGGTCCGCCTTCCAACGATATGCCGCTTTGAGCCGCCAATGGCAGGCTCACAGCCAGCATAAGGAAAGCAGTCAGCGTCAGACCCGTTACCCATTTTCGCTGCATACCTGATTCCTCCAAGATTCGGACGATTCCCACTCCCCACGGGGTGGTCGCAATCCAAAGTGCACGTCAGCTGCCAATGAACTCTCTTAGAGCATGCGCATAATTTTGTCATTTGGCGCCGCGGCTCATACGCCCATAAATGAGTCACTTACGCCGGCACCGCAAGCGCGTGCATATAGCGAGCATGCCGCCAAGAGCAAGGGTTTGCGTTTTCACCTTCAAGCGCTGCACAACGCCCGCCGCACGCAGCTCAACCGGCAACGAAATCATTTCGCATCCGGTGCAAACTCGCGGCTATTTCCCATGTTTTTTCGGACGCGCCTTTTGGCAAGTTAACTGGATTCTAAGTCAGTGATAATAACCCGCAGGCGGTAGTTAGAAGGCGGGCCGGCCGTTATTCCGTTTAGGCGTTTACGTTGCAAGGCCCATTGTATTGCTTTAGTTGGCCGTAGCGGACGCCCGCCGCGGCGAATGAAAACTCATGGCGCCTTCGGGATCCACCGCCGGGAAAAGCCCGCGCGTGCCTAGCCTGCAAACATGGTTTCAGGCGTTGTATCGAGGTTGCCAAAAACGAAAACTACTCTTGCACGCATTTGAAGCCGGCAATGATACCAGGCGGCCGTTACGGGTGCGCGTTTCCGCCGCCCTTCCCCAAAAATAAAACGCGGGCGAAGCGCCCGCGTTGATTGAAGCCGGACTGGCCCGCAAGCCTTCGCCGCGCGGCTTACTCCGCACCGGGCGAGGCGGCGCGAGCGCGCATCGATTCGGAATAGCTGTGCGGGCGCAGCTGATAGCGCTGCAATTTATTGAGCAGGGCGCGATAGCTGATATTAAGCACGCGGGCGGCGCTGCTGCGGTTCCAGCGAGTTTCTTCCAGCACGCGCGCGATGGTTTCGCGCTCCAACTCGTCTTTGGCATTGCGAACAATCGCCTTCAGGTCGCGGCCCTGGAGCGGCTCCGGCGCGGCGGCGGCAGGGGAAAGAGCGGCGGCGAGCGCTACCGGAGCGGCGGCGCGGCGCGGCGCGGCATGCAATTCATGCAGCACCTCATCGCCGAAGATAAGATAGCGCTTGATCACGTTTTCCAGTTCGCGCACGTTGCCCGGCCATTCGTAATCGAAGCAGATCCGCAGCAGTTCCGGCGAAAACGGGCGGGGCTCGCAACCGTATTGTTGGGCAAAGCGCTCGAGATTGTATTGCAGGAGCGGCTCGATATCTTCCTGACGTTCGCGCAGCGGCGGCAGGGTCAGGGAGAAAACGTTCAGGCGGAAAAACAGGTCTTCGCGAAAGCGCTTTTCCAGCAACGCCTGATGCACGTTGATGTTGGTGGCGGCCAGCACGCGCACGTCGGCATACACTTCGGTGCGCCCGCCCAGGCGGGTAAAGCGGTGGTCCTGCAAAACATGCAGCAGTTTGGCTTGCAGCATGGGCGACATCTCGCCGATTTCATCGAGCAGGATCGTACCCTTCTGGCAAAGCTCGAATTTGCCCGGTTTGCTGCGCATCGCGCCGGTGAATGCGCCGGGCTCATAGCCGAACAGTTCGCTTTCCAGCAATTCATCCGGCAAGGCGGCGCAGTTGACCTTGAGGAAGCGGTGATGACGGCGCTCGGAATGGTGGTGAATCAGGCGGGCCACCGCTTCCTTGCCACAGCCGCTTTCGCCCAGAATCAACACCGGCACGTCGAATTGAGCGAGCTGTTGGCTGCGCTCAAAGATTGCCTGCATGCTCGGACTGCGGGCGATAAACTGCCCATCGCCTTCCAGCGGCTCACTGATCACTGACTCGCCGGCTGACTCGCGCGGCAATGAGACCAGGGAATGCAAGCCGCGGCCGACTTCGGGCGCGAGCGAGTCCAGGCGTTGGGGCAAGCTGGCGGGGTTGGAAACGGCCAGGGGCACGGCGCAGCCACTGGCGCCGGCACGCATCGGGTTAGGATTCGAACGGGGATTCACCAGGCTGAAGGTTGACCTCATAAGTTCTCTCATTTTGCGGGCACAGGCGCCGCAGCCACGCTCTCATATGAACATCGCTGCATTTTCTGGGCAATCCGGGAATCCCGGAAATATGCTAAAAATTTCCAGGAAGCTGAAAAAAATTGGAATTGCCGCTGACCACACTAATTCAAGAAAATTGCTTTAAGTGCAGGTTCAGGGAGGAGTTAGGGAGGGGCCGAGGCTTAGCTAATGGCTTCGGCGCGGGAATGGGGCGTCTCCGGACCGAGCATTGCTTGCACTACGGACAGCAACTGCGAGGCCAGATGTTTTTTTGATAAAAACGCCTGCGCGCCACACTCCAGCGCGGCGGTGCGATAGTGGGGCTCGGCATGCACGCTGCAGACCAGGATTTTGCAGGCGGGCCAGTCGGCGCGAATGCCGCGGATGACCTCCAGCCCGCTGCAGCCGGGCATGGCCAGATCCAGGATGACCAGATCGGGATGCCAGAGTCGGGTCTGGGTAATGGCTTCCCGCCCATCGCTGGCCTCGCGGACCTGGTAATGGCCGGAGTCTTCTTCCAAGATACGGCGGGCGAGCTGGCGGAAATACCGCTCGTCGTCAGCGATGAGAACATGCTTCAGCCCAGGCATAGCTTCACCCTTAGCTTAGGCTTATCGTCCGATGGAAATGCGAGGTGAATCGGAGAATCGCCTTACGCTGATTCCCGCCGCCGTATAGGCCCTTCCCCCACCGGGGGCAATCAAAACTCGTCCCTGAGCGCGGCGGTCATGCCACCAGCCGCCGCCCGCAGGGATATAGCTTTCACTTTAAGCCCTCCGCCAGGCAATACCATGCGGTAAAACCTGGAAACCGGCGGAAAAAAACACAGAGGCGGGTGTAAGCACAGGTCTTGCATGCCTTTACGGCTCGATCATGCCACGGCGGATGGCATAACGCACCAGCCCGGCAACAGAGTGAATATTGAGTTTTTCCATGATATGGCCGCGGTGCGATTCGGCGGTTTTGACGCTGATTCCGAGCAGGACGGCGATTTCCTTGGTGCTTTTTCCTTCCGCCACCAGTTGTAAAACCTGGCGCTCGCGCGAGCCCAGGGAATCGGGGGCAGGTTCGGAGTTGCTCAGGTAGGCGCGGACGACCGTGCCGGAGACATCGGGGCTCAGGAACAATCCACCCCGCAGCGCTTCCTGCACGGCTTGCAGCAATTCGGAAGCGGACTTGCTTTTCAATACATATCCGCTAATGCCGGTCTGCAGCGCCTGAAGCACATAAGGCTCTTCGATGTGCATGGTCAGCAGCACCACGCGCGTCTGGGGAGCGGTGCGGATGATTTCGCGAGCAGCCTCCATACCGTTGAGCAAGGGCATGCGGACATCGAGGATGGCCACCTGGGGATGCAACGCCTGCGCCAGGCGGACGGCTTCCTGGCCGTCGGCGGCTTCGCCTACGATTTCATAGCCGGCTTTCTCGAGCAGGGCGCGAAAGCCCTGGCGCACCACTTCATGATCATCAGCCAGCAGCAATCGTGCCAGCGCCATAGTGACCTCCCGCCGGCAAGGGCAACGATAGTGAAATCGTGGTGCCCGCGCCCGGTTTGGATTCGATCTGCATTTCGCCGCCCAGGCTGCGCACCCGCTCGCGCATGCCCAGCAGGCCAAGGCTGTGCCCCGAGCCGGCCTGGCGCGGGTCGAAACCACAGCCATTATCCTCGATCTTGAGTTCAATGTGCTGGGAATCGGACTGTAAGGCCAACCGCGCGCGGGTGGCGCGCGCGTGCCGCACTAGATTATTCAAGCCTTCCTGAGCGCTGCGATAGAACGCCAATTCGAAAGCGGGGGGCAAGCGTTGGCGCACCCGATCTTCCACTTGGATGCCGATGCCGGAACGGGCGGCGATGCCCTGCGCCAGAAAATCCAGCGCCGGGCCCAAACCCAAATCGTCGAGAATCGTCGGGCGCAACTCGTGCGAGAGGCGGCGCAACTGGGTTTCGACCGCTTCCAGCATATCGCGGACCTCGTCCAGAAAGGGCGTAGCCGAAGGCGATAATTCTTTGCGCGCCTGATCCACCCGGACAAAAACGCAGGTGAGTAACTGGCCGGATTCATCATGGAGCGCATGGGCAATCTTGCGCAACTCGTCTTCCAGTCGCTGATTGATGCTGCGCAGGGCGCTATTGGCCTCGCTAAAGCCACGCAGCGACATCTCGAAGCTGGCCAGCGATTCCGCCAGCAAGTGTCCGGCGGCCAGCACGCGATCGGGGGAAACCCCGGTGAGCAAGCCGGCCAGCACGCGATGATGGATATCAATCAAGGGCAGCATGCCGCGCCCTTCGTTGAGCAGGCGGCGGCCGAGCGCGTAGGCATCCAGCAGCGCGGCTTCGCTATCCTCGCGCAGGTAGGATTCCAGCGCCTGGCGATAGAGACTGGCGGGATCGGGTTGTTTACTGGGGTTACCGGCCAAGACTGCCTCCGGTATAACGGGCGACGATCACCAGCGCATCATCGGCCGGCTTTGAGGGCAGATAACGGCGCAACAGGGTTTGCGCCATCACCTCGGGCGGGGAATCCGGCGCCGGCAGCGGATCGCCGTAGGGCATGCGGATTCCGTCGGTATACATTACCAGCATATCGCCGGCATGGATGGGCATCATAGTGGCCTGCAGGCGGGGCAGCGTCAGCCCCACGACCCCGGAGCGCAGCAGCAGATATTCGCGCTCGGCGTCTTGAGCGCGCACCAGCACGGCTTCGACATTGCCCACGCCCATCCAGGTCATGGTGTGATCCTGCGCATTAAAGGTGGCCAGGCTGAGGCAAACGCCGCGGCTGCCGGCCAGCATCTGGTGACAACGGCGGGTGAGGTCGATGACGGAACTGGGCGCAAAGGTTTCAAGCACCTCGCGTGCGCGCCGGGCGGCGTCGGCGGCCTCCGGGCCGTGGCCCAAGCCATCCAGGACCGCCAGCAGCGCCCCGGCGGGAGGAAAAAAGCGCACCAGGCCGGCATCGCCGGAAACCGACTCTCCCGGCTTGGTGAAAGCGCTGCTGGCCCAATCGAGCATGGACATCAACGCAGTTCCCATTTCACTGCCGTGACGACCGTGCCTTGCCCGGGGAGGGAACGGATTTCAAAGCTGTCCATCAAGCGCTTGACACCGGGCAGCCCGAGGCCCAGCCCGCCAGAGGTGGAAAAACCATCCTGCAGGGCGCGTTCGATATCGGCGATGCCCGGCCCCTGATCGCTCGCCACCACCATCACCCCGCGGCGCCCGCCCTCATGGAGCAAGCGCAATTCGATTTCGCCTTCGCGCGCATATAACAGGATGTTGCGCGCCAGTTCGGAGATGGCGGTCGCCAGCAAGGTGATATCGATGGAGGCAAAGCCCGCCTGCAAGCCCAACGCCCGCCCTTTCTGTCGCGCAGCCAGGACGTCGGTGTCGGCCTTGATCGGGATATGTTCGCTAATGGCCACGGCGATCGCGGGTTGGGCTCTTACCGGCCGGGGGCCGAAGACCCGGGGCCGCCGCTTTGGCGGCGCGCTGTTTGCGGTTCAGATATGCCAATCCTTCTTCCAGATCGAGCGCAGTGGCGACCCCCTCCAGAGAGAGTCCCAACTGCACCATGGCAAAGGCAAGGTCGGCATGAATGCCGACAATCACGGTTTCGGCGCCGCGAAACCCGGTCATATGGGCAATATCCCGCAAGGTGCGGCAGGCAAAGGAATCCAGCACATCGACCGCGGTGACGTCCACGATCAAACCGCGGGAACGATAGCGGCCCACCTGCTCCACCAGCGTGCGCCGCAACTGCGCCAGATCGGCGTCAGTCAAAGCGGATTGCACGGTGGCAATCAGATACGGCCCCTGCTTGAGTACAGGGACATCCACTGCGCGCTCCTTTCAGTCCGGTCCGGGGCGAATCAGGCGTCCACGGCGTCGCTGGAAAATTGCATCACTTTGTAGCCCAGCAGGCGCTCCGCTTCTTCTATGCCGCCCTGCAAATCGCCGACGGTGGTCATCTTGCCCAGGTCGACGCCGATGGTGACCAGCGTCTGCGCGATTTCAGGCGACAGGCCGGTCACAATCACGGTGGCGCCGAGCAGGCGCGAAGCCTCGACGGTTTGTACCAGGTGGTTGGCCACGGTGGCGTCCATGGCGGCCACGCCGGTGATATCGATGACCACCACCTTGGCGCGGTTGGTACGGATGCCGCGCAAAAGTTGTTCGGTCAGCTGGCGCGCGCGCTGGGGATCGATGACCCCGATGATGGGCAGAATCAACAGCCGCTCGCGCACCTGCAACACCGGCGTGGAGAGCTCGCGAATGGCTTCCTGCTGCTCGCGGATGATGCGCTCGCGTTCCTGCACGAAGCCCACGGATACGGTATTGGCGATGCGGTTGGCGGCGGGCTCGTAGGCGTCGAGAATGCGGTTGAGCTTGGTGAAATCACCCTGATATTTTGCAAACAGCGAACGCGCCAGCACGTCGCGCAACAGCAGCACAATGCCGATTACCTCGTGGGTTTCGACGCCGCGGGGGATGATGCGCTCGGAGAGGTTGCGGGCGTAGGCCTGCAAAGCTTCAAAAGTGCCGGTTTCCAGCGCCTCGACGTAGTTGTCGTACACCGAGGTCGCTTCCGCGAAGACCTCTTCCTTCGTCATCGCCGTCAACAGTTCCGCCTCGGTGATGCGCCGCGCCCATTCCTCGCGCAACTGTGTGCGGTTTTGGCGCAGGTGCGCCACCAACTCGCGCAACAGCGACGTAGTGGATTCCGGGCCGGGTATGGACTTGGATTGCAAGGCCCTCGCCGCTGCCGCGGCGTAACTTCTAGAACCTTTCATGCCTACCTCCCCTCGTCTCGCTTGAAATATTTTGCATCCGGCAATATGAAATTACGCGGTAATCCAGAATAGACTAAGCTCGCGCCCGCTTGTCAAGCCAACCCTTTCTCTACGGCGTCTCCGGCGCGTTTTGCGGAAAAACCCTCCAAAAAACGAGTCTGGAGCGGCGCGATCAAGTCGCCGCGGTTAAAAAGTTGCGCTAATCCCGCAAATTCTTTCTTAAAACCACTCCAGAAAAACCCGGACTCGTCAATCGGGAATTTCCCCCTGCCGTTTTGGCAGTGTAAGTGCAATTTCGTGGTGTAGCCATGAAAGCTCCTGACTGGACGCCCTCGTCGAGTTTGCTCAACCCGCCAGGCACGGTGGATAACGGGGAAGAATTAACGCCGCCGGAAGAAGTGATCTTCGGCGTCAGCCCCGCCATGCAACTGGTCCGCACGCGAATTGAGCGGATTGCGCCAACTAATATTCCCATCCTGATCACCGGCGAAAGCGGCACCGGCAAAGAGGTGATCGCTCGCATGATCCACCGCCATTCCAAATGGGCTTCGGGTCCTTTGGTCAAGGTCAATTGTCCGGCCATCCCCGGCAGCCTGCTGGAAAGCGAACTGTTTGGTTATGAGAAAGGCGCATTTACCGGCGCCAATCTTACCAAACCGGGACGCGTGGAGTTGGCGCATGAGGGGACGCTGTTTCTCGACGAAATCGGGGAACTGGATCCGGGACTGCAGTCCAAGCTGCTGCAATTGCTGCAGGAAAATTGCTTCATGCGCCTGGGTGCGCGGCAGGAAAGCCGGGTGCGGATGCGTTTTCTGTGCGCCACCAATCGAAATCTGGAAGTCGAGGTGGAAGCGCGGCGTTTTCGGCAGGACCTCTATTACCGCATCAACGTGGTTAGCCTGACGCTGCCGCCTTTGCGCGAACGCGCCCAGGACATCCCGGTGCTGGTGGAGTACTTCTTACGCCAGTTATCAGCCCGCTATGGGCGTCCTTACGAGCCGCTCATTCCGGCGCAGATGGCCATGCTGCGCGCCTATAACTGGCCGGGCAACATCCGCGAGTTGGAAAACCAGATCAAAAGCTACGTCATCCTGGGCACGCTGCAACACGTGGAAAACGAGGCGTCGCACCGGTCCGCCGACGCGGGCGCGCGGCTGGCGGGAGAAATCAGCCCCGACGGATCTTTCCCGCTGAAAAACGTCACCCGCCGGGCTATTCACGAAATGGAGCGGGAAATCATCCTGAAAGTGCTGGAAGCAAACCAATGGAATCGCAAACAAACCGCCCAGGTCTTACGCATCAGCTATCGCGCGCTGTTGTACAAACTGAAGGAAGCCGGCATCACGCGGCGGCGCAATCCGCTGCCGGTGGCGCCGCCCAGCGAGCCGGCGGCCTAATGCGGCCAGCCGCGGCGCTGGCGCTGGGGTTGGGGTTGGGATTGAGCCTCTGGGCTGCCAAGCCCACCGGCAAGCCGGCGCCGGCGCCGCAAAAACCGCATGCGCGCAATTACGTCATTGGCATCGGCGACGTGCTCGATGTGGACGTTTGGCAAAGCAAAGAAGCCTCGAAAGTGGTGCCGGTGCGCCCCGATGGTGAAATCTCGCTGCCCCTGGCCGGCGAAATTCGCGCCAACGGGCGCACGCCGGCCCGCTTGCAGCAACGCATTGCCGCCAAGCTCAGCCGCTTTATGGATCACCCTTCGGTGACGGTCATCGTGCAGCAGGTGGGCAGCCGCTTTTTCAGCATCATGGGCCAAGTCCAGAAGCCGGGGCAGTTTCCGCTGCTGACGCCGACCTGGCTGTTGCAGGCTCTGGCCGAGGCCGGCGGATTCACGCCTTTCGCCAATCGCGGCGGCATTCTGCTGATTCGCGTGACCGCGAAAGGACAGCAACTCCGCTACAAGGTCAATTACAACGACATCATCAACGGCAGCAAGCCGTTTGAGAACTTTCGCCTGAAGCCGGGCGACACCATCGTGGTGCCCTAAACAGCATGAAAATGCTTGCTCATCTTCTACCGTTGGCCGCCGCCGGAACCCTGGCGCTGGTTCTAGCCGTTCCCCGCCTGCAAGCGCAAGCTCGGCCGGAAGCCTCGACCACGGGCGGCATCATTCAGGACTTCGGCTGGTCCGAGCAGAGCGCGTACAACAGCAACCCCGGCGGCAATAATGCTAAAACTTTGGCCAGCCCGGAGCAGGACCTGGATGGGTTTATTCAATTTGGCGGCGAAGATCAGATCAATGGCTGGTCGGTGCGCTATCAGCCGCTGCTCCGCTATTACCTGTCCTCGCCCCAGCTCAATGGCTTGAGCCACAGCTTGCGGGCCAGCTTTCACTGGATGCCCTCGCCGCGCTGGCGATTGGAGGGGAAAGGCTGGGGCATGTACGTGCGCGGTGTTCCCGGACTGGCCCTCACGGGGGTGGGAAATTCCGGCTTTCATTCCGGCTCGAATGTGCTGTCGCCCACCGTTCGCGAGGCGGACGGCAAGGCGCAAATGACGCTGCAGTATTTGATCAGCCCGCGCGCGATCTGGGAAATCTTCAGCGGTTATCACATCCGCCGTTATCCGCACTCCAACTTCGTGAAAACCGGCACCAACGATTTGAGTTATTTCGACTACGGGCTGGGCTTCATTCTGCAATCGACGCCGCGCACGCAATGGTCGGTGCTGGCCCGCAACGACAACATGGCGTTTGGCACGGGCAGCTCGAGCGCGCGCCAGCCGGGCATATTGGCTCCGGTCTCGCCCACCTCGCACATCGCCGCCCAAAGCGTGACGCTGAACTGGATGCATCGCTTCACGCACCAGGCCTCGCTGCGCATTTTCGGCGGGC
Source organism: Acidobacteriota bacterium (assembly GCA_021818955.1). Lineage (GTDB taxonomy): Bacteria > Acidobacteriota > Terriglobia > Terriglobales > SCQP01 > JAKASR01. The sequence continues at coordinate 56,062 of JAKASR010000011.1, forward strand.
CGGAATACAGCGTGCTGCATGAAACCATGCCGTTCACGCTGCTGAATCTCAATTTCACCCTGCGCATTCACCGCGTCCGCACTTATCCCAGCTTTGGTGCTGTTTTTTGGGAGCGGAAAGGCATCTGGACCTGGCAAATCGCCGGCCGGCAGCAGATCAGCAACGGCGGCGGCCTGTTTCCCGTGCCGGTGGTCAGCGATACAGGGCAGTTTCGCCTCGACCATCCGTTGATGAGCGGCTGGCATTCGCAGATGGGCGTGAACTACACCCACCTGCGCACTCTCAGCAGCGGCATCCTGGGCGCGCACGTAAATGCGATTACGGCCGGCATGGTTTTGCGGCATCGCATCAGCCGGCATTTGATGCTGAATTTGGAAGGCAACTACCTGATTCAACGCGCCGGCGGATTTTTGCGCGTGCCGCCGGCCGTCAATCAAACCTTTGTCGGGGTGCGCGTTTCGTACGATTTGCGCGGCTGGCCCAATCTGGAGTAAATGCCCATGCCTACTTCCCTCAACTCCGTCACGCGTCCGCCCATGACCTGGCAGGCGATTCAGTCCATGGCCTTGCGCCGGCGCTGGTGGTTTCTCGTCCCTTTTTTCCTGGCCTGGGCGGTGGCGTTCACGCTCAGTTGGGTGTTGCCGAAAAAATACCAATCGCAAGCGCTGCTGGTGGTCGACCAGCAGACGGTGCCGGCCACTTACGTGCAGCCGAATGTGGTCTTCAATGCCGACACCCTGCTGCAAAACATGGCGCAGCGCATTCTCAGCCGCGCGCGCCTGGAAAAGATCATGCAGCGTTACAATCTTTATCCTAAAATCCAGGCCACGCTGGGGCCGGATGCGGCGGTGCGGGCGCTGCGCAAGGATATCAGCATCACCCCTGTACAATTGGGCAACCTGGCGCCGGACAACGCCCATAACTGGACCGCGTTCAGCATTGCCTATACCGGCAGCTCGCCCGAACAGGCGCGGCAGGTTGCCAGCCGGCTCACCTCGGCCTTCATCGAAGAGAACCTGCGCGTCACCCAGCAAGCTTCCAATCGCACCACTTCGTTTTTACAACAGCAATGGGCGCAGGCGCAGCAGGCGGTCAAGCTCGACGAGCAGAATATCCAGAAGTTCGAGCGCAATAATCTCGGCACCCTGCCGGGACAAAGCCAGGCCAACCTGGCGGTGGTGTTGAGCCTGGAAAACCGGTTGGGCGACGCGCAAGGCGCGCTGCTGCGCAGCCAGCAGCGCATCGCCTATGACGAAAATCTGCTGAAACAGCAGCGTAACTGGGCCGCGGCCGCGCCGCTGGAACAACGGCTGCAAAATTTGCGGATGAAGCTGGCCGATCTGCGCTCGCGCTATACCGAGCAATACCCCTCGATACCTCAGGTGGAAGGCGAAATTGCCCGCTTGCAAGCCCGGCTGAAAAAGCTTATGGCGGCGCCCGCCGGCGGCGCGGCCGGCGCGCCCGCCGGCGCCTCCGGCGCGAATACGGCTAACGACACCGAGGCCGCCCTGGCGGGCATGCCGACGCGCACGCAAATTAAAAGCGATATGCAGTCGGAAAAACTGATGGAATCGCGTGAAAAGCGCCAGGTCGCCTCGCTCAACCAGGAATTACAGCAGTATCAATTCCGCCTCAATCAGGAACCTGTGCGCGGCAACCAGCTCGCCAGCCTGGAAGCGCAATACCAACAGGACCAAAGCAATGCCACCGCGCTGCTGCTGCGCCTGAACAACTCCAAACTGGCTTCGCGGCTGGAACAGCGCCAGGGCGGCGCTCAGTTCCGCATCGTAGATGCGCCCAACCTGCCGGAAAAACCGGTCTGGCCGAAGCCCTTGCAGTTCAGCGGATTTGGCCTGCTGGCCGGCATCGCGCTGGGCCTGGCCATCACCGCCGGGGTGGAACTGCGGCAAGATCAGATTCATTCCTCGCAGGAGCTGGCGCAATTTGCGCTGCCCCCGATCTTGTGCCGCATCCCGCCCTTGCAGAGCACCATGGACCGGGTGCGCAAACGCTCGCTGCACACGCTGGAATGGGCCATCGTCACTGTCTTATTGGGCGCCATGATCGTCGGCAACTATTTGATCCTGCACCTGCACCGTTAAAACCATGATTTCTCCCATCACACCAGGACGCCAGAACATGCCTTCTTTATCGATTGCCGCAACCCGCCTGCCGGCGCCCGAAGCCGCCGAACCGTTCCCCGGAACCGGAGATCTTTTGGAACTGGAAACGGAGCTGGCCAAGGTACGCCTGCTGCCGGAAACCATGAGCCCGCATCCTCGTCTGGTGGCCTGGACCAAGCCGGATGAAATGGAAGCGGAGCAGTTCCGCCGGCTGGCGGTGCGGCTGCAAGGGCTGCGCGCGCAGCGGGAAATCAAGCTGCTGGTCATCACCAGCGGCGCCCCGCGGGAAGGTAAAAGCCTGATTGCCGCCAATCTGGCCATGATCATGTCCCGCTTGAGCCGGGAACGAGTGCTACTGCTGGAAGGCGACTTGCATCGCCCCACCCTGATGCGCCGGCTTAAGCTCTCGGAAAAAGCCCCGGGACTGGGCAATTGGCTGGAGAAACAATGCCCGTTTTCGGACTGCATGATGCGCCACCCCACCGAGTCGCTCTGGGTGCTTCCCGCCGGCCAGGTGCAGCGTCCGCCCCTGGAATTGCTGGAACAGGCGCGGTTGAGCAACTGGGCGCGGCAGTTGAAACAGCATTTCGATTGGGTGCTGGTGGACGCGCCGCCGCTGCTGCCGCTGGCGGACGCCAATCACTGGACCGCCATCGCCGATAGCGTGCTGCTGGTGGTGCGCCAGCATATGACCCGCCGCAGCGAATTACGCCAAGTGCTGGAACTGGTGGATTCCCGGATGCTCATTGGAGTGGTGTTGAATGACAGCTCCGGGCCCGAGCACCGCTACTATTCGCAGTACTACTACAGCCGCCGATCGAAAGATTAGCCCGGCGCCGGTCCGCCCATTCGCCGCTGCCGTGCATCGGTGCCAGGGCGTAAGCCCGCGCCGCCGCGGGGTCGGAATTCTTCCTTCCGCTTTTGAAAACGCGCGGCGTCCGCCCTGGCTTTCAGGCGCTGACGCTTGCGCAAATGCCGCTACCCCGCCGGCGTTCACGGACGAAAATTTCTGTCCGACCCGGTCGTTTACGCGTCCGGTTCGTCCGCTTTCTATGCGGAGCTTTTATTCCATCCGCGGCAATTCAGCTCACAAGAGGATTGCTGTTTCCTGGCAATCTTTTGCATTTTCCGGAGCGATTTCCCGCCCTGCCGTGTCGCGCAAACTCCCGGGCTGCGGCCTTATTGCGATTTCTCGCGGGCTGGCGCATGTTGGCATCGCAATTGCCAGACATTTCCAGTTAGGCGGGGCTGAACAGTTACCCGGGGAGCATTAGGCTTCAGGCCTTGCGCTGCAAGGCGCGGCAGACGGATTGGCTGATTTTCTCCGAGTACAGCCCATTTTTTTTCTGAAATTTCAGGAGCCCGGAAAGAGAGCGGAGCATGTTTCACGATACGACGGCTGTGATTTTTTGGTCATCGCTGGGACTGCTGATTTACGCCTACGCCCTCTATCCCGGGCTGCTCTGGCTGGCGTTCACCGCCATTCAGATGCGCCGCGATCTGCGCTATCTGCAATCGCCCCATGAACGCCGGTCTCAATCGGACATGCGAGCTCCCCGCATCAGCCTGATCATTGCCGCCCACGATGAAGCCGGCAGGCTGGCGCCGCAGTTCGCGGCATTGCGCGAATTGAATTATCCGAACTGGGAAGCGATTTACGTCACCGACGGATGCCAGGATGCCACCGCCGACGAAATTCGTGCCGTGGGCGATCCGCGCTTGAGCGTGCTGGAATTAGACGTCCGGAAGGGCAAAGCCAACGCCCTCAACCAGGGAGTAAGATTGGCGAGCGGCGAATTGCTGGTTTTTACCGACGCCGGAACCCGGCTGGCGCCGGATTGCCTGTGGAAACTGGCGCGTCATTTCCAGCAGCCCGGGGTGGGCGTCGTCTGCGGCCTGGTTAATTTTGACGATCAGCCGGGCACGGTGCGCACCGAAAGCCGTTATTGGCGCTTCGAATGCGCTTTGCGCCTACTGGAATCGCGCCTGGGAGTCACCCTCAATGCGCATGGTGGGCTTTACGCCATGCGCCGCAACGCCTATCGTCACTTGAAGGAAGATACGCTGGTCGACGATCTGTTACTGCCGTGGCAAGTGCGTGCGCAAGGGTTACGGGTGATCTACGATCCGGAAGCGCGGTGTACCGATACCTGGCCGGATTCGGTCTCCGGCCAGGTGCGGCGGAGGCGGCGGCTGGCGCAGGGCAGTTTCCGCGCCTTGCGGCAGGTCTGGAATACGCCCAGTGATTGGATCACGCTCTGGGCGTTTGTCTCGCATAAGCTGTTGCGCTGGATCACTCCGTTTCTGGCGCTGCTGCTTTTACTGTCTTGCCTGGCCAGCCTGACGCACATCGCCAGCGAAGTGGTGCTGGCCGGCATGGCCTACATGGCGGTCTGGGCCTGGCTCGACAGCCGGCGCTCGCGAGATGGACTGATTTACTATCTGCTGGCAATGAATCTGGCCTTTTTGCAAGGCTGCTGGCGGGCGCTCTGGCCCTCCCACGACGGCACCTGGGAACGAGTGCGATAACCGTCTTCACCGCTTTTTAGGTTTCGCCTTGCACGGCGCGCCTGAGACCATCCACTCGGCGCGCCGCCCGGGGCGCAACTTTTTTCAGCCGTCAGGGAATTTTCACTGTCATGCGCCCTCGACCTTATGAATGCATCTGCTCAGATCGGTACGCGACTGCAACTCGATTGCGCTTGAAAACGCCATTTTGCTGCCGGTATTTTGCCGGTTTGCTGAAATTCACTGCAGCGCATGACTGCCGGATTGCATCTTCGACCGCCGGGCTTCAGGGAAAACCCGGCAAAAGCAAAAAGGATTCCTTAATGGCACGGCAATTGCCAAGTCTTTGCATGTGGACGCGGCAAGGGTTCGCCGCGCGTTAAGGTTCGACTTTCATAATTCCATGCGATCCGCCCTGGCGTGCATTCCGAAACGAGTGGTGTTGCTGCTGTGCTCTGAAGCCGTGCTGGTGATCAGCGCCTTGATGCTGGGGGTGATCGCGCATTGGGGCGGATTGGGTGGATGGATGCTGTCGCATCAGGAAGATGGCCCCCGCATTGCGGTCGTGGGGGGCGTCTGCATGCTCTGCATGTATTACTACGATCTTTACGATTCCTCGATGCTGATCAATTTGCGGCTGGCGCTGGCGCGCCTGCTGCAGGTGCTGGGCACGGCGGCGCTGATTCTGGCGGCGCTCTACTCGATGTTTCCCGGTCTGACGCTGGGCCGCAACATTATCCTGATCGGACTGGCGCTGGCGGGAGTGCTGGTGGCCGGCTGGCGGCAGTTATTTTTCCGGCTCAACCGGGTGCACTGGCTGAATGAACCGGTGCTGATTGTGGGCGAGGGCGTGCTGGCGGCGAAACTGGCGGAGGAATTTTTCTCCCGGCCGGAATTGGGCGTGCGCCTGGCCGGCATGGCCAGCGAGTCTGCGGACCTCGCCCAGGGTGCCGGGCGCGTCCAGGCGCGACGCGCCATTGTGGTCTTGCCGCGGCCCTGGCCGGAGTGGGTGCGGGGGTTGGGCGAGCGCGGCCTGCAACTGCAGGATGGCGCGGCGGTGTATGAACGCATTACGGGCCAGGTAGCGCTGGAAGCGGACGCGGCTCCGATGATTCCTCCCAGCGCCCGCATGACCCTGCGCCGCAAGCGGCTGTTTTCCCTGGCCGTCGCTGTTCCCGGCCTGTTGCTGGCCTGGCCGTTGATGCTTCTGATTTCGCTGGCGATTCGTTTGGATTCTCCTGGCCCCGCCCTGTTTCGCCAGCGCCGCATCGGCTGGCAAGGACGGCCGTTTACCCTCTTCAAATTTCGCTCCATGTACGTCAATGCCGATGCCGGCGGCGCGGCGCGCCCGGCGGGTTTTCGCGACGCGCGCTGCACGCGCGTGGGCCGCTGGCTGCGGCGCGCGCGCCTGGACGAGCTGCCGCAGTTGTGGAATATCCTGCGCGGCGACATGAGCCTGGTGGGCCCGCGACCGTTTGTTCCCGAGCAGGAAGCGGAATGCGTCCGCGCCATCCCCGGCTACGAGTTGCGCTGGCAGGTGCCGCCGGGCGCCACCGGTTGGGCGCAGGTCCACCACGGCTATTGCGCCACCCTGGAAGACAATCGGGAAAAGCTGGCCTATGACCTGTTCTACGTAAAGCACCTGTCGGTGGCGCTCGACCTGGTGATCCTGTTCCAGACGGTGAAGATTCTGCTGCTTGGAAGAGGTGGGCGATGAGCGCAGTCTGGCGCACGGCGGCGATGCTGGCCTTTTGGAGTTCACTGGCCGCCCTGTTCTACACCTATCTCCTCTACCCGCTGCTGCTGTCGCTGGGCTATACCGCGGCCGAATTGCGCGCCGCCTGGCGCCGCATGATGCGCGATCCTCTGGGCCCGCATCCCGCGCCTCCCCGGAATGAGTTGGCGTTGAGCGTAGTGGTGGCGGCGCACAATGAAATTGACAGACTGCCGGACCTGGTGCAATCCCTGCGGGATTGCGATTATCCGGAAGGCCAGGTGGAACTGATCGTCGTTTCCGATGGCTCCGACGACGGCACCGCGGCATGGCTTCAGGCCCGGCGCGAACCCTGGATCCGAAGCAAAGTCCTGCAACGGCAGCAAGGCAAAGCCAACGCGTTGAATCATGGCGTGGCCCTGGCGCGGCACGACCTGCTGGTCTTCACCGACGCCAGCACCCGGTTGCTGCCCCACAGCTTGAGCATGCTGGCGCGGCATTTTCAGAATCCCCGCGTGGGTGTGGTCTGCGGGCTGTTGCGGTTTGTTCACAATCGCCATTCGGAGGGAACCGAAGGCGTGTACTGGGGTTATGAATGCCTGTTGCGCCTGATGGAAGATCGCCTGGGCGCCACCTTGACCGCCAGCGGCGCGTTTTATGCCTTGCGCCGGCAATGCTACCCCGGGCTGAAGCCGACGACGCTGATTGAAGATTTCGTGGTCCCGATGTATGCGCGCCGTTGCGGCTATCAGGTGCGCTACGATCCGGAAGCCGTGGCATTGGAATTTCCCGCCGCCACCATGAGTGGCGAATTCGCCCGCCGCGCCCGGTTGGCCATGGGCGGTATTCGCGCACTGCGCGACTTGCTCGGCACTCCGCTCGATGGGGTCACGCGCTGGGCGTTGATCTCGCATAAGCTGATGCGCTGGCTGACGCCGTTTTTCCTGCTCGCCATGCTGCTCAGCTCGCTGGCGCTTTGGCGCCAGCCGTTCTTCCGTTGGCTGGCGCTGGGACAGCTTGGCGTTTATCTCTGGGCGGTAACCGGCGGCCGGAGCTGGTTGCCGGGAGCGCGCCTGGCGCGCGTTACTTATTATTTTCTCGCCATGAATCTGGCCCTGTTATGGGGCATGCTGCGCGCCATGCGCCGCCGGGAGGAAACCACGTGGCAACGAGCGGCCTGAATCCGGCTTGCATCCTGCTCTTTCACGGCCTGCTGGGCGAGGGCGAGCGTGGCGACCGGTATGCCTTGCCGGAGCGGCGCTTCGCCCGCTGGCTGCGCCAGTTCCGGGATGAGAACCGCGCCTGCGCTTCCCTGCCCCGCTGGTGGGCGGAGGAAACGCCCGCTGCGGGGCCGCAGCTCGTGCTCGCCTTCGACGACGGCGGCGAGAGCGATTTTCAAAGGGCCTTTCCGCGGCTGTTGGAAGCGGGGCAGCCAGCCGTGTTTTTCATCAATACCGCCCGCGTGGGCGCCCCAGGGTATCTGAGCTGGAACCAGATCCGCGAGATGCGTCGGGCGGGCATGTCGATTCAATCGCACGGGCATGATCATGTCGCTTTGACTCAACTGGAAACTTCCGAGCTGGATGCGCAACTCCAGCACTCGCGGCGCTGCCTGGAAGATCGTTTGGGCGATGTGGTGGAATTTCTTTCTGTGCCGTACGGTTTCTGGAATCGCCGGGTCCACATATCGGCGCTGCGGGCGGGCTATCGCGCGCTGTGCACCTCGCAAACCGGGCTGGCGCAGCCCGGCCATACGCTGCTGCCGCGCAACGCGGTCCGGCGCGGCACTTCGGATTTAGGCCTGCAAGCGCTCTTGCGCGGTTCGCGCGGATATTTTGCCTGGCGCCGGCTGCGCGCCGGCGCGCTGGCCGCGCCCAAACAATTGCTGCTGCGCTGCGCGCCGCGCGCCTCACAGGTGACGGGATGAATTCAGACGCTCACGTTTTCGTGCTCATGGACGCGCTCGGCTGGCCGGTGGCCGAAACGCACGCCTTTCTCTCCGACCTGCTGCCCTATCGCCGCCCGCTGCGCACCATTCTCGGGTTCAGCTCGGGCGCGATTCCCAGCATCCTCACCGGGCTGGCGCCCGATCGCCATGGACGCTGGACCCTGCTCTATTTCGATCCCGCGCGCTCGCGCTTTCGCTGGCTGCGCCCGGCGCGCTGGCTGCCGGAGCGCAGCCTTAATAACCGCCTCACGCGCCACGGCTTAAAGTGGCTGGGACGCCGGGTGTTGGGCTGCGGTCCCGGCTTTGAATGCTGCGTGCGGCCTCAGCTGTTGCCCTGGTTCGCTTGGGCGGAAAGCCGTGATCTCTACCAGCCCGGCAGCCTGGAATCCACCCCCAACGTCTTCGATGAGTGGAAGGAAGCGGGCTTGCAATTTCGCATCTACAGCTATCGCCAGGGCGGCGATCTGGACCTGTTGCGACGTGCCGCAGACGACCTGGAAGCCGGCCGCGCCCATGTGTTCTTTATCTATCTTTGCGAGCTGGATAATTTCCTTCACCGCCGGCGCGGGGACTCCCCGGCGGAACGCGCCTTCCTCGGCCGCTATGACGCTCCGCTGCGCCGTCTCTATCGCGCCCAGGAGCGATTGAACCGCGTAGTCAATTTTCATGTCTTTTCCGATCACGGCATGACCCCGGTAACCCGCCGCGAAGACCTGGCTGGCGCTTTGGCCGGGCTGGAATGGCGCATGCCGCAACATTATCTCGCGGTGTTGGATTCGACCCTGGCGCGCTTCTGGTTTTTTCACCCCGAAGCCGAAACCGCTATCCGCGGCTGGTGCGAGCGGCAGGGCTGTGGCCGCATTTTGAGCGCCACCGAATTGCGCCAGCACGGGCTTTGGTTCCCGGATGGCCGCTACGGGCAAATGATTTACCTGCTTCCGCCCGGCTGCATGTTCGCGCGCAGCGATTTTCATGGCGGCGGCTGGAACCCGATCGCCATGCATGGCTATCACCCCGACGACGCCAATTCCGACGCGGTGTTGCTGTCGAGTCGTCCCCTGCCGCCGGAAATGAAGGATATCCGCGACCTTGCCGGCGTGCTGCGCGGTCCGCTGGCGGGCGCTTTGCATACGGCTGGAGCCGCCTGACAGGAACGCCATGGCCGAATTTTCTCCTCTCCCGGTGCTGCACTACATCGGCTCATTGACTCGCGGTGGCGCGGAGGAACATCTCTTGACGCTGCTGCAGGGTATGGACCCGCGGCGCTTCGAACTGCACCTGGCCTGCGCGCCCGAACTGATGGCCCGGCTGGAAGCCGATCTGCCGCCCTCGGTTCGCCGCCTGCCGCTGCGGTTGCGGCCCGGCGACTGGCGCAGTGCCGCGGCATTCTGCCAGTACCTGCGCCGGCATCGGATAGCGGTGGCGCACTCGCATCTGTTTTTTTCCAGCCGCCTGGCTTCGCCCCTGGCGCGCTGGTGCGGCGCGCGTACAGTGGAAACGCCGCATGTCCGCGAGTCCTGGCGCCGGGGCTGGAGAAGCTGGTATGCGCCCGACCGCTTGCTGGGCCGCGCGGTGGACGTCTATATCGCCGTCTCGCGCGCCAATGCCACTTACTTGATCGAAGAAAAGCGCCTGCCGGCGCATAAAGTCCGTGTCGTACCTAACGGCATTGCGCTGCGCCGGTTCCTGAAGCTGCCCGATCGCGAACGCCTGCGCCGGGAGCATGGCTGGGACCCGCAAGCTTGCATCGTGCTGTCGGCGGCACGCCTGGAACCGCAAAAGGGCCATGCCGTGCTACTGGAAGCGCTGGCCCAAATCCGCGCCGTGTGCCCGCGCCTGCGCCTGGTGTGCGCCGGCGAAGGCAGTTGCCGGCCGGCCCTGGCCGGACTCACCGCCCGGTTAGGACTGGAAAATCAGGTGCAATGGGTGGGGTACCAAAACCCCATCGAGCCCTGGCTGGCAATGGCGGATGTGTTCGTGTTGCCCTCCTTCTACGAGGGGCTTCCGCTCGCGGCCATGGAAGCCATGGCCGCCGGGTTGGCGGTGGTGGCCAGCGCGGTGGATGGCACGCGGGAATTGATCGAGTCGGGGCGCAACGGTTGGTTGCTTCCGCCCGGCAATGCCGGGGAGTTTGCCCAAGCGCTGCAAAGCCTGTACCGCGACGCGGAGCTGCGGCGCCGGCTCGGACGCGAGGCCCGCGCCTGGGCCTTCCTAAACTGTGGCGCTGATCGGCAGTTGCGCGCCACCGGGCGGATTTATTTGCAGCTGTCGCGGAACGGTCGCCCGGAGGCAACGTCCGCCGTCACCATGCCGGCGGAGCGGGAAACGGAATCCTGGGCGGCGCCCGCGACGGCATCGTCGCGCGCCCGGAGGTGGGCATGAGTTTCAGCCTGCCGTCGCGCCTCGCCGGCATCACCCATGCCTCCGACCTGCGCGCCGAGATTGAACACGCGGTGCTGGAAATTTTGGCGCAAGCCAAGATCCACCCGCCGGCGCTGGTGCTGACCGGCAGCCTGGCCCGCGATGAAGCCACCTTCCTCAGCCTGGGCCCGCGCTGGCGGCTGCTGGGCGACGCGGAATTTATGATGTTTTCCGCACGCCGCCGCGAGTTGCCTTCGCCGGAACGCCTGCGCGAGCTGGCCCGGCGCGTCACGGCCCGCCTGGCGGGGCGCGGCATGGATGCCAAGATCGAAATCTCGGCCGCCACCGTGCGCTATCTGAACCGCATGCCACCCTGCCAGTTTGGCTTTGAGTTGCGCCGCCACGGCCGCGTGCTGCTGGGTCAGCCCCGCCTGCTGCAGTGCATCCCCCGTTTTTCCAGGCGCCAGCTTCCCGCCGATGACGCGTATCGCCTGCTCTGCAATCGTCTGGTCGAGTTGCTCGCCTATCCCGGGCTGATCGCCGGCCAGCGCGCTGCGCATCCCCGCGCCGCTTATGCGCTGTTGAAATTGCAGCTCGACATGGCCACCTCCTATCTCATTTTTCTTGGAGAATATGCCTCGACTTACCAGCGCCGCGCCGAGCGCCTTTTGCATTTATCCACCTCGCCTGGGGTGGATGCGCCTTGGGATTTACGCGATTTCGCCCGCCGGGTCGAATCCGCTACCGTTTGGAAGCTGAGCCTGCATCATCTGGAACAGCCGGCAGGGCCGATGATTTCCGCCATGGAATTGATCGCCGCGGCGCATCGATTGTGGCGATGGGAAGCCTGCCGGCTCCTAGGTTCGTCCACCAGCGCTGGCGATGGCGACTTGCTGCGGGCGTGGGCGCGCCGCAACGCCGTTCCACGCGCCTGGCGCGGATGGCTCTGGGTCATGCGTTCGCATCGGCCTGTTCCCGCGCGCTGGCATTTGTGGCTGCGCTGGTTGCGGCTCAGCCATCTGGGCTCGCCGCGCGCATGTGTCTATGCGGCCGCCCTGCCCCTGTTGTTTTCGTCCGTTTCGTTGCCGCTCGATCAACTGGAGACTCTGGCGCGTTGGTTGCCCCAGCTTACCGATTTTCCCGGCGCCGCAGCACCGGCGCCCCATCGCTTGGCTAAGGAAGTGCTCTGGAATTACCACCGCTTTCTCGCGCCCACGCGGCATTGAGGCTTGGTTTTTATATGCAACTGCTCTATCTCGTCCAGGAACCGCCGCTGCCGGCCAACTCCGGTTTGCGCCAGCGCACCTGGATGCTGCTGCAATGCCTGCATCAGCTCGGCCACCGGGTAACCTTGGTGTCACTGGCTCCGACCGATGCCGCCAGCCGCCGGCAACTCGCAAACTTTTGTGAATGGATCGAACCGCCGCTGCCGTCGCGCCCGCATTCCGCCACCTGGCCGCGCCTGTTTTCCTTCGCCACCCCGTGGCCGGCCTCCGTCTGCCGGTTTCGTTTTCGCCATATCCGGCGCTTGCTGCAGTCGCTTCTGCAAACCAGGCATTTCGATGCTCTGATAGCCGACACCATCTTTGCTGCCGCCAATCTTCCCCGTTCCCGTCAGCCGGTGATGATCAATCATCACAATGTCGAATACCGCATTCCGGCCCGCTATGCGGCGTGCGAGCCACGATTATGGCGCCGCGCCTATGCGCAATTGGAAACCGTCAAACTGCGCCGCTGGGAAAGGCTTCTGCTGCGTCAGGCCCGGTTGCACCTGGCCTGTTCCGAAATCGATGCCGTCGAGTTGACGCGCCTGGGCGGGGCGGATTGCCGCCTGTTCGTCGTTCCCAATGCGGTGGACGCCGAGTATTGGCTGCCGGCGAACGGCCGGCCGGATCCGAACTGCGTTGCTTTCTCTGGCACACTCGATTGGCACCCCAATCGCGACGCGCTGCATTTTTTTATTTCCCGGATCCTGCCCGTGCTGCGGCGCCTGGTGCCGCGGGTGAAATTCCTGGCCATCGGCCAGCCGCCGCCGCGCGAGTTCCTGCGCCGCTTCGCTCATCTTCCCGAAGTGGAGTTCAGCGGCAGCGTGCCCGACGTGCGCCCTTGGCTGGCTCGAGCCGCGGTTTTTGCCGCTCCGCTGCGCATGGGTAGCGGCACGCGATTGAAACTGGTGCAGGCTGCCTGCCTGGCCATGCCCATTGTCTCGACCCGGCTGGGCGCCGAAGGGCTGGAGTTTGAAGCGCAAAAAGAAATCTTGTTGGCGGATTCCGCCGAGGATTTCGCCCGCGCGCTGGCGCAACTGATGACCGATGCCGAACTTCGCCAGCGGCTTGGCGCCGCCGCCCGGCGCAAAGCCTTGGCGCTCTACAGCCTCCCGGTTTGCCGCCATGCCCTCGCTCATGCGCTGCAACCCCTGGAGTTGCCTCCGCCGGCCGCCGCCTCTTGCGCTTCCGGCGAATTTTTGAAGGTGCGGGCATGATTCTGTTTTATCTGTTGATTTCCGCCATGCCGCTGGTCCGGCATCCGCTCTGGGAAAAATTCGTTAGTGACTTCACCGTGATCAAGTATCTCGGCTCAGGCTGCCTGCTCTATGCCCTGGTGCACGGCCTGGTGGCGCGCGAGCGGATTCCCCTGGGCGAGAGCCCGCAGGTGCGTTGGACGGCCTTGTTGGTGGGCTGGGCGGTGATCTCCTTCGTGACGCAAGGCCCGCCGCTGGGCTGGCAGCTCAGCCCGCTGATGAGCTATTTCTCATTTTTTTTGCTGATTTTCATCACCATGAAAATCGTGGATACGCCTAAGCGTCTGTTTTATGTGCTTTGGGCCTTTATCGCTTCGCTCGCGCTAGCTTCGTTGTACGTAATTCGCGAATGGCAGAAATACCACGCGGTGTATGCCAATTTTCGCCCGGGCTGGGTCACCGGAGATCCCAATTACTATACCGCCTCGGTGCTGCTGGGCATTCCGCTGGCGCTGGTGCTCTCGCGCGAGCTCGAATCCCGCTTGCAACGCACGGCGCTGTTGGGCGCCACCTTCATCGTGCTGGCCGGCATGGCATTGGCCGCGTCCCGCGGCGGCTTGCTGGGATTGATCGCCGGCATTGCTTTTCTCGCCCGCCGCCGCCGCCGCCTCTTCCGTTGGGCCCTGATCGGCGGAATACTGCTGGCTCCCGCGATGTTCTGGCGCACTTCGCCCTTAGAGCGCCTGCTCCATCCCACCGCTTCGGATCAGAAAGCCGCGAATAGCCGCCTGAAACTTTGGCAGGCCGGCTTGCAAATGGTTCGCGATCATCCTTTGGCCGGCATTGGGCTGGGCAATTTCAAATTCAAGGTGCAGAAATACGCCGCTCATAACGCGAACCTGGACCACATCGCGCACAATGCCTACCTTGAGATCGCCGCCGAAATGGGCTTGCCGGCGCTGCTGCTCTATTTATTAATCCTGTTTTCAGCCTGGCGCGACTTGGACCGCGCGGCGCGGCTGGAGAACTTGCCCGACTGGATGAAAACCTCCGCCGAGGGTTTGCAAGCCGGCCTGCTCAGCTTCTGCGTCGCCCAGGTTTTTCTCTCCGCGCAATACACCAAAATGCTCTGGCTGGTCATCGCCCTGAGCGCCTGCATGCCCACGCTGTGCCGCATTGCCTTGGCCGAATCGGCGGAGCCGGAACAGCCCGCGCCCGCTCTGCGGCCCGCGGCGCCGGAGTTGGAAGCGGCCTTCATCCGTGCTGAGTAGGAGCCCTCGATGCCCGGAGACTTAACTTTCTTCGCCGCTTCGCGCCGCCATTTTTTGCAAAACAGTTGCGGCGCCGCTTTGCTGGCGGCCTGGCCCCTCCCCTTTTCCGCCGAACACGACCCTTTTGGCGGCCTCTCCGGCCAGGCGATTGCCCCGCCGGGTCAGGATTTTCGCATGGTGCGCGCCGGCGAGCGTTGGCTGTTCGCCACCCCCGCCGGGAATGCGTTCTGGATGCGGGGCGTCTTTGATGTGAATCTTTCTGATTCCCAATACCTGCCCGATCGCTCCTATCTCGGCAACATTCTCGCCAAATACGGTACGGAGACCGTCTGGGGCCGGCAAATTGTGCGACGGCTGCGGCGCTGGGGGTTCAATACACTGGCCGAGTATTCCAGCTCCTATACCCTGCCGTTAGCGTTGCACGGTCGGCCGGCGAATCCGGTTGCGCTGCCGTTCATGAGCATGATCCGCCCTTCGAGCTTCTGCCTGCTCAACCGCTGGAATCTGGCGCGCGGACCAGTGAAAAATATCGTCGCCGCCACCGACTCCGCCATTTATACCGGCTGGAGGAAAGCCGGTTTGCCCGATGTCTATGATCCACTCTTTGCCGAATATGCTTCGGCGGAAGCGTCTCGTCTGGCTTACCACCTGCCGGTTTCGTCATATCTCATCGGCGTCGCCACCGATGACACGGACAATCTTTACGGTTTTGGGCCCGGCCCGGCATTTCCCACCGATCATGTGCATCCGCACATTGGCTGGTTAGTGCTGATCGCCAATCCGAATATTCCGCGCGATGCGGCTCTCGGCGTGAGCTATGCCGACCCGCGGCTGCATGCCAAATATGCGCTGCGCGATTGGCTGCGCCACCGCTATTCCAGCCTCGCCGCGCTGAACCGCGCCTGGGGCGCGCGCTACACCAGTTTCGCGAGTGACGGCGGCTGGCCGAAGGGTCATGGCTGGTTGGATGAAAGCGGGCGCAATCCCTGGGTGGGACGCGACGCTAATCTTCTGGCTGCAGCGTCGCCTGCGCTGCGCGCCGATCTCGACGCCTTCCTGTATGATTTCGCGCGGCAATACTTTCAGTCCGTCTGCCCGCCCATTCGCCGGTACTTTCCCGGCAAGCTGGTGTTCGGGCCGGCGACCTTGAACGGGTGGGGAGGCCTGACTCGCCCCCCCATTTTGGCGGCGGCGGGAAAATACCTGGATGTAGTTCAGGCTAATGCGGAAAGCGCCGAAATCCTGAACGCCACCCTGCGCGCCGCAGGCGAACGGCCGCTGGTGAGTTGGGCCGGCATGGCCGCCAACGCCGACTCTGATCTTTTTGGTTATGCCCCTCCTCCAGGCACACTCTCCTATGCAACTCAGGCGGCGCGGGGCGCCGCGTATGCCGCTGTGCTGGAGCGCGACTTTTCCCAGGCTTCAACTTCCGGCCTGCGCGCCATGGCGGGCATGAAATTTTGGGCGCTGGTGGATTCGTGGCCGGAAAAAACCAATTGGGGGTTGGTTACATTTCTCGATAACGCCTATGACGGCTGCGAAGCGACGCGCCTGCCGGGACGTGATCCCTGGGGCTTTCGTACCGGGGGCGAAATCCGCGATTATGGCGACTGCCTCAGCGCCATTCAGGCGGCGAATCACAAACTCGAGGCCCGGCTGTCAGCCGAGATCGCGAGACGCAAATGAGCGCTCCCGCGCAAACCGATCTCTGGCTGGAACTGCCGGATCAATTACGCCGTCCGGCCCTCAGCGGCATTCGCTGGACGCTCTGGCTAACTCTCATTGCGGTTCCTTTTAGCTTTGGCACCCGTCTGCTGCTGGCCCATATGGGACCGCATGTGCTCGCCGTGTATGGCTTGCTGCTGGTTTATATCAACTTTGTCTCTACCTTCTTTTTACTGGGCGGTAATGCCGTAATCATCCGTTATCTGCCGGCGGTCGCTCCCTCGCTGCGGCGCGGTTTTCTTTACGCCTATGGCCTGGTCGTCGCCGCCTGGTTGGGATTATGGGTTTTACCCGCCTTGTTTGCTCCCGGCTGGTTACACCTGATGTTTGGCGCGCTGGCCACCGCGCGCCTTTGCCGCTTGGCCATATTGCTGGCCCCGCTGGGCATATTGTTTTCTCTGGCCTTGGCCGCGCTCAACGGTCTTTTGGAAATGGATCGCGTGCAGTTGTTTTATCGCATGGTCACCATCGGCAGTTTTTGCGGCTATGGACTGCTGGTCTGGCTGGCGCGCGCGGAATTCAGACACCACCCCACCGTCTGGATCGGGGGAATCTATCTCTTGCTGGTCACCCTCGTCGCCGGGTTGGCGCTGCTCCGTTTGCGCTCTCGCCTGCCCCCGGCGCGCCGCAGATGGTATCTTCCTCCCGGGTTCTGGAAATACACCTTCTCGCTCGAAGGGGTGAGTATCCTCAGCTTCTTCGCCGCCGAACTGGATACCTTTTTCGTGTTGCATCGGGGCGGGCTTCACATTCTCGGTCAATATGTCGCGGTCATGACCCTGGCGCTCGCGCTGGCTCCTTTGGTCAAACGGCTGCTGGAAACTTTTCTGGCTTCGCTCACGAACGCGCTCGCCACGAATGATTCCCGTGCCGGCGCCCTGTTCATTCTGACCTATGCCCGTCTCTTGCTGCCTGGCATCCTGTGCTTCGGAGTTTCGCTTGCCGCCTGCGCGCCGCTCTGGTTGCATTTCTTTGGCAAGCCTTATCGGCAGTTGCCGGTGGCGCTGGCGATAGCCGCCTTCGGCGGCGCCGTGTATTCGCTGAATTGCTTTCTCGGCTCGATGCTCACCGCTTGGGGTATTCCCGAGAGAATCGTCTGGGCTCAACTGGCCAGTATCGTCACTTATATCCTGTTGTTTATTCCGCTCTGGCGCGCCGCGTCGTTGAATGGCGCGGTGCTTGCCTGGACCGCGGCCGAACTGATGTATTTTGTCTGGGCTGCCGTCACCCTCCTGCGCCGGGTCTCGATCACTATGCCCGGGATGGCGCGTAATTGCCTGTTGTTCTTTTGCATTTTGACGTCGGCGATCGCTGTCTCGATTCAGTTCTCGGCCGGCGATTGGCCCCTTCGCCTGCTGATATGCCTGGCCGCGCCGGCTCTATTCGTTGCCTGGGCCGGCTATTCCCGGCATGAGTTGCTGCAACTGTTCCGAATTTTGCTGCCCAATCGTTTGCCTGCGGAGTCCTGACCATGTCACGTTTACGCGTTCTGCATGTGGAAGTCGGTGGCGCCTGGGGTGGCTCGCTACGCGCCCTTGAATTGTATCTGCGGCACGCCAACCGCGAGAACATGGAACACGATCTCTGGCTCTATTACCCGACTCCCGGAACGGAGGCATTTTCCGCATTGTGTCACAAGGTGGAGGTGCTGTTCCCTGTCGCCCCGCCGACTCCTGCCCGCGGCCGCGGCCGCCGGAATCCCCGTTGGGCGCTTCGCACCCTGGCTCGCCGGTTTCCTCTGCTGGTGCAAGCCTGGCCATTGCTCCGCTCGCTGCCACGTAGTTGGCGGCTGTGGCGTCGTCTGCGCCTGGGGCAATACGATTTAGTGCATGTGAACAATACCTTCACTTACCAGCCGGCCACGCTCCTGGCGGCGAGCATGGCCGGTGTGCCGATTGTGGCGCATATCCGCAATCCGATTTCGGGGAACTGGCTCGAGCGGCGGCTGGCGCGCCTGGCGGAGCTGCTGCTCCCCATCCACTCGGGCCAGGAACGTCAGTTGCGGTCTTGGCCTTCGCCCCCGCCCCTGGTCCGTTGTCCCGACGCCGTGGCTCTGGCTCCAGCCTCGCCGGTGCGCATCCACCAGTTGCGCCGCCGGCTGGCCGCCCCCTTCGTGCCGGGCGGGCCTTTAATTGGGTCGCTGGGCCGGTTGGAAGCGCAAAAGGATTATGCCGGGCTGATTGAAGCCGCCGCGGTGGTGGTCAGGGAATTTCCCCGCGCCCGCTTTATTGTCGCCGGCGAAGGGCCGGAGCGCCCCGCGTTGGAAGCGGCCATCCATGCCCGCGGATTGGACGCGCATTTTCTCCTGCTCGGCTTTTGCCCCGAACCCGAAAATCTCCTCTGTGCGTTCGATTTGTACGTTTCCAGTGCTCGCTGGGAAGGGTTGCCGCTGGCCATTCTCGAAGCCATGCTGGCCGGCGTTCCGGTGGTCGCAACCCGCGCCGGCGCCACGGAAGAAGTGGTGATTCCGGGTAAAACCGGCTGGCTGGTTCCGGTCAATGCGCCGGCCGCGTTGGCCGCGGCCATTTTGTCCGCCTTGCGGCGCCCGGAGCGCATGCGTCAGGCCGCGCAGCAAGCCCGGCACCGGCTCGCCGAGTTCGCGCCGCCGGCCTCGGCCGCCCGCTTGGATAGCGCATTGCTTTCCGCCTGCGCCGTTTCGCGCATCCCCGCGGACGCCCTCGGCTCCAGTCCCTTGGCGGCATAAATCCGGTCCGGCTGGCAGCGGCCAAGGCTCGAGTCGCTACGGCTCTGCCCACGTTCAAGCCGGACGGCTTAAGAGATGATGCGGAAATAAGCGTTCGGAGTGAATCGCCGAGGTGCGATAACCTTGCTTGGCCAGCGCTTCCTGGACCTGCTCGCGCTCTTCGGGATGATGCACCTCGGCCATCACCACTGGACGCTTTTCCGCCAGCAACCGGGAAGCGCCGCGCAATACGCCGCCGGCATAGCCCTCCACATCCATGAGCACGAGTGCGGGCGCGGGATGGCTCTCGGCATAGACGAGTTGATCGAGCGTTTTCATTGCGACTTGAATGCAATGCTGGCGGGCCGCGCCATCGCGCCACACCCGGCTGCCGGTTCCGTGCTCGAGAAATGGCATGACGCCCGCCTCCTCGCCCGCCGCCAC
The DNA here is from genome assembly GCA_021818955.1 of Acidobacteriota bacterium. Lineage (GTDB taxonomy): Bacteria > Acidobacteriota > Terriglobia > Terriglobales > SCQP01 > JAKASR01. The sequence continues at coordinate 75,300 of JAKASR010000011.1, forward strand.
GGCCAAACTGGTGATCGGCGCCAGGTCGGGTTGGCTGTGATTGAGGAATATATTGCGCTGCAATCGCTCGAAATTCTGCGGCGCCGGCTCCAGCGCGACGATATGGCCTTCCTTCCCCGCTAATCGCGCCAGGGCCAGCACCCAAAATCCGATGTTTGCCCCGACATCGTAAATGATGTCGCCGCGATGCGCCAGCGAAAGCAGCAATTCCCAGTTCTCCCGCTCATAATGACGTCCCAGCAGAAAGAATTTCTCCGAGGTTTGGCATTCAAAACGAAATCCGGCCAGGGGACCCTGGCGGAATTCCACCGCCACCGTGCGCGCCCCTGCCATCGCCCGGCTCAATGCCATTTGCAAGGGCAGCGACCACGGCCTTTCATTAAAAAACAGCGCTTGGCGCAGGCTGGCCGGCAACGTGAAATACGGCAACAGCACGGCGCGCTGGCGCAGGCCAAAGGCGTCTTGCGGTCCCCACATCGCGCCGCCATCGAGTTTGACTGTGGCTTCGGATAAGTTTTGCAATGGAACCCTCCGTAGAAACCTTGTGCTTGCAATCGAAAGCCCAATCGCGCGCTTCCGTTCGAAGCTTCGCATCGTGATTGCATAACGCTGCATGCGGCGGCCAATGGACTTAGTTCGAGTTAGGAAGTTTTACGAAAACTATTGCACATTTGCGCCGCGGCTCTGTTTCCTGTAAATGCAGAATTTTGCAAACCGGCGCGTCTCCAGCCGTAAAAACGGGGACAAGCGGCTGGCAATGCGGCGAAAACTCCGCTTAGATGCCTGGGTTTTCTGGCACTTCAATTGCATCTTCATTCAGTCTATGGCGCCGGAACCTGATGTCGCCGTCCTTGCATCCGACCGGATGAACCTGCCGTTGCCGCGGCGGATGTTTCGGCGCTGCGCCGATTTCTGCCTGCGTCAGCCTGAAACGCTGGTCTGGTCGGCGCTGATTACGGGGACGCTCCTTTTGCTGTATTTCCCGGTGTTGGTCCGGCTGGTCGGTCAATGGCGGGAACATGAATCCTACGCGTATGGCTTTCTGGTGCCGGTGTTCAGCGCCTGGCTGGTTTGGCGCCGCCGCCATCGCCTGCTCGCGCTTCCGCTGCAACCCGCGAACATCGGGTTGGCCTGGATGTTGGGCGCGGTTGCATTGCTGCTGTTGGGCTCGCTTGGCGCGGAATTGCTGATGACCCGTTGGTCGCTGGTGGCCATGCTGGCCGGGCTGATTCTGTTCTTGTTCGGCCGCGCCTGGGAGCGTCAGTTGCGCTTCCCCCTGCTTTTTCTGCTCTTCATGTTTCCCTTGCCGGCGGTGATTTATTACCAGATCACGTTTCCGCTGCAAGTGTTCGCCAGCCGTTTTGGGGTATGGCTGCTGGATTGGACCTCTTTGCCCGTCTTGCGGCAAGGCAACTTGATCAGCCTGCCGCATTTCACCCTGGATGTGGTGGCCGCCTGTAGCGGTTTGCGCTCCTTGTTATCGCTCTTTGCGCTGGCGGCCGCTTATGGTTATCTGGCGGAAACCCGGCTGTGGCGCCGGCTGGCGCTGCTCGCCGCCACCCCGCCGCTGGCGATTGCGGCCAATGGCGCCCGTATCGCGCTGACCGCGGCGCTGGCTTTTCAGCTTGGGCCGGCGGTCGAACATGGCGTCTGGCACATGCTCACCGGCTTATTCGTTTTTCTGCTCACCATTTTCGGCCTGCTCGCCCTGCATTTTTGCCTGCGCCTGATGTCGTTCAACCGGAGGCGGTATGCCTGATCCCCTATCGCGCTTTCGGCTGGGTTTCGCGCTCGCCTTTTTGTTGGTGCTGTTCGGGCTTTTGCGGGCGCTGATGGCGCAACCCGCGGTCCCGCCCACGCTCTCGTTGCGGCTCTTTCCCATGCATATGGGTTCGTGGGAAGGCAAATCGCTGCCGCTCTCGCATCATGTGCTGCGCGCCTTGGGCTTGCGCGATTATTTGAATCGCGTCTATACCGCCCCCGACGGCCACGCGCTGGGTTTGTACATTGCGTACTATCCGCGCCAGAAATTCGGCACCGACATTCATTCGCCCAAGCATTGCCTGCCGGGCGCGGGCTGGGAGCCGATGCGGGTCGGCGAGGCGCTCGTGCCGGTCGCGGGCGGCCAAGCCCTGCGGGTGAATGCCTACCTGGTCGAGCGTGGATGGCAGCGCGACCTGGTGTTGTATTGGTACCAAGGCCGGGGGCGGGTGGTGCGCAGCGAACTCTGGGGCAAGTGGTATCAAATTTGGGATGGGCTGGTTCGCCACCGTAGCGATGAAGCGCTGGTGCGCATCGTTTCCCCCGTCAGCGGCCGGCAGTCCGCGGCCCGCGTCCGCGCCATCGCTTTTGCTGGTTTGCTCTATCCTCATTTGCGCGCTTACATCCCCAACTGATATGAGGTCTTTATGCCGTGGAATAAAAATTTGCGCTGTTTCCCTGCCGTCGCTCTGGCCGTATTTGGCATGCTGCCGCTGTTCGTTGCCGGTTGCCATCGGATGTCGCCCGAAGCTGAAATTCACGCTGGCGAGCAGGCCTTGCGGCAGCGGAAAAACGCGACCGCGGTGATTGATTTCCGCCGTGCCTTGCAGCAACGGCCGCGCTCGGTGCGGGCCGCCTATGGATTGGCGCGCGCCGAAATGGCCGTACAGGATTGGCCGGCTGCCTACAATGCCTTGCGCCGCTGCCTGATGCTGCGCGCCGGCGATATCCCCGCCCGGCTGGACCTGGCGCGGTTGTATTTTTTCCATCATCAGTACCGGCATGCGTTGCGCGAAGCCGGCCAGGTGATCCGCCTCCAGGCGAATAATGCCGCGGCCTGGCAAGTCAAGGCGGCGGCGGAGGGCGGCGCCGGCCGGTTACGGCGCTCCGCGGCCGATTTTCGGCATGTAGCGCAATTGCGCCCGCGCGATCCCAATTCCTGGATCAATCTGGCGCTGATGGAAGTCCGCTTGCGCCAGTTGAATCGCGCCGCACGCCACTTGCGCCATGCGCAGTCGCTGAATCCGGCGCTGCCCCTGCCTTATTTGGATCTTGCCGGATTGGCCCGCATCCAAGGCCGGCTCGCGGCGGTGCCGCGGTTCCTGAACCAGGGAATCGCTCAGGCCCCCAAAAGCGCTGCGCTCTATATGGCGCTGGCGCGCTATCAGCTCGAGACCAACGGCCGCCCGGCGGCCGAAGCTGTCGTGCAACGCTTGCGCCGGCTGCGCCCGCACGATCCGGCCATCGCCCTGAGCGTCGGTGATTTCTGTTATCAAGCCGGCTTTTTTCGGCAGGCCCGGCGCGCTTACCAGCGGGGCTTTGAAACTCATGATCTGAACATGCGGCTCGCCTTCCAGCATCGCCTGCTCCGCCTGGCGTTGCACCTGCATCAGTGGAATGCCGCGCGGGCGCGAATGCTGGTTGTCTTACACGCCCACCCCCAGGATTTCCAGGCGCAGCTGGCGCAGGCCCGCCTCTGGCTTGTCGATCATCAAATTTCCAAGGCCTTCAGCCGCCTGCATGAGTTGGCGGCGGACAATCCCGAATCGGCGCGCGCCAATTATTACCTCGGCTTGGCTGAGTGGGCGCAAGGCGATCGCGCCACCGCGTTGCGGCAGTTGCAAATCGCCCACCAGCTCGCGCCGCGCGCCCCCAATGTGGTCCGCGGGCTTGCGCGCATGAACCTCGCCCAAGGCCAGCTCGATAGCGCCCGGCGTTATGCCCGGCTTTATCAGACCCTCGCTCCTCAAGCTCCCGGCGTCAATACTCTGTTAGGCACAGTCGCGCTGGCGCAGGGCGATTGGGCGCAAGCCCGCGCCGCGCTCGCCCGGGCGCAAGCCGCTCATCCTCAGGACATTCAGAGCCAGCTCCTGCTGGCCCGGGCCGATTTGGGCGCCCGGCAAACCGCCGCCGCCGGCCGGATTTACGTGCAATTGCTGCACGCGCATGCGCATTCCAGCCGCATCGCCGGCGCCGCCATTCACTTCTATGCCCAATTCCATCAATGGGCGAAAGCGCGGCAGGTGGCGCAGAATTTCATCCTGGCCAATCCTAAAAATGCCCAAGGCCACTGGCTGTTGGCTTCCCTCGCGATGCAGCGCCGCCATCTCAACCGCGCCGCCGCTGAATTGCATCGCGCCCTGCAACTCGATCCGCGCCTGCTGCCGGCGGTGCTGGACCTGAGCCGGTTGCGGCAGCGCCAGCAGAATTTGCCGCGCGCCATCGTCTGGTTGCAACGCGCCTCCCAATTGCAGCCCAATTTCCCGCCCCTGCTGACCTTGTTGGGCAATCTTTATCTGTCGCAGAAACGCTATCGGCTGGCCCGCCAGTACTATCACCACGCCTTGCGGGTGGACCCGCAATTCGCGCTCGCGCAAGCCAACCTGGCTTGGGTTTACGCCCAGCAGAAACGCAACCTGCCGCAAGCGCTCATCCTGGCGCAACAGGCCGAAAAGCAAATGCCCAACCTGCCCTCGGTGCTGGATACCTTGTCCTGGGTCTATTTCCGCCTGCACAGCTATGGCGCTGCCATTCCCTTGTTGCGGCGCTGCGTCGCCGACGCGCCCCGCAATCCTATGTTCCACTATCATCTGGGACGCGCCCTGCTGGCTTCTGGCGAAAAGCGCGCAGGCTTGCGTCAGATCGAATTGGCCTTGCAGCTCAAACTGCCGCCGGATCAAACCAGCCGAGCTCGCAGTTTTCTCGTGGCGCAGAACTAGTCTCTTTATCCTTTATATATAAACGGCTGATCCGCCGCCGGCGGGCCGCCGTCGCGCTTCGCGGGACGCGCTCGCGCCATGTCAACTGGGCGCCGTCAGCTTATGCCGGCTTGAGTTCTTCGCATTTGGCCGGTTGTGCTAAACTTTGGCTGTCACGGTCTGGCGCAGCTGGCATGTGGTCGGGCGTTGGCCCCCATGCAAGGAAATGGACGCCGATGGCGTCGCGACCGTGAACCTTCTAAAACAACTCCGGCGCGGTAGCCAAGTGGTAAGGCAGAGGTCTGCAAAACCTTTATTCGTGAGTTCGATTCTCACCCGCGCCTCCAATTTAGAATCATGCACTTAGACAATATTTTCTTGATAATCAATAGTTTATGAGATAAAACCTCTCGTGATGAACTTGAATTTTTAAATGTACTGCTAGGTACACTTGGACACAGTTTGGACACAGTTGGGTATAGTTTTGGTCACAATTTGGGCACAGTGAATTTACGAATTTAGCGAAATATAAGCGAAGAAATATATGTCCTGGTCGGGTCTGAGTCCGGCCAGGGCATTTGAGTGTTCAGTTGGAGAAAACTAGAGAGCTTGGACGGAGGTTTCGTGACGGCCGGCGACCACCAGAAAAAAGCAGCGATCGAGAAGCGCTCAGGCTGGCGGCGCGAACGAGCGTGAGGCGTGAACCGCACCGGCCGGCGCCATGCGGGTAATGCGGATGCGTCCGATCAGTCCGCCGGATACTTCTTCGATGCGGAAGCGCAGGTTATCCAGTTCGAGAATCTCGCCTTTTTCCGGAATCCGGTGGAAGTGATCGAGTAAATACTCGGTCAGGGTTTTGTTTTCGGGAAGATCGGTTTGGAACAGAGAATTGATATTGCGCCCGCGGGTTTCGCCATGGGCGAGAATTTCGTCCTTGGAAATGCGCTTGACGACTTCGGGCACGACATCTTTTTCATCGATGATTTCGCCCACCAGCTCCTCCAGGCAGTCTTCCAGCGTGACCACGCCGGAGGGCTCGCCATGCTCGTTAATGGCGATGGCCAGATGCGTGCGGGCGATTTGAAATTCCCGCAACAGCTCGTCGGCCAGCAGTTGTTCGGGAACGAGCAGCGGTTTTTTGGCGAAGGCGCGCACCCGTTCCTGGCCGCGCCCACTCTGCAGCGCGATCAGCAGATCGCGCTGGTGAACTACGCCCAGCACATGAATAAAGCTATGGTCGGCCACCACCGGAATGCGGGAATGGTGCGCCGCGATAATGCGCTCCCGGGCCTGGTCCAGGGTGAGGTCGGCTTCCAGAAAAAAGACCTGGCTGCGCGGGGTCATTAAGTCGCGGGTGGTCACGTCATTGAGTTTAAAAATGCGCTGGATCATGGCCGCTTCATCCAGCTCAATAGAGCCGGAGCGGGCTCCCAGCATGGCCAGTTCCTCGATCTCCTCCTCGGAAATTTCCGCCGGCTTTTCCGTCGTGACCAGCCCCGCGAGGAAATAGGTGAAGCGAATGAAGGGATTGAGCAGGCGCACCAGCAGGCGCAGGGGTCGGGCGGCGTGCAGCGCCAGGCTTTCGGCGATGCGCACGCCGACGATTTTGGGCACTAATTCGGCAAATACCACCGCCAGCACGGTGAAGAGCACCAGCAACAGGCTGGCCCGGCCCGGACCGTAATGCTCCAAGGCGACCGCGCCCACAATCCACGCGGCGACGATGGTCACGATATTGGAAAGTGTGACCAGCGCCGCCAGCGGTTTCTGAATTTCGGCTTTCAGGGCTTCCAGAATCGCGCCGCCGGGCTTGCCTTCGGCTCGGGCTACGGCCACGCGCGAAGCTGGAACGGCAAGCAGCGCCGCCTCCGTAGCCGAGATCAGCGCATTGCAGGCCAAGGCGATGACGATCAGAAGTATGAAATCGAGCATCGCTTCGCTGGGCGCTACCCCCGTGACTCTCCCTATCTTTATTTTATCAAGACAGTTGGAAATGGGAGAGGGAGGGGGTGGCCACTCCGGCCGCTCTTATGCCACGTGCATGCGGATGGCCAGCGTCCCGGCTATCGGTTGGCGCAATTCCTGATAAATCGCCAGGCATTGTTGCGCGGTATAGCTCAACCGTTCGCGATTGAGTCCTTGGTGGATGGGCAACTCAATCAATGTGCGGCGCAGTTCGGCGGATTCGGGGAATTCCGAGGCGTTCTCCGGCCCTTCCCTCCAGGTCGATACCGCGCCGATGCCGCTTTTCCATAAGCGCCGGCAAAACTCGTCCTTTTGCGGCACCCGCAGCAGCAGAAACAGCGGCGCCGCTTCCAGCGTCAGCGGTTCGATCGGCTCCGGCCAGCCGGAGCGCAGCAGACTGCGGCGCAGGCAATCGTAATTGTGCCGGCGTTCAAGCACGATCTGGCGCCAATCGTAACTGCGCGTCAACAGCGCTACCAACCTGGATGCGGTCCAGTTCAGGCGCTCGGTTTCCAGCCGGTTCATGCCCGGCATGGCATAAGCGGTGCCCACGCGTTCACGCCAGCGCAAACGCGCCGAGGCTTGGCGCAATCGCTGGCCGGTTGCCGGATGCTCGCATTCGAAGCCGGCCAGCCAGCCGCGCCAGAGCCCGCTTAGGGTATGAGGTAAGGGTGGGCGGCGCAAATGGCGGAGAGCCGTCGCCACCGGTGGTTGCGCCAGCCAAAGCAGCGCGCCATGCGGCGCGGGATAGGTCTTATGCAGGCAAAAGATAGCGGCATCGCCATAGCTGCCGGTCGGCTGGCCCTGGCTGCGGGCATAAAGGCTGAGCGCGCAATCTTCGATCAGGTTTAACTTGTGCCGCCGGGCAAATTGCTTGAGCTGCGGCATCGGCTGCGCCTTGCCGAAATAATGAATAATGTACAATCCTCGCGTTCGCGGGCTGAGGCGCGCGGCGGCGTCTGCCAGGTCGAGACTGAGGTCGCGGCAAACGCGGTAATACACCACTCGCATGCCGGCCGCCTCGAGCGCCGCGGTCTCGATGCCGTGATGGAATGCCGGCAGCAACACTTCATCGCCGGCTTTCCAGCCCAGCGCCGCCGGAAGCGCAAAGATGGCGTTGCGGGCTTCATAGTGCCAGCTCAACTGCCCGTGCGAATTTCCATTGCCCGCTGCCGGACTGAAAGGAAACGGCGGCGCGGTCCCCAAGCGCAAGTCCCGCAGCCGCCAGGTGGGCCATTGCGGAACGATGAGTTTCTGCCGCGCCGCGATTGCGGCTGGGACCGGGGCTGGCACCGAAATGCCCGTATGCCGCCCCGCGTTCCTTGCCGGCGCCGGAAAGAATCGCGCCGGCGGCTCCCCGGCCGGCATCGCCGCGGCTTCCGCGCCCGCTCTCTCCGGCTTGACCATGCCGGCATGCGCTCGCGCTCGCCACAGCAGCAATCTTCCCCGCGCGGTGGCATTGTATAAACGTAAGTTGACCTGTTCCTCTATCCTTGGGCTCCAATCGGCCATCCAGGGTTGATCCACGCCTAAAAATTCGTAGCGCTCGCAACCTTCCTGTACCGCCCAACTCAATAGCCGCTGCCGCAACAGGCTGCCGGGCGAGTAACGATGCAGCGAATTTTCATAGCCGATTTTCAAGCAGCCCAGGCGCCCATGGTCGTAGAGGCAGTAATCAAAGGCGATCGCGCGTTCGTTCAGCCGCAACAGGAAGAGCCGCAAGCGGTGTTGCCTGGCCAGGGCGAAAGCCAGCCGGGAATAAAACCGCTGCGCTTCCGGGTCCAGCAGGATTGCGGTGCCCGCCTGCCCTTTCCAGCCGCTGGCCTCGATCGCAAAGCATTCCTTCAAGCGCGCCGGCAAGCCTTCCAGCCCGGTTTGCACTTCCAGCGCCAGCAGGCCCAGGTTTTGTGCCTGGCGCTGGCGGCGGCGCAGGTTATTGCGCAGCGAGGCGCTGAATCCGTTCTCGGCGGCTTCCAGCCCGCCCGATAAATCGATGTGACGCTGCCGCAATCTCCCGCGCTCGCGCACAATCAGTCCGTGCGCCACGATCTTCACCTGATTGGTCGTCGCCGGAGACAGCCGCGGCAGGTCCAAAATGTCCCAGTCACGCCGGCGCTGCAGAAAATTCATCCATTGCGGATAAAAACACGACTCCCACCCGGGGCGGATTAAAAAATCCTGGCGGGGCGAATGCGCGTTGGCCAACAGGTTTTGCCGGCGGCTGATGGCCGGCTTGTGCTGCCACAAGGGCACTAGCGCGATCGGTTCCCCATCGCACTCGCCCCGCAACACCTGCATCCGTCCTTGCCCGAACGACTTCCACCAGATGCGGCACCAGTCGTGGTCTAGGTAAGCCCGCCACGGATGCGTTTCCGCCAGCTTATTCCACTCCTGGCGTAGCTCGACAAAATGGCGCCAGTTTTGCACCGTGCTGAGACGAAAACGCAATTGCTCTTGGCCGTTGTGCTCCATACCCGCGCAGTCCTACAGATGCGTCCAGAGTTGATGTCGAAAGTGGAATATTGATGCAACCAACCGCCCGGTTCGGCTTTTAACTTTTTGCTTTAGCTATGACAATTCAATGATTATTTCGAGTTGATCAGAAACATTATCCATCCGGCCACGATCGTCGCCACCAGGAAGCTGGCGAAACAGAACAGCCCATAGCGGATCTGTTCGCGCGGATGTTCTCGCAGGGTTATGCCGAATACGACCGAGGCCAGCGCGGCAAATATCGCCACTGCGGAAAAATGCGACAACTTCAAGATCAGGAAGGCTGAAGTAGCAAGCATGAAATCAGGCCTTGCGTCCCAAGGCGATATCGCGCACATCGGCCGCCGCAAGAATATTCATCAACCCGGAACTGATCAAATAGGTAGTGCCGTAATTGCCCCAGACGGTGAAAGCATTTCCGGCGCCGCCGCCCATTAAGCGGGTAATGAAGTAGAGGCTGCCGGAGCAGAGATCGCCAATCCAGCCCAGGTAGCTGAGCAGGTCGCCCAACTGGCTCCATTGGTATAGTTGGCCCTGCAGCATCAATCCAAAAATGAACATCCCCGCCACGGCCACGGCCACCAGCGCCCCGCGCACCCGGCGGCGCAGCAGAAAATATCCCAGTCCGGGAACCAGCCAGGTCGCGATGGCGATGAGATTGGCGCGGCGCGCCTGCGCAGCATCCTGGGCGGCGGCGGAAATTGTGCGAGCTTCGGCTGGCATGCGAAATCTTATCTTCGCATAAATCCCGCTTGCCTGAAGCGTCGCCGCTTCCATGCGCCGCGGCCGCTCGTTCGGGCTTTTCAGAATAATTTGACTGGTGGGGTCCGGCAATAACTGGCCGCTGGCGGCGGTGGGTTTCTGCCCCATACTGGATGTGAATCCGCTATCCGGAGTCTTCCCGCTTGCCTGTCTCGCTTGCCCTGGTCTTGCACGCTCACCAGCCGGTGGATAATTTCGACCACGTTATCGCCCAGGCCTTCGAGACCGCCTACCTGCCCTTCCTCGATGCTCTTGAGCGCCGTCCCTGGTTGCGCGCTAGCTTGCATTACAGCGGCTTTCTGCTCGATTGGATCGCGGCCCGGCATCCGGAATACATCGCCCGCCTGCGCCGGCTGCGCGAAGCCGGACAAATCGAACTGCTGGGCGGCGGCTATTATGAGCCGATCCTTTCCTGCCTGCGCGAACCCGACCGCCAGGCCCAACTCCAGCGCCTCTCGCTTCGCCTGGAACAATTGTCGGGCATTCGCCCTTCGGGCGCGTGGCTGGCCGAACGCGTCTGGCAATCCGATATTGCCGCTTCCCTGGCCCGCGCCGGCCTGCTCTATACCGTGGTGGATGACACCCATTTCTTGTTGACCGGTCTGGCCCAAGCCGCCACTTGGCGCCCCTATTGGACCGAATTTCAAGGTGAACGGCTGCAATTGGTCGCCTCCGATCACTTCCTGCGCCGCGCCATTCCTTTTTTGCCTGAACGGCAGGCCATCGATTACTTGCTCGCCGCCCCGCTAAATTCCAACTCCTCGCCGGAAGCTCCGCCGCCCCTGCTGGTCATGGGAGATGATCTGGAAAAATTCGGCTCCTGGCCGCAGACCTATGAACATGTCTACCGCCAAGGCTGGCTGGACCGCTTCTTCAACCTCCTCGAAACCGAACAGCCGCGCATCGTCACCGTGCGCTTGGAAGATTACCTGCGGCGTTTTCCCGCCCGCTCGCGCATACATCCGCCCAACGCCTCGTACGAGGAAATGATGCTTTGGGCGCTGCCGCCGGAGCCGGCTCTGCGCCTCCAGCGCTTGCGCCAGGTGGCGGAAGATTCTCCTGCGTCCGCCTGCCGGCCCTTTTTGACCGGCGCCGCCTGGGGCAATTTTCTGGTGCGCTACCCCGAAGCCAACCACCTGCATAAACGCATGCTCGACGTCAGCCATCGTCTGGAAGCCATGACTCAGGCCCTGGGCGGCGGCGCGGATCCGGCCGCCGCTTCCGCATCCCCCTCCTCGGCCGTGGCCGGCGATCCCGCCGCAGCCGAGGATCCCGCCCATGAACTTGCCGCCGCGCGTGAACATCTGCTGGCCGCCCAGGCTAATGATGTCTATTGGCATGGACTCTTCGGCGGCATCTATGCCCCGCACCTGCGTAATACCGCCTACCGCCACCTGCTCGCCGCCGATCGCCGGCTGGCGCAGTTCGAAGGCTGCCCGCCCTGGCGCCGCCAGGATTTCGAGCTGACCGGCGCCGAACAGATCGAGTTGCGCACCCCCCAACTGCGCCTGCAATTCGATCCCGCGGCCGGCGGCACGTTGACGGAAATTGAATTCCTGCCCGCCGAAGCCAACCTGACCCATGCCATCGCCCGCCGCCCGGAACGCTACCACGAGCAGATCCTCCAGCACAGGGCCGGACACGGAATCGCTCCGCTGGCCGGCTACGATAATCCGTCCGCCCTGGCCTCCACCGATCTGGCCGCCGCGCTGCTCTATGACCGCTATGAGCGCGTCGCCCTGCGCCTTTGGCTCTTTCCCGATTCCGCGGATTTTAACCAATATCGCCAATTGCAATTGCACGAGGCTGCCGATTGGGCCGCCGGCGAATACGTCGCCTCCGCGCCCCAGGTCAATGCCCATGCCATTTCTCTCAGCCTCCGCCGCGAAGCCTCGCTTGCGGGCAAACCGCTGGCCGTCGTCAAGCGAGTGACGCTAGCCCGCATGCGGCCGGAACTGGAAATCGAGTTGCGGCTCGCTCCCGCCGATTGCCTGGCCGGCTGGCGCTTCGGCCTCGAATGGATCGTCAATCTGCTGGCCCCCGGCGCCGATGACCGCTACCTCGAAACCGCTGCGGGCAAGCTTCCGCTCGATTGGACGGGCGAACTCGCCGGCGATACGCTGGCCTGGTACGATGGCTGGCGACACTGCCGGCTGCGTTTTCAGGCCCCGGCGGCGTGCTGGTGGCTGCAGCCGATTTATACCGTTTCTCAATCCGAGGCCGGGTTTGAACGCATCTACCAGGGCAGCGCCGCCTTGGCCGTTTGGCCGGCGGGCGCGGCGCATGCCCATCTGCGTTTGGCCATTGAAACCTAAACCTTAACTTTCAATTTGATCCTCCCGCTTTGACCTTCAGCTTTAGCCCTTTATTTCAGGCTGATTGTTAACGCCTGGCCGCCCGGCGCCAGGCTTGCGGCTGCGATTGCAATTTGCCCTCGCATGCGAGTCACTCGCCTGAAATACCCGCCCGGTAAGCGCCGCAGCCGCGTTTTATGCGGCCCCGGTCATTGATTATTTATGCAATACCCCTGCAGCCGGTGCCGGGGCGTTTGTCAAGAGTCAGGAAGACGATTAGTTTTTTTCCCATATTTTCGCGCATTTTCGCTTGCATCTCGGTTACAATGACCATGCTTTTGGTTTTAACCCTGTTAAGGAGGGTGCATGGCAGGAGCATTAACGAAAAGTCAAATCGTTGGTAATCTCGCGGAAGCGAATGGCATTGCGAAAAAGCAATCAGCCCAGTATCTGGAAACCCTGGCGGCCCTGGCCATCAAGGAAACCAAGCGGTCCGGCGTGTTCACACTGCCTGGATTGGGCAAGCTGGTCAAGCAGCAGCGCAAAGCCCGTCTGGGACGTAATCCGCAAACTGGCGAAACCATTAAAATCGCGGCCAAGACCGTGGTTAAATTCCGCGTCGCTAAGGCCGTGAAAGACGCCATCGCTCCGAAGAAGTAATTTCCCCGGCTTTGGCCGGGCAATTGCCTTTTTCGAGTTCCACTTGTTTCTATGAGCGGATCGTGCCGGGCGGTTGCTCCGCCCGTTGCGATCCGCTTTTTTTTCGTCCTGCAGCTTAGCGGCCGGGTCGGGCGGCAGTTTCCGTCATTGGCAATTTCGCGGAAATTGCCTCAGCCTGCTTCACCGGTAGCAATCGCCAGCGTTTAGCTATTTCCGCGCCGCGGCCGCGCCCACGCCCGCCGGTTGCGCCAGCTGCAATGCCTTATCCAGCGCCTGCTCGAAATCGGCAAGCAGATCACGCCAGTCTTCTATGCCGATCGAGAGCCGCACCAGCGCGTCGGTGACGCCCGCGCTGCGAAACTCCTCTTCGCTGAAGCCGGAATGCGTGGTGGTCTTAGGATGGCAGGCCAGCGTTTCGACGCCGCCCAGCGAAACCGCGTTGCGGGCGATCTTCAAGCTGCGCAGAAACTCAAACGCCGCCGGCTTGCCGCCGGCCAGCTCCAGTGACAGCATTGCGCCCGGGTAATCGCATTGCTTCGTGTAAATCTGCCGCTGCTGCTCGTCGCTAAAAAGCGTCGGATAGTGCACCCGCTCGACCGCGGCATGCTGCGTCAGGCGCTCGGCGATGTGCTGCGCGTTTTTGCTTGCCCGGTTCATGCGCAGCGCCACCGTGGGCAGCCGGCCATCCAGTATCCAGCATTCGTCCGGCTGCAGGATGTTGCCGAACAATCCGCGCTTGGAGCGGATCGGCTGCATGTTCGCTTCCTCCGCCGCCATCACCGCTCCGCCAATCATGTCGCTGAAGCCGGAAAGATACTTGGTCGCCGAATACAGGCAGAAATCCGCCCCGATTTTCAGGGGATGCTGAAAGGCTGGCCCCATCAGCGTGTTGTCCACCATCACCATCGGGCGCGGCCGGCGCGCATGCGCCGCTTCCGCCGCATGCCGGATGTCGGTCATCAGGATGGTGGGGTTGGCCGGCGTTTCCAGCAGCACAATCGCCAGCTCCGGCGTCGATTCAATCGCGCGCGCAATCGCCTCGGTTTGCCCCGCCGGGCAGGGCACCCCGCGAATGCCCAGCGGCTGCAAAAAATCCTGAATCAGATGCTGCGTGCCGCCATAGATCGGCACCGTGTACACGATCGCCTGCCCGGGCTTGGCGTAAACCATCAGCGCGGTCATGATCGCCGCCATGCCGGAATTGAACACCAGCGCCGCGGTCGATCCCTGCTCCAGCGGCACCAGTTGATCTTCCAGTATCTCCGCGTTCGGATGATTGAATCGCGAATAGATCAGGTCGGGGTATTCGCCCGCATTCGGCTGGGCCCGCCCCGATACCAGGTCGAAGGCGCGCTCGGCCGCCTCGGGGCTGGAAAAAACATACGTCGAACTGCGAAACACCGCCGGCCGCGCCGACCCCAGCGACAGCTTCGGATCGAACCCGCGCGTCAGAATCTCCGTCAGCGAACGCAATCCCTCGTGCCCCCGCCTGTCATCATGGCCGCCGGTTTCGCTCATGGGTCCCCCTCCTGTTGGTAGTCTAGCGCCGCCTTGGACGAACGGCTACGCAGCCGAGTGGATTCTTGCCAAGAGCGCGGCCGGTTGAGATGGAAAAGAAGTCGAGCGTGGCAATGTCGGGAAGAATCTTGCTTGCGCCGCTTCGCTTTAGCCTTCAGCTTTATGCCGCGAGCTTTTCTCCAGCGCCTTTCCCAGCCTTTCCAGCCCCGCTTCCAGCTCCGTCGTCTCGCCGCCAATCCCCAGCCGGAAATGCGCCGGCGCGCCAAAATACGCTCCCGGGCCAAGCGAAACTTCGTACTCCGAACGCAAGCGTTCGAGCCAGGGACCGGCATCGGCCGCGCCCCGCAGCCGGGGAAACACGATCGTGCCCATCGGCGGACGAAGCGTTTCCAATTCCGGGTGCGCGTCGAGAAAGCGGTCGAGCAGCCGCCGGTTGCGCTCCAGCAGCGCGCGCGAATCTGCGGCAATCGCCTCCAGGTGCTCCAGCGCCACCACGCTCAACTGTTCGCCGACATGCACCGCGGTGGCGGCAAACAGGTCGTCGAGCCGCCACATGCGCCGCGCCATCTCCGCCGGCGCCACAATCCAGCCGCAGCGCAATCCGCCCAGGCCATACGCCTTGGTCAGGCTGCTGGTAACGATGAAGTTGTCGCCCAAGGTGAACGCGGAAGGCTGCCGCCGGTCAAAATCCATTTCCAGGTAGACTTCGTCCACCAGCACGTACGTCCCCTGCCGCCGCGCCCGCCGTCCAATCTCCCGCAAGGCTTCCGGCTCGGCCAGCGCGCCGCTGGGGTTGTGCAGGTTGGTGATCACGATCAGCCGTGTCGCCGGCGACATCGCCTGCGCGATGCGGTCCGGATCGAGGCGATAGCCTTCTTCGTGCCGGCGCTCGAAATGGCGTATGCGCGCGCCCAGAAAACGCGCCGTGCTTTCCATCAGCTCGTACGCGGGCGCTTCGATTAGCGCCTCGTCGCCGGGTTCGAGCAGGGCCGCAAAGGCCAGGTGGTTGGCGAGCGAGCAGCCGGTCGAGGCGACGATATTTTCTTCCTTCACGCCCGCCTTGCGCGCCAGCGCCGCCTGCAGCGGAACATAACCGTAGTCGCCGGCGCTGTTCAGCGCCAGCTCTTCCAGCCGCGGGCCGCCGCCGGCCAGCTCCAGCAGCCGCTTCATCGTCAGCGGGCGCACCCCGCTTGAGGCCAGCGTGTAGCGGGCGCGTATGCGCAGCTTGGCAAACTGCATATACGGCGAAAATAGCTCCGCGCGGCGCGCTCCCGCCGCCGCCGTACTTACCGCTTCCGGGATAATCGTGCTTTGCGTTTCCATAAAAGATAAATGGGGATGCCCGCCAGGTCTATGGCCCAGCCCAGGGCGCTGTTGCGAGGATACCGCACCAGCGTCGCCAGCACCACGCTCCAGCAGGCGGCGATGAAGGCCAGCGTCGTCCAGGGATGCCCCGGCATCCGGGCGCTGATGATCTCGTTCAGCCGTTTTCCCTCGCGCCGCAGCCGCCGCCGCAGTATAAATATACTGGCTGCGGTCAGGCCGAAAAAGACGAAATCGGTCGCCACCACATAATTCAAAATCTGGGCGTAATGGCCGCTCGCCGCAATCACAATCGCCCAGGCGCCCTGCAGCAGGATGGCGGCCATCGGCGCGCGCGTGCGCCGGTTCACGCCCGCCAGGGCGCGGAAAAACAAGCCATCCGAGGCCATCGCGAAATAAACGCGCGGCGCGGTGAGCATCGATTGGCTCAGAAAGCCCAGCGCGGAAAGCGCGATGCCGGCGGCAATCCAAACTTCCCCCGTTCGGCCCAGCGCCCGCCGCATCACCGCCGCCGCCGGCGCGGGCGCGTGCGCCAGGCCCGCCGGCCCCAGCGCGCGTAGCGTCACCGCATTCACCGCCAGATAAACCGCCACCACCCCCAGCACGCCCAGCACCAGCCCGCGCGGCAGGTCGCGGCGCGGCTCCCGCATCTCCCCCGCCAGAAACGTCGCCGTCTGCCAGCCGCCATAGGCGAACAGCACCGCCGTCATCGCCGCCCCGAAATCCAGCCAGCTTGCCCCCGGCCCTGCCGCTGCGTACGCCTGCGCCGCCGCGGTTGTGCCGGCCGCCGGCAGCAGCCACGCCCCCGCCGCCACCAGCCCGGCAATTGCCGCCAGCTTCAGCAGCATCAGCGCGCTTTGCACGTTGCTGCCGCCGCGCACCCCCAAACAATTGATCGCCGTCAGCCCCGCCAGCGCCAGCGCCGCCAGTTCGCCCGCGGACGGGCCGCCGCCGGCCAGCACGCGGACATAATGCCCAAACGTCACCGCCACCGCCGCCATCCCGCCCGTCTGAATCACCAGCAGCAGCGCCCAGCCATAGACAAACGCCACTGCCGGATGAAACGCCTCGCGCAGGTAAGCGTACTGGCCGCCCACCGTGGGCAAATGCTGCGCCAACTCGGCATAGGCGAAAGCGCCCAGCAACGCCACCACGCCTCCCGCCGCCCAGGCGCCCAGAATCAAGGCCGGCGTGTGGACCCGCTGCGCCACGACGTAGGGGTTGATAAAAATGCCCGCGCCAATGATGCCGCCCATCACCAGCATCACCGCGTCGAATAGTCCTAGCCGCCGCGCCAGCGCGGGCGCCGCCGGCGCCGCCGCTTTCATGCCCGTTTCGGCCATCGCGCCATCATCGCTTATGCGCGCCGCGCCGTCCATCTGCTTGTCAGAAGCCGCCGGGAATGCTATAAAAAGTAGGACACGCCGCCGGCCGGCGTTCCTTGACGGCCCGCCTGATCCTCAGTAGCTCAATGGCAGAGCATCCGGCTGTTAACCGGAGGGTTGTAGGTTCGAGTCCTACCTGAGGAGCCATTTCTTGATTCCCTGGCGGCGCCATCCCCGCCGCCGTCGGTTCCGGCTTCAGAAAATAATTCGCGCACCCGCCTTCAGTTTCGGGCGATTCCCTGCCCTCGGGCGGCTGAGCTCGTCCTAGCTCGCTTGAGCTGGCCCATGTCCCAGCCGGCGAAAGCTCTCTTCGATTTCTTCCAGGCTGCGCCCTTTGGTTTCCGGCACCAGCCAGATGCAGAAGAGGATGGCCAGCAGGCTGAGGATCGCGAAAAGCCAGAAGGTATGCACCGTGCCCAGATGGTCGAGCAGCGAGAGAAACGACACCGTCACCACCCAATTGGCAAACCAGTTGGCGAAAGTGGCCAGCGACATGGCCGAACCGCGGATTTTGGTGGGATAAATTTCCGACAGCATCAGCCACACCACCGGCCCCAAACTGATGGCGAAAAACACGATATAGAGCAGCACCCCGGCAAACACCGCCAGCCCGTGCTGGTTTTGCGAGAAGGCATAGCCGACATAACCCAGCATGGCGGCTTGTCCGGCGCAGCCGATAATCAGCAGGGGCTTGCGGCCCAGGCGGTCGATTAAAAAAATCGAAAGGATCGTGGCCAGCACGTTGACCGTCCCGATGCCGACCGTGCCCAGAATGGCCACCCGAGCGGAGGAAAATCCCGCATCGCGCAAAATTGTCGGCGCGTAATAAATGATGGTGTTGATGCCGGTAATTTGCTGGAAGACCGCCAGTCCCACGCCGATCCAGACGGCGATGCGGAAGCCGGAGCTGAACAGTTCCCGGAACTTGCCGGTTTCCTCGCGCAGCACCCGTTCCACGTCGGCCATCTCCTGCTCGGCCTCGCTCTCGCGGCCCAGGCGCTTGAAATTTTCGAAGGCTTCCTCGCGCCGCCCTTTTTTGGCCAGCCAGCGCGGGCTTTCGGGCAGAAAGATCATGCCCACCACCAGCACGATGGCCGGAATCACGGCGCTGATGAACATCATGCGCCAGTCGCGTTGCCCGGCCAGGGCGTAATCCACCCCATACGCCACTACAATCCCGACGGTAATGGCCAGTTGGTTGAGCGAAACCAGCGCGCCGCGGATGCGCGCCGGCGACATTTCCGCAATATACAGCGGCGTCAGCATGGACGCGATGCCGATGCAGCCGCCCACAAAAAAACGCGCCGTCACGAAGGTGCCCAGCCCGGTCGCCAGTCCGGTCCAGAGCGAAAACACGCCGAAACAGACGCCGGTGACCAGCAGCACCGACCGCCGGCCCAGCTTGTCGGTCAGCCAGCCTCCCAGCGCGGCGCCGGTCATCGCTCCCAGCAGCACCACCCCCACCGCCATCTCCAGTTGCGCATTCGATAGCTGGAAGGTGGATTTAAAAAATAGCTGCGCCCCCGAAATCACGGCGGTATCGTAGCCGAACAACAGCCCGCCCAGCGCCGCCGTCGCGGCGGTCAATAGCACCATGGCCTTGGGCGAGAGTCCGGAGCGCGGGCGGGAAAGTGTGGGGCTCGGCATGCGAATTCCTGGAAGCATCGCGGCGTGGCGCCAATGCGCTGCTATTGGAGCATACTTTGAGCGGGAAGGAAAGCCGCGTCCCGCCCAGACAGGGGCGCATGTGAAAAGGAGGGCTTTCGATGATCACCCGTCGCGTCGCGCTCCAGCGCATGCTGGCCGTTGCCGCCGCCGCCGGCCTGCGGCCGGCTGCCGCGGCATCGAACCTGCCCGCCGAGGTCGGGCCGGAAGGCTATCGCCTGCCGGCCGGTTATCGTTTGGCCTGGCGCGATGAGTTCAATTCCGCCGGCCGCCCCGATCCCCGCAACTGGGGCTACGAGCACGGCTTTGTGCGGAATGAGGAATTCCAGTGGTATCAACCCCAAAATGCGTTTTGCGCGGGGGGAAAGTTGATCATCGAATCGCGGCGTGAAACCGTTCCGAACCCGAACTATCGTCCCGGCAGCCAGGACTGGCGTTTCAGCCGCCGGCATGCCCAATACACCTCCGCCAGCCTCACTACCCGCGGGCTGCATCACTGGCGATACGGCTATTTTGTAATGCGCGGGCGCATTGACCCGCGGCCGGGCATCTGGCCGGCCTGGTGGACGCTGGGCATCTCCCTGCCTTGGCCCGCCTGCGGCGAGATCGACATCATGGAATACTATGCCGGCCACGTGAATGCCAATGTCGCCTGGCAAAAAGCCGGCGGCGCGGCGGATTGGGTGACCACCTTCAAGCCCATCGCGGATTTTCACGATCCGCATTGGCCCCGCGCCTTTCACCTCTGGGCGATGGAATGGACTCCGGCTTTCATCCATCTTTATCTCGATGGCGCGCTCATGACCGCGGTGGATCTCAGCCGCACCCTCGATCCGCGCTACAACGGCTTCAACCCTTTCCATCAGCCGGCCTTCATGCTCTTGAATCAGGCCATCGGCGGCCAAAGCGGCGGCAACCCGGCGCATACGCGCTTTCCCTCCCGCTTTGAAGTCGATTACGTGCGCGTCTATCAGCGTTAGCGGCCGAACCCCCGGAAGCGCTCATCGCATTGATTCAGTCATGTTGGATTCCTGAATCACCGCTGCGGCGGAATCCGATGAACCCTTCCCTCGCCGGGAGTTTCTGCAAAAGGCTGCGGCCGCCGCGGTTGTGCCTTCCGCCTCGGCTGCGGCTCTTAACCCTTCCCTGGGGCGGGTGTCGGCGCCTAAAAATAATAGCGGCCGTTGCTCGATTGACCGCTTAATACACGTTCACATTCACGTTAACCGAATGACTCAAGCTGCCGCTGGTTCCGGTAACGGTCACCGTATATTCGCCGGGCGGCGTGCCGGGCTTGGTATACCCGCCGCCGCTGCTATTGCTGCCGCCGCCGCAACTGGCCAGCGCCAGCAGCGCCCCTAGCGCCAGCAGCGCCCCAAGCGGGCGCAGGCGGCCGCTCAAAGCCTGCCGGCGGCGGAGCATGAAACTCAACCCCAATGTTCCAAACAGCGAGACCAGCAGCATGCTCTCCGGCCAGTTTCCCGGCCCATTCGGGTTAAAAGGCGGTAGCAGGCTGGGCGCGGTGGTGCTCACCGCGAGCTGCACGCTGGCGCTGGTGGTCGAGCTGGTCAGGGTGGCGGAACTGTTGTTGAGCGTGCACGTGCTCAGGGTGGGACAGCCGGCACTCACGCTCATATTGACCGTGCCGGTAAATCCAAGTTGGGAACTTATGCTCAGATTGGCGGTGCCCGATTGGCCGGGGGCGTTGATGGTGATGGGGTTGGCGGCTAGCGTAAAATCGGGCCCGATGATGCTCAACGAGCCGGTCACGGTTGTGGCTTTATAGTTGTTGTCGCCTGAATAGGTAATGCTGAATGAATCTTGGCCGGCGGTCGTGGGTGTGTAAACCAATTGCGCCTGCAGGCAGTCTGAACCGCAGGAGGAATAGCTCACCGCGCCCGGCAACACTTTATTGTTTATTGAAACAGTTATCGTTCCGGTCGGTGTCGCTCCACAATCCGAGCCATAGATGCTTGCTTGAAACGTGATTTGCTGATTTACATTCACCGGGTTGGGAACCGTTCCATAGTTCATATAGGGAGTGTCTTGTATCACGCTGAAGTTGTACGCTGCGCTGGTCGATCCGGCATAATTCGTATCGCCGGAATAGGTGGCCGTGAGCGTATGATTGCCTACCTGGGTAAAGCAGGCCACGGCGCTGGATTGGTAGAAAGCATAGGGAGTCGGCTGCATTTTGGGATTATAAGGGCTGCCTATATAACTGAGCTGTGTAACATTTAAAGGTGATCCATCTTCCGAAAACGAAAATGTGCCGCCGGGTTCAGCGCCGTCGCTGGTGGTATTGGCGATGGAGCCGATCTGCTCCTGCTGGCCATATACAACCGGCAGACCTGGGACCGAAGCCATCGTCGTGGTCGCCGCCTTGGCAATGGTGAAACTCGCGCTCCCGCTGCTGGCGCCGTAGCTCGCATCGCCGGGATAGCTGGCCGAGATCGCGTAGCTGCCCGCCGAAGGCGTCTGGTCTTCCGCATAGCCTTCGATGTTCAAGGGAAAGCTGCCGCCATCGAACGCCGCGCCATGATTGGTCACCGTGAGCGTTCCGGTGGGGCAACTGGCGGTTTGCTTCGAACAGGTGCTGGCAATCCCGCTCAGCGCGGAATAGGTCGCCGCCGAGTTGCCGACATCGAAGCGCAGCAACTGATAGCCGTCCCCATAAGTCGCTTGGTTGGCGCTGTAGCTGGTCAGGTTTCCGTTATTGTCGAGGGTCACCAGGTTGGCGAACGTCTGGCTGGCTTCGGGGTTGACGGTGACCGTGACCGGCTTGGAATCACTGCCGGCGTAGGCGCCGTTGCCGGCATAGTGCGCCGCGACCGTGTAGGCGCTGCCGCCGGGCAACAAGCCGGTCGAGCCGGCGATCACGCCATTGGCGAGTGGGAACGTGCCGGCATTGTAGCGGTTCGTTCCCTGCGTCGCGATCAGCGAAACCTCGCCGGTGGGCATCGGCGACGTCGGCGTCACCGCCACATTGAAGCTGACTGCCGAGCCGTGCGTCACGTTCACCGCGTTGCCGCCATTCATCTGCAGGGTGGTGGTGGTCGGCTGATATTGCGCCTGATTCCAGTCGTTGACCAGGTTGGCCGCGTTGACGCTGCCCAGCCCGGTGGCCAGATCGTAGCCGGCCGCCGCGTTGTAGCCGGAGAGCACGCCATAGGCGTCGCTGGCATTTTGGGCTTTGCAATCGGGGCTGCCGCTGATGCAGGGCATCGCATTGGTCCCGTAAGTGGTGTCGTAGAAAATGCAGGTGCTGGCCGGATTGTCGGCCGAGGCGCAGCTCGCGCCCGCTTTCGCCGCCAGCGGATATAGCCTGTAGTTGGCGTTGCCCTGCGGCGTTTGGTATTTCTGGTTGACCAGCGCCATCATGCCGGCAAACGCCGGCGCCGCCAGCGAGGTGCCTCCCACCCCCAGGAACCAAAAGCTGTTCAGGTTGCAGGGCAGGCCATTGATCTGATCGGCTTCGCAGAGAATGTAAAAATTGCCGTTGAAGCCGTCGCCGGAAAAAAGCGACACGTCGGGCAGATCGCGCTTGCCGTCGTTGGGCACGCCTGTGCCCGCTTGCCAGTCGGGTTTGGCATAGCCGCCGGAGCAACTGCCCAGCGTGCCCGACGAGGTGGTGCAGGCGCTGGCGCCGCCGCTGCCGCCGATTACCGACAGCAGAAATGGCAATTGCGAAATCAGGCTGGCATTGTTGCAGTTCGTCTCTGCGCTCGTGGATGCCGAACTCACCAGCTGCGGCAGTTCCGGATTCGTGCAGGTGTCGTTCCACGCCGTTTCCGGAATATAGCCCAGCGCCGAGGTTTCAGTCCCCGCGCTATTGGTGGCTTTCCAATAGCTGTTGCCATCGAGCGCGTCGTTGAAATCCGTGCCGCCCAGCGCGACATCGTACGGCGTCGAGGCCAGGCCGTTCACCGCCAGCCCCATCTGTGCCGCTTTGTTGCCCGCATCGCATAAGGCCGAGCCGCTATCCCCGCTGGCCACCGTCACCGTGATGCCTTCGGCCGCCGCCTGCTCCCAGAGTTGCTCGTAAAACTGGTTGCCGGCCGTGCCCAGTTCCATCTCGCAGGCGCCATAGCTTTCGCTCATCACCGGCGCCAGATCGTTGTCCACGATATATTCGGCCGACAAATCCACGCCGGCGCTGGCTTCCGTCGATTCCGATACCACCAGGTCGATCGTCGCGCCGGGGGCCACCGCCCCCGACCATTCCACGTCCGCGTCCGATTCGGTTTCGTCGCCGGTCGTGCTCAAAATTCCCGGGTCGGGGCCGTCATGGATGACGTTCAGATGGATGGCGGGCAGCCCGAACATGCTGCGGAAATCGCTGGCGTCTTGCGGGTTGATGTCGCTTTCCGCGGTGATCGCGATGGTCTCGCCGCTGCCGTTAATGCCCGCCGTCCACAGTGGCTGGATATTGTATATCGTCGCGAAATCCCCCGGGCCTACCGCGAAACAGCTATAGCTGCCGCCGCAGGCATAGGTAAAAGCCGGCGGCGTCGGCCAGGCCGCCGGGCTGGGCGGCGGCCGCGGCATTTTCGTTAGCGTCAGCAGCGGCTTGCGCCCAAAGTTATTCAGGCTGGCGATGCCCGCCACCGCCGGCAGCAGCGCCGTGGGAATTTCCGGATCGCGCGCGTTGGCGAAATGTTGCCGGCCGCGCGCCAGGTATTCGTGTATGGGCGTGTGAAAGGCCTGCTCGACTTGCGCCGCGTCTCCCGAAAACTCGATCACGCCGCGGCCGTTGGCGACGCCATCGATTTGAAAGCCGTGCGCTTCCAGCCAGGCCCGGATGGTCCCCAGGTCCTGCGCGTCCAGTCCATACCGTTGCCCGAATTGCGCCGGCGTCAGCCACTGGTGATAATGCCGCGAGCCTTTTTCCTGCTGCTGCCGCAGGAGTGCCGCCAGCGCCGCCTGCTGCTGCCGGCTGCGCTTCAACACCAGCAGCATGCGCTGCATCGGCAGGCTGCCGGGAGCGGGACCGCGGTCGTATGGCGCGCGCGCCAGCGGATAGGTGTTGCCCCGCAAGACGCTGAGTTGCGTGTCCTTGACCGGTTGTGTGATCAGGGGCGTCCCGGCCGGGGCTTGCCCCGCGGTGGTGAGGCATGCGGCCAGCCCGCACAAAAACAGCCAGCCGATGGGCGCCCGCCCGCGCGGCCTGGCCGCGCTCAGTCTCGGCCAAGCCAAACAGGCTGCCGCGCCGCGGCTTGCCCGCCGGCGGTTATTCCAACTGTCTCCCCGCGACGGTTTACGCGCTTTTTGAACTGGAGACATCATGGCCCATCCCCCACACTAGAATGGAGACACCATATCTCAGCCTGCCCTGCGAATTCAATCATTACTAAAGCGGGGCTTTAAGCTTTGATTTTTCAGGAAGATGGCGGTTTTAGCCAGCCGGCATCGGTACTCCCGGCAGGCTGGTGTGTTGAGGCCGTTTTCGGGCCAAATCTGTATGTCATTGATCGGCGGGCAGAAATCCCTGTAACGCCTTACGATTCAAGTAATTGGCTACTTGTACCGAGTTGTATCAAGTTGTTCCGAAATTGGTGCAAATGAATGCGGGGTCCTCACAAAAGTCTCCACAAAAAATTATATATTTGACTATTGATTTGTACTTAGCGGATGATCAGCGGACACTCGGGGTCCCGAGTGGCGGGATCAGTTTAGCTCAAGCCACCCCGGCTTGAGCGGTGAATGTGCGGCCGTCCAGGAAGG
>JAKASR010000001.1 GCA_021818955.1 Acidobacteriota bacterium
TTGCGCCATGCTGGTCTCCTGTGCTGGTTAATCGCTGGCGCCGCTCTGTTTCAGTGGCGCCAGCTCTGTTTTTGTACCAGACCAGCTCAGGCCTGTTCAAATGTGCGAAAAATAGAGTACGTTATCCGCGGGAATGGAGCGGGATAACGAATCCCTAGGAAAAAGGATGAATTTAACTCCGGCCGGAAGCCATGCGAGAAGCGCGATTCCGCTCGTTTTCGTGCTGGATGGCAAGGGGTAGGAGAACCTTTTCTTCCAGTTCGAAATTGCGGCGCAGTTCGATTTCCAGATTTTCCAGGCGGCGATACATCTCACGCCAGGAAGAGCAGGCTCCCATCGGCAATTTGAAGCCATCGGTGGTGTTCCGGATCGCGGATAGCGAGTCCGAGATTTCGGAATGCTCGTGCTGGCAAAAATCGAGACAAGTGGTCAAGCTTTCCAGGGAAAATGATTCGGCATAATCGAGCGCATTATAATTGCGCTCAATGCGGGGATAGATCATATTCTCTTCTTTATCCAGGTGTATCAACAGCCGGGATTGCAGGTGCGCGGCCAGCGTCCAGATCTCATCCAGCGCGGGGAATTCCAGAGTGTGGTGCTCGGCAACTTTCTCGGCCAGGGCGGTAATTTCCGGCAAATCCTGTCGTATTTGGCGGATCGAGGTATAAAGCTTTGCCAGCAAACCAGGAATGTCCGCCTGGTTCCATGAAAGCGAGGCGCCGGCACGGTTGGAATATACGAGGTACATGGCCGACCTCTTGAAAGATCAATCCGAGTTACCGTATACATGTCAGATGCCAGTCCATGGGGCACTGATGCGCCTGAGATTGAATTGATCTCAGTCATAAATAAAAGCCCCGCCCCCACCTTAATTCAGGCTGGCTTCGAGTGCCGCCGCGCGCGGGAACAGGATGTTGTTTTCAAGATGAATGTGCGCGTGCAAGTCCGATTCCAGCTCGCGCAGGCGGGCATAGAGGGATTGCCAGGAGGCGCAGGCCTCGGCCGGGAGGGTATAGTCGCCGGTCAAGCGGCGAAGCGCGTCGAGCGATTCTCCCGCCTGAGCATGTTCGCGCAGCATGACACTCACTGGATTACGCAGGCTGCCAAAGGGAGGAGGTTGATAGCCGGCCTGCCCAGGCTGTAAGCCGGCCAGTTGTCCGATAAAAGGAAAAAGAACGTATTCTTCCTTTTCCATGTGCGAGTGTAGCTCGGTGGCGAGATGATCCAATTCCTGGCGCAATTCGAGTAATGCGGGATGGCGCCGGCCATGGGCATTGACGACCTTTGCCGCTAGCGCGTTGAGTTCTGGCAACCAGGTTCGCAGGCGCTGATGATGAGTGGAAACTATATGCTCGATCAGGTCGGTTAAGGATGCGGTGTCCCAAGCGGCAGCGGGTTCCGAGCCAGTAACGCTCACAAGCCGCGAGGCGGTATCCAGCTCGCGGCCCAATTGTTCGAGGGATATGCCGGCAGCCGCACAGGCGTCTTCGACTTGGGTTGCGCCCTTGCAACAGAAATCCATATGATGGCGTTCGAGCACGCCGGCGGCAAACGGCAGGCGAGCGACTAAGTCTCCTAGAGTCTGATGGCGATCAAGCGGTACCATCCTAATCTCCTTTTTTCTTTAAGCATCGCCGGACGCGCCATCTCTTCTGCTGGCACCACCGGCTTAGTTTAGATTGATGTATTCCAGAAATCCTTCCCTATGACCAGGATCATGTCCCGGTTGGAATTTCCCCGGACGGGAATGAGCTCACGCTCGTGGCAGTGGCATAGAGACAACGCTTTAGGGTAAGGTCAAAGACATCGCGCCATGAAGCTGGAACATGAACATACTTATGAAGCCATTGCAGAGCGTTTGGCGCAGCCGCGGGCAAACTATCTGCGCGACTGGCTCTACGGCGGGCTGGACGGTGCGGTGACCACGCTGGCGGTTGTGGCGGGCGCGGTGGGGGGCGATGTGCCGCATACGGTGCTGCTGTTGCTCGGTTGCGCCAACTTACTCGCTGACGGTTTTTCGATGGCGGCGGGAAATTACCTGGGCACGAAATCGGAGCGCGACGATTACGAACGCCTGCGGGCGCGCGAGCGGCGGCATATCGAACTGCATCCCGAAGGCGAGCGCGAGGAAGTCCGGCAGATCTTTCAGGCTAAAGGCTTCAGCGGGGCGGAGTTGGAGCATGCGGTATCAGTTATTACCGGCGACCAGGAACAATGGGTCAACCTGATGCTGACGGAAGAGTACGGCCTGGCGCGCGCCCAGCGCTCGCCGGTGCGGTCGGGGGCCAGCACTTTTGCCGCTTTCGTGCTCTGCGGCTTGGTGCCGCTGCTGCCCTATTTCCGGGATTTTGGGCACCCGCTGGTCTTGGCGGTGGGAACGACCGCCCTGATGTTTTTTGGCATCGGAGCCGGAAAAAGCCGCTGGTCGGAACAGTCCTGGTGGCGCTCGGCGCTGGAAACGCTGGCGATCGGGCTGGGGGCGGCGGTGATCGCCTTTTGGGTCGGACGTGATTTACGGCACTGGCTGGGCAGGTAAAATCTAAGCTTGCGGCACGGCGGCGGGATGCTCGAAGTGTTCAGCCTCGCCGAGATGGAATTTTTTCATTTTGTAGCGCAAGGCGTCGCGGCTGATATCGAGCAAGCGGGCGGCCTGTGACTGATTGCCATGGGCCTGCAGCAGGGCCTGTTCCACCATGGCGCGTTCCATCTCTTCCAGCGAGGTGCCGGGCGCGGGTATTTCCAATTTGGGCAACAGGCGTCCGGAGGGCAAGGCTTGCCATTCGGGGCTGGCAGGGGCGGCGTTGGGAAAGGCTTCGCGCGAGGTCATCATGGCGGCGCCTTCCGGCTGCAGCGGCAGGTAGGTGGGACGGATCCATTCCCCGTCTTCCAGGATCATGGCCCGCTGGATGGCATTTTTCAGTTCGCGCACATTGCCCGGCCAATCGTACGCCAGCATCAATTTGCGCGCGTCCGGGCTGAGGCCGCGGATAGTTTTGCGAAAGCGGCGATTGTAATGCGCGATGAAGAATTGGCTGAGCGGCTCAATATCTTCGCGGCGCTGGCGCAGCGGCGGAATGAAGATGGGGATCACCATGAGCCGATAGAACAGGTCCTGGCGGAATTGTCCGGTGCGCACGGCATCCTCCAGATTGCGGTTGGAAGCGGCGACGATGCGTACGTCCACATTAATATCTTTAAGTCCGCCCACACGGCGGAAGCTTTGCTCTTCGAGCACGCGCAGCAACTTGGCTTGCAGCATCATCGGCATCTCGCCGATTTCATCCAGGAAGAAAGTGCCGCCGTCGGCGCTTTCGAGCAGGCCCTTTTTCGCGGTTTTGGCATCGGTAAATGCGCCACGCTCGTGTCCGAACAACTCGGATTCGAGTAACTGTTCGGGAATGGCGGAGCAGTTGATGGCGACAAAGGGACGGTCGTGGCGAGAGGAATCGGCGTGGAGGACGCGGGCGAAGAGGTCTTTGCCAGTGCCGCTTTCGCCCTGCAACAGGATAGCGCTGGCTTCGCTGGCGGCGACTTTGCGCACGAAGGCATTGAGAGCCTGGAGTTTAGCCGAGGCGCCAATCACCTCGAGCGGCGCGGTCTGGCGCTGCATTTGATCGCGCAAAGTGCCGACTTCCTGGCGCAGGCGGCTGGTTTCCAGGGCATTGGAAATCGTGATCTGCAGCGCCTCGAAATCAATTGGCTTGGTCAGGTAATCGTACGCGCCCAGGCGGATAGCGGCTTTGACGTCATCAATCCGCGGATCGGCGGTAATCATGATGGCGGGGGCAAGAAAGCCTTCGTCGCGCAAGCTGCGCAATAGATCGACCCCGCTGCAATCGGGAAGGCGGACATCCAGAAGAATCAGGTCGGGGGTATTGGAGCGGACGGCGGCTTGGGCGGCGCCGCAATCGGCGGCTTCGTCCACCGCATACCCCCATTCCTCACATTTGCGGCGCAGGGGCCAGCGAAGAAGTTTTTCGTCATCGACGATCAGAATGGACGATTTCACGGCTGCGCCTCCCGCGCGTTTTCCAGCGGCAAAGTGACGATAAACCGGCTGCCCTCGCCCAGATGGCTTTCGACGCGAATCGTGCCGCCATGGAGTTCGGCTATGCGGCGGCAAAGCGAGAGGCCGAGGCCGGTGCCGTGCTTTCCCTTGGTGGTGTAGAAGGGACGAAAGATCTTTTCCTGCTCCGCCGAAGCAATGCCGGGGCCGTCGTCGCGCACGCTGATCGTCACTTGCTGGGCGGAAGGATCCAGTTGGGTGAGAACCTCGATTTGCCCACCGGGAGGCAATGCCTCGATGGCGTTCATGACCAGGTTGAGCACCATGCGCTGGATCTGCTCGGGATCGTGCTGCAATACGGGTAGCGAGCGGGGTAAAAACGTCAGCCGCAACTGGCGCAATTGGGCGCGCGGCAAAGCGAACTGCACTGCCCGGGCGACCGCTTCATTGAGGTCGCCGGGAACCAAAGCGAGCGGACGCGGGCGGGCATAGTTAAGCAGTTCGTCCACAATGGAACGAATCCGGACCACCTGCTGCTGCACCTCCGACATCAACTCGCGTGATTCGGGCGCATTTCCAAAATTGCCGGCCAGGACTTCTAGCACCGCGGCAATGCCGGCCAGCGGATTCTTGATCTCGTGAGCCAGGCCGGCGGCGATCTCGCCCAGGCTGGCGAGGTGCTCGGTTTGAGCCAGTTCCAACTGATGCAGCCGATGCAGGGCGGCTTCGGCGCGCTTGCGCTCGGAGACGTCGCGAATGGCGCTGGCCACCACCCATTCCCCATCGATTTCAATGGGGCTGAGGCTGATCTCGACCGGAATCTCGACACCATCGCGGCGGCGGGCGTAGAGCTCAAGGCCGGCCCCCATCATCCGGGTGCGGGGTTGGCGATTGTATTCGCCGCGCAGCCGGCGGTGATGCTCGCGGAAACGCTCGGGCATGAAATCTTCGATCGAACGGCCGAGAATTTCCGCGCGCGGGCAGGCGAACAGTTTTTCCGATTGTTGGTTGGCCATCAGGATACGGCCGGAACCGGCACTGATCAGGATGGCGTCGGGTGCGGATTCGAGCAAAGCGCGGAAGCGGCGTTCGGCGATTTCATGCTCGCGCCCGCTGACCAGCGTGCGGGCCAGCGTGGCTTCCTGCTGTTTATAACGCGTAATGTCCACTAACCATCCTTCCGTGATGTTTTCACCGATCTCGCAGCCGCTCATCAACACCCAAATGGAGCCGCCATTATGGGTAAGCAGCGGCAATTCCTGCGCCTGGCCGGGACTTTGGCGCACCGCTTCGTTCCATCGCGTCCAGCTTGCAGGGTCAAACAGGCTCCGCTCCACCAGTTGTTCGGGTTGGGTATATCCCAGTAGGCGGGCCGCGGCGGCACTGGCGGAGAGAACTCGCCCCTGGGGCGAGAAACGAACCCAGGCCAGGTAGGGACACAGAGCCAGCGTGTCGAGCGCGGATACCTGCACGATATTTCTAAAGCTATCATCCCAACGCCCCAATGGCTACCTCTTCAGCTTGCACGCTGTCTGCCAACCGGGTGTCTCCTGTACATTGATCAATTCAGCTTGTAGATCATGGGCTGGCATGCAGGCTGCAACCGGCGCGGGTATCGCCTCGGATTGATCGGATAGGGGTGAATAACGCAAGGGTGGGGTATTTCACTCAAGGGGGAGGGTTGGTCCCTTGGTCGCGGCATCGAGGACGATATGCTATGCAGTCATGCAAAACCTTGAAAATACAGGTTGAAATTGATCGCGATCATGTCATTTGAAGTTGGTGATCACAATTGGCCCACTTCATGCATAAAAGAAATATGCAGGGCTTCCGCCCGGCATATTTGCAGGAGGACTCATACGATGAAAGGCATACGCAGTATCGCAGTGATGATGATGTTGGGCATGGTGGCCATGGCCGCCACAGGCATTCATGGCAAGGTCAACGGCGGCCCCCCGCCACGGGCGCTGCCGGGAGCGTTTCCACCGCCTCCGCCACGCTCGGTGGTGTGGGCGATTGGGCCGTCGCATCTGATGCCGGTTGCGGCGAAGACGTACACGATGGACCAGAAATGGACGGCGTTTCAGCCGCACGTGCTGGCGGTCCCCGTGGGCTCGACGGTGGTGTTCAAGAACAACGATACGGTGAAGCACAACGTATCCTGGAAATCCATCGGCGGCAATCGCGCGCTGGCGAAAAACTTGGGCAATGCGTCGCCGGGGCAATCGCTAAACTTTCGCTTCACGCATCCCGGCGTGATCCATCTGCGCTGCACGCTGCATCCCGATATGAGCGCTTATATCGTAGTGGTGCCGACGGCGTATTTCACAACGACCAAGCGCTCGGGCAACTATAATCTCAAGCTGCCGGCCGGCCATTATCGCGTGGTCGCTTGGCATGAAGGCCGCCACGAGCAGTCGCGCACAGTGACGGTGGGCGAGGGTTCTTCCACGGTCAATTTCAATTTATCGAAATAAACTAGAACTATACGGCCTGGACGCCGCCGGCGCGGCGTCCAGGAAGCTGTACACATCAGGAGGACTCATGACGACCTTGCGAAAAGTAGGGCAGTGGATGTGTATGCCGCTGCTGGTCATGGCGGCGGCAGGCGCGGCTTGGGGCGTCCCCAGCTTTGCCCGGCAAACCGGGTTGCCGTGCAGCCGGTGCCATATCACCTTTCCGGAATTGACCGCCTTCGGACGCCAATTCAAACTCAATGGCTACACGCTGAGTGGAAAAAACACACCCAAAATCTATAAGCCCGGCAGCAAAAATGAGGCTGGGCTGTGGTTGAACGAAAATCTGCCGCTTTCGGCGATGTTTCAGATTTCGGATACGCTGACGCGCAAGGCCCAGCCGGGTACGCAAAACGGCAATATCGAATTTCCACAGCAGCTAAGCCTTTTTCTGGCCGGCGAGCTGGCGACTCACATGGGCAGCTTCATTCAGGTCACCTATAACACCCAGGGCGACCATTTTTCCATGGACAATACCGATATTCGCTACGCCAATCTCCGCTATTTCGGCAGCAAGCCGCTGGTGTACGGACTGGATTTGAACAACAATCCGACCGTCGAAGATTTATGGAACGATACGCCGGCCTGGGGCTTTCCCTGGGCGGGGCCCGACAGTTCGCCGTCGCCTATGGCCAGCACCCTGATTGACGGCGGGTTGGCGCAGGATGTGGGCGGCGTGGGCGCCTATGCGATGTACAACAACAGTTTCTACGGCGACTTTACGCTTTACCGGTCCATGCATATCGGCGGCCCGCAGCCGCCCGATGGCAAGGGATTTGGCATCAACATCTCTGGCGTGGCGCCCTACTGGCGCGGCGCCTATCAGACCACCTGGGGAAGCGGCCTGAATTATCTCGAGGTTGGAACCTATGGGATGCACGTCAACAGCTTCCCCAATACCATCGGCGGAGCGGAGAATCGCTACACCGACGCCGCCGGCGATGCCCAGTACGAACGCCATCTGGGAAAAGATACCCTGACCCTGCACACTACTTATATCCATGAGAGCTCGAATTTATTCGGCACGCTGGCGGCGCGGGGCGCGAGCTTTGCTGCCCACAAGCTGCACACGTTCAAGCTCGATGGGCTGTACCACCTCGGCAATATGTACGCCTTTGGCGGCGGCGGCTTCTCCACCAGCGGCACCGCCGATGCTACCCTCTTCGCTTCCGGCGCGTTGAACGGCAGCAATAACGGCAGCCCGGATAGCAACGGCTACATTCTCGAAGCCAGCTACTGGCCGGTGCAGAATATCTCGCTCCAGCTTTATTACCTGGGCTTTACCAAGTTCAATGGCGCCTCCACCAATTATGATGGCGCGGGTCGCAATGCCAGCGACAACAACACGCTTTATATAAACCTGTGGCTGATGTTTTAAATCCAGATTTTATTTAAATAAAGAGCCTCCTGGCAATAGAGCCGGCGGACGCGCTACGCTGACGCGCCCGCCGGCACCGTTTTATTCCGCGTGCAACAGCCGGGCGGGATCCAGCCGGCCGGCCTGGCGGGCAGGCCAGGCGCCGGCGGCCAGCGCGATCACGCTCAGCCCCAGGGCGACGGCGAGATAGATAGAAGGATTCATGGGGCTGACCTGATAGAGCAGGCTGCTAAGGGAGCGGGCCAGCAGCGCCGCCAGCAACAGGCCGGAGGTGAGCCCGAAGCCGAGCAGGCGCAGGGTGTGGCGTAACACCAGGCGGCGGATAGCATCGGCATCGGCGCCGAGCGCCATGCGGATGGCGATCTCGTGGCGGCGCAGCACGACCGAGGCGGAGAGCACGCCATAGAGTCCCAGCGCGGCCAGCAGCGCCGCGGCGAGGCCATATGCTCCGGCCAGTTGCGCCTGAAAACGCCGGGTGTGGGTAGCGGCGCTGACCAGATGGGAAAGCGCCGCGGCGGGGGGTAAGGGCTCGTTGGAATCCAGGCTCCAGATAAGCGGTGGCAGGCTGCCGGCGAGTCGGCGCCAATTGCCCGCGGTGCGCACCACCAGGGAATAATCGATGCCGGGCCAATCCTGCATAGGTTGGTAGATCATCAGCGGCGCCGGTTTTTCCGGATCGGCGCGCACGTCGGCGGCCACGCCCACCACCCGCAGCCAGACATGTTGCTCGCCGCTTTCCATGATTTTCATGCCGATCGGATTGCGCCCGCCGAGCACCTGGCGAACCACGTTTTCCGAGATGATGGCGACATCGGCGCGATCCGGCGGCAAAGTCGTGCCGGCGACGAGCGGAATGCCGGCGGCGCGAAAATAATCGGGGCTGATGAAGCGGAAGTTGCCCTCATGCCGCGGTCGCGCCGGCAGGCCGAAAAATTGAATGCCGGAGGTCCAGGTTTGGCCTTCCAGCGGCAATTGGCTGATCCAGCCGGCGGCGCGGACGTCGCCCAGGCGGCGCACGCGGTCGAGCACCTGGCGAAAAAATTGCAGCCGCTGCGCGTCCGCTTGGGCCAGGCGGCCATGGCTGAGCGGGGCCACGACTTTTAGGGTGAGCACGCGGTGGGTGTCGAGGGCGCGGTTGACGCGCAAGACCTGGCGGAGGCTGGCGGCGAGCAGCAGCGCGGTGGTGAGCAGCAGGGCCGAAAGCGCGATTTCGGTGCCGCTCAGCCATTCGCGCAGGTGCAGCGAATGGCGGTGCGAGGCAATCGTGGACTGGCTGACCTGCAAGCTTTCAGGCGCCGCCTGGCGCAGCAGGTGCAAGGTGGGTGGCAGGATGAAGAGCGCGCCGGCCAGCAGCGTGACCACCCCGGCAAAAGCCCAGCCGGCCGGAGTCAAATGCAGCCCGCCGAGACGCGGCAGGCCGATGGCGGTATCGGCGGCCAACAGGCGCAGGCCGGCCCAGGCCAGCAGCAGGCCCAGCGCGAAGCCGGCGGCCAGCAGCCAGACCATTTCGCTTAAAAGCTGGCGCAGCAGCCGGCCGCGTCCGGCGCCCACCGCGCTGCGCACCGCCATCTCGTGCAAGCGTCCGCTGTTGCGGGCAAGCAGCAGGTTGGCCAGATTGAGGGCGATCAGTAGCAGCAGCAGCCCGGCGCCGATGGCGATAAGCAATAAGCCGGAACGATATGGCGCAGTCAGAACGCGCTGCAAAGGCGTGAGGAACGTTTGCGTGTGAATTTTGGATTCGTGCAAGCTGGCGAGAATACGCCGATTGATCAGGTCGAGCTGGCGCCCCGCCGCAACCGGAGATATGCCCGGGCGCAGCCGGCCAAGCGCGATGAAATTCTGATCGCAGATACAGAGGTGCGTTTCCCAACCGGCCAAACCGAGCGGGAAAAACATTTGAATGGGCGGCGTTGCTTGCGAGCTGCCGAACTGCCCGGCCAGCCGGCCCAGGCGGGGCAGATAGAAGCCGCGCGGCAAAACGCCAACCACGGTGTACAGCGTTCCATTTAAAACGAGCCGGGCGCCGAGTGATGCGGCTGAGGCGGAGAACAGCCGCCGCCAGAGCGGCCAGGCAAGGATGACCTCGTGATCCTGTCCCTGCAATTCCTCGGCCGGAGTAAAGGCGCGGCCCAGCCGCAAGGGCGCACCTAGGGTGCGAAAGAAGTTGGCGGAAACGCGGGCGGCGGGAATGATCTGCGCTCGCCCGCGTCCGGTGAGAATCAGGCCGCGGGCTTCCAGCAGGCTCATGTGCTGGAAGTGCGTGGCCTGCCGTTGCCAGATTTGAAACATGCCGGCATTGACCAGGCTGGAGACGCCTTGCCGGGAGTCCGTGCGATAACGCAGGGAAATCGCCACCAGGCGGCTCGCGTGGGGATAAGGCAGCGGTTGCCAGAGCTCGCGTTGAATCAGCGAAAAGAGGATGGTGGCGGCGCCGAGGCCGAGCGCCAGCGTCACTAGCGCTACCACGGCGAAAGCGGGATTACGGCGCAGCAGGCGCCGGCTCTGGCGCAGGTCGCGCAGGAAATCGCCGCCCCAAAGCCTGCGCCGCTGCTCGCGGCGGCATTCGCGCAGCTGCTCGCTCCCGCCCAACTTCACCCGCGCCCGGCGCCCGGCTTCTTCTGGCGGCAGGCCCTGGCGGCGGTATTCCTCGATCAGCAGCGCGAGATGAGCTTCCAGTTCTTCGTCGAATTCACGTTCCCAGCGGCGCGGGTGCAGCCGGGCAATCAGTCGTGAAAGGAATTGGCGCGGGGATTCGAGCATGACTGCTCCGCAATCAAGAGCGGTTAGTTTTCAGGAGCGAGTTTCAAGAAGCGTTCCATCACCGCCGCAAGGCGGTTCCACACCGCGGTTTCGCGCTCGATCCGCTTGCGTCCGCGGGCGGTGAGCACGTAGTATTTCGCCCGCCTGCCGTTTTCGGATTTACCCCAGGCGGCGGAGATCAGCCCGCGCTGCTGCAGGCGTAGCAATGCGGCATAAATGGTGCCCTGGTTGAGCAATATACGATCGCCGCTGGTCTGCTCGATGCGCCGCGCCAGTCCGTAGCCGTGCTGTGGCCCCAGCGCCAGCAGGGTGCGCAGCACCATCAAATCGAGCGTGCCTTGCAGCAGATCGAGCCGGGTAGTGTCTTCGAGCATGTTCCGTTCCTGTGGCGATACCACATCAGGCTGGCAGGTTTGCTGTGGCATGTCAACAGGAAACAGAGTGTCGGATCGCGCGTACCTGGGCATGTACTCAACCCTTCGCGCCGCATCGAAAAAATAGAAGAAGCCTATGAATCGCGATACGGATACAGCAGAGCGGCCGGCGCTGGGCGCACGTATTCCCGCCGGAGATGTGCTGCTGGAAGGCGATCTGGAATTGCCGGCGAATCCGAGCGGGCTGGTCATTTTTGCCCATGGCAGCGGCAGCAGCCGCCATAGTCCGCGCAATCGCGAGGTCGCACTGGTGCTGCGGCATGGCGGGCTGGGCACGCTGTTGTTCGATCTGCTCACCCGGCGTGAGGAAGAACTGGACCTGCGCACGGCGGAATTGCGGTTCAATATTGAATTTCTGGCGCGACGCTTGCGAGCCGCAACCGATTGGGTGCGGGCGCAGCCGGTGTTGCAGGCGCTGGGTTTAGGCTATTTCGGTGCCAGCACCGGGGCGGCAGCGGCGCTGGTGGCGGCGGCGGACGCGCCGGAATGGATGCGGGCGGTGGTCTCGCGCGGAGGCCGGCCCGACCTGGCCGGGGCCGCGCTGGCGCAGGTGCGCGCCCCGACGCTGTTGCTGGTGGGCGGCGAAGACACGCGGGTGCTGGCATTGAACCGGCAAGCGCTGCAGCATCTGCCGGGGAAAAAGCGGCTGGAGATCATTCCCGGGGCGACGCATTTATTCGAAGAGCCGGGCGCTTTGGAGCTGGTGGCGCAGTTATCGCGCGACTGGTTTCGAGCACATCTGGGACGGCGCCGCGCCCCGCAAGCCGCATAAAGTTGCCAGCAGCGGCGCATGCACTTTCAATCTTCGAATAGGCCAAATTTTGCGCTAGCGGCCGGGCCGGGCCGGCGCGCTCTGCCCGCATCCGGCCCACTTGACTCGCCCGCTTACGCCGCTTTGCCGCTGGATTTCGCGAAGGCCCCCATCAGTTCGGTTTCATCGAGAATGTGCCCGCGCATGGCGGCGCGCACTTCTTTTTCGCTGGCGCCGGGGCTCAGCGGAAGATCGCTATCCAGCGCATATAACCGGAAAAAATAACGGTGTTTTCCCGAAGGCGGGCAAGGACCGGTATAGCCCAGCTTGCCGGTGCTGTTTTTTCCCTGCACGGCCACTTCCGAGATGCGTTCTTGCGGCTGCAGATTGGCGGCGATGCCGGAAACGTGGGCGGGAATGTTGTACACCACCCAGTGAGTGAAGCCTCCGCTTATGGGCGCGTCCGGATCGTGGACCAATAGAGCGAAGCAGCGGGTTTGCGCCGGCGCGTTTTTCCACGACAGCTCGGGCGAGATGTTGGCGCCCTCGCAGGTGAACTGGCGCGGAATCTCTCCATTGTGGGTAAAAGCCGTACTAAATAGTTGCATGCCGTTCTCCTCCCCTATACCGATGTCGGTTCGATGCGCCACCGGGCGTGCCGGATTGCCCCGTTTCGCCTCCGATCGCGCATCCAAATAGTGATGGAAGCCGGACTTCCACTTGAGGCCCGGATGGTGCGCGAGCATGCGCATGCGCTCTCGTGCGTTGCCGGCGATTACCAGCTCCCGCTGGAGCTGATCGGGGATGCGGTGCTGAGAAAACGGCGGCTGGTGGAGTGCGCCATGGGTGTGCTTGACCTGCCGTAAACGGAGCGCGCCAGCCATTATTTTGAGGCCGAATTGCCGGCGCACGATTCGATGCTATCATTCATTGCGATACGACCCACGCGGTCGAGCCGCTGGTACGCAGCGCCGGCTGGGAAAGCGCGGAAGTTCCGGAGTCTTATTCCGCCGGGGCATGCGCGCGCGCGTGAGGCGTGATCATGCTATTTCGTGAAAGCCAGGTCCCATTCCAAGACCGCTTCGATGCGGGCCGGCAACTGGCGTCGCACCTGGAAGCATATGCTGGCGCGGCGGCCCTGGTCCTCGCCCTGCCGCGCGGGGGCGTGCCGGTAGCTTACGAAATCGCCCGCTCGCTGGCGGCGCCGCTGGAGATCTTTGTCGTTCGCAAGCTGGGCGCCCCCGGGCAGGAAGAATTGGCCATGGGCGCGATCGCTTCCGGCGGCATGCGGGTGTTGAACCAGGAAGTCATCCAGGTGCTGGGGATTGCGCCGGAGCAGATCGACTCCGTCACCGCGCGGGAAACGGTGGAACTCGAGCGCCGCGAACGGCAATATCGCGGCGGGCGGGAACCGGTGAATGCGCGCGGGCGCACCGTCATCCTGGTGGACGACGGCCTGGCCACCGGTTCGACCATGCGCGCCGCCGCGGCGGCGTTGCGGCAATGCGGGCCTCAAAAAATTGTGGCCGCGATTCCGGTGGCCGCCCAGGTGACTTGCGCCAACTTGCGCCGCGTGGTGGATGAGGTCGTTTGCCTGCTCACCCCCCAGGACTTTTATGCCGTGGGGCAGTTTTATCAGGATTTCTCCCCGATTAGCGACGGTGAAGTGCGCGAGTTGTACCGGCGGGCGGCGCAGGAATTGAGTCAGCATCCGGCGGCGTGAGCGGACAGGGGCGGCGCATAATCGCCAATGCGGCCGAATCCCCAGGCTGCGAGCCGCTATCCGCGCAGGCTGAGACGTCCGGCGCCGCGAAAAGCAATAAAGAGGAACGAAAAGCAGTAGAGCACGGCCAGCTCGCCGCCATTGCGGATCGGCCAAAAACCGTTCCGGGCATGCACCATAAAATAGGCGACGGCCATTTCGCCGCTAGCCAGAAAGGCGGCTGGGCCGGCGAAG
Organism: Acidobacteriota bacterium; assembly: GCA_021818955.1. Taxonomy (GTDB): domain Bacteria; phylum Acidobacteriota; class Terriglobia; order Terriglobales; family SCQP01; genus JAKASR01. Next base: position 13,803 of record JAKASR010000001.1, read on the forward strand.
AGTCCGAGTGCTACCAGCAAGCCGCCCAAGAACTCGATCACCCCGGCGGCGGCCATGAGCGGATTCGAGAGCTCATTATGGCCAATCCAGGCGCCAAATAGCTTTTCCGCGCCATGGCAGGCAAATAAAGCGCCGACAATGATCCGAAATAGGGGATAGATCCACTCGGAGACTTTTCCCTGCCAGTTGGCCATCCGCCAGTCCTCCCTGAAATGTAATAGATTCGCCGAAGTTACCAGTATGCCGGATTCAAAACCGGTGCGGACTATGCGCGTGCGCGCCGCGTGATTTTGGTGCCCGCTGGCGCGTGACTGGTAAGATGCAAAGTATGCCATCTCTCAATGCGTATCAACCCCGTCCGGAACATAAGTTTTCATTCGGCCTCTGGACGGTGGGCAATCGCGGGCGCGATCCTTTTGGCGATGGTGTACGCCCGGCTCTGGCGCCGGTGGACGCGGTAGCGTTGCTGGCCGAAACCGGCGCCTGGGGCGTGAACTTGCACGACAATGACCTGGTGCCGATTGACGCCGCGCCCTCCGAGCGCGACCGCATCGTTAAGGAGTTCCAGGCGGCCTGCCGCCGGCACGGCATCGTCGTGCCCATGGCTACGGTGTCGCTGTTTTTTCATCCTGTATTTCGCGATGGCGCCTTTACCGCGAACGATCCGGAAGTCCGCGCCTACGCGCTGCAGAAGACGATGCGGGCGATGGACCTGGGTGCGGAGTTGGGCGCCAAAATCTTCGTGCTCTGGGGCGGACGCGAGGGAGTCGAGACCGACGCCTGCCGCCGCGCCGACGAGGCGGTCAAGCGCTTGCGCGAGGCGGTCAATTATCTGTGCGCGTACAACCAGGAACAGCAATACGGCTACCACTTCGCTCTCGAAGCCAAGCCGAACGAGCCACGCGGCGATATTTATATGTCCACCACCGGCCATTATTTGGGTTTCATCCCTACGCTCGATCATCCCGAGATGGTGGGGGTGAATCCGGAATTCGCGCACGAGACCATGGCGGGACTGAATTTCATGCATGCCGTCGCTCAAGCCTGGGAAGCCGGCAAATTGTTTCATATCGACCTGAACGATCAGATGCCGGGGCGCTACGACCAGGACCTGCGCTTCGGCTCGGCCAACCTCAAGGCGGCATTCTGGCTGGTCAAGTTTCTCGAAGACGTGGGCTACGACGGCCCGCGCCATTTCGACGCGCACGCCTACCGCACCGAAGACCTGGAAGGCGTCAAGGATTTCGCCCGCGGCTGCATGCGCAGCTATTTGATCTTGAAGGAAAAGGCGGAGCGCTGGAATGCCGACGGGGAGATCCAGGCGATCTTGAGCGAGTTGGATGTCGCCCCGCCGGGCCTGCCCGCGGCCGGGCGCTACGCATCTTCCGGCGCGGCGGCGCTGCTCAAGCATGAGTTCAATAAAGACCAAATCATGAAAAAGCGGCTGCCCTACGAGCGGCTCGACCAGCTTACCTTCGACCTTCTGACCGGCGTGCGCTGAAGCGCGGCTTTAATGCGAATGGGTGCGGTTTTTGATGACGAATTGGGCTTTTATGCTCCCCATCGACACGAAACTTAGCAGAAAAAATCCAAGCCAGACGGTTCGTCGAGATTCATACAGAATCCGGTCATAAAGAATCCCCTCACCGGCGAAAGCATAAATCAACTCGCTTTAAAATGCGCGCTTGACAAGCGCAAATATTAGTGCTACACATTGTAGCGTTACAATGTTTCGCAGTAAAAACCAACCCGCGCAACCCTCCCCGCAGCCGGGGCTCAGCCGGCTGGAGCAGCAGGTGATGGATTGCATCTGGCGCCACGGCGGCATCAGCGCCGAGGCCTGCCGGGAGCAATTGTTGCCGCAACGCGTGTTGAAGGATTCCAGCATTCGCACCATCCTGCGGCGGCTGGAGGAAAAAGGCTATTGCCGGCATCGGCTGGAGGGCCGAACCTATATATATGAGGCCCGGCAGGCGCGTCCGGCGGTAGCGGCCGCGGCGGCGCGGCAGGTGCTGGAGCGCTTTTGCGGCGGCTCGGTCGAGCAGCTCCTGCTGGGGCTGGTCGAGCATGAAGGCTTGGATCCGGCCGAGTTGGAGCGGCTGGCGCAACGCATACGCCAGCGGGCGGCGGAACGCCACGATCCGCCTGCGCCGGAAGGTGGCGCCAGGAGCTGAGAACGCAAAAGCGGCTGCGGCGGCCATTCCTGGAAAAGAGACAGGCAAGGAGACGAAACATGCTCTCCCCCATCTGGTTGGAACGGTTTTGGCAATGGCTGGCGCTGCCGGCATTGAGGGCCGGCGGTCTGGGCTTGTTGCTGGGGCTCTGGTTGCGACGCCGGCACTGGACGGCTACCGCGTTGATGCCTTGGTGGCGGGCGCTCCTCTATGCCGCCATCTGCATGCCGCTGCTGGGATTGCTGCCTGGTTACCGTGTATCGATACCTGATCTGCTTGCGAGCCGGAAGGGATTGCCGGCGGCAATCACGAACGTTCCAGCCGCCGCCCCGGCAGCGATCCGGGCGCAGGGAACTACGCCAAACTTGGCCCCGGCCGCCAACACGATACCGGCTTCGACTGAGGCCGGCAGCGCCGCATCCGAAATAATCGAAACGTATCGCTCTCCGGCCAGGTTCCTGGCGGCGGCAATAACAATACCGGCGGCAAAACCGGCGGCGGCGGGCAATTCTGTAAGTAGTTTCTGGCCTGTGCTGGCGAGTTTTGGGCTGGTTCTATACCTGCTGGTGGCCGGCTTGCTCGGCGCGCGCTGGCTGGCCGCCTGGTTGATGACGCGCCGGCTGGCGGAAGCCGGGACCCCGTTCCGCATGAGCGGCAAGGGTGGGCGCGAGACGGATGAGAAAGCGCAACGCGTGTTGCGGCAGGAATGCCGGCGCCTGGGATTGCGCCGCGCGCCCGCGCTGCACCGGGTGAATTTGCCGGCGCCGTTGACCACCGGCTGGCGCCGGCCTGTAGTGTTGCTGCCGGAAGACAGTGAGGATTGGAATGAAGCCAAACTCAGCATGGTGCTGGCGCACGAGCTGGCGCATATCGCCCGGCGCGATTATGTGCACCGGCTGCTGAGCGGCCTGCATGTGGCGGTGTTCTGGTTTAGCCCTTTGAGCTGGTGGCTGGACCGGCGGCTGCACGAGCTTTCCGAGCAGGCTGCGGATGAGGCCGTGGTCTCGAGCGGGATCGCGGTCACCGCCTATGCCGAGATGTTGCTCGGCTTCATGGGCCGCTTGCGCGGCGGCGAGCTGCGGCGATGGTCCTGGCTGGGGCGCCAGGCCTATGTTCCTTTGGCGCAACCCGGCCGCATGGCGCGGCGCCTGGAGCGCTTATTGGCGCCGGCGCCGGAGAAAGCGGGCGGCAACCGGCTGGCGGCGGTCCTGGCCGTACCCCTGATTTATGGCCTGGCGGGACTGCATATCGGCGCCATGAAGCCGATCTCGGCAGCGGCAAAGAATCCCGCCCGGCCGGCGGCAGCGCATAAGACGCTACCGGCAAGGCCGGCAGGTCATGATGTTATTCATGGGCGGCAATCGGCAACCCCGCAGGGAGCCGGGGTGAATTCGCAAGCGGGGGCGGCTCGGCGCGGCCCTTCCAGTGTTCCGCTGCGTGCCTCCGGCCCGCCGATTGGCGCGTATTACCTCCATACGCGCCATAGCGTCGCCGCCGCCGGCGATAGCCTCGCGGGCGAAAATCTCGGCGGGAATTATCTTTGGTTCCGTAGCGGCGGCAAGAGCTATGTGATTCGCGACCCCAAAGTGCTGGCGGCGGCGCGCCGGATTTTGATTTCTCCAATTTTCCGGCCTTTGGCCCAGCCAGGCTGGATTTTCAACGCCGGGATGACGCCGCAATTGCAGTCGCAACTGGAAGCCTTGCAACAGCAGTTTCAGTCGCAAATGACGCATAGCCGGCAAGCGCTGGAACAATCGCTCCAAGCCTTGCAGAAACAGCAATGGTTTTCTCGGCGGCGGATGGACGCGCAGCTCGCTGCCGGGCAAAAGGCGATGCGGCAGGCGCTGGCCGAACTGCAACTGCATCCGCCGGATTTATCCTCGCTGCATCTGCTGCTGAACGAAAATAAGCTTCCCCCGGATTTGCGGCTTTCGCCCGACAACTCCAAACCATCGAATGCGGCGATGGAGCGCGCCCAGCGGCAGTGGCGCCAGGACATGGCTGTGGCCCGGCTGCAAATGCGGCAGGCGCAAAAACAGATGGAACTGGCGCAGCGGCAGATGTTCAAAGCGCAAGCCGAATGGCGGCGGAAATGGCAGCAGCAGTACGCCCGGCAGTTCGCCCGGGCGCAGGCGGATATGCAACGCTTGCGCCGGCGGAATTGGAAACAGATACAGGAAAGAATGGCCCAGGCGCAGCGACGGATGCGGCAGGATATGGCGCGGGATCAGCTCCGCATACGGCGGCAGGTGCAGGCCATGCGGGCGCGGCAGCGGCGCATGCAACAGCGCTTGCGACAATTGCTGCGGCGAGCCGTGCGCACCGGCGTCGCCAAGCCGGTAAAAAAATAAAGGAGGCTCGGTCGTCTCTGTTAGGCTTAAAGCATGGCGCGGATGGTGCATTGCATAAAATTGGGGCGCGAGCTGCCAGGGCTGGATGAGGCTCCGTGGCCGGGCGAGCTGGGACAACGCATTTACGAGCACGTCTCGGCTGAGGCGTGGGCGATGTGGAAGGACTACGCCAAGATGCTGCTCAATGAGTACCGGCTGGCGCCCTGGACGCCGGAGGCGCAAAAGCTGATCCAAGAGCAGATGCAGGTGTTTTTCTTTGGCTCCGGCGCCGATGCCCCCCCGGGCTACGTCCCGCCCAAATAAATTTCTAAATCCAAATCCATTTAAAAAAGCGCGGGTTTTTTACCCGCGCTTTTTTTAATTAATTTGAGCCGGCGGCGGAGGCGGTGTATGCGGCTTCGGCGGCGCCGGCGGGCGGACGGGCAATGGTGTGCGCCCATGGGCATTCACAGCCAGTTTTGACAAATCCATGCCGGAAAGTCCGCTCAGCGAGCCCAATTCGTTCAGCCGTATCGGTCCCACGATATTGATTAAGGCCAGCTCGCGCGGTTTGGCGTCGACAATCGCCAGCGCGGTAATCATTTCGCGATTCCGCTGAACTGAAACCCAGACATTTTCCTTGGCGCTACGCGAGCGGACGATGGTAATCCAGGCGGGATTGCGCAACTGGCGGGCAATCGAAGCCACGGTGGACATGGAATACTCGCCGGGGTGGGTGAATTTCAAATCCTGCACATAGACGCCCTTCAGTCCGCGCAGCGCATGGGCAGCCTGGGCAGCCTGGCCCGGCTGATTTTTTGCCGTGCTAAGGAACATCTGGATCAGGGATCGGTCCAGCGAGACCTGGGTATATTTGCTGGCCCGCTTTGCTAGATTGCCGACCTGGAAGATGATGCGGCCGGGCAAGGGCATCGGCGGCATGCCGGCGCCATTTTGCGGCCAGGCGAGCGGAACGGCTAGCAGCGCCAGAATGCCAACTGCGGCGCGGCGGCCTAAGCTAAATTTATAGGGAATCATAGCGTTTCTCCTCGTTGTGAAACTTTCGCCCGCAGTCCGGGCAGGGCGTGCAGCACGATCCGCCGCAGGCGGACTCGGGTAAATTGCAATGCAAACTCAACTTGTGCCTGGATCTGGCGCGCCTGCGCCGAAGCGGGCATCGGCGTTGCCGGTGCCGTCGGCGGGTGCAGGCGTAAGCTCAGCCCTAGCGCCAGCGCGATAAGCAAGCCGGCGGCCAAGCTGAAACCAGCGCGCCATCCCCGCGAAAACCAGGAGAATGTTCCAATGGGCTCATGCGTCGGCGGCAAGTTTTCGCCGGAGGGCTCAGCCGGCGCGGCCGCCCGGGAGCGCATCGCGGTGCGCCAGGCAAAATCGGGCGAGGGGCGGCGCGCGGCGAGCGCGCGGCGCAACTCGGTTTCCAGCCAGGCGGAATCGTTTCGGGACTTCACGGGTTGACTCCTCGATCGGCGCCGGCTCCGTCAAAGCCGGGGCGCGCGGCGGGCGGCAGCCGGCGGCGCAGCCGCGCTAACCCGCGCCGCAGATGACTTTTGACCGTGGCGCGTGGCAAATTCAGCACTTCGGCAATTTCTTCCGGCTGTAAATCCTGTTGGTAACGCAGTAGCAGCACCAGGCGCATGCGCGCCGGCAGCGAAGCCAATAATTGGCGCAAACGGCGGGCCAGCCAGGGATCGGCTTGCGGCGGCGGTACGGCCGGCCAATCCTGTTCCAGCGCATCGGGATGGCCTAGCGTAAACAAAACCCGCCGGCGTCGCCGTCGGTCGAGACATCGCCGGCAGGTGACCTGCCGTAGCCAATGCATCAGATGCCGCTCCGATTCGATGGAATGGCGATGGCGGAAAAGCACCCAAAAAACATCTTGCGCCAATTCTTCGGCTTCGGCGGCATCGCGCAGAAAATACAAGGCAAGCCCGAAAACCAGGGTTTCATGGCGGCGGATCAGTTCGGCAAAACCTTGTTCGTCCCCCGGCACGACCTCATGCAGGCCCACGGCTGGCGTTTCCACATCCAAGTCCGCCTTCACAGCATGTGCGGCAGCTAGGGAAGCGGCTGCATGCGCCCCCAGATCGGGAGCTAAAGTGGGGATCGCGGCAGGAGTGGTGAACCATGCCATACAGTGTGATTACGCAAACCGCGGACGGCTGTTCCTTATTACATTTATATATACGCAAGCGGGCGAGGGGGAGAACGCGGGAATTTAAATGTTTGCCAGGCGGCGGCGAAAAGCGTTCACGGCCGATAGCGTTTGCGCCTAAAAAGTAAAAGCGGCCGAGCCGGCTTTTGCTAAAGCGCTATGCGAGAGCGGAATACATACGTACCTTGCCTTAGCCTGATATTGTAAAAAGCTGGAGGCGTAATCAAAGCATGAGTGGATTGCCGGCAGTCGAGGTGCGCGATCTGCGCAAAAGCTACGGAACGCTCGAAGCGGTGCGGGGCATCAGCTTCAGCATCCCGGAACGCACCATTTTCGGGCTTTTAGGCCCGAATGGGGCCGGCAAAACTTCGACGATCGAGATGATTGAAGGCTTGCGGGCGCCCGACAGCGGCCAGATCCGCGTAAAAGGGCTCGATCCCGTAAAAGACGCGCTCAAGGTCAAGCAGCTCATCGGCGCCCAATTGCAAACCACCACGATGCAAGACAAAATCCAGGTGGAAGAAGTGCTGGATCTTTTTGGCACTTTCTATGCCCATCCCATGCCGATCGACAACTTGCTCGATCTGGTCGGGCTGGCTCACAAACGCACTGTTTATTACCAATACCTTTCCGGAGGTGAAAAGCAGCGGGTCGCCTTGGCGCTGGCGCTGGTGGGCAACCCACAAGTGTTGTTTCTGGATGAGCCTACCACCGGGCTGGATGCGCAAATCCGGCGCGAGCTGCATCAGTTGATTCTGCGCATTCGCGATCATGGCGCCACCATCCTGCTCACCACTCACTATATTGAGGAAGCCGAGCGGCTTTGCGACCTGGTCGGGATTTTGAGCCAGGGCACGCTGCATGCCGTCAGCTCGCCGAAGGAGTTGATCCGCAATTTGGGTGAAGGCGACCGGCTGGAAGTGACGCTCAAAGATCCGATCGCGGTGGAAACGCTGGCTGGCCTGCCGGGCGTGACCCAGGCGGTGCGGAACGACGGCACCACTGAATATACCCTGCGCGGGCCCAGCGGTGGCAAGATTTTGGCCGCGCTGGCGGTGCACGCCGACCGCGCCGGCAATGAATTGCTCGAAGCCCGCGTCGCCCAGGCCACGCTGGAAGACGTGTATTTGCAGATGACGGGAAGGAGAATTGAGGAATGAGAAAGATTTGGAAGATGAGCTGGGTGCAGGTCAAGCTCTCTTACCGCATAAAAATCGCCTTCTTTTTCGCTTTCATCATGCCGATGATGTTCTTTTTCATTTTCACCGGTCTGATCGCCCACGGCAAGCCCGGCGAGGTGGCCGAGTTCATGGGCCCGCTGATCAGCCTTTCGGTGATTAGTAGCGGCATTATGGGGTTGGGCATGCAGATCGTGATGATGCGCGAGCGCGACATGCTGCGCCGCTATCATCTGGCGCCGATTTCCTCGCTCGATCTGATCCTCAGCCGCATCCTGGCCAACTACCTGCTCTTTCTGCCGCTGATCGTGGTCCAATTCGCGCTGGCGATGCTGCTGTTTCACATGCCCCTGCGCGGCTCGATTTTCGGGCTCTGGTTGGTCTTCACCCTCGCTTTTCTGGCGCTGAACGGCTTCGGCCTGATCGTCGCTGGCGTGATCAACACCATGCAGGAAGCCCAGGCGGTGAGCCAAATTCTGCTCTTCGGTCTGATGTTCCTCACCGGCAGCACCGCGCCGCTCTACTATCTGCCGCGTTTTATTCAGCATCTCTCGCTCTTCCTGCCGCCGACGCTGATGGTGGTGGCCAGCCAGATGATGATGCTGGGCGGGCAGGGCATTCGCCAGCATTGGCCGGAGATTATCGGTTTGGCGGCGGCGTTCGTGACCTCGTTGGGTCTGGCCGCGCCGCTGTTCCGCTGGGAAAAAGAAGAAAAAGTCTCGCGGCAAAACCGGCTGAAGGCTCTGCTGGCGCTGATCCCGCTGATCGTGGTCGGTATCTGGCTGAATTTCTCACCCACCTTTCAGCGCACCAATCGCGCCCTGTTTCATCCCACCGCCGCCGAGCGCTCCGCCGCCGCCCAATCGGTGCAGCGGAATCTAAATGAATAATTTGAGCTGGGCCTGGCTTCCGCTTCAAGCGGCGGCCAAGGCCACGCTGCCGTATGGGTTGCATTTACAGCGGAATTTTGAGCTTGCAATATGCCCGTGACACCAGTGACGCCAATTTGACAATAGGCGAACGTCAGCGTCTAAAAGAAAAAGCGGCCGAGCCGCCTTTTATGCCGCGGGCGAGACGGCGCGCACTTTCGCGCCGGCAAAGCTGAACCAGGCGATAAACGCATAACAGGCCAGCGGCACGATCATGGCGGTCGCCATGCCGGCCTTCGAAATCAGGCCGATGATGGGGGTTAAGACTCCGCCGCCAATGATGGCCATAATGATGATCGAGCCGCCCAGCTTGCGGTCGGGGCCCAATTGTTTCACCCCCAGCGCAAAGATGGTGGGAAACATCAGCGACATGAAAAAGCTGGAGAGCGCCAGCGCGTCCACCCCGCCCCAGCCGGGTGCAAGGCGCAAGTGCAGCGTCAGTCCCGTCAGGCGCGGCGCGCCGGCGGCGACCGCCAGCAAGCCCACGTTGACCAGGCAATAAATGCCCATCAGCCGCCCGGGCGAGACGTAGCGCATCAGCCCGGTCGAAACCCAGCGCCCGAGGGCGAATAAGACCAGGCTGGCAGTCAGTACATATCCGGCAACTTTCTCGCCGGCTTGCGTATAGCTTTGGACGTAGGCGATGGTATAGCTCCAGGTGCCGACCTGGGCGCCGACATAAAAAAATTGCGCGATCACCGCCAGCACCAGATGACGATAGCGGAACAGGCGGGAAAAGCTGCCTTTTCCCACCGCCAGCGCATCCTCGGCGGCGGCCGTCTCGGCAGGAAATTTGGCCAGCCCGATCAGCAGCGCCATCACCAGCAGGGTGCCCGCAATCACCAGGTAGGGCGGAATCACCCGCAGATTTTCGCTGCGCACATAGGCGGCATAAGTGCCGGCACGCTTGGCGGCGGCAACCTGCGCGGGCGAGAGCTCAACCCCGGAAAAAATGAAGTACGTGCCGATCCAAACCGCCGTGATCGAACCCAGCGGATTAAACGATTGCGCCAGGTTGAGCCGCTGCTCGGAGCGCGAAGCATCGCCGAGATGGGCAATGAAGCTGTTGGCGCCGGTTTCTAAAAAAGATAGCCCGCTGGCAATAACGAACAGCGCCATCAGGAAGAAGGCATAGGATTGCTCCAGCGCCGCCGGCCAGAATAAAAACGCTCCGCCGGCGAACAGCAACAGGCCGGTGACCAGCCCGGCTTTATAGCCGCGCTTTTGCATCAGCAGCGCCGCCGGAATCGCCAGCAGAAAATAGCCCAGATAAAACGCCGACTGCACCAGCCCCGCCATATAACGCGAGATGTCAAACGCATCCATAAACTGCTTGATCAGGATGTCGTTTAAATTATTGGGCAGCGCCCAGAGATAAAACAGCGCCGACACCAGGAAGAACAGCAGGCCATAGCCGGCTAAAAACAGCGGCGGACGTTTGGATTCAGCGGCCAAGGGGGCGGGAGAGGTGGCGTTCAAATCAGTACTCCGCAAGCCGAAACGTTTTCCATCACCACTGGATAACCCTTGATGACGTCTGATGGCATCTTTTTATGAAAAGGCGTCATATGTATCCTATTGATAATAAAAAACTTATTATGTTCATGACAACTATGATTTTTTTCCCGTCCGGTTGCTGCCGGCGGTATTCGCCGCATTTTTATCGTAAATAATTGACACTTCAGCCGCTTTCGAAAGTCGTTTGATAAAACCAGTTAAATTATGAATTGGGGAGCGATGGCAAATGCTCATGTTCGGGACGGCCGGAAGGCCATTCCAGATCGCGCACCGGAGCGATAACGTGTTGAATTTCGGCCAGCAGATTGGGAGGCAACCGATAATCGAGGGCGCGCAGATTGGTTTCCAATTCCGCCACGCTGGTCATGCCCACCAGGGTTGAACTCAAGCCGGGTTCATCGAGCGCGAAGCGCAGCGCGACGGTCGCGGGCGCTACGCCGTGACGGCGGCAGATGGCGACTACCTGGCGTCCGGCCTCGAACAGTTCCGCCGGCGCCGGATGCCATTCCGGCGGCCCTTCTTCGGTCAGCACCCCCATATGCAAGGGAGAAGCGTTGATCAACCCCAATCCCCGCTCTTGCGCCAGCGGTAGCAATTCGGTTTGCAGGCGCGTGTTCAGCAGGTTGTCATGGCAATACGACAGCAGGAAATCGAGCGGGAATTGGCGCGCCACGTGCGCCAGCACCCGCAGCGGATATCCCGATACGCCGAGAAAACGCACCTTGCCGGCTGCGCGCGCCTGCTGCATGGCGGGCAACGTTTCCTCCACCACCTGCCGCAAATCGCCGAATTCGATATCGTGCGCGATCAATAAATCCAGGTAATCGGTGCGCAAGCGGGCGAGCGATTCCTCCAGGCTCGAAGCCACTCGTCCGGCGGAAAAATCGAAATCGTCGAAGCCGAAGCGGCAGCATTTGGAGGAAAGAATGATTTCCTTCCGCCGGCCTGCCAGCGCCTCGCCTAGCCGGCTTTCGGCCAGCGTCAGGCCATAGTAGGGCGCGACATCGAAATAATTAATGCCGGCGTCAATGGCGGCGCCTACCGCGCGGCTGGCCTGCTGGAAGTCGGTAGGGTGATAAACCCCGCCCAGCGGCGCGGCGCCGAAGCCGATGGCCGAGAGCCGCAGCCCGGTGCGTCCCAGAAGGCGATATTCCATGCGGAACCAGAATACAGAAGCCAAAAATAAGAAGAAAGAAGAAACAGGTAATAAACGTACAAATCAGGCGGCACACAATCGCGGCACAGAATAGAAGCCGAATCGTAAAATCAGTTAATGTAGTGCATTGGCTGGTTTTCAGCGAGGACTCAAATGAAACAGAATCGATGGCGTACGTGCATCTGCCTGACCGGTTTAGTCTGCCTGGCGGCAAGCGCCTGGGCTCAGGGCGGCCCGCCGCCGGTGCGTCCGCGATTTAAGCCGGAAACGTCGGTGCAGGCTATTGCCAAGGCCTCCAAGCCCGCGTCGGCAGTCTTTCGGAATATCAAGGTGCTCAAGACCATCCCCGCCGGCGAATTGATTCCCACCATGCGCTACATTACCGTGGCGCTGGGAGTGCGCTGCACTTTCTGCCATGTCAAAGGCGCATTCTACAAAGATACCAAGCGAACCAAGCGCACCGCGCGGGTGATGATGCGCATGCTGCTGGCGATCGACGGCCAGAATTTTCATGGGCGTCCGGAAGTCAGTTGTTATACCTGCCATCGCGGCAGCGCGCACCCCGTGGGCATACCGCCGCTGGTGGGCATCGCCATGGGGCCGCACGGCCCGGGAGCGACGCCGGCAAGTGCGCGGTCGGCGCCGGTGGCGCGCTCCGGGCGTCCGCCGCGCGTGCCCCCGTCGGGTCTGCCCACTGCGGCGGCGATTGAAGCCAAATACCGGCAGGCGCTGGGCGGCGAGGTGGCGCTCTCTGGCCTGCGCAGTCTGATTGAGCAGGGTACGGTCAGCATGGGCCACGGGCGGCGGGCCTCGATCCGCATCGAGCGCCGCGCACCTGACCTGTCGCGCACCGTGGTCAGCACCCCGCGCGGCAGCTTTGTCAGCGGCTTTGATGGCCATACGGCGTGGAGTCAGCTGGGCCACGGCCTGGAAATTTCCGTCGGCGCGCAACGGCAACTGGCCCGGATGCAAGCCGCCTTAATTCCCGCGCTCGACCTGACCACCGCCTTCAGCCGCATCCGCGTCACTGGCATCGTGCCCGTCAACGGCCATGCCGCCTTCCATTTGTTTGGCATGCAACGCGGCGGCATTTTTGAACAGCTTTTCTTCGGGCAAAAAAGCGGGCTGCTGCTTCGGATGGTGACCTACACCCCCAATCCGCTCGGGGTATTGTCGGAAGCCACCGATTATAGCGACTACCGCGCGGTGTCGGGCGTAAACATTCCGCACCGGATGATCATTCACAGCGCCGAGGGCGAGCAGACCATCACCCTGTCCGAGGTCAAGGCCAATGCCCCGCTGGCGCGGGCGCAATTCGCGCCGCCCACTCCGCCCGCTCGGCCGGCGCCCATGCGCCAATAGGCGATTTTCAACAACTATAACCGCTATCATTTCGGGTAACTTTTCAGGTTGAAGCAGACCACGAATCATCTGCTTAACGTTTTAGAGAAGCCGAGAACGAGTGGGAAGTCCAGGGTCTCTGTCAGATCCCGGACCGCTGCTGCAAGAAGTGGTTAAGCGCGAGGCGAGATGCGAGCAGCGGTGAGGCCGCGGGATGCGAGGCGACCGCAGTGTGTACGGAAGTACATGAGGATCGCCGAGCATCCGTGAACGATGCTATGCGATGCTTATCGCCTCGCTTTTTCGCAAAGAGGCGAGCAATGGTGTTTCATTGCTCGCTGTTTATATAAAATAGAGAGTCTCTCGGAGAACTATATGCATATCCGGCCCCGTCAGTTATTTTTCTTATTCTTTGCGTTCGCGTTCGCCTCGCTGCCGGCCGTAGCGCGGCCGCCGCGGCGCGAAGCTCGCCCGCGCGGCGGGGAAGCGCGTCTGGTGCTGAGCCATGGCTGGGCGCTTGCCAGCTCGGCGAATGTTCCAAGCGGCGGGGCGGAAATTTCACGCCAGGGCTTTGAGACCCGCGGCTGGTATCCGGCCTTGAAAATGCCGGGCACGGTGCTGGCGACGCTGGTGCGCGACCGCATTTATCCCAACCCCGATTTTGGTACCAATCTGCGCAAGGTGCCGGGGACGACTTATCCGATCGGGGGAAATTTTGCCAATTTGCCGATGCCCGGCGGCAGCCCCTTCGCGGTGGGCTGGTGGTATCGCAGCACCTTTAGCTTGCCCGCGCGCTGGCGCGGACGCCAGCTTTGGCTCCATTTCAACGGCATCAACTACCGCGCCCGGATTTGGATGAATGGCGAAAAAATCGCCGCTTCCAGCCAGGTGCAAGGCACCTGGCGCACTTGGCGGTTCAATGTCACGCGCTTCGCGCGTGCGGGCGCGGAAAATTGCCTGGCCGTCGAAGTTTTCGCGCCTACGCCGGACGATCTGGGCATCACGTTTGTGGATTGGAATCCGCTGCCGGCCGATAAAGATATGGGCATTTTCCGCCAGGTTTATTTCACTGCCACCGGGCCGGTGGCGATCGAACATCCGCAAGTGGAGACGCGCTTCGATTTGCCCTCGCTGGCGGTGGCGCACCTGACCGTGTCGGCTACCTTGCGCAATGCCTCCTCGAGCGCGGTCAGCGGCCGCCTGCGGCTAAGGCTGGCGGGACGAGTGTTCTCGCAAACGGTGCGGCTCGAGCCCGGCCGGAGCCGGCGCGTGGTCTTCCGCCCGGCGCGGTATCGGGGTTTGAACCTGCCGCATCCGCGCGTCTGGTGGCCTTGGATTTACGGCAAGCAGCCGCTGTATCAGGCCCATTTTGCGTTTTTATCCGGCAGAAAGATAAGCGACCGGCGGCAAGTCACGTTTGGCGTGCGGCAGGCGACTTCGTATGTGGATTCCAGCCGGCACCGGGTTTTCGAAATCAACGGCAGGCGCATCTTGATCCGCGGCGGCGGCTGGTCGCCCGACATGCTGTTGCGGTTGAAGCCGCGGCGTACGCTGGCCGAGTTGGAATATCTGAAAGCCATCAACCTGAACGCGGTGCGGCTGGAAGGCAAGCCGATGAACCAGCGTTTTTACCGCATCTGCGACCGCCTGGGCATCCTGGTCTTGCAGGGTTGGTGCTGCTGCTCGCGCTGGGAACACTGGAACGATTGGCGTCCGGTGGATTACAAAGTGGCCGCCGGGTCGCTGCGCGATCAGGTGCGCCGTCTGCGCAATCACGCTAGCCTGCTGGCCTACCTATACGGCAGCGACAATGCCGCGCCGCCGCGCGTGGAGCGCATGTATCTCGGCGTTTTCAAAAAGTATCATTGGCCCAACCCCACCGTGGCCGCGGCCTCGGCGCGAAAAACCACCGTCGGCTGGACCGGCGTGAAGATGACCGGTCCTTATCAATACGTCGCGCCCTCCTACTGGTCGCTCGATACGCATCATGGCGGGGCTTACGGCTTCAACACCGAAACCAGCCCCGGGCCGGCGATTCCTCTGCGCGCTACCCTGCGCTCATTTCTGCCCGCCGATCAGCTCTGGCCCATCAACGATACCTGGCTGTATCACGCCGGCGGCGGCCAGTTTAAAAACCTGCATGTCTACAACCATGCCCTGGACGAGCGCTATGGCAAGCCCGCCGGCTTTGACGATTATGTCGAAACCTCGCAGTTGGTGGCGTATGAGGGCGAACGGGCGATGTTTGAGGCGTATGGCGAGAAGAAATACGTCTCCACCGGCGTCATCCAGTGGATGCTGAACAACGCCTGGCCGTCGCTGATCTGGCACCTTTTCGATTACGATCTGCGGCCGGGTGGCGGCTATTTCGGTACCCGCGAGGCCTGCCAGCCAATCCATATTCAATACGATTACGACACCAACTCCGTCTCGGTGGTCAACTCGCGGCTGGTGAATTATCCCCGGCTGCGCGCCGAAGCCGAAATTTATACCCTCAATCTGCAACGGCGCTTCCACCGCGTCGTCAACTTGCGCTCCCCTGCGGATAGCGCCAAGGTCGCGATCAAGCTGCCTACTTTGACGGACCTGACCCCTACCTACTTTTTACGCCTGCGGCTGATCGGCGCCGGCGGGATTGTGCTGAGCCGGAATTTCTACTGGCTTTCGACCCAGCCGGACGTTTTCGACTGGCCGCATTCCACCTGGTACTACACCCCGCTCAGCGGTTTTGCGAATTTACGCGGGCTGCGGCAACTGCCGCGCACCCGGGTGCGAGTGCAACTGGTGCGGCGCGAACGCGTGCGCGACCAGGATTATTTGCAGGTCGTGGTCAGCAATCCCAGCCCGCGGCTGGCGTTTTTCCTGTATTTGAAGGTGCTGCGGGGCGCGCAGGGCGGCGACCTGCGGCCGTTATTCTGGTCGGACAATTACATTACGCTGATGCCGCATGCGCGCCGGCGCCTGACAGTGCATTTCGCGGCTGCGGCGCTGGGGCGTCAGCGCCCGGTGGTCGAGGTGAGCGGCTGGAACGTGCCGGCAACGTACGCGCGTTAAAACGGCCTCCCTTACGCGCCGGCGGTGATCGGAACCAAAGCCAGCGGCTTGTTCAGTTGCATTTCGATATGTTCGCCGGTATACAGGCGGATGTCGCGATTGCGGCCGGCGATTACGCCTCCGGTGCCGACAATCGCGCCGGCAATGGCGCCGCGCAGAATGCCGCCGCCAAAAATCCCGCCCAGCACCGCGCCGGTGCCGCTGGCCACGCCGATCTTGCGCTCGTCGGTCCCTTTTTTATTCGCCTGTGTCACCCCGCCTTCGCCGTTGGTGCGGACGTCGGTCTGCCGGCCCACCCCGGTGGTCACGGCGGAAAACATGTAGGTGCGATTGCCGGGAATCATAATCCGCTGGTAATCGAGCGTTAGCTTGGCCTTGCCGCCGAGGAATCCGCCGCGGTGCACGCGGCGGATCACGCCTTCGATGCGGCTGCCGGCGGGAATGGCGATCTGGCCGTTGGTGGCGTACACCGGAACATTGACGGTGGCGCTGAAGGTGTCGCCCTGATGGCTGCTCTTGGTGCTGATGTAGTTATCGAGCAGCGCGTGCACAAACGTACCGGCGGACAGTTGCAGCGAATTATTCTGAATCGGCGCCGCCGCCGCATCTTGTTTCGGCCGCAATCCGATGCTGGAATTATAAAGTCGATGATGGTACCCGTCATCGTAGCCGGTGACAAAACCCGCGCGAAATTCCTGTTGGAACGCGGCAAAATTGCCTAAATCGGAGGTATACCCCGCTGAGGCCTGCTGGTATTCATGGCTATGTTGCACATTGTCGGCGGCGCCGCGGTCGGCGTCGTATTGGCCGGCGCTATAGCCTTCGCGATAGCCGATGGCGCGCGCGCGCCGCTGCTGCGGTGTCAGTTGCGTTTCCGACGGTGTTCGCGGTCCGGGCGCGGGGGTGGGCCCGAACCCGGCTACGGTATTCGCTGAGCCTGTCGCCGCGGCCGGGGTCGTTGCCGCGGGAGTGGCGCCAATGCTTTGCGGCCGGTTTTGATAGGCGTCATTGTAGCCGTCGGCAAATCCGCTGCGGAAGCCGGCCTGGTATTCGGCGCGGCTGCCATCGTTGGGCTGAAAGCCGCTGATCGCTTCCTGGTAGGCGAGAAATTTATGGAAATTGAATGCCTTCTTGGCGGCGCGATCATGCGCGCCGGCTTGATACCCGGCGCGATAGCCGTTCAGATAGGCGGGATCGGTGGCGGTTGAGCTTTGTGGGGCTGGGTTCGGCTGCTGCTGCGCCGGCGGTTGCTGAACCGTTTGCTGCTGGACCGGCGGCGGCTGTGCCGGCGCCATCTGTGGGCGCGCCACCATCGCGGTCAACCCTAAAACAATTACCCATGCCACGGCGCGCCAGCTCATGCGGAAAGGCATGGCCGCACCTCCTATGATATAACCCGTCAATCTGGTTACCATTGTAACGTTATTCTTTCGAACTTCATGACGGCGGCAAGCCGCCGCAAACGCATGTTTTCTCCACGTCCCATTAGGGTTTGGCAATTGGGCGGACGCCGGCTGGAGCTGGGCCGGCGAACCCTGCTGATGGCAATTTTAAATCTCACTCCCGATTCCTTTTTCGCCGGCAGCCGGCTGGATGGCGAACCGGCGGCTATGGCCGCGGCCGAGGCGGCGCTCGAAGCGGGCGCCGATGTGCTCGATTTAGGGGCGGAATCCACCCGGCCGGGAGCGGCCGCGCTGAATCCGGCGGAAGAGCAATCGCGGCTGCTGCCGGTTTTGGAACGGCTGCGGGCGCGGTTTCCGCAAGCCTGGCTTTCGGCCGATACTCGCCATGGCGCCACCGCGCGCGCGGCCCTGCAGGCCGGCGCCGACATCATCAACGATGTCAGCGGACTGGCGAACCCTGCAATGCTCGCAACCGCGGCTGCTTCTAATTGCGGCCTGGTGCTGATGCATCTGCGCGGAGATTTTTCCACCATGCACCGGCTGCCGCCCCTGGCCGATCCGGTAGGTGAGGTGACGGCAGGATTCAAAGCCATCCTGGCGCGGATGCGCGCGGCCGGCATCGACATCGAGCGCGTCGTGCTCGATCCGGGCTTCGGTTTTGGCAAAAACATGGCGGAAAATTTTCCCCTGCTGGCGCGCTTCGACGCCTGGCATGCGTTGGGCTGTCCGCTGCTGGCTGGAGTCTCGCGCAAATCGTTCATCGCTTATGCCCTGGCGGGAACCGATCAAACCGGCGCGCGCCGGCCGCCGCCACCGCCGGAAGCGCGGCTGCATGGCACCTTGGCGGCGGTGATCGCGGCCATATTGAACGGTGCGCATATCGTGCGCGTTCACGATCTGGCCGCGGCGCGCGATGCCGCCCGCGTCGCCGACGCGGTGCTGGAAGCCTCCGCCTCTGGCCACTGAACGCCGCTGCCGCACCCGGCTTGCGTGCATTCTCTTGCAATCGCGCCCGCAGTTTTGCTTTCACCGATAATTGACGTATGGCTTCGATACTTCCTTTTCGCGCTTACCGCTACAATCTCGCTCGCGTGCGTCCGGAAGACGTGCTGACGCAGCCCTACGACAAAATTTCGCCGGCGATGTATGCGCGTTATCTGGAGCGCAGCCCGTACAATCTGGCTCGGCTGATTTTGCCCGCGCCTCCGGCGGAAGCGCATGGCGTCGCCGGCATGGCCGAGCCGCGCGCCTATGAGGCGGTAGCGGAGCGCATGAAGGCCTGGATTCAAGACGGCATCATGCAGCGCGACCGCGGCGCCGCCGTCTATCCCTATCGCCAGAGCTTTATCCCGCCCGGCGGTTCCCAGCGCCTGACCCGGCAAGGCTTCATCGCGCTGGGGCGGCTGGAAGATTACGATCGCCGCGTTGTTTTCCGTCACGAGCAGACGCTGGCCGGACCGAAAGCCGACCGGTTGGCGCTGCTGCGGGCGACGCACACGCATTTTGGGCAGGTCTTTATGCTGTACAGCGATCCCGGACTGCGGTTCGAGGCCGAGCTCTGGGAGCATGCGCGCCAGCCGTTGTTTGAGCTGGAAGACGAATACGGCGTGCAACACAGCCTGTATCGCGTGATCGAGCCGGAGGTGATCGAGCGGCTGCAGACCGCGATGCGCAATCGCGAATTGGTCATTGCCGATGGCCATCATCGCTATGAGACGGCGCTGGCCTGGCGCAACGAGCAGGCCAGGCAGCGCGGCAACGATTCGCCCGCCGGCGCGCCCCCGGCCGAGGCGGGTTGGAATTACGCCATGATGACCTTCATCAATCTGGATGCCCCCGGCCTGGTGGTGCTGCCCACGCACCGGCTGGTGAGCGGCCTGACCGGCTTCAATGCCGCCAAATTCCTGGCCGCGGTCGGGGCCCATCTGGCCATGGTCAAGCTCGAGCTTGCACCGGAGAAGTGGGCGGAAGCCTGGCCGCAAATCGAAGCGGCATTCGAAGCTCGACATGGCGGAACGACGATCGCCGCGGCGGCGCTCGCGGGCGAGTCCGGCGTATACCTGTTTCGCTGGAAAGCGGAGAACGATCGCGAGCGGTTGCTCGAGAGCTATCCTGCAATCCAGCGGCAACTGGATGTGGTGGCGCTGCACGAGTTGCTGCTGCACCGCGGCCTGGGCATTACCTCAGAAGACGTGCGCGCCCAGCGCTATATCGGATACGAGCGCGAGCCGCGGGCGGCACTGGCGCAGGTGGCCCGCGGCGAGGCGCAGGCGGCCTTTTTACTGCGTCCGCTGGCGCCGGCGGTGGTGCGCGATGTGGCGATCGCGGGCGGCGTGATGCCGCAGAAATCGACCGATTTTTATCCCAAGCTGCTGAGTGGGCTGACGCTCTACTGTGTCGAGCAGCCCGAGCATTTGACCTGAAGTTATTGGCAAATTCAAAGAAATGGCCTCAAGGAATGTCCGCTGGCGGCTTCGCCGGGGCAATAAAACAAATAGCTTTAGCGTCCCGGCAATTGCAGCACGGCGCCATCGGCGGCGGAGCCGACCAGGGCGGCGTAGCGGGCGAATACGCCGCGGGCAAAGCGCGGCGCCGGCGGGCGCCAGCCGGCCAGGCGGGCTTCCAGCGCGGTTGGCTCGAGTTCGACTTCGAGCTTGCCGTGCTCGGCGTCGAAGACGATCATGTCGCCGTCACGCAGCGCGGCAATCGGTCCACCCGCGGCGGCTTCCGGAGCGACATGGCCGGCCATAAGCCCATGGGTGGCGCCGCTGAAACGGCCATCGGTGAGCAGGGCGACTTCGCCGCCCAAGCCTTCGCCGATCAGGGCGGCGGTGACAGCCAACATTTCGCGCATCCCCGGTCCGCCGCGCGGTCCCTCGTTACGAATCACCACCACATCGCCGGCTTTAATCTTTTCCAGGTCGGGACGGCTGCCGGTGACCGCCGCCATGGCTTCTTCTTCCGATTCGAAGATCCGCGCCGGGCCGCGATGGTATTGGCGCTCGTGTCCGCTTAGTTTGGCAATGCAGCCCTGGGGCGCGAGATTGCCGCGCAGCACCACCAGCCCGCCGGTGGGCTTGAGCGCGCGCTCCATCGGCAGAAAGACTTCCTGGCCGGGCGTCTCGGTTCCGGCGGCGGCCTCTTCCGCCAGCGTGCGGGTGGTGACCGTGCGGCAGTCACCCTGGAGCAGGCCGGCGGCCAGCAGGCACTGGGCGAGAACGGCGACCCCGCCGGCACGGTCGATATCCGCCGCCATGAAGCGTCCGGAAGGTTTGAGGTCGGCCAGCAGCGGAGTGCGGCGGCTGATGGCGCCGAAGTCGTCCAACTCGAGCTCGACTTCGGCTTCGCGCGCGATCGCCAGCAGGTGCAGCACGGCATTGGTCGAGCCGCCGCTGGCGGCCACGCCGGCGATGGCGTTGTGAAAGGCCACGCGGGTAAGAATATCCAGAGGCCGCAGCTTCTGGCGCAGCAGCTCCATAATCCAGGCGCCGCATTGGCGGGCGACGGCCGGCTTGCGCGCATCCACCGCCGGCACGCTATTGGCGCCCAGCGGGGAGAGCCCCAGCAGCTCCATCACCATCGACATTGTGTTGGCGGTGTATTGCCCGCCACAGGCGCCGGCGCCGGGGCAGGCAACGTCTTCCAGCGCTTTCAACTCGGCATCGTTCATGCGTCCGGCGGCATGCGCGCCCACCGCCTCGAATACGTCTTGCACGGAGACATCGCGGCCCTGAAAGCGTCCGGGAGCGATTGTCCCGCCATAGAGCACCAGGCCGGGCAAGTTGAGCCGCGCCAGCGCCATGGCGGCGGCGGGAATGGTTTTATCGCATCCAACCAGGGCTACGACCGCATCGAAAAGCTGGCCGCGGCAAACCAGCTCGATGGAGTCGGCAATCACCTCGCGGCTGACCAGCGAGGCCCGCATGCCCTCGGTGCCCATGGTCTCGCCGTCGCTGATGGCAATCGTATTGAACTCCATCGGCGTGCCGCCCGCGGCGCGAATGCCGGCCTTGACGTCTTCGGCCAAGCGCCGCAGGTGGAAATTGCAAGGCATGGTCTCGATCCAGGTATTGGCGACGCCGATCAGCGGCCGCTGCAGGTCGGCGTCGGTGAAGCCGATCGCCTTGAACATGGCGCGCGAGGGGGCGCGATCCCGGCCATCGGTGATTTCGCGGCTGCGGTGTTTGAGCTGGCGCAAGTCGTTTTCGTTGTTGGGCATGGCGCTTCCTTTTAAACTATAAAGGCTACATTGTACTGCAGGCGGCATGACGCGCCATGCGGGAGCGGACATAGACGAAAAATCATCGGGATTGCGAGCGATAAGGAATCCAATGGCCGAAGCCGAACGCATCATTGCCGAAAACCGCCAGGCGCGGCACAACTATCACCTGCTGCAGTTCTGGGAAGCGGGGCTGGTGCTGACCGGCAGCGAGGTGAAATCCTTGCGCGCCGGCCAGGTGCAGCTCAAAGACAGTTTCGCGCTGGTGCGAGGCGGGCAGGCTCAATTGGTGAATTGCCACATCAGTCCATACCGCAACGCCGGCTATGCCGGCCATGAGCCGGAGCGCAGCCGGCGCCTGCTGCTGCACAAGGCCGAAATTGACAAGCTCGAAGGCCAAACCCGCGAAAAAGGTCTGACGTTGATTCCGGTACGGCTGTATTTTAAGCGGGGGCGGGTGAAATGCGAGTTGGCGCTGGCGAAAGGCAAGCAACAATACGATAAGCGCGAAACCGAGCGCCGGCGCGAGGCGGAGCGCGAAGCCCGCGCGGCGATGAAAGCGCACGGCCGCCGCTAGCTTTCTTCTTTTTCCTGGGTTTCGCCATGCGTCCGGAAACGTTAACGGCCGAGGCGGACGGCGCTGGCTTTTTTTTATGTCTCTGCGGCGCGTTCCAACAGGGTCTGCAATCCGGGAATGACAATCAGCATCAGGTCCGCGGCCGGCTGGGTGGCGCGCTCGAGCCGGCGGCGGGCGGCGGCGGCTTGCGCGGGAGTTAGCCGTTGGCCGGCGGCGATGGCGTTGACGCAGGTTTCTCCCACGCCGGCGCACTGAGTCAAGGCGGCATAGAGAGGCTGCAGCATTTGAAGCTGCGGCGGCGTGCGTGCCACCAGCGGCTGATATCCGGCGTAGGCCTGCTGCCAATGGGCGAACAGCGCCAACAACCGCTGTTTCGGCGCGGCGGCGGTGGGACGGCGGAGGAACGCGTTCACCAACCGGGGAAAACCGCGCCGCGCCGGGCTTTCCGGAGGCACGGCATAATACATCCAGTCAGGCGGAGTAAAAACGTTATACGGCATACTGCGCCGGTCATACCCTTTGGTGGGCTCAACCGCCTGCACCAGGGTTTTCAGCGGCCGGGTGTCTTCGCCGCGGGCGAACCAGCGCAGCAGCCGGTCCTGATTGGTGCGATGTGTCGAGCCGAGGTCTTCCAGTTGCAAGCTGGCTGCTTCCATGCGGCGATACATGTCGTCCACGTCGGTCACCGTGCCCGGGGACCAGAAGCGCTCGGCAATGGCGGCGGCGCGCGGCCAGATGTGGCTGTCGAGCGTTTGCGGCGGAACATATTCGCCCCACATGCAGGCCTCGCAGCCAACGACGCGCTTGCGCTCGCTCGCGTTCAACGGGCTGTCGGCCGGGATTGGGTCCACGGCATAATGCTGTTCCGCCGGCCACATCAGGTCGAGATAATAACCGGCGGCAAGAATGCCTTGATAGCCGTGCTGCACGATTTCAGCCAGCGCCGGAA
The DNA here is from genome assembly GCA_021818955.1 of Acidobacteriota bacterium. Lineage (GTDB taxonomy): Bacteria > Acidobacteriota > Terriglobia > Terriglobales > SCQP01 > JAKASR01. The sequence continues at coordinate 36,801 of JAKASR010000001.1, forward strand.
CGCTGCGCCAGGCTTCGACCATGATTTCGTGCGGCAGATGCGGATTGAGAATTTCTTCCCAGCCCATCATCTTCTTGCCGTGCCGGCGCACCAGCGGCTCGATGCGGCGATTAAACATCGCCTGCAAGTCGTGCGTGTTGGCAATGCGATGGCGGCGCATGTAGGCCTGAATGCGCTGGTTCACGGTCCAATCATGGCCGTTGTTTTCGTCGCCGCCGATATGAAAATAGGCGTCGGGAAACAACTCCGTCATCTCGGCAAAGAAGCTATTGAGAAAACGGTAGGTGGAGGCCCGGGTTGGATCCATGACGCCGTTGTGAATACCGAAACGGCGGGCGATGTGATAGGGGCCGGAAGCGCTGCCAAGAAAGGGATAGCCCACCAGCCAACTGGTTGAGTGCGCCGGCATGTCGAATTCCGGCAAGATGCGGATGCCGCGATCGGCGGCAAAGGCGATGGTTTCGCGTATCTCGGCCTGGGTGTAGAACAGCCCGTCGGAACCTTTGCGGGTCAGCAGCGGATGATGCCGGCTTTCAACCCGGAATCCCTGGTCATCGCTCAAGTGCCAATGAAACACGTTGTACTTGAATGCCGCCAGGCACTCGAGCGTGCGCCGCACGTTCTCCAAAGGCTGGAAATGGCGGCTGCAATCGAGCAGCATGCCGCGCCACGGGAAGCGGGGCCGGTCGGCGATCCGCGCCGCCGGCAGCACATAACCGGAACCCTGCGCTTCCGGCAACTGGAGCAGGGTCTGAAGTCCGCGCAACGCCCCATATACGGTGGCGGAGACGATCCGCGCCTGTTGCGGGCCGATTTCCAGCGTATAGCTTTCGTCGTCTTCCAGCGAAGGCAGAGCGCTTCCGGCGCCGCGGCAGTCCACCACCAGGTTGGCGGTAGCGGGTTGAGCGCGAAGAAAAGGGTCAATCGCCAGTCCGGTGCGGCGCGCCAGGCTGGACAGCGTGCGCGTGAGCGCCGCCTCGAGCCGGCGGTCGCGATGCCGGGCGAAGGCGGCATTGAAGCCGGAGTTTAACGCCAGCGCGCCCTCGCGCCATTCCACCGCGGCCGGCACCGGCATCAGGTTGCGGGTGCGCGCAGCGGCGCCGCTCAAAGTCTGGAGCGAGACCTGCGGCGAGGGGGGGACGGCGGTGGGCTTGCTTGCCGGCCGGCCGGCGTCCGGGATCGAGCCGGCGCCAAAGGCGCTGGCGCCGAGCGCGCCGGTGCCCAATGCCTGCAGAAAACGCCGACGGCGCAGGGCGGAGGAACGGTGGAGGGTGGACAAAAATGACGGGTCGGACATAAACCTTTCCTTCATTCAGCCGGCGGGGCCACTGCCGGAATGTGGCGGGCTTCGATCAGGCGATTCAACGCGGCGAGATGCTGGCTTTTGAGCCGCTGCCAAGCCGCCAATTGCTGCATTAATTGGCCGTGCAACACCTGATCATAGGCCAATTGCTGTGCGGTGGGCGCGCTGTCGGCGCTATCGACGGAATTTTCAAGATAGCCTAGCTTGCTATTGATCTCGATAGGGAAATTCAGCATTTCTTCGCTGGCCTTGGCCTTGGGCTGGTAAAGACGATGCTCCACCGCCAGCAGGCGACGATCGAGATCACGCGCGGCGGCAGCCACCGCCGCCGCCGCGGGCGTTTTTGGCAGACGTTCCAGCAACATATGCAACTGCCGGTCGAGCGACTGCATGGCCAGCACGGCGCGATGATCGGCGGTCATATCGGCATTCAGCTTGAACATCAGCGCCTGCTGCGCCGCGAGCGCCTGCGGCGTGACCTGCATGCGCGGATCGGGCCGGATGGCCAGCGGACGTGTATAGGTATGGCCGGCCACGGTCAGCTCCACCCGATATGCGCCCGAAAGCGCCATCACCCCCACTGGATCGCCTTCGTCATAGATGGCGAGGGGGATGGCGGGTGGGCGCGGATAGCGCAGATTCCAGACGAAGCGGTTGAGCCCCGCCTTTTTCGGCAGTTGCGGATGCGCCGCATGCGTCGGATGCGGGAAAAGATTGGCATAAATCGGAGCCAGAGGCGGCAGCTTGCGGCTGCTGAAAGCATGGACCAGACGGCCGCGGGCATCCAGGATGCGCAGCGTAATATCGCCTTTGGGCGCGGCCTTCAGGTAATAATCAATCACCGCGCCGGCGGGCGGGTTGGCGCCCAGGCTCATGCCCGGCTTGACGGCAAAGTGGGGAATCCGCAGCCGCAAGGCGGGAGCGGGCGTGAAAAGATAAGCGGGTTGCCCGGCCAGCGCCGGCGTGATCTGGCGCAGCGGCGACAGATCGTCGAGCGCCCAAAATGCGCGGCCATGGGTGGCGGCGATCAGCGCATTATCCTTAATGGCCAGATCGCGCACCGGGGAGACGGGCAGGTTAAGCTGCAACGGCTGCCAATGCGCGCCAGCGTCAAAGCTGATAAAAACCCCCAACTCGGTGCCGCAATAGAGCAGTCCCTCTTTTTTCGGATCTTCCCGCACCACCCGTACCACCGCCTCGCCGGGCAGTCCGTTGACGATTTCGGTCCAAGTGCGGCCAAAATCGCTGGTTTTATAAATCATCGGCCGCAGATCGCCCAGCTTGCGGCGATTGATGGCGGCATAGGCCGAGCCGGCATGAAAGGGAGAAGGCTCGATCAGGCTGATTTTGCTCCAGGCGGGCAGGCTGGGAGGCGTGACATTAGCCCAGCTCTTGCCGCCGTTGCGGGTGAGTTGAATCAAGCCATCGTCGGTGCCCACCCAGATCAGGCCGGCGCGCCGGGGCGAAGGGGCGATGGTGTAGATCAGGTCGTAATATTCGGCGCTGGCGTTGTCCTGAGTGATCGGCCCGCCGGAGCTTTGCTGTTTGTTTTTATCGTTGCGGGTGAGATCGGGGCTGATGCGGCGCCAGCTCATGCCGCCGTTTTGAGTGGCGAACAGGTACTGCGCGGCAAAGTAAAGCGTGTGCGGGTCCTGCGGCGAGAAGGCCAGTGGCATGGTCCAGGTAAAGCGGTATTTCAGCCCGGCGGCCGGCTGGCCATCGGTGTCGTCTGGCCAGAGAGAAATATCCTGGACCTCGGCGGTGCGCAGGTCGAAGCGGGTGAGAATGCCGAAATAGCTGCCGGCGTAAACGATCCGTGGATCCAGCGGATCGGGCAGAATATAGCCGCTTTCCCCACCTCCGACCGGGTACCAATCGCGCGCACCGATGGCGCCCCACTTGCTTTGGCTGGCGATGGCGACAGAAGAGTTATCCTGCTGCGCGCCGTAAATATAGAAAGGAAAGCGGGTATCCGTGGCGACATGATAGAACTGCGCCGTGGGCTGGTTATCAAGCGTGCTCCAGGTTTTGCCATGGTTGAGCGAGACGGTGGCGCCGCCGTCATTGCCGACGATCATGCGCTCGGGGTGATGCGGCGCGATCCACAGGGCGTGGTTGTCGCCGTGGGGCGCGTGCATGCGGGTGAAGGTGCGCCCGCCGTCGGTCGAGCGGAAGAAGCCGACGTTCAACTCGTAAAGCGTGTTGACATTGACCGGGTCGGCAAAAATGTGGGTGAAATACCAGGCGCGCTGGCGGAAGTTCTGGTCGGAATTGATGAGTGTCCAGGTGCGGCCGAGGTCGTTGGAAACATATAATCCGCCTTTTTGCGCTTCCACCTGGGCATAGACTCGCCGGCCGTTGGCGGCGATGGCCACGCCGATTTTGCCCAGCGTACCCTCCGCGAAGCCGTGGCCGGAGAGGTGCTGCCAGGTCTTACCGCCATCCAGCGAGCGATACAGCCCGCTGCCGGGGCCGCCGCTGGTAAAGCCCCAAGGCTGGCGCCGCACTTGCCACATGGCGGCGAACAGAATATGCGGGTTGCGCGGATCGAAAGCGACCTCGTCGGCGCCGGTGTTGTCGTTCACGTAGAGCACGCGCTGCCAGGTTTTGCCGCCGTCGAGGCTGCGATAGACCCCGCGCTCGCTATTGGCGTCGAAAATATGGCCCAGCGCGGCCGCGAAAACGCGGTTGGGGTTGTTCGGATCGACCACAATGGCGGCAATGTGGCGGCTGTGCGCCAGCCCGATATGCTGCCAGGTCTTGCCGCCATCGAGCGATTTGTACATGCCGTCGCCGTAGGAGATATCGGCGCGGGGATCGGATTCGCCCGTGCCCACGTAAACGATATTGGGATCCGAAGGCGCGACCGCAATCGCGCCGATAGAGGCGATGGGCTCGTGATCAAATAGCGGCGTCCAAGTGTTGCCGGCGTCGGTGGTCTTCCAGACGCCGCCGGAGACGGCGCCGAAGTAAAACGTGCGCGGCTGGCCGGGCACGCCGGTGACCGCCAGCACGCGGCCGCCGCGGAACGGGCCGATCAGCCGCCATTGCAGGCCGCTGTACAGCTTAGGCGAAACCTGAGCGGCGAGTCCGCAGACGGAAATTAGCAGCATACCGGCTAGCAGGCCTGGCCGCCGGAAGAAAGTCATAGCATATCGGGTCATGTGCAGTGGTAATCGCCGGAGAGGCTGAAAAAGCAGCATCGTACTCTTATTGTGCGGCACGGGCAAGCGTCAACGCGCTTACCTTGAAGGTAAAGCGGCCAAGCCGCCTCTGCGGTCCTTCGCCGCCCGCTTTCCCCGTGCACCGACCGCGCTGCGTGCGACAATGCCGCTGATGAAGCAAGAATTGACGGCGGGAGAAGACGATCGCGGTTTGCGTCTGGACCAGTTTTTGGCGCGCCGCCTGGGCGGCCTCAGCCGTAGCCGCATCCAGCAATTGATTGCTGAAGGCAAAGTGGCGAGCGGCGATCCGGGCCGCCGGCCATGGCGCGCCGCCGACCGCCTGCGCGGCGGAGAGCGTTTCGCGGTCACGCTGGAGCCGCCGGCCGCAGCCCCCCGCCTGGAGGCGGCCGCCCTCCCGCTCGAAATTCTTTATCAGGATTCCGACCTGGCGGTCATCGTCAAGCCGGCGGGCCTGGTCACACATCCCGCGCCGGGCGCGCGCGGGCCGACGCTGGTGCATGCGCTGTTGCATCATCTTGGCCCGTTGCCCGGCGCCGCGACCCTCCGTCCCGGCATCGTACACCGGCTCGATCGCGGAACCAGCGGGCTGATGCTGGTGGCGCGCAACGAAACCGCCCAGCGCCGGCTGAGCGAGATGTTTCGCCGCCGCGAGGTGGAAAAATATTATTGGGCGCTGGCGCAGGGCCGTCTGGCGGAAGAGGCCGGCGTGCTGGCGGCGCCCATCGGCCGCGACCGCCGCCGGCGGATTCGCATGACCACCCGCCGCGCTCCCGGCGCTGCGGGCGTGCGCGCCGCGCGCACGCAGTATCGCGTGCTCGAGCGGTTTCCCTTTCGCGGCCTGCCGGGCGGCGGGTTTACTTATCTAGAACTGCGGCTGGAGACGGGGCGCACCCACCAGATTCGCGCCCATCTGGCCGGGTTGGGCCGGCCGCTGGTGGGCGATACCGTCTATGGCGCGCCGCGCCAGTTTCCCGGCCCGGGCGCGCTGCGCGGTTTTCGCCTGGAGCGGTTATTTTTACATGCCCACCGGCTCGCCTTTACCCACCCGGCCCGGGGCGAGTGGATGAGCTTTCAATCGCCCTTGCCGCCAGAACTGGAAAATCTGCTGTTGCGCCTGCGCCAGGAGTTGGAATCCGGATTGCTATAATCATCAGAAATGTCCATTCGCCGCAGTCTATCTGTTTTCCTCCTGCTGGCCGGTTTAGGTTGCGGGCCGCGCCTGCTCGGACAAGCTCAATCCCCCGCGCCCGCACCAGCCCAGCCCCAGTCATCCGCGCAACGCCGGCCCGGACAAACTCCGTCCCCCACGCCCAGCCCCTCGTTTAGCAAGACGGTGAACGAGGTCAACATCGTTTTCTCCGCCACCACCAAGCATCATCAATACATCACCGGGCTGACGCCGCAGTATCTGCATGTGTTCGATAACCACAAGCCGCAGCAGATTCAGCAATTGCTGACCGAGGGCAACGTCCCCTTGCGCCTGGCGCTGGTGATTGACACCTCCACCAGCGTGCGCACCCGCTTCCATTTCGAGCAGCAGGCGGCGATCACGTTTTTCGAAACCGTGCTGCGGCCCGGCGTGGACAAGGGCATGGTTGTTTCCTTTGACACCAACGTCATCGTGAATCAGCCCATGACCGGTGACGTGCACCTGCTAGCGCAGGCCATCCGCGGGCTGTCGGCCAACGGCGGCACAGCGCTTTACGATGCCGTGTATGACACCATCGCCAAGGGGTTGCTGAAATCCGGCACGCCCAAGATGCGGCGCGCGATTGTGCTCATCAGCGACGGCGACGACGACGCCAGCGCGCCGGGGATGCGCGAAAAAGCGGTTGCGCTGGCGGAAAGCGCCGGGGTGGTGATCTTCAGCATCAGCACCGATGCCACCGGTATGGACGAGCACGGCGATAGTGTCATGCGCAGCTTCGCCTATTACACCGGCGGTCAGTTCTATTACCCCTTCCGCGCCGACAAACTCGGCAGCATGTTCGAGCAGATCGCCTACGAACTGAACCACGAATACCTGCTCACCTACATTCCCAACGATTTCGAGCTCAACGGCGACTATCACGCGGTGAAAATCAAGCCCATTTCGCCGAACATCGTCATCCGCGCCCGCAAGGGCTATTACGCCATCCGCACGCCGTAGCTTGTCTTCGCAGACTTGGACCGGAGCAAGTTGAGTAGATAGGCTTCGGGCTAATGCGTTGCGGCCCACTGCTCCAGGAAGCGGGCCACATCCGCCGGCGCCAGCGAGCGCGCGTCTTGAAACTCGCCATGGCCCTGGCTATACAGCAATCGGCCGCGGCTGGAGAGCACGGCCAGCGCCGGCACGCCCAGCTTCAGCGGCACCTGGTAGCGCGCCGCCAGATCGAGGTTGCGGTCGAATGTGCCGATGTTGATATGCACCACGACGAAATGGGCGCGCAGGATGGGCGTGACCCGGGAATGGAGGAATGCCTGGTCGAGCACATGGCAGTCGTAACACCAGTTGCCGCCGAAATCGAGCAGCACGCGTTTATGCTCGCGCCGCGCGCGGGCCAGCGCGGCGGCTAAATCGGAGCGGGCCGCCTGCGCGGAAGGGTAGATGTTGACGCGGACTTTTTTCGGCGCGGCGAGCTTGCCCGGCCGCCCCGATGCCGGCTCGTTTTCCATCTGGGGAAAACTGGCCATGGCGTCCTGCATGGCGACATAGGCGCCTTCAAGTTCCCAGTTATCCAGCACCTGCAAGCGCAGTTGCAAATAGCGCGGAAACAGCACCATCGGCTCGACCGGTGCGCCGCGCCGGGCGTTTTGCAGCAAGGATTGCAATTGCGCGCGGGTAAACGCGCGCGCGTAGAGCGCGGCCAGGGCGTGCCGGCTGGGCGGGTGTTGCATGCGCGCCTGAAACTTGCGGCGAAAGGCGGCTAGCATCCGGGCGGTTTGCGCGGCATTCAGGCGCGCCACGGCGGCGCGCGCGCGCAGTTGCGCCCCGGTGATGCGCTCGATGGGTAAATACCAGCCGCGAGGCAGCAATTCCAGGGATGGGCGCTCGGTGTGTGCTAAGGCTCGGGCAACTGCCAGTTGGGCTCTCGCCGGCGCCGCAGGCGGAGTCGAATTAGCATGCGCCGCCGATGCGGCCGGTTTGGATTTCGGCGCCGCTGACGCCATCTGAGCGCGCAATCCGGGCCCCAAGCCGACCCAGGCGGCCAGCAGCAGGCCTGCCACCAAGCCGGCTTGCCGCCGTAGCATTTGGCGAAGTTTCTTGCGGCGGATCATGCAGTTTCAGTTTACCCGGTGGCGTGCGATCCAGCCGCGCCCGGAAAGGCTTGCCCCCAGGAAAGGAGCGCGATGGAAGATTACAAGCTTATCCCCTGGCCTGATGCCGGCGGGAGGGCAAAAACAGCACCATGGCGCCGGCGGCGGCCAGGCAGGCGGCCAGCAGGGCGAGGGCGGCGTGGAAGGAATGGGTGTGCTGTTCGAGCGAGCCGACCCAATACGGTCCGGCAAAGCCGCCCAGGTTGCCGATGGAATTGATCAGGCCGACGGCCACGGCGGCGGCCATGCCGCCGAGGTAGCGGGAAAGCAGCGCCCAAAACCCGGGCATGAAGGTATAAAGCGCGAAGCCGACCAGCACGAAGCTGAGCAGCAGCAGGCCGAGCTTGGCGGCGGCGAAGATACCCAAGCTCAAGCCGGCGGCGCCTAAAAACAGCGGCACGGCGGTATGCCAGCGCCGCTCACCGGTGCGGTCGGAATTCCAACTGATCAAAATCAGCGCGAAAAACGAGAGCACGTACGGCAGCGTGCTCCACCAGCCCCGGGTCCAGGCGGAGAAATGGGCCATGGCTTGGAGCATGGTGGGCAGCCACAAGCCGAAGCCGTAGGAAGCGGTGACGGCGAGAAAGTAGATCAGCACCATCCACCAGACCCGGCCGTTGAGCAGCATGCGCCAGGTCCAGGCCTGATCCAAATCCGCCGATTCATGCCGCAGCACCGATTCCAATTGCGCCTGTTCCGCCGGGTGCAGCCAGCGCGCCTGGCGCGGCCAGTCGGTCAGCCAGAAATAACTGATCACGCCGAAAACCACCGCCGGCATGCCTTCCAGCAGAAACAGCCAGCGCCAGCCGGCCAGGCCGAGCCAATGCAAGCGCAGCAGAAAGCTGGAAAGCGAGCCGCCGACAATGAAGGCGGTGGGCAGCGCCAGGGTCATGGCGGCCAGGGCACGGGCGCGGTCGCGCTCGCTGAACCAATGGGTGAGATAGACCACCAGCCCGGGGAAAAAGCCGGCTTCCGCCGCGCCCAGCAGCACCCGAATCCAGTAATATCCGGCCAGCGTGTGCACCAAGCTCATGCCGGCGGCGAGCACGCCCCACCAGACCATCATCACAGCGATGGTCCAGCGCGCGCTCCAGCGCTCGATCAGCACCGTGGCGGGTATCTCCAGCGAAACGTAACCGAGGAAGAAGATGCCCATGCCGAAGCCCATCTGCTTGGCATTGAAGCCCAGATCGCGCATCATGCCGGGCGCGGCATTGGATAAATTGACCCGGTCGAGAAAGGCGATCAGGTAAAGCAGAAACAAGTAAGGCAGCAAACGCCAGGCGATGCGGCGGCGCAGGGCGGCCGGCAATTCCGTCGTGACGGGCAGCGCGGGCCGAGGATCGCTCATGATCGCTTGCCAAGCCTCCAGTCGATCGTTGCCAGTATGGTGTGTCTTACGCCTGGATGCCAGCGTGTTTCCGCTACTCTTTTACGAAAGCGTTAGCGCCTATTTCACTGGCCGTTACCATGGCACTATGAGTTCAATTTCGCCAAAGAGCCTGCGCCTGGCCTGGGGCCGAATGTCCTGGCTGGAAAGCGGTCCGGAAGCCCATCCCTCCTCCGCGCCCACACTGGTGTATTTGCACGGCCTAGGCGCCGGATCGTTTTGCTGGCGGGTGCAATTGGAAGCCTGGGCGGGGCGGGCGCGCAATCTGGCGCTCGACCTGCCCGGCTATGGCGATTCGGACCTTTTACCGGGCCGGCGCGCCTCGCTGTCGGAGTTGGGCGAAGCGGTCGCCGCCTGGCTCGGCGCGCTTAGGATCGAGCGGTTCCGGCTGATCGGCTCCTCCTGGGGCGGAGGCGTGGGGCTGGCGCTGGCCGGCGCGCATCCGGAACGCATCGAGCGCCTGCTGCTGGCCGCGCCGCTGCACCCGGATTTTCATCCTCACTGGCGTCAACGCCTGTTAATGCGCCCGCCCTGGACCCGCCTGGCGGCCGGAATCCTGCGCCATGGCCCGCGCCGGTTGCGGTATAGGGCGCTGGCCGAGATGTGGGGCGATCCGCGGCGCATGAGCGCGGCTATCGCTCGAGAATATGCCCAGGCGCTGGGGCGCACCGGCTTCGGCGCCTCCGCCGCCTACACGCGCGGCTGGCGTGGCGATCTGGAACGAGTGGCGACCCGGCTGCCGCGCTTGCGCCGACCGGTCATGCTGCTCTGGGGCGATCGCGATCGCGTCATTCCGCCGGCCAGCGCCGCCGCACTGGCCGCGCGGCTCGCCGCCTCGGGCTTAACCCCCGCCCGCGTGCTGCTGCCCGGGCTGGGCCACCTGCCTTTTCAGGAAGATCCGGCGAGCTTTCATGCCGCTGTGGAACCGTTCTTATTCTCCGAACTCCAGCCGCCAGACTAATTCATTCCTGGTCTTCCCTTGCTTTCCCTATCTCCCGGTCTTCCCTTCCTTTCCCGTTCGTCGGCGATACTATAGCCAGCCGATCCGCATCCTTTGCTCACCCTGCTCCATCATCTCGAGATCTGGTTCGCGCAGCACGGATTACCGGCTGTTTTCGCGCTCCTGCTGCTGGAAAACGCCGGCTTGCCGCTGCCGGGCGAGACGGTGTTGCTTTATGCCGCATTTCTGGCCGAGCAGCATCACGGGCTGCATCTGGATTCGCTGTATGTCATCGCCGTAGCCGCCTGCATACTGGGCGACAATACCGGCTACTGGCTGGGGCGCAAGGCGCGCGGGCCGATTGCGCGCATGCTGCGGCTGACGCCGGCGCGGCTGCGGCTGGCCGAGCGGTATTTTCAAAAGTATGGCCACGCCACCATTTTTTTCGCCCGTTTCATTGCCGTGCTGCGCATCCTGGCCGGCCCGGCGGCAGGCGTGAACCATATGAAGTGGCGCACGTTTTTTCTCTTCAATGCGCTGGGCGCGGCCAGTTGGGTGGCGGCAATCGTCGCGGTCGGCGCCCTGGTCGGGCATCATTGGCAGCGCTGGGCCTCGCGCCTGGGCAATCTTGACGTGGCGCTGCTGGTGGTGGCGGTGGCGCTGATTTATGCGGTCATCCACCGCCTGCTGAAACAACTGGAAATCCAACAATAAAATTATTTCGGCAGCGGCAGCTGGAGCGGCCATTCCTTCAGCCGCTCCAGCGGCAGGATCACCGCCGCCAGGCGGTCATCCGGGCGCCCGTGAAAATCGGAACCGCCGCTGCTGGCTAGATGATGCCGCCGCGCCAAGGCTTCAAATTCCTTGACATCGGCGGGCGAATGCAGCGGGTAATAGACTTCGAGCGCATCCAGTCCCGCCTCGGCGAGCTCATGCAAATGCTCACGCCAGGGCCATTTCAGCCGGCAAGGGTGGGCCAGCGAGGCCATGCCACCGGCGGCGTGGACTTGAGCAATCGCCTCGCTGGCGGGCAGGCCCTCGAGGCGGGTATAAGTGGAGGCGCCGGGGGTGAGAAAGCGGGCAAAAGCGTCGGCGATGGAGGCGGCGTGGCCGTAATCGACCAGCCAGCGGGCGATGTGCGGGCGTCCGAGTTGGTGTCCACCGGCGCGCAGGCGCTCCGCCTCGAGCGCTTCCACGTCGAGCGGAATGCCGGCGTGGCGGAAGTTTTCCCCCAGGCGTTTATTCCGCTGGCGGCGCAAATCGCGCGAGTGTTGCATCCAGGCGGAAAACGCGCGCGCGTTTTCCGCCTCCAGCTCCCAATCCGGCGGGAAATAGCCCAGCAGGTGGGCCGAATGGCCATGCCAGGAGGCGCTGATCTCGACCCCGGGCACGAGCGTCAGCCCCTGCCCGCGCGCCGCCGCGCGCGCCGCATCGAGCCCGGCGAGGGTATCGTGATCGGTCAGCGCCAGCAGCGCCAAGCCGGCGGCAGCCGCCAGCGCCACCAGCTCCGCCGGCGATTGGCGTCCGTCGGAAGCGGTGGAATGGGCGTGCAGCTCGAATTGAAATTCGGGCGAGGCCATTGATCAGGATGACCCAGGCTTTATACTTCGCGCAATGGCACGGTGGCGGAAGAATGGGCTATTGTTAGAAGCTGTTTTGACGATTCATGAGAATTGAAGCTAAGGCTGAAAAATAAATTTCGAAATAATTCCGCAGCAAACATGTCACACTTGTCACCAGCCGTTCAAGTGCTTTCATATCAGTGACTTATAGGTGACAAGTTGGAGAAAAATCATGTCACGGCAAAATCGCCGAAAAATGCATGTAAATACTTAATCATCAATGGTTTAAAGCTGGTGACAAGTTTGCGCGGTCCGACCATTCCATACAGGTGCGAAGCGCCGCGATCCGGTAAAAAAGAGACACTTACCAGCTTCGATAAGGCAGCGCCGGGCGCGATTATTTTCCCACCACCCGCACCGGCCAGCTAGAGGCTTCCGCATGCCGGCGTTTTCCGCCGCGGGTCAATTGCCGCCGGGCATCGTGCCAGCGCAGCTCGGTGAGATGGTATACGCCGGTTTCGTAGGCGTAAGTCCAGCCGTCATCGTCGAAAAGGTTGAAGCTCGCGTCGGCGCCGGGATAGACGCGCAATTCGGCAATCGCCTGCGGCTGGTGGGCATTAAGGATGGGTTTGCCGAAGGGCACAATCGAGCCGGCGCGGACGAACAGAGGCAGCGTGTCGATCGGCGCTTCGGTCTCGATCCATTGCCCGCCCCGCAGCCGTTCTTCGGTCCAGAAGTTGTACCAGTCGGCGCCGGCGGGCAGATAGACGCGCTTGCGCGTCTCGCCCTGCTCGGTCACCGGGGCCACCAAAAAGGCCGGGCCGAACATGTACTGGCCGCCCAAATTCAAGACCTGCGGATCGCGCGGAAAATCCATAAACAACGCTCGCATGTAAGGCGCGCCGGTGCGGCAGGTGCGCCAGGCGAGCGAATAAATATAGGGCAACAGGGCATAGCGCAAGCGCAAATATTTTTCGAGAATGGGCTCGGCCTGGCGCCCGTAAGACCAGACTTCGTTGTAACGCCGGCTGCCGTGAGTGCGGAAGATGGGCAAAAACGCGCCGTACTGGAACCAGCGGGTGTAAAGCTCAGGGTAATCGTCATAGTGGCCGACGTTGTCGCGGCAGTCATCGGGCGAGAGCAGGGGCGGATGTTTGGGATGATGCACCGGAGGCAGATACTGCCAGCCGCCCACATCCTGCGTCCAGTGCGCCAAGCCGGAGGCGGTGAAGTTCAAGCCGGTGGGAATCTGGCGGCGGAGCGTATCCCAGGTGGGAAAAATATCCGACGACCAGAACATGGCGCCGTGGCGCTGCGCCCCCAGCCAGGCGTCGCGCGACAAAATCAGCACGCGTTGCTGGGGAAAGTCGCGGCGGTAGCCGTCGTAGAGCGCGGCGGTGTGAAACAGCGGATAAACATTGAAATAGCGCGTGCCGGGACCGATATGGAAATAGCTGCCGTTGGGAGGCAGATCGGGCTCGGTCTCATCCGCCCAGAGCGAATCGAAGCCGCGGCGGAGGATGTGGTCGCGAATCACCTGCCAATACCAGCGCGCCGCCGCCGGATTGGTGGTGTCGATATCGGAGCCGGCGCGGTCGTAAGGCAGACCGTCGGTGGGCGTGCCGTCCGCCCGATGCTCGAACCAGCCGTTGGAGCGTATGAATTCATAAAAACGCGAGCCGGGAGTGAAGCGCGGCCAGACGCTGATCATGGATTGAAAGCCCATGCGGTGCAGCTCGCGGTTCATCGCCGCCGGATCGGGCCAGTCCTGGGGGTTGAAGTCCATCTGGCCCATGCGGGTGTAATAGAACCAATCGACCACGATGTAGTCGGCGGGCAGCTTGCGCTGGCGATAGCCATGGGCGACGGCGAGCACTTCCCGCTGCGAACGATAGCGCTGCTTGCACTGCACGAAACCATACGCGCCTTTGGGCAGCAGCGGCGTGGGGCCGGTCAGCCGGCGATAGCCGGAATAGATTTCATCGGCGTCGCGGCCGGCGATAACGAAAAACGAGACGCGGTTGCCGACTTCCGAGACCCAGCGGGTTTGGCGGTTAAAGCCGGGGGAAATCGTAGTTTTCGAGGGGTTATCCCAGATGACGCCATAGCCGCGGTTGGTGACCAGAAAGGGAATGCCGACGGTGGGAGCGGCGGGGGCGTCGTAATCATGCCAGCAGCGCACGGCATGGTTGCGGTGGTCGAGATAGCCTTCCTGATTTTGTCCCAGGCCGTAATAACATTCGTCCTCGGGGGCGGCAAAGGTGGCGCTGACTTGAAAAAAAGGCAGATCGCCAGGGCGGCGATCGTAGGCCAGATCGGCGTTGCCGTCTTTATGGTTGAGCACGGTCATGCTCCAGCCGTACATGCGCAGCAATGGCCGGCCATCGGGCAGGCTGAAGGCGATCAACACCGGCGGGTTGGAGCCGGGGAAAAACCAGCCGGGGGTGTTGGGCGGGGCGGGGCGCGCAGGGTGAATCTTGGGGATGGCAAGGCGCAGGCGCGGCGAGCGGTAAAAATCCATGCGGGCGTTGGAGGATGCCCTCCAGCCCGCGGCCTGGGGACGGGCGAGGAAGCCGTAGCCGGGCGCGGACAGCGCCTGGGCGCGGTCCATGCTGATGGAGACGCGCACGATATTGGGGGCGTAAGGCTCGAGCGCGACGGTAGCGTTGCCATGCTCGAGAATCAGCGGCGGCGCGGGCCAATCGGTTGCCGCAGCGGGCGCGGCCGTTACGTCCAGCGGGCCGGGCGCAACCCCGGCGGCTTCGGCGACATTTTCCAGGGAAGAGGCGGCCAGCGCTCCGGAAGAGAGGCCGAGCAAGGTGCGTTGCATCCATTCCCGCCGGGTGGACATATTCGTTTAACCCCCGGCACATTGTATGGCAGATAGGCTCAGTTTTCAGTTCTTAGCTGTCAGTTCTCAGTTTTGAGGGACAAGGCTTGAAGCCAGGCATGGGCGAGGCGGCGGAAGCGCCGGCCGAAAAAGGGGTGATATACGCCGGTGGGGGTGTATTCCAGGCTGAAGATAGGCGAGCAGCGCGGCCGGGCGGTGTTGCGGATGAGGCGGTATTGCCAGGCGCCGTACACCTCGTAGATACGAAAGCCGGGCGGCGCGGGAGCCGCCGCGCCGGCCGCGGGCGAATTTTGCCGACGCAGATAGAGCCAATTGACCAGATCGGCGCCCGGCATGGGGCGATCGAAGCGCGCGCCCAGCAGCAGCAGATCGGCAAGGATGTAGGGATCGGTAGCGGGCGAGCCCAGATAACAAGGAGACGAAGCGGCGGCGGGCACATCGCCGGCAACATAGAAATCCCGGTCCGTTTCCGATAAATTTCCGTTGTCCGCGGCCGGGCGCAAGGCGGCGCGGGTGATTTTGGCGCGACCGTGGGGTTGCAAGCTGCGGCGAAGATGCGCGGCCAAGCGCAGCATCACGGCTTCATCCAGGCGCAAGCGCCAGGCGCTGCCGGGCACATTGGCGGAAACGGCCAGGTTCAAATCGGCCGAGGCCGGCGGCAGCCAAAGATTTAAGCCGCAGGCAAAAAGCAACAGCCAGCCCACCAGGGCCAAGGCCGAGGGTTGAAACCGGCGGCGCGCATTCGCGGCCGCGGGACGCCGGGCCAGCCGTTGCGCCAGCGATTGGAAGAAACGCCGCCAGCCTTCCAATCCCGCCCAGAGCGCGGGTAAAAATGCGAAGGCGACATGACGCGCGTTGTTCCCCAGCACCAGGAACCAGAACAGGTAGGAGGGCAGGCTCCAGGCCGCGAGCATGAGAAACAGCGCGCCAACATTGCCGATGTCAAGGTCTGGATGGCCAGCGCGGGCCCGATGCCTCCAGAGCCAGAGCATGCCGGAGCCGGCCAAGGCGGCTAAAAACAGTCCCGGACTGAGCGCCATCGGCGCCAATTGCTTAAAGACGTAATGGGGCTGGTTCAGCAGGGTAAAGCCATGCAGGATGTAGCCCGCGGTTTTGCGTTCCAGATGGCTGCCGGCGCCGGGCAGAGGGCCGAGCAGCCGGCGTTTAGCCAACAGGTAAATCAAGCTGGCCGCGCCCAGAAATAACAAGGAGCCGAGCGCAATCCAGACGATCTCGTATAAACGAGCGCGGCGCGGCGGCTGCGTTTTTGCTGCGAGGGTTTCCGGCCGCCTTGGCGCAGCGGCATAAACTTCATACCCGCCGATGGCGAGAAAGGCGGGGAAGAACAGCACCGCGTCGGCGCGCAAGAGCAGCGCGAGCAGCAGCGCCAGAAAGCTGGCAAGTATAAATGCGGCTCGCCGTGGATTCGACCCTGGCGGATGACGGGTTGGGCTTGGCGCAGTAGAAAGACGAAAGCTGCGCGCCCAGAGCCAGAGCGAGAGCAGCAGCAGGGCGCCGGCCGGCGCCTGAGGATGGGCTTCCATGCCCAGCCACCAAACGCCCGGAGTGAAGCACCAGGCCAAGGCCGCCCAGGCGGCCAGGCGCGGCTCCAGCCACAGGCGGCCGAGCTCAAAGGCCAAACCGGCGAGCGCAATGTAAGCTAAAGCGCTGGCCAGCTTCAGCAGCGCCGGAACCAACGGCAGCGACAGGCGCAAAGCATGAATGAGCGCGGCGAAGAAGGCATAATAGCCGGCGGAAAAATTGAGGTCGTAAATATGTCCGCTGGCCCGGCCCCAAGCCAGCCAGCGCCAGAGGCCAAACAGAAAGCGGGCGCTATCGGGTTCGCCGAATGCGGGCGAGAGCGCGCAGCCGAGGCCCGCCAGCGCCGCGGCGAAAAGCATGACCCTCAGCCGCAAGCGCGCAACGGCAATCGGCCGCTCGGAAGTCTTTCCACTCTGGAACATCCAAGCTCCCGCGGGAACGCGCAAACTCGGGCAGTTGGCAGAGTTGGAAAAAGACAGCCGAGCGGCTGTTGTATCTACTTGGGAAATCCGAATTGCGGCCCGACCGCGCTATTTCATCTCCCGGCGGCCAGGCAAGAACAGGCGCAGATAGCGGGCGCCGAGCATGAAGCCATCCGCGCGCGCCGGAGAAAAAGTGGAGCCTTCCCGCTGGTGACCGCGGTTCCAGAAGGGATCTTCCTGCTCGACCGCGATGCCGCCGTTGAAGCCGGCTTCGAGCAGCACGGTGAGAAACGCCGGCCAATCCACGCGCCCCTGTCCGGGGATGCGATAGCGCCACCAGCCCTGGCCGTGAATGCCGACCTGCTGCAGCACCGGCTGATTGATCTCGGTATCTTTGGCGTGCGCGGCGTGAATCCGGTGGCGAAATTGCCAGGCGGCGGCGATGGGATCGATGAACTGGCGCACGAAATGGGAAGGGTCGAATTCCAGTCCCAGGCGCGGATTGGGCACCAGCTCGAAGACTTTTTCCCAGGCCGCGGGGGTGGTGGCGAAGTTCACGGGGCAGGGAAAGTTTTCCCAGCCGACGAGCAAATCCAGTTTTTCGCAGACCGGCAAATAGACTTCGTTCATGACGGCGGCGAATTCCCGCGCCTGGCGCTCGATGGAGGCGCCGGGGATGCCGCCGCTGAAGGTACCGGCGAAACGGCAGCCCAGCTCATGCGCCATTTCCAGGTAACGCAGGAAGCGGGCGTGCGCCTGGCGGCGTTTCACCGGATTGGGATCGATGTGGTTGACGTTCCACATGTATTCCAAGCTGATGATGCGGGCGCCGGTGTCGCGGGCGGCGGCGCGAATCGAATCCAGCAGGCGCGGGGTGACGCGGTCGGGATGAAGATATTGCCCGGCGTGCAGCACCACGCCCTGGTAGCCCTGGGCTGCGGCAAAAGCCAGTTTTTCCGACGAAAAATTCAGCACGATCATCGCCAGTTGCGGCCCCGGGGCGGGCGTGGTGGCGGCGGATGGAACCGCGGCATTCGGAGCCGCGGCGCCGCGCGGCAGGCCCGCGCCCAGCGCCGAGGCGCCGGTCAGCTTGAGGAAATCGCGGCGGCCAGGATCGAAACTCATAACCATCCTCCCATTGAAAAGCGAGGCGATAAGCCTCGCATAACTTCGTGCCCGGGTGCTCGGCGAGCCTCATGTATTTCCAAATACACCCATCGTCGCCTCGCGGCTTTTGTTTGGACAATTTCCATGAAATTGTCCCGCGGCCTCGTTCCGCTCGCTTCTCGCCCTGGCCCTAGAACTTTTTTACAGAATTGGTCCGGTCTTACACTCGCTGGCTTCTTAATTTTAAGAAGATGACTGCATCCGGACGCAGAACCCGAGGGTAACGCGAACGGCGTGGAAATGCGAGGCCAAAGCTTACCTTGCGCGCCGCCGCCCGCATCCAAGCCAATATGGCAACCTATAAAAAGAACCGGCATTATCGCGGCGCCGAAGGGAAGGCCAGCCGCGCCAGCAAGAGCCAGATTAAACGCGGAAGAATGGCCGCGCACATGCAGGAAATTATGACCGAGCGCAAGCCCGGCGCGTCGGGCGCGGAGGAAAGAATGTTTGCGCCCCTACCCATGCCCCGCAAAAAGAGCCTGCGCCAGCCCGCCGCCGAAAAAACTCATTCGGCGGCGATGTAACGCGCGGTGCGCGGCAGCCAGCCGCGCACGCCCAACCCGAAGATGACGGCGCTGGAAAGCAGAAAGCCGCCGAGGCGAAGCGCCAATAACGGCGCGGCCGCCAGTCCGGCCCAGGCGCCCAGCCGCCAGCCGGCCCAAGCCAGGATTTGCGCCGGCACGACCGTCCAGATGGCGACGTAAAACCAGGCGCGCTCCTCGCCTTCGTTCACGGTGGAGCGCCGCGCCCGCGGCGTCCACTCCAGCAGCGTGGCGGCGACCACCAAGAGCGCCAGCGGCCAATACAGCCAGGCGTAGAGCCAGGCCAACCGCCAGCGTCCGGTGAAGGCGGCCACGAGCAGCCCGATCAGGTTCAGGCCCCAGGGCGCCAGCAAGTCAATCCAGGCGGCGGTGTAGCATACCCGGCGATAGAGGAGATTAGGGGTAGGTTCGCCGAAGCGGCGGATGTAGGGCTTGGGCTCGACCCCAGGCAGGCGGCCGCGCCAGCCGCGCCAGGCGCAGACCACAAACACGATGCCCAGCCAGATCCAATTCCAGCGCCTGGGGCCGCGGGTGAACAGGTCGTAGGTCAATGGGCCGGGCAGAATCCAGAACACCCAGAGCCAGATCGGCAGATGCAGGACGCGGTAGTAGGTTTTATTGCGTTCGCGCTTAACAACTGTCTGCAAAACGGGCATGGACCGGGTTGCCCCCTATGCTTTTCAGCCAGTTCGGTGTAGCTTAAGGACGCGGCCGGCCGCGCCGGCCGCATTGAAGTACGCACGTGAAGTAATAGGATACCCGCGATGCGAATGCCCGTTATGTTTCGAGCCGGCCTGTCGAGCCTGGCGATGGCCGGCACACTTTCCCTGACTCTCGTCTCCGCCGCGCCGGCCCAGACGCCGCCGCGCCGCGTGCTGATGGTGATCGAGACGCTGGGTTTTCATCATGCCGTCACCGATCATGCCGCGCGGGTACTGGCGCGGCTGGGCCGCCGCAGTGGCGCGTTTCAACTGGACGTCACCCGCCATGCCGAGAAAACGCTGACCGCGCGCAACCTGCGCCGCTACAGCGCGGTGGTTTTTTTCACCACCGGCAACCTGCCGCTTAGCGCCGCCCAGAAGGCTGCGTTCATGCGTTGGCTGCGCGCCGGGCATGGTTTTGTCGGCATCCATTGCGCCACCGACACCAATTACACCTGGCCGGCGTACGGCCGCATGATCGGCGGCTATTTCAACAATCATCCCTGGGTGAACGGCTCGAAATTATGGCTGCTGAACCGCGATCCGCATTTCCCTTCCCAGCGGCAATGGCCCAGGCGTTTTCAGTGGACGGATGAGTTTTATCAATTTCGCAACTGGCATCGCCGGCAAGTGCACATTCTGCTGCAACTCGATCCGAAAACCCTGCCGCACGTGCCCGGCATGAAGCCGCCGCCCAGCGGCATTTTCGCCAGCGCCTGGGTGAAATATTGGGGCAAAGGACGGGTCTTCTACACCGCGCTCGGACACGGCTACCACGCCTGGAATAATCCGCAGTTCCAGCAACAGGTGCTGATGGGGGTGCGCTGGGCCGATGGCGAAATCCCATATCGCGTACACGTGCCCTAGGCCGGCCTCAGGCCGGCGGCGACAGAGTGAAATAAAAGCTGGCGCCACGCTCGGGTTGCGATTCCGCCCAGACCCGCCCGCCATGCTTGCGCACGATGCGCTGCACCGTGGCCAGGCCGATGCCGGAGCCGGGAAACTGCGCGGCGGAGTGCAGGCGCTGAAAGGGAGCGAACAGCCGGCCGGCGTATTGGGCCTCGAACCCGGCGCCGTTGTCGCGCACACAGTAAACCGCCGGTTCGACGCCGGCCTGCCGGCCAAAGAAAATCCGGGCCGGGGAGGCGCGGGCGGTGAACTTCCAGGCGTTGCCCAGCAGGTTTTCCAAAACGATGCGCACTAGCTCCGGATCGCCTTCCGCCTCGAGGCCGGGCTCGAGCTGAAAATCCACCTGCCGTTCCGGCTGCCGCTGGCGCAAAGCCGCCACCACCTCGGCGGCCAGCTTGCCGATGGGGAAAACCTGCCGGCGCATTTCCGCGCGGCTGATGCGCGAGAGCCGCAGCAGGTCGTCGATCAGCGCGTCCATGCGCTTCACGCCGCGCCGGATCGCCTGGAGGTGCGCTTCGCATTCGCCTTCCAGCCGGCCGGCGGCGTCTTCCTGCAAGGCCTGGCTGAAGCCATCGATGGCGCGCAGCGGCGCTCGCAAATCGTGCGACACCGAATAGGCGAAGGCTTCCAGTTCGGCGTTGGCGGCTTCCAGTTGCAGCGTCCGCTCGCGCACGCGCTGCTCGAGCTGGGCGTAAAGCTGCGCGTTTTCAATCGCTACGGCGGTGGTATTGGCCAGCGATTGCAGCAGCTCGATTTCATCCGCGCCGGCGGCGTGGGGCGAAGCCCAGTAATTGCCGATAGCGCCGATGGGGTCCGCCGCGCGGACCGGCACCATGACCAGGCTTTTCACAAAGGTCGGCCGGTAGGCATCGTGGGGAATGCGCGGGTCGGCATAGATATCGGGAATCATCGCCGCTTGCCGATGCAGCATCGTCCAGCCGCTGATGCAGGCGGTGAGCGGAAAGCGGCGGCCCTTCCAGAGCGGCGCGATGGCGTCTTCGTCGGCGTAAAAACACTGTTCGCCGTCGCGCAGCACGAAGGAGGCGCCGTCAGCGCCGGTCAACTCGCGCGCGGCGTGGCGGACGATTTCCTGGATTTCGGCGAGGCTGCGCGCCAGCGAGAGCGCCTGCACCGCCGCCACCAGGCGGCGAAAGGCCATTGCCGACTTTTCGCCCGACGCCTGCGCTGAAGATGAAAGTTCGCCCATGGCGCGGCCACGCACCTGAAAAATAAAATTTGATAACCGCCGGCGTCAATAGGATTTTTCACGGGGGATCTTTAGCGAGTCAAGCTAGGCTCAACGCACGGGATCGAGGAGCAGCTTGAGCGTGATCAGGATGCCGATGGCGATCAGCGCCCGGCGCAGCCAGGCTTGCGGCAGGCGGCGGGCGAGATGGGCGCCGCCCCAGCCGCCCAATGCGGTGCCCGCGGCCAGCACCAGCGCCGCCGGCCAAACGATCATGTGGCGCGCGATATAGAGCACGATGGCGATGGATTTGATGGCCAGCGCCAGCAGGTTTTTGACCCCGATATTGGCGCGCAGGTCGCTCCAGCCCATAAAGCCCAGATCGGCGAGCAGCAGAATGCCCATGCCGGCGCCGAAATAGCCGCCATAGACGGCGATCGCGGCCAGGAAGAAGACGCCCGCGCGCAGATGCCCGCGGCGGTGCGTTTGCCGGGCGAAGCGGGCAAGCGCCGGCTGCAGCGCCAGCAACAGCGTGGCCGCCATGACCAGGAGCGGCGCCAGCCGTATAAACCAACGGGCGCGGGTCAGCAACAAGAGCCAGGCGCCCAAGGCGCTGCCGCCCAGCGCGGCAAACAGCCACGGCCACCAGCGCTGCGGGGCCTCGCGAATTTCGCGCCGCAAACCCCAAGCCCCGGTCATGGTTCCGGGCCAGACCGCAAAGGAATTAGTGGCGCTGGCCAGTTTGCCCGGCACGCCCAACCAGAGCAGGGCGGGAAAGGTCAAAATCGAGCCGCCGCCGCCGACCGCATTCATGATGCCGGCGGCCAGCCCGGCCGCCAGGGCGGTCAGCAGGCGCGTCGCATTCCAAGCCTGCATGTCAGTCGCCAGCATCGCGCCTCGCTAGACCGGCCATATTATCCCGCCGCGCATGAATTTCCATGCTACGGCATGCGAAACAACGGCATTAGTTGTCACGGCTTAATTGCCGGCGGCGGCGGGCGCGACGGCCGCCAGCCGGGGCAGATAGATAGTGAAACGCGCGCCCTGCCCCACCTGACTGGCGACCTCGATGGCGCCGCCGCTTTGGCGGACAACCCCATACACCGTGGCCAGCCCCAGGCCGGTGCCTTGCCCCAAGGGCTTGGTGGTGAAAAAGGGCTCGAAAACATGCGACAAAATCTCAGGCGCGATACCGCCGCCATTGTCGCTCACGATCAGCCGGGTGTACTGGCCGGGCGGGATTTCGAGTCGGCGCGCCTCGCCCTCGGCGAGCACGGCCGGTTCGGAGAGCAGCCAGATCTTGCCCTGGCTATGGTCAATCGCATCGCGGGCGTTGATGACCAGGTTGAGCAAAAGTTGCTCGAGCTGGGCCGGATCGGCCTGAATTTCCAACGGTTCGATCGAAGGAGTCCAATGCAGGTTGACGCTTTCACTGGCGGCGGTGCGCAGCAGCGGCAACAGGTCCGCGACGAGCCGGTTTAGATCCAGGCGGCGCGGGGTCAAGGGCTGTTGCCGGCTGAAAGCCAACAGGCGCCGCACCTGGTCGGCGGCGCTGGCGGCGGCCCGCAGCGCGATCTCGAGCCGCTGGCGCAAGGGCGAGTCGCCCAGCTCGTGCTGCAACAATTCGCACTGTCCCTGGATGATGGTCAGCAGGTTGTTGAAATCGTGCGCCACGCCTCCGGCCAGCCGTCCCACCGCTTCCAGCTTCTGCGCCTGGCGCAAGGTGTCTTCCATCTGCTGGCGCTGCCGCAGTTCGCCGCGAATGACCGCTTGCGCGCGCATCAACATGAACTGCACCGCGCCCTGGCGCGCGACATACAGCAGAAAGCAGGCGATGCTCGCCACCACGGCCACCGCCATCGGCAAATTGGTCTTCAGGAAGCCCGCATGCCGCAGCAGATAAAAACGGGTGATCGCCAATGGCGCCAGCGAGGCCAGCAGCCAGCCGAGCCCGGCCAGGCGTTCCCGCTTTTCATCCGCCAAGGTGGCTTGGGCAGGCGCGGCGGCGATATCGGGGGCGGTTACGATCAGCCAGGTCAAGCCCAGAAACGCGAGCGTAAACCCCAAATCCACCTGGCCGTGGTTGGCGGCAAGCCAGAAAACGCCATGCAGGGCAACGACCAGGGTATAGGCGCCTAAAAACCAGGCCATTCTTAAATAAAGGCGGCGAATCGGCCAGCGCGACATCCAGCCGCGCAACAGAAAGCCGGCAAATAACAGGAGGCCTTCCAGGAAATGGACCTGAATGGCGGTCCGCAATCGCGTCTCCAGGGAAGCGGCGGCTTTACCCGGCAAGATGAAAAAATCTATGTATAAGAAGCCGGCGACAATCAGCACCTGCAGATAGTCGAACCAACCGACCAGCCAGGAGAGGCGGTCGCGGCTCACGGTGAGAAACAGCGCCCACGCCAGCGGAGCGCCAAAAAGAAATAAAAAAAAATCCTGCGCCGTCAGCGCGAGCGGCGAGCGGTAATGAAAATCCGAAGTGGCAATGAACCAACTTTGGCCGGCCACCCAGCAGGCCAGAGCCGCGGTAATGAACATCCAGAAGCGTGGTTGCAGGCGGGCGTCGGCGGCGTCGGCCGGGCTTGCCGCCATACCGGGGCGGGTTGAATCCGACATGGGCGCGGGCGGGCGCAGGGTGGCATAGCCGGCCGCCAGCGTGGCCAGCCCGGCCGCGGCCAAAGTCGCAAAATGCGCCAGCTCAGCCGCAGCGCCGCCCCGCGCCAGGGCAAGGGCTTGGCCCGCCAGCACGGTCAAGCTTGCGAGCAGCAGCGCTCGGTGAAGGGCCAGTTTCATAGAGAGACGATCCAAGCCCGGCATGACCGGAAAAACGAGGCGATAAGCCTCGCCTCGGGCCAGCCAGGCGTCAAACCTTCGGCTTTGCGCTCGGATGCCCGGCGATCCTCATGCATTTCCCTATACACTCCGGTCGCCACACAGCGTGGGCTGGGGCAAGTTCCGCGAAATTGTCCCGCAGCCTCGCTCGGCTCGCGGCTTCGATTCGCCTCTATTCGCCTCGCGCTACGTTTTGCCTCGCCCCTGGCTTCTTTTTGCCGCAGTGGTCCGGGGTCTGACAGGGGCCCCGGAACCTCCTCCCCGTTCCCGGCTTTCCGGATTCAAGCCGAAAACACGCGACCGGCTTCAAAATGCATAAAATGTATACCTTACTGAATCCTGATTTGTAGAAAAAGATTTTTTTGTCCGCTGTGGATAATTTATTTATCGTATCGCGGATAACCGGCGCCGGAAAGGATCGTAGCGCCGGCATGGCGCCGCGCCTTATTCATTCAGCCGCACTGGAATGCCAGCGCGCCGCAACTCGCGTTTGAGCTCGGCGACGCTGGTTTCACCGAAATGAAAGATGGAAGCGGCCAGGGCGGCATCGGCGCCGCCGGCGCGGAAGACCTCGACAAAATCCGCCGCCGAGCCGCCGCCGCCGGAAGCGATGACCGGAATCGGCACCGCCTCCGAAACGGCGCGCGTGAGTTCGCAATCGAAGCCGCCGCGGGTGCCATCGCGGTCGAGGCTGGTGAGCAGGATTTCGCCCGCGCCGCGCTCGGCGGCCTCGCGCGCCCAAGCCACCGCGTCGCGGCCGCTGGCGCGCCGGCCGCCGTGCGAGAGCGCTTCCCAACCCCCGCCCGCCGCCGCCGGCCGGCGGCGGGCGTCGATGGCCGCCAGCACGGCTTGCGAGCCGAAGGCGGCGGCCAATTCGCTCAGCAGCGCCGGCGATTCCAGCGCCGCGGTGTTGACGCTGACCTTGTCGGCGCCGGCGCCCAGAATTTCATCCGCATCGGCGCGGGAGCGCACGCCGCCGCCGACGGCGAAGGGAATAAACAGCCGGCGCGCCACCTGGCGGACGGTTTCAAGCAAAATGGGCCGGGCCTCGTGCGAGGCGGTAATGTCGAGCAGCACCAGTTCATCCGCCCCGGCGCGGTTGTAAGCGCCGGCCAGCTCGGCCGGGTCGCCGCTGTCGCGCAGTTCCAGGAAGCGCACGCCTTTCACCACCCGGCCGCGATGCACGTCCAGGCAGGGGATGATGCGGCGCGCGGGCGCGGTCATGGGGGTCGCCGGCGGCCGCACCGCGACCGGCGCGCCGCGCGGCAGGGTGAGGAAATTCACCAGCACCGCCAAGCCCGCCTCGCCCGATTTTTCCGGATGAAATTGCGTGGCCAGCACGTTTTCGCTTTCCGCCACCGCGGTGAAAGCTTCCGGATAATAGGCGGCGTAGCTGGTGGCAGCGTCCACGGGAAGGTAATAAGAATGGGTGAAGTAAAAACTGGGCGCCGAGCCCAAGCCGGCGAGCAGGCGGGAAGGGCGGCGTCCGTACACTTGAGTCCAGCCCACATGCGGCACCTTTTGCCCGAGCGGAAAACGCCGCACCCGCCCGCGCCACCAGCCCAGCCCGCGCGCTTCCGGAGCTTCTTCGCTGCCTTCATACAGCGCCTGCAAGCCGACGCAAATGCCGAGAAAAAACCGGCCCGAAGCCAGAAAATCGAGCAGCGGCCGGCGCAACCGGCGGCGGTCGAGTTCGTCCATCAGCGCGCCGAAGTGGCCCACGCCGGGCAGGATGACTTTCTCGGCGGCGGCGATTTTTTCGGCATCGGCGGTCAAGACGTGTTCCGCGCCCAGCCGCGCCAGCGCCTTGCTGACGGAAGCGGCATTGCCGGCGCCGTAATCGATCAAAGCAATCATGCTAGAGCAAGCCTTTGGTGGAAGGCAGCCGCCCGCGCAGGCGGGCATCGCGCTCGCAGGCGGAGCGCAGCGCCCGCGCGAAGGCCTTGAAGGCGGCTTCCACCTTATGGTGGCTATTGCGGCCGGCGACGGTGCGCACATGCAGGTTGGCGCGCGCGGCCATGGCGAAGGCTTCGAAAAAATCCTCCAGCAATTCGGCATCGAGATCGCCCACGCGGCGCACGCGCAGCGGAAGGCGCAGCACCGCCTTGGGCCGTCCGCTGAAATCCACCGCCGCCAGCGCCAGGGCTTCATCCATGGGCATCAGGAAATAACCGGCGCGGCGGATGCCGCGCTTATCGCCCAGCGCCCGCGCAAATGCTGCGCCCAGGGCCAGGCCAGTATCTTCCACGGTGTGATGCTGGTCCACGTCCAGATCGCCCTGAGCGCGCAGTTCGAGATCGAAGCCGCCATGCATGGCGACCAGCTCCAGCATGTGATCGAGAAAGCGCACGCCAGTGGAGACCTGGGCGCGGCCGCGGCCTTCGAGCGCCAGCGACAACTCGATACGGGTCTCGCGGGTGGAGCGGCGGATATGCGCGCGGCGCGCGGCGCGGGCGGCGGGTTTTTTCCCGGGCATGGGGTTCATCGCTCCTTTTCCGCCAGCAGGCGCTCGGCCAGGGCATTGATGGCGGGAAAAATCCGGCGGCAGCCGCTGCCGCGAAATAACCGGCGCAACGCCGCGGGGGTATGATGCGTGTCCGGCAGAATACCGTAAAAGGGAACGCCGGCGGAGGCGGCGCAGCGGGCATCATCTACGGTGTCGCCGATATAGGCAGCAATCGGCGCCGGCGCGCAGTCGCGAAGCAGGCGCCGCAAGCCTTCCGGATGCGGCTTCACCCGCCGCACGTCTTCATGCCCGATCAGCCGGGGAAAGGCCGATAATTTGCGGAAACGGCGCAATACATACTCGGCCTGCGCGCGCGGGCGCCCAGTAAAGATGGCCAGGCGATAGCGGCGGCGCAGGCGGGCCAGCAGCTTGCGGTCGAGCAGCCAGCGCTCGGCGCGGATCAACCCGCGGGCGCGGCGCGGAAAACCGGCGCCGAGATAATAACCATCGAAGGCGGGCACCAAGGCGCGCAAGGGCACGCTCAGGCCGCGGCGCCGCAGCAGCTCGCGGGTGACGTGCCAATCGTTGTTATAACCGCCCAGATTTTTAAGGGCTTGAACTTCCTTATCCGTGACCTGGCCGCCGCCGAAATGGCGCACGGTTTCCAGGATGGCCCGGCGGTACGAGCCGTTGACGTCCACCAGCACGCCATCCAGGTCGAACACGAGCCAGGGCCGCGGCGCCATGGCGCCCGAAGACAAAGCCGCACTAGCGCCGGAACGCAAAGCCGCATTCGCGCCACTATTTGAAGTTGCGCGCCGGAGGCGGGTCGAAGCGGCGCGGCGCACTGGACGCCGAAGGCGAGACCTGGAAGAGCCGGGTTTACGCGCGGAAGCTTTGGCGTTAGGCGTGGACACGGCCAGGCTCCTTCCATGCCGCCCAGAGCGCCGCCAAGGCGCGTTCCGTCTGGGCCAGCGTGCCGCAGGTCATGCGCAGCGCGCCGGGATGATCGCC
This sequence comes from Acidobacteriota bacterium, assembly GCA_021818955.1. Taxonomy (GTDB): domain Bacteria; phylum Acidobacteriota; class Terriglobia; order Terriglobales; family SCQP01; genus JAKASR01. The sequence continues at coordinate 64,096 of JAKASR010000001.1, forward strand.
GCGGCGGTCGCGCAGCAGTATGCCCTGGCGGTGCAAGCTTTCCAGCAGCGGCTGGCACTGCTCGCCGGCATAAAACAAAACGAAATTGGCCGCGCTCTCCCACCAGGTAATGCCGCGCTCGCTGAAAGCCGTTTCCACCCGTGCGCGGCTGGCCATCACCTCGCGGCGATAGGCTTCCACCCATTCCCGGTCGCGCATGGCGGCCCGCGCCGCCGCGAGCGCGGCTACGTTGACGTTATAGGGCGAATGGGTTTTCCGAAGCGCCGGCATCAGTTCGCTATGCGCGAACAGGCAGCCCAGGCGCAGGCCGGCCAGCCCAAAGGCTTTCGAGTAGGTGCGCGCCACCAGCAGATTGGGGCGGCTGAAGACATCCGGCAGCAGGCCGCGGTAGCCGGACGCGACAAACTCGGCATAGGCTTCATCCACAAAAAATGCGGTTTCGGGATACTCGGCCGCAAGGTCGAGCAGCGCCTGGGGAGAGGCGAGATGTCCGGTGGGGTTGTTGGGGCTGGCGATAAAGACCAGCCGGGTCGAGGCGCCGATAGTGGCGCGCAACTCGGCGAGATCGAGCGAGAAGGTGCGGCGTCCGGGGCCGGTTTCGCGGTCGCGGTATCGCAGCCGGACCAGGCGCGCGCCGCTTTGCTGGGCGTAGAAGCGGTAGATGGTGAAGCAAGGCTCGACGATGACGACTTCATCGCCGGGTCCGGCAAACAGGGTGACGGCAAGCTGGATGGCGTCGTCCACGCCATTGGTCAGCAGGCAGGTGGCGGGGCTGTGCTCCCAGCCAGCGCTCAATTCGGCTTCGGCCGCGGCATAGTCGGGATAGCGCGCCAGCGTCTCGCCATCCAGGGCGCGCATTGCTTCCAGCACGCGCGGCGAGCAGCCCAGCGTGTTTTCGTTGAAATCCAGGCGCAGTCCGCGGCGGTCTTCAATGGGGGGATGGTAGGCTTCGAGCGCGGCAATGAGCGGGCGCAGGCGGGGCAGGCGGTTCATCGCCGTCCTCCCGCCCGCAACTCGACTGAGCGGGCATGCGCTTCCAAGCCTTCCGCCCGGGCCAGCACGGCAATATCGGGGGCCAGGCGCGCCAGCCCGGCGGACGTCAGTTCCTGGACGGTGATGATTTTCAAGAAATCGTACACGGATAGGCCGCCGCGCAAACGCGCCAGCCCGGCGGTGGGCAGCACATGATTGGCGCCGCTCATGTAATCGCCTACCGCCTGCGGCGCATGCGCGCCGGCAAAAATGGAGCCGGCGTTGCGCACGCGGTTTTCCCAGCCGGCGGGCACGGTAATATGTTCCGGCGCCAGCCGATTGGCCAACTCGGCCGCCTGGGCGAGATTGCGAGTGAGGAGGACGGCGCCGCGCCGCGCCAGGGCGCGCGCCGCCACATTCCGGTTGGGTTGCGGCAGGTCCGCCAATTGGCGCTCCAGTTCGGCCTCGACCCGGCGCGCCAGGGCGCGGCTGGGGGTCAGCAGCCAAGCGGCCGCGTGCGGATCGTGTTCCGCCTGGGCGAGCAGGTCGGCGGCGACGGCGGCGGGCGGCGCGTCCGCGCCGGCCAGCCACAGCACCTCGGTAGGCCCGGCGGGAAAATCGATGGCGCAGTCGTGGGCGACCAGTTGCTTGGCGGCGGTGACATAGAGGTTGCCGGGGCCGACGATTTTATCCACCTTGGGCACGGATTCGGTGCCGTAGGCCAGGGCGGCTATGGCCTGCGCGCCGCCGATGGCGTAAAGCGCCTCGACGCCGGCCAGCCATGCCGCGCCCAGCACTACCGGCGAGGGCGCGGGACAGACCGCCAGCACGCGCCCGACCCCGGCACGACGCGCCGGCAGCGCGGTCATCAGCAAAGTGGAAGGCAGCGGATGCCGGCCGCCGGGAATGTAGCAGCCCACCAACTGCAACGGGCGCAGCACCTGGCCGATCCACACGCCCGGCTCGACCGCCCGGCGCCAGGCACGCGGCCGCTGCCAGCCAGCCATGCGATCAATGTTGCGGGCGGCATGGCGCAGGGCGCGGCGCAGCGGGGCGGGCAGCCCCAACCAGGCGGTTTCCATGGCCTCGCGGCCGTAGCGCAACGGCTCGCCCGCAACGGCTCCCGCGGTTTTATGGACAGCGCCAGGCAGCAGCAGGTGGCGGCCCTCCAGTTTCCGGGTCCAATGCCGCAGGGCGCGGTCGCCGCGCCGCCGCACCTGGGCCACAATCGGCGCGACTATTTCCAGCGCCCGTTCGTGCTCGCGGCGCGAGGCGCGCAGCCAGCGCTCCAGCGCGGCGGCATCGGTATGATCGAGGCGGCGCAGTTTCATAGCACGATTTTATTCAGCGGATACTCCACGATGCCCTGCGCGCCGGCGGCTTTCAACCGGGGCAGGATCTCACGCACCCGCCGCTCCTCGATGACGGTGTTGACGGCCACCCAGTCCGGATCGCTGAGCGAAGAAATCGTCGGCCGGTGCAGCGCGGTGAGCACCGTCAGCACGGCGTCGAGCGATGCCCGCGGCGCGTTCATCATCAGTCCCACCAGGCCATAGGCGGCGATGGCGCTTTCCAGCATCAGCTTCAAGGTGGAGATTTTCTGCGCTTTCCAGGCGTCCCGGAGCGATTCCGGATTGGCGATCAGTTGCGTGTTCGATTCGAGCACGGTTTCGACAATGCGCAGCTTGTTGGCGCGCAGCGAGGAGCCGGTCTCGGTGACTTCCACAATGGCGTCGGCCAGCACCGGCGGCTTCACCTCGGTGGCGCCCCAACTGAATTCCACCGTCGCCTTGACGCCACGCGCTTGCAGATAGCGCGTGGTTACGCCCACCAGCTCGGTGGCAATCACCTTGCCTTGCAGATCTTCGACGCGGCGGATGGGCGAGTTTTCCGGCACCGCCAGCACCCAGCGCACCTTGCTGAAGCTCTGCTTGGCATAGATCAGGTCGGCCAGAGTCGTGACCCGGGCCTGGTTTTCCAAGACCCAATCGCGTCCGGTGAGGCCGAGATCGAGGATGCCGTCCTGCACATAGCGCGCCATCTCTTGCGCGCGAATCAGCATGCACTCGATTTCTTCATCGTCAATCGCGGGAAAATAGGAGCGCGACGAGACCTGCACCTGATAGCCGGCGCGCGCCAGCAGCGACGCAGTGGCGTCCTGCAGGCTGCCTTTGGGAATGCCCAGGCGCAGCCGGGGCGCCTGATTATTATTGGCGGCCATAGACGTCCTCCGGTTGAAACACGCGCTCGCCGGTTTCGCGATAGCCGCCGTCTTGCCATTGGCTGAAGAAACAACTGCGGTGGCCGGTGTGGCAGGCGGCCTGCAAGCCTTCCATCTCGACCCGCAGGAGCAGCGCATCGCCGTCGCAGTCGGCGTGCAGGCTGAGCCAGCGCAGGCGGTTGCCGCTGGTCTCGCCCTTGGTCCAGAGCTTGCACCGGGATCGGCTCCAGAAGGTGACATAGCCGGTGGCCAGGGTGCGTGCGTAGGCCTCGCGGTTCATGTAGCCGACCATCAGCACCGCGCCATCGGCGGCGGCTTGCACGATGGCCGGCAGCAATCCGTTCTCTTTGTCGAAATCCAGTTCCATTCGTCCTTCCTTCATGGGCCGGGGATTAAACCCCCGCAGAGACGGCAACGCCCGTTCGCGCCAGCCGGCGGAACGGGCGTTTGCAAGCGCTACAACGCAGCCGCGCTTCACCCATCCAGCCGGTGGGCCGGGTGGCAATGCGCGTGGTGATGGCGCTGAACTTGCATGAAACTAACACTATACGGGCGGGAAGCGGGCGCTGTCAAATCGGCAAGCGACACGATAAACCGCGCCAAACTTCGGGCCTGCCGGGCGCAAAACCTTCGGTTTTGCTTTCGGCCGCTCGGCCGGCGCTTCGCTTCGCGCTTTGCCACTCTCAACCGAGGTTGCACAAGCCAGCCCCAGCTTCATCGCCAGCCTCCGGTGACGGCAGGCGACGGTGGGCGACAACAGTGGCAATTGTTTTCAATCCCACCGGTTGAATCGAGTAGCATGAAAGTTCCGAACGAAAGGAAACACGATGGCCTGGTTGGTGACCGGAGCGCAAGGCTGCATTGGGTCGTGGGTGGTGCGCGGCCTGTTACAACGCGGCGAAACGGTGGCGGTTTTCGATTTGGATACGCAGCCGCGGCGGTTATCGCAAATTCTCAGCCGCGACGAGATCGCAAAGATTCAATTTCTGGCGGGCGATATTGCCGATGCTCCCGCGGTGCGCGCGGCCCTGGAGCGAGCCCAGGCCCGCCATATTATTCATCTGGCCGCGCTGCAGGTGCCGGCCTGCCAGGCCGACCCGTTGAAGGGAGCGCGCGTCAACGTGCTGGGCACGCTGAACGTCTTCGAGGCGGCGCTGGCGCTGGGCCTGCCGCGCGTTGTCTACGCCAGTTCCTGCGCGATCGCCGGGCCGGCCGAAGATTATGCCGGCGAGCGGTATGACTCCGGCTCGCATCCCAACCCGCGCACGCATTACGGTGTCTACAAGCTGGCCAACGAAGGCAATGCCCGGGTCTATGCCGAAACCCGCGGGTTGGCCAGCATCGGCCTGCGCCCGTGGGCCGTGTACGGTATCGGCCGCGATTTCGGCTTGACCTCGGACCCCACCAAGGCCATCAAAGCGGCGGTGCTGGGGCGAAAATTCGAGATGCAATTCAGCGGGCAGATGGATATGCAATACGTCGCCGATGTGGCCGAGATCTTCATCCGCTCGGCGCAAATCAATTTGCCGGGAGCGCACGTTTTTAACCTGCGCGGCGAGGTATTGCGGGCGGAAGAGATGATCGCCGTGATCGAGCGGATTGTGCCGGAAGCGCGCGGGCAGTTGAGCTTTCGCGGCAACCCGGTGCCGATCGTGCCGCATTTCGACGATGCGCCGCTGCGCCGGCAAATCGCCGGCCTGCCGCAAACCGGTTTCGAGCAGGGAGTGATGGAAACCGTGCGCATCTTCCGCCGATTGCTGGCGGAAAACCGCTTGCCCGTGAACGAGCTGCCGCCAGCCTAGGCACAAGCGGCGCTACAATGAAGCCAATGATACGGGACGTGGCCTACTGGCGAGCCTGGGAAGACAACTACCGCCGCCGGCATCCGGTTGACATTCAACGGAATTTGGCGGTGATGGAAGCCTTAATGGCGCAGGCCCGCCGCCTAGGCGCCTGGCAAAAACGGAACCCGCTGGAAGGGCTGGAAGTTAAAATCCGCATTGCCCGGATCCTCAATGGTTCAAAACCTGCTCGAACGCCTGGCAATCGCGCTTGACCAAGGCCAAATCCCTTACCTGATCATTGGGGGGCAGGCGGTATTGCTCTATGGCGAGCCGCGCCTGACCGAGGATGTGGATATTACGCTGGGAGTGGGGCCGGAAAATTTAAACCTTCTCCTTGAGCTTGCCCAAAAGAATAGTTGGGATGTATTGATCCACGACCCCAAAACTTTCGTGCAGAAGACGCTGGTTTTGCCCTGTCAGGATCGTCTCAGCGGCAGCCGCTTGGATTTTATTTTCAGTCTCTCCGAATATGAACGCCAAGCAATGAAGCGAGCTCATGTCGTAGCGATTGGAGCTGCTCAAGTAAGGTTTGCCAGCCTGGAAGACCTGATCATTCATAAACTGATGGCGGGCCGCAGCCGTGATGAAGAAGATATACGCGGCATGTTGAACCGGCAGCCCCGGCTGGATCGGGAGTATTTGCGGTTTTGGCTGCAGCAGATGGATCAAGACCCGACTATAAATATGGCGAATCGTCTGCTGGCGATTGAAGCCAGTCTTAACCGAACCGCAGCCGATTAAGCCGAGGGGGAAGCGGCCGCGGAGCGGGCGACGACCCAGCCGAGAGTGGCGAGCGCGAGGGCGTCGGCCAGCGGGATCAGAAACAGGCGCTGCGGATTGGCGGCGACGAGGTGGCCGGAAAGATGGGTCGCGGTCCAACCGCCCACCAGCCCCATGGTCATCAGCACGGAAAAAGTGGCGCCGGTGGATTGAGGAAAGCGATCGCCCGCAATCGCCAGCACGGTGGGATAGACCGTGGCCATGCCCAAGCCGAGCAGCAAGAGGGCGCCGGCGAGGAGCAGCAGGCGATGGGAAAAAGCGGGGGCAGCCCATCCCAATCCGGCGCCGGCGGCGAGCAGGGCGGCCGAGGCGGCCAGGAGCTTGCGGCTATCGTGGCTGGTGAATTGATAACCGGCAAAGAGGCGCGCCAGGCCGAGCGCGGCGGTCAGTCCGGTCAACAACCATTCCGCCTGGCGGGCGCCGGCTCCGGCGGTGAGCTGCGCCAGATGTCCGGCCCAATTAAAGAGAGTGATTTCGGTGCCGGATTCAAAAAAGAGCAGCACGCTCATGGCCCAGACGATGGGCAGCATCAGCGGCCGCAGCGAGTTCCGCAAACCGGCGGTGGGCGATTGGGTGGCGGGAAAGCGCAAGCCGAGCACCGGCAAGGCCAGCAGCAAAGCCAGCAACGCCAGGCTATCCAGGGCCAGGACGGCAGGGTGGGCAGCCAGGCTCAACAAAGCGGCCATCAATAACGGGGCGGTGATGGCGCCCAGGCTGAAACAGGCGCCCAGGCGATTGAGCGCCGCGCCGCGCCCGGCGGCGGCAATCATGGAAACCAGCGCGTTGGTGGCCGTATTCAGCACGCCCCCGCCCAGTCCATAGATAAACGCGGCGGTTTCCATGGCGGGAAAGCCGCGCAGCCAGGGCAGGGCGGCCAACCCCGCCGTCACCAACAGCAAGCCGGAGGAAAGCACCGGGCGCGGACCCCAACGATCGAGCAGCGGACCGGTGAAGATGGTGGAGACCAAGATGCCCAGCACCGGCACCGATCCGAGCAGACCCACCTGGACCGGGCTGAGCCGCGGCAACAGCGGCAGCAGCGAACCCATCAGCGTCAGAATGACGCCAAACAGGAACATGCCGGCATAGCTGATGCGGACCAGCGATTGCGTTCCGGCGGTGCGAGGAGCGGAGATCATGAATGGGCAGTCTGGTTCAGACGGCGCGCCGCGTGCCGCAGGCGGCGCTGGTGGAAGTCGGCGAAGACCTGACGATTATTATCGGGCGAGAAGCCGGCGACATTGGGCGATACGAACTGGCGCGGGGTGATGCCGCGCTGCCGGAGCTGTGCCGCCACCTCCGCCACCAGCGCCATGCCAATGGTGATAAAACTGACGGTCGAGCCGGCGGAGACGCGGCCTAGCATGCCTTCCACTTCGACCAGCGCATCTTCGGCCGGAACGCAGTTGTCAATCGCCAGATCGGCAATGTCGGCGAGTTTTTTGCCGGAGCTATGAGTGGCGGTGCGATGGCGGTGGTTATCCATGGATGTCGCGGCCACCACTTTCAAGCCGCGGCGCTTGGCTTCGAGCGCCACTTCAATGGGGGCGGCATTCAGCCCGCCATGGGAGAACACCAGCATAAGATCGCCGGCGAGCAGGTCTTTGTCTTCGAGAAAGACGCGGGCGTAGCCTTCGGTGCGCTCCAGCCAGAGCAGTTCTTTCGCGCCGCCGGTTTCCATGACGCTGAGCCACATCAAGCGGGAATCCATCATGGGATTGAACCCGGCATAGCTGCCATAGCGGGGGAACATATCCAGCACAGGCAGGACGGAATGGCCGCTGCCGAATATATGCACCAGGCCGTCGGCGGCAATCGATTCGGCCATCCAACCGGCGGCCTGGCGCAGCGCCGGAGCTTGCGTGCTCCAAAATTTGTTCAGAACAACGCTGATTTCCTGTTGATAGCGTTCAAGCATAAAGCATTCTCCTAGCGAGGTTGCAGACCGGCCAGCGGCGCCGGACGGCGGCTGGGGTTAGAGGAAGGAGGGAGAAGGACAAAAGATGAAGGCAGGGCGCCCGTCTGTAGCGCGGTGAGGCCCAGCAGCGGAGCGCGCGCGCCCAGGCGCGAGCGCACCAGGCGCACCTGACGGGCGGCCAAGGGCTGGGCCCAGCGGCGCATGGCGCGGCGCGCCGGGTCGAGCAGCAGATCGCCGGCGGCATCGGCCACCCCGCCGCTGAGGATGATGATGCGCGGATTGAGCAGGCTGACGAGATTAGCCAAACCGCGTCCCAGCGCCTCGCCGGCTTGGCGCAGCAACCGCCGGGCGCGGCGATCACCGGCGTGGGCGCGGGCCACAAGGGTAGGGGTATCCCACAACTGGCCGGCGGCGCGGGCGGCGGCAGCCAGGGCGGGGCCGGCGGCCAGCGATTCCAGGCATCCACGCTGGGCATAGCCGGGGCGGAATTCACTTTCCACCGCCAGCCAGCCGATGGCTCCGGCCAATTCCCCGTTGCCGCGCAGCAACCGGCCGCCGCTGAGGATGCCGGCGCCAATTCCCGTGCCCAGCATGATGCAAACCGCGTCGCCATAGCCGCGCGCCGCGCCGCGCCAGGCTTCGCCGGCAATAAACGCGTTGCGATCGCTTTCCACCAGTACGGGCAGGCGCAGGGCGCGTTCCAGCTTGCGGCGCAACGGGTAATGCCGCCAGCCGCGCAGGTTAGGCGCCCAAACATGGCCGTCGGGCCAGGCGAGACCGGGAACGTCCACCCCAGCCGCGCGCGTGGAGGGGGTGGCGAGAGGGCGCAAGAGCGCGATCAGCGCATCCGCGACCGCATCGCCGCCCGCGGGCGTAGAGGTTTCTTCCAGTGCCTCGATCCGGCCGCCGGCACTCAGGCGGGCGGCGCGGATTTTGGTGCCTCCCAGATCGGCAGCGAGATAGGCATGAGAGAGAGCGGGCATGGCGGTTATCGGGTGGAGGCGAGACCGTTCAAATAACTTTGTAACTCGCGCGTTTTCCAGTCTGGCGCGGTGCGGGTCAATTGTTGAAAGCGCTGCTGTTCGCGCTGCGCCGCGGCGTTTTGACCCAGCCGGAAATACAAGCGGCTGAGCAGGAAATGCGGTTGCGGCCAATGAGGACGAAGCCTGGCGGCGGCGCGCAAATCGCGGTGGGCCTGCGGCCAGATTCCAGCGCCGAATTCGAGTTGGCCGGCCAGATAAAGCGCATTGGCGTCCCGCGGGGCGAGCCGCAGAGAACGGCGGACGCGGCGCAAGGCAAGCCGGCGCTCGCCGGCTTCGGAATCAAGCAAGGCGCGATAATACCAGGCGGAAGCGTTGGCGGGGTCGTCGCGCGTGAGCCGCACCAAAAGGCTATGCGCCCGAGCCTTGCGATCGGTGGTGTAGTAGGAGATGGCCAACAAAGTCAACGCCTGCCAGCGCCAGGCGGGCAATTGGCGCGGTTGCGCCGCAAGGGCTTCCAGCTCATGCTGGGCCTCTGCGCGGCGTCCGGAAAGTTGCAGCAGGATGGCCCGCTCCAGTTCGAGCGTCACGGTATTAGGGCATTGCTGATTGCCCAGGGCGATGACGGCCAGCGCCGGCTTCCACTGGTGGCGGCTGCCGAGGAAGACCGCGGCATCGCGATAAAAGAGAGCGCGGCGAGGATTGAGGCGAAGAGCGACGCGAAACGCCGCCCAGGCGCGATTGTTGTGACCTTGGCGGGCGTAGATCAGCGCCGCCAGATCGGCGGCGGCGCCGCGCGGGCGGGCATTGGCGGGCACACGCGAAATGACCGCCAAGGCAGCATCGGGGCGGCCCGCCGAAAGTGCGGCTCGCGCCCAGGCCAATTCCGCGTCCACGCGCAGGGGCGCGGCCGCAGGACGCGCCAGCGCCGCCTGTTCATAGGCGGTGGCCAGCCGCCAATGGCCGGCGGCGGCCAAGGCGGCGCCGGCGGCTTCCGCATCGGCACGGGGCAGTTGCGAGTTGAGCGCGGTCCGTAACCAGGGCAACCCGCGCGCGGTTTCGCCGGCTTGCAGGTAGGCTATCCCCAAGCGGCAGCGCGCCCGTTGATTCCGCGGCTGGGCGGCGATTACCTGGCGGAGAAATGCGCGATAGTGGCGGCGCTGGGCGGCGGGGGAGAGGCGCAGATCGGCGCGCAGCCAGGCGAGCAAGCCGCCGGCGCCGGTTTGGCCTCGCTGCCGGCGTAAAGCGCGAAAGCGGGTTTCTGCAGCCAGCGCCTGAGGGCGGTTATGCAGGCGCAGATAGCATTGCGCCAACTGATACCAGGCCGCCACGCGCTGAGGGGCTAAACGGACGGCGCGTTGCAGCAGCGGCAGCGCCAATTCGGGATGTCCGCGGCGGAGTTCCCATTCGCCGAGGTGCATCAGCGCCGGCGCGTAATCCGGCTGCGCGGCCAGGGCGCGGCCGATTTCGCGGCGCGCGCGACGAAGATGATTGGCGGCTAGGCTAAGCTTGGCGCGGGTACTCCAGGCGGGCGCAAAACCGGGATCCACCCGCAGAGCTTGATGCAGGTCGGTATGCGCGGCGGCCAGTTCACCCTGCCCCTGTTCCATCAAGGCGAGCAAATACCAGCCGCTGGGATTGTGCGGGCGCAATTGAATGTAGTGGCGCATATCCGCCAAAGCGGGCTGGCGGAACTCCGCCATTTGTTCCGCCGCCGCCAGCGCGCGCCAGGCACGGGCGTCGTTGGGTTCCAGGCGCAGGTAATGCCGCCATTGGGACACGGCATCCTGCCAAAAACTTTGCCGCATAAGGGAGGAGGCAAGAGCGGCGTAGGGCGGCGCCTGATCCGGGGCCGCGCTTTCGGCGCGTAACAGCCAGCGGGCGGCGGTCATCGGGTGGCGCTCGGCAATCGCCAGCCGTCCCAGCCAATAACAAGGCTGCCACCAGCCGGGACGGAGGCGGTGCAAACCGGCCAACCCAGCGGCGGCGCGGGCAAAGGCGCGGGCGGCGGCGGGGGAAGGGGAAACGGCCAGCGCGCGATAAAAATCCGCTTCGGCCAGCGCCAAACGCAGGCGCGGCTCCTGGCTCCAAGCACGGGCCGGGGCGCGGAGCGCGACGCGCAGCAGGGCGCGGGCGGCGCGCGGATGGCCGGCGCGTAAAAATGTAATGCCCAGGGCGGCTTCGAGGCGGGGTTGCGCCGGCACGAGCTGAGCCGCAACCGCGGCGCGGGCCAGCGCGAGCGCGGCTGCCGGATGGCGATTGGCCAAGAGCGCGCGCACGCCCAAGTCGGCGATAGCGGGTTGGTGTTGCGCGGAGGCGGGAAATCCTCGCCAGGCCTGCAGCGCGCGATGGGCACAAGCCGGCACCGCCGCCGGCGCGGGAAAGTGCGCGACCACGGTCAATTCGGGGCCGGCGGGACGGCAAGCCGGCAGAAGCAACAGTTCGCGAATCAAATTAAAGCGGGCATCCAGGAAATCCGGCGCGAGCGTCAGCGCCTGGCGCCAGGCGGCGCGCGCCTGGCGCGGGTGGCCGGCGAGCAGGAGATGGTTGCCCCAGTTGGTCCAAGCGCCGGCGCTGGGCGCCAGGCGCCGGGCGCGCAGAAATGCGGCGCTCCCGCGGGCAAAGTCGCGCGCCGCGTCAGCCAGCATGCCTTCCAGCGTCCAGGCGGGTGCGCTGTCAGGATAACGGCGCAAATAGACGGCCAGCCAGGCTTGGGCCCGCCGAAAATGCCGCGCCGCCACCGCTTGCCGAATCGCGGATAAGCCGGGGGAGGAGGGCGCACGGGGGGGGATGGCGATGCCGGTTGCTATCCACAACCCGGCGGCCAACCCGAGATGCAAAAGGCGGGGGAACTCCATGCAGTCAATACTCGTCCGCTGAATTGCCGCGGGCTTTTGATAAGCCCGACCGGTAGCGGAACTCAATTCAAATCTACGGTCAGACGGCAGCGGTCGCCACGAATGACCCCGCGAGAAACTTCCACGATTTGACCATCTCCCGTCCGGGTGACGCGTTCGATCAACATGCCGGCGCTGCGCGGGGGAACGCCCAGCAACCGGGCGGCGCTTTTATGCAGCAGCACCGGCTCGAAGGTGTCCTGGCAACCGCCCGGCGCCCGCTGGTATTTCTCGCGCATGAGATCGTACAGCGCATGGCGGTCGTGATTTTCTTTCTCCAGGCCGGGAAATAGCGCCCGCGGCAAGTAGGAGGTCTGCAGGAAAAAAGGTTCGTCATTGACTAGGCGCAGGCGATACAGGGCGATGACTTTGGCGCGCGGCGGCAATGCAAGCAGTTGCGCAATATGCGGCGGCGGAGTGATCACGCTAATGCTGAGATTGCGGCAACTGGGGCGCAGCCCCTGGTTCAGCAAGTAGGTAGAGAAGCGGTAAAAATGGTCCAGATTCTGGGCGATGCGCGGCTGGGCAATGAAGGTGCCCCGGCCGCGCTGGCGCACCAAACGGCCTTCGGATTCCAGTTCATCGAGCGCGCGCTTGGCGGTAATGATGCTGACCTGGTATTGCCGGCAGACGTCCTTTTCGGTGGTGAAAAATTCGCCTGGATGCAGTTCGCCCGCGCGCAAGCCCTGATCCAGCCGAGAGCGAAGCGACTGCTTGATTTGCTCAAACAACGGCAAGGAAGCCTGGCGGTCGAGCGGGGCGGCGCAGGAAGCGGCACCCGAGGGGTAAACGATGGAAGCCATAGACGACGAAATCCCGATTTTAAGCCGATCCGGCTCCTCAAGGGAATCAGACCACGAAATATTAACATATTAATATGCTTGACTAGGGGCGGCAGATTAATGTAAATGTACTAGCGAGTCAGGCAAGAGTTAGGCTATGCGGCTGGAATGAGCCGCTCAGGACGCGATCCGTGGAGGAAAGAATTATGATACGAGCGCATTGGCTGAGGCGCGGCGTAGGGCTGGCGCTGCTGGGGTTGCTGTGTGGATTGGGCCTGGGGACGCGGATGTGGGCGCAGGCCGGGCGAGGAACGATCAGCGGTCTGATTACCGACAGTTCCGGCGCCGCGATTCCCGGGGCCAAGCTGCAGCTATTGAATGTGGCGACGGGAACCCTTGCTAACACGGTCACAACTCATGCCGGGCTCTACTCGTTCGTCTCCCTATCACCCGGCACCTATCAATTGACGGTCAGTCATGCCGGCTTTCGCACTTTGATTCAGAAAAGCATTACCGTCACCGTGGATCAGACCACGGCAATCAACCTGATGCTGCAGCCGGGCACGATAGAACAAACGGTAACGGTCAACTCAACGCCGGCGCTGGTGGCGACCAGCAACTCCACCATCGGCCAGTTAATCTCGAAGGAAATGATCCACCGCGTGCCGCTGGTAACGCGCGACGTGTATCAATTGGTGCAGTTGAGCGCCGGCATCACTCCGGTGAACGGCACTGTGAACAATGTGGCTTTCAACTCCCGGCCGGGAGCCGAGGTTTCCGGGTACACCATCAATGGCGCCCTGCAGGGCTCGCTCTACTACATGCTCGATGGCAGCCCGATCTCGATCGGCGAGAACAACCTGGGGGCGGTAATTCCCGCGCTACGCCCGCCGCTGGATGCCATTGAAGAATATCGCGTCGAGACCAACAGCGTGCCGGCCAGCTATCAAAGCGCAGGCGCGGGGGTGATCAGCCTGGTGACGAAATCGGGCACGAACAAATTCCATGGGGACGGGTTTTTATACGACCGGCCCAACGCCCTAGCCGCCAACGATAGTTTTCTGAAGGCGAATCAGCTTGCCAGCGGAGAGCCGAACAAGCCGCTGAATTTCCATCGCTATCAATGGGGCGGCTCGCTAGGCGGTCCGATCCTGCATGACAAGGCGTTTTTCTTTGCCGATTACGAGGGACTGCAGCAGAGCACGGTGCAAACCGGCTACATGACCGTGCCGACGGCGTTGGAACGGAGCGGCAATTTTTCCGCCGATCACTTCACGATCTATAACCCGCTTGTGCCCGATCAGGCCAACGGTAATCGCCAGCCGTTTGCGGGCAATATGATTCCGGCCCAGGATCTCAACCCGGTTGCGCAGGCCTACACCCAGTATTTCCCCATGCCCAACCAGGCCGGCATCGGCCCTTATCACGTGAATAATTATTTCGCCAGCGGCCTGCAGCCGGACGATGCGCAGAAATTCGATGTGCGCGTGGACGACAGCCTCAGCTCGCGGCAGCATATTTTCGGCCGCTTCTCCTTCGGCCGGCTAAAGTTCGGCAACGCCAATCTTTACGGCAACATGTTCGACCCGAACGTGTATCAGAACATCACCAATGACCGCAACTTTTTGCTGGCGGACGACTACTCGCTAACGCCGACCACGATTCTGGAACTGCGCTATTCCTTCGTGCGGCATTTCGAGAACCAGACCGGCGATCCGCGGCAGATCGGCTTCAACCAGACCACGCTTCATTTTCCCCCCTACCTGCAACAACAGTCGGTCTATCCCGACATTCCCATGATCTGGTTCAATGGGCCGACCACTAATTTGGGTTCGGAGCCCTGGACGACGTTTCACTTCGCCAGCATGGACCATGATTTCATAGCCGCGCTGAATACCATCCAGGGCAGCCACAACCTGAAATTCGGGTTTGAATACGAAAAAATGCTCATGAATGACGGGCAGCCGATCGCCCCCAGCGGCTGGTATATGTTTGACAACACCGCCACCAGTTCCAGCACCTGGGCGGGCGATGGCAGCGATTTCGCCTCCTTCCTGCTCGGCATGGGTTCCGGTCCGGGGAACGAATGGCAAAACGGTTACACCAAGGATATCTTTGCCGCCGAGGCTAGCCCGTATTACGCCGCGTATGCGCAGGACGATTTTCATGTTTCGCGCACGCTGACCATCAATATGGGGCTGCGCTGGGATATTTTTGGCGGGCGCACCGAGCGCCATAACCGGCTGGAATGGTTCGACCCGGCATTAAAGTACACGATCAACGGCGTGCCAATGGCAGGCGGCGAGCGCTTTGTCGCTCCCGGCCAGAGCCCGTTTACCACCAACCTGAAAGACTTCGGTCCGCGCATCGGCTTTGCGTACCAGCCGATTTCGCGCGCGGTAGTGCGCGGCGGCTTCGGCATCTTTTATGGCCCCAGCACCCATATGGTGTCGAACCCTTCGCTCAATAGCGATTCGTTCTTCTCCTCAACGCCTTGGAATGCCACCAGCTTGAATGCCGATGGCAACACGGTGCCGTTGAATCTGCTGAATAATCCGTTTCCCAACGGCATCGTCGAGCCCACCAACGGCACGCTGGGCCCGGCCACCAATTTGGGGAACGTGCTGACGACCGCACTGCGCACCCAACCCGAGCCGACGACCTACGACTTCAACTTCGGCGTGCAGTACGCTTTTCCGCACCAGACCATCCTCTCCATGGCCTGGGTGGGCAGCCGCGGTCTGCACCTGCCCGTGGGCGGCGAAGATTACAACCAACTTTCGCTGCAGACCATCGAGCAATACAAAACGAATCTCAACAACCAAGTGCCGAATAAATATCAGGCGGCGATCACCGACCCTTCTTCGCCCATCTACGGCGCGGCGACGATCTCGCAAGCCGAGGCGCTGCAGCTTTTTCCACAGTTCACGAATGGATCCATTGGCGGCGCCGGGGTCAGTATCAGCGGCGCGCCGGCGGGGGATTCGATTTATCATTCGCTGCAAGTGAAGGTGCAAAAGCGGCTGACTTCGCATTTCACCACCCTCGGCGCTTTCACCTGGGGCAAGCTGCTCACCGACGATTACACCTCGCCGCTCAGCTTTATCGGCAGCAATGGAGGCTTCCACCAGGATTGGAAAAACCCCGGCCTCGATCGCGGGCTTAGCACGCAGGATGTGGCGCGCTGGTTCTCCTGGCAGATGTCCTACGATCTGCCCTTCGGGCCGGGACGGTTGGTTAACCTCAATGGCTGGTCGAACGAAGCGTTCGGCGGCTGGACATTGAATACCATCCTTAGCCTCTCCACCGGGGTGCCCATCGCCGCGCCCAGCGGAACCGGCGATCAATACTTTTCACAGCGTCCCGACATGAGCTGCAACCCGCAAGTATCCAACCCCACCGCTAACGAATGGCTGAACTGGAACTGCTTCAACCAGCCGTCCAGTCCCTTTTTCCCGGGCACCGCGCCGGCGACCTTGAACGTGCGCACGGATGGCACCAGCAATCTGGATGCCTCCATCTTCAAGAATTTCCCCATGGGAGAAGGGAAAGCCCTGCAGTTTCAACTGGCAGCGTATAACATTACCAATTCGGTGCAATTGGGATATCCCAGTGTCTTCTGGAACCAAAATGCGCAGTCGAATCCAAGTGTGATGGACGGTTTTGGCCAGATCACGTCGCAGGCGAACACTCCGCGGCAAGTGCAGTTCGGGTTTAAATTTACTTTCTAAACCGAAAGTCTCCACCGGGGCGGCGCGCGTGCTCCACCCCGGTTTTTATTTTGGTTTATGCGCCAGAAAATCCTTCGAATCCTGCTGCCGGCCTTATGTTGTGGGGTGATTTTGTGCTCCGATGCCGCCACTCTGGCGCAATCCAATCATGCTGCAACGCAGTTAGCCGCGGCGCTGCGCCGGCAAGCGCCTGGTCTGGCCCGGTTGACGCGCGCCGAGCGCGATTATTTTCCGATTGCGGTCTGGTTTGCCGGGGGCAAATCGCGCGCGCCCATGCTCTCGCGGCACCCGCGGCGGGAGCGCGCCGAGTGGCTGCGGCAGCTGGAAACCATCAAGCGACTGGGGTTTAACAGCGTCAAAACCTGGGTGGACTGGTCCACCGCCGAGCCCCGGCCCGGGGTCTTCGACATGCGCGACCTGCGGCAGTTGCTGGAGCTGGCGCAGCAGGCCGGATTGAAGGTGATCGTCCAAGTCTATGCCGATTCCGCGCCCGATTGGGTGGGCGAAAAATTTCCGCACGCCGAGTTTGTAACCGCGACTGGGGTGCACATCCGATCCCAATCCGCGCCCGGCTACAGCTTCGACAACCCCGGCGTGCACGCCGCCGAACTCGATTTTTACCGGCACGTGGCGCAAGTGGCAGCCGCCAGTCCCGCCTTTTATGGCTACGATCTGTGGAGCGAGCCGCACTTGGTGAATTGGGTCTGGTTCAACGATTTGCCCCACGTGCAGTTCGACTTCAACCGATTTACCATTGCCCGTTTCCAGCAATGGCTGCGACGCAAATACGGCACCTTAGCGGCGCTGAACCATGCCTGGTACCGCGGCTTTGAAAACTGGAACGAAGTGCAGCCGCCGCGCTTCGGCACGATCCTGTCTTACTCCGATTTCATGGACTGGCGGGCCTTCATCCTGCACAAGCTGGCCGCGGATCTGGGCGCCAAAGCGGGCGCGGTCATGGCGGTCAGCCCCAAATTCATCACCAGCAGCCATTCCGATATTCCCGGCGTGCTGAATACTCCGCTTGACGGCTACGGCAACCCCGACGATTGGCTGATGTTCCGGCGAGTGGATTATTACGGCGCCAGCATTTATCCCCTGCACGCCGAAGCGCAATTGCACGGCTGGCCGCCGGAGGAGCGCGCCTTCGGCTTCGACGGCTCCTATGCCGCCAGTATGGGGCGTGGCTTTTTTGTAGGCGAAATGCAGGCCGGACAAGGCGCCACCGGTCTACGGGTGAACGATCCGGTGACCGGCGCCGAGTTGCAGGAATGGGGGTGGACGGCGATTGCGCATGGCGCCAAATCCATCGCCTATTACGCTTGGTATCCGATGAACGCCGGCTACGAGTCGGATGGCTACGGCATGATTCACCTCGACGGCACGCTGACCCGGCGGGCGCATGCCGCCGGCGCGCTGGCGGCGGCGGTCAACGCCCATGCCCGGCTGTTTCACGATGCGCAGCCGGTGCGGGCGCAACTGGCGCTGCTTTATAACCCGCTCAGCTATCTCAGTGGCGGGGATACGGTCAGCCCCGGCCAGGCGGTGCGCAATTCGCTGATGGGCGTATATCGCGCTTTCTATGCCGAAAATCTGCCGGTGACTTTCCTGCATGCCGGCGATGTGGCGCGGCATGCCGCCGAGTATAAGGCGATCTACCTGCCGTATGACATCACCCTGGCGCGGCCGGTAGCGCGGGCGCTGGCCGCGTATGTGCGGCAGGGCGGCACGTTAATAGCGGAAGCGCGCACTGCCTGGAATGATGCGCGCGGCTTTGCCTATCCGCGCATTCCCGGCGGCGGCCTGGACCGGGTATTCGGGGTGCAGGAAGCCTCTCTCTGGCCGGGCACCAAAACGACTTTCACCTTTCTCCCCTCGGCGCCAGCGGGCATGGCGGGGTTGACCTCGCCGGCAGCGCAGTTTGAAGAAGCCCTGAAAGTGGAGCGCGGCACCGTGCTAGCGCGGTTTGCCGACGGCCGCCCGGCGGTGGTCGAGTCCCATTACGGGCGCGGCAAAACGATTTACATCGGCACCTTTCTCGGAATTGCCAACCAGACCACGCATACGGCCGATACCGGGAAACTGCTGCGCGCCCTGGGGCGCTGGGCGGGCATCGCTCCGCCCTTAACCGTGTATGGCGGCAGCACGACCAAACTCGAAGTCCGGCTGCTGGATGTGCCCTGGCGAGCCATGCCGCCAGGCGAGCAGACTCATGCCGGCCAACTGCTGATTGCCATCAATCATGGACCGGCGGGGCATTATCAAATCCGATTGAAGCGCCGCTGGACGGGTGTGGAGAAATTTTTCGGCGCATCCCAGCCGAAGATGCAGCCCGCGGCGGGCGGAAACTCACTCTCGATTGCATTGGCGCATCAGGGCGTGACCGTGCTGCTATTGCATTAGATTTTAAATTATCCGAATACCGATAGTCTTTTTCATTAGCCGGACACGTCGAATCGCGGCTAGGAAACAATGATATACCCGCATGATTTCCAGATTTTCCATTCACCACGATATTTTTTAAAAATCATGCGACCATGATCAGCACACTCATTTCCGCAGAAAAAATCAAAATCAATTATGGCAATGCTTTGTTGCGCATTGTAAATGACCGGTGAAAAAGTCAAAAATCCAGGCGATTTGCTATCAGAAGCATGGATTTTCTTGCCAAAAGCAATATCGTGCTCATATTTTTCCCCGAAATTCGGATTGACAAGATGGATATGCTTGCCGAACATGCCGGGTAAAAATAAATACTGAATAGAATTATTCGGCCATTGAAGAACAAATTTTCGGCTGCATTGTTTTCCCATTTCATCCAAAGAAGTCAATGCAAAACTAAGATAAATAGTCGTTATTGCACCATCGCGACCCTTACTTCGAAGCCATTTTAAAAACGTACGATAAACAGCCAGGTCCGCTTTCTGGACGGGTTTAAATTGTGTCTTCACTGGCCTGGTTTTTACGATCTTTACCTGATATTTGCCAGGCATAAGAGCCCTGCTAAAACTCAAACCTATCAATAAAATTGTAAAGAGCGGCAGTCGCATAAAATTCCGAATTCATATTAAGCCGACTGGCCGCCCAGGCCAAGGCGGAAGATCAGGTCTTCGAAATCTTTCTGATACACCATGCGGATGCGAATGCCGGGGTAAAGTTCGGTCAGGCGGCGGATTTTGCGGTTTTTGCGGGTCACAAGCGATTGCTTCATGGTGGTGAGCTCGATATAGAGGTCCTGATCGGGCAGATAAAAATCGGGGGTAAAAGCTTCGACGATGTGGCCTTCCGCGTCCTGTTCCAGCGGGAAGCTGCGCGGTTCATATTGCCAGGGGATGCGATAAAAATCGAGCACCTGGGCGAAGACGCGCTCGGAAGGGTGGGCAAAGCGCGGACGGGGGTCGCCGGCGGGCGGGGTGGGCGCGCCGGGGAGTTGGGCGCCGGCGCTTTCAGCAAAGCGCATGCGGAAATACAAACGCAGGCGCTCGCCACGATTGGCTGGCAAGGGGCCAGGCTCCAGCAGGGCGGCGGCCTCGCGCATGCGCTTGCGGCAGCCTTCGGGCCCGTAGGAAGCATAGTTGAGCAGCAAGTCGTAACGATCGGGGCGCGGCTCGCTAGGGCGGCGCAAGCCGGCGGCCAAGGCGGTTTCGGCATCCAGCGCGACGACGGCTTCGGTGCTGTTCAAACCGCGAGCTTCCGCCAGCCAGCCCAAACGGCGGCGCCAGGGAGCGATCAACCGCACCCGCAGCGCGTCTTCGGCGCTGAAAACATATTCTCCGCCCAGGTTGGCGATCAGCAAGGCCGAAGTCATCGCTTCCGCCAGCATGAATTCCCGGATTTCGAGTCGTTCGCGCCGCCGCGAGAAGGCCGGCCTTTCCGTCTCGCTTCCATTCGGCCGCGTCGGCAGACTCTGCTCATGCGTCCGGGCGCTTTCCCAGCGCGCGGCATTGAGCAGGACGCATTTCAAATCGGCAGCCAATTCTTCGGCCACCCGCTCGCCCGGAATTCCCGCCTGCCAGCTCAATACGATCAGCATGGCTTCAGTCTGTCTAATTTACGCCGGGTCCCGCAACTCTCTTCATCGGCAGGCAAAATTTTTAAAACCGCGTTTGGAGAGGAAGGCATCTAATTTGTATCATGCCGAGGCCAAAGGACAGCCCGACATCTTCACCGCTTTCACCAAGGAGCGATGAAGATTACGACGAAGTAGTGGAAGAATCCTTTCCCGCCAGCGATCCGCCACCCGGGCCAACGCACATCGGAAATTCCAGAGAAAAGGATAAAGAAAAAGAAAAGGAGCCGACGGCTTAAAGCGCCCGTAGCTCAAAGCGGCTCGTTCGTCCGTTAACGTTTAATGACAAGCAGCATGGCTGCAATTTTAGTTGCGCTACCGTCACCACCTATTTAAGTCTTTTTGACGCTTCAGTTTACGCGTGACGGTAAATCGTTTTTTACCACCGTGCTTACCCTCACGGTAGAGGCCATACGGCGGGTCGTCTCAGGAAACAGTTTTTTCCAGCAGTTTGTGAGTGCGTGCTTCGAGCCGCGCGCGTTCGGCTTCATATTCGGCCGCAGAGATATTGCCGGTGTGGCGGCGGACTTCGAGCAGGAACAGATCGTTTTTCAGCCGCTGCATTTCATCTTCGGCTTCGGCCGCGGGTGGGGCGGCCGTTTTTGCGGGCGGCGGCGCGACTGGAGCCGGAGGGAAGGCAACCGATCCGGCGGGAGCAGCCGGCAGCACATCCGGCTGGCGCAATTTAAAGATCAACATTGCCGCCGCCATCAGAATAAGACCGGCTAAAAGAGTCCAGAAATTCTGTTCGATAAAATTCGGCCGTGGAATCACCACCGTGCCGGCAGCTTGCGCTGCGGTTTGATCGTCATTAGCAGAGCCCGCGGTCCCGGCGCCGTTTGCGGCCGATTGCATGGCCTGCGGCAGGGGAGCGTTCCCCTCGACGCGCATATTCAAGTTACCGGGCGGATTGGCCAGACTAAACACCTGATAGCCATCTTCCGTGCCCAACTGGCTGAATTTCGCGCTGAGAAACCGCATCGGCGGGGGCACATAAACCTGCAAATTGCCTACCGGGTAAAGCGTGGACAGGTTCACGTTGGCTTGCGCGGGGTTGTAAGGCAGGCGATAGGAAACCTGGACGCGAGTTTGGCCGGGACGGAGCGGGTAATTCAGCGTATAGACGTTTTTTTGCCGCGTGGGCACTACTGTGCGCTGCACGGTCATGCCATCCGGACCAATCACCTGCGCGCCATCGGCTTTGATTCCCGCCGGGATGCGGAATTTAAAAATGCCTCCCGAACGATTCCAGGTGCGCGGCGGCGAGAGCTGGTTATTGATCATGTACTCATCCACCACCGCCAATTGTCCGTGTTCCGGCTGCAGGACGGTTGCCAATTCGTGCACCCGAAGGCCGCGGGTATTGGAGGTCGCTTCGTAAACCTGCAATTGCGCCTCGGCCTGGCCGGCCTGGATGGGCTGATAGTAATCGACACCTTGAAAATGAGCCGCCAGCAAAACGGTCTGGCTGCTGGCGGGAATGGTCAGCCGGAACTGGCCTTGCGCATCGGTTTTGGTCTGCGCCGCCGGCCGCATGCCTTCCTGGCCCGGAAGCATAATCACGACCGGCACGCCGGCGACAGGTTTTCCGATAGTGGCGTCTTGCACGACGCCGGTCAACGGCGCGCCGGCCTGAGCCCAGAGCGCTACGCTCAAGCCGGCGGCGAGCGCGGCGCGCCAGATCAGGTCTCGCATTTCACCGATGAGCCGTAGCTTCATTTACGTTTACCGTGTTTGGGGGCGTATTTGGGGGCGTGTCGGGCGCCACCGGCCTCAAGCCGGGAAATTTCGTTGAGCGCGAGCGCAGCTTCGTTTTCCAGCAGTTGGCGGCTGGCCTGGTAATCGGCCTGAGTGAGCTTGCCGGCGAGATGCTCGAAGCGCAAGTCGCGCAAGTTTTCGTAAATCGCCTGCTTGCGCTCGAGCAGCGCTTGTTTTTGCGCCTCCTCGAGGCTTTCGACCAGCGGTTCCGGCGGAGCATTCAAAATGAAATAGCCGACCGCGGCGGTCAGGATCAGAGCGGCCAGGGCGGCGAAATTGATCATCGCGGGCCCTCCTCTTCTGTCTCGCTGTCGGCCAACTCGCGCCGCACCGCATCCAGTGCGTCGGCTGAACCCGCGGGCGCGGGCGGCCGCCGCTGTGACCAAAAGCGCACTACGAACAGCAGCAGAAGAATGCCGCCGCCGGCCGCCAGCCAGGGAACGGTCCAGGCCAGTTGATCAAAGCCGCTGTGGGCCGGAACCGCCAGCACCGCCGTGCCATATTCCTGCACGAAAGATTGAATAATGGCGGTATCCGAACCGCCCAGCGCAATGCGCCGGCGCAACTCGGTTTTCATTTGCCGGCGATAGGAGCAATGCAGATCGTTACAGACCAGCAAACCCTGCCGGCAGCCGCAGACGCAAATCAATTGCTTGCCGAGCCGGGTGAAGCGGTGGGGCGAGGTGTCGCCGCGCAGGCCGGCGGCGGCCACCAGCAGCAGCAACAATCCAAGGGCCGCGAAACGCAGGCGAAAACCGCGGCCGGCGCTCATGGCTGCGCCTCTACGCTTTCCGGTGGCGAGGTGGCACGCACGGCCGTGGGCGCGATCACCCGCGCCGGCGCACGGCGATTCGGCAACAGGGCAACCAGCGTACCCAGGACCAGTACGATCGCGCCCAACCATACCCAGATGGTCAGGGGATTGTAATAGGCGTGCAAAATCGGCTGTCCGGTGGTGGGATCATGCCCTCCGTACACCAGGTAAAGATCGGCCAAAGGCGTGGTATGCACGGCGATGATGGACTGCGCCTGACGGGACGCTTTGTAAAAACGCCGAGCAGGGTAGAGCGTTTCCACATATTTGCCCTGGCGCTCGACCCGCACAATCATCGACTCGGAGCGGTAGTTGGGGTTGTCGTTTTGGGTGTAGGACTCGGAAATCAGCGAATAGGGTCCGATCGCCATGCGGGCATGGTAGGGCATGGCGGCTTGCACATCGCGATTAAAGCCCGATCCGGCAATGCCGATGAACAGCAGCACGACGCCCAAGTGCACGATGTAGCCGCCATAGCGGCGAGTATTGCGGCGTACCAGGCGGGGCAGCGCAGTGACGAGACTGACTTGCTCATGCCGCGACACGACGCGCGCGCCGCGATAAAACTCACTCGCAATCAACCAGACCACGAACAAACCCAGCGCGAAAGCAATATCGGAATAGGTATCGCGGATGCCGGCCAGCCATAAACCGGCGAACAAGGCCAGTGAGGCCATGCCGGGAAGGAGAAAATTCCGTTTCAATCCGGCGGCGGAAGTGCGCCGCCACGCCAGCAGCGGGCCGACGCCGGTCAGCAGCAGCAGAAACAGGAAGATAGGGGTATTGATGCGATCGAAAAACGCCCGGCCGACGGTGATCTTTTGTCCCTGGATCCATTCCGAAAGCACCGGAAACAGGGTGCCCCAGAGAATGGCGAAGACCAGCACCAGGAAAATGAAGTTGTTGAATAAAAACCCGCTCTCGCGCGAGAGCGAGCTTTCAAGGCGGTTTTCGCTGCGCAGAAAATCGCGATTGCGCAAATAGGCGTAAAGGCAAACGCCCAGAACGATCAGCATGAAGACCACAAACCAATCGCCAATCGAGGATTGCGCAAAAGCGTGGACCGAGGCAACAATGCCGGAACGGGTCAGGAAATCGCCGAAGATGGAGAGTAGGAAGGTGGAGAACACCAGCCAGATATTCCAGACCTTCAGCATGCCGCGTTTTTCCTGCATCATCACCGAATGCAGGAAGGCGGTGCCCATCAGCCAGGGCAGGAAAGAGGCATTTTCGACCGGATCCCAGGCCCAATAGCCGCCCCAGCCGAGCACGGTGTAGGCCCAGAGTCCGCCGAGCACGATACCGACCGAGAGGAACCCCCAGGCGATCATGGTCCAGCGCCGGGTGACATGAATCCAGCGGTCGCCCGGATAGCGGCGCAGCAGCGCCGCCAGCGCGAAAGCAAACGGCACGGAAAAGCCGATGTAGCCGAGGTACAGCATCGGCGGGTGAATGATCATTTCCGGATATTGCAGCAGAGGGTTGAGGCCGTTGCCGTCAGCCGGCACGGCCACCGGAATGGTGGCAAACGGCCGCGCCACCAGATTATTCAGCAGCAGAAAGAAAACCTGAATGCCGGCCAGAATGGTGGTGGCCAGCGGCCGCAGATGCGGATGCTTGCGGCGGCTAAGTAAGTTGACGATAAACGCGTAGCCCGCCAGCACCCAACTCCAGAACAGCAGCGAGCCGCCCTGGCCGGCCCAAAGCGCGGCCAGCTTGTAGTAAAACGGCAGGGCGCGGTTGCTGTGCGCCGCGACGAAGGCCACGGCGAAATCATTGTGCAGGATCAGGCCCCAAATGCTGATCACCGCCGCGGTCAGCAGGGGAAAAACCGCCAGGTCGGCACGCAACGCGCTCGCGGTCAAACGTTCGCGCTTGAACCACAGGCCGAGAATGCCGGCGAGCAATCCATAGCCGGCCACGACCAGCGCCAGCATCAGGGTATAAGCGCCTAAGAGCTGCATGCGATCTTATCTATTCGACAACGTGTGTACTCTCTATTCTAGCCTTTCCGCATGGATTTTAGAATGTTCGCCGCAGAGCGCCAACCTTGCTCGAGCGATTCTACCGGCAGCCGGCTAGTTGGTTTTGATTAATCATGCCGGCCCCAAAGCCGAGTCTATTCCCGGCTGGAATAGTGATGGGTAAAGAGCCGTTGCAGGCTGGGATTGGCCCAGCGCCGCAATTCCAATTCGCGGTTGAACTCGGCGCCGATCAAGACGGCCAACGACAAGAGGTACATCCAGATCATCAGCACCACCACCGCCGCCAGACTCCCGTAAAGATCGGAGTACTCGGCGTAGCTGGTGGCATAGAGCGCGAACAGCAGCGTGGCCGGCAGCCAGAGCAAAGTCGCGACAATCGCACCCGGAAAGACCCCGCG
This sequence comes from Acidobacteriota bacterium, assembly GCA_021818955.1. Taxonomy (GTDB): domain Bacteria; phylum Acidobacteriota; class Terriglobia; order Terriglobales; family SCQP01; genus JAKASR01. Next base: position 89,245 of record JAKASR010000001.1, read on the forward strand.
CCAACGCATGCGGCGATTCACGCCCCAATAATTGATCGCGGCAAATAGGAGCACGGTCATGGCCACGGTGATGGTCCAGCGAAAGCTATCCCATAACAACAGGAAATGAAAGCCGTAGGCATAAGCCAGTCGAGCTTCCGCGGCTTGGCCCAAGCTGATCAGCATGGCGCCGATCAGCAGCGGCAGCAGGGAGATGAGCGACAGCGCCAGGCCGAGGATGCGTTCCTGCATCAGCGGGAAAGGTGGCGCGTGATAAGCGCGTTGGAACCCTTCCATCCAGGAAACCACCACGCTTGAGGCCGCCCACAGGGAGACCGCCAGCGCGGTAAGGCTTAAATTCAAGGGGAGGCGATGGCTGCCGGCCAGCATGGAGCCGAGCAAATGCAGCACTGACGGCGGGAGCAGCCGATCGAGTAAAGGCTCGAGCTGGGGAAGCGTCCGGCTATGAGCAACCCAATGGGCTGAAACCACCAGCGCTGGAAACAGCGCCAGCAGAAAAGAATAGGTGGCGGCGCGCGCAATCGAGAGCGCGTTATCGTGAAATGCGCCCAGCAGCGCCCCCCAGAGCAGGCGCAAAAAATGCCGCGCGCCCCAGGAATACGCACTGCTTTCGATTGATTTCGGCGTTACGGCACGCAAGGCGAATGCCTATGAGGACGCGAAAATTCGGCAGCGCGCCGCCGGCCAGTTCAAGCGCAGAAATCAAAGCTTCTCGGCAAACTCGCACCCCGAACAGGAGAGGTACATGCCTCCGGCGATTCCCATCTCCCGATTGCGCGCGCGCTTGACGATTCGCATCGGTTTCCCGCATTTGGGGCAGGCGAGTTCGCTGCTTTCAGACTTGGCGCGGTCGGCGGTTTTAGCGATCTTTCCCATAATATTCCTCGGATGGATAATTTTCCCGCGCGCTCGGCCGCTGCACCGAATGGGATTAGCCCCGCCGCGACGGCTATCTTTCTATTTTACCGCGAGCCCGGCAATATTCTCTCCACTTAGGGTGTGGGCTCGAAAATGACCTCGTCGCCTCGTTTCAGTCCAGTCAATTCCGCGGCGGAAGCGGCCGTGGAGGAAATCTCCAGCCAGCCCGCGGATCCCCAAATCGCGAAGACCTGGCCAAATGCGCCTTCATAGCAATCGCGCAACTCGATCAGTTCGGTTTGGCCCGCATGCCCACGCCAGCGCCGGAGCTGGCCGGCGGGCCACTCCAGATCGCGCGGGGTGAGATTGGTGATCAAATTGCCGAAGCGATCCTGGTGCAGGATGACGCCCACAATCCGATTGTTCTTATCGCCCTCTCTCCGCGGGCGCGGCAAGTCGAGACGGCGGAAATCGGTAATGCGTTTTCCAAGGTTCGAAGGTTCCAGGCCGCGCGCCAGCCAGGCGGCCATGGGAGCAAAAACGTCGCGACCATGAAAAGTTTGCGAGCGTTGCGCCAGCCAGTACTGGCTGGCGGTGCAGTGCCAAACCTCGAGCGCGCCGGTTCCGGCGGCGGCGCGCTGCAACGCCGGCGAGAGCAAGCCATTATCGGGGGCGATAAAGTAATGTCCGCCGGCGCGGGCCAGCAAGGGGCGGCGCGCGGTGCCGACGCCGGGATCTACCACCGCCACATGAATCGTCTCCGCCGGAAACCAGCCATGTGCCTGGGCCAGAGTATAGGCAGCCTCTTCGATTGCCTGCGGCGGAATTTCATGGGTGATATCCACTATGGTTGTTTCGGGCGCGAGGCGATAAATAACGCCTTTCATCGACGCGACATAGGGATCGCGCAGGCCAAAATCGGTGGTCAAGGTAATGATGGGCTTCGACACGCAGTCCCTTGCTGTTCAAACCCGGCATTGAAGCGAATCAGCGGCCGGCGACCAGCCGCAGTTGCCCCCGCAAGCGCAGGTCGCGCGAGGAGTCGCCAATGGCAATGCGATAACTGCCCGGCACGGCGCGCCAGCCGTCGCGCGCGTTCCAGACGCGCAGCCGGCTCAAGGGCAAGCTCAAAGTGACGCGGCGGCTTTCGCCCGGGTTCAACTTTACGCGCCGAAACCCTTTCAACTGCCAGGGCGGCTCCCCCGCCGCGCGCGGAAACCGCACATAAAGCTGCGCCACTTCGGCGCCGGCGTGCTGGCCGGTGTTGGCCAGCATAAAACTGACGCGCACGGCATTACCCGGGGAGGCGGAGGATGCCGCGGGCGTGATGCTTAAACCGCTGAAGCGGAAGTGCGTGTAGGAAAGCCCAAAACCGAAAGGAAACAGCGGAGCTAGGTGGCGAGCGTTGTAATAGCGATAGCCAACGTCGAGCCCCTCGCTATACGTCACTTGCATGGGCTTGACCTGCCACTTGTAAAATTGGACCGGCTGGGCGCCCGGGATGGGGATGCCGGGATATTGACCGGGCGTATGCGCCGGCAGGTCGGCTAAGCGGCGCGGGAAGGTGAGCGGCAGCTTGCCGGAAGGATCATAATCGCCGAACAGCACTGCGGCGACCGCGGCGCCATCTTCTTCGCCCGGATACCAGGCTTCAAGAATTGCCGGGGCGCGATCGGCCCACGGCATCAGCATGGCTGAACCACTTTTCACCACCACGATGGTGCGCGGGTTGGCCGCCAGCACCGCTTGCACCAGCGCATTCTGATCACCGCTAAACGCGATCGGGTGATCGCGCCCCTCGGTCTCATAATCACCGACCATGACGATGGCCAACTGCGAGCGGCGGGCGAGCGCGGCCGCGGTTTGCGGCTGGGCGCCAGCATTGAAGCGGATCTTTACGTCCACGCCGGCGCGCGCCTGTAAGCCGGATAGCGGCGTCACGGTATAAAGCGGCACAACATGCGAGCTGCCTCCGCCTCCCGTGATCGCATGGGCGGCATAGGGACCGATCAAGGCAATGGAGTGGAGTCCGGCCGCAGCGATCGGCAACAAGGGGTGGCCGTGAACCGCGGCATTCTTCAGCAGCACCATGCCGCGCTCGGCGATGCGCAGGGCGGCGGCGCCATCGCGCTTGGCCGGAAGGGGACTTTGCCGCCAGGGAGTAAAGACATTCAGCCGGATCATCGTAGCGAATCGGCGCACCAGCTTGCGGTCAATTTGCGCCTGGCTGACTTTGCCGGCCTGGACCGCGGCTTCGAGCTTGGAGGCGAAATAGTGTCCACCAGGCATTTCCAGATCGAGCCCGGCCCGCGCCGAACGCACGGTGCTGTGCGTAGCGCCAAAATCGGAGGTCACAAAACCGCGAAAATGCCAGCCCCGCTTCAAAACCGTCTCGAGCAGGTAAGAGTTTTGGCAATTAAAAACGCCATTGATTTTGGGATAGGCGCACATCACGGCCGCCGCGTGGCCGCGCACGACCGACGCGCGAAACGCCGGCAAATACATTTCATGAAGCGTGCGCCGGGAAATTTGTTCATTGACTGAAAAGCGGCCAGTTTCCTGGTTGTTGGCGTCATAGTGCTTGACATCGGCGATGACGTGCCGGCTTTGGATGCCGCGTATCTCGCCCACCGCCATGGCGGCAGTCAAGAGCGGATCTTCGCCGAAGGCCTCAAACGTGCGCCCGTTTTGCGGAACCCGCGCGAGATTGATATCGGGGCCTTCGATTAGGGCATAGCCCCGGGCGCGGGCTTCCTTGCCGATAATCACGCCATAGCTATAAGCCAGTTGTGGATTCCAACTGGCGGCCAGCGAAATCGGCGCGGGCAGCGCCGTCGCCGGCTGCTGTGGCTGATCGTCGGCCGGGCCGACACCGGCGGGTCCGTTGGCGAGGCGCATACGGGGAATACCCAGCTTCGGAATGGCGGCTAAATGGCGGAAATGTTGCGGGCTGGGATCGCCGTGCAATTCCAAAATTTTTTCAGGCAGGGTCATGCGTGCGACCAGACGGCGCGCCCGGGCTTCAGCGCTGGAATGCCTCGCGGGGTTTTGCGTTCCGTGGCAGCCGGCCAAGGCCATAGCCAACCCCCAGACCGGCAATCGCTTCGCCCTGCACGTCAACGTTTGCAAAAAAGTTGAATTCATCTCCGCTCCGCGCCGCCTTAACCGGTCATCATAAAACATTTATAGGATTAGAAGCCGAGCCGTGCGCTTCACGGCAAAATCCCCCAATCAAGCCGGGCGGTAAAAGCTAAACAGTTATATCTACAGGGCTTATGATTTGCCTTCGGCTGCCGTCTGCAACTCAGTTTTTTCCCCGCCTAGATTCGGCATTCCCAAAATGCGAACCCGCGCGCCAGCTCGCCGGGCTGGTTCTACGGGTGTTTACTCGACTTCGTCGTGGCCGGCGTCACCACCGGAACGGGGGCGACGGCCGGGGGCAGATGCAGGTTCAGGTTGAGGCTGTCGAAAATCGTCTGCGCCGCGGCATCGGTTTTGGCGGCTTCCATCTGCTGATCCGCAAGGTTCAATCGGTCGGCCATGGCCAGAATGGCCTTCTGATCGGCGGGATCGCTTTCGGTGGCATAATGCGCCCCGGCTTTGCGCATTGCTCCCACTTCCAACTTGAGAAAGCTCTGCGCGGTTTGCCGGGTAAAATTGCCGCTGAATTGAGCCGCATTTTCCTTGCGAGCGCTGAGCTGGGTACTCAGCAGAATGTCCAAATAACCGTGGATAACTTTGAAATGATGCGCACAACAGGCGCGGGTGCAGGTCTGGGCGGTAGCCGGCGCCCACCATAGCAGCGCCAGCAGCGTCGCTGCCAGCCAACGCCAACTTCCGCTACGAGGGTGGCTCATATCGACCCCCTCCTGAGGGTTTTCTGTCTTCTACGCTAATCTTTTTTTAGGTAAAAGCAAGTTGTACCAAGCGATATCTGTCGGTTATCAGCCGGTTAGGCTAAAAGCAATGAAACTGCTACCATGACCGCAGCCGTGGCCGAACCCCTTGCATCCCCCTCGCGGCTGGATTCCGGCGGCGCCACCGCCCCCTCACCCCATCTGCGCCTGCTCGCCGGCATTGGCATGATGCTGGCGCTGTTTTTGGCCTTTGGCATGTATACGGCCCGGCAAATGCGCCAGTTGCGCAGCTATCAACGCCAGGTATTGGAGCGCGGCCACCGCGACACCCTGCAGTTACTGCGCATCCAGGAAGACGCCTACGAGCTGACGCTCTCGGTGGAGAATATGATCAAGCGCCAGCCACGCGTGCCGATCCTGGTGTGGCAGGCGGATTTTTCCCGGCTCCGGAGCGATTTGGACCGCGCACTGGCGCGCGAATCGCGCCTGGCGCCGGCGGCGCGTGGACGCCAGCAAAGCGCGCAGATGGCGAGATCGCTGCGCCAATTCTGGAACATCAGCGATCAGGCTTTTACCCTCGCCCGCAAGGGTTATGAGGACCAGGCGGCCGCGCTGGTAAACCGGGAATTGGCGCCGCAGGGAATGTATATTCATAACCTGATCGCCCGCTGGATGGTGAGCAACAGCCAGCGCACACAGGTTACCGAGGCGGCGATGCAAGCCATCTACGGCGGCCTGATTCGAGATATCCTCTGGCTGACGGCACTCCTGCTGGCGCTGGCGGGCGGCATCGCCATTTGGGTAGTGCGCGCCAACCGCGCTTCATTCGCCCACGCGCGCGCGCTAACCGCGGCGCTCGACCGGCGCTCGCACGATCTGGCCGCCGCCAATCGCCGCTTGCTGGATGTGCAGGAAACCACGCTGCGCCAGGTAGCGCGCGACCTGCACGACGAGCTGGGCCAATTGCTGACCGCGCTGGGCTCCATGCTGGCGCGCTTGCAGCAGCATCTATCGCCGGCCAATGGTGAACTGGCGGCCCAGGTGCGCGAAGCGCGCGGGGTAGCTCAGGAAGCGCAGCAAAAACTGCGCGGCCTGGCCCAGATGTTGCGTCCCCCGGCGCTCGACGACTTCGGCTTGGAGCAAACCTTGCGCGAGCAGGTGCATAAATTTGAGCAGCGCACCGGCATCGCCACTACGATGGAGGTGCGCGGCGCCCTACCCCTGCTGCCGCCGCAGACCGCCATCCATCTATATCGCATCGCCCAAGAGGCGCTGACCAATGTTGCCCGGCATGCCGACGCGCATCATGTGGAATTGCTGCTGGCGGCCCAAGGGGGCCATCTGCGGCTGCGCATCAGCGATGATGGCAACGGCATGCCCTCCGGCGCCAACCGCGGCCTCGGCCTGAGCGGCATGCGCGAGCGCGCCGAAATGTTGGGCGGCCAGTTCCACTTCAATTCCGGCCCCGGCGCCGCCGTTGAAGTCGAAATCCCGTTATGATGGCTACACTGGATACTATGAACCCCGTAAGCGTGGTGCTGGTGGACGATCACGCCCTGGTGCGACAGGGCTTTCGCCGCCTGCTCGAAGACCATCCCCGCATCCGTGTCCTGGCGGAAGGCCGCACCGGCCTGGACGCGGTCGAGCTGGCCCGCCAGCATCATCCGGATGTCATGCTGCTGGATATGGCCATGCCGGAATTGAACGGCATCGAGGCCGCCGAGCAGATCATGCGCCTCGATTCGCGCATCCGGCTGATGATCTTGAGCATGTACGCCGAGGAAAGCTATGTTCGTCAAGCGTTGCGGGTCGGGGTTAAAGGCTACCTGCTCAAGGACGCATTGGATCTGGATCTGGCCCAGGCCGTGCTGGCGGTGGCCAACGGGCAGTCGTATCTCAGCCCGGGCATCGCCGCGTTGTTGATTGATGCCGTGCGGGAAGGCCGGGAGGGCGCGCCCGACGATCCCTTTGAGCGCTTGACCCAGCGCGAGAAACAGATTTTGCAACTGGTCGCCGAGAGTTGCTCGAATAAAGAGATCGGACAGCGTTTGGGCATCAGTCCCAATACCGTCGCCGTGCACCGCGCCAACCTGATGCAAACCCTGGGCCTGCATCGCACCGCCGAACTCGTGCTCTTCGCCGTAAAAAAGGGATTGATCAAGCCGGAATAACTTTGGCGCCGGCCTTCGCCCGGGCCAAGCCTGTGCGGCGCGATACTATACGATCTTATTTGCCCGGCTAATAACTTTATATTAGTGCCGTCTCCGCTACGCTGGCGCTAAAATCAGCCCGCGCCCCTTATACGACAGCTTCGGGGCCCAATTGATCATGAGCAAATCGCCGCAAACATTTTGGATGACCCTGGCTGCCGCGACGCTGAGCGCAGCCGCTTTAGCGGCATTTCCCGCAGCCGCCTTATGGTATGCGGTGCTGGTGCTGGCGCATGCCGGCTTGGGCGTGTTACTGACGGGGCTGGGAGTGGTTGCCTGGCGGAAACGGCAACGTGCCGGCGCCGGCCGGATGCCGGGAATCGTCTTCTGGCTGGAATTGGCCATCGCCGCCGCGTTTGGCTGGGGCCTGCTGATCTGGGGTAACGGCCACGCGGAACGGCCGGTGTTATGGCTGCATGAAGCGTTTGCGGCGCTGCTGCTGGTGGCGTTGTCGGTTTTTTTGCTGCGCCACGCCGCCGCTTCCGCCCGGCGCGCGCTCTATTACTCCGCGGCCACACTGGCGCTGGCCTGTGTCGTCGGGCCGATATCGGTCCGCCTTTATCGCCACGCCTACCCCACGCGTGAAAGCCTGATTGAAAACCGCGGCACAGGCTACGTCTCTTCCATAGCGGAGACCGGCAATACCCCGTTTGCCCCCTCCGATATCACCACCTACGATCACGGCAAGCGCAACGCCTTTCTGCCCACGCGTTTTTACGAGGATTCAAAGGAGTGCCAAAGTTGCCATCCGCGCATTTATCGCGAATGGAAGGCCTCGGCGCATCATTTCTCTTCGTTTAACAACCAGTACTACAGCAAGGCCATTCAGTATATGCAGCAGGTGCAGGGCACGACCACCGGCAGCGCCGTCTGCGCCGGCTGCCACGATCCGGCCGTACTGCTCACCGGGCATTGGAAACAGCCGATCATCCAGCAACTGCATACCCGCCGGGCGCAAGCCGGCTTGGGCTGCATGGGCTGCCACGCCATCGTGCAGGTCAACAGCAGCCTGGGCAATGCCGATTTCGTCGTCTCCGACCCTGCGCTCAACCATCTGGTGCACAGCCACAACCCAGTCCTGCACTGGAGCTATCTGGCCGTCTTGCATTTGGATCCCACGCCGCACGATCGCACCTTCCTGCCGCGCTTCTTCACCAAGCAAACGCCGCTGCTGTGTTCCGGCTGCCATAAAGTGCATCTGGACATCCCCGACAATCATTACCGCTGGCTGCGCGGCTTCGACGAATACGACGCCTGGCAGGCCAGCGGGGTCTCCGGGCAGGGAGCGCGCTCGTTTTATTATCCGCCGGCGGCGAAAACTTGCGCCTCCTGCCATATGCCGCGCGTGCGCTCGAACGATCCGGCCGCGATCGGCGGCTACATCCGCTCGCATCGTTTTATCGCCGCCAACACCGCCTTGCCCTATGTGAACCGGGATAAGCGGCAATTGCGCAAGGTCAAGGCTTTCCTGACAGGCGCAGTCTCGACCGATATTTTCGCGCTGGTGCGTGGCGCGGCCTCCGAGCAGGTGGCGCATGCCGTTCCCAGCCAGGCGCCGCAGGAAGCCACCTTGTTTGCCGAAGGCGAGGAAAGCAGCCAGTTTGGGCAAAACGCGCTATTACGCCACGGCGGGCATCTGCAATTGATCGCGCCGCTTGATGAGACCCGGCCCCGCTTGCGCCCCGGCGGCAATTACCGCATCGACGTCGTCGAGCGCACGCTGCGCCTGGGCCATTTCTTTCCCGGCGGGACGATCGACGCCTTCGACGTCTGGGTGGAATTCAAGGCGCTGGATGGGCGCGGGCAGCCGTTTTTCTGGAGCGGATTTGTCGAGCCGGACGGCCGCATCGATCCCAGCGCGCATTTCTATCGTTCATTGCTGATCGATGCCCACGGCCACGTCATCAATAAACGCAATGCCTGGGCGGCGCATGCGGCGGTATATGTGCGGGCGATTCCTCCCGGCGCCGCCGACACCGTGCATTACCGGGTGACCATTCCACCCGGAATTCCCGGCCCGATTACCCTAATTGCCAAGTTGAAATACCGTAAATTTGGCTATCATTTCAACCGTTTTTCTTATGCCGGCGTGATGGGGCCGGGACAGTACCGCTACGGTTGGGATGATCGGCCCACCTTGATTATTCCCCCCGGCAAGGATGTGGCCGGCAAGCTGAAGCGCATCCCCAACCTGCCGATTGTGACCATCAGCTCGGCTCGGGTGACCTTGCCTTTAGGCACGCACACCGCCGCGACTCATCCGGCCGGGCATACGCATCGGGACCTGATCCGTTGGAACGATTATGGCATCGGCTTGCTGTTGCAGGGCGATCTGACCGGCGCCGAAGAGGCATTCCAGCAGGTTACCCGCATCCGGCCCAGCTTTGCCGACGGCTGGGTCAATCTGGCCCGCGCCGAAGTGCAAGAGGGGCGGCTGACCGCCGCCCGTAAAAATCTCGATCATGCGCTGCAACTATCGCCTGGCTTGCCGCGCGCGCTTTTTTTCCGCGCGATGGCGGAGAAGGCGATGGGGCATTACCGTGCCGCCGAGCAGGATTTGACCGCCGTGCTGCGCGTCTTTCCCCATGATCGCGTGGTGCTAAATCAGGCCGGGCGGCTGCGTTTTCTGCAGGCGCATTTCCGCCGCGCCATCGCCTATTTCCTCCGGACCTTAGCGATCGACCAGGAAAACCTGATGGCGCATTACAATCTGATGTTGTGTTATCGCGGCATTGGCGAACTGCATCGTTCGCGCCGGCAACAGGCCATGTATATGCGCTTTAAGGCGCTGGAAGCGGCGCAAACCATTGCCGGCCGGTATATTCTGAAACATCCGAACGCCAACAATGAGGCCCAGCCGGTGCACGAGCATCTTTCCGGCATGGCCTTCCCGGGCGAGCCCGCGGTGGCGCAGGCCTGGCACGGCTCCGTACTGCGCCATCCCGGCGGACGCTGGCCCGAGAGACGTTCCCACCGCCGCTTGGCGGAAATGCGGAAGGGAGATTCGCGATTTTGAAGCGGCTAATGTGGATAGCGGTGGCGGTAATCCTCCTGGCGCTGCTTGGGATTTGGACCTGGAAAAAGCGGCAGGCGACTTCATTGGCGCTCAAGCCGCCGACCGCGTCGGCGCCGGTGCGCAAGGCCGCCGCCGGCCACGTCCGCTTTACCGACGTGACCCGGCTCGCCGGCATTCAATTCATTCACAATAACGGCGCCTTCGGCAAAAAGTATTTGCCCGAAACCCTGGGCTCCGGCGTGGCCTGGCTGGATTACAACAATGACGGATATCAGGACCTGCTGCTGATTGACGGCGCCGACTGGCCGGGACACCCCACGCGTCTGCACGGCGAGACCATGAAGCTCTATCGCAACAATGGCGACGGTACCTTTACCGACGTCACCCGGCAGGCCGGCCTAGCGCATGCTTTCTACGGCATGGGAGCGGCGGTTGGCGATTATCTGAACAATGGCTATGACAGCCTGTTCATTACCGGCGTAGGCGGCAATCACCTCTACCGCAACAACGGCAACGGCACCTTTACCGACGTGACCCGCGGCTCCGGTCTCGACGATTATCGTGGCTTCGCCACCAGCGCTGCCTGGGTGGACTATAACCGCGACGGCTGCCTCGACCTCTGGGTGGATTATTACGTGCAGTGGACTCCGCAGACCGACCTGTTCTGCACCGTGGATGGCAAGCACAAGGATTACTGCACGCCCAACAACTATCCCGGCGTCAGCCCGCGGCTGTACCGCCAAATTCGCCAGGGCGGCGTCTGCACCGGCACCTTCCAGGATGCCACCCGTGCTTCGGGCATCTACGACCCGACCGACAAATCGCTGGGCGTGAGCGTGTTTTACGACGGTTATGATCGCGATCGGCGTCCCGATATTTTTGTTTCCAACGACACCCAGCCGAACAAGCTCTACCGCAATAACGGCAATGGCACGTTCAGCGAACAGGCAGTGCAGGCGGGCGTCGCCTTCAGCGAAGATGGCGTGGCGCGCGGCGGCATGGGCACCGATGTCGCCGATTACGATGACAGCGGGCGCTTCAGCCTGGTCGTGGGCAATTTTTCCAATCAGATGCTCGGGCTCTATCACAACGACGGCCACGGCCTGTTCGTGGATATGGCGCCGCAATCCGACGTCGGCCGCGCCAGCCTGCTGTCCTTGTCGTTTGGCACCTTCTTTTTCGATTACAATCTCGACGGCCGGCCTGACCTGTTTGTCGCCAATGGGCACCTCGATCCCGGCATCCATGCCGTGCAGCCCCAGGTGCATTACGCCGAGTCGCCCTTGCTGTTTCGCAATCTGGGCGGCGGGCGTTTCCGCAACGTCGCCCCGACAATTGGCGGCGGCTTCGATCGGCGCGTCGTGGCCCGCGGCGCGGCCTATGCCGACTACGACCTCACGGGTTTTCCCGATATTCTGTTCTCCACCAGTTCCGGGCCCGCTTACCTTTACTACAATCGCGGCAATCAAAATCATGCCTTGCGCATTCGCGCCGTTGGCGTCGAAAGTAATCGCGATGGCATTGGCACTCTGGTGCGGGTGAAAACCAGCACCGGATGGCAGGAACAATATATTAAGAGCGGCTCGAGTTATCTCTCCGCCAGCGAGTTACCGCTGACGTTTGGTTTGGGGGCAAGCGACCAGGCGCAAGTCATCCAGCTGTTATGGCCCAGTGGCCAAAAGCAAAGCTTGACCGATGTACCTGGCGACCAGTTCATTACGATTACGGAAGGCAAAGGCATTACGGCGCATCAACCGCTGCGCATTTGCGACAGCCAGGGGAAAAACTGCAAGCCACGCTGAATACGCGGCGATTGTGCGTTTAGGGTTTAGGCGGCGGTTGGCCATTTCCATGCTGCAAGCCGGCAATAAATCGTTGGACCATGCGATCCGTTTCCGCAACCAGATCTCGTAATTCGGCAAACCGGCGCTCGTTCTCCTGAAACCGGCGCTCGTTTTCCTGAAACCGGCGCTCGTTTTCCTGAAACCGGCGCTCGTTCTCGCGTTGCATTTCCGATAAGCGCAGCACCATAGCTTGTTGCGCGTCCTGTAAGTCCGAAATATTTTTTAATCTTTCGTCGTGCCGCAGGCTGACTCTCGCCAGCAGTTGCACTTCCTCGTGCAGGCGGTCTAGTTTAACCGTTAATCCCGCTTGCTGCTCCACAATTAGGGCGATGGTCTGATCTATTTTATCCGGGTCCATAGTTGCATTTATTATAGGCCGTTCAATAAGCGTTAACGGCCGAGCCGGGCCGTAGTTTTCGTCCGGGAAATTTTGCAGGAATTGCGCCAAAAAAGGCAAACGAGGTCCTCATCCAGCCTCCATCTGCAATTCAATGGGGGCTGGATGGGGTGAGCGTTCGCGCCTGAAAGTAAAAGCGGACGAGCCGCTTCAAAGATTCGCCACCGCGGCCATCAACGCGCGCACCCGCGCTTCGCTGACCTGCAGCCGCTGATATTCGTTTCCGGCGACCGTGCCGAGCGAGACGGCCTCATTGCGGAAACGCATGGGGCTGGAAGCCGTCACGCGCAGGCCGCCATGCAAGGCGCGCACGCCCGTGCGTTGCACTAGCTCGCGCGCATTGGCTTCCGTCACCCCGCCGCCGGCCATGATGGTCAGGCGTCCGCGCGCGGCGCGAACCAGCCGCGCAATGCGTTCCGCGCCCGCCGCCGCGCTGGGCGATCCGCCCGAAGTTAAAAGGCAGTCCACACCGCTGGCGATGACCTGTTCGAGCGCAGCCTCCAAATTGGCGGCCATATCGAAGGCGCGGTGAAAGGTGACCGCAAGCGGACGCGCCAGTTGCACGAACTCACGCGTGCGCTTCAGGTCAATTTGGCCATCGGCGCCGAGAAACCCGATGGCGATACCGGCGGCGCCGGCTTGCCGCGCGGCGTCCACGTCGCGCCGCATCACCTCGAGTTCCGCTGCGGTATAGAGAAAATCGCCGGCGCGGGGACGAATCAGCGCATGCCAGGGCAAAGCCAGCCGGCTGCGCGCGGCAGCCAGCAATCCCGCGCCGGGAGACAATCCGCCCAGTTCGAGCGCGCTGGCCAGTTCCAGGCGGCGGGCACCGCCGCGGGCCGCCGCCTGCGCGGATTCGAGCGAATCCGCGGGAACTTCAAGCCAAACCGGCGGTGCGGCGCTCGGCTTCATGCGGAAGTTCCCGGCATGATCGGCTGCCCGCATTGCGCGCAATAGTGATCCCCGGGATCGTTCACGGCTCCGCATCGGGTACAGATGGGCTTGGCTGCGCCGGCCAGCTCATGCCGGCAATAGACGCAGCGCGTCGCCGCCGCCGGGATCGGGGCTTGGCAAAACGGGCAAGGCCGTGTGGCGCTGCTGCCGAATCGTTCCGGCAAGGGCGGGAGCAGGGCCAGAATCAGCGTGCTCAACAGGCCAAAGAAAAGGGCCAATACCATCCAGGCGGCAAAACCGCGGTGTTTCACCCGCGCCAGATGCGCATTCAGCAGGATGCTGGCTATCCAGACCAAAATCCAGAAGGGCATTAGTCCTGCCTTTCCTCCGCGGAAAGCCGGCCCCGGCCCGGCAAATGCAGAATTTCGGCGATATAGCCGCCGGCGCGAATCGTCGATATCAGGTGGAGCGCGCTCACCGCCATGGCCGCCGGCGGCAGCGCGCCGCGCAGCGCCGGCGGCGGAAAACTGCGTTCGGTCAACTCGGTGCGCGTCAGTCCGGGCGAGAGCACCGCGACCCGGATGCCGCGCGGCGCCAGTTCCAAATCCTGGCTGCGCGCCATGCCTTCCACAGCGTACATGGCGGCGGCATATGCGCTTTCATCGGGGAAGTCCTGGTGCACGGCGAGCGAGGCGACATGGATCACGGCGGAGGGCGGCTGCGCGGCCGAAGCCGGTTCCAGCAGGGGCGCCAACTCGCGCATTAACAGAAATTTGCTCAGCACATTGACTCGCCACAGGCGTTCAAATTCCGCCGGGGTGGTCTCGGCCAGCGAACGCTGGAAGAAATCGCCCGCGGCGGTGACCAACGCCGAGAGCCGCGGCTGCCATGCCCGTAAACGGGCGGCCAGGGCTTCGACCGCGGCGGCGTCGGTCAGGTCCGCAGGCAGCGCCAAGACTTGCCGCGGAGCCCGCGCCGCCAGGGCTGCGAGCGGTGCGGAACGGCGTGCGGAGAGCGCCACCTGCCAGCCGGCATCCAACAAGGCTTCGGCAATTGCGGCGCCAATGCCGGAAGATGCTCCGGCAACGAATGCGGTGGAGGCCATGCCCGGCATTGTAGCGAAAATCTCGCGGGGCTTCGCCGAAGCGAATGCGTCCGCGCGAATGGGCCGGAAATAACCGGACAAGGCGCACCTGAATTTATATCACGTAGTGATAGAATTTAATCGGATCGAATATGCCGGCGATAAATTCTTCGCGTACGCGAAAACGTGACGATCGATTGGTGGTGCTCTCGCTATTGGGAGTTGTGGCCGGAGCGGCCGGAGGCTTGGTGGCGGAAGGTCTGCTGCTGGCGATTTACGGAATTACCAATATTTTATTTTGGGGCCGATGGTCCTTCACCTACATTCCGCCCGACACCCGTCCCCTGCACGCCTGGGCGATCTTATTGCCGGCGGCGGGCGGGTTCCTGGTGGGATTGATTATCCATTACCTGTCGCCGGAGATCAAAGGGGACGGCATTCCGGCGGCAATGTCGGTAGTGCTGACCAATCGTAGCCGGGTCAAGCCCAGAGTAGGATTTTTCAAGCCTCTCAGCGCCGCCATCACCATTGGCAGCGGCGGGCCGTTCGGCGCCGAGGGGCCGATCATCCAGACGGGAGGCGCGTTAGGCTCGATTTTGGGGCAACTTGTGCCCACCTCGCCTGTCGAGCGCCGCATCCTTTTGGCCTGCGGCGCGGCCGCCGGTCTGGCCGGCGTGTTTAAAACCCCCTTCGCCGGCGTAATGATGGCAGTCGAACTGCTCGTCTTCGAGTTTCGCGCCCGTTCTTTTATTCCCATCGCCCTGGCTTCCGCTACCGGCACCCTGGTTGCAATCGGTTTTCGCGGACCCGAGCCGGTCTTTCCAGTAGCCAATCATTATCATTTCCATGCTATCGAGCTGCCGTTCTTTTTATGCCTGGCCCTGTTCTGCGCCGGTCTAGCCTGGTTAATGACCCGGACTTTATATGCCTGTGAGGATTGCTTCGAGCGCCTTCGGATTTGGTATCCGCTCATACCGGCCCTAGGCGGGCTGGGCGTGGGGGTTATTGGATGGTTTTATCCACAGGTGTTTGGCATAGGCTATGACGTCATCGGCGATTTTCTGGCTCGCCCTCACCCGCTGTCGCAGCTCATCGGGGTTGGCTTTGCCAAGCTGGGTGCCTTTGGCCTGGCGCTCGGCTCGGGAGCTTCCGGGGGAACCTTTGCCCCGGCGTTGATGATCGGCGGCAGCCTGGGCGCGGCATTTGGAGTTGCCGTTCACCACGTTCTGCCACAGGCTTCCGCGATCGGGATCTATGGCATGGTCGCGACCGCGGCCTTATTCGGATGTATCTATCGCGCCACCCCCACCGCCATTTTGTTCCTGCTGGAAGTTACCGGTGCCTACCACGCTTTATTCCCGCTGTTTTTAGTTTGCGTGGTCGCCGACCTGGCGGTGCACTACCTGATGGACCATACCATCAATACCGAGCGCTTGGCGAAGGAAGGCATCGAAGTGCCCGACGCCTTCGGCATTGATCCCATGCGGCTGCTGAAGGTGCGCGATGTGCTGGACGAAAATGCAGCGCTGGATAGCGTCGCCCCTTCAGCCGATCTGCGCGCCTGCCTGTCAGCCGCGGCCGTCCATGATGCTTTGCCGGTGATGGACGCGGACGATCGGCTGCTCGGATTGCTCTATCGAGCCGACTTATTGCAGGCCAAACCGGATGTTCACGCGGCCGATCTGGCGCGACCCGATTTTTTGACCGCCACGCCGGATGAACCGCTGCACGATGTCGCGCTTCGTTGTCTGAGCAGCCAGAATCAGGTGGTGGTCGTGCTCGATCCGCAGAAACAGGTTCCAATCGCGATGCTTACGCCCTTCGATCTGCTGAAAGGGAAGCAATGGGAAACCATGCAGGAAATGCGCGAGCCGGGGCGGCTCTCGCTGTTTTCTTTGGCCCGGCGCCGGGAGCGCACCAAAGCCGAAGCCCCGATCGAAATGTCCAAAAAATTCTAGCTTGCCGAAGGAAGTGGTTAGCCTTGAGTGCGACACCCCGCTTACAGCGCCTAAGGTTTTAAATCGTAGATGAAGACCTCCCGCCGGAAACGGCGCTGGGGGTGGCTTGTGGCTACCGCAGTGCGCAGCGGGCGGGCGATTATACCGCCTGGATGCTAACCGGCTAGGCGGCGCTGGGCGGGTTATTTTATGTGTTTTTTACGTTAGAGGACGAGCCGCCGATCAGACTGCAACAATCTGACGTTGTGCCAGGCGATGCCGCAACCAGGCCCAGGCGCCAAAGAAGACGGCGGCGAAGATCAGATCGGCGCTGGCCGCTTGGCGATAAAACGGCAAGCCGGCGATATAGCAGGTCTCCAGGCCAGCCCAGGTGCGCGGGTAATAACCCGCCGCCCAAACGCCAAAGTTGCTGATCAGGAAAAAGCTAAAAGAACCGGCGAGGGTGGTCAGGCCAATGCGCCAGGCTCGCTCGCGGCCTTGCAGGCTCCAGCCTAAGCCAAGCATGGCGGCCCAACCCAGCCAGACGAAATATTGTTCGGAGCCATAGGGGAAGTGATAAACATAGCGGGTCAGGATAAAATCGCTGGCCATAATGGCCGCCAGCGGAACCCAAAAACGGCGCGCGGCAAGGCATGCGCCACTGAGCAGCAGCATGGCGCCGACCGGGGTGAAATTGGAGGAGTGCGGCAGAAAGCGCGTCAGAATGGCCAGCGCAATCACAAGGTAAGGAAAGGCCGAAAGCAGGGGGTTGTGCTCCGAGCCAGGCTGGAAAGCAGTGCGCGTGGTCATATTATCTCTCGTGGTTCAGGCGGCAAACAGGTTCGAAAAACGTGTTCTCTGAAGCGGGGAAAGCGACAAACCTACCCTGCCAATTTATCAACAAATCCGGTCTTTGGGCAAGACGGGAATGCTCAAACGATTCGAATTAAGGTTTTCGGGCTGCGGCGTTAGCTCCAGGCAGAATGCGAATTGAAAATTAGATTTAGATCAAGCTAAGTTGGCGGATCGGAATCAGAATCCAGTTCTGTTTTCACTTTTTTTCATGGAACTGGCAAGTTTTCCCATTCAAGCCGGTAAAAATTAACCGATCTCAATCCGTAAATAGCTGGTATTGGTTGAGTTTAGGCGGTTTTTTTATTTGGCCTTTGAAGTGTAAGACAAACAGGCAGAGTGCGATCCACTCACGGAAGGGCGAAAAGCCTACAAGTTTGCGAGGGGGAGTTATGGTACAACGCAGGTCATTTTGGTTCAGTCTTCCGGTCGCGGCGATGTTAATGCTGGCGCCGGTGGTGTGGGCACAGTCCAGCACTGCGGGCGCCGCCGGGCAAAATCCCGCGGCAACGACGCAGAGTTCCAGCGCACCGGCAGAAAACAGTGCCGCTTCCACTACGACAGCTTCGACGGCGCAAGCGGTGTCGCAGCCATTGCCCAATCCTCCGCGGCAGGGGTTCTGGGGACGGCTGTGGCCATTTGCCCGTAAAAAGTACGTGCAAACTCAGCTCAAGCCGATTCGCGATCGAGTCGGCGAGCTGGATCAGCTTACCAGCAGCAACGCGAATGACATCAGCAGCATGAATCGGCGCCTGACCGCGGGCGTGAACGCGGCGCAAACCCAGGCCACTCAGGCCGGCCAGCAGGCGCAGCAGGCGCAACAGCAGGTCCAGCAGGTCGCCAGCCAGGCGACTCAGCTCGATCAGCAGGTCACGACCGTCAACCAGAACCTGCAGCAGGCTGATCAATATCAGGTGGCGCAAACCGCGGTGCTGCATTTCCGCCCCGGCGTGGTGCGCTTGACCAGCCAGACCCGCAATACGCTCGACCAGTTCCTCCAGGGGCTGGCCCAGCAGCAACATTATGTGGTGGAAGTCGAAGCCTATGCCCCCGGCCGCGGCCTCTATGCGATGGAAAACAGCCAGCATCTGGCGAATACGGTGGTGCGTTATCTGGTGCTGAACGAGAACGTTCCGCTCTATCGCATCTACACCATGGGCCTGGGCAGCAAGCCGATGCGGGCCAGTTCGCGCGCCACCCGGTATTCGCGACGCCGCACGCAAGGCGGGCGAGTCGAGATCCGCATCTTGCATCAGGCCATCAGCAATAACTCGGCGACGGCCACGCCAGCCTCGCAAGCTGAAGGGCAGCCGCAAAGCAAATAGCTGTTGCCGTTGCGGAGTTCGTCGCGATTGCCGGCGCCGCGTAGCCCCGCGGCGCCGGTTTTATTTTCCGGCGCTGTTTTCACCTGCTGCGAGCAGATGATTATTTTTTAAGGTTCGCCAGCAAGGATCAGCATGCAGTCGCCATAGCTGAAAAAACGATAACCGGCGTCCACCGCATGTCGATAGGCGGCCAGTGTAGGCTCGCGGCCGGCAAAAGCACATACCAGCAGCAGCAGGGAAGATCGCGGCAAGTGGAAATTGGTCAACAGGCCATCGATCGCCAGGAATTCGTCGCCGGGAGATAGAAACAATTCCGTTTCCGCCGATTCCGCCCTCACCTCGCCGGCATGGCGGCGGGCGGAAGATTCCAAAGCGCGGACTACGGTCGTACCGACCGCCACGATGCGGCGCCGTTCGCGCCGGGCTTGGCGCAGCGCCGCGGCGGTATCTTCCGGAATGCAGTAGCGCTCCGCGTGCAATTTGCCGCTAGCCAATTGACCGGCTTGCAGCGGTTGAAACGTTCCCAGACCAACATCCAGGCTGAGAAAACGGCACTCCACGCCTGCCAGCGCCAGCCGGGCGAGCAAGTCGGGAGTGAAATGTAATCCAGCCGTGGGCGCCGCGGCCGAGCCCGTGTTGCGCGCGAAAACGGTCTGATAGCGTTCGCGGTCTTCGGCTTCCACCGGGCGGGCGATATACGGTGGCAGCGGGACCGAGCCCAGACGGTTGAGTTGCGCGTCAAAATCGCCTTCCCACTCAAAGCGGAGCCGGCGCAGGCCGCGCTCGCCGCGTCCGACGATTTCAGCCGCGAGCAGCGGTGCGGCCTGATGGCCGGCAGCATTTGGTTTGATCGAGGAGGCCGCGCCAGCGGAATCCGGAGGAGTAAATTGGATGCGCTCGCCGATACCCAGCTTGCGTCCCGGGCGCGCCAAAGCTTCCCAGGTGCGCTCGTCCAGGCGCCGGATCAGCAAGACCTCGATCTGTCCGCGAAGGTATTCCTGCGCAGCGGGATTGCGCCGGCTCGGGCGCGGATCGGCGCGCGCGCCGGATCGATATCCAAACAACCGCGCCGGAAACACGCGGCTGTCGTTAAAAATCAAAATATCGCCGGCGCGCAGATAAGCCGGCAATGCGCGCACCCAGGCGTCGCGGGATGCGCCATTTTCGCGGTTGAGCCGCAACATGCGTCCGGCGTCGCGTTCGGCGGGCGCGTGCTGCGCGATCTGGCTTACAGGAAGAGCATAATCGTAATCTTCCAGACGTAATGCGAGCGGTGCGGCCATAGTTTGATTATGCTTTTGTGTAGGCTAGTACAGCGCTGGTTGCGCGCAATGAGCCTGTTAATTCCATTTCGCCAAATACGGCAATCCAAAATCGCGGCAAAAAGGGCTTCATCGTGGCAAAGTGCTTGGCTTCAGCGACTTAGGAAGAACAAGCCTAATGCCGTGCTTAAAGCCACTACATTTTCTATTCAAAGGAATACGACGTTCTTTCACAGTTCATCTGGAAACTGGCGCCGGGAAATTGATAGCCTGAAAGCTCATGCCGTCAGTCACAACGCTTCCTGAAACCGAGCTGCGCGCCAGCATCGTCCGCATTGGGGGATTGTTGCACACGAAAGGTTTCGTGGCCGCCAGTGACGGCAATATTTCGGTGCGGTTGCCGGGCGAGCGGGTGCTGGCGACGCCGACTTCAATGAGCAAAGGCTTGCTCGAACCTGAAGACCTGGTGATTACGGATACGCAAGGCCACAAACTGGAGGGTCGCCGCAATCCTTCCAGCGAGTTGGCGATGCACCTGTTGATTTACCGGCTGCGACCGGAAATTCAGGCCGTGGTGCACGCCCACCCGCCCACGGCAACCGGTTATGCCGCGGCCGGGCTGCCATTAAATCAAGCGTTGATTTCCGAAGTGGTGTTAGCGCTGGGCTGCATACCGCTGGCCGCCTACGGCACGCCGGGAACGCCGGAACTCTCGGATGCCTTGCGTCCGCTGGTGCCGGCTTATGACGCCATCCTGATGGCCAACCATGGGGTGGTGACCTATGCGGAAAATCTCTGGGCCGCGTATTTCAAGATGGAGACGGTCGAGCATTTTGCCCGGATTTCGCTGGTGGCGCATCTGCTCGGGCGCCAGGTGTTATTGGGCAGCGAGGAAGTGCAAAAATTGATGCGCGCGCGAGCCGCATATGAAGGCATCAGCACCGCGGCCGCGGTGGCGCCCGATTGTCCGGTCACGCGCGAGAGCGCCGGCGGCGCCTGCTCGCCGGCGGCTGCGGCCTCGATGTCCGGCAATGCCGCTCGAGCCGGCGCGGCGATACCGGTGACGCGGGAAGAGCTGGAGCGCCTGCTCGAACAGGCGACCGCGGGACGCGGCTCGAAGCGCCGCTGGTAAAGCTTTGGGTGGCGGCCGGATTGGAGTACACTGTGGGCCGGGAACATCATTTTGCGCGCCCGCTGATGGCAGCATGAGCGATCGAAGAGGGAAGCCGCAAGGAGAGCAGAATGGCGGAAATTTTAGGTGAAGCGCTAGGCATGGTGGAAACGCGCGGGCTGGTCAGCATGATCGAAGCCGCCGATGCCATGGTCAAGGCTGCCAAAGTAACCCTGGTGGGCTGGGAAAAGATCGGTTCGGGCTATGTCACCGCGCTAGTGCGGGGCGATGTAGCCGCGGTCAAGGCGGCTACCGACGCCGGCGCCGCCGCCGCCCGCCGGGTGGGCGAGTTGATCTCGGTGCATGTGATTCCACGGCCGCATCCCAGCCTGGAAGATGTTTTGCCGATTGGCAAATCCGTGGCTGCCGCCAAAAGCGGCTCCATGGGTTAAGCCATTGCTTCCCCGGCGTCCCGCCGGATTGCTTGGCCGGGCGGTGGACAGAGTTACGGGCTGGCTGGAAGAACAGCATGGCTCGCCCGCTTTCCCCCAGAGGCCTGGATTGCCCCCTGGATTGCCCTTATGCTGCTGGCGCGCGTAATTGGAACTGTCGTAGCGACCCGCAAAGACCCTCGCCTGGAAGGGAAAAAACTGCTGGTCGCTCGTCCGGTCACGCCGCAGGGGCAGGAAGAAAGCGGGTACCTGATTGCGGTGGACACTGTCGGGGCCGGCTTTCGCGAAACCGTGCTGATCGTGCAGGGCAGCTCGGCGCGTATGGCCGACGAACTTAAAGACCGGCCCGTGGATGCCGCTATTGTCGGCATTGTGGATACGGTGCAAGTCGAAAGCAGCCGGGCGGAAACCGCCGGCTCCAAGCCCATACGAGACGGACGTTAGCCATGCGCATTGCTCGCGTTATCGGCAATGTCGTTTCTACCGCCAAGGACCCGGCCCTGACCGGTCAGAAATTGCTGCTGATCGAGCCGCTGTCGTCTTCATCGCGATTGCAGCCGCTGGTGGCGCTCGATGCGGTGGGCGCGGGAGTGGGCGAGTGGGTCTATTTCTGCCGCGGCAAAGAGGCGAGTTTCGCGTTTTTGCCGGCCGTGGTTCCCACGGGGCTCACCATCGTGGGCATTCTCGATCCGGCCTCCAACCGCGGCCTGGCGCAGCATTTTGCGAGGCGGTCATGATTCTGGCGCGCGTTGTCGGCGAATGCGTCGCCACCCGCAAGCACGCCAGCCATGAAGGCCGCAAATTGTTGCTGGTGCAACCGCTTGATCTGGACAGCCGCGAATGCGGCCAGCCCTTTCTTGCCTTGGACGCCGTGGATGCGGGCGAGGGGGATACGGTGTTGGTGGTGCAGGAAGGGTTTTCGGCAATGACCGCGGTCGAGCGCCCGGAATCGCCGATTGACGCCGCCGTGGTTGGCGTCGTCGATCAGTTCACGCTAGCGTAGATTATTAAATCTGTTTGCATTTACCTGCCCCGATGTAATTTTTTTCCGGCAAGAGATTTGGATTGAATCCAATTTCCCGGCATTTAGAAACAGTCTGGTGCCGCTGCATGTGAAATAACTCAAGCCCGCCAGACCCGTTATCAAGTAGCGCGCCGAGGCCGCACGGACCCGTAGAATCAAAAGCAAGCCGCGCAGCGAAGGCTGCGCGGCTTGCACCCATAGAATAAACGGGCGGCTACACCGCTTGGGCGGCGTTTTTGGCGGTGCCCTTCTGGATATCGATGCCGCCCTTGAAAAACGCGCCGTCTTCGATGCTGATGCGCGCGGCGGTGACATCGCCGGTCAGCGCCCCCTGGGCCTTGATTTCAACCCGGTCGACGGCGGAGACGTTGCCGCTCAACTTGCCTAAAATGATGACCTCGCGAGCATTGACATCGGCCTGTACCTGGCCATTCATGCCCACCGTCAGCGAGCTTTTCGACAACTCAATCGTGCCCTCGACTTTGCCATCCACGTAAAGGTCTTCCGAGCCTTGAATCGTGCCCTTGACGAAGATGGATTTGCCAATATGCGTGGGCCGATCGGCCGTGCGTGGTCCAGGAGTTACCGGTGCGGGGGCGGCAGAGGGTGTGGCCGGCGGAACACTGGCAAGCGGTTTAACAGGCGGGGCCTGAGCTTCTTTTTCTTTCCACATGGGTTGAAATCACCTCAAAAACTGAATTGGGTAGGACCCCGCCGCCTTTGCAGGGAGCGGGAGACGAAGTGGTGTTATTGTACGTTCTTTCTCAATCGGCTGCCAAGCAAAAATAGGCTGGTTAAGGTTTTATACTGAGCGGGCTTAGGTTTACTTGACATGACGAAGTTTTCCAGCGAACGCGAGTGGGTAGCCTGGCTCGAACAGCGGCATCGCCCGCCCGTCGGCGGGCGGGGTATCGGCGACGACTGCGCCCTGCTCCCGCTCCGCGCAGGATGGCAATTGGCCGCAACGACCGACTGGTTTCTGGAAGGAGTGCACTTTCGCCGGAGTGAACGGCCACAAGATTGTGGTTACCGTCTGGCCATGCGGGCGCTCAGCGATCTGGCGGCGATGGGCGCTAAACCGCGGGCGCTTTTGCTTTCCGCCGCCTGGCCGCGAAACATCGGCTGGGACTGGCGGCGTCGGCTGCATGCCGGCCTGGAGCAAGCCGCGCGAGAAGCCGGCGCGCCGCTGATCGGGGGCGACCTGGCGCGCGCGTCTCAGGTGGGCTTCGATATTGTCGGACTCGGACAAATCCGCCGCGGGCGGGCGTTGCTGCGCACCGGCGGCCGTCCCGGAGACCGGCTCTGGGTGAGCGGATGGCTGGGCTACGCTGCCTGGGGACGGCAACTGGCGGGCCGGCCAAACAGCCGCCGCCCTGGCCAGCCGTCCGCCGCGTGGCGGCGCGCCCAACGGACAGAGCGACGCCGCGCCATCGAACGCTGGCGGCGTCCGCGGGCACGTTGGGAGTTGGGGCAGCGGCTTTCACAGCCCGGCTATGCCCACGCCGCGTTGGATTTAAGCGACGGGTTAAGCTCGGACCTGGATCGACTCTGCCGCGCCAGCCGGGTAGGCGCGGTGATTCAGGCTGAGCGATTACCCGCGCCGCCGCTTCCGGCGGCCGCCGGCAACGCTTCCCGGCTGTCCCGGCGGGCATTAAAATCCGCAATATCCGCACGGCCATCCCGGCGCGCGCTGGCGCTCGCCCTGGATGGCGGCGAAGATTACGAACTGCTGTTTGCCGCGCCCCTGTCGGCAAGCGCCCGCCTTCGCCGGCTTAGTTCCGCCGCTTTGCCGCTGACGGAAATCGGCGTGCTGACTCGCGAGCCCGGCATATGGCTGGAGGAGAACGGACACCGCCGCGCCATGATCCCGCGGGGCTGGGATGCGTTTCGAAAAACGTGAAGCCTTCACTGCCGAGCCGGTCCCGCTGCTCCCGGAAGCGTTAACGGCCGAGTCGGACAGCAGTTTTCGTCCGAGATCGCAGGCCGAAGCGCGGGGTTTCGGTTAGGCCCCGCGCCTATTAACGACAAAAAAACTTTCGCCAGCCATGAGTTTTCGCAAAGCGTCCGGTTTCGGCCGGACTCTTGCGAAAGCATCAGCACCTAAAAGTAAAAGCGGCCGAGCCGCTTCATGCGCAATGTAATGTTAAATTTCGGAATTTTTATCCGATGCGTTGACGGTAGAGTCGTAATTTCCCACCCTGACTCAGTCCCACACGTTGCCGGCAAAATTTTTTCAAATTGGTTCCATTGCCACCATCGGCCATCTAAGTTGTTATAATTCTACAATTTACGGATGGCGGCAAATGAAAATTTGCCGCCATCTTGCCGCCATCTTGCCGCCAGCCGGTCATTATTGTCGTTAAGCGGCTCGACCGCATTGACTTTGCACGGCCGGAAATGCGGCTACTGTAGATAGATATGGCGCTGGTCGAGCTGCAGCAGGTTTCGAAAGACTATCGCATGGGCGTGGTGACGGTTACCGCGTTGCGCGAGATTACGCTGACGATCGAGTCGGGCGAGTTTATCGCCATTATTGGCGCATCCGGCAGCGGGAAAAGCACGCTGCTGCATGTGATTGGCGGGCTGACACCGCCCAGCGCGGGCAGCATTCGCATAGACGGGCACGACTACGGCGTGCTCTCGGATGCCGCGCGCACCGACCTGCGCCGGCGCGCCATTGGCTTTGTGTTTCAGCGGTTCAATCTGTTGCCGACTTTGACCGCGCGCGACAATATCGAGCTGGCGCGCTCGTTGGGCGGCGGCGAGCCGGCTTTGATGAACGGCGAAGCGAACGCCGCCGGGGACCGCTATGCCTGGCATCTGGTCGAACGCCTGGGCCTCAAGTCGCGGCTGGATCATCGTCCCGCGGAACTCTCCGGCGGCGAGCAGCAGCGCGTCGCCATCGCCCGCGCGCTAATTAATCGTCCACGCATTGTGTTAGCCGATGAACCCACCGGCAATCTCGATTCGGTCAACTCCGATGCCGTCTTGCGCATTTTCTGCGAGCTCAATCGCGAACTGGGCCAAACCGTGTTGATGATTACGCATAATCCCGAAGCCGCGGCGCGCGCCTCGCGCGTGTTGCACATTCGCGACGGCAGATTGCAGACGGCCTGATTTCGCCTCCGGGAACCGCAGCCAATTTAGCCGTAAGTGCTCGCGCGCCCGCGGCGGTGGGTCGCGGATTTTTCCTGCTCGGCACCGATGCCTTCCTGCGCACCGCCGAAGGCTGGCAACGCCAGCTCCCGCCGGCCTAGCCCTGGGCTGCGAACCCCGCGGAGCGCATGGCATTATTTCCGCGTTACCCGCCAGATGACGCCTCCCAGATCGTCGGAGACCAGCAGGCTGCCATCCTTGGCGACGGCGATGCCCACCGGGCGGCCATAAGCCTCGCCGGCGGAGCGGCTTTTAGCAAAGCCGGCGAGGAAGGTTTTGGGCGGCCGGCTGGCCTGTCCATGGCGGAACGGGATAAAGACAACCTGATACCCATGCAGCACCGAGCTATTCCAGGAGCCATGCTCGGCCAGGAAAGCGCCGCCGCGGTATTGGGCCGGGAATGCAGTGCCAGAATAAAAGGCGAATTGCAGCGGGGCCACATGCGAGCCGAGCAAGACATCGGGGACGATGGCGCGTTTGACCAGTTCGGGCCGCTGCGGCTTGACGCGCGGGTCCACATGCTGGCCGATATAGCTATAGGGCCAACCATAAAAGCCGCCCGGCTTCAAATGAGTAAAATAATCGGGCGGGAGGGCATCGCCCAGCATATCGCGCTCATTAACGGCCACCCAGACCTGGCCGGTTGCCGGATTCACGCCCAGACCGGCGGGATTACGCAAACCGAAAGCGTAAACCCGCCAGTGTCCGCCCTCGGGCGAAGTCTCCAACACCGCGGCGCGGCGGTGGTCGTGGGGAATGCCGATGTTACTGCTGGAGCCAACGCTGATGAATAAATGCCGTCCATCGCGGCTGAATGCCACGCTGCGGGTAAAATGCGCGCCGCCGGCGGGCAGCGCCAGCACGGGTTTCGGGCCGGAGGTACGAGCGCCGGTGCGCGCGTCGTAGCCGAAGCGCAGGACTTCATCGGTATCGCCGACATACAACTGCGAGCCGTGAAAAGCCAGTCCAAACGGACGCTTTAAGCCCTCGGCAAAGACTTTGGCCGGACTCTTCGCTTGCCCCTGCGGCGAAAAATATAACACCCGACCCGGGCCGGTTTCGGCCACATAGACATCGCCGTTGGGCGCCACCGCCAACCAGCGCGGATTGCGCAACCCCCCGGCAAAACGCGTGACTTTGAACCCTGGCAGCGGCTTCGGCCGCCAGCCCCGCGGCGGAGCAACGGGTTTGGCCGGATAGGCTTTGACCGTGGTTGAAAACGGCGCCGGCAGATGCACCGGACGGCCGTGCGTCAATTGTTGCCCAAGCATGGGCAGGCTGAATGCGAAAGCTAAAAATGAAAGATAGGGACGCATGCGCTGTCCTCCGAATAAAAGCCGCAGCTAACCGCTTAGCTAAAAGCGAAATGCTTCAAGCCGCAATCTTGAAGATTTATTTTAAATCGCCAAGCAGGGAATTCAGACACCGCTGAAGGCGGAGAAACCGCCGTCGACGGGCAGCACCACGCCGGTGATAAAAGCCGCGCTGGGAGACAACAGCCACAGCACCGCGCCCAGCAGGTCTTCGGGATTGCCAAACCTGCCCATGGGCGTATGTTCGATGATGCTGCGCCCGCGCGCCGTTAATTCACCGCCCTCGGCCTGGGTTAAAAGAAAACGGTTTTGCTCGGTAAGAAAGAAGCCGGGGGCGACGGCATTGACGCGGATGCGGGGCGAATACTGCCGCGCCATGTGAACCGCCAGCCATTGGGTGAAGCTGTTGACGGCCGCTTTGGCGGCGGCATAAGCCACCACCCGGGTAAGCGGGCGAAAGGCGTTCATCGAGGAAAGGTTTAAAATCACGCCCTCGCTACGCTCCACCAACATGCGGCCGAAGATCTGGCAGGGCAGCAGCGTGCCCAACAAATTGAGGTCGAAGGCGCTGCGCAGGGCATCGGCCGGCAAATCGAAAAACGACAGTTCCGGGCTGGTGGTCGCGCGCGGGTGGTTCCCGCCGGCGGCATTGATGAGCGTGTCCAGATGGCCGAATTCCCGGCTGATAATATCGAGCGCCTGCTGGAGGGAAGCGCGGTCGAGCACATCGGCGGCAATCGCCAGCGCCCGGCCGGGGCCGTTCAAATGCGCGATTTGCTCTTGGGCGCGCGCCTGGTTGCGCGCCAGCACCGCGACTCGGGCGCCGCGCCGCACCAGGGCTTCCACAATCGGGCGGCCGAGCACGCCCGTGCCCCCGGTCATGCAGACGGCGCGCCCGGTAAAGTCAAATGGAGAATCAATGGTTGTCCAATCCATGCTCCCATTGTCGCGCCGGCCAGGATTGTTGGCGGCGTGGATTCAATTGAATCATGGTTTCGATTCTCAAGCGGCCAGGAAAATCGGCCGGAGATGCCGGTCATATAGATTCGTTTCGACATTGCGCGCAATGATGCCGGCATTGGCTTTCAGTTGCCGCCGATAGCGATCGCCCAACTGCGCGGCAATTTTATAGCCGACATGCAGCAATTGGCGCAAGCTGGGATTGTAAGCCGCTGCGCGCGGATCGTGGCGCAGTGCGGCGGTAAATTGCGCCGAAGTCCAGCGCGCGACTACTCCCGGAGATGGCAGCCGGGCGGGATCGATCGCGATCACCGCGGCATAGGGCGCGCACAGTTCCTCGCGACGGGCATAGGTTTCGGCATAAATTTCTTGCGCCAGGCGCAGCCCTTCGCCGCCGCTTTCCGCCAGCCCGATTAATTCTTCCAGCCAGGTGGTGCCGGCGGTTTTTAAGTGCAGGCCGGCGCCGGTTTCACGCAGGATGGCGTTCAGGATGGGATAGAGCGAGAACTTATCGCTGCCGGAATGCACGCTCAATTTCAAAGCCTGCGGCAGGCCATAGTGCTCGATCGCATAAGCGATGACGGCAAGATCGGCGAGAAATTCCCGCCGGAACTGCTCCCGATCGCCTTCGTAGTCCACGCCTTTATTGAAGCGGCCAGAGAATTTAGGCGCGAGGGTGGCCAGCGGCACGCCGGCATCCGCGAGCGCGGCCAAAATCAGCAACAGTTCGGCGGGGGTTTGTGGTTGATCGGTCTCGTCCATGGAGACTTCGGTCACGAACTGTCCGCGGCCTTTGCGCGACTCGATATAGCGGTAAATTTCGCCGGCCTGGCGGGTAGCGGCGAGATATTTGGCGGCAATGGCCAGCATGCGCTCGCGATCCATGGACAGGGGTTGAGCCAGCCCGGGCAGGCTCAGTTCGCGCAGCAGCTCGGGATGGCGGTCCGCCAGCGCCTGCACCGCGGCCGGATCGGCGGGTTGGCCGATGGCGTCGGTGACATCAATGGTGAAAAAGTCGCAGGGCGCGAGGAAACGCTCCACGGTAGAGAGGTTGATGTGATCGGCATCGAGGAAATAAGGGCGGTTCCAGCCCAGCGCGCGGACAGCGGCATCGGCGGCGGCACGGGTTTGAGCGGGATCGGTGCCGATCAGGGCATGTTCACGCTGCGACTTGTTCCAGACCGGCGCAATTTCCACGCCGGCTTCGGCGGCGCGCTGGCAGGCGCGCAGTTGGGGCAGGGCCTGAGAGGCGAAACGGTCACCCACGCCAAAGGAAAAACGAGGCAGCATGAAGGCAGGGTGCATAAGAGGCCAGTGTAGCGAAAAGCGGCGTTAGCGTTTCCGTGATCCCATCGGGCAAGCCGGGAAATTGCTATTACACCTTTTATGATAGAGATTGCCGATGAACCTACCCGGTCCAGATTTCCCCGATTATCAGCCTCCGCGCTGGCTGCGGCAGGGGCACATTAATACGATTTATTCCTATTTGCGTCCGCGGCGACTGCATCCTCCCGAGCCGGAATGCTGCTGGCTCAAGGTGGAGGATGGGGTAGAGCTGCTGCTGGAAGTCAATTGGGCCGGGGAGGCGAAGGCGCCGGCATTGCTTTTGATCCATGGCCTGGAGGGAGACAGCCGGGTCGGTTACATGCAAAGCCTGGCCGCCAAAGCGCACGGGCGCGGCTGGCACGCGGTGCGCATGAATGTGCGCGGCTGCGGCGCCTCCGAATTGCGCTGCCAAACGCTCTATAATTCCGGCCTCAGCCAGGACCTGCTGCGGGCGCTGGAATGGACGGCGGCGCAGCCCCGCGTCCATGAGGTTTTTCTGGCCGGCTATTCCATGGGCGGCAACACCGTATTGAAACTGCTGGGCGAACTGGGTGCGGCCGCGCCGCCATCGCTCGCCGCCGCCGGCGTGGTTTCGGCCTGCCTCGATCTGGCGCCCTCCGCCGACGCGCTGCACCAGCCGGCCAATCGCCTCTACGAGTGGCGGTTTTTGCGCCGGCTGCGGCGCAAGGCGCGCGCCCGCGCCGCGCGCCATCCCGCGCTGTACCGCATGCCTCGGCTCGACGAGATCCGCTCGATTCGCGATTTCGACGACCGCGTCACCGCGCCGCATATGGGCTATCGCGACGCGGTGGATTACTATGAGCGGGCCAGCGCGACGCGCGTGCTGGAACGAATTCGAGTGCCCACCCTGATTCTCCACGCCGAAGATGATCCCTTTATCATCGTTACCGGGGAATCACGGCGGCGCATTGCCGCCAATCCGGCGCTGAGATGGCTGGCGCCGCGCCATGGCGGCCACTGTGGGTTCATGCAGCCGGCCAACGACCGCGAGGACGCCTACTGGGCAGAAAACCGGCTGTTGGATTTTTTTGAAAATCAACGGACAGCTCTTCCGCAATCGCAGTCCAGACAGGATTAACCGGAGATGGGACCTGAGCCGCCCCAACAAGTAAAAGCGGCCGAGCCGCTGCGCATTACGCGATCCTCATGCGGCCAAGGCAGGTTTAGTTGGAATGGGAGCGCCGGCATTGCGGCGCAGGATTCCCAGCTTGCGCAAGGGAATGCCCAACCCGGCAATGAGCATTACTCCGGCAATCATTCCCAGGGCGCCATAGCCGCTCTGAAAAGAACCGAGAGTAATTAATAAGGCAGTAGCCAGGCTGGCGGGCTGATTGGTGCCTAACAGTAAATTGACAGCCGCGGTCAGTAAGGCAGCGGCCGCGCTTGCCCATAAACGCGCGAGGGGCAATCCATGCTGAGGATTGGCCAAGGGAGCATTCCAGGCGCCAAACACCGCAACCGAGCCAAAGGCAATGGCAATCGCGGTGAAGTGGCCAATGATGATTGCCCTGGGCCGCGAGCTGGGGCGTTTGGGATGCTCGGCAACTTCAAACGCGGTGGGCCCCAGGCTGGAAAAAAGCCAGATCTGACCGAAAGCTAAACTGATCACCCCAGCCAGCAGCACCAGTAAGGCTTCTAGAACCGGCGCCCAGATAGCATCGGGGATTTTCGCCGTCCAGGCTAAATTCTTCATTGGCGAAATAAGATAAAAATGGATTTCGGCAGCGGAAATAGAGGCTTCGGCGCCATTTTTCCGCTGCCAGGAAGCTTGCAAGCAGCGAAATCGCCACCCGCGAGCGAGGCTACGGGATCGCTAGGCCACTTTGCGCTGGTTGTAACCAGATTCGCCACCGGTGGTAGTGGCTACCACGCCGGCATCTTTAGCCGCAACGGCCGAGGCTATTAGAATGACCAGCCCAGTAACCGTATCATTCCACCTTATGCCGCTGCCCGTGAATCCGAGCACCCACGGAGAAATCAGCAGCCAGATGCCGAAACAGAGGTTAACCCAGCTCAGCGCGCGCGCGCCGGGACTGGCCAGGCGGCCAATAGCGAAAATCGCCACCAGCACGCCAAAGATCACGCCATTCCAACGGGCGCCGCTAGCGGCGCCAATTGCGAATGGGCAAATGATCATCCACAATCCGGCGAGCAGCGTGACGATGCTCAGAATGCTGAGACTTCCAGTTCGTCCGACAGCCATTTTCAACTCTCCTTTCTTCCCGCTGCTGAATCCAGCGTGGACGCCGAAATCGCCACGACGGATGAAATAGCAGCGAGACCTCCTTCTGTTATTTGGACGCTTAATAACTAGCGGGAGATTATTAATTTTTCAGACAAGAGGCTACGTTTTTCCACCTGGCAGTGGATTTTGAGGCGGACGATTTGAGTACCCCATAGTTGCCGGATTGCAGTGCGCTTGCTTCGCGTAATGGATTTTGCTTTACTGGCTTCGACACTCGCGGTACACGGAGAAGAAAAAATGGGTAAGTGGACGCGGCGGAGCATTTTACAAGGCGGGCTGGCAGCGGGCATGGCGGGCACAGTGCTGCCCCCCCGGCTCTTGACGCAAGCCCGCGAAGTGGATACGATCTGGCCCGCGGAATCCGGCGCGGCCCACGCGCCACTCCAGGATTCGGTGCTCCACTACGCCCATCCTCTTCCGGGCGATTTAAACCCGCGCGAGCGGCTGCTCTTCGATCATGGCTGGCGCTTTCACTTAGGCAACGCCGATGATGAAAGCCGCGATTTCAACTTCGGCACGAACGATCATACTTTTTTCAAAACCAACCTGGTGTCGCCCGTGGCACAGCCGAACTTCAATGATCACGCTTGGAGGCTGCTCGATTTACCGCACGATTGGGCGGTGGAGTTGCCGTTTCATGACGATCCCAAACTCTACCAGCACGGCTGCAAGCCGCTCGGCCGCAAATATCCGGAAACCAGCATTGGATGGTACCGGCGGGTCTTTGAGTTAACGGCGGAGGACCGGGGCAAGCGGATCACGATCGAATTCGACGGCGTTTTCCGCGATGCCATGGTGCTGCTGAACGGCGCTTTTATCGGCCGGAACTTTTCCGGCTACGCGCCTTTCCGTTTCGATATCACCGATTTTGTTTATTACGGCCGCCCCAGCGCGCTGGCGGTGCGGGTGGATGCGAGTTTAAACGAAGGCTGGTTTTATGAAGGCGCCGGCATCTATCGCCATGTCTGGCTGACCAAGACCGCGCCGGTGCATGCCGCCTACGACGGCACTTATGTGCGCTCCACGGTTAAACCGGGCGCGGCTGCAATCGCGATCTCCACCGAGGTGGATAATGACTCCGGCACCGCCTCGAGCTGCCGCGTGCACTCGCGCATTTTGGACGCAACCGGAAGGGTAGTGGCGCAAGCCGCGCCGGCGGCACTGTCGCTAAAGCCCTGGAGCCGCCGCCGGGCGCAACAGCCGGTAACGCTGTCCCGGCCGGAGCTTTGGTCGCCCGATCATCCTTACTTGTATCGCCTGGAAATCGCGATTGAGGCCGGCGGCCAGGTGGTGGACCGCTATGAGACTATTTTTGGCGTGCGCACGGTGAAATTCGACGCGCAGCGCGGCTTATTTCTCAACGGCAAACCGCTCAAGGTACAAGGCACCTGCAATCACCAGGACCATGCCGGGGTAGGCTCGGCGGTACCGGACCGGGTGCAATATTTCCGTATCGAGCGGTTGAAGGCGATGGGCGCCAACGCTTACCGCACCTCGCACAATCCGCCGACGCCGGCGCTGCTGGATGCCTGCGACCGGCTGGGCATGGTGGTGTTCGACGAGACGCGCATGATGTCCTCTTCGCCGGAGGGATTGAGCCAATTGGAACGGCTGATCCGGCGCGACCGCAACCGCCCCTCGGTGATTGTCTGGTCGTTGGGCAACGAGGAACCGATTCAGGGCACGCCGCTGGGAGTGCGCGTGGTGACCACGATGAAACGCCTGGCGCGGCGGCTCGATCCCAGCCGGCTGACCTCGGCGGCCATGAACGGCGGCTGGGGCCACGGCATCTCGGCGGTGCTCGATATTCAAGGCTTCAATTACGGCTTGCCGCGCATTGACGAGTTCCACCAAAAATTTCCCCATCAGCCCTCGTGGGGCTCGGAAACCGCCAGTACGGTTTCCACCCGCGGCATTTACGCCAACGACCCCGCCCGAGGCTACGTCAGCGCCTATGACCTGAACCGTCCGCCCTGGGCCGAGCGGGCGGAGAGCTGGTGGAGTTTTTATGCCGAGCGGGCGTGGCTGGCGGGCGGGTTTGCCTGGACCGGCTTCGATTATCGCGGCGAACCGACGCCTTACGGCTGGCCCTGCATCAACTCGCATTTCGGCATTCTCGATACCTGCGGCTTCGCCAAAGACAACTTTTACTATTACCGCGCCTGGTGGCAGCCCGAGGCGGTGCTGCACCTGTTTCCGCATTGGAACTGGACCGGCGGGCAGATTATGGTCTGGGCGCACTCGAACCTGGAAGAAGTCGAGCTCTTGCTGAACGGGCGCAGCCAGGGCCGCCAGAAGATGAAACCCTATAGCCATGTCCAGTGGCAGGTGAACTATGAGCCGGGCGCAATCGAGGCGCGCGGCTATCGCGGCGGCAAGCTGGTGTTGACGGCGCGGCGCGAGACCACCGGCGCGCCGGCGCGGCTGGCGCTCCAACCTGACCGGCGCCGGCTGGCCGCCGACGGCCAGGACGTAGCGGTGATCACGGTCGAGGTGCAGGACGCCCAGGGGCGGCTGGCGCCGACGGCGGATACGCCGATCGTCTTTGAAGTCCAAGGGCCGGGACGGCTGATCGGCGTCGGCAACGGCGATCCCAGCAGCCATGAAGCCGACAAAGGCGACACGCGGCGGGCGTTCAATGGACTCTGCCAAGCCATCGTGCAGACGGATCGCGGCAAGCCGGGGACGATTACGCTGCGCGCCTCGGGCGCGGGCGTGGCCTCGGCGCAGTTGAAATTGACCAGCGAAACGGTGCGGCTCGCGCCCAGCGTGCCGGCCTGGGTGGTGAACCCGAAAATGTACCTGCCGCCCACCCCGTGGCTGAAGAAATAACTGAGACCGGCCGGCGTGATGATTCAAGCGACTACCGAAAGTTTTTTGTCGTTCATAGGCGCGGGAACTACCAGGAACCCCACGCAAACCCGGCCTGCGAGCATGGCTTCAGGCAATTTCTCCGAAATTGCTTCGGACGAGAACTTCTGTCCGACTCGGCCGTTAACGCATAAGGAACCGTCAGCCAGGATATTTCAATATTGGCCGAGCGGCCGTGTGCCACTGCCACATTAATGCAGGTGATTTCGGTTATATCGATCCTGAAGACCGATGGCTATGTATTCAATGTTACGAACGCTTGGTGCCGCCGTCAGATTTGTCGTTTATCGGCGAACTTTAATTTGAGCCCAATCCATACTATCGGCTAGACTCTTCGATTGGAGAGAACGCCCGTGACTCACATGATTCGCCGTTTGACTCGCCACTGGCTGGTTTCCTGTCTCGCGCTGCCGGCGCTGGCCGCCGGGTTGGCGCTGGCCGCCGCCGCGCAGGGCTATCCGGCCGGCTTTTTTCACGCTCTGCGCTGGCGCTCGATTGGCCCCTATCGCGGCGGGCGCACCCGCGCCGGCTGCGGCGTCGCCGGCCAGCCGAACGTTTTCTATATCGGCGCGGTCAACGGCGGAGTGTGGAAGACGACCGATTATGGCCACACCTGGAAACCGATTTTCGATGCCGAGCCCACCGGCTCGATCGGCGCCATCGCGGTGGCGCCCTCCGATCCCAGGGTTATCTACGTGGGCAGCGGCGAGGGACTGCACCGCCCGGATTTGTCGGTGGGCGACGGCATGTATAAATCCACCGACGGCGGCAAGACCTGGGAACGCATCGGGTTGCGCGACAGCGAACAGATTCCGGCGATCGCGGTGGACCCTACCGATCCCGACCGGGTATTCGTGGCGGCGCTGGGGCATCCGTACGGGCCCAATGCGCAGCGCGGTATTTTCCGCACGACCGACGGCGGACGCACCTGGCAAAAGGTGTTGTACGTCAATGCAAACACCGGCGGCTCGGATGTGGAGATCAATCCCCAAAATCCGCAAATCGTTTATGCCGGGTTATGGGAAGCGCGCGAGGGGCCGTGGGAAAACGGCGCCTGGCAGGGCACGCACGGAGGGTTGTTCGAATCCACCGACGGCGGCACGCATTGGCGCAAGCTGACCCAGGGCTTGCCGAAAAATCTGGTACAGGTCGCGGTGGCGATCGCGCCCAGCAAACCGAGTCGCATTTATGCTTCCGTGGCGTCGTTGCCGCATGGGCTGGGGATATACCGCTCCGACAATAGCGGCCAAAGCTGGCGCAAAATCACCAGCGATCCGCGACCCGCCGCGCGCATCGGCGGCGGCGACCTGCCCTTGCTGGCGGTGGATCCCAAGAACCCCGACGTGGTGTATAGCGACAGCGTAGTGACCTGGAAATCCAGCGATGGCGGCAAAACCTGGAAGGGGATCCGCGGCGCCCCCGGGGGCGACGATTACCAGCACATCTGGATCAACCCCAACCATCCACGCATCATGCTGGTATGCAGCGACCAGGGCGCGATTGTTACCGTCAACGGCGGCAAGACCTGGAGTTCGTGGTACAACCAACCGACGGCGCAGCTTTATCACGTTGCCGCCGACAACGATTTTCCCTATCACCTTTGCAGCGGCCAGCAGGATAGCGGTTCGGTCTGCATCGCCTCGCGCGGCAACGGCGGCGAGATTACCTTCCGCGACTGGCATCCGGTGGGAGCGGAAGAATACGCCGATATCGTGCCCGATCCGCTGAACCCGAACTACATTGTCGGCGGCAAATTGACGCTCTACAACCGCCGGACCACGCAAGCCGCCGACATCGCGCCCGCACTCAGCCGCAGCCAATACAATCGCGTGGTGCGCACCGCGCCGATCGCGTTTTCGCCGGTCAACCCGCGGCTGCTGTTCTACGGCACCAACGTGGTGTGGGAAAGCGCCAACCTGGGGCATAGCTGGCGCCGCATCAGCCCCGACCTGACGCGAAAGACCTGGACGACGCCGGCCAATGTCGGCGTGTACCGCAACCGGCTCACCGCCAAACCGACCCGGCGCGGGGTGGTCTATGCGATTTCACCCTCGCCCTTGAGCGCCGGCATGATCTGGGCCGGCACGGACGACGGTCAGATTCAACTCACCACCGACGGCGGCCAAATCTGGAAAAACGTGACGCCGCCACAGTTGCGTCCCTGGGCCAAGGTTTCGTCACTCGATGCCGGACATTTCAATCGCCTGACGGCCTATGCCGCGATTAATACGTTCCGGCTCGACGATCTCCGGCCGCACATTTACCGTACGCACGATGGCGGCCGAACCTGGACCGAAATCGTCCAGGGACTACCGGATGATGCGCCCGTCAATGTCGTCCGGGAAGACCCGAAGCGGCCGGGACTGCTATTTTGCGGCACCGAGCGCCAGGTCTTCGTCTCTTTCGACGACGGCAATCACTGGCAATCGTTGCGGCTGAATATGCCGGCCAGTTCCGTGCGCGACCTGCTGGTTAAAAATGACGATCTGGTGGCGGCGACCCACGGCCGCGGCTTCTGGATTTTGGACGACATCACGCCCCTGCGCCAAGTGCAGCATCGGATGCTCAGCCAGACCGCGCATTTATTCCGTCCGGAAACCGCCTGGCGAGTGCGCTGGGATACGAATACCGATACGCCGCTGCCGCCGGATACGCCTGCGGGACAGAATCCGCCCGACGGCGCGGTGATTAACTATTATCTTGGCCAAGCGCCGCAAGGCCCGGTCACCTTGGGCATCTATGATGCCGCCGGCAAGCTGGTGCGGCAATATGCCAGCAACGCGCCCCTGCGCCAGGTAAATCCGGCCAAGCTGGATATTCCCGTGTATTGGGTGCGGTCGCCGCGCCGGCTGCCCGCCACGGTTGGGCTGCATCGCTGGGTTTGGGACCTGCACTATACGCCTCTGCCGGGCACACCCGGTTACCCCATGCAGGCGGTTCCGCACGATACTCCTCCTGCCTATAATTCGCCTTATGCCCAGCCCGGCCGTTATACCGTTCGCCTGACCGTCAACGGGCACAGTAGCAGCCAGCCGCTCGTTCTTCGCATGGATCCAAGGGTGAAAACGCCGGCGGCAGGTTTGGCCGAACAGTTTCGTCTTTCCATGGCCATGTACCGCGGCCTGCAGACGCTACAACCCGACGTACGCGAACTGCTCGCCTTGCGGACGGCTCTGAAGAAACTACCCGCGAGCGCTCGGCAGGGGACCCTGGGCCAAACTGTCCAATCCGCCAGCCGGCAAGCGACGGCGCTGGCGGGCGCGCGCATGAGCCTGTTTCAGATGCTGTTTGGGGCGGGTGAACCGACCACCTTAACCGCGATGCAGTTTCAATTAGGCGGCCTGCTGGGCAGCTTGCAAGCCGCCGATGTCACGCCGACGGTGGCGCAAGCCGAATCGGCAAGCCGCCGGCAGCAAAGGCTGGCTACTCTGCTAGGTAAATGGAGTAGCCTGAAAGAACAAACGTTGCCTCGACTGAATCGCGAACTGCGGCAGGCGGGCTTGGCACCAATTCAACTTCGGTGACGGGGATTTCGTCTATTGGCGCGCGCCTGGCTTCGGGCATCTAATTGGGCTGTATGCCGAAGCGCGTTCTGGTTGTGGACGACGAGGCGGAGATTGCCCAGTTCAATATCGAACTGCTGCGCCGGACCGGTTACCAGGCGGAAGCCTGCCAGGATACAGGAACGGCTTTACGCCAAATAGCTCAAAGCGATTTTGATCTTCTATTGACCGATCTGAATCTGGGCTGCCGCGCCGATGGGTTCGTACTGGCGGGCGCGCTTAAGCTGATGCACCCGCAAGCACGCGTGCTGCTCGTGACCGGCAATCCGGATTTAGCCGGCGCCTGGAAAACGATTCAGGAGTTTGTCGACGGGGTGTTGATGAAACCGGTGAGCGGCGCCGTGATGCGGGCAGCGGTGGAGTGGGTGGAGAAACCTAAGTCGGCGCGCGCGGAGCCGGTGGATCTATCGACCTTGATTGAACGGTATTGCGCGGAAATTATGGATGATTGGCTGGAGAATGTGGAGGCCGATCCGATCGTGAACCGGGTCGGGTTGGAGCGCCATGAGCGACTGGACGATTTACATGCGGTCTTGAAAGATGTCGCGCTGCACATGCGCCAGCCGGATAAAATGACCCTGCTGGAATGCACCGAAAATGCCCGCCGGCACGGACGGCTGCGGCGCCAGGAGGGCTACGCCATTCCGGCGTTGTTGCGCGAGGCCAGCCATATCCGGCAGGCGATTACCCGCTTGCTCTCCCGCCATTTTCTCGAACTCAATCCCGACCGGCTGCTGCCCGATTTGTTTAGCATGAACGCCAGCGTGGATGAAAACTTACTGCAATCGCTGTGCGCCTTTAGCGAGGCCGCCCCGCGCAATTCCCAGGCCGCCTAATCCAAATTAACGCGCGGTTTTCCATTATCCTGTGGTCATATGAGCGAAACTCGCATCACTATCCGCCGCAACGGCTCGTATTTTGTCGAGGGGCCGATCACCATCATTGACTCGAACGGGCAGCCGATGAAGATTGACAAACCGGCGTTCTCGCTGTGCCGCTGCGGCCAATCGGCCAACAAGCCCTTCTGCGACGGCACGCATAAGACCTGCGGCTTTCAGGGCGCCGAAGCCCACATTTTGAAAGCCGAGGCCACTGCCACAGACCAGACAACGTAAAAGGCGGCCAATTGCGGCGGCCCTGCCTTAAGGGTGATAGCCGGGGGTGCTGACCTTGCCGCGAAAAATGCGATGGATGTAGTAGGTATAGGCAATTACCGCCAGCAAGCCAATGGCATTGGCAATGAAGGCCGCCTTCAACGCCAAGGGCGACGAGGCGGCGTTAGAAATGGTTAAGCTGTAAGCCGGATTCAAGGTCGAGCGCAGCAGATTGGGGTAGAGCGAGGCGGCCGCGGAGCCGAGCAGGCCGGCGATCACCAGCATGGAGCCGTAAAAGGCCGGCAGGTCGCGCTCGCGTCCGGCAGCGATGAACAGCCCCAGTCCGGCCAGGGTCAGCAGCGGGAAGACCAGCAAAAGCGGGTGCAGCCAGACGCTAGCCATGGTGCCGGTTGCCGCGGTATAAACCGTCACGATGACAATCATCGCCAGCGTGCTCAGATAGAGCCGGCGCGAGTATTCCCGGACCCGGTTTTGCAGCGGGGGATTGGTTTTGACGCGGAGATAGTTGGCGCCATGCCAGGCCAGCAGCGACAGGCTGAGCCAGCCTACCGCCAGCGCATAGGGGTTGAGCAGCAGCCTGAAGGTGCCCTGAAAATTTTCATTTGCGCCGATGGGCAGGCCGCGCACCAGATTACCCAAGGCCACTCCGAACAGCAGCGCCAGCAACAGGCTGGCGCTGCCGAAGCCGGCATCCCAGAAGTCTTTCCAGAGCGGGTGTCCGAGTTGCCCGCGAAATTCGATCGCCACGCCGCGCAGAATCAGAAACCAGAGCACTAGGATCAGGGCCAGATAAAACCCGCTGAAGCCGAGCGCATAGACGCGCGGGAAAGAGACGACCAGCAGTCCGCCGGCGGCCAGCAGCCAGACTTCGTTGCCGTTCCAGACCGGGCCGATGGCGGCGAGGGCGATACCGCGGCTCTCGTCGTTTCTCGGCAGCCAGAAATAAAGGGCGCCCACGCCGAGGTCGTAACCATCAAGCAGGGCATATACGGTAAACATGCCCGCCAGCCACCAGAACCAGAGTTGGCTCATCGGGTTTTCTCCTGAACCCCCTAAGGGGACTGGACGCCGGGCGCGGTTTCGGGGCCGGCGCCGATAATGCGGGCGGTGAGAAAAAGATAGAGCAGCGCCAGCATGGCGTAAATGCCCATAAAGCCGAGCAAGGTAAAAATGGTTTCGCCGGCGGCGACGTTAGGCGAGACGCCTTGCGCGGTGCGTAACAGGCCGTACACCAGCCAGGGTTGGCGCCCGACCTCGGTCGCCATCCAACCGGCCTCATTGGCGATAAAGGGGAAGGGCAGCGACAGCATCAGGATCCAGAGGAACCCGCGGCAGGAAAACAGGCGGCGGCGCCAGAGCAGAAAAGCGCCGACCACCATGATGACGATGAAGATCGTTCCAAGACCCACCATGATGTGATAGGCGTAATAAGTCAGCGCCACCGGCGGCCAGTCATTGCGCGGATAAGCCGCCAGCCCGACCACGCGCGCGCGGAAGCTGCCATAGGCCAGAAAACTGAGAATCCGCGGCACGTACACCGGATCGAGCAGCCTTTGCTGGCGGACGCTGGGCATGCCCAGGATGGCCAGCGGCGCTCCAGCCTCGGTTTTGAACAGGCCTTCCATGGCGGCCAGCTTGGCCGGTTGCCAGCCGGCAACATGGCGGCCTTCCAGATCGCCGGTGGGGAAAAGCTGGGTAAGCGAGAGCAAACAGCCGGCGATTACCGCCATCCGTAGCGAAAAGCGGGCGAATTCCTGATGCCGGTGGCCGAGCAGGTAAAAGGACGAAATCGAAGCGATCACGAAGGCCGCGGCCAACAACGCGCCATTAATGACATGGGCAAACTGCCAACCGGCGAAAGGATTGAATAAGACCTGCCAGAAGGAGACCAGATGCGGCTTGCCATCAGAGCCCAGTTGATATCCCACCGGATGCTGCATCCAGGCGTTGGCGGCCGTAATGAAATATCCGGATAACAGCGAGCCCGCGCCCACACCCACTCCGGCGATCCAATGCAGCCATTTTCCGACGCGGTTGCGGCCGAAAAGAAACAGGCCGAGAAACCCGGATTCGAGAAAGAAGGCATACACGCCTTCCATCGGCAGCATTTGACCGAAGAGGCTGCCGCCGTAGGCGGAAAAGGCGCTCCAATTGGAGCCAAACTCGAATTCCAGGGGAATGCCGGTGACCACGCCTACGACGAAGCCGATAGCGAAGATGCGCGCCCAGAAGCGCGCGGCGTCATCCCAGCGGCGGTCGCCGGTGGCCAGATGCAGCGTGGCCATTAAGGCAATAAAAAAACCCAATCCCATGGTCAAGATGGGAAACAGGTAATGAAACATTACCGTGAAGGCGAACTGGATGCGCGCCGCAATGACCACAAGCCGCCTCGTTTAATACCATACTAACCATTTATAGCCAGAATGAAATCCGGCTATGATCAGCATCACGCCAATTTTTGCCGGCGGGAATGAGATGAGCTGGACCGACGAAGGCGCAGACCTGGCCCCCGCAAGATAATGAGGAGAGTGAAAGGAACGCATGGAACTGCGGCAATTAGGCAATAGCGATCTGCGGATTACTCCGCTGGGCTTCGGCACCTGGACGATCAGCGGCAGCGGATGGGAGTACGGCTGGGGCGGTACCGATGACCGGGAGTCCATCACCGCGATCCAAACGGCGCTCGATTTGGGCATGAACTGGATTGATACGGCGGCGGTCTATGGCGCCGGGCATTCGGAAGAGCTGGTCGGGCAGGCGCTTGCCGGCCGGCGCGAGCAGCCGTACGTATTTACCAAATGCGGGCGGCAGGTCAATACCCAGGGTAAAGTCTACGGCTCACTGCGCGCCGATTCCATACGCCGCGAGTTGGAGGGCAGCCTGCGCCGGCTGCGGCGCGAAGCCGTGGATTTATACCAGATCCACTGGCCGGACCCGGAGGCGGAAATTGAAGAAGGCTGGAGCGAACTGGCCAAGTTGCAGCGCGAAGGCAAAGTGCGCTGGATCGGAGTTTCGAACTTCAATCACGAGCAACTCGAACGCGTTCGACCGATCGCGCCCATTACCTCGCTGCAGCCGCCGTATTCGATGTTGCGGCGGGGCATCGAGAGCGCAGTCTTGCCCTATTGCCGCCAGCATGGCATCGGGGTGATTGCCTACTCGCCACTGCTTTCCGGCATGCTCTCCGGAGGCATGACGCGCGCGCGCGCGCAGCATTTGCCGGCCGACGATTGGCGCAGCCGCAATCTGGAGTTCCAGGAACCGCGGCTCAGCCGTAACCTCGAACTGGTGGAGCATTTACGCCAAATCGGCGCCCGCCACGGCCGCTCGCCCGCCGAGGTTGCGCTGGCCTGGGTGCTGCGCCGGCCGGAGGTGACGGGCGCGATCGTCGGCGCGCGGCGCGCGGGACAACTGCAAGACGTAATTGGCGCGATGGCCTTCCGGCTGGAACCGCCGGAAGTGGAGGAAGTCGAGGCTGCGCTCGGCTAAAAGGCCGCCGCCGTTTTTATCATCGGGACGGGCCGGAAACATTGCCGGGATCTTTCGAGCCTTTGCCGGATTCATCCGCCACCGGTTTGAGCTCGCGTTCCAGTTGCGCTTCGCCTTTTGCTTGCTGGCTGGGGACCGGACGCGGGCGCGACCCATTCGGTTCCGGGGCGGCGCTGGTAGCCTGCGGCTCGGGCCGGCCGTTTTCCAGTTGCAATTGCTCTATCTCCGCCCGCATCCGCGGCAGCGCGCGAGGGTATTGCTGTTGCAGCCAGGTGACCAACTGCTCGCGCACATAGCAGCGCAGATCCCAAGCCTTGCCGGAATCGGCAGCGCTCATCAAGGCGCGCACTTTCAAGGCCCGATCGGTCGCTTCTTCCACCTGCAGGTTCCAGACTTTGCCGTCCCAGAGCGGCGTGCTCTGCAGCACTTGCCGCAACTGGGCGCGCAGCGCGTCGATGGGCACGCTGTAATCCACATAAAGGTGCACGGCGCCGAGCAGGTCGGCGCTGCGCCGGGTCCAGTTCTGGAAGGGTTTTTCAATGAAATAGGAGATCGGCACGACCAGCCGGCGCAGATCCCAGATGCGGACCACCACGAAGGTGGTGTGGATTTCTTCAATCCAGCCCCACTCGTTTTCCACGATCACCACGTCTTCGATGCGGATGGGTTCGCTGAGCGCGATTTGAATGCCGGCAATCAGGTTGGAAAGCGTCGGGCGCGCGGCCATGCCGGCCACCAGCCCGATCAGGCCGGCGGAAGCGAATAATCCGGTGCCGACCGACCGCACCCCGGGAATGGTCAGCAACGCCATGGCCGCGGCCAAAAAGATGATGACGACGGCGGTGATGCGGCGCAGTATCTGGATTTGCGTGCGCAATCTGCGGGCGCGGAGATTATCCTGCACCTCAATCCGGTAGCGATGATTGAAAAATTCTTCAAAGGCCAGGAGCAGGGCAATGATCGACCAGGCAAACAAGCCAATGGTGGCCACGCCCAGCACGTGGCCGCCCAACGACATCACTTTGTCGGGCAGGGGCAACGTCGGCCAGACGGAGGACAACGCCAGGACCGGCAACAGCCATCGCAACGGCAGGCGCATATGGCGCAGGCTGTAATGTGCCGGATCGCCATGCCGGCGCCGGACCAGCCTTCCCAGGATCACAAACAAGACCGCGTGCACCACCAACGCCAGCGCGATCGCGCCGGCGAGCGCCACGGCAATGCGCAGCCAGACAGGCAATGCAATGAATTGTTGGAGATAGCCGAGGTGCGGCATAAAGTCAGTTAGATTGCCAAAATACCAATTCCGTTTTATGCATTCAAATGCCGGGCGCCCACAGGGCGCGCAGGCACGCCGAAGCCGGGAGATGCATACAAGCGTCGCAGGAACGGCGCGGGTTAGAACTGCCGGCGGCTGTCGAGCAGGATCGTGACGGGGCCGTCGTTGACCAACTCCAATTCCATATGCGCGCCGAACACCCCGCAGGCAAGCGGCAGTCCGGTGGCGCGCAGCGCGGCCAGGCAGGCCTCATACAGCGGTTCGGCCACTTCCGCCGGCGCGGCTTGATCCCAGGAAGGGCGCAAGCCGCGGCGCAGATCGCCCAGCAGGGTGAATTGCGAGATGGCCAGCACCCCGCCGCCGATCTCGGCCAGGCCGCGGCTCATGCGGCCGCTTTCATCCTGCCAAACGCGCAGGCCGGAAATTTTCGCGGCCAGGTATTGCGCATCGTGCAAGGCATCTCCGCGTTCGACGCCGATCAGCGCCACCAGGCCGCGGGCGATGGCGCCGGCGGCGCGCCCGCCGGCGCGCACTTCCGCCCGGCTTACACGCTGCAGCACGGCGCGCATGTTAATTCGGCTTGCCCGGGCGGGAAGTGGTAAAGCGGCTGGGATCGATTTTCTTTCGCTTGGCGTACCCTTCATCGGGACCATGCCAATGTTCGATGGCCGGCTCGCCCAGTTTCCAGCAAAGCAGGATGGAGCGGCCATTGAGCAAGCAGGGAAAATCCAACAGTCCCATATCCAGATCTTTCACCTGAGCGCCGGTGGCTTCGATTTCGGTCACCACGGCTTCCAATTTATGGCCGGCGGCGTCTTTGTTGGCGCGCAGGGTAGCATGGCGCAGCGGGTCGAGCTGAATGCCGCCCAGCATGATGATGCGGGTCAATGTCTGCTGCATCTCCTGCTCGATCTCCTCCAGCCGCCGGCGCGCTTCGATAGCCTGGCGCAGCAGGCGTTCCAGCTCGGGCAGCAGGCGCTGGGCTTCGCTCAAGCTGAAGTTTTTAGTCATGCCGGTTCCACTGTGACGCAGAAGTTGCGGTCGCGCAAGGGCCAAAACCCGCCTCAACCGCCAATGTGCACCATCGTACGCGAAGGGCGCTGAAAGCCCGGCTCGCCGATATGATGGCGCTCTTCCTTATGCGCCACGGCGCGGCGGACGAGCGCCTCCAGTTCCTCCCCGCCGGCGCGCAGCGCCGCCGCCAACGGCCACTCGCGCAGCGAAAACAGGCAGGTGCGCAGCTTGCCATCGGCGGTCAGGCGGATGCGGCTGCAGTGGCCGCAGAAGGGCTGGGTGACGGGGGCGATGATGCCAATTTCGCCCGGAGACCCGTCGGCAAAGCGAAAGCGGCGGGCGGTTTCGCCGCCTTCGACGGGCAGCGATTCCAGCCGGTAACGCGCCTGGAGCCGCTCCAGAA
Organism: Acidobacteriota bacterium; assembly: GCA_021818955.1. Taxonomy (GTDB): domain Bacteria; phylum Acidobacteriota; class Terriglobia; order Terriglobales; family SCQP01; genus JAKASR01. The sequence continues at coordinate 134,123 of JAKASR010000001.1, forward strand.
TTTCGCGCATGGTGACGACGATTTCCGGCGTCCACAGCCGGCCTTCTTCCAGCGGCATGAATTCGATGAAGCGCACCACCACCCGCTGGCGCCGGGCGAATTCGGCAAAGGCTTCAATCTCATCGTCGTTGAAGCCGCGCAGCAGCACGGCATTAATTTTGACCGGCTCGAGTCCGGCGGTCTGGGCGGCGGCGATGCCATCGCGCACCCGCTCCCAGGCGCCGGGCACGCGGGCGATGCGGGCGAATTTTTCCGGCTGCACGCTATCCAGGCTGACGGTGATACGTTGCAGGCCGGCGCGACGCAATTCGGCAGCCTGAGCCGCGAGCAGGTGGCCGTTCGTCGTCAGCGCCAAATCTTCAAAGCCGAGCGGGGCGAGCGAAGCGATGAACTCGATTAAGCCGCGGCGCAACAGCGGCTCGCCGCCGGTGAAACGCAATTTGCGGATGCCCAGACGGCGCAGCACCAGCAGTACCTGCCGCCAATCGTCCCAGGAAAGTTCCCGGCCGGCTTGGCCCGCTTCCTCGCCTCCTTCGCGGCAGTACACGCAGCGGTAGTTGCAGCGGTCGGTGATGGAAATGCGCGTGTCGGTAATGATGCGTCCGAAGCGGTCGCGCAACGGCCCTGGCGCGGCGGAAAAGCCGGAAGCGGGAGGTCGAGCGGCAGTGGCCGAGGGTACAGGCATGAAGGCGATGTTATGATGAGCGACGTTAGCTTAGTCTAGCGCAGAGGGGAGTTCCAAGGCGGAGGCGAACACTTCCCCCGGCGCGCGCCCGAAAATCAAGCTCATGTTGCCGCCCACCTGGTTTACCGCTTTGCTTTTCGCGCTGGCGGCGGTCTTGCTGCTGGCCGGAATGGTTTGCGGCATGCAATGGCTGCTGGCGCGGATCTATCATGAACCCCTGCGGGGGCATGAACCCCTGCGGGGGCATGAACCCCTGCGCGCGGAAGATGCGGGGAAGCGCCAAACCGGTCCGCGGTAAGCGATCCCGGCGCCCGCCTTAGGATTCCGTGCCGCCCACGGTGAGCCGATCGATTTTAATCGTGGGCAGGCCGACACCGACCGGCACACTTTGCCCGTCTTTACCGCAGGTGCCGATGCCCAGATCGAGCTGCAGGTCATGACCGACGCGGGAAACGTGAGTCAGCACCTCGGGGCCGCTGCCGATCAGGGTGGCGCCGCGGAGCGGGGCGGTAATTTTGCCGTCTTCGATTAAATAGCTTTCCGAGGCGGAAAAGACAAACTTACCGCTGGTGATATCCACCTGGCCGCCGCCGAAGTTCGCGGCATAAATGCCGTGCCGGACGCTACGCAGGATTTCCCCGGGGTCGTCTTCCCCGGCCAGCATGTAAGTGTTGGTCATGCGCGGCATGGGCATATGGGCGTAGCTTTCGCGGCGTCCATTGCCGGTGCGGGCCGCGCCCAGCAGGCGGGAGTTGAGCCGGTCTTGCAGGTAGGCGCGGAGAATGCCTTTCTCGATCAGCACCGTCTGTTCGGAAGGCTCGCCCTCATCGTCGAGGTTGATGGAGCCGCGGCGGCCGGGCAGGGTGCCGTCATCCACCACGGTGCAATGCTCGCTGGCAACGCGCTGGCCCAGCCTTCCGGTAAAGGCGGAAGTGCGCTTGCGGATGAAGTCGGCTTCAAGTCCATGGCCGACCGCCTCGTGCAACAGGATGCCGGGCCAGCCGGGGCCCAGCACCACCTCCATCTCGCCCGCCGGACAGGGCCGGGCGGAGAGTTGGCGGATGGCTTCTTCCGCGGCATGGCGGGCCAGGGCTTCGGGCGATTTCTCTGCGGCAAACTGCTCCAGGCCGGCGCGGCCGCCGCCGCCGGCGCTGCCGCGCTCGCTGCGTCCATTCTCGCCGGCCAGGCAAAAAATATGCAGCCTGGCCAGCGGCTGCGTATCGGCGGCGAGCGTGCCGTCGCTGGAGGCGATCAGGATCTGCTTGAGCTCGTCAGCGAAGCTGACGCGCACCTGCCGGATGCGGGGATCATAGGCGCGGGCGGCGGCGTCGGCGCGCTGCACCAGTTCCAGCCGCAATTGCAGGTCGGGCGTGGCCGGCGCCGCCAGGGGGTATAGATTGGGGCGCGGCGGCGCAAGCTGGCGCAAGCCAACAATGTGCGTTCGCGCCGGGCCGCTGGCAATATGCGCGGCGGTGCGCGCGGCGCGCAACAGCTTTTCGGGAGTGAACTCGTCGCTATAGGCGTAGCCGGTGCGCTCGCCGGCGAGCACCCGGACCCCCATGCCGGCGGAAATGCCCTGGCTGGCGCTCTTGATCAGACTTTCATCCAGCAGCAACGAGCTGCCGGTCTGGTGTTCGAAATAAAGATCGGCATAATCGCCGCCGCGTTCGAGCGCCGCCGCCAGGTAGCGCCCGATATCGGCCGCGGTGACGCCAAAGTGCCGCTGAAAATATTGCAATGTCGCCGGCTCGGGCATAGGAATCCTCTCAACTTTTTATTGTGCGACAAAAACAGACTGGAAGCCGCAAGATGCGGCCGCAGCCGGGGACGCGCGTCCCGAAGGAGCCACCGCGACAAGGAGTTGCCGGGTAAGCTGGATATATCCATGATGAAAACAGGGGAACAGAGGAAGGGGATCCCATGAGCCGGGAATTAGAAGAATTGGCCATGCGGGTCGTGGAAGAAGCGCGCCGGCAGGGGGCGCAAGAGGCCGAGTGCGTCATTCAGTACGGGCGCGAGTTTTCCGCCACCGTCCGCATGGGAGAGATTGAGGCTTTGAAAGAAGCCGATAGCCGTAACCTGGGCGTGCGGGTGTTTCTTGGCCGGCGCGCAGCCAGCGCCTATAGCAATGACTTGGGTTGGCCGGCGCTGGAGGCAACCGTGAGCGCCGCGCTGGCCATGGCGCGCGCGGCCTCGGAAGATCCGCATGCCGGGCTGCCGGAACAGGAAGAACAAGGCGATTTGAACACGGCGCTGAAGGATGGTTTGCGGATTTATTTTCCCGGCACCGCGCAACTGGAGCCGGAGGCGGGCATCGAGCTGGCGCGCGCCTGCGAGCGTGCCGCGCTGGAAACCGACGATCGCATCCGCAATTCCGAGGGCGCCAGCTTCGAGGCCGGCGAGAGCCATCGCATTCTGGCCAACTCGCGAAATTTTCTCGGCGACTGGTCGCAATCGGTTTGCTCGCTCAGCGCCGCGCCCATCGCCGAGCAGGACGGCTGCATGCAGCGCGACTTCTGGTATACCCTGTCGCATCAGCGCGCTGGCTTAGAGCCGGCCGAGATGGTGGGCCACACCGCCGCGCAACGAGCCCTGCGCCGGCTGGGCGCGCGCAAGCCCGCGACCGCGCGCGTGCCGGTCCTGTTCGATCCGCTCACCGCGCGTTCGCTCCTGGAGCATATCTTTCAGGCAGCCCAGGGTGACGCCATTTATCGCGGCGCCAGTTTCCTGGCGGGCAAGCTGGGCGAGAAAATCGCCGCCCCCGAGATTACGCTGGTCGATGATGCGCGGCTCCCATGCGGTTACGGCAGCCGCCCTTTCGATGCCGAAGGCGTGGCCAGCCGGCGCACGATCGTGATCGAAAACGGCATTTTGCGCCGCTACCTGCACAACTGCTACAGCGCCCGCAAGCTGGGGCAGACGACCACCGGCAATGCCGCGCGCGGGCTGGCGGGCACGCCCGGCATCGCGCCCAGCAATTTGTTTCTGCTGCCGGGCAAGCGTACGCCGGCGGCGATGCTTGCCGATGTCCGGCAGGGGCTGCTGGTGACCGAGTTGATCGGCTTTGGCTATAACCCGGTCACCGGCGATTACTCGCGCGGCGCCTGCGGGTTGTGGATTGAAAATGGCGAGCTCGCCTATCCGGTCGAGGAAATCACGATTGCCGGCAACCTGAAAGACATGTTGCAGCAGATTGTGGAAATCGGCAGCGATCTCGAATTTCGAGGCGCCATCGCCTCGCCCACGCTGCGGGTCGAGGGCATGACCGTAGCCGGGGGCTGATTCTTGCCGGCGTCCGGCTTTCCGATTTAAGCCGACCTGACCTGCCGTTCCAGCCGCAATAAATCGTCAATGGTTTCGCGCCGCCGGATCAGGCGCGCGCGGCCGCCCGCGACCAGCACCTCGGCCGGGCGGGGGCGGGCATTGTAATTGGAGGCGAGCACATAACCGTAGGCGCCGGCGTCGAGGATGGCCAGCAGTTCGCCCGGCGCGACCGGCGGCAGGCGGCGGTCGCGGGCGAAAAAGTCGGCGGTTTCGCACACCGGTCCGACCACGTCCACCGGCCGGGCGCGCGCGCCCGGCTTTGGCCGGCGCGCCGGCAAGATCCGGTGATAGGCGTCGTAGAGCACCGGGCGGATGAGATCGTTGTGGCCGGCATCGACGATCAGGAATTCGCGGCCGCCATTGCGCTTGCGGTAGAGGGCGCGGGTGAGCAGCACGCCGGCGGGGGCCAGCAGGCGGCGTCCAGGCTCGAGCAGCAGGGTGAAGCCGGCGCCGGCGAGACGGCGGCGAAGCGGCGTCAGGTAAGCGGCAATCGAAGGGGCGCGTTCGCCCTCGCGGTAGGCGATGCCCAGGCCGCCGCCAATATCGAGCCAGCGCGGGCGCGCCGGCAGCTTGTCCACAATTTTCAGAATGCGATCGAGGGCGGCGCCAAACGGTTCGGGATCGAGAATTTGCGAGCCGATGTGGAAGCTGATGCCGGCGGCCTCGAGCCAGGAAAAGCCGGCGGCGCGGCGATAAAGCGCCACGGCGGCGGCAGTTTCCAGGCCGAATTTGTGCCGGCGCAGCCCGGTCGAAATATGGGGGTGGGTCGCGGCGGCGATATTGGGATTCACGCGCAGGCCAAAGCGCGCCCGGCGGCGGGCGGCGGCGGCGCGGGCGGCAAGCAGCTCCAACTCGCCTTCCGATTCCACATTGAAGAGCAGGATGCCCGCGGCCAGGGCAGCATCCATTTCGGCGGCCGTTTTGCCGACGCCGGAAAAGACCACCTTGCCGGGGTCGCCGCCGGCGCGCCGCACGCGCTGCAGTTCGCCGCCGGAAACGATATCGAAGCCCGAGCCCAGCCGCGCCAAGCGCTGCAGCAGCGCCAGGTTGCCATTGGCCTTGACCGCGGCGCAGATCAGGTGCGGCTGGCCGGCGAGCGCGGCTTCATAGGCACCGTAAGCGGCGGCAATGGCCTCCCAGCGATAGACGTACAAGGGCGTGCCGAAGCGGCGCGCCAGCGTTTCCAAGGCGATGGGGCCGGCGTAGAGGCTGCCGCGGCGGTAGGCAAAGGCCGGGATTTCTTCCGGTTTCTTCTTCTGGGGCAAAGGCTCGTACTCCAAGTGAATTCCGATACTGACACAGAACCGGCAATTCGCGGAAGGACCACGCAGGGATGCTTGATTGGCGGCAGTTATTCGCTGAGGAGAGTAGTCATGGACTAGAGCTGCCGCGGCGTTGGATTCGTATGAAGGGGCGAAGGTGGTTTTGGCCCCGATGACCGATAAATCATGCGGTAAGGCGATGGATGAATGATGAGATGAAAGCCAGCGAGAAAGAGCCCAACCAGCGCTCCGCCAGCGGCTCCAAGGAAGCTATCGATTACCCACCCTGAGCCATTCCTGGTAGATTTCTTGGCTTTATCCACGATAATGGCGGCAACGCCGCCGATGAGCGCGCCCAGACCCATCCATTTCCCTTGGTTGAGCGGTTGATACGATCGTATCCGGTCAATCCGCCGGATCTGTTGGCGTGAAAATACTTGCCGACCGTGTGGTCCATAGCCGGAGTTGATCACAATCGCAGATGTCGAAACCTTCCATAAAGTTCCCTCTACAGTTTGACCGTTAAAGAGTAAAAGGCGGAGTCTCGATAGCGGCTGCAAAGCTTCTACGCGAATCCATCCGTTGCCGCGCGCCACCGCCGTTATACAAAGCCAGATCGGCAAAAGACCCAGGATGATTTTTTTGCATTGAGCCTGGCTGGGCCTAGCGAAGGATTCATAGCGCACGAGCTTGCGCATGATCGTACAATACCACCATGCAAGCGGCGGAATACGACGAGCTGGTGGGCCAGATCACCGAGGCGATCTGGCAGCGGGTGCGCGCGCCGTTGCCGGCGGGGGGGGGAGCATGCGCTGCCTGCGGGGGGGCGTGCCGGGGGAGCTGCGGCCGCGGGCTAATCGATTCCGGCGCCTGCCGGCTATCGGTCTGCCCTCCGGCGCCGCGCCTGGAAGACGGCATTGCCGCCTTCATTGACCACACCCTGCTCAAGCCGGAAGCCACCCGCGAGCAGATCGAGCAGGTTTGCGCGGAAGCGCGCGAATACGGTTTCGCCAGCGTCTGCGTGAATCCCTGCTGGCTGGCGGTGGTGACGCATGAGCTGCGCGGCACGCCGGTGCTGGCCTGCGCGGTGGTCGGCTTTCCCCTGGGCGCGACCACGGCCTCGGCCAAGCGCGCCGAGGCGGCGGAAGCGTTGAAGCTGGGCGCCGACGAGCTGGACATGGTCATGAACATCGGCGCGCTGAAAAGCGGCATGGACGCCGAAGTCGAAGCCGACATTCGCGGGGTGGTGGAGCTGGCGCACTCGAGTTGCGCCCGGGTGAAGGTGATTCTCGAAACCGCGCTGCTGGCGGAGGAGGAGAAGGTTCGCGCCTGCCGACTGGCGCAGCGCGCGGGCGCGGATTTCGTCAAAACTTCGACCGGCTTCGGGCCGGGCGGCGCCACTCCCGCGGACGTGGCGCTGATGCGCGCGACCGTGGGCGACTGCATGGGGGTCAAGGCCGCCGGCGGGGTGCGCACCTATGAGGATTTGCTCAAAATGGTGGGCGCCGGCGCCAGCCGGGTGGGGGCCAGCGCCAGCGTGAAAATCCTGGCCGGGCAGAGCGCTCCGGCGTCCCCGGGGGCGGCCGCGCCGGCGAAGGCCAGCGGCTATTAACGCGAACGGAACCCCGCGCGCGAAGCGCCGGCGATTTTATTTTCGCTGCGCGCAGGGGCGCGGTTTCCTCCCCGCCCGCGGTTTTGCTATTCTGCTGCTCTCATGGCCGCACCCGTGACTGTTCCCCCTGCCGCTACCGGATTGGAGATCCTGATCCCGCGCCAGCGTATAGCCGCGCGAATCGAGGAATTGGGCGCCGCCATTGCCCGCGACTTCGCCGGGCAATCGTTGCTGCTGGTGGGCATTTTGAAAGGGGCGGCGATATTTCTGGCCGATCTGGCGCGCGCCCTGCCGCTGGATGCCAGTTTCGACTTCATGGCGGTTTCCAGTTACGGGCGCAGCAGCCGCAGCTCGGGCGTGGTGCGCCTGCTCAAAGACTTGAACGAAGATATTGCCGGGCGCAACGTGTTGCTGGTGGAAGACATTCTCGATACCGGGTTGACGCTGGCCTACCTGCGCGGGCTGCTGGAAGACCGGTCGCCGCAACAGCTAAAGATCGTGGCCCTGCTGGATAAAGTGTCGCGCCGCCAATCGCCGATCCGAGCCGATTATGTCGGGTTTGAGATTCCCGACCGTTTCGTGGTCGGCTATGGGCTGGATTACCAGGAACGCTACCGCAATCTCGCCGACATCCGCATCCTGCCCGATCCGAGCGGAAAGTAATACCAGGTCAATATGCCGCGCCGTTTTCTGACTGTTGCCGATCTGGAAGGCCTGGAAGAGGGGGCGGAGCTGGCGTTGGGCGCCGATTGCGAGCTTACCGACTGGGCGCGGGAAGAGGCGGAGCGGCGCGGGTTGCGGATCAAGCGGGTGGCGGCGGGCGCGCCGCCGCCGCAACTTCCCCGGCCGCGGCTGGCCATCGCCAGCGATCATGGCGGCTGGGAGTTGAAGCAGGCGCTCGTTCCCTGGCTGCGCGACCAGGGTTACGCGGTAGCGGACCTGGGGCCGGAGGAGTCGCGCCCGCTCGATTACCCCGACCAGGCGCTGCGGGTGGCCGAAGCGGTGCGCGCCCGCCAAGCCGATTTGGGCATCATGATTGACGCCGCCGGCATCGGCTCGGCGATGGCGGCCAACAAAGTGCCGGGCATTCGCGCCGCGCTCTGCTATGACCGTGCCACGGCGCGCAACAGCCGCGAACATAATCACGCCAACCTGCTGACCTTGGGCGGACGAATGCTGTCGCCGGAACTGGCGCGCGAAATTGTCTGGACCTGGCTGACAACCGCGCCCGCCGGCGGCCGCCACGCGGCGCGCGTGGAGAAAATCAACGCCATTGAGAAGAAAAGCTATACCTGAAAAGTCAAAATATTTTGACCATTTTGGGCCGGTTTGCACAGGATAAACTATTGAAAATAAAGCGTTATTCCACGGAAACGGCGGTTATTCCAAAATTCCGGCCGTTGTCTCAAGCTTGGAATAACGGGAATGGCTTTTAGATTCAATTATTTAAGCCGGTTATTCCAAATTTTCGCACTTGGAATAACGGGATTTACCTGCGTGAATTCACGCAGCCGGGTTTAGTTTGCCGGGGTGACACGCTCGCACCATTTTTCCACTCTGGGAGCCGGTTGCCATGCCTCCAGTGCCGAGAGCATAGCGGCCGGCGTAGCGCGAGCCAGCACCAGGCGGCGGTTTTCCGGCTTTAAAAATTTTTCCGTCACGGCATGGTCGAACATGGCCAACAGCGGGGTGAAGTAGCCGCGGACATTGATCAACCCGCAAGGCTTACAATGCAGGCCCAACTGGCTCCAGGTAAGGATTTCGCAAAATTCCTCGAGCGTGCCGAAGCCGCCGGGCAAAGCGATAAAGGCGTCGGCCAGCTCGGCCATGAGCGTCTTGCGCTCGTGCATGGTGCCCACGACATGCAAGCGGGAGAGGCCGTCATGGCCGACATCGCGCGCGTGCAGATGTCCGGGAATGACGCCGATGACTTCGCCGCCACCGGCCAGCATGGCATCGGCGAGCACGCCCATCAGGCCGACGTTTCCCCCGCCATAGACCAGGCCGATACGGCGCCGCAGCAGTTCAGCGGCCAGCGCTCGCGCCGCGCCGGCGTATTCGGGATTTTTCCCGGAACTGGAACCGCAAAAAACACAGACGCGCCGCATAGAAGTGGTTCCATTCTACTGCCCGGCGGCAGAGAATACATCGCCGTTGTGGAGGATTAAAAGAACCACCTCGGTAGGAAAGGCAAGCAATCGCCCGAAGAGCGAACGGCCGCGAAACGTGGAAAATGCCGGCAGCCGGGCAAGACGCAAACTGGAGCGATGCGGCAGAATGGACCCATGCCGGATGAGGCTACGCTAACCCTGGATGCCCGCGCGGTGTGGCATCCTTACACCCAAATGCTGACGGCGGCGCCGCCGCTGGCGATTGCCCGCGGTAGCGGCGCCTGGCTGATAGCCGAAGATGGCCGCCGTTATCTGGACGCCATCTCTTCCTGGTGGGTAACACTGCACGGGCATGCCGAGCCGCGCATTGCCGCCGCCATTGGGCGCCAGGCGGCGGAATTGGAGCAGGTCATTTTTGCCGGGTGCGCGCATCGTCCGGCGGCGTTGCTGGCCGAGCGGCTGCGCTCACGGCTGCCGCGCGGGCTGGAGCGCATCTTTTTTTCCGATAACGGTTCGACCGCGGTCGAGGTGGCCATCAAGCTGGCGCTGCAATACTGGCACAACCTGGGCCAGCCGCAGCGCCAAAAAATCGTTACCCTGGAACATGCCTACCATGGCGATACCTTCGCCGCCATGTCAGCCAGCGCGGAGTCGCACTTTACCGCGCCCTTTGCCGCCTGGCGGCTGCCGGTGGAGCGCGCGCACGCGGCCTATTGCTATCGCTGTCCGGCAGGCTTAAAGCGCGAACACTGCGCGCTCGAATGCCTCAGCCGGCTGGAAACTTTATTGGCGGCAACCGGCGAAGACGTAGCGGCCGTGCTGGTTGAGCCGCTGTTGCAGGGCGCCGGAGGCATGATTGTCCATCCGGTGGAGTTTTTACAGGGGGTAAAGCGGCTTTGCGATCGCCAAGGAGTGCTGCTGATCGCGGATGAAGTGCTGACCGGCTTCGGGCGCACCGGCGCCATGTTTGCCTGCGAGCTGGCCGGCGTCGCTCCCGACCTGCTCTGCCTCTCCAAAGGCCTGACCGGAGGCTTTTTGCCGATGGCCGTCACCGCCGCGAGCGCGAAGATCTACGACGCCTTTTTGAGCCGCGACCGGCGCAAAACTTTTTTCCACGGCCACTCATATACCGCCAACCCGCTCGGCTGCGCGGCCGCTCTCGCCAGCCTGGATATATTCGACAGCGAACCGGTTTTCGAGCGGATTGCACGCATCGCCGCCGTACACGCCGAGCGCCTGCCGGCGCTGGCCGCGCATCCCCGCGCCGGCGATGCGCGCCAGATCGGCACCATGGCCGCCCTCGAGTTGGCCGAAGGCGAAGGCGATTACCTGGCCGGGATTGGCCCGCGCCTACAGGCGTTTTACCTGGAACGGGGGATTCTGCTGCGTCCGCTGGGCGGCGTGATTTACGTGCTACCGCCCTATTGCATCACGCCGGAGGAACTGCATCGCGTCTGGGACGCGATAGCGGAATCGCTGGAACGGGTAGCTTAGACCTATTCAGGCCCTTGACCTGAACGCGGCAAAAACCGATACCTTCCGGCCCCAGCTTATTGCCATTGCCGGGCACAATTCCCGCGGAATTGCCGGCTGGCTTGATGCAATTCCTGCGGAATTGCTTGGTTTTATCGTCACCAGGCGCGGAACCGAACCGGAACCCCGCGCCTAACCTCCGCGCAATATTCCGACGCCTGACCGCCGAGTTCTGTATTCTGTTTTCTACCAGACGCACGCTGGCAACGGGAGCACGTGGCGGAACGGATACTCATCCTGGGGGGGGAAGCGGCGGGGCTGAGCGCGGCCAGCCAGGCGCGCCGGGCGGCGCCGGGGGCAGAGATTTGCGTATTGGAAGCCGGGCCGGTGGCTTCCTATGGCGCCTGCGGCATTCCGTTTGTGCTTTCCGGCGAAGTCGCGGCGATGGAGCAGTTGGTGATATACAGCCGCGAGCGGCTGCGCCAGGAACGCCGGTTGGAGGTGTTGACCGGGCACGCCGCGGTGGAGATTGCGCTAGCGGAGCGGCGGGTGCGGGCGGCGACGCCCGCGGGCGAGCGTTGGTTTGGCTTCGATCGCCTGGTCATCGCGACCGGGGCGCGCCCGCGCGGCGCCTTTCCCGGAATCACGCCGGGCGAGCGCATCGTGCAGCCTTATGCCTGGGCGGAAGCGGCGCGGTTGGCGAACTGGCTGGGGACGGCTAACGCGCCCCGGCGCGCCCTGATCATCGGCGGCGGCTATATCGGGCTGGAAATGGCCGACGCGCTGCGGCAGCGGGGGCTGGAGGTCACGCTGGCGGAAAGCGGGGAGCATCTGCTGAGCGGGCTGGATGCGGAACTGAGCCTGGGGCTGGAGGAAGCGGCGCAGGCGGCGGGAGTGCAACTGCGGCTGGGCGCGCGGGTGAGCGCGATAGAGACGGGGCGAAGCGAGTTGCGCGCCGCCACGTCGCTGGGCGAGATGGCGGCGGAACTGGCGCTCGATTGCAGCGGTCTCGAGCCGCGCATCGAGTTGGCGGAAGCGGCGGGGGTAGGGCGCGGGCGCAGCGGGGCGCTGGAAGTGGACGAACGCCAGCAGACCACGCGGGCGGAGGTGTATGCCGCCGGCGATTGCGCCGAAAGCCGGCACCGGGTCAGCGGGGCGGCGGTGTGGCTGCCCTTAGGCGGGGTAGCCAATCAGCAGGGCCGCATCGCCGGGCAAAACGCCGCCGGCGGGCGGCCGGCGCGCTTCCCCGGCGTGCTGGGCAGTTTCGCAGTGCGCGTTTTTGGGTTGGAGGCGGGCCGCACCGGGTTGAACAGCCGCGAAGCGCGCGCCGCCGGCTTTCGTCCCGCCGCCGTCGAGGTCGAGGCGGCAACCCAGGCCGGCTATCTCGGCCAACAACGCATGCGCCTGCGGCTGGTTTACGAGGCCGGCTCGGAAAAAATACTGGGCTGCCAGGCGCTGGGCGCGCCCGGCACGATACTGCCGCGCCTGCATGCCGCCGCCGCCGCCTTAGCTTTCGGCATGCGGCTGGAAGAAGTGGAGATGCTCGACCTGGCCTACGCGCCGCCCCTGTCGCCGGTATACGATCCGCTGCGGATTGCGGCGCATAAAGCCCGGAAAGTTTTTTAATGACTGCAACTCCGTTTGCGCTTGCCAGTTAAGATTGAAGATGATGAACGAACCGGCAATGCAGATTAAGGCATCGACCGCGGCCGATGCGGCCGCCATCCAAGCCGTAGCCCGAGCCGCCTGGGATGCCACTTACCGCGATTTGATTCCGGCGGAAGCGCGCGCGGAATATCTGCGCCGCGCCTACGATCCCGGCTGGTTGGCGCAACTGCATGCGCGCGACAATGTGCGTGGCTTCATCGTCTGGCGCGGCGCGCAGGCGGTGGGGTTCGCCATGTTGTCGCTGGGCTCTCCGGAAGAGGATCCGCCGGGAGCGGTGCTGCGCAGCCTCTATTTATTGCCGGAGGCGCAAAAGCTGGGCTATGGACGCAAATTGCTGGAGGCGGCGCGCGAAGCGGCGCGGGCGAGCGGGGCCCCATTTTTATGGGTAGCGGTGCATAGCGGGTTGAGCGCGGCGCGCCGCTGGTACGAACAGCAGGGATTTATCTACGACGGCCCGGCCGATACGCAGATTGGCGGCGCCAACGTCAACCAGGCGGTGTACCGCATGCCGCTGGGAAGGGATTAGCAGCCCGGCGGCACGGCCGCTTTTACTTTTAGACGCTTAAAACATTTGTCCGACCCGGGCCGTTAACGCTTTCTGACGGTCTGTTAGCCGAGCAGTTAAGCCCGCTATATACAGCACCAGCGCGAGTTAGTCTTATGCCGACCAGAGGCGGCGCAGTTGCAGGCGGACGCTCAAGGGCGGCTGATAGGGCCCCGGATCGGAGCGAATCCGCGCCCGCGCGGAGGCCAGCTCAGCGGGGGAATAGAGATGGCTGTGATGGCAGCGTTCGCAATTGACCTCAACCAGACCGAATCGCGGCGCGACGATCTGAGAAAAATCCAGCCGCCGTCCGCAGTTGCGACAATCAGAGAGTTGAATCGCCATGGAGACCTCGACAGTAATCCGTTGCGGGCATTGATTATGCATGTTAACGGCCAAAAAATGCCCCGGTTATTCCAAATTGGCAATGATGCAGAACTCCTGCCGAATGAGGCGCATGTGGAGCGGGAATTGCCGGCCGGAGAAAAAGCAACAAGCCGGGGAATTTGGCCGGACATGACAAATTGAGTCAACCGGATGGACGGGAATTGTCAAGCAATGCGGCCGTTAACGCTTTACGCCCGAATCAGGCAATTCCTGCCCCGGAGATGGGGAAATTTTTACCCAATTTAGCTAATGAAGGTAGGGGAAAGCCTTAAGCAGTAAGCGGCAGGCGGAGACGCGGGGCTCTTTTAGGTTCCGCGCCCATGGCGGCTCGACCGTGCCGTTAATATGGAATAAGGAGAAGAAAACCCTATGCCGGCTATTGAAGCCCCCGCCAGCGAACTCACTCGCCTGAGCGAATTTCACAACGAGCCTTACGCCGATTTCAGCCGCCCGCAGGTGCGGGAGCACTATCAAGAGGCGCTGGCGCGAGTGCGCAGCCGCCTGGGCCGGGAATATGCCTGCCGGATTGGCCACGAGGACCGGCATGCGTCCAAGACTTTCGCCTCGCTCAACCCATCCAACCCGCAGGAGGTGATCGCGCGGCACCAGGAAGCGGGGCCGGAACTGGCGGCGGAGGCGGTGGCGGCGGCGGCAAAAATGTTCGAATGCTGGCGGCTGAGCGCGGCGGAAAAACGCGCCGGGATTTTGTTGCGCGCCGCAGAGCTGCTGCGCCAGCGCAAGGCCGAATTCGCGGCCCTGATGGCGCTGGAGACGGGCAAGACCTGGCCGGAAGGGGAGGCGGATGCCAGCGAGGCCATCGATTTTTGCGAATATTACGCCCGGCTGGCGCTAAAGCTGGCGGGGCCGCAGCCGGTCACGCAACTGGCGGGCGAGCGCGATGAGCTGATGTATTTACCGCTGGGCGTGGTGGTGGTGATTCCGCCCTGGAATTTTCCGCTGGCCATCATGGCCGGAATGACCACCGCCGCCTGGGTGGCGGGGAATACGGTGGTGTTGAAGCCGTCGAGCGATTCGGCCACGATCGCGGCCGAGTTTGTGGCGCTTTTGCGCGAAGCCGGTTTGCCGGACGGGGTGGTCAACCTGATCACCGGCGGCGGCACGGTGGCAGGGCGGGCGCTGGTGGAAGACCCGCGGGTGGCGATGATCGCCTTTACCGGCTCGAAGGGCGCCGGGCTGGATATCCAGCAGCGCGCGGCGGCGCCACGTGCGGGACAGCAGGTGGTCAAGCGCGTGATTCTGGAGCTGGGCGGCAAAGACGCGATTTTAGTGGACGAGGAGGCCGATTTCGAAGCCGCGGTGGAAGGCGTGGCGGTTTCCGCCTTCGGCTACCAGGGGCAGAAATGCTCCGCCTGCTCGCGCGCCATCGTGCACGAAAAAATCTACGATCGCTTTCTCGAAGCGCTGGTGGCGCGCGCCGGACGCATCCGGACCGGGGCGGCGGAAGATTTTTCGCATACCATGGGGCCGGTCATTAACGAACGGGCGATGAAGGGCATTTTGGGTTACATCGATATCGGCAAAAAAGAAGGCCGGCTGCTGCTGGGCGGCAAGCGCCTGGGGGAAAGCGGCTACTTCATCGAGCCGACGATCATTGCCGACATTGCGCCGCGGGCGCGCATCGCCCAGGAAGAGATTTTCGGGCCGGTGCTGGCGGTGATTTCCTGCCGCAGCTTCGAGCATGGGCTGGAGATCGCCAACGATACCGAGTATGGGCTCACGGGGGCGGTGTATAGCCGCAACCGGGAGAAGATCGAGCGCGCCAAGCGCGAATTTCACGTCGGCAATCTCTATATCAACCGCAAGTGCACCGGGGCCATGGTGGGAGCCCATCCGTTCGGCGGGTTTAAGATGTCAGGCACCAACTCGAAGGCCGGCGGCCCGGATTATCTGCTGCTGTTTACCCAGGCGAAGTCGGTGGCGGAGAAGGTGTAGCCGGCAAGCGGCACGGCCGCTTTTACTTTTCGGCGCGGACGTTTGCGCAAAGATCCGGACGAAGCCGGCCGCCCAATCAAGATTTGGGGCTGGCAGCCAGTTGGGCAAAGGCCGACCAGTCGCGCTCACCCCAGCCGCGGGCCAAGGCGGCCTGGATCTGAGTTTGAATCAAATCCGCCAGCGGCATGGGCAATTGCAGTTCGGCCGCCGCCGCGGTGGCCAGCGAGGCGTCTTTTAAGCCCAGACGCAGGCTGAAGCCGGCGGGCTCGAAACGGCGCTGAGCGACGATGGCGCCATAGTTGCGATAAACCGGGGATTGATAGAGCTTATTGAGCACGTCCATCAGCCGGGCGGGAGCGATGCCGGCGGCGGCGGCCAAAGCCTGCGCTTCGCCGAGCGCTTCCAGCATGGCGGCGAGGGTGAAATTGCCGGCAATTTTGACGGCATTGGCCATGGCCGGCTGCTCGCCGACGACTAACACCTCTTGTCCCAACGCGGCGAGGGCCGGGCGGGCGCGGTCGAGCAAGGGGGCGGCGCCGGCGGCCAGCACCCAAAGCTGGCCGGCGGCGATGGCGTCGGGGCGTCCGAAGACGGGAGCGGAGACGAAGCCGTGGCCGGCGGCGGCGTGGGCGGCGGCAAGGCGGCGCGCCAGGGCCAGGCTAATGGTGGAATGCGAGAGATGCAGCGCGCCGCGGGACAAGGCGGGCAACAAGCCCGATTCCCCCCAAACCACCTGCTCGACGGCGGCATCATCGGCGAGCATGGTCATGGCCAGCTCGGCGCCGCGAACGGCTTCGGCGGGCGAAGCGGCCAGGCGGGCGCCGGCGGCGTGTAAGCCGGCAGCGCGTTCGGGCGTGCGATTGTAAACCGCCAGCTCGAAGCCGGCCTCGAGCAGGCGGCGAGCCATCGGCTCGCCCATGCGGCCCAGACCAAGGAATGCGATGCGCATACGAGTTTTCAGTGATCAGTTTTCAGTTTTTCGTTGCCCGCGGCAAGCCATAAAATGCGGCTCGGCCGCTTTTACTTTCAGGCGCTGACGCTTTCGCAAACATCCGGCCGAAGCCGGACGCATGGCGAAAACTCATGGCTGCCGGGCATTGCCAGGCGCAATTCCTGCGGAATTGCTTGGTATTGTCGTTCATAGGCGCGGGACCTAATAGGAACCCCGCGCTTCGGCCTGCGATTTCTGACGAAAACTTCTGTCCGACTCGGCCGTTAACGCTTCCAGCCCTGAAATAAAAAAACTTTTGGGGCCTTATAAAATGTCCCCGGAACACTGGCCGGATAAACTGCGCCAATAAATTACTTTTCGCGATAGACGCGCTCGCCGGTGCGGGGGTCTTCGAGAACCTCGGTCAGGCGTCCGGTCGCGGGGTCGCGAAAGACCTCGCCGGTCGGGCGCAAATCGCCGGTGGCGCGCGGTTCCGCGTCCTGCCGCCGGCCGCGATAGCGGCGGTCGAAAAACCACCAGAGCAGCAGGAAGAGGGGCAGCAGCAGGAGAAAGAGAAACGGCATAAAGGCAAGCGGCCTGACGCTTAAGATGCTTGGCCCAGCGGGATGGATGGGATTCCCGTCTTCCGTTATGCCGGTTACGGCAGCGGTTCGGGGTCGAGCACGACGGCGGTGCCGTAGGCGACGACCTCGGACATGGTTTGCCCCATTTCCGAGGAATCGAAGCGCATCATCAGCACGGCATTGGCGCCCATCAAGCGGGCGTTTTCGACCATGCGATCGATGGCATGGCGGCGGGTGTCCTCGACCAGGCTGGTGTACTGCTTGATCTCGCCGCCGGCGAGCGAGCGCAGGCCGGCGGCGACATTGCCGACCAGGCTGCGGCTGCGCACCACCACGCCAAACACCTGTCCTAAAACTTTTTGGGTCCGATAGCCTTCCGGCTTTTCAATGGTCGTCACCAGCATGGCGATTTGGCCCCCGATTGGAACCAAGCAGAATAACAGAAAGCGGACGCAAGAATGGGAGTGAAGCTTTGCCAGGCACTGGATCGAGGACACGGCACGGCCGCTGCGGCACGGCCGCTTTTTGCCGGCTGGCTGCGCATACACGCTCACATGCGAGAAGAAAACCCGACGGCGGCCAGGCTACAGACCTTTGTAGAAGCCGCCATCGACGACTAACGTCTGGCCGGTGATATAGCTGGCGCGCTCGGAACAGAGAAAGACGGCGGCGTCGGCAAACTCTTTAGGGTCGGCGAGGCGGCCCAGGGCGGTGGCGCGCGACCATTCCATTTCGGCCTGCTCGGGCAGGCAGCCGGCGGCGCGGGCGCGGGCCTGAGCCAACTCGCGCAGGCGCTGGGTCAAGGTATAACCGGGGGCAATGTTGTTGACCAGGATATTATCGCGGCCGTACTCATTGGCCAGGCTGCGGGTGAGTCCGAGCACTCCGGCGCGGATGACATTGGAGAGCACCAGGCCATCAATCGGCTGGCGGACGCTGACGGAAGAAACCATGAGGAAGCGTCCCCACTGGCGGGGCTGCATCGCAGGCAGGGCGGCGCGGGCGAAGGCGACGTGGGCGAGCAGGTTGAGTTCGGCGGCGTCGCGCCAGTCCCGCATGCTGGTTTGGGCGAAGGGGCGGGCGGGCGGGCCGCCGGCGTTGGAGACGCAGATATCCAACTCGCCGTATTCGGCCACCACGGCGGCGACGAAGCGCTCGACGGCGGCGGAGTCGGTGACATCGAGGGCGCGGGCAAAGACTTTAGCGCCGCGAGTTTGAGCCAGTTCGCTCGCGGTCTGTTCCAGGCGCTCGGCATTGCGGGCGCAGATGGCCAGGCGAGCTCCCTCGGCGGCCAAGCCCTCGGCCACGGCGCGTCCCAGCCCGGTCGAAGCGGCGGCGACCAGGGCGACCCGGTTTTTAATGCCTAAATCCATAATTCGCCTCCGACAAACCCAGCGAACTTAAATAGACATCCACAGCCGGAATAGACTTGCGCGGCCGGCAATGCGGCCATCGCCTGTCCGCATTATTGCCGATTCTCCGAATAGAATAGCAATCCATCTTACGCGCAAGCGGCCGAGCCGCCTCCAACATTCGAAAGGTCACAAAGAAACCGCGAGTCCAAATTTTTTACGGCGCGGTCCAGTGCGGGTTCAAGCGGAGCCGAGTGACGGCAGAACAGATCAGAGCATCTCTATATCCGGAGCGGAGAGATTCAACATGCCTCCCATGGAAACCGGAAAGCCGGGAGCGGGCGCGCGGCGGCGGCTGGGCCAACGCTGGATGCGCGTGCTGGCGGCGGTTGTCGTGGTGCTGGCGGCCATCGTCGTGATCACGCCTTTCCTGGTCAACGCGGAGACTTTCCGGCCGCTGCTGGAGCGGGAAATCTCCGGCGCGGTGGGGCGGCAAGTCACGCTCGGCCATTTGAGCTTTTCGCTCTTATCGGGCAGCCTGACGGCCAAAGCCATCCGGGTGGCCGACAATCCAGCCTTCCAATCCGGCCCGTTTCTTCAGGCCAAGGCGTTCAAGATCAGCCTATCGGTGGGGGCTCTGCTGTTCCGGCGCAAACTCAACATCAAGAGCTTCGTGGCCGAATCGCCGGTGATCCGCCTGGTGTCGAACCGGCAGGGGATATGGAATTTTTCCACCCTGGGCCAAGCGCGCCGCCAAGCGCCGGCAAACAGCAGTCGCGGCGGCAGTGCTTCGAATGCGGTCGTCGGCGATTTACGCATCCGGAACGGGACGGTGATAGTTTCTTCGGCGCCGGCGACGGGCGCGCCATTCGTTTACCGGAAGGTTAATGTTACGGTTCAAAATCTTTCTTATCAGCAGCCGATGCCGTTTTCGATATCGGCCGATTTACCCGGCAGCGGCCGGCTGCGGCTAAGCGGCAGCGCCGGCCCGATAAACCGGCAGAATGCGATGGCGACGCCGCTGAGCGCCAGCCTGGCGATCCAGCACTTCGATCCGGTGCGGGCCGGCGTGCTGCCAGCCAGCGAAGGGATCACCATGATCATCGACGCCGCGGCGCAGGCGCATTCGGATGGCAAGCGGCTGACCGGCAGCGGACGGGCGAGCGCGGCGAACTGGCGGTTCGCGTCTGGGGGCACGCCGGCAGCCAAGCCGCTGCAGGTGCATTTTCAGGTGCGCGAAAACCTGCCGGCCGCGAACGCCACCGCGCCGGCGGTGATTCAAGTTCGGCAATTGACGCTCAGCGCGGGAACGGCCCAAGCGCAGGTTACCGGCAGTCTGCGGGGCGGCGGGCAGGCGTACGAGTTGGAGTTGAATCTGGCCGCGCCGAATTTGCCGATCGAGCAACTGGAAGCCTTTCTGCCCGCGTTCGGCATCCGCCTGCCACGCGGCTCGTCGCTACAAGGCGGAACGCTGAATGCCAACCTGGCGATAGGAGGCACGACGACGGCTCCGGTCATCTCGGGGCCGGTCGCCGTGGCCAACACGCGCCTGGCGGGCTTCGATCTGGGGGCGAAGATTCAAGGCTTGCAATTGCTGCGCAGCATGAGCCCCGCCACGCAAATCCGCGCGCTGCGAGCCAATGTGCAGTCGAATTTATCGGTCACGCGGCTGACCAACCTGGTGGCCGACATGCCGGCAATCGGGACGATGACGGGCAGCGGCACCATGAGCTCGTCCGGAGCGCTAAATTTTCATCTCGTCGCCAAGCTCGCGCAAAGCAGCCGGGCGGAAACCGCGGCGAGCCAGGCAGCCACCCGGCTGGGCGGTATTGCCGGCAGCCTGCTGCATACGGTGATCAGCGGCGGAGTGCCGCTGATCGTCACGGGAAACGCCAGCGATCCGCAAATTCGCGCGGATGTGAAGGCGCTCGCGCCCGGCGGGAAAAAGTCCAACCCATTCGGTGGGCTCAAAGGCCTGCTGAAACACTGACCAAGCCCGCAGAAAGCGTTCACGGCCGAGCCGGACAGTAGAGCATGACCGGAGTTCATGGTCCGGGTAATTTCGAAGAAATTACCGGAAGAATGCGCTCTTTCGAAGAATTATCTTCCGGAAGCCCAGGTCCGCAGGCCGGGCTGGCGCGGGGCGCCTGTGAGGGCCCGCGCCTAAGGCGGCTCGGCCGCTTTTACTTTTAGGCGCTGACGCTCTCGCAAACGTCCGGCCGAAGCCGGACGCTTTGTGAAAACTCTCGGTTTAGAAGCATTCGAACCGCTCCTGGGAGCGGCATGGAAATTTTCCGCTAAAATACTTGGTTACCCTCATGATCCAGTTTCCAGTTCCCGAAGCCTTGACCTTCGACGATGTGCTGTTGTTGCCCGCCTTCTCCGAGGTGCTGCCGGCGGAGACCGACACCTCGACGCAACTGACGCGCCGGGTGCGGTTGAATATACCCATCATCTCGGCGGCCATGGACACAGTGACCGAGGCGCGGCTGGCGATTGCGCTGGCGCAGCAGGGCGGGCTGGGCGTGATTCACCGCAACCTGCCGATCGATTTGCAGGCGGAGGAAGTGGACCGGGTCAAGCGTTCGGAAAGCGGGATGATCGTGGACCCGGTGACGGTCGAGCCGGAGCAGAAGATTTCGGACGCGCTGGAAGTGATGAAGAAGTACAAAATTTCCGGCGTGCCGGTGACGCGACATGGAAAACTGGTGGGCATTCTCACCAACCGCGACTTGCGTTTTGAAACGCGTTTCGATCTGCCCATCCAGGAAGTGATGACGAAAGAGAACCTGATTACGGTTCCCACCGGCACCACGCTGGAGGAAGCGGAGCGGATTCTGCATCAACACCGGGTGGAAAAGCTGCTGGTGATCGACGATCACTACATGCTGAAGGGGCTGATCACGGTCAAGGACATCCAGAAAAAGCGCAAGTATCCGCTGGCGACCAAGGATGCGCATGGCCGGCTGCGGGTGGCGGGCGCGGTGGGCGCGACCGGCGATTTTCTGGAACGCGCGCAGGAGCTGGTGAAGCAAAACGTCGATCTGGTGGCGATCGACACCGCGCATGGGCATTCCAGCCGGGTGCTGGAGGCGTTACGCGCGCTGAAATCCAAGCTGCCGGAGTTGGAAGTGCTGGTAGGCAACATCGCCACCAAGGAGGGAGCGGCGGACCTGATACGCGCCGGGGCGGATGGCCTCAAGGTCGGCATTGGGCCAGGCTCGATTTGCACCACGCGCGTGGTGACCGGGGCGGGGGTGCCGCAAATCACCGCCATCGCCAGCGTAGCCGAGGCGGCGCGTCCGGAGGGCGTGCCGGTGATCTCCGACGGCGGCATCAAATTTTCCGGCGACATCACCAAGGCACTGGCCGCCGGCGCCGATGTGGTCATGATCGGCGGCCTGTTTGCCGGCACGGACGAGAGCCCGGGCGAGATCATTCTCTACCAGGGACGCTCCTTCAAGACCTACCGCGGCATGGGCTCGATGGGCGCGATGCAGGCCGGCTCCGACCGCTATGCCCAGACCTGGGGCGAGAAAGAACAGCCAACCCGCGGCGCCGGCAACAAGCTGGTGCCGGAAGGCATCGAAGGGCGGGTGCCGCACAAGGGCCCGCTTGAAGCGCTGGTGCTGCAATTGGTGGGCGGGTTGCGCGCCGGGCTGGGTTATTGCGGCAGCCGCACGCTCGAGGAACTGCAACAACGGGCGCGCTTCATCCGCATCTCGAACGCCGGCTTGCGCGAAGGCCACGTACACGACGTCATCATTACCAAGGAAGCGCCGAATTACCGGCTGGAGCCGGGAGAATAAACTTTATTTGAATTTGCCGGCTTTAATTTTTTGGATCAACGCCAACGCTTCCGGCAGGCTGTAGCCGCATTTAGGGTCCTGGACGCGGCAGGTCGCCAGCGACCAGCGGCAGCCGCAATCGCATTGCACCCGATTGAGATTTTTCAAGGCTTCTTCGCGCTGCGCCGGGGTGAGCCGGAGCAAGGCGGCATGCAGGCCGGGAATATTGATGGTCGAAACCTTGCCGCTGGGCGACAACTCGTTGACGCGCACGATATGGCCGGCGAAAGGCAGCTTCAGCAAGGCGCGGATATCGGTGTTGAACTCGTTATAAGAACGCATGCCTTCGAGCACCTGCTCAATTCTTCCCCGGGGATCGATCAATACGCTGGTCGGGGTATAACGGATGCCGCCGTAACGGCGCTGCAAGGCATCGGAGGCGATGGCCAGGGGATAGTTGATGCCCATGTGGCGCCCGAATTGGGCGACCAGACGGTGAACGCCGTCGCCGATATCCACCGACAGCCCCAAAATCTGCAACTTGCCGGCGTACTGGCGCTGCAGGCGGATCAATTCGGGAATTTCCATGCGGCAGGGACCGCACCAGGTTGCCCAAAAATTGAGCAGCACGACCTTGCCGCGTAACTGGCGCAAGCGCAGCGGCTGTCCAGTCACGGATATCGTATTGAGCGCCGGCGCCGGACGAGGATGCACGAAGAGCACCGCATTGGCGCTCCAGGCAGAAGGGGCCAGCAGGGCGATTCCCAATAGCAGGGGCAAGGCCAGGCGATTCCAGCATCGACCCGGAAAATTGAAAGCAGGCATAAGTGATTTTAACAAGGATTCATGAAGGCCACGCTTTTCCCAAGGGCATGCGCACTTGGACTAAACCTGAAGGCAAGCTGAATGGCGCAAACATCCATTTCGCTTGACATCCAATTGAAGAGCGAGAAGATAAATGCAGCAGTCTTCTTAGAAAGGGCGCATCCGCCGGAGGCAGTTTCTCATGGAAACCCAACGCTTGCTCGCCTGGGCTAAAGCAGCCGGAGCGCTGTTGTTGGCCGGCACGATTTTACCCTCGCCAGCTTGGGGAAAGAAGTTACCGAAACCCGCCGCGGCGGAGACCGTATCGCATGTGCGCATTGTGCGACTGAGCCTGGTGAGCGGGCCGGTGCAAGTACGCTACCCCGGCGGCGCATGGCGGCGCGGGTTGTTAAACGCGCCGGTAACGGAGGGAGAAACGATTCGCACCGGCGCCAACGCGCGCGCCGAAATCGAGTTGGAAGACGGCTCGACGGTGCGCCTGATCCCGAATTCCGAGGCCAGGTTCAGCCGGCTGGCGCTGCGCGACAAGGTGCGGCTCACGACCATCGCGGGCAAGAAAGGCACGCTGTTTTTCAACCTGCTGCGCAAGCACACCACCCGCGGGTTTGAACTGCGGCTGCAAAACGGCGAGGTCACCACGCCCTACGGCAAAGGCGAATTCCGGGCCGAAATCAATCACGGCGCCGCCGACGTGCTGGTGCTGAAGGGCCATATCAATCTGGTTTCCGGCGGGCTGCCCTACAAACTGCACAAAAACGACCGGCTGTCGCTAGTGCCGGATACGGCCGCTTCGCTGGCGAGCGACAAGGTGCGTGGCCGTTGGGACCACTGGAATCATCAGCGCAATCAGGCGCTGGTGGCGCGCAATCTGCACGGCTTCAATGCTCCTTTCGAGTTCGGGCTGGCGGAGCTGGCCAACTACGGCAGTTGGAACGGCAGTTGCTGGATGCCGATGGGGATGGGCCTGGGCTGGAATCCTTACATGAACGGCAACTGGTATTTCGATCCAGCGATGGGTTACGTCTGGGATTCGTTTTATCCCTGGGGCTGGCTGCCGTACCATTTTGGCGCCTGGATGATGGGGGCGGGCGGCTGGTGCTGGTCTCCCTATAACAATTTTTGGGGTTTCGCGGCGATGCCGGTATGGTATTCCACGCCGGGTGGAGCAGTGCTGAATCCGCCCAAGCCGCCGCTCAAGCCGCCGCCGCCGCCACCGCCGCCGGTCTCGCCTATACATAAGCGGGTGATCACGGCCAGCGCGGGCGGAAAAGTTGGCGCCAAAACTGGAGCACGCGCGGGCGCGAGCCGCAAAACCGTGCTGGCGCGCAATTCCCATAATGCGACGCAGACGCGGCCGCACATACCCACACGCCAGGAAGTGAGCCGGATGACGCAGGCTCAACGCGCCGCCTGGAATCGCGCCCGCTCCACGGTTTGGCAGATGCAACAGGAGCAAAGCTGGCGCATGGGACAGCAAAACCGCGGACGCTGGGACCCGTATCGCGCGGGAGGCAACCGCATCACGCCCTACCGTGGCGGGGTTGCGAGAAGCGACGGGGCCAGTCTGCCGGCGCCCAGTGCGATGCCCTCGCCCATGGCGGCGCCGGCCGCCCGAGGGGGCGGCGGACGGATACCGCATTAAAATTTTTGGATGCGGCACGGCCGCATTGACTTTTAGGCGCTGACGCTTTCGCAAAGGTCCCGGCCGAAAGGCCGGACGCGGGGCGAATACTGCAATTCCTGCGGAATTGCCGGCTTGCCGGGCGCAATTTTCTATTCGCCGCGGATTTCGATGCGGCGGATGGCGGTGGCGTGCCCGGCCGAATCCAGTTCCAGGGCGACGCCGCAGAGCCGCAAATCCTCGCGGGCGGGCGCCAGGCGGCCGACGCGGGCGGTCAAAAAGCGTGAGAGGACGTCTTCGGGGCGGCAGCCGATCACGCCGGCATAAGGGCCGGTCATGCCCACATCGGTTTGAAAGGCGGTGCCCTTCGGCAGCAGGCGTTCATCGGCGGTGGGCACGTGCGTATGGGTGCCGAGCACGGCGCTGACGCGGCCATCGAGGTACCAGCCCAGGGCCTGTTTTTCACTGGTCGCTTCGGCGTGAAAATCCACCAAAATGGCGCGGCAGTCGGCGGGCAAGGCTTGCAGCAGTTCATCGGCCTTGCGAAAAGGACAATCAATCGCGGGCAAAAAGACGCGGCCTTGCAGATTGATGATGGCGTAGGCTTCGCCGGCCGCGGTGCGTCCCTGATAAACTCCGGCGCCGGGCAGGCCGGGAGGAAAATTCGCGGGGCGCAGCACGCGGGCCGCGGGCTCGGGAAAATCGCGATAATAAGCGAATAATTCTTTGCGGTCCCAGACATGGTTGCCGGTGGTGATGACCTGAATGCCGAGCTCGAAGAACTCTTCGGCCAGTTCGCCGGTCAACCCAAAGCCGCCGGCGGCGTTTTCGCCATTGGCAATGACCAGATCGTAATGCGGCAGGAGGGCGGGCAGGCTGCGGCGGAGAATCTCACGCCCCGGGCTGCCAAAAATATCGCCGATGAAAAGGATGCGCATCATTCAGTTTACAAGAAGCGTAAACGGCCGAGTTTTCGTCCCAGGCAATTTCGCGGAAATTGCTTCGAACGAAAACGGCTGTCCGACTCGGCCGTTAACGCTTTAAGAGCGAAGCAGGAATTCTCAGCCGGTGCGGGAGAGGGCGCGGTCGAGGATGGCATTGCAGGCGGCGGTTTTTTCATGAATGGCGCGCTCGAGCCGCTCCTGGCGGGCCTGGGCGGCCTCCAGTTCATCAGCCAGATTCATGGCGGTCAGGATGGCGACGCGAAGCGAATCCACCACTTTGGCCTGACGGGCGACCTGGCGCATGCGGGCGTCGAGGTGGGCGGCGAGGCGGCGCACGTATTCGGTGTCATTGTCGCCGGCGATGCTATAGGACTGATCGTAAATCTCGACCCGGGTCAGTGTTTTCACCATATCCGTGCCGCTTTCGTGGAGTCCGCGCCGGGCCTCGAGGCCGAGGCCGTTCAGGCGAGGGCGTCAATCAGCCCCATAACTTTTTCAACCCGCCGATGGATTTCCTCGCGCTCTTTCCGCAAGGCGATGGTTTCCTTTTCCAGTTTTCCGAACTGCTCTTTAAGCTCGCTAAACCGGGTTTTCCAGGCATTGAGCTCATTTTCGGCGCGCTGGCGCGTTTCGCGCGCCTGGCGCAATTCCTCCGCAACACGCTCGATTTTGGTTTCGAGCTGGCGAAAATCATCCATTTCTTGCGGAGCAGGGGGAAGGGTTTGCAGATCGGTGGCCATGATGAACATGCCTGACTGAAGAGCAGGCTAGGTGGAGTATAAAACGCGGCGCGGCGCGGCGCAATGCCGGCGCGCATTTTCTCAGGCAATTTACTGATGATGAACCAGTGACCCGGAGCTGGATTTTTGAGATCCATGAGATTTCGCCCCGCGGGCGGTTGCGGCCGGAGCGGCGCGAAAGCGCCCGCGCCAAAAAGTAAAAGCGGCCGAGCCCCCGGCGCGCCGTTTGACTTCGTGCTTAAAGCGGACGCGGGCCGGAGACGGCCGGCGAGGCGGGCAGGAAAAAGCGCGCCGGCAACGCGCGCGCGCGGGTAATGCCGATGCGGCGGCTAACGCGGATTTCCGGTCCGGCGCGGCGGGCGCGCGCCGGCAAGCCGCACGGCCAATCGTCGGCGGCGAGGCAGAGGCGGCCAGGGCGCGTGAGATCGCAGCCGTTGAGTGCGCGGCCAATGTGCAGGGTGCGGGTCAGGCGGCCCGGTCCGGACATGGCGCGGAGGGGGGAGGCGGCGGCGCCGGCCGCCAGCGGCTCGAGCGCGCGGAAGAGCACGCATCCGGCGTTGCCCGCGGGCTGGATGGAAACATTCAGGCAGGTATGCAGGCCGTAGATTAAATAGACGTAGGCATGGCCGGCGGGGCCAAACAACACGCGATTCCGCGGGGTGGGCCCGCGCCAGGCATGGGCGGCCGGATCTTCACGGCCGAGATAAGCTTCCACTTCGACGATGCGCCCGGCCAGCCAGGCTCCGCGCCAGCGACGTAACAACAGTTTGCCCAGCAGATCGGGGGCGACTTCCAAGGGAGGCCGCTCGAAAAAAACACGCGGCAGCGGCGCCAGATTCGAGGGCAAGAGACGATGCATGATCAAGACCGGCGCGGCGAGCAGCGGTTCGGCCGAAATGCCGCGGCGCGGCGACAAGCATTATAAGGGCAAATTTTGTAAATACTGGCGAAAGGCGGCGCCGAGGTCGGCGCGCTTCAGCGCCAACTCGACGGTGGCTTTCAAAAAGCCCAACTTATCGCCGGTATCATGCCGGCGACCCTGAAAACGCAAGGCATAGATCGGCTCGTGCCGCGCCAACCCGCGCAACGCGTCGGTGAGTTGGATTTCGCCGCCGGCGCCGCGCGGCGTGGTTTCCAGAAATTCGAAAATGCCGGGCGTGAGGATGTACCGTCCGACGACGGCCAGATCGGAAGGGGCTTCGCGAGGACGAGGCTTTTCCACCAGATCGAGCACGCGAAAGACGGGGCCGGAAAATCGAGTTTCATCCCAGGGCTCAACCCGCACCACGCCATAGCTGGAAATGGCCTCGCCCGGGATTTGCTCCACCGCGATGACGGAATGCCCGGTCGCGGCATAGACTTCCAGCATCTGCCGAAGCACGGGCACCGCGGCGTCAATCACGTCATCGGCCAACAGCACCGCGAAAGGTTCCTGGCCGACCAATTCGCGCACGGTCAACACGGCGTGGCCCAGCCCGAGGGCCTCTTTTTGGCGCACATAGGCGATGTGCAGCATGTCGGAGATTTCCCGCACCACGGCCAGCAGCTCGTTTTTTCCCTTTTCGGCCAGGATGCGCTCCAATTCGAAGCTCACGTCGAAGTGGTCTTCGATGGAGTTTTTGCCGCGGCCGGTGATCATGATGATGTTATCGAGGCCGGATTCCAGCACTTCTTCCACGCCGTATTGAATGATGGGTTTATCCACCAGCGGCAACATTTCTTTCGGCTGGGCCTTGGTAGCGGGTAGAAAACGGGTGCCCAGTCCGGCGGCGGGGAAAACAGCCTTGCGCACCATGGGTAAAGCGGGATTTGAAATCGCCATGGGTCTCCTGGAGCCAAGGTAATAAGATGGGCTGGACGACGCCTCCATTTGCCCAGGCTTCCACTTTGGCCGTAGGATGATTTTGCCAGCCGCCGCCGGGCCAAACGGCAGCGAGCCACTACGACAATTCTAGCGGAATGGAAAATATGCCACGCGCAAGCCAGCTGCTTTTCTCCTTTTGCCTCGTTGCCGGCCTTTGTTATCGCGCCTCTTGCCAACTGCCCAAGCGGCTGGATTTGGCGGCGGATATCGCTCATCCACGGCTGCAACGCACGCTGCACCAGCCGTTGCCGGAGCACTATATCTGGACGGCGGGCAAGGCGGCGAAAGGCGCGGAACATGATTTTTTACGGATTTTCCGGCTGCAGTCGTTGCCGGCGCAAGCGATGCTCTATGTCGCCGGACCGCGGCAATTTACCGTTTGGGTCAATGGCCTACGCGCCGGGGCGGTCCAGCCGAAGCGCGGGAACCTGCGCCCGCAGGTCATGAGTGCAGCGGTGAAACTCCAGTCCGGGGAAAACCGGCTGGCGGTGGCCGCCCGCGGCGGTGACCGGCTGGTGGTGAAGATCGTGCCGGCAGCGTATGGCGAGAACGCGACGCCGGTGCTGATCAGCGATGCGCGCTGGCGCGGCGCGATCAACGCCGCCGCCGGTTGGCGGAGGGCCGGGTCGGCGGCCTCCGGATGGCAACCGGTCAAAGACCTGGGCGGGATCGAAAGCCATATTGACAACTTTCAGTGGAACGCGGATTCCGGCCTGTACGCCTGGCCGGGCTATGACGGCATATCACCTTTTCTGGCGCGGATGCCGGTGCTGGCGCGGCGAGTGCTGCAAATCCAGGCGGGCAGAGGCAAGTTTCAGGGCCTGCAGGCCTTGGCCTCAGCCCGCCAATTGCAGGCGGCGGGGCGGGGGTTTGCGGTGCGGGTTCCGGTGGGAACGCCCCAGGCGAAGCAGCCCAGCCTGGTGCTGGATTTCGGGCGGGAAATGGATGGCCGGATCGCGCTGGAATCGGCCGCCCGCCAGCCCTTCATCGTCGTCGCCAGCTATGGCGAGTCGCTGGGAGAGACCCGGCATCCTTATCTGGGCGCAACGCCGATCTATGTTTTACCCGGCCGGGTAAGCTATGGCCCCAAGAGCGCGTTCCGCTACGTGCGCTTGCAGTTTCCCGCGAATTTTCCGGGCTGGGAGCGCTTTCGAGCGGTGCGGCTCGACAATATTTATTACCCGGTGCAATATCGCGGCAGCTTCAGCTCGTCCGACCCGCTGCTCAATCGCATATGGGCGACGGGCGCTTATACCGCGCATTTATGCATGCTCGATGATATCTGGGACGCGCCAAAACGCGACCGCGGCCGCTGGATGGGCGATCTGGACGTTAGCGGCCGGGTGATTGACACCGTCTTCGCCGATCATTTCCTGATGCAGGACACCCTGAACCGGCTGGCCGGGGATGCGCAGCACCCGGCGCAGCACGACGTCAACGGCATTCCCGGCTATTCGGCCTTTTGGGTGATGGGCGAGCACGATTATTACCTGCACACGGGCGACCTCGCCTACCTGCGCTCGCTGCATGCCCAGTTGTTGGCGCTGCTGGCATACATGAGAACGGAGATGCCGGCGGCGCGGTTCGTGAACCCGCACCATGCCTGGCCCTTTGTGGATTGGTCGCCCGGGCTTTTCGGCGACAATGCGGCCACGCGCCGGGCGACGCAACTGGAGTTTTACCGCGCCTTCCAAAACGGCGCCTGGATGTTGCGCCAGATGGGCGACCAGGCGTCCGCGCGGAAGTGGGCCGATTATGCCCGCCGGGTGCGCCAGGTTGCGCAAGGCCAACTGCGCACCGGCAATACTTTTGGGCGGCGCTGGCAGACTAACGCCATGGCGGTATTTTCCGGGGTTGCCAGCCCGGCCGAGCGGCAGGCGATCTGGAGCCAGGTGCTGTCGCGCCCGAAAACCGCGATGATTACGCCCTACTACAATTTTTATGTAATTGAGGCGATGGCGAAGCTGGGCCATCGCCGGCATGCGCTCGATTGGATACGGCAATACTGGGGAGGCATGATCCGGGAGGGCGCCACCAGCTTTTGGGAAGCCTACGATCCGGCCTGGCCGAAACAGAACTTCCATAAATACCTGCAAGCCGACAACGGCATGGGCTATTTCGTCAGCCTCGCGCACGGCTGGTCCAGCGGTCCCACCGCCTGGCTGACCGAGCAGGTTTTGGGGCTGAAGCCGCTGACCCCAGGCTTCCGGCAGATGCAGATTCGACCCGACCTGCTGGGATTGCGCCGGGCCCAAGGCAGCGAGCCCACGCCGGGCGGGGTGGTGAAGGTCCGCTATCATGCGCTCGGCGGCGGGCGGCTGCGGGCGCGCATCCTGCTGCCCGCGGGCGTGGAGGCGCGCGTGCTCATGCCGGCGCCGGCGGGAGCCGGCGTGAAGGTCAATGGAAAGCCGATGGCCGCGCGGCGCGTCGAGCAAGGCCAGCGCCTGCGCGTATGGTTAAAGCACGCCGGCAGCTATACCCTCACCAACTGATAACATCATAATTAAAGCGATCGGAGCCGCATGGCGGCCGCCGGTCCAGGCAAGGAGGCCCATGACGGAAGTGGCGACGCGGCGGCTGACGGAGATGGCCAAAGCCGCGGGTTGAGCGGGCAAATTGAGTCCAACGGCGTTGGACGCGGTTTTGGGCAAGCTGCAACGCTCGCCCGACCCTAATCTGCTGGTCGGCTTTGAAAAAGCCGATGACGCCGGCGTGTACCGTTTGTCGGACGAGCTGGCGCTGGTGCAGACGGTGGATTTTTTCTCGCCCATTGTGGACGATCCGCGCAGCTTCGGCCAAATTGCCGCCGCCAACGCGCTGAGCGATATTTACGCCATGGGCGGACGGCCGCTGACCGCGCTCTCGATCGTCGGCTTTCCGGAAAATGAAAATTGGGAACTGCTGGAAGACATCCTCGCCGGCGGGCAAGAGAAGCTGCAGGAGGCCGGCTGCACGCTGGCGGGCGGGCATAGCGTCAAAGACGACGAGATCAAATTCGGCTATGCCATTACCGGCTTGATCGATCCGCGCCGCATTCTGCCCAACAGCGGAGCCCAACCGGGAGACGCGCTGCTGCTGACCAAGCCGCTGGGCACGGGCGTGATCAGCACCGCGCTGAAGCGCGGCGCCTGCCGCAAAGAGCATGCCGCCGCCGCCGTCGCCAGCATGAGCCGGCTCAACCGCCGGGCCTGCGAGCTGATGCTCGAATATCATCCCCACTCGGCCACCGACATCACCGGCTTTGGGCTGGCGGGCCACGCGCGCGAGATGGCGCTGGCCAGCGCGGTCACGCTGCGCCTCGCCTGCAGTCAACTGCCGCTGCTGCCCGGCGCCCTCGACTACGCCTTGCAATACCAGCCGCAAGGGTTGAAAAACAACCAGGCGTTTGCCGAATGCGCCGTGGCTTATGATGCCGAACTGCCGCCGGAAATCCGGGCGCTGCTCTACGATCCGCAGACTTCGGGCGGGCTGTTGATTGCGCTGCCGGAAGCCGAGAGCGGGGCGCTGCTGGAAAAAATGCTGGCCGAGGGGATCGTGGCGGTCCGGATCGGCACGGCGGAAGTTAAAGGCGATTGCCCGCTGCGGGTGGGCCTTTAACCTTCCGGAATTCGGGAGCGGATGCCCGCCAGAACAGGCAACGCGCCCGCGAGCCCAGAGCATGAGCAATTCCGAGCCAGCGCGGCTGGCATTGCACAAGGCAGAGGCGGTAAACTCGCTGCTGTGACTTTGCGCATACGGATCGCAGGCGAATGGCCGGAGGCGGCGCGGGCAGGCGAATGGACGCTCGAGCTGGATAGCGCGGCGGCGGCGCCCGAGGGGCGGCGGCTGGCGGCCTGGCAGCGTTTGCTGCGCGAGCGCCGGGCCGCGCGCGGCTGGGACGAAATCGCGGCGGCGCGGGCGTTGCAAGCGCCCGGCATCCGCGCCATAGCCGCGCTGCTCAACCGCGATTGCGATGCGGCTTTGCTGGCTTTGCCCGAAACCGAATGCCGTCCGGCGCTGGCGTTGCTCGAGCCGCAAGGCAGCGGGCGCGCCGCCGTGCCGGCGCATTTTGCCACGCCCGCGGGAGAAGACTTCACTGCACCGCGGGCGGCGGCCAGCTATGCCTGGCTGTCGCCGCCGCGCGCGGCCACCGTGGGCGAAATCGCAGACACGCTGGCTAGCGCCGCAGCCTGGATGGGAGCGCGCGCGGGCTGCGCGGCGACGGCGGTGGTGGTGCAATTTGCCGCCGGGAAGAATCCTGCCGCGCGGCAGGCGCGGGCGGTGGGCGAGCACGTCAAGAGCCGCGCCCAGGCGGCGCAAGTCGAAATTTATAGCGGATTGTTTTACCGGCATGGCCAGTTGGAAGCTTCCCGGCTGTTGTCGGCGATCCGCGCCGCACTGCCTTCCGGAGCGCAAGCCTCACTGCCGGTCTGCTGGTCGCCTCAACTCGATCTGGCGGCGCTGGGACACGGCTTAAATGAGGAAGGCGGCGGCTGGAGCGGAGCGATTTTGGCCGGCGCCGAGGCGGTGGCGGCGATGCTGCCTCCGCCCACTTGAACCTCCGCGCGCCGGACGACGCTGGGCTGGCTGGCCCGGCTGGCCCGTCCGGTGCATAAAGCCGCCGGTGGCGGCGAATAAGCAGTCCCGCCGAGCCTGGAACCTGTGTAAAAGACGCAGCTCGACCGCTAGCGCCAAATCCGAAAATTTGGCGGCAGGGATTGAAATATATAAATCTAAAGGCCGCTAGCCAAGCTGAGCGAAAAGGCCTTTGACCTGGCGAAATGGGGCAAATGGCAAATCGTGGAGAGCGGTTTGGTTTTCTACAACTTAAGGCAGCTTTAGCGCCGTGCTTAAGCCTGCGTGGCGGCGCGAACCGCAAGCGCAGGACGGCGGCTTTTCAGCGCCAGGATGGTGATGCCCAAGGCGATGGCGAAAAGACTGGTGAGCTGTCCGGCCGACATCCAGCCGCCGAACAGCAGCGCATGCGGCGAGATGCGGCGCAGGAAATCCACGAAAAACCGCACCAAGCCATAGGCGATTAAATATACGGCCGTCAACTGGCCGACAAAGGCGCGGCGGCGCGCCAGTTGCCAGAGCAGCAGAAAAATGATCAGCTCACACGCCGACTCGATTAATTGCGTCGGATAAAGCGGAATGTTCAAGGGCACGCTCACGGTGGCATGGGCGTAAGCGCTGGTGAAGGTCAGGCCCGGAGGAGTAATCGTGCCTAACCAGGGAAGGTGTATCGGGTGGACGGGACGTCCCCAGCAGCAACCCGCGGAAAAACAGCCCAGCCGCCCGATAGCGTGACCGATGGCGACGCCGGGCACAATCGCATCGCCCACCGCCAGCCAGTTCATTTTGAAATGCCGTACATATAAGATCATCACCAGCAGGGCGCCGACCACGCCGCCATAGAAAATGCCGGCGGATTCCAGCAAGCTCAGGCTGAACAATTGACCGGGATGGTGCAGGTAAAAACGCCAGTCCTGCAGCACCAGGAAGAGCTTGGAGCCGATCATAGCGGCCAGCGCCAGGTAAATGGCCAGGTTAAAGATCTGTTCCGGGTTCAGGCCGAACTTACGGGCAAAGCGCTGCGCCATGTAGATACCGGCCAGAAAGCCGGCCGCCACGAGCAATCCGTAGGTGTGCAGCGTGAAGTTGCCCAGGGTCAGCAGGCGGGGATACATAGGGTTAAGTTCAGTTTAACAGATGAAATAGGGCTCTCCGCGCAGGGTGCAACCCGCCCTGTCTTATCGATGTGAGCCGGAGTGGGTGGTTTGAGGGCCGGCGGAAGGCATCGGCGCGGCGGCAACCTCGGCGGCCTGCGGCGACGCCGGATGGCGCTCGAAGGCGATCTCCCAGATCAGCAACGCGGCGCCGATCACAATGGCGCTATCGGCGACGTTAAACGCCGGCCATTCATAGCGGCCGATATAAAAAAGCAGGAAGTCGGTGACGCGCCCATGCAGGATGCGGTCGAACAGGTTGCCGCAGGCGCCGCCCAGAATCATGGCCAGCGCCCAGCCGCCGCGGCGCGACACGGAAGATTGCCAGAGCAGGGTAAAGACCACCGCCAAGGCGACGAATGATACCGCGATCAGGCTGCCCAGGGTGAGCGGGGAAGAGGAATTTTGCAAAAAGCCGAAGGCGGCGCCGCGGTTATAAACCTGCACCAGGCGGAAAAAATGCGGGATAACGACAATATTGGCGCCGGCGGGCAGGCGTTCAATCAAGCCCTTGGTGATCTGATCGAGCGTGAAAATGGCCAGCGCCAGCCAATACAGGCGAGCGCGCGAGGGGCGCAGCGGGAGCAGGGGCGGGTTGGCAGGCGGCAGGTTCATACGGCGCTGCCCGCTTCAAGCGAGGCCAGCACCGGCTGGCAGCGTTCGCACAACGCCCAATCGCCTTCGGTTTTTTCAGAAAAATTCCAACAGCGGGCGCATTTCCGGCCGCGCGCCGGCTGCACTTCGATCCGCAGCGCGGGAGGTTCGGTGTCGCTGCCGCCAGCCGCCGCCGCGGGCGCGTCCAAACCGGCGATTTCGACCTGAGAAACGATCCAAAGCGCGGGAAGCTGTTTTTCCAGGTCGCGCAGCAAGCTTAAAGTTTCGCCCGCGGCAGCCACGCGCACGCGCGCTTCCAGGCCGGCGCCAATCGTTTTCGCCTGGCGGGCGGCTTCCAGGGCTTTCATCACCTCTTCGCGGATGGCCCACAAGCGCTGCCAGCGGCGGTCGCGGGCCGCCGTTTCGGTATCGGCGGCGGCCGTGGCTGCGGCGGCGCCGATAAATTGCTCGAAGTGGACGCTTTCGCCTCGCGGCCTGCCCGCCGCATCGCGCGCCGGCAGGTATGCCCAGACTTCCTCCATGGTGAAGGGCAGCAGGGGAGCGAAGAGGCGCACCAGCAATTCCGCCAGGCGCCAGAGCACGGTTTGCGCGCTGCGGCGTGCGGTGGCAGCCGCGGCGCTGGTGTAGAGCCGGTCCTTGAGAATGTCCAGATAGGTAGAGCTCAGGTCCACCACGCAAAAATCGTAGAGGCGGTGATAGGCGCGGTGGAAGGCGTAGTCGAGGTAGGCGCGGCGACACTCGCTTTCCAATGCGGCGGCGCGATCGAGCATGTGACGATCGAGTTCCCAGAGCTGGGAGTCGGCCAAGGAATCCCGCTGCGGGTCGAAGTCATAAAGATTGCCCAGGAGAAAACGGAAAGTGTTGCGGATTTTACGGTAGGCTTCGGCGAGGCGGGGAAGCATATCGTTGGAAATGCGCACATCCTCCTGGCCATTGGCGGCGGCCACCCAGAGCCGCAATACTTCCGCGCCGTATTGATGCACCACCGCTTGCGGTTCAATGATGTTGCCCAGCGACTTCGACATTGCCTGGCCTTCGGCGTCGAGCACCCAACCATGCGAGAGGACGGCGCGGTAGGGGGGCGCGCCCCGCGTGCCCAGGGCCACCAGCAGCGATGACTGAAACCAGCCGCGGTATTGATCGCCACCCTCCAGGTAGAGGTCGGCGGGCCAAGGCAAGCGGGGCTGGCGTCCCAGCACGGCGGCCTGGCTGGAGCCGGACTCGAACCAGACATCCACGATATTTTTTTCCTGCTCGAACTCGCCACCGCCGCAAGCGGGACACCTCGTGCCCGGGGGCAGGAAATCGGAAGCCGGGCGCTCGAACCAGGCATCGGAGCCGTGCTCGGCGAAGATGGCCAGGATGCGCGCATCCACCGCCGCATCGCGCAGCAGGCGGCGGCAGGCGCGGCAGGCCAGCACCGGAATGGGCACGCCCCAAACGCGCTGGCGCGAGATGCACCAATCGGGACGGTTGGCGACCATATTGCGAATGCGGTCGCGGCCCCAGGCGGGAATCCACTCGACCTGGTGTTCAATCGCCTCGAGCGCCCGCTGGCGCAGGGTGGGCACCGCCGGGTCGGAACTGAGGTCCATGCCGATGAACCACTGCTCGGTGGCGCGATAAATCAGCGGGTTATGGCAGCGCCAGCAATGCGGGTACGAGTGCGAAATGGAGGCAAAGCCGGCGAGAGCGCCTATCTGGCGCAGATGGTTGACAATGCGCGGATTCGCGGCAAACACCTGCAAGCCTTCGAAGGGCGCCGAATCGGGGCCGAAAAAGACGCCGGCATCGTCCACCGGGCACATCACCGGCAAGCCATACTTTTGTCCGGTGTAGAAATCTTCCAGACCATGCCCGGGGGCGGTATGCACGATGCCGGTGCCCTGTTCAGTCGTCACATAATCGGCCAGCACGGCGGGAAGGGTGCGCGGCCGGCGCGGCGCGGCCGCGCCGGAGGCTCCGGCCGGCTGCAGCGCCCAGGGATGTTGAAAGAGCTCGCCTTCGATCTGAGCGCCGGAAAATCGGCCGAGAATTTTTTCGATTTTGAATTTGCACTGGCGGGCGGTCTCCTCGGCCAGCGCCTCGGCCAGAAGGTAGGTTTCGCCGGTGGCGACGGCGGCGGCCACATAGGTCAGCTCGGGGTGAAACGCCAAGGCCAGACTGGCGGGCAAGGTCCAGGGCGTGGTGGTCCAGATCAAGGCATGCAACCGCGGCCAGGCGGGCAATTCCGGCAGGCGGGTGGGCGAGTGCTCGCCGGGCACATGCGGGTACTTCACCCACACCGTGGGGCTTTCATGCTCTTCGTACTCGACTTCGGCTTCCGCCAAAGCGGTGCGATCCTGCAGGCACCAATATACCGGGCGTAAGCCTTTATAGGCGAGTCCGCCGGCGATGAAGGCCAGAATCTGGGCCGCGATTGCGGATTCAAAGCCGGGCGCCATGGTCAGGTAGGGATCTTCCCAGCGTCCAAAAATCCCCAGGCGCTTGAATTCCCTCCGGTGCAGGTCGACGAAACGGGAGGCGTATTCACGGCAGGCGCGGCGAATGGCCGGCGCCGGCATGCCGGCCTTTTTGGCGCCCAATTCCTGGTCCACCTTGATTTCAATCGGCAGGCCATGACAATCCCAGCCGGGCACGTAGGGCGCATCGTAGCCCGACATGGAGCGGGTCTTGACCACAAAATCTTTGAGAATCTTGTTGAGCGCTGTGCCTAAATGGATCGCGCCGTTGGCATAGGGCGGACCGTCGTGCAGGACGAAGACCGGCCGGTTCT
Source organism: Acidobacteriota bacterium (assembly GCA_021818955.1). GTDB lineage: Bacteria > Acidobacteriota > Terriglobia > Terriglobales > SCQP01 > JAKASR01. The sequence goes on from JAKASR010000001.1 coordinate 170,890, forward strand.
CGCTTTCGGCGCGGCGGCGCAGTTCGGCGTAGAGCCGGCGCTCATCCCAGCGGGCCAGCATGCGGGGCTCCAGCTCGGCCAATTTGGCCTGCATCGGAAACTTCGTGCGCGGCAGATTGAGGGTGTCTTTCAGAGTTGCGGCCACTGGCGATCCTTACTATCAGCGTTCTTCCATTATAAGTGCTCGATTTTGAGATTTCCCTTGCGCGCCGCGGAGGGGCGGGAATGGAGCTATGACAGCTACTCCGTCAAGGTATGTAGGTGCCTTAAGAATCAAGGCTTTAGCCAGACAGGGCTGGTTGCCGCATGATACACTGCTCGAAGCGTTTGGCTGCGGCCCCATTCCTTATAGCTATCGCGGCCGTCCGCCCAATTGGCAGGATTTCTGGCCAACGCCCGGCGCAAGACAACGCCGCAAAACACAAAGAGGTAATTCATTTTGCAGTTTCGTTGCCAGCAATCCAATCATCGCCGGAACCGGGGATGGAAGATTATTGCCCTGCTTCTGGCGGCCAGTATGGGTTTGAGCGCAGACCCGGCGCAGCACGATTACCAATTAGGCTTGCAAGCGGAGCAGCACAAGCAGTACGACCAGGCCTTCGCCTACTTCCGCCAGGCGCTGGAGCTGCACCCGCGAAAGATTCGCTACATTCTCGCCTTTCAGCGCAGCCGATTCGAGGCGGCCTTGGCGCACCTGCATCAAGGCGACACCCTGCGGCAAGCGCATCATTACAACCGCGCCCTGGCGCAATATCACCAGGCGTTAAGGATCGATCCCAGCAACTTCGTCGCGGCGCGCGAATACCGCCAATTACGCCGGCAGTTGCTGCCGGCCGCGGCCCAGCCGGTCACTGCCCAGCAACAAAATGCCATCGCTCGGCGCCTGGCCCTGGCCGCCGGTCCGGAGGAATTGGGCCCGGTTTCAGCTTCGCCCATCACGCTGCGGCTCAATGCCGACTCGCGCATCGCGTATCAAACGTTGGCGCGGTTGGCGAAGCCGGCGCTGAATGTGCTATTCGACCGCAATTACTCGCCGGCGCCGGTCAGCCTCAACCTGCGCCAGGTCTCGCTTTTAGAAGCGCTGCGGATCATTGGCTTGGAATCGCACAGCTTCTACACCGTGGTGACGCCCAACACCATTTACGTCGCCAGCGATAACGTTGCGAATCGCCAGCGGTTGCAGCAGCAGGTCGTCAAGACTTTCTATCTGCACAATCTCACCGTTCCCGCCGACATCACCATGTTGGGGCAAACCTTGCGGTCGCTGTTGGGAATCACGCATCTGCAAGCCATCCCTGGCCAGATGGCGATTGTTATGCGCGACACGCCCGACCGGGTCGCGGTCGCGCAACAAATCATCGACAGCCTGGACCAGCCTCCGCCGGAAGTGCTGGTGGATGTGCGGGTGCTGGAAGTCAGCCGCGATTTTATTCGCGATCTGGGCATTCAGCCGCCGACCAGCGTCACCGTCGGATTGCAATCCGCGAACGCGAATACCAGTTCTTCCTCATCTACAGGCACTTCCACCACCAGCGGCACATCCAGCTCGGCGCCCCTGACCTTCAACGATCTGCGCCACCTGGCGGGCAGAAATTATTCCATCAGCATTGGCCAGGCCACGCTCAACATGCTGCTCAGCGACTCGCATACTCATACGCTGCAAGAGCCGCAGTTGCGCGCCATTCAGGGAGTGAAGGCGTCGGAAAAAATCGGCGAGCGCATTCCAGTGGCCACCGGCAGCTTCCAGCCGGGCATCGGCGGGGTGGGCATCAACCCGCTGGTCAACACCCAATTCAATTATCAGAGCGTGGGCGTCAACATGAGCATGACGCCGTTCATTCATCCGAATAACGATATTACGCTGAAGACCCACGTTGAAATTTCATCGGTGCTTTCGTACACCAACATCGGCGGTATCTCCGAACCGATCATCGGGCAAAGAATTTACCAGAGCACGATTGACTTGAAAAACGGCGAGAGCAACGTGCTCAGCGGCATTCTCACCACGCAAAACATTAAAAACCTGAATGGGATTCCCGGGCTGGGCCAGATTCCGCTATTGAAATACCTGTTTTCGACCACGCATATCGAACATCAGCGCGATGAAATCTTGATTGTGATGACGCCGCATATCATTCGTCCCTGGGAAATTTCCAGGCAGGCGGCGCGGGTGATCGACACCGGCACGCAAAATAATGTTTACCTGCACGTGTTGCCGGCCTCGAGCATGACCATGACCCCGCCCGGAACCCCCGGCAGCCGGGTAGCCGTGCCGCTGCCGAACGGCCAGCTGCCGCCAAACACGCCGCCGTCCGGCGCCGTTCCCCACGCTCCCCCGTCCACCGCCCCCGCACAGCCGCCGGCTCAATCCAATGCCGCCCATCTGATACTGCCGCAGGCGGAAGCGCAACCGCCGTCAACGCCAGCCAAGCCGAATTTACAGGCTTCAGCTCAATCGGCGCCGCGCATGCCCGCCACCGGCCCATCCACGCCGGCGCCAGCACCGATGCCGGCTGCCTCGCCGGCCAATCCGGCCGCGCAGAACACCGGACAAGCGGCGCTCGCGGTTCTGCCGAGATACATTTCCACCGCCGCGGGCCAAACCTTTCCGATGCAAATCGAACTGCAGCATGCGCCTCCGCTGTTTTCGCTGTCGTTCGAGCTGCACTACAATCCGAGCTTGTTTTCCGTTGTGCGTGTGCAGAACGGCAATTTCTTCAGCCGTGACGGGCGGCAGGTGGCGCTGGCGCACCAGACGGCGGCTGGACTCGGCAGCATGTTCGTCAGCCTTAGCCGTCCCGATGGCTCGGGTGGCCTCGGCGGCGATGGCGCGGCGGTGACGGTAATGCTGCGCGCCAAGGCCGCGGGATCAGCGCAAATCACGCTCTCGCATGCGGTGGCCCGCAACGCCCAGGGCATTCCCGTTGCATTGCATTTAAGTCAGGCCACCGTGTCTAGCCGCTAACCGGTAATCCGCCGCCAACTCCTGACTTCATCTATAATTCGCACATGCCGACATCCATACTGGCTGTGGACGCGCACCCTGCGGATATGGAGTTCACATGCGGCGGGGCGCTGGCGCTGGCAGTCGAGGAAGGCGGCCATGCCACCTTGCTGCACCTGACCCTGGGGGAAAAAGGCTCGCCGACGCTGCCTCCCGCCGTATATGCCGTACAAAAGCGACGGGAAGCGATCGAGGCCGCGCGGCGGCTGGGCGCCGCAGTGCGTTTTTTTGATTACCCCGACGCTGAACTGCCCTACACCGAAGAGGCCGCGTTGCGCATCGCCGATGTCATTCGCGAAGTCAAACCGGAAGTGATGATTACGCATTGGGGCGGCAGCGATGAGCGCGATGACCAACATGCCCATTACCTGGTCAATGACGCCATTTTTTACGCCGCCTTGCCGGCCATGCGGCGAGACTCCGGCCCTGCGCATTCGATCCGGGCGCTGTACTATGCCGACAGTTGGGAAGATCCGCTGCATTACGAGCCGGATACTTTCATGGATATCAGCCGCACTTACCGCCGCTGGGTGCATGCCTGTTCCGCCTACCAGCTGTGGCGAGGCGGGGTGGAAACCTTCCCCTTTGCCAACTATTACCGCGCCTTGACCGTGACCCGCGGAGCTATAGCCGGATTTCGCCACGCGCAAGCCCTGCGCGCCGCCTCGCGGCAGAAAAACCTGCGTGCCTGGAGTGAGCGATGAAGCGCCGGCATTTCGTCTGCCTGACCAGCGCCGCCGCCCTGGCTCGGCCCGTCCTGGAAACGGCTCTCCACGGATATTCGCAGCCTTTCTTGTCCCCGGCGCTGAAATCGAAAGTGGCGGGCAGCGGCGAAGCGTCGAGCGCGAGCCGGCGTGGGCATGCCCACCCGCTTGGGCGGCCTGCCGCCACGGCGGCCAGATGGCACGTTTACCGGCACCGCTATCGCTGGCATGAGGATTAGGTCTTTTTAAGCTTTTCGGGCAGCTCAGGTTGAATCCCGGCACAGCTTCTTTTACACTTTCCTTTCTGCCCGGATGCCCACCGAGGGCCTCGGCGCAAGAGGGGAATTACCTGAGGGGGGAAAGATGGCACTGAAACTGACGAGCCGCAACGTGAATGGCGTCACCGTTATCGAGGCCAGCGGCCGTATCGTGCTCGGCGAAGAAACGAATCAATTACGCGAGCGGGTCAAGCAAGTACTGGCTAGCGGCGCAAAAAAAATTGTGCTGAATCTGGGGCAGGTGGATTTCATTGACAGTAGCGGGCTGGGCGCGCTGGTGGGCCTGTACAGCACCGCCAATGCCCAAGGCGCCAAGATTCGCCTGGCCAATATCAGCAAGCGCTTTCATGAGCTGCTGCAGATTACCAAGCTCCTGACCGTTTTCGAGGTTTACGAAAACGAAGCCGCGGCGGTGAGCAGCTTCGCCTGAGCGGGCCGCCGATCGTCCCCATATTAGTCACGATTGGCGGTCCGCCCGCCTGAGGATGAGTGTGCTCAGGCGATAACGGTTTCGCGATATTCGCCGAACTCGCGCCTCAGGGCGGTGGCGATTTCGCCCACCGTGCCGCCGGCTTCGACCGCTTCCAGGATCGCCGGCATCAGATTGCCGCCGTCGCGGGCCGCATGCTCTAAAGCCTCCAGCGCCAGCGCCACGCGGGCCGCATTCCGGCTGCGCCGCCAGGCGCGCAGCCGCTCGATTTGCGCCGCTTCCTGCTCCGGATCCACCCGCAGCGGCGTGATCGGCGTTGCCTCGACCGGGCGAAAACAATTGACCCCCACCACCACGGCTTCACCCTGCTCCTGCGCCTGCTGCGCCTGATACGCGGCCTGCTGGATCTCGCGCTGCACCCAACCGGTTTCAATCGCCCGCAGCATGCCGCCCAGCGCGGCAATCCGCTCCAAATAGTCGCGCGCCGCGGCTTCGAGCGCGTCCGTGAGCGATTCCACGAAATACGAGCCGGCCAACGGGTCGGCGGTTGAGGCGGCGCCGGTCTCGAAGGCCAGAATCTGCTGGGTGCGCAAAGCCAACTGCGCCGCCTCTTCCGTGGGCAAGCCCAGCGCCTCGTCATAGGCGTTGGTGTGCAGCGATTGCGCGCCGCCCAGCACCGCGGCCAAGGCCTGATAGGCTGTGCGGGTGAGATTGTTGAAGGGTTGTTGTGCGGTCAGCGTGGATCCGGCGGTCTGAGCATGAAAGCGCAAGCGTTCGGAGCGAGGATCGCGCGCGCCATAACGCTCGCGCATCAGCCGCGCCCACAGCCGCCGCGCCGCCCGGAATTTGGCCGCTTCCTCGAATAACAGGTTATGTGAGTTGAAGAAGAACGATAGCCGCGGCGCAAACGTATCTACGGGCAGGCCGCGCGCCAGCGCGGCTTCCACATAGGCGCAACCATTGGCCAGGGTAAAGGCGATTTCCTGGGATGCGGTGCAGCCGGCCTCGCGGATGTGATAGCCGGAAATCGATATCGTGTTCCATTGCGGCAATTGTCCCGCGCCGAATTCAATGATGTCGGTGGCCAGCCGCATGGCCGGAGCGATGGGATAAATGTAGGCGCCGCGGGCAAGGTATTCTTTCAGGATGTCGTTTTGCACCGTGCCGCCGAGCTGTTTCCAGTCAATGCCGCGTTCGCGCGCCACCGCCAGGTAAAGCGCCAACAGGATGGGCGCGGTGGCGTTGATGGTCATCGAACAGGTCATCCGCTCGAGCGGCAAGCCAGCGAGCAATTGCCGCATGTCATCGAGCGTGTCAATCGCCACTCCCACCCGTCCCACCTCGCCGGCTGCCTGCGGATCGTCGCTATCCAGCCCCAATTGTGTCGGTAAATCGAAGGCGATCGAGAGCCCCGTGGTTCCCTGTTCCAGCAGGAAGCGGTAACGCCGGTTCGATTCCTCGGCGTTGGCATAGCCGGCATATTGCCGCATGGTCCACAGCCGGCCGCGATACATATCCGGCTGCACTCCCCGGCAGTAGGGAAAATTGCCCGGATCCCCCAGATCGCGGGCGTAGTCCATGTCCTCGATATCGCCCGGCCGGTAAACCGGTTGGATCAGCTCGCCGGAACTGTACGCCGCGGGAGGTGCGGCGGGCGCTGAGGCAGCGGGCTTGTTTGCGGAAGCAGGCTTTTGCGGGCGGGCCATACTCAATGGCGCTCAGCTTTTCCCTGAAGCGCGCGGAAAAAAGAACTCAGGCCGAAATAGGCGAAGACCAATCCGAGGCCCATCTCGACCCAGGGCATGGTTGCGCCGGATTGCGGCGGCAGATGACGCCAGGCGGCGAAACCGTGATAACCAAAAACCATCGCAAATGTAAAAAACAACACGCCCATGATGCGCAACCCGATTTGGCGCAGGGCGGCGGTAACATGCTCGAACACCTGGCGCGCCAGCGTGCCGCTGGCCTTCCCCCATCGTCCCAGGCGGCGGGCTTGCGGGTTCCTTCCCGCCAGTAACCGGCCTGCGGCCCGCCCCATGCGCGCGGGTATTGAAATTTGCGCCATTCAGGCTAAATTGTAGCAGGACCACTTCGTGCCGGACTTCTGCCCGCCGGAACGAGAACGCATGCCATCGAGAATTTTATTGGCCGACGATAGCCCCCAAGCGCAACGCATGGGTAGCCGCATCCTTTCCGACCTGGGATACGCCGTGATCGCGGTCGGCAATGGTGACGCGGCCCTGCGCCAAATTGAAACGCAGCCTCCGCCCGATCTGCTGATCGCCGATAGCGATATGCCCGGCTTGAACGGCTACGAGCTGTGCGCCGCATTGAGCCTGCATCCGCTCTGGCGCAGAATCCCGGTCATTCTCGCCCTGGGCGTATTCGAATCGATCAATCCGGATGCGGAGCGCCAGGCGCATCCCCAGGGCATATTACGCAAGCCGTTTGAGGCCAGTTCGCTGGAAAAACTGGTTTCTGAACTGCTGGTACAGGCACGGAATGAAGCGGCGGAGGCGGAAATGCAGCCTCCTTCCGCGCCTCCAGTGGATGGGGCATGCGCAGACTCCAGCACGCCCGGCGAGTTTTCGGATGCCACCTCAACCGCTGCCATGAATACTGAAACGCGGCCGCTGAACCCGGCGGCCGATGTTGAACCTATAGCCGCAACCGAAGCTTCTGCTCCGGATATTGCGCAATCTCACATTGACGCCGGGCCAGAGGCGGCCACTGCGCAGCCGCGGGTGGAAGATCGTATTTCTCCTAATGCAGACGAGGTCGCTTTAACCGGGTCCGCCCTCATGGCTGAGCCTGAGCCCATCGAGGTGCCGGTATCCGGCAAGAACGCTGTATCGCGCTTCGCGAATGAAGCCGTCGCCCAAAGTGCCCGGAGTGAAGCCGTTAACCCGGAAGCCATAGTCGCCTGTGATGAGACGAAAGTTCCCAACGCAACCATAGCTGAAACCGGAACCGTTTCCACGCCGGAGCCGGCCAGCGGCCTCCCTGCCGCTGCAAAACCGGGGCACGAGACCGGGCATGCGGTAGCCGACCGGAACAGGCAGATATTCGCTTTCAGCGGGAACCCCGAAAAAAGCGCGAGACGGCTGATCGCATCGAGCTTGCGATTGTTATTACATTCCAAATTGCCGCGGCAGCTTCTATCCGCCCCTCCGCCGGCATCCGCCCCTCCGCCGGCCGCCGATGGCCGGGAAAAAGAAACAACTGGCAGTCAAGCGCCTGCGGATGGTATTCCTGCCGCCGCGCCGGTTTCTCTATCTCCCGAATCCATCTCTTCCGGCGCAATCTCATTTTCTGAAAGCCCTGACCGCATGCTCATGCACCGGGAGGAAGCGCCCGCAAGCACAGCCGGCTCATACGCGGATACGATTTCCGAGCCATCTCCCGCTCCTGAAGCGGCGACCGGCATGCCCGAAATCATGGACGAGTCGAATTCCGATATATTGCCGGAAACGCATGCCAATGAATTTTTGCCGCCGGCCACGGCCACCACAGCCATTAGCGACAGCGAGGGCGCGATTGCGGCGGTATCCGCCACGAACGAGGCCATGGCTACGGACGAGCCCTCGGCCTTGCCGCTTCAGGAAGACGGGAAATCCGCGAAAAACACGCTGCTTCGCGATGTGCTGGAAAGTTATTTGTCGCCTCGCCTAGCCGCGCGCATCGCGCAGGAGATCGAAACCAGGCTTGAAGAGGGTGACGAGAGCAAGCCGAAGTAAAAAAGAAGCAGGAAGATAGAAAAACTGGCGTGGAGACCCGAGACACGGCATCTCCGTCCCGAAAAACTGATACCTATATAGTCATGCCCACTTTTCGCGTGGAAGAGGGCGCGCCATGGCCGGAGATCCTGCCGGCGCGCTTGCCGGAATGGCTGGCTCGCGCCGGCCCCGATTTTCTGGTGCGGCAACGCTGGTATGGCGCCAAAGGCAGCCCCATCACCGAATTAACGCTGCTCGATGCCGCTCCTTTCCGGTTACAGACTGAGACTGTGCCAGCGGCCGCCTTCTGCCTGGTGCAAACGCAGTCGGCCACCGGGAAAGATGTTTATTGCCTGCCGCTGGCGCTGGCCGGCGTGCGCGCGGCGCTGCCGGAATCCGCGGTCCTGGCCGGCATTGAGCGCGGCGACGAACGGCTGCGGCTGGCCGACGCGCTCCAGTTGCCGGCATTCCGCCAGGCTTGGCTGGACTGGCTGCGGAAGGGAACCACACTGGCGGGCCGAGCGGGTGTCTTTCAGGCCCACCATGCCGCCAGCGCATTGAAAATTAGCGGTGAATGCAGCCGTCTTGTCGGCGCCGAGCAGAGCAACTCTTCGATTATTTATAGTGATCCGCAGGAGACGCCGCGGCTGATTGTCAAACTCTATCGCCGCTTGAGCGCGGGCATCAATCCCGATTACGAAACCACGGCTTTTCTCGCCGCCAGCGGCCAATTTCCCTATCTTGCCGCCTGGCGTGGCGGCATGGAATACCGCCCTGATGCCGCTTCATCGCCGGAAGCCATCCGCTCGCTGGCCATGGCGCAGGATTACGTTCCTAACCAGGGCGACGGCTGGAGCTGGCTGCTCGGGCAACTGGGCGCCGCCGCGAAAAATCCCCAGGCCCTCCCCTTGGCCGCGCTGCCGGACATCGCCCGTCTGGGCGAGATCACCGCGGCCATGCACCGCGCGCTCGCCGCCGGCCGCGACCATCCCGACTTTGCTCCCCAGCCCTTTTCCGCCGGGTACGCCGCGCGCTTCGAGCGGCAGCTCATCGCGCTTACCCGTGAGGTGGCCGCCGAGTTGCGGCTGCGCCTCTCGAGTCTCGATGCCGCCACGCGCCAATGGGCGCAAACCATCTTGCCGGCGCTGGAGCCGGGCCGCAGGCTGCCGGCGGAACTAGCCCATACGATCGAGTTGATTCGAATCCATGGCGATTATCACCTCGGACAGGTGTTGCGCACCGCCGGCGATTTTGTGGTGATTGATTTTGAAGGCGAGCCGGCTCGGCCGCCGGAAGAGCGGCGCTGGCGCGCCTGCGCGCTCAAGGATGCCGCCGGCATGCTGCGCTCGCTCGACTACGCCTCCATCACGCTGGAACGCCAATTGATCGCGGAAGCCGCGGCGCCTCAACCGCAACTCAAGGCGGCGCTGAGCGCCTGGAACCAGGCCGCGCGCGCGGCGTTTTGGAATGCTTACCGCCAAGCCCTCGCCGTAGTGCCGGCGCGCCTTCTGCCCGAGTCGCCGCAACTGGCGCAAGCCGCGCTCGAGGCTTTTGAGTGGGAAAAGGCCGTTTATGAGCTGGGCTACGAGCTGCGCCACCGTCCGGATTGGGTGGGCCTGCCGCTTGCCGGGCTGGCAAGATTAGCATCCAGCAGCACATAACTATTCGAAAATGTTAATGGCTCTTCTTTTTCTAAAGCTGCACCGCGCCATCCGGCAAGATCAGAAAATTATCAATCAACCGGGTTGAGCCCACGCGCGCCGCCAGCGCCACCAGCGTATTGGGGCCGAGTTGCGCCACCGGCAGCAAGCTGGCGAAGTCCACCGCCGAGAGATATTCCAACTGCACGCCGGGGCGGGATAGTTGGGCGCGCCCGGCGGCCAGCGCCAGCTCGCCTTCCCGTTCGCCGCGTTCATATGCCTCGGCGATGCGCCGCAAGGCTCGCGACAAGGCCAGCGCGTTTTGCCGCTCGGCGGGCGACAGATAGGCGTTCCGGGAGCTGAGCGCCAGACCGTCGGCGTCGCGCACGGTCGGGACCGTCTGAATTTCGACTTCCAGGCCCAGATCTTCGACCATGCGGCGCAAAATGGCCACCTGCGCCGCGTCTTTGCGGCCGAGGTAGAGGGCGTCGGGCTGGCAGAGCAGTAAAAGTTTCAATACCACCGTGGTCACGCCGCGAAAGTGGCCCGGGCGGCTGGCGCCGCATAAACGCTCGCTCAAGCCTTCGACTTCGACCCGGGTGGCGAAGCCGGCGGGATACATGCCTGCGGGCTCGGGCGCGAACAGCGCGGCCACGCCCGCTTCGGCCAGCATGGCTTGATCGGCTTCCAGCCTGCGAGGGTAGCGTGCGAGGTCTTCTTGCTGGCCGAATTGCAGCGGGTTGACGAAGAGGCTGGCCACGGTGGCGGCGTCGCGCGCGCGGCTGGCCGCCACCAGCGCCATATGTCCGGCATGCAGCGCGCCCATGGTGGGAATGAAGCCCAGGCTGAATTTGGCTTCTCTTTTCTTCTCGCCGGGCTGCTCCGCCGGCCGCCATTGACGGCGCCAGGCGCGGAATTCCATGGGATCGCGCAGGGTTTTCATCAATACTCGCCGGCTTGACTGGCGCAATAGCTTGGGAATCGCCTTAAGCCGGCGCTCAACTGTTCGCCGCCCGGGCCGGCACCGGGGCATGATAACTTTCTGCATCGCTGGGGAAGCCGCCGCGGCGCACCTCTGCGGCATAATTTTCCATGGCGCCGCGGACCAGCGCGGCGGCGTCGGCGAAGCGGCGCACGAATTTCGGCTGGGGCGCGAAGCTGAGGTTCAACAGATCGTGCAATACCAGAATTTGCCCATCGCACTCCGGGCCGGCGCCGATGCCGATGGTGGGTATGGCAAGCTGGCGGGTAATGCGGCCGGCCAGCTCGCGCGGCATGCCTTCCAGCACCAGCGCGAACGCGCCCGCCCCGGCCAGGGCGCGGGCATCCGCCTGCAGTTGCAGCGCGGCCGCATGCTCGCGGCCCTGCACGTGATAGCCGCCCTGAGGCAGCAGCGATTGCGGCGTGAGCCCGATATGGCCGACGACGGGAATTTCCGCCTCGACCAGCGCCCGCAGCAACGGCGCGCGGCGGGCGCCGCCTTCCAGTTTGACCGCCGCGGCGCCGGCGCGTATCAGCCGCAGCGCGTTGGCGACCGTCTGGCGGCGGCCGAGGTGGTAGGAGCCATAAGGCATGTCGGCAACCAGCAACGCGCGGTGGACGCCGCGTCGCACCCAGCGCAGCGCGGTCACCATCTCGCGCATCGTAACCGTCAGCGTATTCTCGCGCCCGCCCATCACCATGCCCAGCGAATCGCCCACCAGCAACAGATCCACGCCGCTGTCATCGGCCAGGCGGGCAAAGGCGTAATCATAGGCGGTCAGACAGACCAGCTTTTCGCCGCGCTGCTTCTTTTCCAGGCACTCGGGGACGGTGATTGACGCGGTCGAGGAAGACGGCAAGCGGTTATCAGAGGTCATCGTGGGTGCCCGCCCCGGCTGGCCGGGATCGAGCCCTCCATGGTTGCCGCGTAATCCGGTAGAAGGCCAAACGCGGCGAGTGGAATTTACGGCTCCGGTGTACTGGTCCCGCCAGGCGGGATCCGGTCACGATTTGATTATAGGCCCGATGCCGGGCCGCTGCGTAAGCCGCGCCGCAATTGGCGCAAACTATTGCAACAGCAACCATAATCGAATCGGGTAAAGGGCTAGATAAACGGCGGATTTCTCTTCATCCGCCCAGTGGCAGGAAATACTGCGTGCCCTGGATCGGCTCGGAAAGCCGGCGCAGCAGTTCCTGTAAATCTTCATTGCGGGCGACGAAGTCAATCTCGGATGTATCCACTACCAGCAGGTCGCTTTGGCTGTAGTGAAAGAAAAAGTGCTTATAGGCGGCGATCACTTCTTCCAGATATGCCGCCGAAAGATTGCGTTCGCTGGTCAGATTGCGTCTGCCCAGCCGCTTGCGGAGCACGTCCATGCTGGCCTGCAGATAAATCACCAGATCGGGCGTGCCGATGTTCGGCTGGAGAAGGTTGTAATAGGTGTTATAGACCCCCAACTCGCTGTCGTTCAGGTTGATGCAGGCAAACAGCTTATCTTTCTCGAACAGGTAATCGGCCACCACCGGATCGTGCGGCCGCGGTCCCAGCGGCGCCAATTGTTGATAGCGCTGGTACAGAAAGTACATCTGGACGCGGAAAGCCGCCCCGGGCTGGCCGGCGTAAAAGGCCTCGAGATGAGGATTGGCTTCCGGCTCCAGCAGCAGGCGGGCATGCATTTTTTCCGCCAGGATGCGGGCCAGCGTGCTTTTGCCCACGCGAATCGGGCCTTCAACGGCGATATAGCGAGGCGGCTGAAAAAAATCGGCCATGCGCTGACAATTCTACTCTGCCCTGAAGCGGGATGGAGCGGATTACTTCAGCCGCCGCCAGGCCGAGGCATCGGGAAGCGGCGGAGTCCAGGCCAGACCGGCGGCAGCGGCCCGGCCGCGTGGAAATAATTCCGACATTAAGGCCAGCAGGAAAGGGCGCTCGCGCCAGCGTGGATGCGGCAGTGCCAGCACCGGCGAATTCCAGTGCAGGCGTCCATAGGCGATCAGATCGAGATCGAGCGTGCGCGCTTGCGCTCCGCGCCGCGGCGGCACCGGGCGGCCGGCTTGGCGTTCGAGATGTTGCAACCGGCGCAACAGGCGTACGGGATCGAGCGCGGTCTCGGCTTCCACCACCTGGTTCAAATACCAGGGTTGCGCTGCGGCGCCGGCTTCCGGCAGGGCGCGGGTCGCGTAGAGGGAAGAGAGGCGCCGCAGGCGCAGGCCTTCCGCGCGCAGCGCTCGCCGCGCCCAGGCCAGATGGCGCCTCCGCGGCCCCAGGTTGGAGCCCAGCAGCAAGTAGGCCAGCATGGCTATTGGCCTTCGCCGGAAGAAAACAGCGGCGGCTGCAGCGTGGGCGCCAAAGCGCCATTGGGCGGGGTCAGGCGGAAGTGCTGCCAGGCCAGCGGGGTGGCCACCCGGCCGCGCGGGGTGCGGTGCAGAAATCCCTGCTGGATCAGGAATGGCTCGTAAATTTCTTCAATCGCGCCCGCGTCCTCGGCAATCGAGGCGGCCAGGGTTTCCAGGCCGACCGGGCCGCCGCGGTATTTTTCCAGCACCGTCAGCAGCAACCGGCGGTCGGCTTCGTCCAGGCCGTATTCGTCGATTTCCAGCATCGCCAGCGCCTGGCGGGCAATCTCCATGCCGATGCGGCCGTCGCCGCGCACCTGCGCGTAATCCCGCAGCCGGCGCAACAGGCGGTTGGCGATCCGCGGCGTGCCGCGGCTGCGCCGCGCCAGTTCTTCGGCCGCCGCTTCGGCCAGCTCGACATCGAGAATTTTGGCCGAGCGGCGCAGGATCTGGCAAAGATGGCGCGGCTGGTAAAATTCCAGCCGCAAGATCAGGCCAAAACGCGAGCGCAGCGGCGCCGAAAGCAATCCGGCGCGCGTGGTGGCGGCCACGAAAGTAAACGGCTTCAGCTCGAGCGTATGCGTGCGCGCCGCCGGCCCCTGGCCGATCAGGATATCCAGGCGGTAGTCTTCCAGCGCGGAATAGAGAATTTCTTCCAGCTCCGGCTGCAGCCGGTGCACCTCGTCGAAAAACAGCACCTGGCGGGCTTGCAGATTGGTCAAGACCGCGGTCAGGTCGCCCTTGATCTGCAGCACCGGCCCCGCGGTAGGCGTAAACGCCACTCCCAGCTCGGCGGCGATGATGGCGGCCAGCGTGGTCTTGCCCAGCCCGGGCGGGCCATAGAGCAGCACATGATCGAGCGCCTCGCCGCGCCCGCGCGCGGCGGCAATCGCCAGTTCCAGCTGTTCCTTGACTTTCTCCTGGCCGACGAATTCCGGCAGGCGCTGCGGCCGTAGCCGCACCTCCTCGCCGCGGTCGTCTTCGGCCATTTCCGCGGCCAGCAGGCGCGAGCTGACGACAGGATCGGACATGATGCTTCAGCATAACGGAAATCGCCGGACGAGGCGATGGGGGATTTGGCCACAGGCTGCATTCGATGCACGCGTGCAAATTGCAAGCCAAAACAGCTCGATAAGCGTTAACGGCCGAGCCGCACTGGCAATATGGATTGACGAATTCTCGCCAATAGCTGTTAATTTGTACCATGCTCTTTCGCCGCTCCTTCCTGCGCGGCGCCGCGCTCTTGCCGGCGCTGGGCAAGCTGAAATCCTGGCGCTTGGCGGGCAGCCCCGCTGGCCGCCTGCCGCGCGGCGGTTATCGTCCCGGGCGGATTGTCAACGACTACTGCGCCTGGCTTGCGGGCGAGCGCGAAGCGCTGGCAAACCCGCCGCGCGCCGCCGGCATTGCGGGCGACAGCGTGCTGCTGGCCGGAGGACGGCGGCTGGCTCCGGGCGAGTTCAGCGACGGCTGGCAATTGGTCGCGCTGCTGCCCTGGCTCAATGGCACGCCGACGGCGGTGTTTGAAAAACACGTATCCCACCAGGGCGCGATCGTTTATCTCACCGAGCAGGGGGAGATCGCCCGCATTCCCAAGGCCATCGGCCAACTCTCCAATATTCGTCCGCGCCCGGTGAACGATCCGCATGGCGTGCGCTTCACCCGGCCGGCGGCTTTTCCCGCGCAGCCCGACCGGCCCGGCTATTACATCCTCAATTCCACCGAAGATCCCTGTTACGAGAACGTGGCCGCGCTCGGACCGGAATTGATCGGCTGGACGCTGGTTGCCAATGAAGAAGCCGGCCCGCTGGGCTCGCTCTATCTGGAAGCCGATGGCCGCTCGCGCCAGCTCCAGGCCTCGCCCGCCGGTCAAACCATCGCTGCCCGGCTCGCCCCCGATATGGCCGGACCGGTCTTCGATCCGCATTGGCTGCTGCCCTCCGAATATCTCTATGATTTCGTTCCCGGCTACAGCAAACGCACTCTGTTGGGGGGCTTTTTGCCCGCCGCCGATATCGGCGTTTGGAATCCGCAGTATCGGACTGGCTATGAGGTGATGATGGTGCTGCCGCCGGGCGCCCAGGCGAAGCCCATTGCCCGCGTGCGCGCGCTGCTGCCGCCGGGCCGGCATCCGGTGGTTCCGGCCGGCGACAGCACCGGCGCCCCGGCCGCCGCCCAAGCCGAGCGCTGGGTCGAGCGCTTCTGGCAGGGCGACGCCAATGATTTCTTTAGCGCTTTGGCCGGTGTCTGGAATCATTGGCGGAATTTTTTTTCGGCCGGCATGCAAGCCGACCTGCCCGACCCTTGGCTGGTGGATGCCGCCCGCGCCGGCATCACCCTCAGCCGCTGCAGCTATCGCGGCCTCGAACCCACTTACCAGATCGGGGAGGGCGCCTATACGAAAATTCCCGAACGCAGCCACGCCCTGTTTCCGGTGGCGCACTATGAATTCGTCTGGGCGCACCAGCTCTGGAATCTGACCGGGCAAGTCGACGCCTACTTCGAGCATTATCTCGAGCGCTATATCCTGCCCGACGGCAACTTTGTCTATAACACCCAGGATCAGGTCGAGGCGCCGCTCAATGCCGGCGTATTTCTCGAAAACTCCGCCCGCGCCTATGACTACACCGGCGATGCGGCGGCGCTGCGGCGGCGGCTGCCCGCGCTGCGCCGCATGATGGCCTATGTCGAAGCGCGTTATCGCTATAGCCAGCGCGCCTTTCCCGCGGCCGATGCCCGGCATGGGCTGATCTGGGGATCGCCCGAGGCCGACCTGGGCGACCCGAATGACGACTATCCCCAATCGCATCCCTATTACTACCAGAACGCCAGCTGGATCTGGCGCGGCCTGGCCGAGCACGCGCGCGCGCTGCGGCGCGCCGCCGAGGCGGAACGTTCCGCCGGACTCGACGCCGAAGCCCGCGCCGCCGCCAGCCTGGCGCACGAGCTACGCGGGGATATCGAGCGCTCTTTGCACCGCACGCTGGCGGCGCAGGCGCCGGCGCTGCGCCGCGCCGGCATCACGCCCTTTTTCGCCGGCGATATTCAACGCTCGCCGCGCCAGCTTTCCAGTTATGAAAATCATCGCTTCATGATGGATTGGTGGACCAGCGACTGGGGCGACCCGCGGCTCGATGAAGGCCATTTCCGCCATCGCCAGTTGGCGGGCGAACAGTTGCTGGGCATGAACACCGACGGGCATTATCCCCGCACCTCGAATTTCATGGAACACGGCACCCTGGCCGGCCGCATCCGCCAGGCCGACTATCGCCCTTTCCTGCTGGCGCTGTACGGCAACCTTTGTTACGCCATGGACAGCGGCAATCGCTATGCCCCGGAAGATGCGCTGCTGCCCGGCAACTACCCCGGCGAGGGCAGTCCTTATGCCTGGTCGGCGGTGATCAACAGCACGCTGCAACCGGCGCTCGGTTTGCGCTGGCTGCTCTGCTACGAGGAACACGACCGCGACCTGGTGCACCTGCAAAAGGCCGCGCCCAAGCATTGGTTTGCCCCGGGCCAAATCATTGCCGTGCGCCAGTGTCCTACCCGCTTCGGACAACTGGCCTGGACGACCCGCGCCCTGGCCGGACCCCAATGGCAGGTCGAACTGGAGTTGCCCGCCGGCTGGAAGGCGAGCCTGGCGGTGCATATTCACCCTCCCCAAGCTCAGGCGCTGCGGCAAGCCAGTTTGGGCGCCGTGGCGGGACAGCAGGTGACCCTGCCGGCGGCGGCGCTGGCCGGTAAAAAACGGGTGCTCCTGGAAATTGAATAAGCGGCAAGCCCTTGACAATAGCCGATGTCTCAGGCACGTTCCTGACCGCTGCGGGCGGACATCTGCGTCGTCGTCGTCGGGAGTGAATTAAAAGCAGCCGCGTTTAATGCGGGCGGCGCTTGAGCGTGGGCCGCTTCGGCGCTTGGCCGTTCCGCTCCGGATGCCGTAGGCTGGGACGATTGGGCCCGTGCGGATTGGTCATGCTGTAGGCCTGCTCCAACCGCGCCAGCCGGGCTTTCATCCGCTCGAATTCGGAGGTATCGAGCACGTATTGCTTTTTCGCAGGCAGCACTGTATCAATTTCGTTTTCCGCCGCCTTGATGCGGTTGGCGGTGGGCGGGTGGGTTTCGAAGCTGCGCGCAATAAAACCGGGATGCCGCTTGTTTTCCGCCTCAATCTGCTGGAAGAAGCGCACGAAAGACTGCGGATCGTAGCCGGCTTCGTACATGTATTCCAGCCCGAGGAAATCCGCCTTCGCCTCGATCGAGCGGTCGAACTTGAGAAAGGTCATCGGGATCGCCAGGCCCGCCACGGTGCGGCCGACAAAGCCGCCGATGCCGCCCACAAACCAGAGCGGCAGGGTGGCATAGTTGACCAGTTCCGCCTTGGTCATCTGCCGGGTGCCGTCGCGGTCGGCAATATGCGCGATCTCGTGCGCCATCGGGCCGGCCATCTCCGATTCGTTGTTGGCGGCGAGAATCAAGCCGCTGTTGACGAAAAAATAGCCGCCGGGAAGCGCTTCGGCGTTGATCACCTTGGAATCGACGATTTTCACGGTCAGGGGAAAATGCGCGTCGGAATGCCGCACCAGATTTTGCGCTACCCGGTTGACATATTCGTTCAGCACCGGATCGTGCATGATGCGCTCGGTGCTTTCCACCTGCTGCGCCAGCATCTTGCCCAGGGCGATCTCTTTTTCCATGGAATAGAAATTCAGGCCGCTGCCGACGCCGCGATGTCCGATATCGGCTAAATCGTCTAATTTCTTTTTACTTTGCGCAGGCGCGGGCAAGATAAGCGCCGCTGCGATCAGGCCGGCAATCGCCCAACTGGCGAGACGCTGCATAGGGCCTCCGAGGCTAGTTCTTTCATTATAGCGCCGGCGCCTGTGACCACCAGCACATCCGGGCGCTCCTGGCGCAGGCATCCATGGCCGACATAGCCGGGGCTCATTCCGGAGAACGCGCCGGACCAGTTGGCTTGCAGCTTCGGATAGGAGGAAGATAAAGTTATGTACCCGCGGCCGACTGTCTGCCTTCAACGTTTGTTCCGGCTCAGCCTGGCGCTGCTGCTGCTGGCCTGCGCCTGCGCCGCCCAGGATTTGACCGTATTTCCACCCGGCGCCCAGCGCGCTCCCTCCCTGCCTCGCCCCGGCCGGAACCACGGCATCACCTGGATCAACTCCAAGCCGTTGACCATGAAGCAATTACGCGGCCAGGTGGTGCTGGTGGATTTCTGGGAATACACCTGCATCAACTGCATTCGCACGCTCGCTACCAATAAGCGCTGGTACCGGCTCTATCACCGCTACGGCTTCACCATTCTGGGCATACACGACCCCGAGTTCGATATCGCCTATGAGGGCAAAGACGCGCAACGCATGCTGCATGACCCCCTCGCCGCGGTGGCCGCCACGCAGGGCACTTCGAAGGTGAATAACGTCCGCCAGGCGGTGCGCCGCTTCGGCTTGCCGTACCCGGTGGTCGTGGACGACTTTTTCCAGATCTGGCGCGCCTACCACAATGCCTATTGGCCCAACCGCTTTTTAATCGATGCCCGCGGTTATATTCGCCTCAACGTAGTGGGCGAGGGCCAGGATGCGCAAATGGAGACGGCGATTCGAACGCTGTTGCGCGAGGCCCATCCCGGATTGCGTTTGCCCGCCCGCGCCGTAGCGCGCGCCGAAGCCGGCGGCTACGGTCCGGGCTGCGGCAGCACTACCCCGGAAATGTACATTGGCGACTGGCACGGCCGGGGCGTGCTGCTCAACCGGTACGGAGATCGGGACACCTTCCATTACCGCCTGCCGCGCTCGATTCCGGATGGCCGGGCGGGCGTACAGGGGCGCTGGGAAACCGATAGCAGCGGCATGATTTATCGCGGCACGGCCAAGCCGGGGCCGCATCCGGCCGAGTTGGCCATGCGCTATCACGCGCGCGAGCTCTACGCCGTGCTCAATGTCGCGCACGGACACCCCGAGCGCGTTTATCTGCTGCAGGATGGCCGGCCGCTACCCAAAAGCCAGGCCGGCGTGGACGTGCGCTTCGATGGCCGCGGCCGCTCGTATATCCCGGTACGCAGCGCGCGCCTCTATTATCTGGTCACCAATCCCGCCATCGGCGAACACCGGCTCGAACTGCGGCCCACCGCCGCCGGGCTGACCGTCAATTCCTTCACCTTCGGCAACAATTGCCAATTGAAGTTTGCGCATTTGAAGGGATGAACGACGGCGACTAACGGCGATGGGCGAAAGCGGCGGGCGAGGGTTGTTCCATCGGAAAGCCGCACACAAAACGGCTGCCGCCTTCGGCGGGACACTCCACCCAGATGCGGCCGCCGTGCCGCGTCACGATTTCATGGCAAAGCGCCAGGCCCAGGCCGGCGCCGCGTGGTTTAGGATGGCGCGGGTCGGCCACCTGGTAGAAGCGTTCGAAGATTTTTTCTCTTTCCTCCGGCGGAATGCCCGGCCCGGCATCGCACACCCACAGCCGCAATTCATTATCGGCGCGGCCGGCGCCCAGCCGCACCGTAGTGCCCCGGCGGGCGAACTTGAGCGCGTTTTGCAGCAGCCGGATCAGCACCTGCAGCAGCCGGCGCTCGTCGCCGAGCAGGCGGGGAAGAAAGTGATCGGAAAGCTCCAGGCGCAACTCCACGCCTTCCCGTTTAGCGGCTTCCCGCATCTCCGCCGCTGCCGACAACGCCAGCTCGTCCAGCCGCAGCGGTTGCAGCCGCAGCATGCTCCGCCCTGCCTGGATATGGGCCAATTCCAGCAGGTCCAGGATCAATTGTTCCAGCCGCAGGCTTTCGTCGTGAATGATGCCGAGGAATTCTCGCTGCGTGTCCGGCGGCTCGGCCGGATCGGAGCGCAGCAGATCGGTATAGGAACGGATCGAGGTTAGCGGCGTGCACATATCGTGCGAGATATTGGCCACGAAGTCGCCTTGAAGCCGATGCAGCCGCAATAATTCCCGATGCTGGCGGCGCAGCTCGGCATGGGCCGCGCCCAGTTCCCGGGTGCGCTCGCGCACCAGCTCTTCCAGCTGGTGCTGGTGGCGCACCAGATCCCGCCGCACCCGCTCCAGCGCGCGATGGCTGGCGGTAAGCGCGCGCGCCCGCAGCCGCAGCAGCTTCGCCATCCGGCTGAAACTGTAAGCCAACAGCAGCAATATGCCGATTTCGAAAATCAGATGGGGATAAGCCGGCGCCGGCGGCCGCAGCCGGCTATTCAGCCAGACCAGGCCGAGATATTCAGCCAGGGCGCAAGCGGACAGCCAGCCCGCCCGCCGCGGCGGCAGCACCAGAAACGCGAAGAAGAGCGTGAAAAAATAGAGCGCGACCGGCGGATGCGGCCCGCCGGCGACGCGCAGCAGGCGGGTAATGAACCCGAGTTCGAAAAACAATTGCGCCCAGATGAGCGCCAGGAGTTGGTGCTCATTGCGCAGCCGGGAGCTGACCGCCGGCAACAAAGTTGCAGTCAGCGTCCAGCCCGCCAGCACTTCCAGCGCCGCAAACCTCGCCGGGTTGGCGGTGAGCGAGAAATAGATGGCCGAGCCGCCACAGAGCAGGGTCAGGATCAGCCGGCGATGCTGGTTGGCATATAAATATTGCTGGCGCAGCGCTTCCAGCGCCGTCGGCGCCGGGGCGGCGAGCGCCGCATAGCGCCGCCGGAGCGCCGTGAGCCGCCAGCCGTTCCATTGCCGAATTGCGCCCATTAGCCGCATGGGTTCAGACAATTCCGGCTGCCCGCCTACAACCAGGGACGCGCCAATCGCTTTTTATAATCGCCGCAGGCGGAAGCCGATCGCGTACATGGATTCCAGCCATTCGCCGTCCCCGCCGATTTGCTTCAGCTTGCGGCGCAGCCGGCCGATGAGGGCATCGACATTGCGCAGGTAATTCTGGTTGCTACTGCCCCAGATCCGCTCCAGCAGACCCTCGCGGCTAAAGACCCGGCCGGGATGCCGCATGAACAGCGACATCAGCTCATACTCGCGCGTGGTCAGCCGCGCCCGGTTGCGATTCAGGATCAGCTCGTGCGCCTCGCAATCCAGGTGCAGCGGGCCGTAAATCAGAATCTGGCGGCTCATGGACTGCGAGCGCCGCCACACCGCCCGGATGCGCGCTTCCAACTCGGCCAGATCGAAGGGCTTGCCCAGGTAGTCGTCCGCGCCCATTTCCAGCCCGACAATGCGGTCCAGTTCCGAGCCGCGCGCCGAGGTGATGATGATCGGCGTGGTGATTTTGGCTTCGCGCAGCTTGCGGCACAACGTCAGCCCGTCCATCTCCGGCAGGATCAGGTCGAGCACGATCAGGTCGTGCGCCTGCTCCAGGGCGGCTTCCAGGCCGCTGCGGCCGTCGCGGCGCAACGCCACTTCGTATTCCAGCCGCTGCAGTTGGAACATCAGCCCGTTGGCCAGGCATTCCTCATCCTCGATCACCAAAATGCTGTTGGGACGATCGGCGTATTTATCAACTTCCGTCCAAGAAACCCGTGCTGCCGGCATGGAAGTGGCCCCAATTTTAAGAAACAGTTTACGCCAATTGGGTTATAGGGAAAGCTTTATATCTGAATATCTGATTATATCTGCCGGCTGAGCCTACGGCGCCGGAACAGGAATCATGGGGACTCGTCCGCAAGTGACTGAATTGCAAGTCATTACTGAGTTGGTTAAGTGGAGAGTTAGGCCGGTTTTCAACGCAAGCTGCCGGCATCGAAGGCGCGCGGCAGCAACTGCCCGCTCCGCTCCAGCGCGCAGCGGCCTTTCAGATCGGCGAGCAGGATGGGAATATCGCCGCAAAATTCCCAAATCAATTGGCGGCAGGCGCCGCAGGGAGGGGTGAGCGTAGCGGCGTCGGCCACAACCACCAGCCGGGAAAAGCCGCCCGCGCCTTCCGAGATCGCTTTCCACAGCGCCACGCGCTCGGCGCAGACGGTCAGGCCATAGCTGGCGTTTTCGATATTGCAGCCGGTATGAATTCCGCCCTGGCCATCGAGCAGCGCGGCGCCCACCTGGAAGCCGGAAAATGCCGCCCGCGCCCGCAACCGCGCCGATTGCGCCGCGCTCACCAGCTCTTGCCAACCGGTATCGGGATATGCCATAGCTTTGCCTTAACGCGGGCTACTCAACCCCGGTTTACGCGGGGCGCGGCCGCGGCCAACTCCGGCGCCAGCGCGGTGAGCAGGCGCGCCAGTTGCGCTTCAACTCGACGCCCGGTTTCGAGCACTTCGGCATGGTCAACCGGCGCTGCGCTCACGCCCGCCGCCAGGTTGGTGACCACCGATATGGCCAGCACCCGCACGCCCAGATGCCGGGCGGCCACCACTTCCGGGGCAGTGGACATGCCCACCAGGTCGGCGCCCAGCTGGCGGAAGGCGCGAATTTCCGCCGGGGTTTCGTAGCTGGGGCCGGAAACGGCGATATAGACGCCTTCCTCCAGCGCAATCGCCAAGCGCTCGCCCACCTGCCGGGCGCGGCGGCGCAGCTCGGGGTCGTACGCCTGCGTCATATCGGGGAAGCGTTCGCCCCAGCCTTCCAGATTGGGCCCCGCCAGCGGATTGCCGATCAGATTAATGTGA
Organism: Acidobacteriota bacterium; assembly: GCA_021818955.1. Lineage (GTDB taxonomy): Bacteria > Acidobacteriota > Terriglobia > Terriglobales > SCQP01 > JAKASR01. The sequence continues at coordinate 193,546 of JAKASR010000001.1, forward strand.
TCGCGCACCAGCACCAACTGTCCCCGGCCCCATTCCGGATGCAAGCCGCCGGCGGCATTGGTCAGCAGCAGGGTATGGATGCCCAGCCGCGCCAGCACGCGCGCGGGGAACACCACCCGCTCCAGCGCATAGCCCTCATAGTGGTGCACTCGCCCCAGCATCGCCGCCACCGGCACGCCGTTCAGCGCGCCCAGCGCCAGCTCGCCCGCATGGCCAGCCACGGTGGAAACGGGAAAGTGCGGAATCCCGTCATAGGGCAGCCGCAGCGCTCCCTCGAGGGCGCGGGCAAAGCCGCCCAGCCCGGAGCCCAACACCAGCCCCAACCGCGGCGCCGGCCGAGGGCCCAGCCGCGCGCGGATCGAGGCGGCCGCCTGCTCGATTTCGCGCTGGTATTTTTTCGCGTCGTCCAGCATTTGCTTTCTAAAAACCAACCCGGGAAAAACGCGCCGCTGGCAGCAAAGCTCACCGCAACAACAGGCCGGCAATCGCGGCGGACATGAAGTTGGCGATGGTGCCCGCCAACATGGCCAGCAAGCCCAGCCGCGCCAGGTCGTGCTTGCGCCGCGGCGCCAGCGCGCCGATGCCGCCGATCTGGATGCCGATCGAGGAGAAGTTGGCGAAGCCGCAGAGCGCGAAGGTGGTGATCACGAAGGCGCGATGGGAGATGGCCGCCCGCAAGGTTCCCAGCTTGGCGTAGGCGACAAACTCGTTGACCACCATACGCATGCCCAGCAGGCTGCCCACCGTATGCGCATCTTTCCAGGGCACGCCCAGCAGGAAGGCGATGGGCGAGAAGCCGTAGCCCAGCAGATTTTCCAGGCTGGTATGAAAATGGGCCAGCAGCCCGTCGGCGAGCGCGATCAGGGCGATGAAAGCGATCAGCATCGCGCCCACGTTCAAGGCCAGGTGCAGGCCCTCGCCGGCGCCGCGCGAGGCGGCGTCGATCACGTTGACGTCGGGATTCTCGATGGGCAGGTTAATGTTGCCGGCGGTGGCCGGCTGTCCGATTTCCGGGCGGATGATCTTGGCCAGCATAATGGTAGCCGGCGCGGTCATAATGACCGCGGTCAGCAGGTGCTTGATCTGGACATGGCCGATCAGGACATAGGCGGCCATGATCGAGCCGGAGACGTGCGCCATGCCGCTGGTCATGACCGTAAACAGCTCCGACTCGGTGAGCTGATCGAGGTAAGGGCGGATGGTCAGCGGCGCTTCGGTCTGGCCCATGAAGATGCTGGCGGCGACATTGAGCGACTCCGCCCCGCTGGCGCCCATGATCCAGGTCATGAAGCGGGCGAAGGCGCGCACGATCAGCGGCATCAGGCCGATGTAATACAGGATGGCCATGAGCGCGGCGATGAAGATGATGGTGGGCAGCACCTGGAAGGCGAAGACCACGCCCAACTGCACCGGCCCCTGGGCGCCCAGCAGCGCCAGCCCCTGGGTGTTGCTCGCGCCCAGCGCGCCAAAGACAAACTGCGAGCCGGCGAAGGAATAATTCAGCAGCGTCTCAATCTGGCGGGCGAGCCAGGCAAACGCCTCCGCCGTCCAACTGACGCGCAGCACCAGCGTGGCAAACAGCAGTTGCAGCCCCAGCCCCCAGGCGACGATGCGGCCCTGAATCTGCCGTTTATGGTTGGAGAGCAGCACGGCGAAACCCAGCATGACCGCCAATCCGGCTACGCTCATGACCGCACCGAAGCGGTGGCCCGGGGCGATCAGCGCATAGGCAAGACAGAGCAGCAACAGGCCGCCGGCAATCATCCACCCCCAGCGGTTGGCGTTGCGCGTGGTGTCGGCGGGCGGGGTGGAAAGCGTGGGCGTGGACATGGCAATAAGCGTCAAGTTTTAAAGCATTACCCCCGCCGCGTCAAGTCGCGGGCGAGTTTAGGGCTGAAATGCAATTTAAAACCGCAGCTAACAACAAAGCTAAGAGCCCAAAACTTCGCGCACCAAGCGCCGCGCCTCCGGCGGCGAGCCGCCCAGTTCGAAGGCGGAGAGGGCCAGCGCGCGCGCCGCATCCAGCCGCTCGGGCAGATTGTAATAGAAGGTGCAGAGCGGCGCGCCGGCCTCGACCCAGTCGCCGAGCCGGGCCTGGAGGCGCAGCCCGGCGGCGGGGTCAATGGCGTCGCTGAGCTGGCGCCGACCGGCGCCCAGCAACATCGCCGCCGTGCCCAGCGCGCGCGCCCGCGCGGCGCGCACATAGCCGGCCCGGGGCGCGGCCAGCAAGGATTCGTGCCGCGCCCGCGGCAGCCGCGCGGGCGATTCCAGGCAGCCCGGTTCGGCGCCCTGGGCCTCGGCCATGGCCTGAAAGCGTTCCATGGCGGCGCCGGCGGCGAGATGGCGCTGGCATTCGGCGCGGGCCGGCTCGAGAGCGGCGGCGGCGGGCCCGCCGCCGGCTTGGCGCGCCAAGGCGACCATGCGCGCGGTCAGCTCCAGCGCCAGCTCGCGCAGGGCGCTTTGCGCCTCGGTCAGCGCGTCGCCGCGCATGATCGCCAGGCATTCTTCCACTTCCAGGGCGTTGCCCACCATCTCGCCCAGCGGCTGCTCCATATCGGTCAGCAGCGCCTCGGCGCGCACGCCCATCTCGCGAGCGATGCCGAGCATGGAAAGCGCGAGCGCGCGGGCGTCGTCATAGGCTTGCATGAAGGCGCCGTCGCCGAACTTGACGTCGAGCAGCAGCGCGTCCAGCCCCTCGGCCAGCTTCTTGCTCAAAATCGAGGCGGTGATGAGCGGCAGGCTTTCCACCGTCGCGGTGACGTCGCGCAAGGCGTAGAGCTTGCGGTCGGCGGGCGCGATTTCTTCGGTCTGGCCGATCATGGCGCAGCCCAGCCGCTCCAGCACCGCTTCGAACTCGCCCAGCGAGAGGCGCGTGCGGAAGCCGGGAATGCTTTCCAGCTTGTCGAGCGTGCCGCCGGTGTGTCCCAGCCCGCGTCCGGAAATCATCGGCACCCGAATGCCGCAGCAGGCGGCCAGCGGAGCGATGATCAGGCTGGTCTTATCGCCCACCCCACCGGTGGAGTGCTTGTCGGCCACGGGCGCGCCCGGCGGCAGGGCGAGCACCCGGCCGGAATGCAGCATGGCGCGCGTCAGCGCCCGCGTTTCTACGCCATCCAGGCCGCGGAAATAGACCGCCATCAGCCAGGCGGAAAGCTGGTAGTCGGGAATCTCGCCGGCGGTGTAGCCGGCGACGAGTCCGGCGATTTCCGCCTCGCTCAACGTGCCGCCATCCCGCTTGCGGCGAATTATCTCTTCGGCACGAATCATAAGAATCAGTTTCCCGTTCCCAGTTTCCAGTGTTTCACGCTAGAAAACAAACGGCGCCAGACCAGGGAGCGGCGGCGGCACAGGCAGGACGAGGGCAGCAGGGGGAAAGGCATGCGAGGAGACACGGCAGGGCGAATGGACGAGTTTGGGATGACCGCAAAGTGAAGAGGGAAAAAGCGTTAGCGCAAATAACCGGCAGAAATGAAAACAGCCAGGCGTCTCAATTCTCATTAGAATAAGTTAATAGTTACAAATTGTTAGTCGCCGGTTAATAGCTGAATGATCATGGGCTGTAAGTTTTAAATATTTGGTTGCGAATGGGGCAGCGCAACGCCAGCGCGCGGGCACACGGATCGCGGGGTTCTGGCGGAGCGGGAAAAACAACCATCAGGCGCGCATATTTCAGCCAGCAGTTATCACCACCAGCTACCGGCTACAAGCTGCCAGCTAGAAGCTACAAGCTGCAGGCAGCGAAAGCCGATGCTCGGACTGAAAGCCCTTCGAGGCGGCACGAGTCTCGAAGATCGAATTGGAAGATGTGGATGGGCTTGTCGCGAGGAATTGTTCCAATTGCTTAAGCGCCGGAGCGAGGGGACGAGCCTGGACTCCAGCGGTGGGCCACACGGCCGATTAGGCTAGCGCGAGCCGTTGCCGTGATCGCTGGCAAAAGCCGCGATCTCGGCCAGGCCGGCGGCGAGGGCGGAGCTGAGGGCCGGCGGCCGCGGCGGCGGCAGGGCGCCATCGGGCAGCGGGGTGTAGCGGGGGTGGGTGACCGGCGCCGGGTGCGGGCGCTCGCCGGAAGGGAAGTCCCGATAGGCATCCTGCTCGGGGCCGACCAGCACGTTGCCGGGCTCGGGCTGGGGCTGATCGAGCGGGCCGACGAGGGTGATGTTTTCCTGCTCGGCGGTGGAGGCGCAGGCGGCAGGGTGGGCGAGGCATTTGCGGCTGACCCGCTGCTGGCTTTCTTCAAAGCCGACCCGGGTATTGCGCTCGGCGCGGCCGCGGGGGGCATTGGCGAGGTAGGGGAAGAGGAGGCGCATGGAGGTTTTATCGCCCTGGAGCGCGGCGTTGGTCATGCGCAACAGCAGCAGCGGGAAGGAGGCTTCGAGATGCTCGGCGGCCAACTGATGCAGCCAGCGGACGTAGCCGGGATTGCGCTGCCAGCGGTAGTAGGCGGCGCGGCTGACGTTGGCGAGGCGGCAGAGGGTGGTGACGTCCATATCGAAGCCGGCCAACTGCAGGCCTTCGGCGAGGCGCAGTTGGGCGGGGCTGGGCTGGAAGGGGACGGGCGGGAGGCCGTCGAGGAGGTCGCGGGACCTGTCCAAGACGGCGGGGGCAGAGGCAAGCGAGGCCATAGTAAGCTCCTTGAAAATATCGGGCTGATACTTAAGTTTTCCGATGGGGGTTTGTATGTAAGAGGTGAGTGACTATCTCATACAAGGACATTATAACATGGCGAAATCGGCGGTTTTAATGTTATTACTCCAGTCAATTCAATAACATAAAGTCAAAACGTGACGGCGGTCACGCGCAAAACCGGCCTAAAATTATTTTTCCCGTGCAATGAGCGAGTTACAACGTAATGGAAAACCAGGCACTGCGCCACCTATTAACCAATATGTCATAGCCGTCCTCATTTCCTATTGCCGTCCCATAGAAAACGCGCTATGCTCTATGCGATACCCATAGAAGGGCGGGGCAGAGCGAATGGACGGCCAAAACGACAAGAGCGAGATCTGGCAGGGGACGCTGGTGCTGATGGTATTGAAGACGCTGGAGACGATGGGGCCGCTGCACGGCTACGGCATCGCGCGGCGGATCGAGCAGGTCAGCGGGCAGGCACTGCTGGTCAACTACGGCACGCTGTATCCGGCGCTGATCAAGCTGCAGCAGGAAGGCTACATCAAGAGCGAATGGGGCAGTTCGGAGAATAACCGCCGCGCCAAGTATTACCGGCTGACGGCGGCGGGGCGGAAGCTGCTGGCGCAGGAGGCGCGCGCCTGGCAGCGCGCCCAGGACCTGCTGGCGCGCTTCTGGACTCCGCAAGAGCAATAAGGCGCAGAGCGCAAGGCACAGAGCACAGAGCGCAGAGCGCAGAGCGCAGAGCGCAAAGCACAAAGCACAAAGCACAAAGCACAAGGCACAATGCGCAAAGCCAGAATTTGCCTGGGCGCATCCCGACTAGCGGGATGCTTTCCACGGAAGGAAAAAAGCTTAAGGCGCAGAGCGCAGAGCACAGAGCAAAGCACAAAGCGCAGAGCACGGAGCACAAGGCACAAGGCACAGAGCGCAAAGCACAGAGCGCAGAGCCAGAATTTGCCTGGGCGCATCCCGGCAAGCGGGATGCTTTCCACGGAAGGAAAAAAGCTGAAAGCGCAAAGCGCAAAGCACAGAGCACAAAGCGCAGAGCACGGAGCACAAGGCACAAGGCACAGAGCGCAGAGCGCAGAGCCAGAATTTGCCTGGGCGCAGCCCGCCAGCGGGCTGCTTTCCACGGAAGGAAGAAAGAGCAGAAAAGGCGTCCGAATCCGACGGGATGACGTGACAGGGAAGCAAAAGTAAAAGCGGCCGAGCCGCAATTCGTGAATTTACGGGTTAAGAGGAAGGCGGCATGAGCGGACGAACGATGCGGCGGGGGTGGGCGCGATGGGGCGAATTGTTCCATTCGGCGCGAGCGAGGCGGGAGCGGGAGTTGGCGGAGGAGCTGGAGAGCCATCTGGCGCTGCACGCGGCGGAGTATGAGCGCGGCGGGCTGACGGCGGAAGAAGCGCGGCGGCGGGCGCGGATCAAGCTGGGCGGGCTGGACGCCACCGCGGAAGCCTGCCGCGACCGGCGCGGACTGCGCTGGCTGGAGGAGTGGGGGCAGGATGCGCGCTACGGCCTGCGGCAGATGCGCCGCAGCCCAGGCTTCACCGCGATCGCGGTGCTTACGCTGGCGCTGGGCATTGGCGTCAATGCCGGAATCTTTTCATTATTGGACAAGGCATTCTTCCGGCCTTTGCCGTATCCCCATGCCAACCACATGCTTTGGTTGACGGACAAGAATGCGCGGCTCGATTTAAACCAGCAGCCGGTCTCGGCGGAAGAATTCAAGGCCTGGCAACAAGGCGCCAAGCCGTTATTGGCTGATCTGGTTTCAGGCATTGCGCCCGAAGTGGTTTCTTATCAATACCGGCCGGGCCAGCTTCGATATGCAACATTTGCCAGCGCCAGCGGCAATTTTTTTGCGATGCTGGGCATTGAACCCCGGCGCGGGCGCCTGTTGAACACCTCCGATACGCACGCGCATTACATTGCAGCGGTCATTTCCTATTCATTCTGGCAACGGCAATTCCAGGCACATCCCCTCTCCGCCGGGTTGCATTTTCGGGTGGTGGATTTTTTCCCGCAGGAAACGAAGGTGGTAGGAGTGTTGCCGAAGGGATTTCGATTTGGGGCGAAAAAGGTTGATTTTTGGATTGCGCACGATACTCAGGCCGCACATCCGGATCAACGCCACAATCTCTGGGCCATTGCGGTTCCACGCCCAGGAGTAAACCCAACCCAACTCAAAACGGCTTTGGACACGATTGACTCCAGCCTGGCGCGGATCGATCCCAATGAACGCGGCTGGCAACTTGCGATGGAGCCGCTACAACGACATTTCTTTTCTCCCATTTCGCTGTACCTGGCTTTATTATTTGCCGCTTCCGGATTGATTCTGCTGATCGCTTTTGCCAATTTTTCGAATCTGTTATTGGCGCGCGCCGAAATCCGCCGGCGGGAGCTATCCGTACGGGCGGCCTTGGGAGCCGGCGCCGGGAGATTGATCCGCCAACGAATTACGGAAAATTTTCTCATCGCTTTGCCCGGAATCGGATTGGGACTAGGTTTAGCCTGGGCGGGGCTGAAAATCCTGCTGGCTGTTTTACCCCATTCGCTTGCGACCGTATTTCAACTGCTGAAGCCACAATTGTTTTCCACGCCCGTGCTCGGCTGGGCTTTGCTGGTCACTATTTCGCTGATGCTACTGATCAGTGTTTTGCCGAGCCATACTTCAAGCCGCATTGGACTTTGGACTGGATTACACGATATGACGCGCGGAGGCGGCGGCGGCTTTCGTTTGCAACCGCTGCTGATCATGGGCGAAATGGCCATGGCCTTGCCACTTTTGCTCACGGCGGGATTATTGCTGCGCAGTTTCCAAAAGCTATTGCATGCGCCCCTGGGCTTTCAAGGCGAGCATTTAATCAGCATAGGCTTGGATCTGGAGCAACCATTTCCCAAGCAATACCGCTACGCTACGACCGCCTATCAAGCTTACCTGGACAACCTGCTACCACGCGTGCGCGCGCTGCCGGGTATCGTCAATGCCGTTTTTTCCGACAACCCGCCGCTAACGAGCGCGGAACAAACCGAAAGCGCCGCTTTCGCCAGCGCCGTGGATTTGAACATTGTATCGCCCGGATATTTTCAAATGATGGGGGTCCATCTGCTCGCCGGGCGCAGGTTCAACGCTTCCGATACCGCCGCTTTGCCCATGCGGGTGATACTGACGCGCAGCGCCGCCGAGCATTTTTTCCCAGGGCAGAATCCGATCGGCCGGCAGTTGAAATGGCGCCGCTGCAACTTTACCCGCGCCCAAGACCCGGAATGCCTGGTGATCGGGGAGGTCGAAGATACCCGCCAGACCAGCCTGGCAAATGCCGAGCCGCTGATCTACGAATCCATTTATCAAGATAAGACAACAGACGGCAGTTTAATCATGCGCACGCGCAATCATAGCGCCTCCCTGTTCGCACAACTCCATAGCCTGATTAACCATGCCGCCTCGACAACGGGAATACGCATATCCACCGAGCCTGCGACTTTTATGCGCGCCCAGATCGAGGCCGCCGCCTCGGTTCCACGCTTTCGCGCAGGATTATTGGTTCTATTTGCCGGATTAGCTTTAAGCCTGGCGATGCTAGGCATATTTGGAGTGACGCACTATTTTGTGACACGCTCAACCCACGACATCGCCATCCATATGGCGCTGGGAGCAAATCCCAAAAGAATATTGGCCGATATTTTGGGGAAAGCGTTCCTGTGGACAGGAATGGGCGCTTTACTGGGTCTGAGTTTGGCCTTCATCGCGGCACACGCAATCCGGAGCTTGCTGTTTGAAGTCACCCCGCTGGACCTGTTTACCTACGCCTTGGCGACACTGGTATTAATGTCCGCCTCACTACTCGCCGCCTGGCTGCCGGCGCGGCGGGCGGCGCGGCTGGACCCGTTGGAAGCGCTGCGATGCGAGTAGGCGCGGCGAAGCCGCCAGGGGGCGCTACCGCGCAGCGCCGGCAGCAACGACCGCAAGGATAATGAAGACAACTACAAAAAGAGTTTAGCCGCACAAACCACTGCAAGCAGGAGAAAAAGCTGAAGCGCAGCCAGCTTGTCCGGAAAGCTATACTGTTGATTTCGAAAGGCTTATTAATGTTTTGTTAAATAATTTATTTCCTGGACAATTCCGGCATAATCCGGGCAAAAATAATAAATACCTGAGCGGAATATGACCGCCAACCGGGAGAGCATGTCGTTGATCGTCGCCAGTCGAAATTTGGAGGCCATAGAGGAGTCCGGGGCGGATAACCGCCTGGAAACGATTGGCCTGCAAATGGAGCAAGCTGCCGGCAAGTCTTTTTAAGATACGGAAAACACCAAAATCGCTAACTGGGAGGACATGACCGTGAACTGGGAGAACATGACCGTGTCCAAGGGCGCACCAAACGAAAAGCGAAAACTGGAGGCCGTAGTCGATGCCGCAGGGCGGATCACCGCCTGGAAATGCTCGGCCTGCAAATGGAGCAAGCTGCCGGAAAGTCCTTTTCTCGCCACGGAAAACACCAAAACCGTTTTTTCCCGCCATGTTTGCGAAGAACACGGAAAAAAGCGGACCAAGCAGAAGCCCGAGATGAAATGGCTGGCGTGCGCGATTTGGCAGCGGCCATTTCGGGCAGCCAGCTAAAAAACAAGTTAAGGCGAGCTCAAATAAGCCAGCACAGAGCGCAAAGCACAGAGCGCAGAGCGCAAAGCACAGAGCGCAAAGCGCAAAGCACAGAGCGCAAAGCGCAGAGCGCAAAGCGCAAAGCACAAAGCGCAAAGCACAAAGCGCAAAGCGCAGAGCGCAAAGCGCAGAGCGCAAAGCGCAAAGCACAGAGCGCAAAGCGCAAAGCACAAAGCGCAAAGCACAAAGCGCAAAGCGCAGAGCGCAAAGCGCAAAGCGCAAGGCTCAGAATTTACCTGGGCGCACCGCCCCGCAAAGCGGGGCGGATGCTTTCCACGGAAGGAAAAAAGCACAGAGCGCAGAGCGCAGAGCGCAGAGCACAAAGCGCAGAGCGCAGAGCACTGAGCGCGGAGCGCGGAGAAGGTCAGCCCCGGGGTTTAGAAGGTCGGGCCGAGGGTCAGGAACCAGCGATGGCCCTCGTGGGGGGTGAGGCCGAAGAAGAGCTTAAAGAGGGTCTTTCTGCGGCCATCGTTGAACAGCAGGCCCGCGCCCCAGGTGGTGCGCAGGTTGGAGCGGGTCAACTCGGAGCGGACATCGTAAACCTGTCCGAGATCGCCGAACAGGAAGGCGCCAAAGCCGGTGTCGAAGTAGTGGCGATATTCCAGGCTGCCGGCGACGGCGTTGAGGCCGTAGAAGCGGTAGGGGCGATAGCCGCGCAGGATCGAACTATCGCCGAGCCGCGCCAGCCGAAAGAAGGGAACCTGTTCGCCGGGTTTGGCAATATTCCAGATGCTCAGAACGCGGCCCGCTAAAACATTGCCATAGGGCGTGAGAGGGAGATAGGCGCGCGCCTCGCCCTGATAATGCCAATACCCAAAATGGCTGTGGCCGGCGCCATAATTGTCGGAAGCCGAGAGGCGGAGGAAGACGCCGCGGTGGGGGTTGCGCGGATAATCGCGGGTGTCGAATTGGAGAAAGGCGAAGGTAGAGAACAGATTGGCGCCGCGCGCCAGGCCGGGCACCTGAGCGGGAGAGAAAGTGGTTTGGGCATTGGCGTAGCCGCTTTCCTGGCCGCCAAAGACGCGGTTGCCGGAATAATCTTCGCCGACGCCGGCGCGCAGGGCGCGGGCGGGCCGGATGCCGAAGGTCAGCGCCAGGGCGCGTTCCTGCAGGTCGTACATGGTGCGCTGCGCGGGGCTGAGCGGCCCCAGGCCGAAGAAATCTTCATTGGGACTGACGCGGTAGCGCCCGGTCAGATCGAGGCTGAAGGTGCGCATGTCGCCGCCGGTGGGATCGAAGCGAAAGCCGAGGGTGGATAGGAAGTAGGCCTCGGTGGTGACTTGCAGGCTGCCATGCAGTTGCAGCAGATTGACGGGGCCGGAGGGGGTAACAAAGGCGAGGCCGGGGCCGAAGCCGGAGCCGTCGCCCAGCCCGCCCCAGAGGCCGCGCACCAGCGATTTGCGGCTCCAGAGCACGATGCCGCGGTCTTGCAGACTATCCAGAATCGTTTGCGGATTGGCGTTGGCCATGACCAGGGTGGCCTGTCCGCGCTGGAGCAGGCAGACCAGGGTGGTCATGCGCCGTCCATGAGGGCGGGCGTAAACCCAGGATTCGCGGTTGCCATAGCGCGAAGTGCGATGGGCGACGAACTGCCAAGGCGGGGGAAGCGCGGCCTGGAGAGCGGCGTTGACGCGCGCGCGCGCGGCGGGCGAAGGCTCGCCCTTAAGATCGAACAGCGCCAGATGGATGCGCCTGGGGCCGGACAGGTCGGCGCCGCGCAGGAACACCTGCGAAGCTCCCAGCAGGCGGCGATGCCGGGGAGGGCGGCGCAGCGCCAACGACAAATGATGCACGACCTGCGCGAATGCAGCGCCATGATGAGCGGCGTCCGGGCCCGCCGCCGCCCAAGCCGGCGGCGCCGAGGCAGCCAACGCCAGCCCCAGGAGGAGGGCAACCGCGCGCACCTTTTCTCCGACCCGAGGGGAAATTCCGATCGCCGCGGGGCGCAGGCACAGCGCCGTAGAGTTGTTCATGGTTGTCTCCTGCCGGCTTTAACGGCGGCGCGGCCGACGGCGCCGAATTTTTTGGCGGCATGCACGTGCGGGATGCCAAAATGCCCGCCCAGGCGGCTAAGCTCGGCGGGATCGATCGGGCCCACCAGATTCACGACTCGAAGTTCCCGCGGGTAGGCGGCGATGATGGCCATGCCGGCGACGCCTTTGGCGGTGGACATCACATAGATATCCACATTTTTACGATCGCGGCGGCTGTGGACGCTGAGGATATGCGCCCATCCCGGCGCCCGCAACTGGCGGCGGATGGGGGCGAGATCATGGGCCGAATACTGGCCTTTTCCAGCGAAGCGGAAGCTTTTGACGTAGACGCCCTGGAGCTGCGCCAGCACCCGGCGGGCGCGGGCATCGCGCTCCCGGGCGGACAGCATGCGAATGCCCAATTGCAGCATGGGACCGTCGAGCATGACATGACTGACTTCGGCCGCCCGGCGGGCGAGGCCGCCGAAGCGGAGCTGGATGCGGGCCGGCTGCGGGGCGGGGTTTGACTGGGCCGCCAAGGCGCCGGCCAGGGCGGCGGCCGCGATAAAGGCTGAGAAGCAACGCGCCGTCTTCATAACTAATTCGCTCCCTTGGGGACGCGGGCCGGGACGGCCACAGCGGGCGGCGCGCCGGGCGATTCGGTCAGGTCCCGATGGGCCTTGGCCGCCGCCCAGCCGAGCTCACGGGTGGTGATTTGCAAGGCATAAAGCAGGCGGGCTTGCGCCACTTGCGCGCGCCGGGTTTCGAGGCGATGGCGGCGCACCACCGCGAGGGCGAGAAAGGCACAGAACACGACCAGCGCGGAACAGAAACTGAGCAAGGAGGCGTGGCGGCGCAGTCCATGGCCTTTCGGTTGCGGCGGATGCGCGGCGGCAGCCTGCTGGCGGGCGCGCGCGAGAATGCGCGCGGTCAGCGCGTCAGGCGGGTCTTCGCGGGCGTAGTGTTCGCGCAGGCGGTTTTCCAATTCGGCATCAGCGTCCGGGTTATTTTTATCGGGTTGAAATTGGTCTAGCATGAATGCTCCAGATTCGCGGGCACGACTTCCGGCCGGGCGGAGACACACGCATGCAAGTTGCCCTCGGGCTTGGGTTGGGCGCCGGCGCCGGGGCGGGTTTGCGGCTGGCGCGGGCCGGAAGCGGGCGGGGGCGCGAGGCGCAGTTTCAAATGCGTCAAGGCGTGGCGGAGCTTTTGGCGAACGGCGTACTCGGTGATGCCGAGCACGCGGCCGATCTCGGCCGGATCCAGATCCTGCTGATAGCGGAGCACGAGCGCGACGCGCGCCAGCGGCGGCAGAGCGCGGAGGAGCCGATCGAGGCGGGCGGCCAGCAAGGGATCGCGCCGCGGCAGGGCGGCGACCTCGGCGGCGGGCTCATCGATTGCGTCCAGCAGCAGCCAGCGGCGCAAGCGGCGGCGGCGGAGCTGGTCAATGCAGCGGCGCGCGGCAACGCGGCGCAGCCAATGCAGCAGGTGCGCCTCGGACTCGATGCGGGCGGCGTGCTGGAAAAGCGCCAGGAACACATCCTGGGTGATTTCTTCGGCGAGCGAGCGATCGCGGAGCACATGCAGCGCCAGGCTGAAGACCATGCGGCGGTGCTCGATGACTACCTGCTCGAATTGCTCCGTATCCATGCGCATGCGGCAGCTATACACCCCGGCTTTTGCCGGTTCTATAAAGGAATACGCGCCGGAAGGGCGGAATTTACAAATTTATTTAAGGGGCGCGACTGCGTTCGCGCGGCGCAAAAAGCGCAGAGCGCAAAGCGCAGAGCGCAGAGCACAGAGCACAAAGCACAAAGCTCAGAATTTGCCTGGGCGCACCACCCCGCAAAGCGGGGCGGATGCTTTCTACGGAAGGAAAAGCAGAAAGCGCAGAGCACAGAGCGCAGAGCGCAGAGCGCAGAGCGCAAAGCGCGGGGCGCAGAGCGCAAAGCGCAGGGCGCAGAGCGCAAAGCGCAGAGCGCAGGGCGCAGAGCGCAGAGCGCAGAGCGCAAAGCACAGAGCACAGAGCACAAAGCACAAAGCTCAGAATTTGCCTGGGCGCACCGCCCCGCAAAGCGGGGCGGATGCTTTCTACGGAAGGAAATAAACTGAAAGCGCGAGCGCAAAGCGCGAGCGCAAAGCGCAGAGCGCAGGGCGCAGAGCGCAGGGCGCAGAGCGCAGAGCGCAGGGCGCAGAGCGCAAAGCACAGAGCACAAAGCACAAAGCTCAGAATTTGCCTGGGCGCACCACCCCGCAAAGCGGGGCGGATGCTTTCCACGGAAGGAAAAGCAGAAAGCGCAGGGCGCAGAGCGCAGAGCGCAGGGCGCAGAGCGCAGAGCGCAAAGCACAGAGCGCAAAGCACAGAGCACAAAGCACAAAGCTCAGAATTTGCCTGGGCGCACCACCCCGCAAAGCGGGGCGGATGCTTTCCACGGAAGGAAAAGCAGAAAGCGCAGGGCGCAGAGCGCAGAGCACAGAGCGCAGAGCGCAGAGCGCAAGGCAAGAGTCATCCAGTGACAAGGCTCCGTGCGGCCACAGAAACCGCCAGCGAGGGCGGAGACTACGACTACCGGCAAAACGACGGGAGAAACGGAAGCGGCCGGACGGATTGCAAACCTACGCGCGCGCGAATGCGGCACGGCCGCTTTTACTTTTAGGCGCTGACGCTGTAGCAAAGATCCGGCCGAAACCGGACGGATTGCTAATGATCATGGCTGCCGGGCATTGCCAGGCGCAATTGCTGCGGAATTGCCGGCGTGCTCGGTGCAATTGCTGCGGAATTGCCGGCGAGATCGGTGCAATTGCTGCGGAATTGCCGGCGTGCTTGGTGCAATTCCTGCGGAATTGCTTTACTTATCGTTCCCAGACGCGGGACCTAACCGGAACCCCGCGCGAACCCGGCCTGCGAGCATGGCTAGAGGCAATTTCTCTGAAATTGCCAATGCTAGAGGCAATTTCTCTGAAATTGAGCAGGCTGCAGGCAATTTCTCTGAAATTGAGCAGGCTGCAGGCAATTTCTTCGAAATTGATAAAGTTCAGGCAATTTCTTCGAAATTGCCAATGACGAAAATACTGTCCGACTCGGCCGTTAGCGCATCAGGCAACGGAGCCGGGGGGCTGGGCGGCGGGCTGGAGGGTGAGCAGGGCCAGTTCGGGCGGGCAGCCCCAGCGGAAGGGGACGATGACCTGGCCGAGTCCGCGGCTGATGTACATCTGGGTGGCCTGCATCTGGCGCCAGCCGTCGGGGGCCCAGCGATGATAGAGCTGGCGGGCGAAGCGGGGCCGGACTTGTCCGCCATGGGTATGGCCGGAAAGCACCAGGTCCACGCCGGCGCGGGCGGCGTCGGGCAGGGTGAGGGGATTATGCGCCAGCAGCAGGGTGAAATCGGCGTGGCCGAGGTTGGCGCCGAGGGCGCGGCGCAGGGAAGGACGCTGGCGGCGATCGTCGATGCCGGCGATGAGCAGGCGGCGTCCCGCGACCTGGCGCCAGACGGCGCGGTTGCGGAGCACGCCGATGCCGTGGGCTTCGAGCTCGGCGGTGAGCGGCTCGGCGCCGGCGCGGAAGTCGTGATTGCCGAGCACGGCGAAGACGCCCAAGCGCGCGCGCAGGCGTCCCACCATGGCGCTGACCGGAGCGATGAACTGCGGCGAAAGGGTGACAAAGTCGCCGGTGATGGCGATCAGGTCGGCTTCGAAATCCTGAGTAAGCGCGAGCACGCGCTGGAGGCGATGCGGGGTGTCGTAAAGGCCATAATGCAGGTCAGAAAGGTGGGCGATACGCAGCCCGGCAAGCTCGCGCGGCAGGGCGGGAAACTCCAGCTCGCGATGGGTAATCTGCGGATCGGCAATGCGGCGGCGGTGCGCGTGCACCCAGCGGTGGGCGCGCGGCAGGTAACGGCGGCGGGACTGGGGATGAAATAAAGATTGCATGTTCATGAACGGCGAAAAGCTAAAGCTTAAATCCATCTTCACATCAGCGGGCGATGGCAAGCCCCAAAACTCACGGCTGCGCGGCGGCAAAGCGGGGTAGCGGGACATCGAACTCGCCGGCGAGCACCTGGGCGAACAGCGCCCGGATTTGGTCATGGATGAGGCCATTGCTGGCCAGAATGGCAGGGCTTTGGAGCGAGAACGGTTCGCCCTGCAAATCGGTGATTTGGCCGCCGGCCTGATCGAGGATGCAAGCGCCGGCGGCCATGTCCCAGGGCTTGAGGCCGAATTCCCAAAAGCCCTCGAAACGGCCGCAGGCGGCATAGCAAAGGTCGAGAGCGGCGGCGCCGAGCCGGCGCACGCCGTGGCTGCGCAAGGTGGCGGCGTAATAAAAGAGGATATTGGGGCTGGAGGAGCGCTGCCGGGTGGGAAAGCCGGTGCCGAGCAGGCTCTCGCCCAAGCGGGGAACGGGCGAGACCTGAATGGGGCGTCCATTGAGGCTGGCGCCGCAGCCCTGTTCCGCGGTGAACAACTCATCGCGCGCGGGGTTGTACACCACGCCGGCGATGCGCCGGCCGTCGCATTCCAGACCCAGGGAGACGGCAAACTGCGGCAGGCCATGCGCGAAGTTGGTGGTGCCATCGAGCGGATCCACATACCACCGGTAAGCGGAGCCGGAAGCGTGTTGGCTGCCTTCCTCGGCGATCAAATCGTGCTGGGGAAAGGCGGCGCGCAGGCGTTCGACAATCAAAGCTTCGGATTCGCGATCGGCGGCAGTGACCAGATCAACGCCGCCTTTGTATTCGATGCGCACGCGGCCGAAATGACGCATGAGGACGGCGCCAGCGGCGCGCGCGATCTCGGCGGCGGGGGGGATGAAAACGGGCTGGGTCATAAGGGAACGATGGGCGGGCGAGCGGAGGGCAGGGGCATGCTGGGGCGATCCGGGGGCTCGGCGGCGGCATCGTTGGCCAGCCAATCGGCGCCGCCTGCGGCGAAAAACTCCTTTTTCCAGATGGCGGCGCCGCGCTTGAGCGCATCGATGAGGAAGGCGCAGGCGGCAAGCGCGGGAGCGCGATGCTCGGCGGCGACGGCCACCAGCACGCTGGCTTCGCCCAGTTCGACGCGTCCGAGACGATGCTGCAAGCCCACGCCATGCACTTCCGGCCAGCGGCGGCGGCAGGCATCGGCGAGCGAGGCCATCTGGCGCAGCGCCAGCGGCTCGTAGGCTTCGTATTCCAGGTAGCGCACGGCGCGGCCCTGATTGCGCTCGCGGGCGAGGCCGGCGAAGCCGGCGAGGGCGCCGTCCGCCCGGGTGGCGATGCGCGCGGCGAGGATGGAAGACTCCAGACGCGCGCGCGTCAGCTCGACAACCGTAGGCCAATGGGACATTGATTCCAGTTTAACAGGGGCGGAAGGCGCAAGGCGGCAACTCCATAGCCGCATTTGCGCTACCGGAAGCCAATGGATGGCTTGCTACCGAAAATCGAAATTTAAAACCGGTCAAGCGCCGCCGCTGACGGGAGGCAGCAAGCCGATTTCGTCGGCTTCGGCGAGGGGCGAATCTTCGGCGGCCGATTCCAGATTGCGCGAAAGGTGCAGGCGCGAACGCCAGGCGGAGAGCGCGGGCCAGCGCCGCTGGCATTCATCCAGGCAGTCGGCGATGCGCGCGCCGGAGGGCAACTCGAGCCAGTGCTCGCGCAGGCCGAGCGCTTCCGCCACGGGGCCAAAGAAGAGGACATGCACGCGCATGCGAAAGAAGCTATCAGCTTTCCGCGCAAAGCACAAAGCGCAAAGCGGCACGGCCCATTTTTACTTTTAGGCGCTGACGCTTTCGCAAAGGTCCGGCCGAAACCGGACGCTTGGCGAAAACTCAGGGCTGCCGGGCATTGCCGGGCGCAATTCCCGCGGAATTGCCGGCTTACCGGGCGCAATTCCCGCGGAATTGCTTTTCGTCGTTAATAGGCGCGGGACTTAACAGGGACCCCGCGCTTCGGCCTGCGGGCATGGCTTTAGGCAATTTCTCCGAAATTGATAATGCTAGAGGCAATTTCTCCGAAATTGATAATGCTAGAGGCAATTTCTCCGAAATTGCCAATGACGAAACTACTGCCCGACTCGGCCGTTAACGCTTATGGCGCCAAAAGCTCGCGATCAAGCAGGCAGCCATCGCACCTGCGGCGATTTCAGTTCCGTTGCGCCACGATGGCAGGCGAGTGCGAGCCGATCTCCACCGTGTCTATCGCCGTGAAGCCGGCGGCTTGCAACCAAGTCCGATACTCTTGCAAGGTATAGACGCCGCCTTGCTCGGTATTGACCAGCATGTTCAAAGCGAACAACAGCGGGAAGACCGGGCCGCTCCGCTCGTCGTTGGGCAACATATCCACAATCACAATTCGACCACCGGGGCGCAATGCCTGGCGGATGCGGGAAAACAACTGATCCAGGGTGGCCTCATCCTCGGAATGCACGATGTTGGCCAGCAGCGCCAGATCGTATTGCTCGCAGCCCAGTTCCGTCGAGCGCAGATTGCCGGCCCGGAATTCGTATTGCGCCGCCGCCTGCGCGGCTTGCGCGTATTCCCGGGTAAGCTCCAGCACGGGCGCGAAATCCAAAGCGCAGACCCGAAGCGAGCGGTCGGCGCGCGCCAGCGCCAGGCTCCAAACCCCGGAGCCACAGCCGACGTCCAGCACCCGGCTGCCCGCCCGCGGCCGCAGCGCCAGCGCCAGCCGTTCCGCCGGCTGCCGGTTTTGGACATGCAGGCTGCGCACCAAGCCGGGGAAAAACGACTCCGCCACCGGTTGCCGGTTCACGGCCCGATAGGGGCGGCCGTTGCGCACCGCTTCGGTCAAATGACTCCAGCTCTGCCACAAGTGCTCGGTCTCGATGGCGTAACCCAAGTAATCCGGCTCGCCGGCGACCAGATAGCGGGCGCTGAGCGGAGCGAGCGCATATTCCGGCCCACTTTTCCGCAGCAGCCCCAAGCCAACAGCGGCGTCGAGCAGCATGCGCAAGCCGCGCGGGTCGGCCTGCTCCGCCGCCGCCACCGCCGCCACCGTGCGCCGGCCGCCGGCAATATGGGTGAAGACATGCAATTGCACCGCGCTCGTCAGCACCCGCGTGGCCGCCATAGCAAACTGCATTTCCTGCAACGGCTGCGGCGTCAGGGCGGCGGCGTCTTGTGAATGGGGCATGATCGGCTCTCTCCGATTACAAATGACCCGCAGGGCGGCGGCGCCCAGGGTTTACCGCCGCAGGCTTGCCGCGAGCGATGCCCACTGGGTTGACGATGGGTTGGACGGATTGGAGATAAGCGAAAATATCCGCTAAATCAGCGCGCGGGAGCTGCTGGAGCAACGCCGTATCCATAGGCGGGCGCAGCGGACGGCCTTGGGGATCGACCCCGCTACGGAGGGTATGAATGAACTGTGGCAAGGTCCAGCCGCCAATCCCGGTCTTCCGATCGGGAGTGATATTGGCGCTGAGGGTGAGGCCCCAAGGTCCGCGCCAGGCGGTGAGTTGCATATTGCCAGTGATGACGCCGGACAGGGCCGGCGGGAGCGGCATGCCGGCATGATAGCCGGAGAAGCGCCGGGTCATATCCGGAGCGCCGCTGGCCAGCTTGGGCGTGTGGCAATCGTCACATCCGCCCAGCATCACCAATTGTGCACCGCGCGCAGCATCGCCTCCGGCGATCACCGGCGCAGCCGGCAGGAGACGCGCGCCGGGGTGCAGCCAGAAGCCCAAAACCCCGCCCAAAATCAGCAGCCCGAAGCCCGTACCCACATGAAAAAACCTGGCATTCATGGGTCCTCTCCCAGGCAGCCGCGCAATCGGCGGATTGCGAAGGTTGCAACGAGACCGGCCGCCAGCGACGATGGTCATGTCCGCTGGTGACCATGGTCATTCATTTAAGGAACCGGGCGTATTTTGAACCCGAGGGCGAACAAGAGCAAGCAAATTTTTTTACGGCTCCGCCCCCAACGCAAACCCAGCCCTCGACGCATTGCCGTGTTTTAATTCCGCGCTCTGCGGATGCCCGAAGCGGGTGATCAGCAACCGTCATTCCGCCACGCTGACGCCGCACGATTTAAACCGCCGTCCGGCCAATTGCTTCGAAATTATCCGGGACATGAACTGCTGTCCGGCCCGGGCGTTAACGCTGCTGGAAGCGGCGGCAACAGCTGGGCTACACTCTCGGCTGAGGCCGCAACGCTTCAGGAGAAGAACCGTGCAGATTGAATCCATCACTTACCGGGGCCATCTCGCCACCCGCATCAGCAACGGGACCGTGCAGTTGATCGTGCTCACGGATGTGGGGCCGCGCATCCTCTATTACGGTTTTGCCGGCGGCCGCAACGAGTTTCATGAGTTCGACGCGCAGTTGCGCCAGCCGCAAAAGAAATGGGCCAGCTACGGCGGAGCGCGGCTCTGGGTGGCCCCGGAGACGGAAAGCGTTACTTACTTTCCCGACAACGTTCCGGTGAAGGTGGAGCGGCGGGGCGAAGCCGTGCGCTTTCTGGCGCCGGTGGAACTCAAGCCGCGGCCAACGCACTTGCAGAAGGCGATTGAGATCCGATTGGCGCCGACGGGGACGGAGGTGACGCTCACCTTTTCCATCCACAATCGCGGGCGCCAAGCGGTGGAGCTGGCGCCCTGGACGATTTCGGTGATGGCGCCCGGCGGGCACGGCATATTGCCGATGCCGCCACGGGGTCCGCATGGGCCGAAAAATTTTCTGCCCAACGGGGCGCTCACGCTCTGGTCCTATACCGATTTCAGCGACCGGCGCTGGAGGCTGGGCGAGAAGTACATCGAGCTGCGGCAACAGCGGAAGCCCCGCGGGCGGTATGCGTCCCAGAAAGTCGGGGCGCGGAATGCCGAGGGCTGGGGCGCGTATTTCCGCAAAGGCCATCTTTATGTAAAACGCACCCGGTTCGATGCCCGGGCGCAGTACCCCGATTTGGGCTGCAACTTCGAGATTTATACCGATCCCGGCTTTCTGGAAGTGGAAACCCTGGGGCCGCTGCGCAGGCTGGCCGCGGGGGCGGCGGCGACCCACGCCGAGCGCTGGTGGCTGTTTCAAGACGTGCCGGGCGGACACGGCGACGCCTGGGTGGAGAAGGAAGTGCGGCCGAGAATCGCGCAGACGATTACAACAAGAGTAAGGCGATGATTGACCGAACCAAGCCAACGCCCTCGCATGATTTCCACCAAGGGACTATTGTCTTTCGATAAACTCTGGCGTGATTTCGAATACCTACTTCATGACCAGAAGCGTTAACGGCCGAGTCGGACAGAAGTTTTCGTTCGAGATCGCAGGCCGAAGCGCGGGGTTCCTATTAGGTCCCACGCCTGTTAACGACAAAAAACTTTTGGCAGCCATGAGTTTTCGCCAAGCGTCCGGCTTCGGCCGGACCTTTGCGAAAGCGTCTGCACCTAAAAGTAAAAGCGGCCGAGCCGCATTTAATTTTCCGCATTGTGAATGGAGGTTAACCTGACAACGTCCGCAACCCCGCACTTGGGAAAGGAACGCGCCGCGGTGGCCTGGCGCGCCCTGCTCGGCTTAGCCCTCGCCGCCGCCGCGCTGCACATCGCCACCAACGGCGCCTATGGCTTTCACCGCGACGAACTGCAAGTGCTGGATGACGCCCGCCATCTCACCTGGGGCTTAGTCGCCTATCCACCCTTTACCCCCGCGATCGAACGCCTCGGCCTGGATCTTTTTGGACTTTCGCTGCGCTGGCTGCGGCTATGGTCAGTGCTGGCGCAGGCGCTGGTGCTGCTGTTCAGCGGGATGATTACCGCCGAACTGGGCGGAAGCAACTTTGCCCAGATCACGGCGGCGCTGGCGGTGGCCGCTTCCGGGCTGCCCATGTTCAGCGCCACCGAATTCCAGTACACCAGCTTTGACCTGCTCTGGATGACGGCCCTGGTTTACTGCCTGGCCCGCATCCTGCGGCGCGGCAACGAACGCTGGTGGATCGCCGCAGGCCTGTTCGGCGGCCTGGGACTTGAGACCAAATACAGCATGGTTTTCTATCTCGGCGCGCTGGCCCTTGCCCTGGCCCTGACGCCGGCACGCCGAAATTTCCGCAGCCGTTGGCTTTGGTACGGCCTGGGGCTTGCATTCGCGATCGCCCTGCCCAATATCGTTTGGCAGGCGCAGCACGGCTGGATTTCCTTCTACTTTCTCCGCTATATACATGCCCGCGACCTCGCCATCGGCCGCACCCGCGGCTACTGGCCGCAACAGTTCACGATCAATTCTCCGCTGTTTGCCGCACCTTTGACGGTTGCCGGCGCGATCTGGTTTTTTCTGCCGGCCCAGCGGCGCTTCCGCCCGCTGGGGCTGATTTTCGCGCTCATCGTGGTTGGCCTCTGGCTGGCGAAGGCCCGGGGCTATTACGCCGCCGCGGTCTATCCCATGGTGCTGGCCGCGGGCGCCGTCTGGTGGGAAAGCGCGCTGCGCCGGTTGCCGAAATTCTGGCCATTCGCGGCGCAAGCGGCGACCGTTGCGGTGATGGTTTTCAACGCCGTCATGATGGCGCTTTTCATACTGCCCCTGGGCCCGGTTTCGTCTTCCAATTACGCCCTGCGCCACAATGGCAACCTGCGCGAAGAGGTGGGCTGGAACGAGCTGGCGGCGGAAACCGCGCGCATATGGCGCGCGCTGCCCGCCGCCGAGCGGGCCCATGCGGCCATTCTCACTTTCAACTATGGCGAGACGGGCGCCATCGATCTGCTCGGCCGGCGCTACGGCCTGCCGCCGGCGATCAGTCCGGTGAACTCCGCCTGGTATCGCGGATACGGCTCGACCCCGCCGCAAACCGAAATCATACTGGGGCTGAGCGCGCGGCAGGTAAACGCCAGCTTCGGCGGCTGCCGCCTTGCCGGGCATAACGGCAACCGTTACGGCATACATAACGAAGAGAGCGACGCGCATCCGGACATCTTCATTTGCGGACCGCTGCGCCAGCCCTGGGCGCCGGCGTGGCGAGAGGCGCAGATGAAGTCGTTTGGATAGCTAGC
Source organism: Acidobacteriota bacterium (assembly GCA_021818955.1). GTDB lineage: Bacteria > Acidobacteriota > Terriglobia > Terriglobales > SCQP01 > JAKASR01. The sequence continues at coordinate 215,773 of JAKASR010000001.1, forward strand.
CAGATACTGCAAAGCTATCAGCTGCCTGCTACCAGCTAGCAGTTGCAAAGCCGCCAGCTAAAGAAAAAACAGCCTCCGGCGCGGGTGAAGCGTTCGAGATTGCGGAAGAATACCAACAAATTAAAATTCTAAATTCTAAAACAGCAGACAAGACCATCCGCCACGGCGGGCTCTCAGCCCGCGCGGGCAACCTTTGAGAATAAGGAATTCGAAGGCGGGGCGAATCGCACTATAGTAAAGACCAACGCCATATGAGCGAGCAACTGGGGCTGGAGTTTCAAACCGAGCGGCAGGTATGGACGGTATCGGGGCTGGCGGCGCGGCTGCGGCAGCAGGTGGAGCGCGACTATTTCGACATCTGGCTGGAAGGCGAGATTTCGAACCTGAAGCAATCGGCGGCGCGGCATTATTATTTCGCGCTGAAGGACGCGCGGGCGCAGTTGCGGGCGGTGATGTTCGCCTCGGCGGCGCGGGGGCTGAAAACGGCGCCGCGCGACGGGATGGCGGTGCGCGTCCGCTGCCGCATCAGCGTGTATGAAGAGCGGGGGGATTTGCAGTGCCTGGTGGAATATCTGGAGCCGGTGGGGGCGGGGGCGCTGCAGGCGGCGTTCGAGCAGCTCAAGCAAAAGCTGCTGGCGGAGGGGCTGTTCGCGAAAGAGCGCAAGCGTCCGCTGCCGCTGCTGCCGCGGCGGGTGGGGCTGATTACCTCGCCGCGGGGGGCGGCGTTGCAGGATATGCTGCGCATCCTGCGCCGGCGCTATCCCAACCTCGACGTACTGCTGTATCCGGTGCAGGTGCAGGGGGCGAGCGCGCCGGGCGAGATTTGCGCCGCGCTCGAGTGGTTTGGGCGGCAGCGGGGGACGGGGGTGGAGGTGCTGATCCTGGCGCGCGGGGGAGGATCGCTGGAAGACCTGCAGGCGTTCAACCAGGAATCGGTGGCGCGGGCGATTGCGGGCTCGCCGCTGCCGGTGATTTCGGCGGTGGGCCACGAGACCGACTACACCATTGCCGATTTCGTGGCCGATTTGCGCGCGGCCACGCCCAGCGCGGCGGCCGAGCTGGTGGTGCGTCCCAAGCAGGAGTGGCTGGAGGACTGGGGCGAGCTGCGGCGGCGGATGACGCAGCAACTACGCTACCGGCTGGCGCGGCTGCGGCACCAGCTCGACCGCATGACGCGGTTTGAGCCGTTGCGGGCGCGGCTGCGGCAATCGGCGCAGCGGCTGGATGAAGCCGGGTTCCGGCTGCAACGCGGGGCGGGGCGCAATGTCGAAACCCGCCGGCGGGCCGTGGAACAGGCGGCGGCGCGGGTGCGCGAGCACTCGCCGCGGCGGCGGCTGGAACGGCTGCAGCAGCAATTGACGCTGGGGCAGCACGAGTGCGCGGTCGCATACCGGCTTTACCTGACGCGAGCGCGGCGGCGCCTGGAGGGCGTGGCCAACCGGCTGGAAGAACGCAACCCGATCGCCATTCTCAACCGCGGCTACGCGCTGGTGTACGACTCCGCCGGCCGCCTGGTCGCGACTCCCAGCGCGGTCAACGCCGGCGACGGCATCGCGTTGCAGTTCGCCGCCGGCTGGCTGGAGGCGGAGGTGAAGCAAAGAATGCTGGAGTTCGCGCTGCGAAAACCGAAAAAGTGAAGCAGCAACCGAAATGATTTAAACGTTAAATTTGCAGGAGCACTACCCGGCGGCGAAGCTGTTTTTAAGGCGGCACGGCCGCTTTTATTTTAGGCGCTGACGCTTTCGCAAAGGTCCGGCCGAAACCGGAGGTTGGCGAATACGCATGGCTGCCGAGCAATACCGGGCGCAATGCCCGCGGAATTGCCGGCTGGCTTGGCGCAATTCCTGCGGAATTGCTTGGTATCGTCGTTCATAGGCGCGGGACCTAACCGGAACCCCGCGCTTCGGCCTGCGGGCATGGCTTGAGGCAATTTCTCCGAAATTGATAATGCTAGAGGCAATTTCTCCGAAATTGATAATGCTAGAGGCAATTTCTCCGAAATTGATAATGCTAGAGGCAATTTCTCCGAAATTGATAATGCTAGAGGCAATTTCTCCGAAATTGCCAAGGACGAAAACTGCCGCCCGCTGGGCCGTTAAGGCTTTAGGTGATTACCGGGGCGGGGGCGCAGTTGTGCCGCGGCGCACACAATTTCACTGCACGCATCGCCGAAAATTGTGGAAAATACAAGATTCGATTGGAGGAGGTCAACCCGACTATGGGCGTACCCAAGCGCCGCCGCGCGCCAGCGGCCGCCTGCGTGGCGTTTTTCGCCGCATTATCCGGACTGTTGGCGGCGCAGCAGCCGGGGCAGGAAGCGGTGCCGGCCAACCCCGCCGCGCTGGGCGCGGTGCCGGCCAAGCCAGGCGCCAAAAAGCCGGTCAAGCGTTTTACCGGCCCGTTCGCCTTCAAGGCGGGCCAGCCAATCATGGGGCTGGGCAAACTGGCGGCGCCCGCCGTAATTGCCAGCGGCCAGCGGGTATTCGAGACCAATTGCAGTTTTTGTCATGGCGCCGACGCCCAGGGCGGCATCGGCCCCGACCTGCTGCAATCTGCGGTGGTGCTCGACGACGTCAACGGCGATCACATCAGCAACGTGGTGGGCAAGGGTTTTCCCGGCCACATGCCGGCCTTCAATCTGACGCCCACGCAGCTTCACGACCTCGCCGCGTTCCTGCACAGCCGCGTGCTGGCCATCGCCAATCTCGCCCACGGCCAATACCAAATTCCCTTCACGGTGGACGGCAATGCCGCCGCCGGGAAGGCGTTTTTTTATGGCCGGGGAAAGTGCTCGACCTGCCATTCGGTGAGCGGCGACCTGGCCCACATCGGAGCGAAATACACGCCCTACCAGTTGCAAAACCTGTTTCTCACCGGCGTCAACCTGCGAACCTACTACGGCGGCGGCTCCCGGCCAAAGCAACTGGTCACGGTGAAACTGCGCTCGGGCCGGAGCGTCACCGGCGCGCTGCGCTATCTGGACGATTTCAACGTGGTGCTGGTGGATGCCGACGGCAAGGTTGAATCCATCCGCCGCCGTCCCGGCGTGCAAGTCACGATGAACAATCCACTCGCCGCACACCAGCGACTGCTGGGCGTCTATACGGATGCCGACATCCACAACCTCACTGCCTATCTGGTGACCCTGAAATGAACTTCTCCGGTCCACGTTTCCGCCAAGTGTTGCCGGCGGCCGCGCTGCTGGCTTGCGCCGCCGGATTAGCGGCACCAGCCGGCGCCGCCCGGCCGGGAGGGGCGCGCGAGCCGGCGCCGGCGGCGCGCACCCAGGCGACGCCAACGCGGCCGTCATTGCCGCCGCTGCTGCCGCCGGCCGCGCTGCTCGAGCCGCACGCCACCACCGCCTGGCCGATGTACAACGGCGATTATTCCGGCAGCCGCTTCAGCACGCTGCAGCGAATCAATGCCGGCAACGTGCGCCGCCTGGTTCCAGTCTGGATCTACCAGGTGAGCGGCGGCGGCTTTGGCGCGGCGCAGGTGATGGGCGGCGTGGACGCCACGCCGCTGATGGTCAACGGGGTGTTATATTTCACCGTTCCGGACCATGTTTTCGCGGTGGATGCCCGCACCGGCACGTTGATCTGGCGCTTCAACTGGGTCAATCACGGCGGCTTGCTCATCGTCGGCAATCGCGGCGTGGGGATGAGCGGCAACCGGCTGTATTTCATGACGCCGGATAACTGGCTGGTCTGCCTGAACGCCCGCACCGGCAAGGAAATCTGGCAGAAGAGCATCGCCGACCCGCGCCTGGGGTATTTTTCCAGCGGCGTCCCGCTGGTGGTGGGCAATCATGTGATCGTCAACGCCGGGGGCGACACGCTCGATCTGCGCGCCTACCTGGAGTCGCGCGACACCCGCACCGGCGCCTTGCAATGGCGCTGGTACGTCGATCCTTCCGCCGGCCAGCCGGGCGCCGACACCTGGCCCGACGCCAGCGCCCGCCTGCACGGCGGCGGCAATCCCTGGGTGCCCGCCACTTACGACCCCAAGCTCAATCTGGTCTATGCCGCCACCGGCAATCCCAACCCCGTCTATGCCGGGCAGGGGCGCCTCGGCCGCGATCTTTACACCGGCTCGCTGGTGGCAATCAATCCGGATACCGGCAAACTGGCCTGGTACTTCCAAGGCAATCCGCACGACACCCACGATTGGGATCAAACCGAGCCGCCGGTCTTATTCGACGCCAAAATTCACGGCCACATGCGGCCGCTGGTGGCGCAAGCCTCGCGCGACGGCTATTTCTTCGTGCTGAACCGCCGCACCGGCAAGGCCTATGTTTCCACGCCATTTATCCCGCTGAACTGGTCGTTGGGCGTGAACCAGCGCGGCGAGCCGATTCCCAATCCCAAAGTCATTCCCACCACCGACGGCAACCTGGTGTCGGTCACGGCCGGCGGCGCCACCAACTGGTTTCCGTCGAGCTACGACCCGCAAACCGGGCTCTTCTACGTCAACTGCGCCGAGGGTTACAGCATCGCGTATTTGCAATCCACCAGCAAAAAAGCCAGCGGCTTCGCCGGTCGCGCGGTCACGCTCAAGTCGCAGGGGATGCTCAAGGCGCTGAGCGTCAAAACCGGCAAGATGGTTTGGCAGCATATTTATCCCGACCAGTGGGGCGAGGATAGCGGCATTCTCACCACCGCCGGACACCTGCTCATTACCGGCGACAGCGCCGGCAATCTGATCGCCTATAACCCCAAAAACGGCAAGATTCTCTGGCATTATCATCTGCTCTCGCCGGTGTCGAACGGCCCGGAAACGTTCCTGCTCGATGGGCACCAATATCTGGTGGTCGGCGCCGGACCCTATCTTTATGCGTTTCGCGTGATGCCGTCTTCGGGGCTGAATTAATCGCCCGCCAGCGGCGGCACGAACGAAACAGTTAACGCCGAAGGATAAAAGCCGCGGGCGCCATTCGAACGCCCGCGGCTTGGGGATGCAATGGGCGTAAAGCCGCATCGCGCATCGCCGGCATGATTAGTGATGCATTTGGGCCGACGCGGTCGCGTCCGCTTCCAAGGTGGAGAGGCAGTGTCCGTGGGCGCTGTGGATTGTAATATTGCCACCCCCCATCTGCCCGCTCGCCTGATAGCCGTTCGAAAGTTGGATGGAGAAGCTATCCACTCCGCTGCCGTTATCGGTGACCCACACCGTGAAGGTATAACCCGCCATGCCGTTGACGATAGCCGTACCCTGGATCTCGCGTTCGGTCGCCGACAGCACGATGTAATTGGTAATCGACGCGGATTGCACCATCATCGGCGGGGCCGAGCCTTGATCGTTGTATTCCAAATGGCCCCAGAAGCCGCCATTGCGGATTCCGCCATGCACGCCGAAGTTGGCTTTGGCGCCGTCCGGAGCGAGAATCCAGCCGCCACCGGTAACGAAGTCGCGGCAGACCGGGCAGCTTTCCGTTGATTCGGTCGAGATGGTGAGGGTCGAGGGATAGCCAATCTGAGCGGTGATCGAGCCCGAGGCACTCACCAAATTGTAGAGATTGCCGCCAATCGGCAGCAGCAAGCTGACTTCACCGCCGGCGGGGCTGAACAGGGAAGCAAACGATCCGCCGGTGACGGTCAACTCGCCCTCCAGCACGGCCGTGGTCGATTCCGCCGCCTGTTCGAGCGCATAAAAGGTGATTTGTCCGGTCAGGCTTCCCTGAGCAGACACATAGGTGAAATTCAGCGGTTGCGATGCGCTGACCAGAAAGCTGCCCCCCGAGGTCGCGGTCAGGGTAAGCAGGGTATCCGAACTTCCGCTGAGCGTGTACGATCCGGTCGAAGCGAGCGCGCCGGTGCCAAAAGCGCTGCCGGAAAGCGAACAACCGCAGGCCAATTGAATGGTTCCCCCGCCCGTACTGGTGAAATGGAAGGCCTGATAGCTATCACCCAGCACGATCTGGCTTTGCGCGGCAGCGCTAATCGCGAACACGCCCAGCATCAGGCCGAGCCAAGCGGCCATTTTGAGCCATGGTTTCCTTGTCATTGAATGCTCCTTTGGAAAAATATTTTACTTTTGCAGGTGCGTGCCAAGCTGGCCGCAGCCGTAACGGCGCGAGTCAAACGAGGTGGCGTACGCCTGTATACAAATTGCTTCGCAACTCAAGTGCCAGTGCCGGCACGGATAGCGGAAGCCGCAATTTAGCGGAATTCACGCCGATTTCAAGCGGAAACCGGAAACTTTTGCGGACGATCTCATCCCCAGATGGGCAGGAACTTGCATATAAACGGACAACTTGGCACGAGAATTATCAAAGTTAATAAAAAGATCGGCGTGAAAGTTAGAAAAGCAAGCAGGAATGGCGTTTAAGTTGTGAGTAACAAGCGGGGACGGATTAAAAGCTGTCCTTTCAAACGACCCGCGGCTGACGGAAAACCATTCAGCCCCATGCCGGAATGCGGATTTCGAATTGCGGCCAGGGCGGGCCAAGGCGTCAGCAGAAGTTCAAGCCGCGCCGCAGGCGGCAAAAAATCGGCGATCATAGAAGTACTGCGGCTGCCCGGTGGAACTGAATGGCGGCATATCGAGAGCACTACGAACTGGTGGTGGTGGGCGCGGGACACGCCGGCTGCGAAGCCGCGCTGGCGGGGGCGCGGATGGGGCTGAAGACCGCGCTCTTCACGCTCAATCTCGACCTGATCGCGCAGATGTCGTGCAATCCCGCCATCGGCGGCATCGGCAAAGGCCACCTGGTGCGCGAGATCGATGCGCTGGGCGGGGCCATGGGGCGGGTGATTGACGAGGTCGGCATCCAATTCCGGCTGCTGAACACCAGCCGCGGGCCGGCGGTCTGGTCGCCGCGCGCGCAGGCGGATAAAAAGCAGTACCGCATCCGCATGCGCCAGGTGCTGGAAAGCGAGCCGCAACTGCACATCCGCCAGGCGGAGGTCTGCGACCTGCTGATCGAGGCTGAAGACAAGGCGGGGAGCAAGGGGCAAGGCCAGGAGTCCGCCACGGGCGCGCGGCGGCGGTGCGCCGGGGTGAAATTGCGCGACGGCCGGGAAATTGGCGCGGGCGCGGTCGTGGTGACCACGGGCACGTTTTTAAACGGCCTGATTCATGTTGGAGAAAACACCTATCCGGCGGGGCGCAGCGGCGAGCCGGCGGCGCACCTGCTGGGCGAGACGCTCAAGCGGCTGGGGTTCAACTGCGGGCGGCTGAAGACCGGAACGCCGCCGCGGCTGGACGCGCGCAGCATCGACTGGAGCCAATTCCAGCAGCAGCCGGGGGATGCCGAGCCGACGCCGTTTTCCTTTCAGACGGCGCGCATCGAGCGGCCGCAGATAGTCTGCCACCTGGCTTACAGCAACGCCGCCACGCACGCGGTAATCCGCGAAAACCTGGGCCGCAGCCCGCTGTATTCGGGCCGCATACAGGGTCTGGGGCCGCGCTATTGTCCCAGCTTCGAAGACAAAGTGGTCAAATTTCCCGATAAAGACCGGCACCAGCTTTTTCTCGAGCCGGAAGGGTTGGACACGCACGAGATTTACGTAAACGGGCTATCCACCTCGATGCCGGCGGAGGTGCAGGCGCAATTGCTGGCGACAATTCCCGGGCTGGAGCGGGCGGAGATGCTGCGGCCCGGTTACGCCATCGAATACGATTTCGTGCAGCCGACGGAGCTGACGCCGGCGCTGGAGACGAAAGCCATCGCGGGGCTGTTTCTCGCCGGCCAGATCAATGGCACCACCGGGTATGAGGAAGCCGCCTGCCAAGGCTTGATGGCCGGCATCAACGCCAGCCTGCGGGTGACGGGGCGGCCGCCGCTGGTGCTCAGCCGCACGGAATCCTATATCGGCATTTTGATCGACGACTTGACCGCGCGCGGCGCCGACGAACCCTATCGCATGTTCACCTCGCGAGCCGAGTTCCGGCTGCATTTGCGCATCGACAATGCCGACGCGCGACTGATGCCGTACGCGCACCGGCTGGGACTGCTCCCGGAGCCGGGCTGGCAGGCCTTTATGGCGCGCCAGGAGCGGCTGAAGTGGCTGGAGAACTGGTTTGCCCAGCAGCGTCCCGACCTGTCGCGGCCGGAGGCGGCGGCGATTGCCGCGAAATTGGGCGGGCCGCTGCCCGAGCGTCCGACGGCGGGGCAATTGTTGAAGCGTCCGGAGCTGAAATTTAGCGACTTCCTGCCGCTGGTCGAGGCGCAGGCGCCGGAGCTGGTGGCGCGGCAGCGCGAAGTGGATCCGGCCGGATGGGAAGGGAAGACGATCGAGACGCAGATCAAGTACGAAGGCTACCTGGAGCAACAGCAGCGGCAGATCGCGCAACTGCGGGCGGCGGAGCGGCAGACCATCCCCGCCGGATTCGATTACCATGCCCTGCCGGGGCTGTCGCGCGAAATGCGCGAAAAGCTCAGCCGGGTGCAGCCGATGACCCTGGGCCAGGCCTCACGCATCCCGGGGGTGACCCCGGCGGCGGTCTCGCTGCTGCACGTGCACCTGGAGCTGGCGCGCCGGACGGGGACGAAACGTTCGGCCGCAGCGGGCACGCAAGGAGAGAGGATGTAGGAGCAGGGTGGCCCACGTCAGCGCTGCCTGTTATAAAAGTTACTTTATTTTCAACTATTTACGTGAAACTTAAAAATGGGAATTCCGCCTCGGGCATTGTGTCACAATAAAAACAGGCTGGGCAGCACGGAGCCAAGTATGGGGGCGCTGGCCGGTCTTTGGTTCAAAGCTTTAATAGAGGTAGGCCGGTGTCCAGCGTAATGACCAGCCCGAACCCTGCCACTGCCACCGGCATTCAACGCACCATCCTGCCCAATGGGATGATGGTGGTGACCGAACGCATGCCGCACGTGCGCTCGATCTCAATCGGGCTATGGCTGCGGAGCGGATCGCGGCATGAGACAGCGGATGAAAACGGGATAACCCATTTCATCGAACACATGCTGTTTAAAGGCACCACAACGCGCAGCGCCGAGGAAATTGCGCGTTCGGTGGATTCGATCGGCGGCAACCTGGACGCCTTTACCGCGAAAGAGACCGTCTGCTTCAGCGCCAAGGTGCTGGACGAGCACCTGCCGATCGCGCTCGACGTGTTAGCCGATCTGGTGCAGAATCCCCTGTTCCGCGCCGAAGACATCGACCGCGAGCGCGGCGTGATTTTGCAAGAGATCAAGATGGACGAGGACAATCCGGACTACCTCGTGCACGAGCTGTTTACGCAGAATTTCTGGAAGGAGCATCCGCTGGGGCGCCCGATACTGGGCACGAAAGAGACGATGCGGGCGATGCAGCAGCCCAAGCTGCTGCGCTACTACGGCGAATGCTTTACCGCCAACAACCTGGTCTTCGCCGCCGCCGGCAACCTGGAGCACGAGAACGTGGTGGAACAGGTGCTGCGGCGCTTCGAGCGGCTAAAGGCGGTCTCGAACGGGCATGTGGACGTCCCGCCGCGCAACCACGCGCGGATAATTTTGCGCAACAAGAAGCAACTGGAGCAGGTGCAGGTCTGCCTGGGACTGCCCGCCTACCCCATCGTGCACGATCAACGCTATGCCTGGTCGGTGCTGAATACGGTGGCCGGCGGCGGCATGTCGTCGCGGTTGTTTCAGAACATCCGCGAGCGCCAGGGGCTGGCCTATTCGGTGTATAGCGATCTCAGCCCGTACCGCGACGCGGGCGTGTTCAGCGTCTTCGCCGGCACCAGCGCCAGCACCGTGCGCCAGGTGGTGCACTCGATCGTGCAGGAGTTGCGCGATTTCCGCGAGCGTCCAATACCGGCGGAGGAGCTGCGGCGCGCTAAAGATAATTTGAAAGGCAGCCTGATGCTGGGGCTGGAATCGACCGGGGCGCGGATGTCGAATCTGGCGCGCCAGGAACTCTATTTTGGCCGTTATACCGGGCTGGACGAGATGATTGCCCGCATCGAAGCGGTATCGGCGGAGGAAATTCAGGCGCTGGCGCGCGAATGCTTCCTGGCCGACCGGCTGGGCCTGGCGGTGCTGGGGAATCTGAACGGACTGAAAATCACCCGGGAAGACCTGAAGCTGGAATAAAGCGAGCTAAGCCGCCGAGGCAAATACAAGAAGGATGCGCATGCCTAATCATGCCCCACCCGCGGCGGACGTTCGCCCGATCGCCTCGCCGCGGCTGACCTTCAAAGATTCCGCCAAGGCGATTGAGTTTTATCAGCGCGCGCTCGGGGCGCGCGAAATCTTCCGCTTCGAGGTGGAAGGGCACATTCCGCACGCCGAGATCGCCATCGGCGATTCCCTCCTGATGCTGGCGGAAGAATGGCCGGAAGGCGGACGTTTCAGCGCCGAGACGCTGGGCAGCTCGCCGGTTTGGCTCAGCATCCGCGTCGCCGACGTGGATGCCTTCGCCGCGCGCGCGATCGCCGCCGGGATGGCGGTGAAGCTGCCCATGCAGGACCAGTTCTACGGCCATCGGGAGATTTTGCTGGGCGATCCGTTTGGCTACACCTGGAACCTGTTTACCGTGACGGAAGAGATGCCGGTGGAAGAGATGCACCGGCGGATGAAGGGAATCTCCACCGGGCCGGAAGGCGGAGAGTTGAAGGTTAAAAGCTAAGGCCGGTAAAGCCGCCGAGTTAAAAGCGGTCAAATCCAGAGAGAACCGCGGCGGGTTATTCCCGGGAATAAACTTTGAAAGCGCAGGCCAGGCGGTCCGCGCGCCCAGGGAATCTCGCGAGATTACAATGGATGCCATGCAGGCGATCGTGCATTATGCGCTGGCAGCGGGCGCGGTGGAGTTGCGCGAGCTGGCGAAGCCGCCGGCGCCGGGCGCGGGCGAAGTGCTGCTGCGCGTGGGCGCGGTTTCGGTTTGCGGCAGCGATGTACACCAGTACCGCAATACCCAGAGCTGGCCGGTGCGCGTGCCGGTGGTGCTGGGACACGAGTTCTGCGGCACGGTGGCGGCGGCGGGGGCGGGGGCGAACGAATGGCGGGAAGGCGACCGGGTGGCGAGCGAAACGGCGGCGCGCATTTGCGGGCAATGCGCGTATTGCAGGCGGGGAGAATACAACCTGTGTCCCGAGCGGCAGGGGTTTGGCTATGGCCTGGATGGCGCGATGGCGGATTACGTTTTAACGCCGGCGCGCTGCCTGCACCGGCTGCCGGCGAAGCTGGACTTCACGCTGGCGGCGCTGACCGAGCCGGCGTGCGTGGCCTATAACGCGGTCTGCCGGCGGACCCGCATCGAGCCGGGCGACACGGTGATCGTGCTGGGTCCGGGGCCGATCGGGCTGCTTTGCGCCGCCATGGCGCGGCTGAGCGGCGCGGGCCGGGTGATCGTGGCCGGGCTCAAGGCGGATGCCGCGCGGCTGGAGATCGCGGTGGCGATGGGCGCCGACCTGACCTGGCAACTGGATGAGGGCGACTGGCGGACGGCCTTGCGCGAGTTGGACGATGGGCTGGGGGCGGCGGCTGTGCTGGACGCCAGCGGCGCCTCGGCGGCACTAGCGACGGCGCTGGCGATGGCGCGTCCGGGGGGGCAGATCACCAAGGTGGGGTGGGGGCCGCAGCCGCTGGGCTGCAGCCTCGATCCGCTAGTGCAAAAGGCGCTGACGCTGCGCGGCAGCTTCAGCCACAATTATCCGATCTGGGAAGCGGTGCTGGCGCTGCTGGGCGAGGGGCGGTTGCAGGTGCAGCCGATCATCTCGCGCGTGGCCAGGCTCGAGGAATGGAAGGCCTGCTTCGACGGCATGCATCAGGGGCGGCTGGTCAAGGCGGTGCTGACGCCGGCGTAAACGATGTCCACCCAGCGGCTGCAAATTCTCTATATCGGCGGCAGCGGGCGGAGCGGCAGCACGCTGCTGGCGCGCATGCTGGGCGAGCTGCCCGGCTGCGTCAATATCGGCGAGCTGGCGTTATCGCTGGTGGATCGCGACCTGCGCGTGTTCGAGACGCCTTGCGGCTGCGGGCGGCCGGAAAGCGAATGCGATTTTTGGCGGCAGGTGAACCCGCGCGCCAGCGGCCATATCCGCGAATTGGGGCTGCCGTTTCAAGCCGGGAGCCTGGGGCTGGTGTGGCGGCGCTTCCGGCGCGATGCCGCCTACCGGCAAGCGTTGCTCGACCTGCTCGACAAGCTTTACCGCCGCATTGCCGCGGCCGCGGAGGCGGAATGGATTATCGAGACCTCGAAAAATCCGATTCCCGGCCGCATTCTGCGGCAGTTGCCGGAAGCGCGCTTCGCGCTGTTGCACCTGGTGCGCGACGCGCGCGGGGTGGTGACGAGCTGGCGGCGGCGGAAGGACTACCTGCCCAAATTGCCGCCGGGGCGGATGATCCGCGAATGGTGGCGGGCCAATCTGGGCATCGAGCGGCTGGCGCGCGAGGCCGACTTGAGTTGGCGCTGGCGCTGGGAGGATTTTCTGCAAACCCCGGCGGAGCACCTGGCGCAACTGCTCCGGGAACTGGGGCAGGGCGACGCGGAGTTGAGCTTTCTCGGCGAGAAGGTGGTGCGGCTGGTGCGGCCGCAACACGTGCTCTTCGGCAACCCCGTCAAGTTGCAGTCGGGCGAGATCCGGCTGGAAATGCCGGAGTTGCCCGCGGGCGGCGCCGGGCGCGCCATGGTGACGGCGTTGACCTGGCCGCTGCTGCGCCGCTACGGGTACTTAAAATAAAGCGAACGGCGGCCGGCGATCCAGCCGCCGGCGATAGGATAAAATTCGTCAAGCCGCGGCAGTTTCGATGCTCGCCGTGGTGATATTTTCCCGGCGGAAATGGCGTATCATCCAGGCAGCCTTCCGCCGCCAACAGCCAAAATCCATGCCCCCATCGCCCGCCATCCAGGTTGAAAACCTGACCAAATCGTTCAATGGGTTCACCGCGGTGAAGCCGATTTCGTTCCAGGTGGAGCGGGGGGAGATTTTCGCCTTCCTCGGGCCCAACGGCGCGGGCAAGACCACCACCATCAAGATGCTGACCACGCTGTTGCGCCCCAATGACGGGAAAATCCTGCTGGACGGTTTCGACCCCTGGCAGCACAGCCGGGAAGCCCGGCAGCGCTTTGGCATTGTTTTTCAAGACCCCAGCCTGGATGGCGAACAGACGGCCTACGAGAACATGGAACTGCACGGCATTCTGTATCATGTGCCGCGGCAGGAACGCGCGCCGCGCATCGAGGCGCTGCTGAAACAATTCGAGTTGTGGGAGCGCCGCAAAGATTACGTCAAAACTTTTTCCGGCGGCATGAAACGGCGGCTGGAGATTGCCCGCGGTTTTCTCCATACGCCGGGGATTTTGTTTCTCGACGAGCCGACGCTAGGATTGGATCCGCAAAGCCGCAACCAGCTTTGGACGCATATCAAAACGCTCAACCAACAGGAACAGACCACCGTCTTTCTCACCACGCATTACATGGATGAAGCGGAGCGGGTGGCGCACCGCATCGCCATTATCGATCATGGCGCGCTGGTGGCGATTGGCACGGCGGCGGAGTTGAAAACGCGCACCGGCACGGATTCGCTGGAGGCCGCGTTTCTGGCGCTGACCGGCACGTCACTGCGCGACGAGAGCGCCAATGCCGGCGGCGATCAGTTGCGGCGCTTCGCGAAAATGTGGCAAAAGCGCTAGTCCGGGGCCGCGGGCCGGCGGCGCCCATGAAATTCAGCACGCTTTATCGCGAATAGGGAGAACGAAACCGCATGGGCGCAATCTATATCATGTGGCTGCGCGAGCTGAAGCGGTATGTGCGCTCGCGGGCGCAAATTCTGGTCTCGCTGGGGCAGCCGGCGCTGTATCTGGTGGCGCTGGGCTACGGTTTCGGGCCAGTGTTCGCCAAAGCCGGCGCGGGCAGCTATCTGCAGTTCATGGCTCCCGGCGTGATCGGGATGACGGTGCTGTTTTCCAGCGTGTTTTCCGGCATGGCCATGCTCTGGGACCGGCAGTTCGGCTTTTTGCGCGAGACGCTGGTGGCGCCCGTGCCGCGGCTGCACATCATGCTGGGACGCACGCTAGGCGGGGCCACGGTGGCGGCGCTGCAAGGGCTGCTGATCCTGGTGGTTTGCTTGATCGCCGGCTTCCGCCCGCATGCCTGGAGCGCGGTTTTGACCGCGCTGGTGTTCGTCGTCATGATCGCCGTGGTGTTCGCCGCGCTGGGATCGGCCATAGGCTCGGTCATCGAGGACATGCAGGGCTTTCAGTTCCTGATGAATTTTCTGATCATGCCCATCTTTTTTCTCTCCGGCGCGCTGTTCCCGCTGAAGCACCTGCCGCGGGTGCTGGATTGGATCACGCACGCCGACCCGCTGGCGTACGGGGTGGATGGCCTGCGCGGAGTCTTGATCGGCAACTGGATGTTTCCCTGGGGCGGGCGCATAGATTTTTGGTTTGACGCCGCGGTGCTGGCGGGGTTGGCGGCCATCCTGCTGGCGCTGGGCGCCCGGCTGTTTTCCCGCATACAGCTATAAACTGAAACTCGAAGCCGGAGGCGAAAGCAGGCGCGAAGCATGAGCGAATTAACCGGAGCCGTGGCGCTGGTTACCGGCTCGGCGCAGGGCATGGGCGCGGGCATCGCGCGCCGGCTGCACGCCGCCGGCGCGCGCCTGATGCTGCACGGGCTGGAAGCAGACGCCGGGCGCCGGCTGGCGCGGGAACTGACGGCCAGCGGTCCGGAGACGGAGTTTACCGGCGGCGACCTGGCCGATGAAAACGCCTGCCGGGCGCTGGTCGAGGCCGCCGCCCAGCGCTTCGGCGGGCTCGATCTGCTGGTGCATAGCGCCGGCGATAGCAGCCGCGGCACGCTCGAGACCACCAGCGCCCAACTCTGGGACCGCATTTTCGGGGTCAACGTTCGCGCCGGGTTTTTGCTGGCGCATTACGCCCTGCCCTGGCTGCGGCGCTCACCGCGCGCCGCGATCGTCTTTATCGGCTCGGTGAACGCCTATATTGGCGAGCCCAAGCTGATGGCCTATGCGGCGTCCAAGGGAGCGCTGATGACGCTCAGCCGCAATCTGGCGGCGGCGCTGGCGCGGGAGCGCATCCGCGTCAACTGCATCAATGCCGGCTGGACCCTGACCGAAGGCGAAGACCGGGTCAAACGCGAGCAGGAAGGCAAGCCGGACTGGCTGGCGGCGGCGGAAAAGACGCGCCCGCTGGGCCGGCTGATCACGCCGGCGGAGGTAGGCGAGGCGGTGCTGCTGTTGGCCAACTCCCCGGTCAGCGGCGCGGTGCTGGATTTTGAGCAGTTGCCGGTGGGCGCGCCGCCGGATTGGTAGGCCAAGAGATCAGGTGTTCGGCCCTGGCGGGCATTAAAGATGCGGTTATGCGAGGCGAGGATGATTAACGGAATTCATAATTGACGCCTAATTCCCGCGCCACTTCGATTAAAGGTTGATCGGCGCTCCACAGCCGGCCTTGCGACAGCATCGTTGACGCCAATAGATGCGCATCAATCCAACCGATTCCACGACCCATCAAGGCATGGCCGAGCACGAATTCAACCAATTCAGTGTGATGAATGATTGCAGCCGCGGGCAAATAAGCGTATTCCTGCAATACTTTCCGCCTTCCGCCGCGATTGCCGATTAATAATTCGCCATAAATCAATTCATGTCCCAAGACTTCACTGGAATCTAACAGGCGCTGGAGTTGCGCTGTATAGGGGGCGCGATTGGACAAATGCCGGATCCAAACCGAGGTATCCACCAGCACCATAAATTATCGATGGCGCCGGCGAGGAACAACTTTAGCCCGAGGTTCAGAACCGGCGAGCGCCTTGAGCCGCTGCATGGCAATCCGGCGGCGCAATTCCAGCAGGCCTAAGCGCACCGCCTCGGTATCGGTTTTCGTTCCGGTCGCCAATTTAACTTCTTGCAAAAGCTCCGGATCAATATTTAAAGTCTTTTTCATACATCTATTTATAACATACAAGTATGTATATTTCATGCGGTACGGTGCTGCCAACCCAGGCCACCGCTATTCATTTTTCTGCTGCTCAGCTAAAACTGCCGCCAGGCGACGCGGCAACGCCGGTTTGGCGACACGCTGATTACCGCCGCCGCGACCGGCCGCCCCTTTTCTTGCGCAGCACCGGCAAAGCCGCCGCAACGGCCGGCGCACCCAGGAGAATTGAATAATATATTTTGAAATCGGGCTGCTATGACTACCTGGTTGGTGATCGTTTCCGCATGCCTTCTGGTGATGGCATTGGGCGCGCTGGCGCAGCCGCTGGCGCGGCGCCGGGAAGACCGGCGGCATCCGCCCCCGGGGCAGATGGTCGAGATCGCGGCGGGCATGAAACTGCATGCGATAACGAACGGCGAGCCAAGCCGCGAGGCTGGCGCGACGGTGGTGCTGGATGCGGCTTTGGGGGCAAGTTCGCTGAGCTGGGCGCGGGTGCAGCCGGCACTGGCGAAATTTGCCCGCGTGATCAGCTACGATCGCGCCGGCTTCGGCTATAGCTCGGCCGCGCGCACGCCGCGCACGGTGGCGGCGCTGGCGGCGGAATTGGCAGCGCTGCTGGAGGTCGTAGCCGCGCCACCCTACATTCTGGTGGGCCATTCCTTTGGCGGTTTGGTGGTGAGGCAGTTCGCGCGCCAGCATCCGGAGCGGGTAGCGGGGCTGGTGTTGGTCGATGCCGCCGCGCCGGAACAGTGGGCAGCGCCCTCGCCGCTCGACCGGCGGCGGCTGCGCCTTGGCGCGCGGCTGGCGCGGCGAGGCGCGTGGGCGGCGCGGCTGGGCCTGGCGCGCGCCGTGGCCTGGCTGCTTCATCACGGGGCGCAGCCGCTGGCGCGCGCCTCGGCCGGCGCGGTCAGCGGCGGCAGCTTGAGCCAACGCCCCACGCCGCGACACTCCCATGCCGACCTGCTGCTGGCGCCGGCGCTGCGCCTGCCCGCGGAGTTGCGTCCTTACCTGCGCCGCAACTGGTTGCGTCCGGCTTACTACAGCGCGCTGGCAAGCATGATGCAAAATCTGCCGGTTTCGGCGGCGGCAATGCTGGAAGATGGCGGATACGGCGATCGCCCGCTGGCGTTGCTGACGGCGGCCAATGCCGATCCGGTACGCGCCGCCGAACAGCAGGCGTGCATGCGGCTGTCATCCCGCTGCCGCCATTGGACCGCGCGCGCCAGCGGGCACTGGATTCCGATTGACGAGCCCGAGCTGGTGATCGAGGCGGTGCGCTGGGTATTCGAGCAAATCCAAGCGGCGCGGTGAACAAGCTCGAACATGTGCTCAAGCAGAACCGCTGATCGACCGGGGCCGGGGGCGCATGCCGAGATTTGGCGCGGTCAATCCGTTGACGGCAAAATTGCAACAAACTGAATTAGCATCAGTGTATGTCCGCAAGCGCGATCTCGCCCAAGCTGGCCGCCTTTCCAAAATGCTTCATGGACCAGATCTGCCTGGCGCGCTCCATGCCGCTGTTGGAATGGATCGAGCTGGGCGCGACGCTGCCGGTGGACGGGCTGGAACTCTACAGCGGATTTTTTCATGCAGGCAGCGCCGCCGAGCGCCAGGCGGAGCTGCGCCAGGTGCGCGCCGCCCTGGACCGGCATCACCTGGCCATGCCGATGCTCTGTCATTCCCCCGATTTCACCCAGCCGGATCCGCAGTTGCGGCGGCGTGAAATCGAGCGCCAGCAGGCCGAACTGGAACGGGCGGCCAAGCTGGGGGCGGAGAGCTGCCGGGTGTTATCCGGGCAGCGGCGGCCCGAAGTCGAGCCGGAGGAGGCCCTGCGCTGGGTGGTCGAATGCCTGCGCGCGCTGCTGCCCGCCGCCGAGCGGCTGGGAGTGCGGCTGGCGCTGGAAAATCATTATAAAGACAACTTCTGGCAGTATCCGGAATTTGCGCAAGCCAGCGAACGGTTTTGCGAAATTCTCGACCGCCTGCCTTCGCCCTGGCTGGGGGTGCAATACGATCCTTCCAACGCCCTGCTGGCGGGCGAAGATCCGATCGCCTTGTTGCGGCGCGTGCGGGCTCGCGTGATCACCATGCACGCCAGTGACCGGCGCCTGCGGCCCGGGCATTCCGTCGAAGAATTGCGCACGCTCGACACCGGCGCCGGCTACGCCTCGATGCTGGTGCATGGGGTCATTGGCGAAGGCGAGATCGACTTCGACGCCATCTTCGCGCTGCTGGCCGAGAGCGGCTTTCGCGGCTGGGTTTCGATTGAAGACGGCGTAAACGGCATGGACGAGTTGCGCCGCTCGGCGGAATTTTTGCGCGGCCGGCTCAGCCGGCATTTTAGGTGAAGGGCGTGGGTGGGCGGCGTAGCGCGCCGCCGCCGCCGGCCCGGGGGAAAGCCATCACGGTTGCCGGCCGGCGGTATTTGCTAGCATGTTTCTAAGCCCCCGGGTCCCTGATTTCATTGCGCATGTCCCCGTTGTTTCATCCGATGGTCGATGGCTGGTTTGCCGGGCAGTTTGGCGAGCCCACCGAGCCGCAGCAGGCGGGTTGGCCGCGAATTGCCGCCGGCGGCGACACGTTGATTGCCGCGCCCACCGGCGCCGGCAAGACGCTGGCGGCGTTCCTGTTCGCCATCGACCGGCTGTTTCGCCGCGCGTTGGAAGGCGCGCTGCCGGAAGCCACGCTGGTGGTCTATGTTTCTCCGCTCAAGGCGCTGGCCAACGACGTGCATAAAAATCTGGAGTTGCCGCTCGACGGCATCTGCCGGCGGGCGCTGGCGGCGGGCCACTTGCCGGGAGCGATCCGGGTCGCGCTGCGCACCGGCGACACGCTGGCGGCGGAGCGCGAGGCGCAGTTGCGCCGCCCGCCGCATATCCTGGTAACCACGCCGGAATCGCTCTATCTGCTGCTTACCGCGGCGCGCTCGCGGCAGGCGTTGACCGCGGTGGAATGCGCGATCGTGGATGAAATCCACGCGCTGGCGGGCAATAAGCGCGGCGCCCATCTGGCGCTTTCGCTGGCGCGGCTGGAGCACGGCGTGCGGGCCGCGGGCCGGCCGCGTCCGCAGCGCATCGGGCTTTCGGCCACCGTGCGCCCGCTGCGGGGCATCGCCGCGTTTCTTTCCGGCTGCGAACCGGAAACGGCGGCGAACAAAATTCCTGACGATAAGCTTCGCCTGCCCGGCGAGACGACGCCCAATGCGGAAAACGAAGTAAAGGCGCGGGCGCGGCCGTGCGCGATAGTCTCCATTCCGCGGCGGCAGTTTCCCGACCTGGCGATCGAGGCGCCTTCCACCACGCTGGGCCCGATTGCGACCAACGAACAGTGGGAAGAGCGTTACGACCGCATCGCGCAGCTTGCCGGCGAGCATCGCTCCACTCTGGTGTTCACCTCGACGCGGGCGCTGGCTGAGCGGGTAGCCCACCGGCTGGAGGAGCGGCTGGGCGAAGGCGCGGTGGCGGCGCACCACGGCAGCCTCTCGCGCAAGTTGCGTCTGGCCGCGGAAGAGCGTTTCAAGCGCGGCGAGCTGAAAGTCATGGTGGCCACCGCCTCGCTCGAGCTCGGGCTGGATATCGGCGCGGTCGATCTGGTTTGCCAATTGGGCTCGCCGCGCGCACTCAACCCCGCCCTGCAGCGCGTGGGCCGCGCCGGCCATGGCCGCGGCCGTTTGTCCAAAGGCCGCTTTTTCGCGCTCACGCGCGACGATCTGGCCGAATGCGCCGCGCTCCTGCGGGCGCTGGAGCGGGGCGAATTGGACCGGCTGGAAATGCCACCGTGGCCGCGCGACATCCTGGCGCAACAGATCGTGGCTACGGTCGCCGCCGGCGCGGAGGAAGCGGAGGACAATGCTCCGGTATTCCGTTTCGGCCGAAGCGGCGGCGCGCCAACGATCAACGCGGTTGACCCGCGGCAGCAAGCATCGTGGTTGCCTGGCGAATCAAGCCCATCGCCGCAAGGCGGTTGGAGCGAAACCGGGCTGTTTCGCATGATCCGCTCCGCCTGGCCCTATCGCGACCTGGCGCGCGAAGAGTTTGACGCCCTCGTGGGCTTGCTGGCCAATGGCGTTTCGACCCGGCGCGGGCGGCGGGGAGCGTGGCTGCACCGCGACGGCATCCATCGCCGGCTGCGGCCGCGGCGCGGCGCGCGCCTGGCGGCGCTGACCGGTGGGGGTGCGATTCCGGAAACGGCGGCGTATGCGGTTATCGCCGAGCCGGAGAATTTGCCGGTGGGCTCGGTGGACGAGGATTTCGCGGTGGAAAGCCATGCCGGCGATATTTTTCTGCTGGGCACGACCTCATGGAAAATACGCGGCATCGAAGGCGGTCGCGTGCGGGTGGAAAACGCGCATGGCGCGCCCCCATCGGTGCCGTTCTGGCGCGGCGAGGCTCCGGGGCGCACCCCCGAACTATCGCGCGCGGTGTCGCGGCTGCGGCGGCAGGCGGCGCGGCGAATCGAGCAAGCCGGCATCGAAGCCGCGGCCAAGTGGCTCGAAACGCGGTGTCATATGCCGGCGCACGCGGCCGGCCAGCTGGCGGCCTATATTGCCGAATCGAAGCAAATGCTGGGCGCGCTGCCGACGCGCCGCCATTTTGTGGCGGAACGTTTTTTCGACGACGGCGGCGGCATGCAACTGGTCATCCACGCGCCGCTGGGCAGCCGCGTGAATCGCGCCTGGGGCATGGCGCTACGGAAGAGCTTCTGCCGCAGCTTCGATTTCGAGCTGCAGGCGGCGGCGGGCGAGAACGGGCTGGTGCTATCGCTTTCCGAACAGCACAGTTTTCCGCTGGAAACCATTTTTCTGTTGGTGGGCTCGGCGCGCGCCACCGACGTGCTGACCCAGGCGGTGCTGCAAGCGCCGCTGTTTCCGACCCGCTGGCGCTGGGTGGCGTCGCGCGCGCTGGCGCTGGCGCGCTGGCATGCCGGACGCAAGCTGCCGCCGCAGATTGTGCGCATGCGCGCCGAAGACCTGCTGGCCTCGGTATTTCCCGCGGCGGCCGGCTGCCAGGATAATCACGAGGGCGATCTGGAGTTGCCGGCGCATCCTTATATTGACGAGGCGATGCGCGATTGCCTGGAAGAGGCGCTGGACCTGCCGCGGCTGCTGAAAACGCTGCGCGCGATGGAAACCGGCGGCATACAGCTCACGGCGGTAGATACGCCGACGCCCTCGGGATTGGCGCAGGAAATCCTCAACCTGGCGCCCTATGGTTATCTCGATGAGGCGCCGCTCGAGGAACGGCGCGCGCGCATGGTCAGCCTGCGTTCCAGCCTGCCGCCGGAATTTACCGCCGGCGTGCTGGAGGCGTCGGTCATGGCCGCGGTCGAAGCCGAAGCGCAGCCGGCGCCGTCGGACGCGGAAGAGTTGCACGATGTGTTGCTGTCGCTGATCTGGCTGCCGCAAACCGAGCTGGCGCGCGCCGCCGGCGGCGCTGCCGGCGAAGCATCGCTGGCTGCCTGGATGGCGCAGCTGGCTGCCGCCGGGCGGGTGATCGAGGCGCGGGCGGGCGAGGTGAAGGGCTGGGCGCCGGCGGAGCGGGCGGCGTTGGCCGCCGCCGCCGGGCTCGAGGCCGGCGCGGCGGAAAAGGATACGGCCGCGCCGGCGGCGGTTCCGGCTGACGCCGAAGCCGCCACGGCCGAGCTGACGCGGGGCTGGGCGGAAATCAGCGGCCCGTTTTCCGTGCCGGAACTGGCGCGGCGATTGAATTTGCCGCGCGAGCGGATCGAGGCGGCCTGCCTGCGCCTCGAACATGAAGGCGTGCTGCTGCGCGGGCATTTCCGCGGCCAGCTTGCCGACAGCGGTCCGCTGCTGGAATTTTGCGAGCGCCGGCTGCTGGCGCGGATTCATCGCCGCACGCTGCAAAGCTGGCGCGAGGCGATCGAGCCGGCGGCGCCGGGGCATTGGCTGCGCTTCCTGCTGCGCTGGCAACACCTGGAGCCCGGAACGCGCTGGCATGGCGCGCGCGGCCTGGACGCGGCGCTGCGGCAATTGCAAGGATTAGAGGCGGCGGCGCCGGCCTGGGAAGCCGAACTGCTGCCGGCGCGAGTGGAAGGCTATCAGGCGGAATGGCTCGACCAGTTGTGCCTGGCCGGCGATTTCGCCTGGGCGCGGCTGACGCCGCCGCCCTCGTTGCAAAAAGGCGCGGCCATGCGGCGCGTGCTGCCCACGCGCTCTTCGCCGCTGGCCTTTTTCGCCCGCGCCCAGGCGGCGCCGCTGCTCGTTGCCTGCGGCTGGCGCGAAGAAGAACGCCGGCGGGCGCTGAGTCCCGCCGCGGCGCGGGTTTGGGCCTGGCTTGAGCGGCGCGGCGCCTGCTTTTTCCGCGATCTCGAATTGGCGCTGGCGTCGCCAACGGCGGAAGCCGACCGGCTGCTGAAAAGCGAAATCGAGTTGGCGTTATGGGAGTTGGCCGCCGCCGGCCTGGTCACCGCCGATGACTTCGATAATTTACGCGCGCTCTACGATCCGCAGCGGCGGCACGGCCGCGGCCGCGGGCGCCATGCCCGCCCGCGCCAGGCGCGCGGACGCTGGTCGCCCCTCGGGCACCTGCTGCCCTGGGATGCGGCGGCGCCCATCGCGGCTTCCGGCGGCGGTCCGGGCGGAACCGAAGCTCCGGGCGAGCGCGAGGCGCAAGCGGAGTTCATGGCGCGGCTGCTGGTGGCGCGTTACGGAGTGCTGTTCCGCGCACTGCTGGCGCGCGAAACCGCGGCGCTGGCGCGCTTACACTGGCGCGACCTGCTGCTGGCCTGCCGCAGGCTGGAGGCGCGCGGCGAATTGCGCGGCGGCCGCTTCGTTTCCGGGTTTGCCGGCGAGCAGTACGCGCTGCCGGAGGCGGTGGAGGGATTGCGCGCGGTGCGCACCCTGCCGCCGCTGGCCGCGCCGCTGGCGTTGAGCGCGCTCGACCCGGTGAATTTTGCCGGAATCCTGTTTCCCGGCGAGCGCGTGCCGGCGCAGCCGGGCAACACGGTCGTGCTCCATCCGGCCGCCAGCGGTCCCGGTGCGGTGTTTGCCGAGCCGGGGAAAATACAGGTTCTATAAATTCGGCCATGCTTGCATTTTGTAATTTTTAACCCGGCCGCAGGCCCGTTTTTTCACCATTCCCCGTCTTGCCGCAGTTTTTTGATTTTTTTCTTGATCAGCTCGCGCTTGAGCGAGCTGAGGTGGGTAATGAACAGCCGGCCGTTCAAATGATCGGTTTCGTGCAAAAAGGCGCGCGCCAGCAATTCCTCCCCGGTGCGTTCGAACCAGTTGCCTTCGGCATCCTGGGCGCGGACGGTAACCTGCATGGCGCGGGTCACGGATTCGCGAAAGCCGGGCAGGCTGAGGCAGCCTTCCTCTTCGGTCTGCTTGCCCTCGGCGTGAATGATTTCGGGATTGATCAGCACCATGCGTTCCGGCGGTCCCTCGCGGGGGGCGCAATCCACGACCGCGATGCGGCGGCCAATGCCGATTTGCGGCGCGGCCAGGCCCACGCCATTGGCGGCATACATGGAGTCGAACATGTCTTCGAGCAACTGCCGCAGTTCCGGCGTGGCAAACTCGGTGACGGTGGCCGCGGGGCGGGCCAGCACCGCGTCTCCATATTTCACGATGGGATAGATTTTCGACATGGCAGGAAAGGGCGGTTCACCAGGCGCGGACTTGCGCGAGGTAACCTTCGTAATTGCGCTTGAGCTCCAGCATGGAATCGCCGCCGAACTTATCCAGCACGGCGCGCGCCAGCACCAGGGCGGTCATGGCTTCACCCACCACCGCCGCCGCCGGCACCACGCAGACGTCCGAGCGCTCGTAGGCGGCCTTAACCGGCTGGCGGGTGCTGAACTCCACCGACTCGAGCGGCCGGCGCAGGGTCGAGATCGGCTTCAAGTAGCCGCGCACGACGATTTCCTCGCCGTTCGACATGCCGCCTTCCAAGCCGCCGGCGAAATTGGAAGGGCGGAAAAATCGGCGCGCCTGCGGGTCGTAATGGATCGGGTCTTGAGACGCCGAGCCGGGCCGGGCGGCGATGCTCACGCCCGCGCCGATTTCGGCGGCCTTCACCGCCTGAATCGAAACCAAAGCCTGGACGAGCTGGCCATCGAGGCGGGCGTCCCAACTGGCGCAACTGCCGAGGCCGGGGGGAATGCCGCGGGCCCGCACCTCAAAGACGCCGCCCACCGAATCGCCGGTTTTCAGCGCCCGGTCCACTTCGGCCTGCATGCGCGCCTGGCTGGCCTCGTCCAGGCAGCTCAGTAAAACCTCTTCCCTGGCCGCCAGGGCGCGCAGCTTTTCCCAACTCACTTCGGCTTGCGGGTCGAGGGAAACGCCGCCGACGGCGATCACATGGCTCAACACTTCCATGCCCAACTCGCGCAGCAACAGCTTGGCCAGCGCGCCCAGCGCCACCCGGGAGGTGGTTTCGCGCGCCGAGGCGCGCTCCAGCACATAGCGCGATTCCGGGAAATTCCATTTCAAGGCGCCGGCCAGGTCGGCATGCCCCGGGCGCGGGCTGGCGACCGGCCGCGCCGCTGCCCCCGCCGGCTCGGCAACGGAGAGCGTCTTTTCCCAATTTTTCCAGTCGCGGTTTTCCAGCCAAATGGAGATGGGCGAGCCGATGGTGATGCCGTTGCGGACTCCGGAAACGAACCGGGCGCGGTCGCGTTCGATTTTCATGCGGCCGCCGCGGCCATAGCCCTGCTGGCGCCGCCACAATTCGCGGTCAATGAAGGCGAAATCCAGCGCCAGGCCGGCGGGCAGGCCTTCGAGCAGCCCGATCAGGGCTTCGCCATGCGATTCTCCGGCAGTGAAGAAACGTAGCATCGTGGGCTGGGCGAAACATTCTATTGTATAGGCAATTGACAGCTTTACCGCGATGAGGGGAAAGTGGAGACAGCCTTGCCGTTATGCCCAAAGTCCTCAAGCTCGCGATCGCGCTGTTTGTGCTCGCCGCCTTGGCCTATCTGATTTTCAGCTCGCTGGCCGCCACGCATTACCGCTATGAGGTGTGTGTCCGCTATGCGGGGCACAGCTCCTGCCGGGTGGCCGAGGGGCGCACGCGAGCGGAAGCGCAGCGCGCGGCGCACGACAATGCCTGCGCCCAACTCACCAGCGGCGTTACCGGCGCGGTGACCTGCGGGCAGACCCCGGCCTATCGCGTCCGCGCATTGCCGATCCAGTAGCCACGCCCCGCAAGCGTTAACGGCCGAGTCGGGCCGCAGTTTTCGTCATTGGCAATTTCGGCGAAATTGCCGAGCCGCTCCAAATTGAGGCCGGCCAGCAGTCACAAGCGCTTTACGCGAGCGGCGGAGTGTCGTAGCCTTAAGCCTGTTTGGCCGCAAGCGGCCGGGAATATCGAGAAAACGAGGGAATGCGAGATGCGAATGTTCCGCTGCATGGCGCTGGTTGGTCTGGGGCTTACCCCGCTATTCGCGCAGCAGGCAAGCGCGCCGGCAGGAGGTTTTCGCCTGCGGCAGGTGATGAGCGCGCCGTTTCCCAGCGAGCTGGTGGCGGCGACGCACGCCGACACCGCGGCCTGGATGACGAACTTGCGCGGCGTCCGTAATGTTTGGGAGGCAAGCGGCCCTGCATTTCACGCCCGCCAGCTCACCCATTACGACAGCGACAACGGGGTCAGCATTTACGGCCTGCAAATCACCGCCAACGGCAAGACCGTGGTTTACGCGCTGGGCAATGAGCGCAATCACCTCGGCGCGATCGCCGATCCCACCAGCAACGTGAGCACGCCCAGCCAGGAGGTTTGGGCGGTCGATGTCGCCGGGGGGGAGCCGCGCCGGCTGGGGATGATGAACTGCGGCAGTGAAGGATGCGAAGACATTCAACTCTCGCCCGACGGCCGTGAGGCCGTTTGGCCGGCGCGCGGCCAGATCTGGATTGCCCCGGTCTCGGGCGCGCAGCCGGCGCGGCGGCTTTGCTATTCGCGCGGCGACAACGTCAGCCCGCACTGGTCGCCGGATGGGCGGCGGATTGCCTTCGTCAGCCTGCGCGGCGATCACAGTTTTATCGCGGTGTACGATTTTGCGCGGCGGCGGCTGCGCTATATGGCGCCCAGCGTGGATCGCGACCTGATGCCGCGCTGGTCGCCGGGCGGGCGGCGGCTGGGGTTTATCCGCATCGCCGGCGCGCGGCTCGAACATAAAATCATTCCCCCGCAGCCCCGGCCGTTCGCGATCTGGGTGGGGGACCCGCGCACCGGCAGCGCGCATGAGCTCTGGCATAGCGGCGTGCGGCTGCAGGATTCGCTGCCCTGGCAAACCGAATCGGAAGCGTTTGTTTTCGCCGCCGGCAATCGCCTGGCCTTTTCTTCCTGGCAGGATGGCCGGCTGCATCTCTATTCCGTGTCCGCGGCCAGCGGCGGGGCGCGGCTGCTGACGCCCGGCGCTTTCGACGTCAAAGATGTTGCCTATTCGCCCGACGGGCGCACGATTCTGTATTCCTCCAACCAGAATGATGCCGAGCGCCGCCACTGCTGGCGCGTGGCGGTGAGCGGCGGCGCGCCGCAGTCTTTAAATGCCGGCACGGGCGTGGAATGGACGCCGGTGGAGAGCGGGGGCGGGCATATCTTCTATATAGGCGCCGGCGCCCGCCGTCCGGCGCTGCCAATGCTGCTCGCCGCCACCGGCGCGCGCGCGCTCGGACGCCGCCTGGTGTCCGCCGATTTTCCCCGGAACGCGATGGTGAGGCCGCGCGCGGTGACGTTCCGCAGCGGCGACGGACTGCGCGTGCATGCCCAGTTGTTTATGCCCCGCGGCCGCACCGCGCCCGGACCGGCGCTGGTTTATATCCATGGCGGCTCCATGCGCCAGATGATGCTCGGCTGGAACCCGATGCGGTATTACTACTACGCCTATGCCGAAAACCAGTATTTGGTGAACCGCGGCTTTATCGTGCTTTCGGTCAATTATCGCAGCGGCATCATGTATGGCTATGCCTATCGCCATCCCGCGAACTACGGCTGGCGCGGGGCATCCGATTATCAAGACATATTAGCCGCAGGAGAATACCTGCAGCGGTTGCCGCAGGTCAATGCCCGCGAGGTGGGGCTGTGGGGCGGATCCTGGGGCGGATATTTAACCGCCATGGGACTGGCGAAAAACTCCAATATCTTCGCCGCCGGCGTGGATATGCACGGGGTGCACGACTGGTCGGCGCTGATCGGCGGCGGGGGCCGGATCACCGACCTGGCCGCGGCCAAAAAGCTGGCGTTTCAGTCGTCGCCCGACGCCTATCTCGCTACCTGGCGGTCGCCGGTGCTGCTGATTCAAGGCGATGACGATCGCAATGTCCCGTTCAGCCAGACGGTGGATCTGGTGCAACGGCTGCGGGCGCACCATGTGCCCTTCGAGCAGTTAGTCTTTCCCGACGAGGTGCACATGTTTTTGCGCTGGAAAAGCTGGATGCGGGCCTATGCCGCCACCGCGGCGTTTTTCGAGCGCACGCTGGTGCGGCATCAAGCTTTGCCGCCAGCCCCGCCGTTTTAAGCATCCGCCGCCGCCGGTGTCTACCTGTGTCTACCCGGCACGTCCAGTCAATGAAGCGAGGATTTTTCAGGAGTAATTAAGGGCGGCTGAATCACGAAAAAGATGTATCCATCTGAAAACATCCTGCAATAGCGGCTGAACCCGGCCGGTATTCTCGCGCGATTATCGTGTATGCTGAGGGCTTTCACAAAGGCAATCATCCGAATGGGGCGAGTTTCCCGTTCACTGGAGCCGGCATGCGTTACTTTCGGCACGGAGTTTACTGGTTTGTTGTTGGTTTGGGGTTAACGAGTTTGGCCGCGGCGGCCCGGCCGCGCGCCGGTTCCGCCACCGCCCGAGTCGAGCGCTATTTGCGCTCGATCCGGAATCAGCCTCCGCTATTGAGCGCCTTTTTCCGCCGCATGCCTAAAGGCGGCGATCTGCATAACCATCTTACCGGCGCCATTTATGCGGAGACTTACATCCATTGGGCTGCCGCCGCCGGCGATTGCGTGCGACTGGCGGATATGACCGCCGTACGTCCGCCCTGCGGGCCGATGGATCCGCCGATCCGGAACGCCTTGCGCCAGAGCGGGCTGTATACCGCCATCCTGCATGCCTGGTCGATGCTGGGCTGGAATCCGGCGCGGGAATCCGGCCATGATCACTTCTTCGCTACTTTCGATAAATACAGCCTGGCGCATGCGCACCACTTTGGCGACATGATTGCGCAAGTTGCCCAGCGCGCCGCCCGGGAACGCCTCGAATACCTGGAGCTGATGGATACGCTGGACGGCTCGGTGGCCTCGCATCTGGGCATGCAAGCCGGCTGGACCGGCAATCTGGCTCAAATGCGGCGCCGGTTGATGCGGGCGGGCATCAGCCACGCGGTCGCGGCGGCGCAGGCGCGCCTCAATCGCGGCGAAGTGGTTTGGCAGCGCGATTTAGGCTGCGGCACGCCTCAAGCCCGCCCCGGTTGCGGGGTGACGGTGCGCTTTCTGTATCAAGTCATCCGCGCCTTGCCGCCGCAGGCGGTTTATGCCCAGTTCCTGACCGGATTCTTACTCGCCCGCCGCGATGCGCGCGTGGTCGGCATCAATCTGGTGGCGCCCGAAGACGGCTATGTCGCGCTGCACGATTTTCATCTGCAGATGCAGATGCTCGATTACCTGCACCATAGGTATCCCCAGGTCAAAATCGCGCTGCACGCCGGCGAACTGAATACCCGGCTGGTGCGTCCCCGCAATCTGCGCTTTCATATCCGGCAATCCATCGAACTCGGCCACGCCAGCCGCATCGGTCATGGGGTGGACATCATGCACGAAAGCCACCCTTTCCAATTGCTGCGCGAAATGCGCCGCCGCAACGTGCTGGTGGAAATCTGCCTGACCAGCAATTGGAGCATTCTCGGCATCGCCGGGCGCAATCACCCCTTGCCCATCTACCTGCGCTATCACGTGCCGGTGGCGCTGGCCACAGATGACGAAGGCGTTTCGCGCAGCGACATGACGCGCCAATATGTGCGCGCCGAACGGGAATTTCAGCTTTCCTACGCCACCCTCAAACAAATGACGCGCGACAGCCTGGAGCATGCCTTTTTGCCGGGCGCGAGTCTCTGGCGCGCGCCGGAAGATTTCCATCCGGTTGCCGCGTGCGCGGCGGGAGTTTTGGGCGCGCGCCATCCCGCACCCGCGTGCGCGCGCTATCTGGCGGCCAGTCCCAAAGCCCGTCTGGAATGGAAGCTGGAAAGGCGATTGCGCCGCTTCGAAGCGCGGTTTTAATGTCTGGCATGCGCCGGCGCGGCGCGCAGCGGCTGCCCCAGGTCATGATTATCGGATTTCAGCGGGAACGTCGAAAGCGAGAGCGAGCCGGAATAGTTTGTCGATTTTATCACAACCGGTAATTGCGTCCGCTTTTTGAGCGGGCGCGGGGGTTTTAAGGTAATTTTTTTAGTAAATTTCCTTGCATAATCCCCCACAATATTCATTCCTACTCTTCGGCTTGCTACACTAACCACTATGTCCTTGAAAAGCTTACTGATTCGCAAAGGCAATATTTCCTTCACCTACGAGATCCTGATCCTAGCGGGCGCGCTGGGAACGGGACTGGCGGCGGCGCCCCCCCTGCCGGCGGCGAGCCGCAGGATGCCGGTGGCGCAGCTCAGCCGGCTGCGGCTGCCTTTGCAATTTGAGCCGAACCGGGGGCAATGGCCGGCTCCGGTGCAATATGCGGTGCGCGGCAATGGACGCGTTCTGCAACTGGTGGCGAAAGGCGCCAATTTAGCCTGGCAGAGCCCGGCCCAAGGGCCATCCTCCCGGCTTCATGTGCTGCGGATGCGCTTTACCGGCGCCCGCCGCTTGCGCTGGCACGGGCGCCAGCGGCTTCCCGGCCGGATTAACGAACTGGTCGGCGCGCGCCGGCAATGGCGGCGCAATCTGCCGGTATACGGGCAAGCCGTGGCGGACCAACTCTACCCCGGCGTGGCGCTGCGCTTTGAAGGCCGCGGCGGGGCGATGGAATGGAATCTGCATTTCGCTCCGGGCGCTACCCCGCAAACGGTTCGGCTGCGGTTTCAGGGCGGGAACGCGCGAATCGAATCCGATGGCAGCCTGCAGGTCGCAGCCGGCGGCCAAAAGGTGAACTGGCTGGCGCCATACGCATGGCAGATGCGGCAGGGGCGGCGGGTGCCGGTCGCGGTGCGCTATACGCTGCGCCGCCACGGCGAAGTGGGCTTTCGGCTGGGCGCGTACGACGCCCGGCGGGAACTGGTGATTGATCCCACGCTGGCGTGGGCCACCTACCTGGGCGGAGCGGGCAATGACCAGGCCAGCGCGGTTTCCACCGACAGCAGCGGCAACATCTATATCACCGGCTTTACGCTTTCAACCAATTTCCCGGTGTCCAGCGCGCTGCAGTCCAAGTCCGGCGGCAGCAATGATGCTTTTGTGACCAAAGTGAATCCGCTGGGCAACAAACTGATTTATTCCACCTACCTGGGTGGATCCGGCGACGATGAGGCCGCCGGAATTGCCGTGAATTCCAGCGGCAATGCGGTGGTCACCGGATTTACCAACTCCACTAATTTCCCCACCACGGCCGGCGCGCTGGCCACGGTGGCGCCTGGCGGCTATAACGCCTTTGTTGCCGAGTTGAGCGCGGGCGGATCTTCCTTGCTGTACTCCACCTATTTGGGCGGCACGGGCAACGATTACGCCACCGGCCTGACGCTCGACAGCCTGGGCGATGCCTACATCACCGGCTACACTTCTTCCACCGATTTTCCGACGACCGCCGGGGTCGTACAACCCAGCCTGAAGGGAACGGTGAACGCCTATGTCAGCGAGTTGAATGCGGCCGGCTCGGCGCTGATTTATTCCACCTATTTGGGCGGCTCGGGCATCGACCATGCCAATGGCATTGCCCTGGATAGCGGCGGCAACGCCTACATCTGCGGTTTTACCAGTTCCACCGATTTTCCGGTGACCAGCGCCGCCTTTCAAACTCAGTTTGGCGGCAAATACGACGCCTTCGTGGCCGAGCTCGCCCCGGGCGGCGCCTCGCTGATCTACGCCACCTATCTGGGCGGAAATGCCGATGACGAGGCGAACGCGCTGACGGTAGATAATGCCGGCGCCGCTTACGTCACCGGCTACACGCTTTCAACGAATTTCCCGGTCACGATTGGGGCCTACCAGACCACCGCGACCTATGGCAAGAACGTGTTCGTCACTAAGCTTAGCGCCGGCGGCGCCTCGCTCGACTACTCCACCTTTATCGGCGGCACGGGCAACGATATCGGCAATGCGATCGCGGTGGATGCGCAGGGTTATGCCTACGTTGCCGGGCAGACGGACTCGCCCAATTTCCCGGTTACTCCCGGGGCGATGCAATCCACGCTGGGCGGGAACAGCGACGCTTTCCTGCTGCGCCTCGATCCGGTGGGCCAGACCTTGCCCTTTTCCACCTATATGGGGGGGAGCGGCGTGGATCAGGCCAATGGCATCACCCTCGATCCTTCCGGCAATGTGGTGGTCGTGGGAACCACGTTTTCCGTGAATTTCCCGGTGACCAGCGGCGCCTTGCAGGCCGCCAACGCCGGCTCGGCCGACGCCTTCGCGGTGAAGTTCACCACGGGGCCGGCGGCCGGCTTCTCAGCCAGCCAAATCGTCTTTCCGGAACAAGCGGAAAACACCACCAGCACGGCCCGTTCGGTGACGCTCTACAACTCGGGCGAGGCGCCGCTGACGATTGCGAGCATCGCCGCCAGCAAAGATTTTGCCCAGACCAACAATTGTCCCGCGGTGATGGCGCCCTCGACCAGTTGTTCGATCAGCGTTACCTTCACGCCCTCGGTCACAACCAGTCCGGATACGGGCACGCTGACCGTGACCGACAATGCCCCCGGCGGTACGCAAACCGTGGCGCTTAGCGGCACGGTCGGCACCTTCAGCCTTAGCGCCAACCCGACCCAACAGATCATCAACCCGGGCGGGACCGCCAGCTATACGCTGACCTTTACGCCGGCGAATGGTTACGTTTCGACGACGTACTTGTACTGCAACGGGCTGCCCTCGGGCGCTACCTGCACCTTCACGCCGCAGCAATTGACGCTCTCGGGCGATAGCAACGCCACCTCGGCTTCGACCTTGAGCATTGTGACCAGCACCAGCGCCGGGCTGCCGATGCCGCCGCCGGGATCGCCGAGCCGGCCCTGGCTCTGGGGCGCAGGCTTGCTGGCCTTAGCCAGCCTGGGGCTGGCGGCGTGGCGCCGGCGCGGATCGCGCCGTTGGCTGGGAGTGGCGGCGTTAGCCTTGATGAGCCTGGCGGCGGTGGGATGCGGCTCCAATTCGCCCGCGAACTCCACCCCGACGGGTACTTATAACGTCACCGTCAATGCCAAAGATGTGAATGGCAAAGTGATCCAAGCCACCCAGGTGAGCCTGGTGGTGCAGTAATTGAATCCGTTTGCATGCGCCTCAGCCGCGGCGTTTCCGCCTTGCGGCCGGGCCGGAGCGCCAAGCCTCCGGAGCCGGCCAACGGGAAATCAGCCGCGGCGGAGCGCGAACGAGCCACCGCGGCCGCGGCCGCGCCAGGAAAGCGAAATCGAACCATGAGCGCCAAATCCTTTCTCTTATGCGTGGCGGGCTGCATCGCCTTAGCCGCGGCGCCGCTGGCGGGGCAAGCCTCCTCCACCCCGCAACAGACCCAACCCACGGTCCCGGCTGCCACCATCCAGCAGCCGCTGCGCCATCCCTACCAGTGGCATCCCTATGCGGAAGTCACAGTGCAGATGACCGGCGTGTTCCATCAGACCGCCACTTCAAGCGCGGTAAACGTGAGCGCCGTACGCACCGGCGGCATTCTGGGCGGCTTGCGCTATTACTTCACGCCGCACTTGGCGGCGGAGATCAATTTCGCGCATAACCTGGATACCTTCGAATTCACGCCGACCAAAACCGGCGTGCGCCAGGGCTTGCAAACCGACACGAATGAAACCAACGTCAATTTGGTTTATGCCGTGCCCTATCTGGAAACGCTACATCCGTTCCTGCTGGCCGGCGGCAGCCTGATGAACTTCGGTCCCGCCAACACCAACGCCAATGTGACCGTTAACGCCGCCAAAGTGCAGAACCGGTTGGCGGGAGTGGTTGGGGCCGGTACCGATATCCGCCTGGGGGGCGGCTGGGCGGTGCGGGCGCAATTGCGCATGCTGCTCTTCAAAGCGCCGAATTTCAGCCTAAGCCCGTTCACCACGTCGGGTACGATGAAACGCCTGGAACCCTCGGTGGGCCTGGTGTACCGCTTCTAAGTCGCTTAGCCTGACGCAGGCCACGGCTCATCTGCTTGGAATTAGAGCAGCCGGGAACGAAGCGACGCGGCGCTTATCGCCTCGCTTTCGCTTCCAGGCGATAGGCTTCGACTTCGGAGATGGCGATCAGGCCATCACCCATCATGGCTTCAATCGCGGGCAGCAGCCGCTCCAGCTTCTCGCGCCGGTCCACGATGGTGATGACGATGGGCAGGTCGGAGGAGCGCAGCCAGTGCGGGCGATGCACCAGCGAACTGGCGCCATAGCCTTCCACGCCGCGATAGACCACCGCCCGCTCGATCTCTTCCCGCCGGCAGGCTTCGAGAATCGCCTCATGCAAGGGGCGCCCCTCCCAGCGGTCGTCTTCGCCGCAATGAATGCGCATCAGCCGCGCCTGGGGCACGGCCTTCATTCCGCCACTCCGTAGCGGATTACTTCCACCTCGGAAAGCACCGCCAGCGCGCCGTTCAGCATGGGCTCGAGCCGGTTCAGGATGTCCCGCACTTTGGCCTCGTGGTCCACCACCGAAATCATCTGCGGGCGGTCCTGGCCAAATCCCAGACCATGAAATTTTTCCGGGTGAGCCTGGTGATGGGCGCCGTAGCCGGCAATGCCGCGATAGATGGTCGCGCCGGCGGCGTCTGCCGATTGCAGCGCTTCCAGGATAGCGAGGTGCAACGGTTGGCCCTGCCAGCGGTCATGCTCGCTGCAGTAGATGCGCAGCAGTTTCGCCCGGCCTTCGATTTTGGCCGGAGGCGCCGCCGGCGCGGTTTCGCCCGCGGGCGATGGCGCCGCGCGCGGCGCCTCCGCCCGTTCGGCCGGCGTGAGCACAATCGTGGCCTGCGGCCCCGCCATTTCGCGCAGCTTGGGCAGCAAGGGCGGCACCTGCCCGGTTTCCGCCACAAACTCGATGCGCAAGGGCAAATGATCGCTGGCCGCCAGCAGGTCGCCGCTGTGCATTTTATGCTCGGGACCGAAGCCGGCCAGGCCGCGTGTCGCCAGCGCCGAGGCCACCCCATGATGCATCAGGAAATTCAGGATGGCGGCGTAGGCGGGCGCGGCGTGGTAGTGCCGCGCTTCATCCATATAAATTACGACTTGCGTTTGCCGGGCTTCGCCGCTCATCTCCCACCCTCACGCGCCGCGCGGAACTTCCTAAAAAATAAGCCTACGCGCCGCCCCGGAAAAAATCCAGCAACGCCCCCGTGAATTCTCCCGGCGCCGCCGCCGGGGCTGCGCGTGGGCGCCGTCAGGGCGTTTCGTTCCGCTTCCGCTGCAGACGGCTCAAGGCCAGCGCCGCGGCCCGGCGCGCGCGCAGCGTCTCGTGTTGCGCTGCCTGGCGCAGCAACGGCAGCGATTCGGCCTCGCCCAATTCTCCCAGGGCAAGCAGGGCCGCCTCGCGCACGTAGCCGTCCGGATCGCTTGCGGCAACCGCCTCGAGTGCCGCCACCGCGGCGGGAGTGGAATCCTTCTGCGCCAACAGGACGCAGGCCAGGCGGCGAACCGCCGCGCGCGGATGCCGCAAGGCGGCGATCAGCTTGGCCTCGAAAGCCTCCGGGCGCGGCGGCCGGCCGCAATGCGGGCATAACTCCACTGGAGTTTTCAGCTCGCGCCAGCATTGCATGCAGTATTCGCGCATCATCCTCGTCCGTCTCGTCCGTTTTCGCGAATCGGCGGCTGCCTCAGGCGGGATTGCGACCGCGCAGTTGCTCGAGCAATTCCCGAATCGCGGCCAGCAGTTGGCGGTTTTCGAGTTCCAGGGCCCGTGCCTGCGCCGGGGAAAGCTCGCCATAGCCGCGCATGGCTTCCGCGCTCAACTCTTCGACCGCAACCTCGGCGCAGACCAGCGAAGTGCGAATTGCATGCAGCGCGCCGGTTTCCGCCGGGGGCCGGGCAATGCGCTGATGTTCGAGAATGCGCACGATCCGGGCGCGGATGCGCGCCAGCCCGGCTTCCAGCGCTGCCCATTGCGCCTCAGTCATATCGGGCCGATAACCGCTGCTGGCCGGCGCGGGGTTTTGCGCAGCGCGTCCAATCAATTCAATTTCGGCCAGCAGTCTTTCCAGGTTTTGCAGCGAGATCAACAGATGCCGCCGCTGTGATTCCGACAGCGGCGCGGCGCTAGCGGCTTCCACGGGTGACACCCTCCTTGAACGGCTTTGCGGCGGCTCGGCCGCTTTTATTTTTAGGCGCTGACGCTTTTGCAAACGTCCGGCCGAAGCCGGACGCTTTGTGAAAATTCATGGCTGCCAGGCATTGCCAGGCGCAATTCCTGCGGAATTGCTTGGTTTTGTCGTTCATAGGCGCGGGACCTAACAGGAACTCCGCGCTTCGGCCTGCGATCTCGGACGAAAACTTCTGTCCGACTCGGCCGTTAACGCTTTAGGAGCCATCAGCCCGCGCGGCGGGCGGTTGCGGTGGGCGCCATCACCCTGGTTTACCGCATCATAACGCAATCCGCCCGTCCGTCCCAACAGGCGGCGATGGCCGTGTGCTGAGCATCGGCCGCTTTACCCGCCGCGGTATTTTTTCTATCATCGACTTACGGTGTTGGAGTTCACCGTCAACCGCCGCCAGCTTACGGCAGATGACTCCTACCAGCATGTTTGGGCGGTGAACTCATGCCTTTTCCCGATACCGCGAGCGGGCCGCAACCGCGCCAGCTTGAAAATTGCGCCGCATCAACCCGGCCCGGCCCGGCAGAGCTCCCGCCGGCGGGCGCCGGCGAATCCGCGGCAATGACCATGTCCCCCGGCTTATACGGCCTGGCGCGCCTGGCGCGAGAAATGGGGGTGGAAAGTCTTGCGGCCGAAGCGGAAGACCTGGCCCTGCGCCGCGCGGAAGGACGCGTTTATCTGGCCTGCCTGGGACAATTCAAACGCGGCAAATCAACTTTGATCAATGCGCTGCTGGGTGAGCCGGTATTGCCTGCCGGCACCCTGCCGGTGACCGCCTTGGCGACGGTGGTGCGCTACGGCCCGCAGCCCCAGCTACGGATTCGCTCCCAGCAGGGCGAGTGGGAGACGGCGCCGCTGGCCCAACTGCCGGAATATGTCTCGCAAGCCGCCAACCCGGAAAACCGCCGCGGAATATCCGCGGTCGAGGTTTTGTTTCCCGCCCCCATTCTGGCCGGGGGCTTATGCCTGGTGGATACGCCCGGACCGGGCTCGATTTTTGCCGGCAATACTCGCGAGCTGCGCGATTTTCTGCCGCGCCTGGACGCGGCCTTGTTGGTCTTCGGCGCCGATCCGCCTTTGACGGGCGAAGAGCTGGAGTTGGCGGCGGCCGCCGCCAGCCATACGCGGGAATGGATTCTCGTCTTGAACAAAGCCGATCGGGCCACCCCCGAGGAAACCGCCGCCGCCGCCGCCTTCGCCCGCGAAAAACTGGAAGCCCGGCTGCAGCGCCGGCTGCCGCCGGTATGGATGATCAGCGCCGGCGAGCAGTTAGCCGGCGCGCCCGCCCCGCAACGCGATTGGCTGCGGTTGTGGCGCCAATTACGGCTTTTGAGCCAAAACCCGGAATTGGCCCGGCAGTCGGCGCGGCGCGGTTTCCAGCGGATACGCCGCGAGTTGCAGGCGTTGTTGCAAGCAGAACGCGAAGCGCTGCGGCTGCCTCTGGCCGAGAGCCGGCGGCGGCTGGCGGAACTGGAAAAAACTGCGGCGGCGATCGAGCAATCGCTGCGCGAACTCGAGCCGCTGCTCGATGCCGAGCAAAAGCGCATGGCGGCGGTTTGGGCGGCCCGGCAGCGCGATTTTCTCCGGCAGGCCGGGCCGCAGGCGGACGCGCGGCTGGCGGCGGCGCTCGCCGGCAGGGCGCGGCTGCGCGGCCCGCGCCTTCGGCGCGCGCTTATGGCGGAAGCGCAGTCGATTGCGCGCGCGCTGGTGCAGCCTTGGCTGGCCTCCGAAGCCGAGACCGCCGATCGGGAATTGAACCAACTCAACCGCCACTGGCTGCAGCTGGCGGCCCGTCATTTCGCCGCGCTCGCGCGCTCCGGCGTGGCCGGACTGGCGCCCTCGGAAGAAAGCCTGGCGGCGGCGCCGGGGCTGGCGGGGCGCTCGCGTTTTATTTTTCACGAACAAATGGAAATTGCCGCCCCCGCCTCGCCGCTCCTTTGGCTGGCCGATAGCCTGCGAGGCGCATTGCGCGTCCGCGGCGGCATCGAAGCCGATGCACGCGAATTTCTGCGGCAGTTGCTTGCCATCAATGCCAGCCGCGCGCTCCACGATTTACGCGAACGGGCTCACTCCGGACGGCGCGATCTGGCGCGCGCCTTGCGCCAGCGCTTGCATGAAGGCTGGTGTTTGGCCCGGCAAACTTACACGCATGCCCGCGGCGCGCAGGCGGCAGGCGAGCCGGCCCTGGCCGCGGCCCTGGCGCGGCTGGATCGCCTGGAGCAAGCGCTCCAGGCTCTGGAGACGCCGGCCCCATGAACGAATGCGCTGCGCCTGCGCTCGCCGAACTCCTGGAGCGGGAGACGGCCATCGCGCGCCTGCGAAGCGCTCTCGCCGCGGGCGCCAATCTGCTGGTGCATGCGCCCGCGGGCATGGGCAAAACCGCCTTGTTGCGCCGCGGCCTGCCTCTCGCCCCGCGGCCCCTCTTCTGCGCGGGCGCGGCGCCGGCCGCAATTTACGGCCAGGCGCTCGCAGCTTTGCAGGCGCTGGGCGACGCCTGCGTGGCCTCCCTGCTGGCCGCGCGCGGCCTGCAAGCCGCCGATCTGCCGCGCCTGCCCAGCTTCAGCCGCCGCGGCTGGCTGGAAAAAGCGCTCGCCGGCGGCCGCTATTGCCTGGTGCTAGACCCCGCGCCGCGAGCCTCGGCCGCCTTTGCCCGGCAACTCACCGACCTGCTGCGCCGTACTCAAACCCCGCTGGTGTGCGCCGCGCCGGCGGATTCCAGCGATTATGTGGGAGCGTTAATCAGCTTGTTTCCTTTTCGGGAAAATCGCCTGGCCCTGTTGCCGCTCTCCCCGGCCACCGCGCGGCAGTTCATGCAGGCACGTTTGCAGCAAGCCGGCGTCAGCCAGGCCGAAGCGCGCGAGGTCATGCGGCAATTGCTGCCGCTGGCGCATGGCGCGCCGGGCAGGATTGAGCAATTTGCGCGCTTGGCGGCCGAGGCGCGTTATCGCCGTCCGGAAGGCTTGAAGCTGCACAGCCTGTATCTGGATGTGCTGATGGCCTCCGCGCCGGCAAAAGGACGGAAAACATGAGCGGCTTGAATGAAAACCATCGCTTGCGCCTCGGCGTGGTGCTGTACAGCCTGGAAAAAGCTTGCGAGCGCATCGAAGCCGCCCTCAACGATGCCCCGCGCCCGGCGGCGCTAACCTACCATACTTACGATGACGTCACGCCCGCCGAGCGGGAAGACTTGCGGCGGATCGCCGCCGCGCTGCGTGCTCGCCTCGAAGCGTTCCGCCAGGAGTTCGATCTGCCCCGCCAGCAACGCCACTTGCGCCGCAGCCTGGCCGCCGAGTTGGCTACCCTCTGGATGCTGTTGGAAGATACCCACGCCCGCAAACTCACCGGCCGCGGCGCCATCCCGCCAGAGGAGGCTAACCGCATTAATCGGCATGTGGACGCGCTGCTGGAACTGCTGACGCCCGCCATGCGCCGTCTGAACCAGCCGATGCGGGCGGAGGCAAATTCTGAAGAGGCTAAAAGTTGAAGGCTTGGTCTTCAGCTTTTTAGTCATTTACTTCCAGGAAAAATAGTTCATAAAGCGTTAACGGCCGCTTTCTGTTGCTGGCTGGACGCGGCATTAGTAAGGCTTGCCTTCATGACCGGGGCAGCACCAGCGCCGGCGCCCGCAAGCCGCGCAGCATATGCTCCCATTCCGGTTCGGGATGGAACCAGTGATGCTGCGCCATCGGCTCGCTTTCCAGCACCAGCAGGCTGCCCGGCTGGCGCGCCGCCCGCTCCACGTCGGCGGGCCGCAGGTTGGGACGAAAGCTGATGGCCGGACCCGGACGGCCAGCCTGGTTGAGCAAGGCGACCCGCGCCCGGCATTGTTGCTCCCAGCCGGCGCCGGCGGAAGCCTCCGCCGCGCAGGGCGCGAGCACGCTTAAGTCGGCCTGCCAACTTTCCGCCACCGCGCTGGCCACATCGAGCGCGAGTCCCGGCTCGCCGCCGGTCCGCAGCAAGGCCAGCACCTGCCGCGGCGCATAAGCCGCCGGCTCGGCTGCCGCCGCTTCCGTGACTGCCAGCAGCGGCAGGCCGGTGTGGTGCATCAGCTCGAAGGGCAAGCCTTCGACCCCCAGCCCGCTGGTCTGGCTTTGGCGGTGCAGGCCGAAGACCAGCAGCTCGGCGCCATAGCGCGCCGCCGCCTCGGCCAGCGCCTGTTCGGGACGGCCTTCGACCACTTCCGTGACCCACTCCGTGCCGGCGTCATGCTGCTGCGCGAACTGCTCCAGCCGCTGGCGCAAGCTTTTCTGCTCGCCCCGGCTCTCGGTTTGGACTTTGGCGATCTGTCCGGTCGTAAATTCCCAGGGCGATTCGCTGCGCGCCGCCAGCACCACCGCCGCGCGCGCGTGATAATGCCGCGCCCAGGCCGCCGCCGCGCTCAGCGCCGGGCCGGAAGCCGGCGTCAGATCCACGCCGGCCAGCAAAATTTTCGGATGAAAATCGTTCATGCGATTACGCTCCCACGGACGCCTCGCTGGCCGCGGGCGCCTGGCGCCGCATGTGAAATTCTTCCGCCAGCGTGTACATCACCGGCACCGCCACCGGCGCGATCAGGGTGGTCGCCACCTCGCCCGCCATCAGCGATATCGCCAACCCCTGAAAAATCGGATCGTTTAAAATTACCGACGCGCCCACCACCACCGCCGCCGCGGTTAGCAGGATGGGGCGAAAGCGCACCGCGCCGGCCTCGATCGCCGCCTGCTGCAGACTCTGTCCCTCGGCCCGGCGCAGCTCGATGAAATCCACCAAAATAATCGAATTGCGCACCACGATGCCGGCGCCGGCGATGAAGCCGATCATGGAAGTCGCGGTGAAAAACGCGCCCATCAGGGCGTGGCCGGGCAGAATCCCGATCAGCGTCAGCGGTATCAGCGAGAGGATGACCAGCGGCGTGGTATAGCTGCGGAACCAGGCCACCACCAGGAAATAGATCAGCAGGATCACCGCGCCAAAGGCGATGCCCAGGTCGCGGAAGACGTGCACCGTGGTGTGCCATTCGCCGTCCCATTTGAGCGAATAGCGATGCAGGTTCGACGGCGGAGAAAACAGCCGCACCTGCAGCGGCCGCCCCAGCGGGGTCGTGATCCGCTCCAGGCGCTTGTTCATGCCGTTAATGGCGTAGCCGGGGCTTTCGGCGCCGCCGGCGACATCGCCCAGCACATAATCCACCGGACGCAAATCTTTCTGGATAATCGGCTGTTCCAGCGGGCGCGTTTCAAACCGCACCAGTTCGCCCAGCGGCACCAGCCCGCCGCTCTGGCTGGGAATCTGGAACAGCGCCAATTGCTGCGGGCCGGCGCGGCCGGATTGCGGCCATTGCAGCCAGATGGGGATTTTCTCCCGCGCGTGCCGCGCCTGCGCCCAGCCGGCTTCCATGCCGCCCTGGGCCAGGGCGAGGCTGTCGCGCAGCGTCGGCAGGCTGACGCCGCTCAGCGCCGCCTTGCGCTGCCGCGGGCGTAACAGCATCTGCCGCCCGCGGCGATAATTCCAGCGCGTATCCACCACCCCCGGCGTGCTTTCAAAAACCTGCTTCACCGCGCGGGCTACCTCCAGCCGCCCGCTCGCCGTGGGGCCGTAAATTTCCGCCACCAGGGTTTGCATCACCGGCGGCCCGGGAGGAATTTCGGCGACGGTGAGGCGTCCGCCGGCGGCGCGCGCAATCGCGGTCAGCGCCGGACGCCAGCGCCGCGCCAGGTCGTGGCTTTGGGCGCTGCGCCTGCCGGTCGCCACCAGGTTGACCTGCAAATCGCCCTGATAAGGCTGATTGCGCAGAAAATAATGCCGCACCAGGCCGTTGAAGCTGTAGGGCGCCGCCGCGCCGGCGTAGAACTCGACGTTTTTCACGTCCTGCTGCCGGGCCAGATAATCCGCCAGCCGCTGCGCCACCGTCTGGGTCGCCTCGAGCGGGGTGTTTTCCGGCATGTGCAACACCACTTCCAGCTCGGTTTTGTTGTCGTAAGGCAGCATTTTGACCAGCACCAGCTTGAAATACAACAACGACATCGCCGCCAGCAACAACGCCGCCAGCAGGCCGAGAAAGCTCCAGCGCCGGCGGCCGGTCATCAGCCCATTCATGCCGCGGCGATAGATGCGGGTCAGGCCTTTTTCCGGCGAGGCGGCCAGCTCGGCGCCGGTGGCGTGCGGCGCGCCCAGCAGCCGCAGCGTGGCCCAGGGCGTGACCACGAAGGCGATGGCGAGCGATAACAGCATGGCCGCGGTGGCGCCCAGCGGAATGGGGCGCATATACGGGCCCATCAGCCCGCCGACAAAGGCCATGGGCAGCAACGCGGCGATCACCGTCAGCGTGGCCAGGATGGTGGGGTTGCCCACTTCGCTCACCGCGGCGATGGTGATGGCGATGGCGCTGCGCCCCTGGTTCTGCGGCAGGCGGAAATGGCGCACGATGTTTTCCACCACCACGATGGCGTCGTCCACCAGAATGCCGATCGAGAAGATCAGCGCGAACAGCGTGATGCGGTTGAGCGTATAGCCGTGCAGGTAAAAGAGGAACAGCGTCGCCAACAGCGTAATGGGAATCGCCGCGCCCACCACTCCCGCCTCGCGCCAGCCCAGCACCAGGCCGATCAGCACGATCACCGAGAGCGTGGCCAGCGCCATGTGCTCCAGCAGCTCGTTCGAGCGTTCTTCCGCCGTGCGCCCGTAATTGCGGGTCACGGTGACGCGCACGCCGGCGGGAATCACGCGATTGCGCAAAGCGTCAACTCGCGCCAGCACCTGGTTGACGACCTGGATGGCATTGGTGCCCGGACGCTTGGCGATCGACAGCGTCACCGCCGGCAAGGGTTGGCCGCGCAGCCCGGCCGGAAGCCCGCGCTCGCCCGGCCCGAAAATCATCCCCGCCTCGTGCTGCGGCTCGGCGGGCGCGTTCCGGATGGCGGCTACTTGCCGCAACAACACCGGCGCGCCATTGGCTACGCCCACCACCACCTGGCCCAGATCCGCGGCATTGCGAATCCAGCCGCCGGCGAACACCGGCGTCTCCCGGTTGTTGTTCACCAGCGACCCCGTCGGAGTTTTGTCGTTGGCCGCCTCAATCGCCGCCGCCACCTGGCCCGGGGATAGGCGGTATCCCGCCAGGCGGCTGCTGTCGAGCGCCACTCGCAATTCGCGCGTGCGCCCGCCAATGATTTTTACGCTTGAAACGTCGGGCACGCGCTTGATCGTCGCCCGCAGTTCCGCCGCCAGCACTCGCAGTTGGGCATCGTTGTATCCCGGGCCGGCCAGCGTCAGGCCCAGCACCGGCACGTCATAGATGGAACGCAGTTTGATCAGCGGCGGCGTGGCATTGCCCGGCAGCCGGTCGCGGTGAGCATAGAGTTGGGTATAGACGCGCGTCAGGCTGTCCTGCACGTTGAGGCCGACGCGAAACCGCACCGTTACCAGGCTCATGCCCGGCAGCGACAGGGTGTAGGTGTGCTGCACCCCGGCAATGTCCTGCATCATCTGCTCCAGCGGGGTGGTGAGGCGCCGGTTGACCACCTGGCTGGAAGCGCCCGGCAGCGCCGTCATGATATCCACAAACGGCACGCGAATCTGCGGTTCCTCTTCGCGCGGCATCTTCCAGATGGCGAAACCGCCCAGCAACACCGCCGCCGCCATCAGCAAGGGCGTCAGCTTGGAATTGACGAAATAGGCGGCAATGCCGCCCGCCGGTCCGGCCGAAGGGGATTTACTCATGGCTTGCCGCTCCCGCCGCCTCGTCCGCCAGCCGTTCGGGCGCCGCGACGACGCGCGTCCCCGGCGCCAGGCCGGCCAGAATCCGCACCTCGCCCGCGCGCGTCCGCCCGGTGCGCACCCAGTGCAGTTCCGCCCGCCCGGCGGCATTGAGGCTGTAGATTTCGCTCAAGCCGCCCTGGCGCAGCACCGCCTGGCTGGGCAGCCAGATTTGCGGCGCGGACGCCAGCGGAATTTCCGCCGTCGCGTATTCCCCCGGACGCAGCCGGCTGGAGGGCGGCAGCGACAGTTTAACCATCGCCGCGTGCGTGACCGGATCGCTGGCCGGCCCAATCTCCGCCACCCGGGCCGCCTCCTCGCCGCCGGCCGAACGAACGCTTACCGTTTCCCCGCGGCGTAAATACTGCAACACCTGATCGGGAGCCGAAATCACCAGCCGCAGCCGCCGCGTTCCCGCCAGCGTCAACAGTGGCTGGCCGGGGTTGGCCAGCATTCCCGGATCCGCGTCTTTCGCCGTCACCACCCCGGCAAAGGGCGCGCGCAGCACCGCGTAGCCGGCCATGGTGCGGCTTTGCTCCAGCGCCGCCTGCGCCTGCCGCCGCTGCGCTTCCACCGAGGCCACCCGCGCCCGCATCGCCGCCAGCTCCGCCGCCGCCGTCTGATTGGCGGTGGCCACCTTTTCAAATTCGTACGGGCTGACCGCATGCTCGGCCCGCAGCCGCTGATAACGCCGATAGGTGCTGGCGGCAAAACCGGCCTGCTGCGCCGCCGCCGCTTGCTGCTCTTCCGCCGCCACCGCCGCCGAAGCCATCGCCGCCAGGCCCGCCCGCGCCTGGCTGACCTGTTGCTGCGCTTCCGGCGTGGATAGCACCGCCAGCACCTCGCCCGCCCGCACCGGGTCGCCCAGGCCGACCCGCACCTGCTCGACGTAGCCGCTGACTCGCGCCGCAATCGCCGCCTGCTGTTGCGCTTCCACCACGCCATTCGCGTTCCAGTACTCCGGCAGCGTTTTCAGGCGGGCTTCCACCAGCGGCGTGTGGGCCGGCAGCGCCAGGCCGCTGGCGCCGCTGGCCGCCGCCGGGCGGTGCCCGCAGGCGGAAAGCGCCAGCCCGGCCAGCAGCGCCGCCGCGCTCCCGGCGATCAGTGCCCCCGCGCGCCGCCGCCCGCGCTTGCTCGCGGTGGCGGCGGCTTTAGGCTTGAAATCCTCAATCAGGGTCGTCATTGCAAAATCTCCGGATAAGGTGATGTCTGGCGGGCGAGGGCGATCCGGGAAGCGGGCATGGCGGCCTGCCTCGAGTCTCTGGCGATGCCTGGCCCGCCGCCTCGCGTCATGAGTGCCCCAGCCGCGCCGGCGTCAGCTCGCCCATGC
The DNA here is from genome assembly GCA_021818955.1 of Acidobacteriota bacterium. Classification (GTDB taxonomy): domain Bacteria; phylum Acidobacteriota; class Terriglobia; order Terriglobales; family SCQP01; genus JAKASR01. The sequence continues at coordinate 260,115 of JAKASR010000001.1, forward strand.
TGTTCCAGGCGGCGGCGCGGCTGACTTCCAACTGATACGTCGCCGCCGCCACGCCTGCGCGCGCCCGCGTCAGTTCGGTTTCGGCGCGCAGCAATTCGGTGATCGAAATCAGGCCGCTCTGGTAACGCCGTTCGTAAATCTGCCAGGCCGCTTGCGCCTGGGCCACCGTCTTGCGGCTGAGCGCGACTTGCAATTGCGCCGTGCGCCAGTCCTGCCAGGCGCTTTCCACTTGCAACCGCACCTGGCTGCGCAAGCTGGCTTCCTGCTCGCGCGCGGCGGCTACTCCCGCCTGCGCCTGTTTGCGCCGGGCCGCGTCGGCGCCGCCGTGAAAGACGTTGAGCTGCAGTTGGATTCCCGCCATCCAATTGCTGCCCCCGGCGCCGGTCAAGCCGCTCTGATCGCGTTCCACTCCGGCGAACGCCGATGCCTGCGGCCAAAAGGCCGCGTCCGCCTGCCGCAGCCGTGCTTGCGCCATGCCGACCGCCAGATGCGCCTGCGCCAGGTCCGGACGCTGCTCGGCGGCCCGCTGCTGCCATGCCATCAGGCTGGAAGGCGGCGCCGCCGCTCCGGCCGCGGCGTTCGCCGTCGCGTTGGCCAGTTGCAACGGCGCTTCCAGCGGGCGTCCCAGCAGCCGGTTCAAGCGCGCCTGCGAGATCGCGACTTCCGCCCGCGCCGCGGCCTGCATCTGCTGCATGCGCGCCAAATACACTTGCGCGCTCAGCCGGTCGGCGGCCACTACCATGCCGGCGTGGTAGCGCGCGCCGGCGTCGTGCGCGCTGGCGCGCGCCGCTGCCACCGCCAGCCGCGCCGCCTCCCGGTCGGCCAGGCTGCGACGGTAGCCGTAATAGGCCGCCACCACTTCCGCGATAATCGCCGAGCTCAAGCCGCGCCGCGCCTCGCCCGCCGATTTCGCTCCCAGCCGCGCCGCGCGCATCGCCGCCAGCGTTTGCCCGCCGTCCCAGAGCGACAAGCGCGCTTCCGCCGCCGATTGCCAGTCGTTCAGCGGCCCCGGACGGTTCAGGCTGCCGATTGCGAAATTGTCAGGCCCGAAAACATGCTGCCGCAGCAGGCTGCCAAACACGAAAACCGGATCGTCGCTGCGCGTCAGTCCTTCGCTGACGCTCAACTGCGGCAGCCAGCCCGCCCGCGCCGCCGTTATCCCCGCCCGCGCCGCGCGCTCGCCCGCCGCCGCCGCGCGCAAGCGCCGGCTGTGGCTCAAAGCGCGCGCCATTGCCTGCGCCAGCGTCCAACTCGCCCTGGCTGCCGCCGGCGCCGCGGCCGCCGCGGAGGCTTGTATCGATGCGGCGGCCTGCGTCGCCGCCGGCGGCGAGAATGACCGGCGAGCGCGGGCCGCCACGGCCGCCTGGACTGCTCGCGGCGGGGTCGCCTGCGCCGCCGCCATCGCGGCGGCCAGGCCCAACCCCAGCGCCAGCCTCAGCGCGCGCCACGGCGGCTTCAGCGTGCTTTCCGCAATTGTGTTTCTGGCGTGCATGAAGTTCGGCATTCGAGTACGGCTTTCACAGCGCTTCCGGCGCGCAGGCGGTCACATGCAACCGCCGCAAAATGATCGAAAGCAGGCAAAACCCGGTCATGGAAGATTGCAGCAGGTTGGCGCCGACAAAGGCGGTCAGCCAATACCAGTTCGCATTCACCCCCGCGCCCAGCCCCAGGCCTAAAAGCACCATCGCTCCGGCAAACAACCGCACTATTTTTTCGCGGCACATAGGTCTATCTCCTCACTCCTGACTCCAAACTTCTGGAATTCGATACTCCGGATTTCCTGAACTTCGATTTCTTAGGGAAGCGGTTTTTGCCCGGCATTTTCGCCGGCGTCCCGGCGGCGTCGTCAATTTCGTGCTCTACCGGATAGCCCTCCGCTTGCCAGTCGGGGTAGCCCAGCTCCAGCCGCCAGGCTTGCCGTCCCGCTGCCCGCAGCGACGCCACCGCTTCCTCGGCCAGCACGCAGTAAGGGCTGCGGCAGTAGGCAATCACCGGGCTGGTTTTCGGCAGCTCGCGCAGCCGCGCCTGCAATTCGCCCAGCGGAATCGAGCGCGCGCCGGGCAGGTGCCCGGCGGCATATTCTTCCCGCGGGCGCACGTCCAGCACGATGGCCTCGCCCTTCTGCACCCGCCGGCGCAGTTCCGTCGCCGAAATCCCGTCCCAGCGCTCGCGGTTTTGCCAATAGGCGCGCGCCACGCTTTCCAGCTCGGCGGCGTACTCGCGGCCCAGCTCGCGCAGCGCCTGCCAGGCGCGATAAACCTTGGGCCCGGCCAGGCGGTAGCGCGTGTAAAAGCCCTCGCGCCGGGCTTCCACTAGGCGGGCGCGGCGCAGCACCTGCAAATGTTGCGAGGTGTTGGCCAGCGACAGCCCGGTCAGGCGCGCCAGTTCCTCCACCGTGCGCTCCGCCTGCGCCAGCAGTTCCAGCAGCTCCAGCCGCGGGCCGCTGCCCAGGGCGCGGCCCAGGCGGGCGAATTGTTCGTACAGGCCGGTTTTGTATTCCAGCAGGCGGCGCTCGCCGGCGGCGGCCTGGGCGGCGGGCGGCGGGGAAGGGTGGCGGGCCATGCTTCTATTCAACTATTCAATTGAATACTTGTCAAGCCCGCGCGCTGGATCGCGGTCACGCCGGCGGCGCGGCGCGACCCCCCCGTTGCCGTTCTAAGCCGCAAGTCAATGCGGCCGCGCCGCTGTTTTTTACAGCAGCTCCCGTTCCTCGCCCACCCGCCGCGTGACTCTTTGGCGATCGAGGTATTCGAGCAGCGGGATGGCGAATTTGCGGCTGACGCCGGCCAGTTGCTTAAAATCGGCCACGCTCAGCCGCCGCGAGCGGGTTTTGTGCTCTTCCAGCCGCCGGCGCAGCTCCGCCAGCGCGCCGGCATCGAGCAGCATCTCGGGCGCGATCGGCACCAGGCGTTTTTCGCGCACCAGCATCTGCAGCAGCCGGCGCGCCCGCGCCGGCTCCAGACCCAGCGCCGCCAGCGCCGCGGCCGTGGCCGGCGGTTCCAATCCGGCGGTGCGGTAGCCGGCGCCGAGCTTTTCCAGCGCCGCCTCATCCGCGGCGCTCAACTGCGAGCCGCGGCCGGGAAGCTGATACAGCCCTTCCCGCGCGCTCACGCGCTGCCCGGCCAGCAGCCGGTCCGCCTCTTGCTGAAATCCGTGGAGCGAAGGCATGGGCGCCCGGATTGCCGCCCGGCGGCGCCACTCTTCCGCGCTGATGCCCGGCAGCAGCGGCTGCTCGCGGTGCCATGCCTCGAGCGCTTCCAGCATGGCGCGCGCGCGGGCCTCGACTCCGGCCGCCAGCCGCCAGCTTGCGCCGGCGCGCGTCAGCGCATGGCCGTGCTCGCCGGCTTCAAGCGCCGCGGCAATCTCCGCCGCTCCCCAGCCGGTGCGCCGGCCCAGCGCCGCCGCCTCCAGCCCTTCCGGCTCGGCCTGTTCGATCAACAAGCGTATCTGCCGCCGCGCCGCTTCCGCCGCCGGCTGCATTGCGGCGGCGGCCTGCCAGGCGCGCAGCCACTCCAGATGCGCGGGCGTGCGCCGCGCCCGTCGCGGCCGCGCTTCCAGCACCACCCCGCCGCCCAGCGTGACCGCGGGTGAAAACTGGCGCAGGATGAAGCGATCGCCCGGCACGAGCGGCAAGGGAACCCGCAGCCGCAACTCCGCCAGCCGGCGTGCCCCCGGCTCCAGCCGCCCGCCTTCCAGCGGCGCGATGCCGGCCGCGGGCGAGGCGCTATAGGCGTGCAAGTGTACGGTGGCGTGCGGCTTCAGCGGACGCGCCGTGGCCAGCAGCTCGACTTCCGCGTAGATCGCGGACGCCGGCTCAAACGCCTCCGGCGGCACGGCAAACAAGCCGCGCCGCAGCTCGGCGGCTTCGATGCCGGCCAGGTTGAGCGCCGTGCGCTCGCCCGCCTGCGCCCGTTCCACCGCCGCGCCGTGCACCTCCAGGCCGCGCACCCGCCGCCGCTCGCGCTCCAGCCGCGCGGCTTCGGCCGGCTCGCCGCCCAGCAGCGCGATTTCATCGCCTCGCGCGATCGTGCCGCTAATCAGCGTCCCGGTGACCACCGCGCCAAAACCTTTCAGGCTGAAGGCGCGGTCAATCGGCAGCCGGAACGGACGCTCAACTCGCCGCGGCGGCGCCATGGACGCCAGCCGCGCCAGCGCCGCCCGCAGCTCCGGCAATCCGGCCCCGGTGCGCGCGCTGACCGCGATCCGCGGCGCGTCTTCGAGAAAAGTGCCGCGCAGCAGTTCGTCGATTTCCAGCCGCGCCAGCGCCTGCGTCTCCTCATCCGCCAGATCGCATTTGGTGAGCGCGACCAGCCCGTGCTCCACCCCCAGCAGCCGGCAGATTTCGAAATGTTCGCGCGTCTGCGGCTGCACCCCCGCGTCGGCCGCCACCACCAGCAGCACCAGATCGATGCCGCCAATGCCGGCCAGCATGTTGGCCACGAAGCGTTCGTGGCCGGGCACGTCGATGAAGCTGAGCCGCGCCGCTTCGCCCCCTTCCGCCGGGGCGGGCAAATCGCAATGCGCAAACCCCAGGTCGATCGTGATGCCGCGCCGGCGCTCCTCTGCCAGCCGGTCCGGATGCGTGCCGGTCAGCGCTTCCACCAGCGCGCTTTTGCCATGGTCGATGTGCCCGGCGGTGCCGGCGATAACGGAGTGCATGCATTCAGCTTAGCGGCGCCGCTAGGGAACTGAGCATAGTTCTTTAAGCGTTAACGGCCGCGCCGCTTCCTTGGGCTGGCAGTCTGGTTGGAAGCGGGTAGCTATGAAATGGCCGTTTTATTTTCTATTTCCGCCGCCAGTTCCGCCAGCGCCCGGTCGGGGTCTGGCGCCGCCGTCAGCGCCCGTCCGACCACCAGATAATCCGCTCCCGCGCGCAGCGCCTCTGCCGGCGTGGCAATCCGCGCCTGATCGTTTTTAGCCGTTCCGGCCGGACGCACCCCGGGCGTGACGATCACAAAATCGGGGCCGCACTCTTGCCGCACCCGCGCCGCTTCCTGCGCCGAGGCCACGACTCCGGCCAGTCCGGCCTCGCGGCACAGCCGCGCCCAGCGTACCACCCGTTCCGGCACCGGGCCGGGCAGGTCGAGCCGGGCAAGCGCGGCGTCATCCAGGCTGGTCAGCACCGTGACGCCTAGCAGCCGGGGCCGGACGCCGCCGGCTTCCGCCGCCGCTTCCGCCGCCGCCCGCAGCATGCGCTCGCCTCCGGCCGCATGCACCGTTAGCCACTCCACTCCCAGCCGCGCCGCCGCCCGCACCGCTCCAGCGACGGTTTGCGGGATGTCGTGCAGTTTGAGATCGAGAAATACGCTCCGTTCCTGGGCGTTGAGTGCTTGGATAATCGCCGGACCGCCGGAGGTGAACAGCTCCAAGCCCACCTTCACCCGCCGCGGCGCCCGCGGATGCTCCGCCAGCCAGGCCAGCGCCCGCGCCGGCGTGGCAAAATCCAATGCCAGAAAAACGCGCTCCAAGCCGGCGCCGCGCGCGCTGCCTGCGGCAGGGGAGATCGGATTATCTTTCATTTCGCCTTGGCCGTCTTCATATCGCTTCGTCTGAATTTTAGCAATCCCCCAGCGTTAATGGCCGAGTCGGATAGACGTTCGGGTCCGCTGCGGTGGATTAGCGCCCATCAGAAGCTGCGTCGCAAGTGATCACTGTCATTTTTATGTCAATGTGACGCGATTCGATGCTGTCAATAATGTTAAAAATAAACAATTGCTTCCTCATTCGCGCTCTGCCAGGCCAAGACCTGAAGCAGTGGTCGCACGCGGTTTGCCCGCGGTAAGGCGGTGATGATGGGTGCGGGTGTGCCTGTTCGTGGATGCGAAGCCAGCCTGGCTTCATCGCTTCGCTTGCAAGTTCTGCAAGGCCTTCCTCCCGACTGTCCCGTTCTCTCGTCCGCCTGCGATATCGTCAACCAGCTTCCGGTCGCAACCCTGCTCTACGATCTCGGCAGCTTGCATGTGCTGGCGGTCAATCCCGCGCTTGAGCATCTTACCGGGTATTGCCGGCAGGAGTTGCTGGCGCTCGATCTGCCCGCGTTGATTGTGACGCCGCTTGAGCAGTTGCATGCTCGCCGCGATCGTCTCCAGTGCGATTTTTATTTGGATGCCGGTCCCTGCCAGTTGCGCGCCAAAAATGGCGAGTTGATCGATGTCGAACGCAGCTTGAGCCTGCTGCGGTTGGATCACCGTCAGGTCGGCTGTAAGGTGATATTCGATATCCGCGAGCGGCTGCGCTTGGAAGCGGAGTATCGACAGGCGCAAAAAATGGAAGTCTTAGGCCAGTTGTCGAGCGGGGTGGCTCACGATTTCAACAATCTATTAACCATTATCCTTGGGCAAATAGATTTGATGTACGATGCTCCGGATTGTCCGGATAGCCTGCGAAGCCGGGCGGCGATGGTGCGTGATGCCGCCGGACGCGCGGCGGATCTCACCCGCCGGTTGCTGGCTTATAGCCGCCGCCAGCATGCCAGCCCGCTCGTGCAGGATCTCATCCCCCTGGTCGCCAATACCGCTAAGCTGGCGCAGCCACTGCTGGGATCCGCCATTCAGTTGCACTTGCAGCTTCCCCCCGCGCCTTGTTTGGCCCGGGTGGATGGTGGAGAGTTGGCGCAAGTTATCCTCAATCTGGTGATCAATGCCCGTGACGCCATGCCCCGAGGCGGCGTCATCGACTGTGCCGTCGAAGCGCGGTCTTTATTGCAGCCCGGCCCGGCGGTGGGCGGTATCGTGCCCGCGGGCGACTATATTCAGCTCACCGTCTCCGATACTGGCGCCGGGATCGCGCCCGAGATGCTGTCCCGCATCTTTGAGCCTTTCTTCAGCACTAAGGGCGACAAGGGCACCGGCTTAGGGCTCTCCACGGTCCAGGCAATCGTGCACCGTTGCGGCGGTTTCCTCCGCGTGCAAAGCCGGGTTGGGCAGGGAACGCGTTTCGAAATCCTGCTGCCGCATGTGTTAATGGCCGCATCGGGTGGCAGTTAATGCCTTGGGTAATTTAGAAGACATTGCCTGAGTACTGCTCGCGGGTCCGGCTTAAAGCGTTAACGTCGAGTCGCGCAGCTGTTTTAAAAGCGGCCGAACCGTTTTTTTCCATGACTTTGTAGTACCTTGTAGTACCTTGAGCTTTGCGCCTTTCGCGTTTTTCATCCAATTCCTGTGGTAAATCGCGCTTACCTGCGTCAAATACCCCAGGCCACGTACGCAAAGTTTGTAAAAAATTGATTGTTAGCAGGTCAACCGACTGAAAGCATAAGCCTGACATGTCGGCCTCGCGTTTGGCCATTAACATGCCTCTGCTGTTAACGGTCCCCTCCTGGTTCCATGAGACAAAGCTTACCCCCCATCCTGAATTTGCTGCCCCGGCACGGAATGCCGGACGCTTGTCCCGTTCTAAATTCAGGCTGCGACATAATTAACCAGCTCACCGAACCGATGTTGATGACCGACAGCGTTAGCTTGCGCATTCTGACCGCCAACCCCGCCTTGCAAATGCTCACCGGCTACTCCTTGCGCGAGCTGCGGATGCTGACCTATACGCAACTGGTGATGTTGCCGCCGGAAGAAATTTTTAAAAACCGCGATCAATTGCTGGGCCAGAGCGTGATGGAAGCCGGGCCGGCTAAGATCCGCGCCAAGGATGGGACGGCGATTGATATGGAGCGCAGTCTCAGCCTGGTTAAGTTTGACGGACAGTCCGCCATCTGCGTTGTCATTCGCGACATCCGCCAGCGCTTGCGCCTGGAAGAAGAATGCCTGCAGGCGCAAAAAATGGAAGCTTTGGGCCGGCTCGCCGGCGGCGTCGCGCATGACTGCAATAACCTGCTGACTATTATTCAGGGTCAATTGGAGCTGGTGTTTCAGGATCCCTTGCTGGCGCCATCCTGCATCTCTCGCTTGCACATGATTCGCGAAGCGGCTCAGCAGTCGGCGAAGCTCACCCATCAGTTGCTCACTTTGGGGCGCAAGCGGGAACCCATTCTTCAAGTGCAGGATTTGCGCGCCATTGTCCGCGATTTTACCCTCATGGCTCAAACCATTGCCGGACAGCTCGTGGACTTTCAAGTGGAGCTTGATCCCCGCCCCTGCCTGGCGCGCGTGGAAGCTTTCGAAATTGGGCAGGTGATCATGAATCTGGTCGCCAATGCGCGCGATGCCATGCCGCGGGGCGGCGGGCTCAAGCTGGCCGTCGCCCATTGCGAACTCTCCGCCCCCTTGGAGGCCTTCAGCCTGCGCCTGCCGCCCGGCGCTTATTGTGTGCTCTCGGCGCGCGACACCGGCGTCGGCATTGCGGCGGAAATCCAATCGCATATTTTCGATCCTTATTTCACCACCAAAGGCGAGCACGGCACCGGGCTCGGCCTTTCCATTGTCTATGCCATTGCCCGGCAAAGCGGCGGCGCGGTGCGGGTCGAAAGCCGCCCAGGCCGGGGGTCGGCGTTTGAAATCTATTTGCCCGCGGTGCCGCCCGAAAGCGTTAACGGCCAAGGCGGGCAATAGTTTTCGTCCCCGGCAATGGCGAAGCCATGGCCTGAAGGCATGCCCGCGGGCCCGGAGTCGTGATAGCCGGCGGCTAAAAGCGTTATCTATGTGGCGAGATCCCAGGTTAGCCGGCTTGTCTTCCGATCACCAGCCCAGCCTGGCTCTGGCCGTGCGCCTTCGGCGCGTCCCGCCCCATGCCCCCGTCGCGCTTTGGCGGGAGTTGGCGCAAGCGGCGCACGCCTTGTTTACCCGCGAAATCTTGCCCCACTTCGGCCTCGAGGAGTCGCGGCTTTTTCCCGCCCTGGAGCAAGCCGGAGGCGGCGAGCTGGTGCGCCGCGCCTTGGAGGAGCATGCCGCCCTCCGCGCCGGCTTCGAACGCTTCGCGGCCTTGGAAGCGAGCCGCGATCCCCAATTGGCCGCTGCGCTGCTTGCCTGGTCGGAGCGCCTGGCGGCGCATATCCGTTTTGAAGAACGCGAGCTGTTTGCATTTGCCCAACTGCATCTGCCCGCGGCCGCCTTGGCCGCCGTTGCCGCCGCCCGCCCCCATAAGCGTTAACGCCCAAGTCGGACAGCAGTTTTTCGTCCCCGGCCGGGAGGCGCTTCAGCTTTGCTCCGCTGCCAGGGGCAGCAGCGCGGTGATGCGCGTGCCGCTGTCGCCGCTGGCGATCTCCAGCCGTCCGCCGATCTGCCGTAGCCGCTCGCGCATGCCGGCGATTCCGATGCCTTTCAAGCCCGTCGTGCCCTCGCGGCTGCGCTGGCTCTCCCCCGCCATGCCGTGGCCGCGGTCGCCGACCGTGAGCAGCAGCTCGCGCTTGCCGGCGATGAGCTGGATCTCGGCCGCTTTGCTGCCCGCATGCCGCGCGATATTGGTCAGGCACTCCTGCACCACCCGGAACAGCGCCGTTTCCACTTCCTGCCCGTAGCGTGGCAGCTCTTCCGGCAAGTGCATCGCCACCCCGATGCCGGTTTGTTGCGTGAAGCGATTGACATACCAGCGCAGGCTGGGCAGCAGCCCGTTTTCATCCAACAGCCGCGGATGCAGCATGTAGGCGATGTTGCGGATGATATTCGCGGTGTCTTCCGCCAGCCGCAGGCTTTCATCCAGGCTGCGCATGGTGGCCGGGTCGGCTTCGCCGCGGTGGCGCAGGCTGTAAAGCTTGCTGATCAGCCCGGTCAGCGGCGGGCTGGTGGTGTCGTGCAGCTCGCGCGCGATTTTGCGCCGTTCCTCGTCTTGGGTCTGCAAGAGCCGCCCCAGCAAATCGCTCAGCGAGGCTTCCGCGATTTTCCGGTCGGTGATGTCGAGCAGCACCCCTTCCAGATAGGCCCCGCTCTCGTCCCGGATGATATGCCCCCGGTCCAGCACCCAGCGGATGCGCCCGTCGCGATGGCGGATGCGGTATTCCAGCGCGTAAGGGCCGGGCTGCCGCGCCTGCCGCAGCTCTTCGGCGGCCTTGGCCGCATCCTCCGGCTCCAGCAGTTCCAGCATGCCGCGCTGGCCTTGCAGGAACTCCGCTGGCGCGTGGCCGCATAAACTTTCAATCGAGTCGCTGACGAACAGTGTTTCCCCGCTCTCCGCCGTGCGCCGGTACACCGCGCCCGGAAGGTTGGCGATTAACGTGCGCAGCCGCGCCTCGTTCGCCCGCACTTCCGCGTTCTTCTGGTACAGTTCCAGGAAAATGCGCGCCTTCGCCTTCAGCACCTCGGGCATGAAGGGTTTGAAAATGTAATCGACCGCGCCCACCCCATAGCCGCGGGTGATTTCGCCGGCGCGGGCGTCCGCGGCGGTGATGAAGATGATCGGCGTATGGCGCGAGCGCTGCCGCTTGCGGATCAACTCCGCCGTCTCATAACCGTCCATGTCGGGCATGCGCACATCCAGCAGAATCACCGCAAAATCGCGGTCGAACAGCAGACGTAGGCATTCCTGCCCCGAGTGCGCCCGTACCAGCTCCTGGCCCAGGTCGCGTAATATCGCCTCCAGGGCGATCAGGTTGCCCTCGTTGTCGTCCACCAGCAGAATGCCGCCCTGGCCCCGCCCGGGGCTCCTGGCCTCCGCCCCGGCCGCCGCCGCCGCTGCTGGGGGCGCCCGTTTGATTTTCCCGTTCCGCGGCTCCCCCGCCTCCCGTTTTAGCGGGGCGCGCGGCATCTCGGGCTCCGCCGCCGCCTCTTGCGCTGTTTTTGCCATCACGCTGCTCCTTGCGCCTTCTCATCGCCCGGCGTCCTGTTCGCCCTGCGTCCGGTTGCGGCCGGATTCTGGCGAAAGCATGAACGCCTAAAACTCAAAAAGGCCGGGCCGCCGGCGGCGGCCTCGGGCTAATTCTGTCCCGCCACGGCCGTTTCGCCCGGCGCCGCCGGCGGCTCGTCCGCGCTGCGCTTGGCCGGGCGGCGCGGCGTGGGATAGAGCCACACCCGCAAAAGCGACAGCAGCCGCTCCGTTTCCACCGGCTTGGGAATGTAGTCGGATGCGCCTGCCGCCAGGCAGCGCTCGCGGTCGCCCTGCATCGCCTTGGCGGTTAGCGCGATGATGGGCAGCGCCGCCAGCGCTGGCTGCTGCCGGATTTCCCGCATCGCCTGGTAACCGTCCATCTCCGGCATCATGATGTCCATCAGCACCAGATCGATGCTGGGATTCGCCTCCAGCACCTCCAGCCCGGCTTTGCCGTTCTGCGCGTAAATCACATTCATCCGGTGTTGCTCCAGCACGCTGGAGAGCGCATAGATATTGCGCATGTCGTCGTCCACGATCAGCACCGTTCTGCCGCTCAGCATCGGGTCCTGGGCTTCCATTTGCGCCAGCATCTGCCGCCCGGCTTCGCTCATTGCCGCCGCCGGACGGTGCAGGAACATGGAGACTTCCTTCACCAGCCGCTCCGGCGAGTTGATGTCCTTGACCACGATCGCGCTGGTGAGGGCCTCCAGCTCCCGCATCGCCTCCGGCGTCAGCTCCATCCCCGTGTGCACCACGATCGGCAGGTGCAACAGTCCGATCTCGAGCTGGATCTTTTCTGTCAGTTCCTGCCCGCTCATGTCCGGCAGTTTCAAATCCAGCACCATGCAGTCGAACGGCTCGTTTTTCAGCAGCGCCAGCGCCTCCGCGCCGCTGGCCGCGCTCCGGATTTCCGTATCGTCGCCGCCCAGGAGCAGCTCCATCGCCGCCCGCTCGTCTTCCGAGTCTTCCACCAGCAGCAGCCATTTCTTCCGCCGCTCCAGCAGCGCCTGCAGCTTGGCCAGGCTTTGCCGGATCTGATCCAGTTCCACCGGCTTGCGCAGGAACGTGAACGCGCCGCCGCGATAGGCCCGCTCCGGCTCGTCTCCGCCCGAAAGCACCTGCACCGGAATGTGCCGCAGCTCCAGATTGTGCTTGAAATAATCCAGCAGCGCCCAGCCTTCCATGTCGGGCAGGCGCAGGTCGAGCGAAATGGCGTGCGGGCGGTAGCGCCGCGCCAGCGCGATGCCGGCCTCGCCGCTGCGCGCGTTCAGCGCCCGGAAACCCAGCTCCCGCGCCGCCTCCATCAGCAGCCCGGCAAACGTCGGGTCGTCTTCGATCAGCAGGATCACCCGGTCGCCCGGCTGGATCTCTTCCCGGTCGTCCTGGATGTCGCCCGGCAGCAGCGTCAGCAGGCGGTCCTGTTCCGCTTCCATCGCCGTTTCGCTCCAGGTCGAGGTCGAGCTTTCCGTGACCGGCGCTTCCTTCAGCCCGCGCCGCACCGGCACGAAATGCTCCGGCAGGTATAGCGTAAACGTGCTGCCCGCGCCCGGCGCGCTCTCCAGTTGAATTTCTCCCCCCAGCAGCTTCGCCACCTCGCGCGAGATCGACAGCCCCAAGCCCGTGCCGCCGTACTTGCGGCTGGTCGAGCTGTCCGCCTGCTGGAATGGTTCGAAAATCACCTGGAATTTTTCCGGCGCGATGCCGATGCCGGTGTCTTGCACCGAGAAGAAAATCACCTTTTCCGCGCGGTTCAGGATCTCTTGCTCCTTCGTCCAGCCCCGCTGCGCCACGCCGATCTTCAACCGCACCTTGCCTTCCTGCGTGAACTTGAAGGCGTTCGATAGCAAATTGCGCAGCACCTGCTGGATGCGCTTGGAATCGGTCTCGAAGCTGGCCGGCAGCTCGCCGCTCAGCTCCACCTCGAAATCCAGCTTCTTCGCTTGCGCCACCGGCCGGAAGCCGGCCTCCACTTCCTCGCGGATATCCTTGAAGCGCACCTGCCCGGCGTCCACCGACATCGTGCCCGACTCGATCTTCGACAGGTCGAGAATGTCGTTGATCAGCGCCAGCAGGTCGCTGCCCGCCATGTGAATCGTGCGCGCATGCTCCACCTGCTTCGGCGTCAGATTGCCTTCCAGGTTCTGGAACAGCATCTTGGAGAGAATCAGCAGGCTGTTCAGCGGCGTGCGCAGCTCGTGCGACATGTTGGCCAGAAACTCGTTTTTGTACTTCGAGGTCATCTGCAACTGTTCCGCCTTCTCGTTCAGTTCGGCGTTCTTCTGTTGCAGTTCCGCCGTCAGCGCCTGCGAGCGCTTCAGCAGGTCCTCGGTCCGCATCGTGGCCGCGATCGTGTTCAGCACGATGCCGAACAGCTCCGTCAACTGGTCGAAAAAGAGCTGGTGCACGTCGCTGAAGCGCTTGAACGATCCCAGCGTGATCACCGCCTTGACCTGCTTTTCAAACAGCACCGGTAAAACCACCACGTTCGCAGGCTGGGCTTCGACCAGCCCGGTATGGATGGTCCAGCCTTCCTCCGGCACGTTTTCCACCATCAGCTTCTTGCGGTCGCGCGCCGCCTGGCCGACCATCGTCTCCCCCAGGCGGATGCGCGGCGGCAGCGCCCGCGTGCCGGCGAAAGCCGTCACCAGCTCCAGCGGCTCGTCCGGGTTCTCGTCGTTATAGGTGTAAAACACCCCATGCTGCGCTTCCACCAGGTCGGCCAGTTCCGACAGGATCTGATTGGCCACCGTTTGCAGCTCGCGTTGTCCCTGCAGCATGCGGCTGAACTTGGCCAGGTTGGTCTTCAGCCAGTCCTGCTCCGCGTTTTTGCGCGTGGTGTCGCGCAGGTTGCGGATCATCTCGTTGATGTTGTCTTTCAGCACCTCGACTTCGCCGCGCGCTTCCACCGCGATGGATCGCGTCAAGTCGCCCGCCGTCACCGCCGTCGCCACGTCCTTGATCGCGCGCACCTGCGTGGTCAGGTTGGCCGCCAATTGGTTGACGTTGTCGGTCAGGTCCTTCCAGGTTCCGGCCACGTCTTTCACCTGCGCCTGCCCGCCCAGCTTGCCTTCCGTGCCCACCTCGCGCGCCACCCGCGTCACCTCGCCCGCGAAGGCGTTGAGCTGGTCCACCATGGTGTTGATCGTGTCCTTCAACTGCAGCAGCTCGCCTTTCACTTCCACCGTGATCTTGCGCGACAGGTCGCCCTTCGCCACCGCCGTGGTCACTTCCGCGATGTTGCGCACCTGGTTGGTCAGGTTCGACGCCATCGAGTTGACGTTTTCCGTCAGATCTTTCCAGACGCCGCCCACGCCGCGCACCTTCGCCTGCCCGCCCAGCTTGCCTTCCGTGCCCACCTCGCGCGCCACCCGCGTCACCTCGCCCGCGAACGCGTTCAACTGGTCCACCATCGTATTGATCGTGTCCTTCAACTGCAGCAACTCGCCTTTCACCCGCACCGTGATCTTGCGCGACAGGTCGCCGCGCGCTACCGCCGTGGTCACTTCCGCGATGTTGCGCACCTGGTTGGTCAGGTTCGAGGCCATGGAGTTGACGTTGTCGGTCAGGTCTTTCCAGGTTCCCGCCACGCCCTTCACCTGCGCCTGCCCGCCCAGCTTGCCTTCCGTGCCCACTTCGCGCGCCACCCGCGTCACCTCGCCCGCGAAGGCGTTGAGCTGGTCCACCATGGTATTGATGGTGTCTTTCAACTGCAGAATTTCGCCCTTGGCTTCCACCGTGATCTTGCGCGACAGGTCGCCCTTGGCCACCGCCGTGGTCACTTCCGCGATGTTGCGCACCTGGTTGGTCAGGTTCGAGGCCATGTAGTTGACGTTGTCGGTCAGGTCCTTCCACGCCCCCGCCACCCCCTTCACTTCCGCTTGCCCGCCCAGCTTGCCGTCGGAACCCACCTCGCGCGCCACCCGCGTCACTTCGCCCGCGAAGGCGTTGAGCTGGTCCACCATGGTGTTGATGGTGTCTTTCAGGCGCAGAATCTCGCCTTTCACTTCCACCGTGATTTTGCGCGACAGGTCGCCCTTGGCCACCGCCGTGGTCACTTCCGCGATGTTGCGCACCTGGTTGGTCAGGTTCGAGGCCATGGAGTTGACGTTGTCGGTCAGGTCTTTCCATACCCCCGCTACGCCTTCCACCTGCGCCTGCCCGCCCAGTTTGCCGTCCGTGCCCACCTCGCGCGCCACCCGCGTCACTTCGCCCGCGAAGGCGTTCAACTGGTCCACCATCGTATTGATCGTGTCCTTCAGTTGTAGCAGTTCGCCCTTCACTTCCACCGTGATCTTGCGTGACAAATCCCCGGTCGCCACCGCCGTGGTTACGTCCGCGATGTTGCGCACCTGGTTGGTCAGGTTCGAGGCCATCGAGTTGACGTTTTCCGTCAGATCTTTCCAGACCCCCGCCACCTCCTTCACTTCCGCCTGCCCGCCCAGCTTGCCGTCGGTGCCCACCTCGCGCGCCACCCGCGTCACCTCGCCCGCGAAGGCGTTGAGCTGGTCCACCATGGTGTTGATCGTGTCCTTCAACTGCCGGATCTCGCCCTTGGCTTCCACCGTGATCTTGCGCGACAGGTCGCCGCGCTGCACCGCCGTGGTGACGTCCGCGATATTGCGCACCTGATTGGTCAAATTGCGCGCCATCGAATTGACGTTGTCGGTCAGGTCCTTCCACGCTCCGCCTACTCCCTTCACCTCCGCCTGCCCGCCCAGCTTGCCGTCGGTTCCCACTTCGCGCGCCACCCGCGTCACCTCGCCCGCGAACGCGTTCAACTGGTCCACCATGGTGTTGATGGTGTCCTTCAGGCGCAGAATCTCGCCTTTCACTTCCACCGTGATCTTGCGCGACAGGTCGCCGCGCGCCACCGCCGTGGTCACTTCCGCGATGTTGCGCACCTGGTTGGTCAGGTTCGAGGCCATGGAGTTGACGTTGTCGGTCAAGTCTTTCCAGACTCCCGCCACCCCCCGCACTTCCGCCTGCCCGCCCAGCTTGCCTTCCGTGCCCACCTCGCGCGCCACCCGCGTCACTTCGCCCGCGAACGATTTCAGCAGGCCCACCATGGTGTTAATGGTGTTGGCCATCTGCAGGAACGCGCCTTTGACCGGGCGGCCTTCGATCTCCATCGGCATGGTGCGCGAAAGATTGCCCTTCGCCACTTCGCCGATCACGCGCGCCACTTCGATGGTCGGCTGCACCAGGTCGCCGATCAGCATGTTGACCGCGTCCACCGTCGTGCCCCACGCACCGCGCGCCTCCGGCACGGTGGCGCGCTCCAGCAGTTTGCCTTCCTTGCCCACCACCCGGCTGACGCGCTCGAATTCGTCCGCCATCTGGCGGTTCATCCCGATGACGTTGTTCAGCGTCTGCGCCAGCGGCGCCGGCAGCCGCTGCCGCGAGGCCCGCACCGAAAAATCGCCCGCTTCCAGCTTGCGCAGGATTTCATATAACTCTTGCCGCTCGCCCCGTAATTGCGCTAACTCGCGCTCCAGTTGCTCTCGTTCCATGCGCTCCTTGCTGTGCCCTTTCCGCGTAGCCCCCGCGCCATTTTTGCCCAGCTTCGCGGCGAGAGCCCGGACGGAAGGTTTGCCGCGCGGGGGCTTATCCTCGCCGGCGAGGGTGCTGCGGATGGATGGGCTCATGCGGCGGGCTCCTCTGTGCGTTCCGATCCGTGCGGCGGACTGACTGGCCTGGGTCCCTGGGCTTTCGCTATGCGTCCGTTTTCTGCCGGACTTTGGCGAAAGCATTGGCGCCTGAAAGTAAAAGCGGCCGAGCCGCCGTATCGAGAGACATAGCGAGAGACATGTTTTAAAGGAGAGAAAAATTATCTAAATGGCTGATGCCTTTTCCCTCCGTTCCCGTGGCGCTGGGGGAACGCCGAGTGCCGTTCCTCTCCCCCTTCCGCATGGCGCGAGCGAAAGGGGTAATTCCGGAACTCAGTGTCCTCACGTTAAGTGCCGATGCACCTGTTTGCAATCGGGAATATCCCGGAATGCCCCTGAATGGGCATCCGGGATATTCATTAAGGATATTTCCGAATGGAATTTGTGGATTTTTATAGCGAAATCCAGTGGGGTCTTATGTCCATTTAAAGTTGCATTCGGTTTATCTTCTTACCATCTGAATCTGCACGCGCGCCAGGCCCGCGCCCGCAAAACCTAGAGCCTTTGCCGCGGCGTAACTGACGTCCAGAATGCGGTGCGGATAAAACGGGCCGCGGTCGGTCACCCGTAAAAACAGGCAACGGCCATTTTCCAGGTTCGTGACCTTGATCTGCGATCCCAGCGGCAAGGTGCGATTCGCGCATGTCAGTTTATACATGTCATAGGGCGTGCCCATCGCCATTTCCTTGCCTTGAAATTCCCGCCCATACCAGGAAGCGATTCCTCGCGCCAGAACCGGGCTCAACTCCACCCGAAAATACGGGCTGAGCGCTGAATGTGCGCCGATCGTACCCGCCACCATGGTAAAAGCTATGGCTATCGCTTTGCAGGTGCGTTTCATGCTTGCCGCCTCCGTTTGAGTTTGGTTTTTAGCGGCCGGGTCGCCTGAATCTTCCACGCTGCTTGCCAAGGCGGCAAACGCCCAAAAAGTTGGTATGGGAAGGAATGGACCGGAAGCCCTGAAGCGGGCCCGGCAGCCAGTTGAGGTAAGAACAAGTATATACCATCGGACACTCACTTGTTGCTCAGAAGACTCTATTGGGCGCCTTTTTTATACGCCGGCTAATTGTATGTTATTGAAAATTAATCACTAATATTCGTTATCAGGAGGAACTGAATCGCTGTCGCTCCGCCCACATCCATGTTGGCTGTCGGAACGGCCTGCCGGATAAACTGGCCATGTGCGGCTGACCTTGAATTATAAGTGGGCAATTAATGCAAATATGGGGTGTTAAATTCAATGTTCCTGTAGCGGCAAAAAAGAAGGGCTGGGCAAGGCCAGCAGCGGGCGGAATCAGGCCGCGGGGTAAACGCGCGGCATTTTCGCGGCAATGACCAAAGCAAAGGCCGCGAGTCGATTGATTTGAATATGGAAATACCTGAGCGCCGCCGCGTAGCTGAAAGCAAAACCGCAGGTTTTTCCTCTAGCATGCCCGCGGCTAAGCGACGCTTATCCCTTGCCCGTTCCGTGCTTACCTCGGTGGGCTGGCCGGCCCTCTGCCTGATTGCTGCCGTCTTGTTTGCCATGCTGCCCAACTTCTGGGCGCGCCTGCATTTCGGCTCCTGGTTCTGGATCGCGGACCATGATGGCTGGATTTATCTTCAAGTCTTCGCTCATCCCCTAGCCGCTTCCCCTTATCCCTGGCTGCTATTCGGCCCGGCCCGGCTGGCCGCCCACGCCTTGGGCTGGGGCGCTGCGCGTTTGACTTTGGTCTGGAATTTTCAGGCGGCGCTTTTGACCGCGCTGCCGCTCTTTTTTCTGCTCGCGACCTTGCTGCCCGAAACTGCCGTTTCCGGCCGGCGAGGCGCCCCCTTGGCCGCCGGCCTGGCTTTGGCCTTCATCTTCGATACCGGCGTCATGCATTACCTGCCGCTTGTTCGCCAGATCGGAGTCGTCTGGCAATTAACCCGCCCGCCGCTGCCTGCGGCCCGCGCGACGGCGCTGTTGCGGCTGCCGTATCCTCCGCTCCTGCAGCAATGGAACATTCTCAGCCCCGCCCTCTGGCTGGGCTATCTGTTTCTTTGGCTTGCCCTCGCCTGCCGCGCCGCGGCGCGGCCTGCCTTGGCGCGCCGCCTGGTCGCCGCCGCCGCCCTCGGCTTGCTGTTTTACGTTTACTTCTATCTTTGGACCGCCGCGCTGGCCGGCCTGCTCCTGCTCGCCTGGCTCGATCGCTATCGGCCTTCGGAGACCGCTCGCCCAAGGATTTGGCTTCAAATCGCCGCCGGAGGCCTTCTAGCCGGCTTGCCCGCGCTGCTGCTCGCCTGGCGGCATCGCCCGAATCCCGGCTGGCTGGCGCGCAATGGACTTTGGGTCGCCCGCTTTCGCCATGAGCCCTTCCATCCCGGTAATCTGCTCCTCTATGGCCTCTCTTTGCTTTGGCTTTGGCGCCGCGACCGTAACCTGCTCCCGCTCTGGACCACCAGCTTCGCCGCCTGGCTGCTGTTCTATTTCTCCCCTTGGCTGCTCGGCCGCGAACTGCAGAATTTCCACTGGCTCTATGTGCGCAATCCGCTGCTTTACCTGCTCTGGTTTTTGCTGCTGGCCCGCTCTGCGCGCCGCTCCGCCTGGCTTCAACGCCGGCCTCTGCGCCCGGCCTTGATTGCCGTGTTGCTGGCCGTGGTGGCCTCCGGACTATTTATTCGCTACCGTCAGGCTTCCGGCAGCCGGGTTTCCCGCAACGCCATGCGCCAATGGCGCGCTTGGCAGGCCTTGCCGGTGCCGAGACCGGCATCGCTGGAGGCGGGCATTGCTTCCTCGGCTTCGGTAGCCGGCGCGCCGCAATTTGTGCGCCTCGCCGTCATCCGCGCCGGCTGGCGCCCGCTCAGCGGCGATACCATCTTGTTGAACCCTCAACTTTCCAGCCGGGACTGGAGGGCGCGCGCTGCTCTCAATCTCTACCTGCTCTCCGGTCCGCGCCGCTCGCGTTTTCATGCCGCTATCAGGCAGTGGCTGGATCGCGAAGTCAAAATCCATTCCGAGCTGCCCTGGACCTGGGTCCCCTCCGCCCGCCAGCGCCTGATCCGGGCCTTGGAAAGCGACTTTCTCCGCATTCGCCGCCATCCCCGGCGCTGGCTGGCACGCTACCAGGTTCGCTTGCTGGGACTGCCCAACTCCGGCCTCAAGCCGGATTTGTCGGCTTCATGGCGGCTCTTTTTCACTAACTCTCAGTGGCGGATTTGGGTATATAAAGCTTCGTGATGGACAAATAATCCACCATAGTGGATTATTAGAGAATTCTAATGGAAAATGAGACGCTTTTAAATCGCATCAGGGTGGCGGTAGTCAACGATAAAATCCTATAGTTTCAATAATATGCGGCATTTTTTTGGGGCAGTCTTGCTTAACGAGACACTTTTAAATTTCGCCCGCATGGCGGAAGCTAACGATAAACTCTGTTATTTCAAAGGCTTACATCAATAAGATGCCTGAACATTTTGTTCGCCGTGTCTCGCTGCCGTTGGCAGCTTGCCGTATGGCGGGGGTATAAGCTGCGACCTGTTCCCGCAATCGCTTTGTAAAAGATTAGGGGAAGTATTACAGCAGATTGGTCTTGCCTTCTTTTTCCAGTTCTTCAACCAGCGACTTTACCGATTGCGCCTCGCTGCGGGGCACGATCAGCAGGGCGTCCGGAGTCTCGACTACGATGTGGTCTTTTACGCCGACCAGCGCCACCGTCTTTCC
The DNA here is from genome assembly GCA_021818955.1 of Acidobacteriota bacterium. Taxonomy (GTDB): domain Bacteria; phylum Acidobacteriota; class Terriglobia; order Terriglobales; family SCQP01; genus JAKASR01. Next base: position 280,155 of record JAKASR010000001.1, read on the forward strand.
CGGAGCAAAAACGAAATTTCCGCTGGCGCCGATCTCCAGCAGCTCGCCCGCCTGCTTGACCGAACCGCCATCCTGCGACAACTCCTGGAAAACAGCTTCCCAACTGCCCAAATCGTTCCAACCCAGCCCGCTGGCCGGCAGGCAGTACAGGCTGGGCGCTTTCTCCAGCACGGCATAGTCGATCGAGATATCGGCGCAGCCGGCGTACCAGCGCGTCAGCGCCGAACTGAATTTCGAGCGCGGGGCGTCGGCGATGCGCCGCAGCCGCTCCGACGTCCCCGGCAGATATTCCGCCAGCGCTTCCAGAATCGTCGCCGCCCGCCACAAGAACATGCCTGCATTCCAGTAATAGTTGCCCGCTTGCACCAGGCGTCGCGCCACCGCTTCACCGGGCTTTTCGATAAAGCGCTTCACCCGCAGCGCCCCGCGCCGCGCATGGGGATCCTCGATGACTTCGATATAGCCATAGCCGGTTTCCGGCCGCGTCGGCGGAATGCCCAGCGCCAGCATGCGGCCCGGACGCTGGATTTCGCCAATTCCCGCCTCAATCAGCGTCTGAAACTTGCCCGGATGCCTCACCAGGTGGTCGGAGGGAAACACCCCCATCGGCACATCGCCGCGCGCCCGCAGGATCAATTCCGCCCCCAGGCCGATCGCCGGGGCAGTATTGCGGCCTACCGGCTCGCCAATGATCTGCGCCGTCGGCACATCGCCGGCCTGCGCGATCACTTGCGCCCGCTGCTCGGCGCTGGTGATGATCCAGATATTTTCCGGGCGCGATACCAGCCGCGCTCGCGTCAGCGTCTGTTGCAGCATCGAGCCTTCGCCCAGGATGTTGAGCAGTTGCTTGGGCGTGCGCCGGCGGCTGCGCGGCCAAAATCGCGACCCCCGCCCGCCGGCCAGGATCAAGGCCGCGAAATCCTCGGTTTGTGATTTGCTTTTGACCATTATTCGCCGGGACGGATCGTCGGCATTGTCGGCCAATGCCTTGCGATTACGCCCAATCCGCCTCTTGTATTCTCGAAGGCCGGCGCGCTCCACTCATTCCCGGCCATCCTGCGCTTCCAAGCCGCCGAGATGCTTCTGGGACTTTAGAAACAGTGGTGCTTGCTGCGCCGTTCCCGTAATGCAGAATAACAGGAAATCCAGGGATTTTAGCGTTTTCGTTGCGGAATATCAAACTACTTTTTAACGGTGAGTAACCTGTAAAGTCACGATTCCGCCATGGCCGTGCGCCGATTTTCCCATTCCCGGGCTCGCTTTATCCGGGTGGCAATGGCCGGATGGGAATAGAAAATCAGCTCTTTCCAGCGTGGCGGGGCCACCTCGGCTAAATTGCGCTGGGCCAAACGCTCCAGGCCTTGAACCAGAGGCTCGATCTTGCCCATGCTACTAAACACGTAATCATCCGCCTGGCGTTCCAGCCGGCGGGAAAAAGCATTTGCCAGCGGCATTAAAAGCAGGGAAAAGGCGGCCACGACCAGGGCCAGAACCGGCAGGCCGGCGATATCCGCCACCCCGTGCAGGTGTAAAGGCGCGTTCAGGGCCTGTAATACCTTGGCCGAAAGCCAAAAACCGGCTAACGAAAGCCCGGCCTGCAGCCATATCCCCTGGCGGATATGGCGATGCACATGATGCCCGAGTTCATGCGTGAATACCGCCTCGATCTCCTCCAGGGCGGCCGTGCGCAGCAAGGTGTCGCTGATCAGTACCCGGCGGGTTGCACCCCACCCGGCCAGCGCCGCATTGGCCTTGACCGTCTTTTCCCCCAGCTTCCACTCATAGATTCCGCGAATGCGCGCCCCGGCGGCCGCGGCCCGCGCGTTCAGGCGTTCGATCAACTCGGCTTCCTGCGGGTTATCGGGGGAGAGTTCCCGGAATTTAAAAAAAAGCGGGAATAACAGTACGGGCGCCAGTTGCGCCAGCAGAATAGAGAAGGCCAGGAATACCAGCCAGCCCCAAAGCCACCAGATTTGGGGCGCGCTGCGCAACAAAGCATAAATCAACTCGATTGCGGCGATGCCCAGAGTGGTTTCCAATGCCAGGCTTTTGGCTTCGTCCGCCCACCAGCTTCCCCAATGCTGGCGGTTCAACCCATAGCGAATTTCGACATTTTGTTCCGCCAGCCCGAACGGCAGCGCCAGCAGCTTGAACAAAATGCCGAGCCCGATGACATATCCCAGCACGATCAGCCAGGCGGAGGCATGGGCAGGCAGCCAGCGCACGACGATCTGTTCTAAAGCCAGACTCGCTCCGCCAAAGGCCAGCACCGTCAGCAATATCAACTCCGCCAGCGTGGAAGCCAGGCTGAGCCGCAGCTTGGCGCGGCTATAATGCCGCGCGCTTTCCTGGTCGGCCGGCGGGATGGGCCGTTCTGTAACTTCCGTCATGATTGCAGTTTAGACCGAAAGCTTTAGCGCCCGGGTCGGACAGGAGTTTTCGTCATTGGCAATTTCGGAGAAATTGCCTGCGGTATGTCAATTTCGGAGAAATTGCCTGCAGCCATGCCCGCAGGCCGTTTTCGCGCGGGGTTCAGCCGCTGGGATTCAGGCCGGTTCCGGCACGGCAACCGGCAGCGCCTGGGCCGGCAGTTCGACCCCAAAACGCAAACCGCGCGGCTGGCGGGATTCCACCCAAACGCGTCCCTGGTAAGCCTCGACTATGGATTTTACAATCGCCAGGCCCAGGCCAAATCCGCCCGTATCCCGATTGCGCGACTGTTCGGCGCGATAGAAACGGTCGAAGATGCGGGGCAGGTCGCTTTCCGCAATGCCCGGGCCCTCGTCTTCCACAACGACGCGAGCTGAGTTTTCGCCGGCATCGAGCGTAACCCGTACCCGGCTGCCATTGGGACTGTATTTGATCGCGTTTTCGATCAAATTCGACCAGACCAGCTCGAGATCGTCGCTTTCGGCGCGTACTAAGGCATCGCGGCGCACCCGCAATTCGGTGTGGATGTCTTTTGACTGAGCGAGGTGCACGAGCCGGTCCAAGGCCGCGGCGCAGCCAGCCGCCAGGGAAACATCCGGCAGGCTGGCATTCGCGCCGCTTTCCGCCGCCTGTTCGATGCGCGCCAGGCGCAGCATGCGATCGAGCAGAAGGTGCAACCGTTCCACATCCTCCAACGACTGTTCCAAGCCGTGACGATAGGCTTCGTTGTCGCGCGGTCGTTGCAACAGGGATTGCAGCGTGGATTTGAGAATTGCCACCGGGGTCTTGAGTTCATGCGCGGCATTGCCGAGAAATTCGCGTTGCGCCAAAAATGAGCGATGCAGCCGCTGCAGCATGGATTCCAGAGCGGCAATCAGCGGCGCCAGTTCCGCCGTGGAACGCGACGTCGCGGGCGGGCGGAATTCCCAATTGAGCGCGGAAATTTGCGCGGCCCGATCGGCTAAATCATGTAAAGGCGCCAGGCCGCGGCGGATGCCCCAGATCGTCAGCAGGCCGGTAGCGGCCAGCAACAGCAAGCCGGCGGCGCCGGCAAACAGGGCGGCATCCAAAACTCTCGCTTGAATGGGCAATGCCGGCGCCGCATACCAGACCGTCAGCAAGGGTGGCGGGCCGGAAAGGTTTTCCTCGGTATCGAGCACCGGCTGGCCGGTTAGGCGCAGCACCCGGTAAGGAACGCCGTGCAGATTAAAGGCGGCGGAGCCGCTGGTGGGCGGCGTCCAGGCGACCGGCCAATATTGGGCGATGATCGTGCCGCCCTGGAGTTGCACGCGGTAAAAATCGGGGTGATGTTTGTCGGGCGCCGGCGGCAAAAGCGAGCGGTCAAATTTCAAAGGATAGGGGGGATTCTCGCCGTAGCGCACCAGCGCCGCGGTGGCGATAGCCCGGGCGCGCAAGGTCAGGGTGAAGGCCGATAACAGTTGCCGCCGGGTATAGTAAACCAGCGAGATCAACAACGCCGTGGCCAACAGCAGCTCGGTCAGCAGCACTCCGGCGATCAGGCGCCGGGTCATGGAAGATGAACGAGGCGAGGCGCGCCGCATTTTCGTCCTACTCCGCGCCTTCTGCCGGCTCGTCGGTTCGCAGGCTATACCCATGGCCGCGCAGGGTATGGATCAGCTTTAGCGGCTTGTCATTGTCCAATTTGCGCCGCAGCCCGGAAATATAGACTTCGATCACATTGCTGAATTTTTCCCAGTTGAAATCGTACAAATGCTCCAGCAACTCGCTTTTCGAAATCACCGCCCGCGGCCGGTGTGCGAGGTATTCGAGCACGCGATATTCCATCGGGGTGAGCGTCACTTCCTTGCCATCGCGCGTTACCCGGCGCTCCAGGGTGTTGATTTCCAGGTCGGCGATTTGCAATTTCGGGGTGGCCTGGCCCTTGCCCCGCCGGATCAGCGCCTTGGCCCGCGCCAGAAATTCGCCGAGATCGAAAGGTTTGGCGACATAATCGTCCGCGCCGCTATTGAGCAGGCTTACGACCGAAGCCTTATCTTCGCGCGCGGTCAAAATCAGCACCGGCGTCGTCACGTGCTCGTTGCGCAAATGGCGCAACACCCCGCTGCCTTCCAGCTTCGGCAGCATCAGATCCAGCACCATCAGGTCGTAAGGGTTCTGGAGCGCCATTTCCAGTCCGGTCTCGCCGTCGCCGGCGATATCCACGGCATAGCCGGCGGTTTCGCGCATGCTGCGGGCCAGGTTCTCCGCCAGCCGAGGCTCGTCTTCGACGATCAATACGCGCATGACTGTCTCCCGGCCAGTATTATGACGCAGCCCGCGTTTATCGTCTCGCTTTTCCTTCCGCGGTTACAATGCCCGCAGGGTGAACTCCAAGCTGAAAAAGCCTTGCGGCGCGCGGGCAAATGGACCGCCGCCTTCCGGCGACAAACCACGACTCGATCAACTGCTGGTTGAGCGCGGTCTGGCCGCATCCCGTGAGCAGGCGCAGGCCCGCATTCTGGCCGGCGAGGTTTTCGTCAATGGACAGCGCCGCGACAAACCTGGCTGGCGCGCTCCCCATGATGCCCATTTGCATTTGAAAACGGCGCCGCGCTATGCCAGCCGCGCCGGCGATAAGCTGGCCGCCGCGCTGTCCGCATTTTCCATTCCGGTCACCGGCCGTGTGGCCCTGGATGTCGGCTCCTCCACCGGCGGTTTTACCGACTGCCTGCTTCAGGCCGGCGCCGCGCGCGTGCATGCTGTCGATAGCGGGCGTAACCAGATGATCTATCGCCTCCGCCAGGATCCGCGCGTGCGGCTGCGCGAGCGTACCAACGCCCGTTATCTGCGGCCGGAGCAGGTTGGCGAGCCGGTGGACATCATCGCCGTGGATGTCTCCTTCATTTCGGCCACGTTGCTTTTTCCCGCATTGCTGCCCTTGCTGGCCGCAAATGGCGATTTGATTGTCCTGGTAAAGCCACAATTTGAAGCGGGACGCGAGGCCGTCGGCAAAGGCGGCATCGTTCGCGATCCTGCCGCGCGCGATGCCGCCATCGCGCGGGTGCGGCAGGCGCTGGAAGCAGCGGGAATGCGTGTCCGGAACGTAATGCCCAGCCCTGTGCTTGGCGCCGAAGGAAATCAGGAGTTTTTAATGTGGGCCCGTTTCGGCGTTTGATTCTGCAAGCGGAAAAAATGGAAACCAGCGTTTAGGCTGGGTGGAAGCAAGGTGGAAGTAAAAGTCGATTTACTTCCATCCGTAATCTATTGATTCAATTGTATTTATCTTCCGGGTGGAAGCGAAAAATTCTGGCGGCGGGCTATAGGTGAAAAGTAAAAGCGGCCGAGCCGCTTACGTGCGGTAGCTGGCGTTGATTTTGATATAGTCCATGGTCAAATCGCAGGTCCACATCCAGGCGCGGGCGCGGCCGGCGCCCAGGCGGATGCGTAATAGGACCTGATCCTGTTCCAATTCGCGTTTCATGGCCGCTTCATCGAAGGCGAGCGCGCGGCCCTTATCGAAAACGGGGGTCTGGTTGAACCAGACTTCAGCGCGTTCCGGCTGGAATCGCGCCCCGGAATAGCCGGCGGCGGCCAGAATCCTGCCCCAGTTCGGGTCGGCGCCGGCCAGGGCGGTCTTGACCAGCGGCGAATGCGCAATGGCCCGTGCTGCCCGATCGGCGTCGGCGGCGGTGCGCGCCTGCTCCACCTCGATCCGAACCAGCCGCTTGGCGCCTTCGCCATCGCGCACGATCTCCAGCGCCAGGCTTTGCGCCACGGCTTCCAGTTCGCGGCGGAAGGCGCGCATGCCGGCCGCGCTGGGGCGTCCGGCGGCGCCGCTTGCAACCAGTAAAACCGAGTCATTGGTCGAAGTGTCGCCATCCACGGTGATGCGGTGGAAGGATTGATTTACGGCTGTTTTTAGCGCGGAGTTGAGTTCGGTGGGAGTACATTGCGCGTCGGTGAAAATGAACGCGAGCATGGTCGCCATCCGGGGATGGATCATGCCCGAGCCTTTCGCCATGCCGGCAATACGAAAACGGCGCGCGCCATCCCGAAATTCGCGCAGAGCGATTTTTCGCCGCGTATCGGTGGTGAGGATGGCTTCTGCCGCCGCCGGACCCCCATCCTCGCGCTGCAACCAGCGCGGCAGTGCATGCAAAATACGCTCATAGGGCATGGGCACGCCGATGACCCCGGTGGAGGCGACAAAAATTTGCTCGGGCGGACAATTCAGCAGCCGCGCCGTGGTTTCGGCTGTTGCCGACGCCGCCTGTTCACCCGCTTTGCCGGTGGCGCAATTGGCATTGCCCGAGTTCACCACGATGGCGCGCAGCCAGCCTTTGGAGCGCCGTAAATGACCGCGGCTCAATCGCACCGGCGCGGCTTGCAGCCGGTTGGTGGTAAAAACCGCGGCAGCGGCAAAGCACTGGTCGCCCCAGGCCACGGCGAGGTCGGGCTTAGCCGCTTTTATTCCGCTATGGCCTGCGGCGAAATGAAAGCCGGCCGGCCAGGCGCCCGGTTCGGGGGAGTTGGCTGCGTGTTCGGGCATGATTTACAGAATAAAACAGAAGACAGGGACCGGAGGCAAGCGATAAAGTCAGGCTCGCCGCATAGCCGGGCCGGGAATGCATCCGGAAGCGTTAACGGCCGAGTCGGGCAGCAGTTTTCGTCTGAAGCAATTTCGGAGAAATTGCCGCAGTAATGCTCGCAGGCCGGGTTCGCGCGGGGTTCCGGTTAGATTCCGCGTCTATTAACGACGATACAAAGCAATTCCGCAGGAATTGCGCCCGGCAATGCCCGGCCGCCATGAGTATTCGCCCTGCGTCCGGTTTCGGCCGGACCTTGGCGAAAGCGTCAGCGCCTAACAGTAAAAGCGGCCGAGCCGCCTTCGACCGGCCGTTTTTCCGCCGAAATGGATCAGCGCCTAGCCGTAAAAGCGGACGAGCCGCATTCCGGGAAAAGCGCAAAATATTACCGCTCCTGCTGGCAATTAAAGCGGGGATTGCAAGCCGCTATTGGACTATCAGCGTCAGTTTTTGCGAATGAGTAAGACTGCCGGCGCTCGCCTGGATAGTGAGCGTATAGGTTCCAGCCGGAGTGCCGGGCTGCGGGGCCGGGCTCGAACCGGGCGAATTTCCGCCACTGCCGCATGCCGCTGTGAATAAAGCCAAGCCCAGCGCCAGGGTCAACCTCAACGGCTGCCGTGCGGTCTTGCCACGGACCAGGATGAACACGAGCGCGCCGGCAAGCGCCAGAAGCGGGAGCCAGGGCCGGTTCCCGCGTGGAGGACCACTCCAGGGCGGGAGTCTCGAGCCGGCGGTGGTGGTAATGGAAATCGCCAGTGCCGCGGATTCGTTAGCCGCCAGATTGGCCGATGCCGGCGAGACCGAGCAATTGGCCAGGTTAGGCGCGCCGGTGCAGCTTAGATTAATTTGGCCGCTATAGCCGCCCAACGAATTGAGCGTGAGTTGATATTGCGCGGTTTGCCCGGCAGTAATGCTGGCGGAAGTGGAAGCATTGGCGGCAGCGCCAAGCGTGAAATCTTCTCCGGTGCCGCTCAGATTCAGGACTTGCGGGCTGCCGGGCGCATTGTCGGTGAGGGACAACTCTCCCGTGATCGCGCCCGCGCTGGTCGGAGCAAATGTCACCGTAAAAGTACACATCGCCCCCGCGCTCAGGCTGGCGGGGCAATTGTTCGTCTGTGTAAAGGGGCCGTTCATCGTCACCTGACCTATGGCGAGCGCCGCAAGTCCATTGTTGTAGAGTTGCGCCGTCTGCGCCTCATTCGAGCCTACCGTGACCCCCTCAAAATTCCGCGAATTGGGATTAAAAACGACATTCGGGGCATTGACTCCAACCCCGGTGAGCATGACCGTTTGGCTGCCCAGGTTATCGCTGACGACGATGGTTCCACTTTGGGTGCCCAGATCGTCGGGGGTAAAGCTCACGTGAATGGCGCAATTTTCGAGCGGCGCTAACGAGGGCGGACAATTATTGGTTTGGCTGTAATCACTGTCATCAATTCCGCCCGGGGTGTCGATCGCACTGATCGCCAACGGGGCGTCACCGACATTGGTCAGAATCAACGTTTGCGCCGGGCTGGTGGTGTTTTCCCCTTGTGAGCCAAAGTCCAGACTTGCCGGAGTAAATTGCGCCAGCGGTATTGACAGGCCGGCCACTTCCGCCAGCCAGGCATCGCCCGCGCCGGGGCAACCTTTGCAGCCGGATTGCAAGGCGTTTTCCGCGGGAAAATTGGTCGAATTGGTGACCCCGGCCAGCCAGGCATTATTTTGAGCATCGAGCGCGAGCGCGGCTGCTGAGTCGTCAGCATTGCCACCCAGAAAGCTGGAAAAAATCCAAGCGGTTAAGGACGCATTGGCTTTCGCCAGAAAGGCATCGGAGCCGGAGCCTTGGCCTTGGTTCAGTTGTGTTTGTAGCGGTTGAACCAGAGGAAAATCGGCGGAAAAAGCTACACCGGCCACCAGGGGTTCGCCTTGCGCATCGACCACCAGCGCCGTGGCCGCGTCGCCGAGACTGCCACCCAGATAGGTGGAAAACTGCAAACTGGATAACGAGTTATCGAATTCCGCCAGCCAGGCATTCGAGCCGCTTCCCGTCTGGCAGGCCGGGCAGCTTGCCTGGAGCGCATTATATAAAGGGAAATCGGTCGAGAGCGTTTTTCCCGCAACAAAAATGTTGCCATTAACCGGATTGATGGCGATTGCATCCGCCTGGTCCCAGCCGCTGCCGCCAAAATAGGTGCTGGCGTCGAGTTGGCCGCCCCCCGGGGCCAAATGCACCAGAAATCCATCCGCTTGCGGGCTGGTTTCACCGCAACTCGCGCAGGCGCCTTGGAGCGCTGCCATGAGGGGAAAGTCGGGCGAGAGCGTCCAGCCGGCGACATAGATATCACCTTGAGGACCGAGCGCCAGCGCATGCGCCTGATCGTTGCCGCTTCCGCCCAAATAGGTGCTGAACAGCAGTTTGTTGCCAGGAGCCAGTTCCGCCACAAACGCGTCACTCAGGCCGGCGGTGCAACTGGCGCAGGCGGCTTGCAATGGATTCAGCGTGACCAGGTCGGAAGATAAGGTCCAGCCGGCGAGCCAGACGTTGCCGCTCGCATCATCGAGCGCCAGCGCGGCAATATGATCGTCGCCGCTGCCGCCAAAATAAGTGCTCGAAACCAGAGCGCTTCCAGCAGCATTGAGTTCGGCGACAAAGCCGTCGCCGCTCTGGCCATAGCATTGGTCGCAATGCGCCGATAAGGGCTGGACCATGGGGAGATCGGGCGCCGTTGTCCACCCTGCAATATAGATATCCGCATTGGGATCCAGCGCTAGAGCCGAAGGCATGGTCGCGCCGCTGCCGCCTAAAAACGTGGCAAAAATGAGGCTGCCGGCGCCAGGGCTGAATTTAGCGATAAAGGCCGTGGGTGTAGTGGAAGTGCAGGGGGTACAGTTGTTTTCAAGCGGATTGAGCAGGGGAAAATCCGCGGAACTGGTGAAACCGGTGAGGTAGACGTTGCCCGAGGCATCCAGAGCAATGGCGGTTGCGGCATCCTGGCCGCTTCCACCTAGAAAACTGCTGTAGGCCAAGGTGGGATCAATCAGCAGCCGGCCGTGACGCCAGTGATGCACCCAAAAACCCCAGCCCTGTCTCAATCGGCGGTAGCCGCCCCGCAGCCGGCGCCGCCGGCCGCGCCAAAGTTCATACATTCGGGGCCGCCGCAGCCTGATTTCGCCTTGCGGCAATACCAGTTGTAATTCGCCCGTAGATAGAAGTTGCGCCGATGCGCCCTGAAACATCCAATGCAGCCATTTGAGCCGGCTGCCCGCGGCCAGATCGAACCCGATTTCCATTTTTTCCGGCGGCAATAAAGCGCCGCTGCGGTTTTTCTGCCGCAATCTCAACCAGCCCCGGATCCCCGGATACAAACGGGGCCAGGAGATTTCCGCGAAATGCGGCACCCGCAGCCGCCAATCGCGCGAGTGCGAGCCCAGCAAGTAATTGAACCTGCCGGGGAGCGGCTCAAGAGCCTTCACGTTGCCGTGGGCTGCGCCGTTAAATATTAATCGGATTCGGCGGCCCTGAGGTGGAAGGAACTCGATGCCGTCACTGCCTGCGCGCACTCCCACCCGGTCCAGTATTCCCACATATTGCATACGTCCGGCGCGAACCGGCATGGGTTGAAAGCCATGGACAAGAGCCGGAATGCGAGTTGGCGCGGAACTGGAGGGCGACGGGCTGCCTGCGCACAAGTGCGCCGGCATGCCGAGGATTAGCCCTAAAGGCAATCCATATTGCAGAAGACAAGAGGGAAGGCGCAAACAGGAGAATGTAATTTTTGTGCTCACGCCTACATTGGAGTTCGCGGGCGCGTTTACTGCTTAAGAATTCGGTTAAAAGATGAAGTTTTAAAATTTCAATTTGGCAATACTTTTCACAGGTAATCAACGCCATTTCAAATTGGGACTGGGCGGTATTTCGCCTCCCCGCTGAAAGTCAATCTCAGAAAATTATCTTTGAATGCGGGCTGAGCCGCCACGGGCAAACTGTTGGACCTGTTCCAGAGTCGCCATCGTAGTATCGCCGGGAAAGGTGGTCAGCAATGCGCCATGTGCCCAACCCAGTCGAAGCGCGGTCTCCGGTGCTGCGCCGGAGAGCAAGCCAAAGAACAGGCCGGCGGCAAAACCGTCGCCGCCGCCGACGCGATCGTAGACATCAAGCTCGCAGGTGGGGGCGACATAGCTTTGGCCGCCGATCCAGGCGACGGCGCTCCAACTATGGCGATTGCTGGAGTGCACCTCACGCAGGGTGGTGGCCAGCACCGTAAGCCGGGGATAAGTCTGGCGCACCACCTCGATCATTTTAAGAAAGCCGGCGGGGTCGAGCGCGCTCTTCGATTCCACCGCCGGGCCGGCGAGGCCCAAGCCTTGTTGCAAATCCTCTTCATTGCCGACCAGCACATCGCAAAGCTCGACAATGCGGCGCAGCACGGCATTCGCCTGCTCCTTGCCGCCGGCTCGCCGCCAAAGTTTTTCCCGGTAATTCAAATCAAACGAGACCACGGCGCCGGCGGCGCGCGCGGCCTGGAAGAATTCCAGTATCAGCGCCGAAGTGGTGGGCGAAAGCGCGGCAAATATCCCGCCGCTATGCACCCACCGCACCCCGCCGCCAAAAATCGCCGGCCAGTCGAAATCACCCGGTTTCAGGCTGGCGCCGGCCTCATTGGCGCGGTTGTAAAAGACCACCGGCGGGCGGACGCCCTGCCCGCGGTCGCTATACACGGTGGCGAGATTGGGGCCGGTGGCGCCATCATGTTCGAAATACTTGTAAAAAGGACGCACCCCCATTGCCCGTACACGCTCGTCGGCCAGTTCGCCAATCGGGTACTTCACCATTGCGGTTGCCAGGCCGGCGCGCATTTTGAAGCAATCGGCCAGGTTGGCGGCTACATTGTATTCGCCGCCGCTGATATGGATCAGGCATTGGGTGGCTTTGTGGAAGGGCACGATGCCCGGGTCGAGGCGATGCACCAATGCGCCCAACGATAGAAAATCGAGTTCAGCTTTAGCGGGAAACGATAAGCGGGAATTCATGGAGGTGGCAATCCTGGCCACACCTCGATTTTAGCTTCTGGCTTTTATCCCGCCAAGAGGCTGGCGATGGCAATATGCCGCCGCAGATTCCATTTACCCGAATTGAGAGTAGTAGGTGAGCTGGAGTAATCAGTTTGGTACTGCCTGGGTTGAAAAATCAGCCGGTATAAAGCGTGGGGTAAATACAAATCACCCTTCCGCGCGTCGGAGCGGAAGGGTGATTAAGGCAAGGTCTCGAACTATATCCAAACTCAGGCAGCGCGGCGACCATTTTTGCTCTGCTCCGGATCGGGCAAGAGTTCGAGCACGTAGCCAGCATCCAAGGATGCGTTGCAACGGGTGCATTTTTGGCCAGGCATAACCCGGAGCCGGGAACGGCCCAGCCGCACTTCTGGAATTGCCAGCCCCTCCACCGTCCGGGTACACATCGGACAATGAATGCGGGCTTTTAATCCATCCATTACTGCCGGCATACGGCTCACCTCCTTTCAATCAGAATGAGTGCTGCGTTTCATTGGCCTGAACGATAGCGTTCAGGCTTAATGCAACTAAAATTCCATTCGTGCCATTTGACGCCGATAGGTGCTTAAAAGTTTCAGGACCTGGCCCGAAACTTCTAAACCCTTGGTTTTCAATGGTTCCGCGTACTCGATGTCCTCGCCAGCAGGGCTTGGCACACGGCAAGAAAAGGCCAAAGATATCCGAAAGTTGCTGAAATTGCAAGCGGATTGGCCATTTCGTACCTGTTTACTGGATTTATACCTAGTCATTTGGCGCAGATCCATGGTGAAACTTTCGCACCCCGCCTTTCTTAGCATTCATGGGCCACATCTGGGAATGAAAGTTCACAGTTTTTTCCACGCCCGCTCTTGTAGCGCCCTAAACTGTTTTGTTCCCCACCCAGCCTGCCTACACGGCATGGGTGACCGCCTCAGGCGGATTGGACAAAAACGGCGGGCGCAAGTTTGCCCGGCCTGTCAAAAATTTTGGAGGAGTGCGCTGCCATGTCCCAACCGCCGTTGACCAGTCTGAATAGCGATGAAGAACTATTGCGGCAGAGTGTCCGCGAACTGGCCGAGAGCCGGTTGCGGCCCTTGGTGGCGAGCATGGATGAAAGCGGCCACTTCGATGCCGAATTGATCGCGGAGTTCTTTCGCGCCGGACTGATGGCTATCGAGATTCCGGAAGAATTGGGAGGCGCCGGCGGCAGCTTTTTTGAGGCAATTCTGGCGGTCGAGGAGCTTTCGCGCGTGGATGCCTCTGCCGGCGTCGTAGTGGATGTGCAAAATACGCTGGTGAACAACGCCCTGCTGCGCTGGGCTACGCCGGAGCAAAAAAAGCGCTACCTGCCCCGCCTGGCGCAGGAGTGGGTCGGGGCATACGCGTTATCGGAGGCGGGCGCGGGCAGCGATGCCTTCGGCCTGGAAACGCGCGCCGAGCGCGTCGAAGGCGGTTTCCGGCTGCGCGGACGCAAGCAGTGGATCACCAACGCCGCCGAAGCCGGCCTGTTTATCGTCTTCGCCAATGCCAATCCCGAAGCCGGGTATCGGGGCATCACCGCATTTCTGGTGGAACGCGGGCAGGAAGGTTTTCAGGTTGGCCGCAAAGAAAACAAGCTGGGCATCCGCGCCTCCAGCACCTGCGAACTATTGCTGGAAGGCTGCCTTATCCCCGCCACGCAGGTGTTGGGCGAAGAGGGCAAAGGCTACAAGATCGCCATCGAAACGCTGAATGAGGGCCGCATCGGCATTGGGGCGCAGATGGTTGGCGTCGCCCAGGGCGCGCTCGACCATGCCCTGCGCTACACTCGCGAACGCCGCCAATTCGGCCGTCCGATTGCTGAATTCCAGGCGGTGCAGTTTCAGTTGGCCCAGATGCGCACCGAACTCGAAGCGGCGCGGCTGCTGGTTTATAACGCCGCCCGGCGCAAGCAGGCGGGCGATTCGTTTACCCAGGAAGCGGCCATGGCGAAATACTACAGTTCGCTGGCCGCCGAACGCGTGACCGCGCAGGCGTTGGAGCTTTATGGCGGCTATGGCTTTACCCGCGATTATCCAGTGGAAAAATATTTCCGCGACGCCAAAATCGGAAAAATTTATGAAGGCACCTCGAACATGCAGTTGCAGACGATTGCCAAGCTGATGCTGGGGTAGCGCGCTGCGTAGCCCCGGTCGAGATTGGAAAATTGGGTTAGGGGGGCGGCGGCTGCCGCGTATTGGTTGTCCGTGCCACTTAAAAAACCACCTCTGAATATGACCGCAAAAGCCGCGGAACGGAAACGGATGGCCGCCATGCCCGACGCCGAACTGCGGCGGCGGTTGCTGGCCTGGTATCGCCGCCGGCGGCGCGACCTGCCCTGGCGCCAGACGGAACGCGCGCAAAATCCCTATACCGTCTGGGTTTCCGAAATCATGCTGCAGCAGACGCGCGTGGAGACGGTGATTCCCTATTACGAGCGTTTCCTGGCGCGTTTTCCCCACGTCCAGAGTTTAGCGGCGGCGCCGCTCGGGGAAGTGCTGCGACTCTGGAGCGGGCTGGGCTATTACCGGCGGGCGCGGCAGTTGCACGCCGCCGCGCGCGCGATCGCGCGCCGTCACGGCGGGTGTTTCCCGCTCGATCCGGTTGCCGTTCGCGCCCTGCCCGGCATCGGCGAATACACCGCCGGGGCGATCTTGAGCATTGCCGCCGGCCTGCCGCTGCCGGCCGTGGATGGCAACGCTGTGCGCGTGCTCAGCCGTTTGCATGGATTTCCCGCTAACCCGCGCCGGGCGCGGCAAGCGGCGGCGCGGTTGATCTCGCGACGACGCCCAGGTGAGTTCAACCAGGCTTTGATGGATTTGGGGGCGGCGATTTGCCAACCGCGCATGGCCGATTGTCCCCGATGTCCGTTGGCGCGCGGTTGCCGCGGCGCCGGCCGGCTGGCCGCAACCGCTCCTGCTCGGAAGCGGGCGAAAGCGGCGCCGCTGGAACTGGGCTATGCGCTATGGCGAAAAGAGAATCGCGTTTGGGTGACGCGCCGCGCGAAAGATGAGGCCTGGATGCCGGGATTATGGGAATTGCCGCCGCCGCCTGCAAACTGGAATGGGCCGTTGATCACTGAGGCGCGGCATACGATTACCCGTTACACCATTCGCGCCCGGCTGCGGGCAGCTCCGGCGGATACGCCACCGGCGCGCGGCGGCCGCTGGCTGGATTTGGCCGATCTCGATCAATTGCCGCTCACCGGCCTGGCGCGAAAGCTACTTACGCGGATGTAGCGGGCAAATGGCATGACCCGGCGATTTTTTATTGAGATGGCGCCGGCAGCGGCAGCCAATGACCGGTTGATTGGTGCGTAGTTGTTGCAGAACCTCCATCGCTTCAGGGTAATCATTATCTTTTGCCGCGCGTCGAAGTAAGGGAATGGCTTGACGGCGTCGGCCGGCATCAATCAAAAGCAAGGCGGAGCAATAAAGAGCTTCTTCTCTTGACCATTCTGTAATGTATTTTGAATTTATGGCGAGTAGATATAGCCGCCGAGCTTTGTATGTATTTTTATACGTTCCAATCCCGTATTGATAACAATAGCCGGTACTCACCATGGCGTCGCCGTCACCCATATGCACCGCTCGTAGCCACCATTGCAACATGAGCTGGAATTTGCGTTCCTCGCGATAAATGGCGGCAAAATTTTGAGCGGCCACCGAAGAGCCATCTCGAAAAGCGCGGTGATACCAATGCAACGCTTTTTGCTGGTCGGGTTTTGCGCCTATTCCGAGGTGATATAGATACCCTAATTGCCATGAGCCCAATTTTCCTTGGCTAATCGAGACGGCGCGTGATGTGAAATAGAAAGCTAAGCGTGGATTTTTTTAATTACAATTTTTCCGTGCCGATCGCGCGCAGTATCGAGATACCAATTGCCTAAATCCGCCATCGCGGAAGGATCACCGGGAGCGGCCCTTTTTCGCAACCGGGAGAGGTGTGACCGGGTGCGGTTGCAGTCCACAATGAAGGCCGTGATTTCAGCAAGCCGGCTCATTTTCTAAATAATCCAATCTCGAATCTTCAAAATTCATCGGCCGCCTCTTCTTCCTCCAGCGCTTCCAGCCATTCCGGATCAATTTTCCAGCGGCGCAGGGCGGTCACAATCTCAGGGCTGGCGAAACCGGCGAGGCGCAGGCGGCGGTAGAGGCGGGCGGCGGCGCGCTCGTCTTCGGGCGGCTTCACGCGTTTTTTCGCCAGCCACGCGCGCAGCAAGGCGGCTTCGCCGCGGGCGGGATAGATTTCGGCCAGCGCCTGGTCGGCCACGGCATCGGCGATGCCGCGGCGGCGCAGCTCGCGCCGGGCGCGCTGGGCGCCGAATTTTTCGGCATCGCGCGCATACAGCGCCAGCGATTGCGCAAAGCGGCGATCGTCGAGATAGCCATGTTCGCGCAAGCGATCGAGCGCCGGCGGCAGCGCGCCGGGCGCGGCCGAGCGCGTCAACAACCGGCGCAACTCGCTCTCGGAGCGGCCGCGGCGGGCCAACAGTTTTACCGCCTTTTGATAAAGCGCTTCGGCCTCGAGCGGGGTCGGCGAGCGGCGCACGGCGTTAAAAGCGGTCCAGTTTAGGGGCGGTGGCGGGAGCCATGCCGCCACTGGAAACGCCCAGGGCGCGCAGCTTGAACTCATCCGGATTGGACGCCTGGGCGAGCGCGGTTTCATAAGTGATGCGCTTGCGCTGCCAGGAATCATAGAGCGACTGGTCGAAGGTCTGCATGCCGTACTGGCTGCCGCCCTTGGCGATGGCGTCGCGCAGCAGCGCGGTTTTTTCCGGAGAGATGATGCAATCGCGGACGTAAGCCGTGGAAACCAGCACCTCAACCGCGGGAATGCGGCCGGGCTGGTCGCAGCGCGGCACCAGTCGCTGCGAGATCACGCCTCGCAATACCGACGCCAATTGCAACCGGATCTGGCGCTGCTGCGCCTCGGGAAAATTGGAGATAATGCGCTGCACGGTTTCGGCGGCATCGAGCGTATGCAGGGTGGAAAGCACCAGGTGCCCGGTTTCGGCCGCCACCAGAGCGGTATGAATGGTTTCGATGTCGCGCATTTCGCCCACCAGGATGACGTCCGGATCCTGGCGCAGAGCGGCGCGCAATGCCACGCCGAAGCTGGCGGTATCCACCGCGATTTCGCGCTGGTTGACCACGCCGCGCTTGTCGGTGTGCAGATATTCGATCGGGTCCTCGATGGTAAGAATGTGGTCGCTGCGCGAGGCATTGATGCGATCCACCATCGCGGCTAGCGTGGTGGATTTGCCCGAGCCGGTGGTGCCGGTGACCAGGATCAGGCCACGGCGTTCCTCGCAAAGCCGCTCGATGATCGGCGGCAGGTCGAGCTGGTCCAGCGAGCGCGGCGCGGAAGGCACCATGCGCAGCGCGATGCCCATCACGCCGCGCTGCTGGTAGACGTTGGCGCGAACGCGGCCGACCCCCTCGACGGTGCAGGCGAAATCGGCCTCGCGCGTTTCGCGAAAATGCTTCTGGTGCGCCGGGCCCATCAACTCGCCCGCCATGGTGATCAGCTCGTCGGTGGAGAGGCGGCCGGCGCCGGCGACTTCGCGCAGTTCGCCATCCACGCGCATGCGCGGTGGCGCGTCGGATTTGAGGTGCACGTCGGAGGCGTTATGCTCCACCGCGGTTTTTAAAATCTTGGCCAGGTCCATGCGGGTCGTGCTCAGTGGCTGGCCTGGAACAGCGTCCAGGGATGCGAGGGCATATCGCGCAGATAAGGCTTTTCCCAGGCGTATTGCGGGTGCGCCTTCAAGAAGCTGGCGGCATGGAAGTCAATGCCACAGGGATGGCCCATGGCGGCGTAGAGCTCCATTTTGCCGGCCAATTCGGAGTCGGTGACCTTCGCCTGCACCGTGCCGCCGGGATGGTAAGGACCCCAACCCCAGGCTTTTACGCCATGCGCCGACAAGTCGGCATGCCCGCAAAGCGTGCGCGCATCGGGATGGTTGGCCTTATGCAGATAAGTATCGTAGTGGTCGGATTCCATCGCTTCGGCCACCTGGAGGTTGATCTTGCCCTTGTTTTGTTTCATCAACTGGTGCCAGCGCACCCGCCGCGCAATCGGGCTGGAGGCCAAGTCGTGAGGCTTGAAGCCGGGGCATTCATACTTCATGACTTTCGGGTCGGAAGGGTAGTTGGAGCCGGCCAGCATGCCGCTTTTAGTCTTCCAGACGCGATGGTATTTCAGTCCCAGCTCCAGCCGCGCGATCTCGCCGGTCTTCCGGTCGCCGATCAGCCAATCGTTGGCGTAGCCGCCATTGTTGCCGTCGAGCATGATTTTCACATATTGATCAATCGAGCTGGCGTATTGCAGCGCCTTGCGCGAGCGCACGAACTCGGGAATGCCGCGGGGGTTCCAGCCGAAAAACTGGGTAATGGTGGTTTCGGTGATCATCAGGCCGGCGGAGTTGATCCCGAAGTCGTCGTCGCTGGTGATAACGCCGGGAAAGCCGTCCATCAGGATGTGATAGCCCTGATGGGGCACGATATCGAAGATGATGTTCCAGTTCTCGCCGGGGTAATAGCTGGTCCAGGCGTTGTGTCCGATGACGATGTCGTGATGCTGGGTATAGGCGCCGCAGGCGATGAAGGCGCTGCAGTTGCCGGGCGCGCGCAAATCGGCAAGCTGCTTTAAGTGGTGCTGCTGGTTGTACCAGGGCACGTAATAATCGGGCAGCTCTTCAAAACCGTTGAGGATGATGACATCAATCGTGTCCCATTGCTTGTAGCCCCGGGCATGCAGGCCATCGGCAATGCCCGACAGTTCGCGCATGTATTGCGGCTCAATGTGCGGCAGCCACATCGTGCGCACGGCTTGGCGGTAGAACGCCCAGTTTTTGCCCGTGGTGCGCGGCCAGGTGGCCTTGAAATCGGTGAGCATGCGGTTGATTTCCGGGGCCAGCCAATAGCCGTGCTGGAAGCCGATGTCGGATGCCGAACCTTGCAGATGAACATAGATCCAGCCGTGGTTGTCGGGCCGGCGGAAAGAACCGGCCAGGCGTGGATCGAGCCGTTGCTGCGCCGCGGGGGCATGCTGGGAACGCTGGCAGGCCACACCGGCGGCCAGCCAGGCCAGAAGAAGCCAATAAAAGCTTTTCCGCATCGTCGAATCTCCCGGAATGAAGTGAGCACAGTGTAATGAACACCGGCAGCGAAGGCAAGCCGGGGTGCGCGTCCCGCCAAACGCATATAGTGCCCACGATCCCAGGGTTACTTCTACAATGGAGCCAAGGAGATGACCATGCTCGAGCTCAAAGGCATTCAAATTACCTGGTGCGGCCACGCCTGCTTTCGCATTGAACACGGCGGGCAGCGACTCTACATTGATCCTTTCCTAAAAGACAACCCCGCCTGCCCGGCCGGAGAAAAAACCCCCAAGCCCGCGCAGGCGGCGCTGATCACGCATGGCCACTTTGACCATATGGCCGACGCTGTGACCCTGGCCGGGCAAGGCGCCACCCTGGTGGGCATGTTCGAGCTGATGCAGATGTTCGGAGAGCAGGGCGTAGCCGAAAAACAGCGTATGGGCATGAACAAGGGCGGCACCATCGAAATCGCGGGAGTAAAAGCGACCATGGTGCATGCGCTGCATTCCTGCGGCGCCGTCTCCAATGGCAAGCCGGTGTATGCCGGCGAGGCGGCGGGCTATGTGCTCGAATTCTCCAACGGCACGCGCCTATATCATTCCGGCGACACCGAAGTGTTTGGCGACATGGCCCTGATTCGCGAGTTGCACCAGCCGCAAATCGCGCTGCTGCCCATCGGGGGACATTTCACCATGGACCCGCGCCGCGCCGCGCTGGCCTGTAAGCTGCTTGGCGTAAAACACGTCATCCCGATGCATTTCGGCACCTGGCCGCCGTTGAAGGGCACGCCGGAAGAGCTGAAACAACAACTCGAGGGCAGCGACTGCGAAGTGGTGGCGATCCAGCCTGGCCAGACACTGCGCTAATGCAGACCACAGAAGAAAAAGCCAAAGTAGAGACAGGCTGCAGCAGGACCGGGGCGGAAAAAAACGAAAGGGAAAGCAAATGCCGGACGATCTGACAATCACCGGGCCGGAAGTGGAAGCTTATCTGGCCCAAATCTTGCCGGAGCGCGATCCGGTGCTGGTGGAGATGGAGGCGCAGGCCGCCCGCCGCGCTATTCCCATCGTCGGACCGGCGGTGGGAAGGCTGCTCTATCTGGCCGCCCGCATGATCGGCGCGCGCCGCATCTTCGAGTTCGGCTCCGCCATCGGATATTCGACTTTGTGGTGGGCGCGGGCCGCGGGCGAAATGGGCGAGGTCTTTTATACCGACAATAGCCTGGAAAACCACCGCGAAGCGGCGGGCTATTTCACCCGCGCCGGCGTCGCCGGCCGCATACGCCAGCTCGGTCCCGGCGACGCTCTCGCCGCTTTTCAATCCACCACGGGGGCGTTCGACCTGATCTTTTGCGATGTGAATAAGCCGGCCTACCCGGAGGTGTTGCGCCTCAGTCTGCCGCGGCTGCGCTCGGGAGGCTTGCTGGTCGCCGATAACGTGCTCTGGAGCGGCAAGGTCGCCCGCCCCGACGACTCGCGCGAGACGCAGGCCATTCTGGAGTTCAATCGCGCCGCCTATGCCTCGCCGGATTTGTTTCCTGTGATCGTGCCGCTACGCGATGGAGTCTTGATCGCGAGGAAAAGCTAAAGACGGGAGCCGCTAGCCGGGGGGAAAGACCAGTTCGGGGTGAAACAGTGAACCCGCGATCCGAGCCGCGATGGCGCGCAGTTCGCCTTCGGGCGTAAAGACGCGCACGCGGGCGGAGCCGGAAAAATCTGGCAGATTGGCGTCGCGTCCGGCCAGCAGGCGGGCGGCGGCGGGTTGAGGCGCGAGCACGGCGGGCATCTCGGGCAGCAGCCGGATCGGGGGAATCAATGCCTGCTCAAGCGGGCCAGCCTCGGCTAATTCACGCAGCCGCTCCAGCGTGACGGCTTGGGAGAGATCGAATTCTCCCACGCGGGTGCGGCGCAGCGGGCCCAGGTGAGCACCCATGCCCAGGGCCTGGCCGAGGTCATGCGCCAGCGAGCGCATGTACACGCCGGCGGAACAGCGCACGCGCAAAAGCAAGCGGCCGGCCTCGAGCGACAACGGCACGATTTCGAAAATCTCCACCTCCGCCGGCGGCAAGGCCACCGCCTGGCCGGCGCGCGCAAGCTGATAGGCGCGGCGGCCTTCAATTTTTTTGGCGGAATACGGCGGCGGAACTTGCGCAATGCGCCCAAGAAAACGGGGCAAGATGGCCTCGATTTCGGCGAGCGAAGGCAGGCGCGAGTTGCGCGTCGAGGTCGGTTCGCCGCCGGCATCGTAGGTGGCGGTGGCAAACCCGAAGCGGACCTCGCCCTCATACTGCTTATCGCGCGACTGAAAAAAACGCGCCAGCCGCGTCAAGCGGCCGACGAGCAGCGGCAACACGCCGGTGGCGGCGGGATCGAGCGTGCCCAGATGCCCGATCGAGCGCTCGCGCAATCCGCGGCGGCAGGCGGCGACCACGTCATGCGAGGTCATGCCGGAAGGTTTGTCGATGACCAGGGCGGCGTTCAATGAAGGGAGTCCATGGTGCAACCTCAAATCAATATTTTAAGGGTAGCAGCCAGGAACCCGAAGGCAGCAACTCTGGATGGGGAATTGATGAACGTCCCATCTTCGGTAAGGAAACCAAGGCGAATGCAGAGGCTTAAAGCAAGCTTGCAGGGTGGAATAGGGGCAAAAATTTAATTCGCCGCTCAACTCGACTGACCTTGCTCTACAAGGCCACGCACTTCTTCCCAGATTTCCTGAAATGGGTCTGGCGGCGGTTGGAACCGCTTCCGCTGCTTGCTGGAAAGCCGGGTCAGGCTTTGCCACTGGCGCGCCCTCCTGGCTTCTTTAACTACACAGGCGGTAGCGATTTCATGAGCTGGCTCGTGATTTGGCATCAGGCTCACCTGTAAGGTCGAGACGGGCAACCCAAAGCCGATGAAGCAAAATTTATGCCATTCGAAAGTTTAAACTTAAATAGCGAGCAATCTACCACATACAGGTTTCATGAGGTCTTTTTTCTGAGCGCGGAGCCGCACTGTGACGAGCGTTTCTATGAACTGTAGTGCATACATTTTATGTGATCTGGAGAAAAGCGGCCGTGCGGAGCACGGCCGCTCCCATTGGTGCGCCGCGATCCTTAGCGGATCATAAACGATGCCTGCAAGGGCAGATCGCGGGAGGAACTGCCCACATAAATCGTGCGTTGGCCTGTCGCAGTGACCCAATCAGATTTTGCCGTGGACCAATACTGCAAGCTGCGCAGCGGTACCTGGATCACCACGGTGCGCGAAGCATGAGGCGCCAGATGGACGCGATCGAACCCGCACAGCGCCCGCTTGGCAAAGGGCACGCCGGCCGGCGGTGTATCCGGCGCACCGATATACACCTCAGGCACGGCATCTCCCGCTACCGGCCCGGTGTTTTTCACATTCAGGCTGACTTCCACGCCGCCATTGGGTTGGCGGAGCGCGTGAAGGTTCGAGAATTGGAAGGTAGTGTAGGAGAGGCCGTAACCGAACGGAAACATCGGCTTGATATGTTGCTGATCGAACCAGCGGTAGCCTACGAAGATGCCTTCCGAATAGATGGTCTTTCCATCCACACCCTTGGCGGAACGCTCCGGATGCGCCGGATCCGTGGCCGGATAATCCGTCAGCTTATAAGCCCAGGTAAACGGCAATTTGCCTCCCGGATCCGCCTTTCCCAGCAGTAAATTCGCCGTGGCTTTGCCGCCCTCGTCGCCCGGCCACCACATTTGCAGAACCGCCTTGACTTGGTTCAGCCAGGGCATGGCGACAGGCTGGCTGATATTCATCACCACGATCGTATTGGGGTTGACGGCGGCAACCTGCTCGATGAGTTGGTCTTGATCGCCCGGCAGCGCAAAGGTAGGCTTGCCGCGAGACCAGACGAAGACCACGGCCGCGCGCGCCGCTTGGGCTGTGGCCAGGGCGCGCGCATAATCCGCTTTTCGCCGCTGAGGTGTCATCCAATTCAACCGAATTTGCTCGGGGTGGCCCGATGTGTCCGGGGAAGCCGTCACGGTGAGACTATGCGGTCCGGCGGTCAATTCGATGGCGCGCCGCACGTTATCGAGGCCATCGGTGGTAGGGAATGGATTGTCTTGGGTCGCGTATTGCACGTCGCCGTGGACGCCCCCTGCCATCGCTCCGGTCCTGCCCAAGGGTGTGCCATCGATCGCCAATGTGCCTCGCGCTCCGAGCACTTGCAAATAAAGCCAATAATTGCCGGTTTGGGGTACGGTCAGCGTGCCCTTCCAGGTCCAGGAAGTGTTGGCGGGCAGGGCGCGATGATTGGCGAGAGTGAAATTTAACTGCCGATTGACCTGCGTGCCGCCATGGGCGCCAATCCGCTCCAATCCCGGCTTGCCGCCATGGGAAAGCAGCGAAGCGGGAACCGGCACGCCGGTCATGTCGTCCGCCACGGCATAGGTGAGATGAATATGGGGTTCATGCGCGGTCGCTTGGTGCAGGGCCGCCAGCGGGCTGATTTCGCGACTGACAATGCCCGTCGATCGCTCGCCAAACACCCCGATCGCATCCAGTTGCCTCGCTCCCGGGCCGATCAGGGCCAAAGACTGCAGTGCCGTGCCCCGCAACGGCAATATATGGTCTTCATTTTTCAACAGCACCGCCGCATCCTCGGCGGTTTTTAACAGCACGGCATCATTGGCCGCAAAGGCTTGTGGGGTTATGCTTTGCTTCTCGTTGCCATCGAGATAGCCAAAGCGATCCATTTCATAAAGCACCCGCCCGGCGGCGCGCGTGATGGTCGCCGCGCTCACGCTGCCATTGCGCAATGCATCCCGCATGGTTTCTTTGCCGGCCTCGCGGGGAAAACTGGAGAAATTGAAGCCTTGGCGCGGCTCCTCCGGAATGGTGCCGCCCAGCATGGCGGCCAGAGCCTTCGAATTCAGCTTTGGCGCCGGTTGCTTTGGGCGTGGCGTGGTGCGGAAATAACTGGGAAGAAACGCTCCCAGCGGGGGAGGCATTTCCCCCGGCATCTCCATATCCAGGCCGCGGTTAATAAAATGCACGTTGTGCACCGCGCCCCAATCGGAGGTCACAAAGCCTTTGAAGCCGAGCTGGCCGCGCAGAATCGTCTTTAGCGTGTCTGGATTGCCGCAGGCAAACGCGCCATTGACTTGGTTATAGGAGCACATGATGGCCGCCACCCCCGCCTTGACCGCGGCGGCAAATGGAGCCAGGTAAATCTCATGCAATGTTTGCTGATCCAGGACTGTATTGAAGGAGTTGGAATCATAGCCCACATAATGCTTGGCCATCGCCATTACCCCCTGCGACTGGATGCCGCGAATCTCCGCCGCGCCGACCATCGAGGTTAAAAACGGATCTTCGCCAAAGGTGTTATAGGCGCGGCTGAACGTGAAGTCGCGAGCGATATTGATGAATGGCTGCAACGATACCTGTATGCCGTGCGAGCGATCCTGGCGGCCGATGACGATTCCGTTCTGGAGCGCGTCGCGCAGGCTGAAGGTCGCCGCCACCCCCATCGTGGCTTCTTCCGCCTGCGAGGCATGCCGGGTCAGTACTCCCGGAGGTCCGTCCGCCAGTCGCAAGAAGGGAATGCCCAGCTTGGGCACGCCGGGAAGAAAGCCGGCTTGCCCCTGGTTATCGGTTTTCTCGAAACCACCGCGGATCAAGTCCATCTTCTGCTGCAGCGTCATTTCGCTCAGCAACTTGTCCACCCGCGGATTCCCGGTCACTTTCGCCGGCGCCTGCTGCGCCCTCACTACGGGGGCGCCCGCTAAGGCGGCCGAACAAATCAGGAGCCATGCGGCTATTCGCCCTCTCGTCTTCGCTCGCTTTGCAACGCTCATCGTAGCTTTCCTGGGTTGGCCAAGTCTCTTGGATCGAATTCCTGTTTGCTTTGGGTGTTGATGGTGAGACACGGGGAGTTTCACTTGCATGATCCCGCAGCATAGACACCCCGCCTCCCAATGTCAACACTGAGTGCCATATTGCACTGAGTGACACTATCTGCTAATTTTCCTCAGATGATGACCGTCACCCTGGTCAAGCGGAATCCCCCCGTCGAAAGCGCGCCCATGGGGCTTCGGGCCAAAAAGCGCAAGTTGACGAAGGCTGCGATTTGGGACGCCGCGATCGATCTGTTTGCTGAAAAAGGATTCGATAACACGACCATCGACGAGATTGCCGCGGCCGCGTGGGTCTCGCGCCGGTCATTCTTTCGGTACTTTCAATCGAAGAACGATCTCATGGCGCAACCCATCGCGAGCATGGCGAATTCACTCGCCAAGGCGGTGGCGTCGTGCCCTCAATCCGCCGCCCCGGCGGATCTGTTGCGCTATGTGGTCCTGGCCCTTGCGCGTGCAAGCGCCGCCGAGCCACGCACCGCCAAGGTGATGGAGATAGCGGCCAAATATCCGGCTGCCCGGGAGGCGCTTCTTTCGCGCATGGCGGCGGTACAGTCTCAGATCGACGCCGCTTTCAGGCGCCGGTGCAAGGACCCCTTCCTGGTTCAAGTGCTCTGCACGTTAACTCTTTCCACGCTCTCGCTCTCGGCTCAGCATTGGTTGGCTAACGGCCAGAGAGATATCGCCGTATCGACGCGGAAAGTCTATTCCGCCATTGCCGCCGTCGTTAGCGGGCTCGACGAGCCTCAACGTTGAGGCTGGATTTCATCTGGGCGGCGCGCCATTCTTTTCGTTGCCGCAGCTTGGACGGCCGGGCCCTGCGTCCGGTTCATAGCTCAGAACTGCAGCGGGCGGGTAGGCGGACGGGCGCTATTGAGCCAGGCGGTATAAACCAGGTCGGCGAGCATCCGCGCTCCGGCGGCGAGGCGGGCGATGACAAAATGACGCCCGGCGGCGCTGCCACGGCCGCGGAAGGCGCCTTGCCGATTCAGCCGGTAAAGCGGGATCACTTGTGTGTGCGTGACGCGGAGGTATTGCAAATAGGCCCGGAACGGATGCGCGAGGCGGCGCGGCGGAACCAGCCGGCCGCGCAGCGCATCGGCGGGCACGGCGCGATTCACAAAAACCGTTTCGAAATAGGCATGAATGCGGTGCGAACGGGTGAACCCGGCCGGATCCGGACCTATCCAGCCATTGTATTGAATCGTGGTATGTAGCGGTTGCGAGCCGTCACCCACGTAATGGCTGAGCAGGCCCATGGTTTCGATGACATGGGCGTTGAAGGGGCCGAGGGCAAGATGCCGGGCGCGAGCGGCGCGGTATTCCTGAAACGCGATCAGCAGCCGCTGATAATACTCAATCGCGGCATAGGGATTGAAGCCGACCTTGGCGGGCGCCAGTTGCGCCGCCTCGCGCGGATGTCCCTGGCGAGACAACGCCGCGGCGCGCTGCTGCAACGCCTGAATAAAGCCATAGCGGTCGCGCGGCCAATGGGAAGCGAAGGGAAC
This sequence comes from Acidobacteriota bacterium, assembly GCA_021818955.1. Lineage (GTDB taxonomy): Bacteria > Acidobacteriota > Terriglobia > Terriglobales > SCQP01 > JAKASR01. The sequence continues at coordinate 306,654 of JAKASR010000001.1, forward strand.
CCGTTCCAGGTTGATGAAATGATCGGGCGCGTTTTCGGCATTGAGTTCGGTCAAGCCCGATTCGCGCCAACGATCGGGCTCATTGGTCAGAAAACGCAGAGCGGTGTTGGCGTGGCGGAGAAAAGCGGGTAGCACGGGCGGCAGGTCGGCCAGCGCGGCGCTGACGATCAGTTTATGGCCCTTGGCGCCCCAGGCCCAGGCCGGCGATATAAGATTCAAAATGCATAGCCCCGCCAAGCCCAGCCGCAGCAGACGTTTTACATTTTCCATGGCCGCATTATATAAGCCAGGCACCGCCGGACGGGAAAAAGCCAGACCTTCCGGATTGCGCTTGCGGAACCGATAAATGCAAGCAAGGGCTGGAATCCCGGGGCTTGCCGGGTATTTCAGAGCTCTGAAAAGACGATTGAAGGCGGTTCGGAGAAGTGATAATCTCAAGCCGTACCGGGGAATGGGCGGGGCTTAATCCGCTCCTTAAACCGCAGTCGAGAGTCCCGGCTCTCGGAGGGTAGTGCCATGAGCATGGATTCCGGGGTCATCCGGCAGGATTTGATGGCCCACGATGAAACCTTCCGCCAGCTTGTTTCCCGCCATCATGAATTAGAAAGCCAATTAGATAAATTAAAAAGGCGAAAATACCTCTCCGCCGATGAAGAAGCGGAAGAGAACCGTATCAAAAAGCTGAAATTAAGGATTAAAGACGAGATGGAGCAACAGCTCCGCCGGCGATTGAGCGAAATCGCCGAAGCCTAACCGCAGGCGCGTTTTCAGCATCTGATTGGAGAGGCCGGGGAGGAGTGTGCCTCTATACACTTGCGCCGGCGAAATTCGCGTAAGCTAAAAAATCGCGAATGAGCACGGCATCCATGGCCGCGCGAGGTTCGTGAAAGGCGTAGCCTTGGCCGCTGAGCAACTGCGCCGCCTTGGAGATGATTTACGCGCTGTTTATCCTAGGGTGGCTGAGCCGGGCGGCTCCCCACCCCCAGACCCCGGGCCGGGCATGGATGCAGGCGCGGGTGTTGGATGTCAATGGCGCGCCGGTCAGCGGCGCCGAAATCTCCTTACTGCAGGGCGCGCGCAAGTGGCTGGTCTACACCAATCGCGCCGGCCTATTTCGGCTAGGGCCGCTCGCGCCCGGCCAATACCGGCTGCAAATCGAAAAACAGGGCTACTTCCAACTCGATCAGGCGATCGCCCTGCATCGGGGCTTAAATCGCGTCCATTTGCACCTGCAGCCGGCGCATGAATTGCACCAGACGGTGCGCGTTGTCGCCCGCGCCAACCCGATTGAGCCGCAGCAGATGGCGCATAAATTTACGCTGAGCCAGCGTGATATTCGCAACTTGGCGTATCCGACCAGCCACAATCTGGTGGAAGCGCTGCCCGCAATTCCGAGCGTGGTGCTGGATAACAGCGGCCAACTGCACGTCGCCGGGGCACGATCGCAGGCGATCGAATACACCCTCGATGGCTTCGATATCTCCGACCCGGCCACCGGCACTTTATCGGCGCGGCTCAATGTGGATGCGGTGCGCAGCGTCAAGGTGGAAAGCGGCCGCTTCGGCGCGCAGCATCCCTCCGCCGGCGCCGGCGTGTTGTCGCTGCGCACCCTGACCGGCGGCAACCGGCTGCGCTTTGGCACTTCCAATTTTTTGCCGGGGGTGAGCTTGAAACAAGGGCTGCAATTGGGCAACTGGTACCCGCGATTCACCCTCTCTGGCCCTTTTCGAAAAAATCGGGCTTGGTTTGCCGATGCCTTGAGCTTTCAGCACACACTCACGCTGGTGCCGCAGTTGCCCAGCGGTCAAAACACCGGTAATCAATGGGACGGAGACAACTTGTTCAGCACCCAATACGAGCTCACGCCTCACCAGCAGTTGGAAGCCAATGTATTGTTCAACTTCAACCAGGACAGCTATCTCGGGCTGTCGCCGTTTACGCCGCGGGCGGCGACGACGAACTTTCGCGAGCGCCGTGGGTGGGCCAGCCTGAAAGACGAGATCACGCTGGGCGCCAACCTGATCGAGTTGGGTGGGGCTTACGATTTGGCGCACAGCACCACCCTGCCGCAGGGTGATTCCACCTATCGGCTGACGCCCCAAGGCCCGCGCGGCAATTACTTCCAAACCGTGCATGAGATTGCCAGCCGCGGCCAGGCTATTGCCAACGTGTTTTTCGGCAGTTGGCATGCCTGGGGTGAACATAACTTTCGAGTGGGCGGAGACTGGCTTGCGCCCCGGCTGCGGCAACAGGCTCAGCGACGCGAATTTGAGATTATCGGCGCCGGAGGCGCGGTGTTGCAGTCCAGCCAATTCCTCGGTTCGCCCCTGCTCACGGTGCACGATCAACTGGCCGGCGTCTATGCCGAAGACGAGTGGCAGTTGGCGCGAAGCCTGCGCATCGAGCCGGCGTTGCGGGTGGACCATGATCAGTTGGCCGCCGGCGCGCTGCCGGCCCCGCGACTAGCGCTCAATTACGTGCCCTGGGCCAATAATCAAACCAAAATTTCCGCCGGTTGGGGCATCTTTTACCAGCCGGTGAACTTGAGTACTTATGCTTTAGCCTTCGACCAACAGCGCCAGGACACGCTCTATAATGCCGCCGGACAGCCGCAATCGCCGCCGTTTCTTATCCGCTTCGGCTTGCCGGGAGCCAAACTGAAAGCGCCCCGCTATTACACCAGCTTCCTGGGTTGGGAACAGGAATTGCCCGAGCGGGTCTTCCTCGGGCTGCGTTGGCTGCAGCGCCAGCAACGCGATGGGTTGGCCTATGAGAACCTGTCGCCCGCCGGTCCCACCGAATTTTTTCTTTTGCAAAACAACCGCCGCGATCACTATCACTCGTTTGAAGTCTCGTTGCGGCGCACTTTCCGGCAGGCGGCGATCTTTGGCGATTACATCCGCTCTCAGGCGACCACCAACGAAGCCATTGAGAATAATCTCGGCACCGCGTTTTTTTCACCTCAGGCCGGCGGACCGCTGCCGTGGGATGTGCCCAACCGGCTGCTGCTCTGGGGCTGGGCGCCGACGCATATCTGGCAAATTCTCGGCAGTTGGTATTTGGATACCCGCACCGGCTATCCCTTCAACGTGGTGAATGCGCGCGAGCAGTTGGTGGGACCGCCCGGCCACCTACGCTATCCCAATTATTTGAGCCTCAATGTCGCCTTTGAAAAGCGCTTCCGGTTTCATCAGCATGAATGGGCGCTGCGGCTGGCGGTTTTGAATATCACCAATCACAACAATCCCGACGCCGTGATCAACAATATCGCTTCGCCGGGCTTTCTCAGCTTTTCCGGGAGCGAGGGGCGGGTGTTTACCGGACGGCTGCGGCTGGTCGGCAGCCATTAAAAGCTAAGATTTGCCGGGTTGCGGCGCCTTCTACCCGCTGCAATGGACTGGCGTGCCCGGTCCGGAAGCTTTGTTACAATTAGCGCATGTGCCGGTGCTCCAGTCTGCTGCTACCCATGCCCGCCTGTTGTGGTTGCGGAGCCGACGGGGGCGCTCCGTGCTGCGGACCTTCGATTCCGTAGCCCGAGCTTGCCACCGGCAACAACAGCCGGCGCGCGGATGATCTTCCCCTCGCCCGCGTTGTTCAACCCGCGACAGGCAGAATTTTTGCTCAAAGTGAATTTGCAAGGAGAAAGAGGACTATGAATTACGCGCATCCGGAGGTGCTGGTCCCAACCGTTTGGGTCGAGCAGCACTGGAACGATCCCCAAGTCCGCCTGGTTGAGGTGGATGTGGATGCCAATGCTTACCACGAAGGCCACATTCCCGGCGCCATTGCCTGGGCCTGGAGCAGCCAGTTGTGCGACACCACGCGGCGCGACATCCTGAGCCGGGAGGCGTTTGAGAAACTGATGTCGGCCTCCGGCATTGGCAACGACACTACCGTCGTGCTCTACGGCGACAGCAACAACTGGTTTGCCGCCTGGGCTTTCTGGCAGATGAAGATTTACGGGCACAAGGATGCGCGCATGTTGAACGGCGGCCGGAAGAAATGGATCGCCGAGGGACGGGATCTGACGCCCGCGGTGCCGCATCCGCAACCGGCGCATTACAAGGCCGCCGCGGCGGATTTAAGCTTGCGCGCGTATTTGCCGCAGGCGCAGGCGGCCAGCCAGCAGCCAGGCGCCGACCTGGTGGACGTCCGCAGCCCGCAAGAGTTCACGGGCGAGATTTTTGCTCCCCCGGGACTGCCGGAGACCTGTCAGCGCGGCGGCCATATTCCCGGGGCGCGCAATATCCCTTGGAGCAAGGCTTGCAATGACGACGGCACCTTCAAATCCGCCGACGAGCTCAAGGCGCTATATGGCGCCGAAGGCGTGGACGGATCGCGCCCGGTGATTGCCTATTGCCGCATTGGCGAGCGCTCCAGCCATACCTGGTTCGTGTTGCGCTACCTGCTGGGATATAAGCAGGTGACCAATTACGACGGCTCCTGGACGGAATGGGGCAATCTGGTGGGTGCGCCGGTAGAGAAGGGCGTGGCGGCGGAGGTAAAGCCATGAAAGCCGAGTATTACCGGGAACGTCGCCTGGAAGTCGCCGGTTGGCCGCTGCGGTTGACCAGCTATAAAATCGGCGAGAAGTTTTATTGCCATGCCGACAATGTCTCGCCCGGCGCCAATATCGCTCGCGCCTCGGCCTCCTCGCAGGAGGAAGCCGAGCGTCTGGCGCTGGAAAAAGCGCAGGAGCGGCTGCAACGCACGGTGCGCCGCTGATGATTGAGTGGATGAACCGCAGGCGCGGTCCCTTCATGCCGGGGCCGCGCGTGCTCTGGGATTCCCCTGCCGCTGCTCATCCCGGGCTTCCCGCACGCCGTAGCCGGCGCATTGTATTGCAGCGCACTCAGGCATGCCGCGCATTGACGGAAATCGATCAATCCAGTAGCTTAGATAATTACCTTTCAGGATTTTGAATGCAGCGTTTTGATTTCCGCCTTGCGGCGGTGGTGGCACTGGCGGCGCTAGCCGCAGCTTGTGGCGGCAGCGGCTCCGCGCCGGTGACCCGCAAGAAGCCCCTCACGCCCTTTCTTATCACCACGTTGTATAACCAATCCGCGCAGGACTGGTACAACATGCCCTCGGCAGTGGTGAACGTTCCCTACGCTTTTGGGTTGTTAACCAACGTGGGCGCAAAAAATACGGATACCCAGGCGCCCGTGACCTTTGAACTTTATGGCAAAACGCCTATGCCGCCCGGCCTGAGCCTTTCGCCCAACGGCATTATCGGGGGCACGCCCTCGCAGCCGGGCTTTTACTCGTTTAATGTGATCGCGGTTGACAGTTCCGCGCCCAACCCCAAAATCAGCGCCCCGGCCGGACTTTCCATTGAAATCGGACAAGCGGGCGCGGTCCTGACCCAAGTAGGGCAAAACAGTCTGGGCGGCCAAGGTCAAAACGGCGAAGTTGCGGTGCAGGGCCATCTGGCGTTCGTGGGCACGCTGGGTGCGGGCAGCCCGCTTTCCCTGACGCCCAGCGCCGGCGGGGCCTCGTGCCCGTCCACCGGAATCAAAATTGTGGATCTAAGCCAGCCGGCATCGCCGCAATTGCTGACCATAATCCCGGGCACGCCGGGACTGGCGCAACCGGTGGCCAAGGCCGCCATGGTTTCCTCCGCCAGTTTTTATCCCAATGGAACCGGCGATCTGCTGGCCATCGCGCAGGAACCATGCGCCGCAGCCGCCGGTGCGGATAGCGGCGTCGTGGGCGGCATTGAATTGTTCGACGTGACCAATCCTTCCACCCCGGTCTATCTCGGAACTTGGAAGGCCGATTATGCCGGCCACGATTCGGCTACCTGGAATCAACATGCCATTACGGCCGGCGTGCGTTCGCTGAGCATCGTCTCCGCCAGTGGCCATATTTATGTGTTGGCCTCGGTACCGGGCTCGGAAGAGCTGACCTATAACTCCAGCGATCCTCAGGCGACGCAAGGTGATCTGCGCGTGATTGATGTCACCAATCCCGCGCAACCGGTCGAGATCGGCAGTTGGAGCTTGAGCGCGGTGACCGGGGTCAATCCTTTGACCCTCGCCGTGGGCGCCGATCAGCGCGTATTTCTGGATGAGATTCATACGGCCGGCGTGACCGTCAATCAAACCCCGGTGACGTACGCTTATCTTGCGTACTGGGATCAAGGCATCGCGATTGTGAACGTTACCGATCCCGCAACGCTGGTCGAGACCGGAAACGATGGGCAGCCCCTCTCCAACCCCCAGGCGTTGGTGACGCATGTGGTCTACCCCACGTTCAGCGCGGCGCAGGGCGCCACCGGCGGCTCCGCGGCAACCACTTCGCTGCCTGAAGGCAATTCGCATAATGCGTTGCCGATCGAGAACGGGCAGGCCTTGCTGATCACCGACCAGATCTGCGCCGCCGACAGCAGCATCACCAATCCCAGCACCGCGACCGTTTGCGGGTTTACCGTGCCCTTGACGAATGTGCAAGGCTGGGGCTTTCTGCGCCTTTATGACTTGACCACCCCGTCCGAGCCGATTATGGAAGGTTTCCTGGATACGGCGCAGAATCAATCCGATCCTGCTCCGGATGATGGCATCTACACCGCCGAAAATCTGGCTTGGAACGGAGATGCGGCGCATCCGCACGCGTATGTAAGCTGGGGTTCCAACGGCGTGTTGGACGTGGATGTGAGCTCGCTTTCCACCCCCAATCTGCTCGCCGCGTTCGTGCCACCGGCCATGGCCGATCCGCAGGGCAGCGATCCCGCAAAAAATAATCCGGACGCGCCGCTGATCTATGGGATCGGCGCGTACGCGCAGAATGGCAATTATTACATCGTGGCCAGCGATATCAATTCCGGGCTCTATGTCATTCAGGAAAGCGCGCCGCCCAGTTTTGCCATCATCACCAGCAGCCTGCCCGCGGGCAATGCCGGCGTGCTTTATAACGGGCAATTAGAAACCGTAAATGGCGTGGGCCAGATTACCTATCAGGTTGTCAGTGGCAGTTTTCCTCCAGGATTGGCCGCGCCGGACGCCAATGGCGTTATCAAAGGCGTGCCTACGACCGCCGGATCTTATACCTTCACCGTTATGGCTACGGATACGCAGTCCCATTCGACCTCCGCCACGTTTACGGTGGTCGTGACCAGCAATTTGGCCATCGCGACTACTAGCCAGACCTTGCCGAATAAGGGTGTGGCCACCCTGAATGAAAGCTACAGCGCAAACTTTACCGCGGTGAATGGCACAGCGCCGTACACTTGGGCTGTAACCGCGGGGAATGTGCCGCCAGGCATGACCCTGGGCAGCGATGGCGCCCTGAGCGGCACGTCCACGGTGGCGGGTACCAGCAATTTCTCGGTTACCGTCACCGACTCCTCCATTCCCGCCAATAGCGTTACCCAGTCGTTTAATCTGACCGTAGATCCGCTGGAGTTTTCCACCGCTTCGGTTCTGCCCGATGGCGGGCAGGATACCTCCTATACGGCCAGTCTCAATCTGTTGAACGGTACGTTACCGTTTACTTTTGTGCTGGCGAACAATACCAGCCTGCCGCCGGGTTTGAGCCTGACGGCCTCGACCGGCGGTATTACCGGCACACCCACGCAGGCCGGCACTTTCCCCTTCACCATTACCGTTTCCGATTCCGATGGCCAGACTGCGACCCAGCAGTTTTCGATTAAGATTGAGCCTTTCGCCATCGCTACCACCTCGCTGCCTGCTGGAACGGTGGGCGTCGGCTACTATCAAACCATTCAATTAGCGACGCTGGATAGCAGTACCATTACCATCGGCGGAACATCCGGATTTACGTTTACGCTGCTTTCCGGATCGCTGCCGGATGGCTTGACGCTTCAAACCTCCAGCAGCGCCAGTTATGCCATCATCGCCGGCGTACCCACCAGCGCCGGCAGTTATACTTTCACCATTCAAGCCACCGACGCGAATAATACCTCGGCGCAACAAACCTATACGCTGGTGATTCAACCCGGCAGTTAAGCCGGTTGCAAAAGCAGCAGCGCCTAAAAGTCAAAGCGGCCGCGCCGCGCCGGAAATTCTTTGGAGCGGAAGAGGCGTGGTGCGCTTGGAGAGTTTGACCTTTGCCGGTATCCGCCGTAGGCTTAAAGCAAGCGGGCGCCCCGCCCGTTGCGCTGCTCCGGCCTTCCGTGCTCATGACGCGGAACCACGAACCTCGGGGGCGCGGGAGGAACAAGTATGGAAAAGACACCCCAAAATATTCAGGATTCCTTTTTGAATACCGCCCGCAAGGAAAAACTGATTATCACGATTTATCTGCTGAGCGGGGTCAAATTGTCCGGCCGCATACGCAGTTTTGACAAGTACTGCCTGGTGCTGGAGACCAGCAATCAGGAACAGTTGATCTTTAAGCACGCCATTTCCACCATCATCATCCAGCGCAGTGCGCTGCGGGAAGCGCATGCGGAGCCGCGGCATGCTGCGGCGCCGGTGCCCGCTCCGGCGCCCAGCATGACCGCCGAGGCGGAGAGTTGATTTCGGCGCTTTCGTCGTCGATTCGCCGTTAACGTGAGCCGGCGCCCCCTTCTCCAGAGCACGGATCGCCTCGTGCGTGGAGCCGCGCCGGAACGCGTATTTTTGTTGGGAGTAGAGTTCAGCCAGCAATCCATAGGCGGGCGGACGCGCTGGGCGGTGGAAGAATCTCTGGCCGAATTGATGGAGTTGGCCGCTAGCGCCGGGGGCGAGGTGGTCGGCCAGATGTCGCAAACGCGCCCCGCTCCCGATGCCGCCACTCTGATCGGCCGCGGCAAAGTGCAGGAGTTGAAAGCCGCGCTCGAAGCGACCGGGGCCGATTTGACGATCGTGGATCAGGATCTATCCCCCACCCAGCAGCGCAATCTGGAGCAGGCTCTGGAGCGGAGGGTGGTAGATCGCACCCAGCTCATTCTCGATATCTTTGCCCGCCATGCGCGTACACGCGAAGGCCAATTACAGGTCGAATTGGCCATGTTGCGCTACCGCCTGCCGCGGCTGGCCGGGCGCGGCGTCGCCATGTCGCGCCTGGGAGGCGGCATCGGCACTCGCGGGCCCGGAGAAACCCAATTAGAAAGCGACCGGCGCCGGCTGCAACAGCGCATTCGCAAATTGGAATCGGCGCTCGAAGCCGTGCGCCAGCAACGCGGACGGCAGCGGCAAAAACGCGAAGCCGTACCCCTGGCCACCGCGGCCCTGGTGGGTTATACGAATGCCGGCAAGAGTACGCTCTTCAACCGGATCACGGGTGCCGAGGTGACCGCCTCGCCCCGTATGTTCGCCACCCTCGACCCGACCGTGCGCGCTCTCCGTCTGCCCTCGCATCGCCGTATCTTGCTCTCCGATACCGTTGGTTTTCTGCGCGATTTGCCGCATGGTTTAATTTCGGCGTTTCACGCCACGCTGGAAGAAGTGCAACGCGCCAGTCTTTTGTTGTTGGTTTTGGACGCTTCCTCGCCCGATCGCGATTTACATCGCGCCCAGGTCGAACGGGTGCTGGGCGAACTGGAGGCCAGCCACACCCCTCGCCTGGAAGTTTGGAATAAAGCGGATCGCCTCAGTCAAACCGAGCGCGAAGCGCTGCGCGCGCCGATGCTGGAACAGGGCGGGGAAGCGCCCCTGCGTATTGGCATCAGCGCTTTGACAGGCGAAGGCCTGCCGGAACTGCTGGCCGCCATGGATCGCAAGCTGCCGCTCGATCCCATCCGCCGGGTTCATTTGCAGTTGCCGCACGGCGCGGGCAAGCTGCTGCATGCCCTCTATGAAAGCGGGGTCATCTATCGCGCCGAAGCCAATGATGACGGTTTGCAGGTGGTGGCGGATGTACCGGCATCCTTGCTGAAGCAGTTGACGCCTTATTGGCGGGATGAAAATTAAAGCTGCCGGCTGGGGGAAATCCCATACCCGCACTCCATGCATGGGCGCCCGGTTACGGCCGAGCCCTTGCCCGCCGCGGCGGATCGCGCCTCAAAGTAAAAGCGGCCGAGCTGCCGGAACCGGCGGATCATCGCAAGCTGGGATTCGGCCGCTTTTAGGCTGCGCGGCGATGTTGGCGGCAATGCAACCAAATCCGATCGCCGTCGGCCGATTCGATTTCGACCGTGCCGCCGCCGCTCGCGTCGATCAGAACGCGCCGCGGGGCGTTGATCGTATGCGTGAACTCCTGGTCCGGCTTATCGCCGAGAGAGATGTAAATTTTGTCTCTCGCGCCGGCGCGGTCGGCGCTGATGCCGGTGAGCGGCGCGCCGTCCACCTGGGTTCGGCGCTTGTTTCCCGCCATCCATTCCAATCGCACGCGACAATCGCGATGCGCAACGCTGAACTCATCGAGCGCTTTCTCCCAGGCGGGCTGAGGAATTTCCGTGCTGGCTCCTCCGGCGGGCGAACCCGGCGCGTCGGAATCCAGCCCGCCTAACAGTTCGCCCTGCTGATAACTCAATTGCGAACGGCCGGAGTCCTGATATCCCGCGGCGCCGCGTTCTCCCTGTCCCCAGGCGGCAGCAGTGCGGATTTCCATGGGGCCGGATGGATGCGGACCGGAAAACGGGTACACGCCCGAGCCGCCGATTTCATCTTTTCTGCCTTGGCCGCCGCCGGGCAGCCCGCTGTCCCGGCGTTCGTTCCTCCGGCGCTCTTCCTTGCGGCGTTCGGCCCCGCTCCAGGTCGGCGAGGAGGATGGTGCTTTTTTTCAGCCATGCCGGAATAGATGCGTGGAGCCGCCTGGAGGGCACGGATCACGGTTATGGTTTTACGCTAGAATTTGACCATTCCCTCCGGGGGTAATGTGTTTCTAGGAGTTGAAATATGCCTGCTTCGACCACCGGCTTGGCTTATTCGCACCTGCAAACTCCACTTGGGCCGATCACCATTTTGGTTTCGCAACGAGGGTTGGCGGGCGTCAGCTTTGGCATGGCTGCCCCCGAAGGAGCTCGGCTCGATCCCCAAGCCACTTCCAGGGCCGTGCGGCAATTGTCCGAATATTTTCACGGAAAACGCCGGAATTTTCAGCTTCGTCTTGACTGGCGCGGAACCGCGTTTCAACGCCAGGTCTGGCGCGCGTTATTGCGCATTCCCTATGGCCAGACCCGTTCGTATGGTGACGTTGCCCGCCGGCTGCGGCCGCGCGCTTTCGGGCGCTTGGCGCGCGCGGTCGGCGGCGCCAATCGCGCCAACCCCTGGGCCATTGTCGTCCCTTGCCATCGCGTGATCGGCGCCGATGGCGGCCTCACTGGCTACGGCGGCCCAGGCGGGGTCAATAAAAAGCGCTGGCTGCTTCACCTGGAACGGGCCGGCGGCCGCCCCCGGGCTTAGGCTTTCTTTTTCCGGCGGCAAGGCAGAAGGCTGTATGCTGGAATCCCCTATGGCGAGCGCGGAACCAGATTCAACCTCGGCGGCGTGCCCGATCTGCCATGGAACCGGTTGGAAGGTCGACCTGACCGCCGCGGCGGAAGGGCGTGCCCAGCAATGTGATTGCCGGCGGCGGCAGGCGCGTGAACAGCGGCTGGAATCGGCCGGTATTCCGCCGCGTTATGCCTCGTGTTTACTGGAAAATTTTGAGATTCAACCGCCGGGCGCCGCGCCCTCGCCCTGGTTGCATCAAGCTCTGGGCAAAGCCCGGGCATTTACGGATGATTACATCTTGCATGGACGCCGCACCGGGCTGATATTCACCGGCCCCTGCGGAGTGGGTAAAACCCACCTGGCGGTGGGCATAGTGCAACGGCTGATGCAGGATTATTCCATCGTGTGCCGGTTTGCCGATCACCGTGAACTCCTCAAGCGCATCCAGGCCACCTACGATGCCCGGCATCCGCAATCGGAAGCCGCGGTAGTTGAACCCTTCCTGGAGGCGGAAGTGTTGGTTTTGGACGATCTGGGAGTGGGCCGGGCTACGGAATGGGCGCTAGAAACTTTGCACTATTTGCTCAACTCCCGCTACAGCCAAAATCGCACCACGCTGATCACCACCAATTTTGAAGATGAGCCGTCCACGGGCGGAGCCAGTATGGCCCCGGGCGATTTTAATGGCAGCCGCCCGCCCACCCTGACTCAAGCGGTGGGTGAGCGCTTGCGCTCGCGCTTATACGAGATGTGCGAGCCGGTGCCGATCCGGAGTGAAGATTTTCGCCGCGGCATCGCGCACAACCGTAGGATCATGGCTGATGAGAACGGCCGTTTTCGTGGCTGAAGCCTCGACAGGCGCCGTTCGGGCATGGATTGACAGTCCGGAGATGGACCCGTATCATTAAAATTGCACCGTAAAAGATCCCGGCGCCACTCCAACTCTGTCCGCTGAGCTGTTCCTGTCAGCCGTTGCTCGCGCAACGGCGGTCTGGCCGCCTTGAGGCGGAAGCCGGTATCCGAGGGCGGCGCAGTCATACTCCATGGAAAAAACTTTCGAACAACTCCTAGAAGAACACGAACAACATGCCGTGGCCGAGGGCGAACTGCACAAGGGCACGGTCTTGAAAATCGGCGAGGACGACGTCGTGGTGGATATCGGGCGCAAGTCCGAAGGCCTTGTCCCGCGGCGCCAATTCCTGAACCCCGACGGCACGCTGCGCGTGCGTCCGGGCGACATCGTGGATGTGGTGGTCGAGCGCGACGATGCCGAACACGGATTGCGGCTTTCGCATGAGCGCGCGATACGGATCCGGCTGTGGGATGACCTGGAAAAAGCCTACCAGGAAGGCACCGTGGTTCAAGGCCGCATTACCGAAAGGGTGAAGGGCGGCTTGGCCTGCAATATCGGCGTCAAGGCGTTTTTGCCGGGCTCGCAGATTGAACTGCGCCCGCTGCACCATCTGGAACCTTACATTGGCCAGGAAGTCAGGGTTCGAATTATCAAGTTGAATAAGAAGCGGGGAAATATTGTGGTTTCCCGCAAGGTGGTACTGGAGCAAGAGCAGAGCACGCAGCGCGAGCACACCCTGACTACCCTCGAAGAGGGCCAGGTGATCACGGGCGTGGTCAAAAATGTCATGGATTATGGCGTTTTTGTGGATATCGGTGGTATCGATGGCTTGCTGCACGTGACCGACTTGTCTTGGGGCCGGTTAGGACACCCGCGCGAGATGGTGCAGGCGGGGGATGAAATCACCACTAAGGTGCTGAAATTCGATCGCGAGAAGATGCGCGTCTCGCTCGGCTTCAAGCAGTTGCTGCCCGACCCCTGGCTGGACGCCTCGGAACGCTATCCGATTGGCGCGCGGGTCAAGGGAAAAGTGGTCAGCATCGCCGAATACGGCTGCTTTGTCGAGTTGGAACAGGGCATTGAGGGCTTGATCCACATCTCGGAGCTTTCCTGGTCAAAACGCCTCAAGCACCCCTCCAAGGTGGTGGAAGTCGGCCAGGAACTCGAAGCCATCGTTCTGGAAGTGCACCCCAAAGAGCGCCGGATTTCGCTTTCGCTGCGCCAGGCGCAGTCCAATCCCTGGGAGCAATTGCACGAACGTTACGCTCCCGGCAGCGTGGTTGAGGGGCGGGTCCGCAATCTCACCGATTTCGGCGCTTTTGTCGAGATCGAGGAAGGGATTGACGGTTTGGTGCATATTAGCGACTTTTCCTGGACCAAGCGCGTGAAACATCCCTCGGAAGTGCTGAAAAAGGGCGATAAGGTGCGCGCCAAGGTGCTGAGCATTGACAGTGAGAACCGCCGCTTGTCGCTGGGCTTGCGGCAACTCGAGCCCGATGCCTGGGAAAATTTCTTCAGTACCCGGCAACTAGGCGACGTGTTGCCGGGACGGGTGGCGCGAGTGGTATCCTTTGGCGCCTTTGTTGAAATCGAAGGCGGCATCGAGGGGCTGTGCCACAATTCTGAAATCCATTCGGAACTGCTCGGCGGTCGCGGGCTGGAGCCGGGACGGGAGTATGAATTTAAAATCATCAAGCTGAATCCGGCCGAAAAAAAAGTAGGGCTCAGCCTGCGGGCGGCGTTGAATGAAGCCGACCGCACCGATATTGCCGCCTATTCGCCCGGTCCCGCAACTTCGACGATTGAAGAAATGGTCAGCTTCAAGCGGGCTAGTGGCGATTCTAACGATTAGATCCTAGCCAGGACGAATCCGAACCCTAGCACACGGTCGTCGCGCAACCTGCGGCGGCCGTTTTGGCTTCTAATGCACGGAGGTATCCGGTCCATGGCAAGCCGCACGACGCGTTTACATGAAGAAATTCAACAATGGGCGGAGTCGCATGGCGCCTGCCCGAGCATCGTTAGCCGCACGGGGGGTATGTTGCGCTTCGAATTCGATCCGGAGCGGGCGCAAACCTTGACGCCGGTGGACTGGGAAGATTTTTTTCAGGTTTTCGACGATAAAGGCCTGGAACTGGTCTATGATGACAAGCCGCACAGCCGGTTTCATAAATTCGTCTATCCGGAAACCATGGAAGCGCAAGCTGAGCACCGCCCGCCCCAAAAACCGGCGCGGGCCAGCCGTCGGCTGCAGATTGTGGGTGGACTTAACCCCACCGCCGGATCTTCGCGCAAACCCGCCGGCACCGGACGGCGCCGGAGCGCCTCATTGAAGGCCGCCGCAAGCGCCTCCGGGCGCCGTCGTTCCAGCTCTAAATCCAGCCGCAATGGCGGCAAAAAGAACCGTCGTGCCCGCCCTGCGGCCTGATTCCCTGCATCTTTTCCTGGAAGGTTGATCCCTCGCTTCGCTGGGCTTGCACTTGTGCTAACCGCCCGGCTGGGGTAGAGTTGCGTTTACGCATGCCCTTTGTGGGGTTATGCAGCTTGCGCCAGGAAAACCATTATGACCCGCGCCAATTTGATTGAAGAGGTCGCACGCAATTTGGAAATTACTCGCAAAGAAAGTGAGATCGTGGTCGAGTCTATTTTCGAGAGCATGGTTCGCTCTCTGCGTGCCGGAGACAAAATCGAGATCCGCGGTTTTGGTAGCTTTCGTGTCCGCGACCGCAGGGGCCGTATTGGACGCAATCCCAAGACTGGCGAACAAGTGAACGTCCAGGCCCGTCGCGTCCCCTATTTCAAGCCGGCCAAAGAGTTACGCGATCTGGTCAATAGCACCATGCCGGGTGCCAGCCTCGCTGCCAGCGCCGCTGCCATTGAAACCAAGCCGGCCGTCTCCTGATCCTGGCCGCTATTTACATTTTTTTGCTTGAAGCCGCGTCTCAAGCTGTTTAAAGTACCCCAGGCGGGGCTATGCTGAAAATCGGCGAGCGAATCCGGCAATGCCGACGCGACCGTGGCTTGTCGCAGGGCGATATTGAACAGCGCACGGGATTGCTGCGCTGCTATCTCTCGCGCGTGGAAAACGGGCATACCGTGCCCTCATTACAGACCTTGGCCAAAATCGCCCGCGCCCTGGAAATCCCTCTGGCGCACTTTTTTTCCGATAACGAAAACGGGAAAGCCGCCCTGCCGCAATTATCCGAACACGACATGATCTTTCTGCAGCAGCTTTATTCCTACACCTCGGCCATGAAGGACAAAGAACGCGAACAACTTCTGGCTATGGTGAAAAGAATGGCGACTGAGCCCGCCAGCAATTGAACAATTGAACGCATCCCTGACTGAACCAGCGTCCGGCTATCCTCCCGATTTTCCCCCGGACTGGCGGGAGCAATTAAAGCGGCTGCCTAAAGCCGAGTTGCACCTGCACCTGGAGGGCAGCATCGCCCAAGAAGATCTACGCGCGCTGGCTCTGCGGCATGGGGATGCCGCAACCGCCCGGCGGGCCCAATCCTGTTATACCTACCAGGATTTTTCCGGTTTCCTTCAAGCTTTTAAGACGGTCAGCCGGTTGCTGGCCACGCCGGAAGATTACGCCTTTATTTTGCGCCGCTTGGCGGAATCGCTGCGCGCGCAGGGTGTGGTTTACGCCGAACTGATCCTATCCGTCGGGGTGGCGCACTGGAAAGGCATGGATTGGCCGACGATCTGGCAGGCGCTGGAAAACGAACGCCGGCGCATTACTGGCGAATATGGACTGCGCCTGGCGTGGATTTTTGACGCCGTCCGCCAATTCGGTTTTGAGCCGGCAGGCCGGGTACTGGCCGAAGCATTAACATGCCGCCAACATGGCCCGGTAGTAGCTTTCGGCATTGGCGGAGATGAAGCCGCCATCGAGGCCCGTGTTTTCGCTCCCCTCTATAACGAGGCCGCCAAAGCCGGTCTGCACCGGACGATCCATGCCGGTGAAAGCCGCGGCCCGGAATCAGTCTGGGAAGCAATCCAGGAGTTGAAACCGGAACGCATAGGCCATGGCATCGGCTCGGTTCAGGATGATGCATTAATGGATAAGCTGGCCCATCAAAATATTTGGCTGGAGGTCTGCCCCAGCTCGAACCTGCGTACGGGAGTCGTTCCCTCGCTGGCCGGGCATCCGATCCGCCGCCTCTGGGAAAAACGAGTGCCCTTGACGCTGGCCAGCGACGACCCGGCGATGTTTGAAACCACCCTGCTGCACGAATTAGCGCTACTGCCTGGCTTGGGTTTTTCCTGGAACGATCTGCTGCGCCTGCTCGACAATTCCTTTGCCGCTAGTTTTTTGCCGGAGGTTGAAAAAGAGCGTTTCCGGCTGCGCCTGGCGCAGGCACTAAAGTCGCCCGGCGCAGCGGTAAAAACACTGTAATCTGCTATACTGCCTTTGATGTTTATTCGCAATCCACGACCGTGCCCGCCGCCGCATTTTGCGGGCCGGGTCACGTTGGATTAGGGCTGTATTCCACTTTCCAGCTTTGAATTCCTCGCCCGCCGGCCCCATGCCGCGGGCGTCATCGTCTAAACTCCCTCGGCCCGGCAGGCAGACTCGATAGGGAGAATTGAATACCATGCAAACTCAAAAAACCGATACCACCCGGGGACTATTCAGCGGTAACAAAATTGCCATTGTGGGCTGTGGCACGATTGGCGAGGCTTTAGTGCGCGGCATGCTGAGCGCCGGGTTTGCCAAAACTGCGCAGATCCAGGTCTCTACGCGTAGCCCGGAGCGCGCGCAGATGTTGCATCGCAGCCTGGGGATAGTGGCGGGCACCGACAATCGCCGTACGGCCGAGGGCGCCGATGTGGTTGTCCTGGCGGTGAAACCTTCGCTGGCTTTGCCGGTACTGGATGAGATGGCCGGCGAGCTGTCGGCGCGGCAGGCAATGGTGATCTCGGTGGCCGCCGCCATCACTACTCTGCAATTGGAACAGGCCATCGAGCGCCGTACGGGCGCGTTTGGCGCGGTTGTGCGCGCCATGCCCAACACACCCGCGCTGATCGGCAAGGGCATGACGGCGCTGGCGCAAGGGCGGAAGGTGAGCGCCGCGCAAGCCGAAATTGCGCGCCACTTGTTCCTTTCAATCGGCCGCGCGGTGATGGTCGAAGAGCGCTACCTGGATGCCGTCACCGGACTGAGCGCCAGCGGGCCGGCATTCATTTATATGGTGATCGAATCGCTGGCTGAAGGCGGCGTCCGCGTCGGCTTGTCGCGGGAACTCGCCTTGGAGTTGGCGGCGCAAACCGTCGTTGGCGCGGGCTCTATGGTCTTGGAAACGCAGGAGCATCCGGCCAAGCTCAAAGACGCGGTTACCACCCCGGCCGGCTGCACTGTGGATGGGCTGCTGGAATTGGAAGAAGGCGGGTTGCGCGTTGCCTTGATCAAGGCGGTCAGTCGCGCCGCAATCCGTGCCGGGCAATTGGCGGGGCGCTGAGCGGCAACCGGCTAAAATAGTATCGGCTTCATTTCACATCATGCCCGATCATCCACTATCTTTATCGGTCGCAGCCTGGTCGGAATGGGCGCAGGCCGGGGGAATGCCGGCGTGGCGGGGCAAGCAGATTTATTCTGCTTTGCATCAACAACGCATTCAAGCCTGGTCCGAAGCCGCTTATCTTCCAGCCGGTTTGCTCCGCAGTTTGGAGGAGGAATGGCCGGCGCCGGCTCTCGGCCTCAGCCGGAGCTTCACTTCCGCGGATGGCACGGTTCGCTACCTGCTGCGTTTGGCCGATGGCGCCGAAATCGAGGCGGTTTATCTGCCCATCGAGGAGTTCGAGGCCGGAGGACAAAAGAGTGTCAGCCGGCATACATTTTGCATTTCCAGCCAGGTGGGTTGCGCCGCCGGTTGCCGTTTTTGCTTCACCGCGCAACTGGGTCTGGAGCGCAATCTGTCGGCGGGAGAAATTGTCGCCCAGGTTTATGAATTGCTGCGCCGGCACGGCGTATGTCCCGGTACCGGTGGCGATCGCCTCAACCTGGTCTATATGGGAATGGGTGAGCCGCTGTTGAATTACACCGCGGTGATGGAATCTGTACGCCGCCTGACCGATGCCGGCGGATTGGCCTTGCCGCCGCGGCGGATTACGCTTTCGACCGCCGGAATAGTGGAAAAAATTCGTCGCCTGGGTGGAGAATCGCCGCGTCCGCGGCTGGCGATCTCGCTGCATGCTTCGACCGACGAGTTGCGCGCGCGTCTCATGCCGCTGCATCGCGGCCAAGGCGGGATGCGGGCGCTGCTTGATGCCGCGCGCGAATTTCCCCTGGCTCCGCGTGAAAGCCTGACATTCGAATACGTACTGCTGCGCGGCCTCAATGACGATTTGGGCGAGGCTCGCCGCTTGGCGCGGCTATTAAGCGGTTTACGCGCCAAGATCAACCTCATCCCCTGGAATGGCGGCAACGGATTGCCGTTTGCGCCGCCCGCCATGCGGCGGGTGCAAGCGTTCCAAGCCTGCCTTACGGCCGCCGGCTTGCCCGCCTGGATCCGCCATCCGCGCGGGCAAGACATTTTTGCCGCCTGCGGCCAGTTGGCGCGCGCCGGTGTGGCGCGACAATTACCGCCGTTTCCCCACTCGGCGGGAACCCCGGCAGGTCTGGAAATGCGAGATGCGCTTTGACTGAGACGGGACAAAACTACTTCCAATACTTCACCGAGATTGAAGAACAGTTTCAACGCCAGCGCGGCGCGCAAGTTTTTCTCTCGCCGGTGGATTGGGCTTTGATTGAAGCCTGGAAACAAGCCGGCGTGCCGCTGCCGGCGGCGCTGGAGGGAATTGAACAGGCGTTTGCCAAATTTGCCGCAGGACGTCGGCGCGACAGCACGCGTCCGCGCTCTCTGCTCTATTGCGCGCCGGCGGTATTGCAAGCCGCGGCACGCTGGCATGCCGCCGCCATCGGCGGCCATGACCAGGCTGCCGATGCGGCCTGCAGCGAAGAATTCACGCCCTCTCGCCTGGCGGAAAGCTGTGCACGCTGGCGCCGCGCGGTGGAAGCCGCCAGCCTGCCCGCGGGCATGCATGCCACCCGGGCGGAAGTCGCGTCTGAACTGGCGAACCTGCAACAGGCCTTGGCCGCGCAGCCTGGTGTCGCCGTCAAACTAGAGGATCTGGAGCGGCGCTTTACCGCATTGGAAGACAAACTGGCCGCTGGCTGCCAACAACATGCGCCGGCCGCCACGCTGGTTGGGATCCGCGCGGAACTGGATCGCGCGCTGGCGCCCTATCGCCGCCGGTTGACGGCGGCGCAATTGGCGGCGTTGGAGCCGCAATTCCTGCGCCAGCGCTTGCTGGAGCACTTTCGCCTGCCCCGCTTGTCGCTGTTTCATCTGCCATGAAAACGAATACCCCGCGGCAGTTGACGATTGAACGGCTGGTTTTCGGTGGCGAGGGTTTGGCCCGCCAGGAAGAAGCGACGCCTCTTGCCCGGGAAACGGCTGGAACTGCGGAAAACGGCCGCGAATATGCCCGCGGCAAAGCCGTTTTCGTGCCGCTGGTGCTGCCGGGTGAACTGGTTGAGGCGCGGATTGAAGAAGAGCACCGCAGCTACGCCCGCGCGCGCATGATGCGCGTGTTGCGTCCTTCGGCCGCGCGCCAGGCGCCGCCCTGCCCCTATTTTGGCGAGTGCGGCGGCTGCCAATGGCAGCATATTCTGCCCGCTGAGCAGTTCGATTTCAAGCAAGGCATTCTGCTCGAAACCTTGTGCCGCTTGGCGGGTGCTTCCAATCTGCCGCCGGTTACGCCCCATCCTTCCCCGCCTTGGTATTACCGCAATCGCGCCCGCTGGCGCGTCCGGGCTGAGGAGCCTCGATTAGCTTACCGGCGCTGGCACAGCCACTCGGCGCTGGGTGTGGCCCAGTGCCGGCTACTGCATCCTGAACTCGAACGCCTGACTCAATTGCCTTGGCCGCCGCCGCCGCCGGAACTCGAAGAGCTTGAGGCGGCGGTCAACGATCAAGGCGAATTACAACTGCACTGGTTGGGACGCGATTTGTCCCCGGCGGCCCTGGCCTGGTGCGAGCAAGCCTCCGCTAGCGCTGGCTGTCGCGCGGCTGCTGTCACCACGCGCGCGGGTACGCAAGCCTTGCACGGCGAGGGTTGGCTGATCTGGCGCGTGGGTGAATACCGCTACCGGATCAGTCCTGGGGCTTTCTTTCAGGTGAATCGCTTCCTGCTGCCGGAACTGATCGAAGCCATGCTGTCCGCGGCCGAGGGGGAACGGGCTCTGGATTTGTTCAGCGGCGTGGGCCTGTTCGCCTTGCCCCTGCTGGACCGTTTCGGCTGGGTCAGCGCGGTCGAAGCCGATCCCGTTTCCGCTTCCGACCTGCGTTGGAATGCCGCGCATGCCGCCTCCAATCAGGCAAAAGATGCCGCACGCCTGCATGTCTCCGCGATAACCGCGGAAGAATTTCTCGAACGCGCTTCGGACGCTCGCTTTGATTTGGTGCTGGTGGATCCCCCGCGGGCCGGACTGGGTAAACGGACGCTGCAGGGCTTGCTGCGCCTCCACCCCCGGCGGTTGCATTATTTATCCTGCGATCCCGCCACCCTGGCGCGCGACCTCAAAATCCTGCTCGCCGCCGGTTATCGGCTGGAACAATTGCATTTATTCGATTTGTTTCCCCAAACTTATCATCTCGAAACGCTAGTTCGGCTGCGGCGTGATTGAGAGCGGCTGGGACCGCGCGATTTACCTCTGAGCCTCTCGGCTTCTAGTCGAGGATCATTCAGTGAGTTTTCGCAAAGCGTCTGGCTTCGGCCGGAGGTTTGCGAAAGCGTCAGTGCCTAAAAGTAAAAGCGGCCGAGTCGCTCTAAACCGTTGAAAGTTAAGAGCTTCTTCCCAATCTCGGGGGTGATACAACCGTGGAATCATGGCATAACCGCTGAGATTTTGCCGGGGCCGTTCCACATCCTTGCCCGGGGTTGTTTTTTGCTGGAGATAATTCGGATTGATCTAAATTGATAGCTGGCACTTGGCCTAGATAAGCGTTGAAAACTGACGGCTGGCTGTTACTCTGCCTCGCATGCAGCCTTTGTTTTACGCCGCGCTGGCGTTTGCGCTCGGCATCGGGACAGCCGGACTGCTGCCGGCTCCGGCGCGCGGCTGGTTTTGGGGCGGCTTGGCCGCGGCGTTGTTGTCGGCCTTGGCGGCCGCGGCTTGCCGTCGCAAACCCTGGCTGAAAACTTCGCTGCTGATGGTGGCCTGCGCCGCCGCCGGCCTGGCGCGGGCGCAATGGCTGCAGCTTCATCCGCCGGCGCCGGACAGTCTGGCCCGGGTGGTGCATGCGCTGCGCTTGGGCGTGCGCGAGCCGGTGCGATTGACCGGCTATGTGCGCGGCGTGCCGGTTTGGACTGCTCATTACCTGCGTTTCGATCTCGCCTGCCGCCGTCTTGAAGCCCGGGGCCGAATTTGGGCGGTCCGCGGCGGTATCCGGCTTTACGGTGATCTCCGCCCCCGGGTTCGCTTCATTACCAAAACTGCAGCCGCCGCGCATGCCGGCGCGGTGCGGCGCCTCCAGGTGCCGCAATGGAATCCGTTGCGACCGTTGCTGCAGCCCGGTCGCGCTTTCACCGTGGAAGTCGAGCCGCGTCCTTTGCGCCGGCTGCGGGATCCCGGCGTTCCCGATTTTAGCCATCGCTTGCGCCGCCAGGGCTTGGATTTTCAGGCCAGCTTGCGCCCACACCGCCTGCAGCTCTCGCGCTCTCGTCCGGGAAGCTGGCGCATGCGCTTTCGGGCGTTGTTGTGGAGCGCGATCAGCGATCGACTGGACCGCCTGCTGTCCCCCCTGCGGCATCCGCGGCTCAATGCCGTGCTTCGCGCCATGATGTTGGGCGATCAACTGCGGTTGAGTCGGCATACGCGCCGGGTATTTCAGATTGATGGAATTTACCATCTGTTGGTCGTAGCCGGCCTGCATATTGCCATCCTGGCCGGTTTGCTTTACTGGCTTGCCCGGCGGCTGCGCTTGCCGCCCCCCGCCGCCGGCTTCCTCAGCCTGTTCGCGCTTTACGTTTACTCCTGGCTGATCGCGGCGCGCGCGCCGGCCGAGCGGGCTTTGCTGATGCTGACGATTTATTGGCTGGCGCGATGGTGGTATCGCGAGCGCCAGCCCCTCAATGCGGTGGGCGCGGCGGCGCTGCTGATGTTGGCTTGGCGTCCACTCGAGCTGGCGGAAGCCGGTTGGCAGATGTCGTTTGCCGCGGCGCTGCTGTTGGCCGGCATCGCTTATCCGGTCGCGGTTCAGGTCTTCTCCCCGCGCATTCAGGCTTTACAGCAATGGGGGCGCCCCGGCCAGAGGGGAGACCTCGACCCTCGCTGGGCGCAATTCCGCCTGGATTGGCAGCTTCGGCTCCGCGGGCTGGCTCAACGCTCGCCCTGGCTGGGCGCCCGCCTGGCCCCGGCGCTGCTGCGCTTCGCTTTGCGTTTAGGCGAGATTGCCTGGGTTTCCTTGGTGCTGCAACTGGGCTTTGCCGGCTTTATGATGGCCGATTTCCATCGCTATAACCCCTGGGCGGTGCTGGCGAACGCGCTGGTGGTGCCGCTGGCCTCGCTGCTGTTGCCACTGGGCTGGCTGAGCATTGCCTTGAGTTTTGCTGCCGAAGCCATGGCGCAAGCCGTGCGCCTGAACGTGTTTCAACGCTGGGCGCACGCCTGCACCCGCGATCTGGGACGTTTATTAACGCTGGCCGGTCACGGATTATTGGCTTTGGCGCAATACTTAGCCTGGCTGCCGCAGGCGGCATTGCGCGTCCCGACGCCACCGCCATGGGCTTTGTTGTTATATGCGGGCCTGGTCGGTTATTGGCTGTTGGTCGTGCAACACTGGCATGCCCAGCGCCAGGGACTGGAACGACTCCCGATACCCCAGCGCTTGGTCGAGGCAAAACGCCGCCATTTTGCCCCCCTGGTTGCGCTGCTGCTGTTGGCGATTTGTACGCAATGCCTGGCTTGGTGCCCGTTTTCGCCCCGCTTCCCCGCGCGCCGGCTCGAAGCCTGGGTGCTGGATGTCGGCCAAGGCGACGCCATCCTGGTGGCCTTTCCCGAACGGCGCACGCTGCTGGTGGATGCCGGCCCGGCCACCGCGGGGGGATTCAATGCCGGACGTGATGTGGTGGCGCCATTTCTCTGGAGCCGTGGCTTGCGCCGTCTGGATGCGGTGTTGTTGACTCACGCCCATCGCGACCATATCGGCGGCATGGATGCGGTGTTGCGCCGCTTCCATCCGCAAACCGTCTGGGTGGCCGCCAGTCTGCCGGCCGAACCGCCGGTCCAGCGCCTGCTTCGCACCGTGCTCGCGGTGCATGCCCGGCTGCGCCGCCTCGCCGCCGGCGAACGCTTTCGCATCGGCGCGGCTTATCTCGATGTCTTGGCCCCGCCGGCGGCCTATCGTCCTGGAGCGCGCGCGAGCAACGCCGATTCGGTCGTGGTGCGCATCCGTTTTGGCGCCGGCGCGCTGCTGCTCGCCGGCGATGCCGGGCGCCCGCAGGAACAAGCGATGCTGGCCGCCGGCTGGCCGCTCGCCAGCACCGTGCTCAAGGCCGGCCATCACGGCAGCCTGACCTCCTCCAGCCGCGCTTTCCTGGATGCGGTTCATCCCTCCGCCGCCATCATCTCTGTCGGCGCCAGCAACCTCTACGGACTCCCCGCGCCTCGATTGCTTGATCGCTTGCAGCGTCGTGGCATTCGGTTCTGGCGCACCGACCAAAATGGCGCGATCGAGTGCCGGTTCTCCGCTACCCGATTGCAAATCTTCGATTTCCGCCCGCCCTGGTCTCGTCCGTAGGGCGGAAAATCTCCACCGCGCTTCTTCCTGGACTGGATGCGGGGCGGGCAAATCTATAATAAAAAAATGAATGGGGATCAGCCGGAGTCTTCCGCCTCGGCTTTAGAGGTGGAAAGACGGGATGAAGCGCGCCGGTTGCGGCGTTTGCAAATTATGGTGGATATGGTGATGAGCGTGATCGCGCAGAGTGAAATCAGCCTGGAAGAAGCCACCGCATTGGCGGCCGGCGCGCGGCAGGCGGCTTTGGCCATGTTTCCCGGTAAAGAGTTGGCGTACGATCTGCTCTATCGCCCTCGGTTGGAGCGGCTGATTCGTGAACGCTTTCGCATTGCATGAGCCGGATAGGACCATGATCGAGCAAAAACGCGAACGCCTGCGTCAGGTGCTTTCCGCAATCGGCCCCATGCTGGTGGCCTATTCCGGCGGCGCCGATTCGGCTTACCTGGCTTGGGAAGCGCGTCAGACGCTGGGCCGCGACCGCGTTTTGGCGCTGATTGCCGATTCGCCCAGTCTGCCGCGGCGGCATTTGCGCCTGGCGCTCGCCTTCGCCCAAACCCACGATATTGCTTGCGAAACCCTGGCCACTTACGAACTCGATGACGAACGTTACCGCCGCAACCACCCCGACCGCTGCTTCTTCTGTAAAGATGAACTGTTTCGCCGCATGGAGGAAGAACGGGGGGCTCGGCCCGCTTTTTCCACGCTGGCCTATGGGCTGAACGCTGATGATCCGGCCGATTTCCGTCCCGGCCACGCCGCCGCCCGCCTGCATGGCGTTCGCGCGCCCTTGGCGGAAGCGGGATTGGGAAAGCGGGAAATCCGCGATCTGGCCCGCCTGGCCCGCCTGGAAATTTGGGACCGCCCGGCTTCCGCGTGCCTTTCCTCCCGGGTGGCCTACGGCTTGGAAGTTACGCCCGCCGTGCTGCGCCGGGTCGAGCAGGGAGAAGATGCGCTCGCGGCGTTGGGGTTTCGCCAGTTTCGGGTGCGTTTTCACGGCGCTATCGTGCGTATCGAAATCGCCCGGGAAGAAATGCAACGCGCCCTGAACCCCGAAATGGCCCGCCGCTTTACCGAAATTTTCAAGCGGCTGGGATTTGATTATGTCACCCTCGACCTGGAGGGCTACCGTATGGGTGCGCTCAATGCCGGGCTGGTCGCGCTGCCCACGGCGTCGTCATGACCATTCTCTGCTTGCAAGAAGCGTTAACGGCCGAGTCGGGCAGCAGTTTTCGTCATTGGCAATTTCGTAGAAATTGCCTTTAGCATGCTCAATTTCGGAGAAATTGCCTCTAGCCATGCCCGCAGGCCGAAGCGCGGGGTTCCGGTTAGCTCCCGCGCCTCTGAACGACGATGCCAAGCAATTCCGCAGGAATTGCATCAAGCCAGCCGGCAATTCCGCGGGAATTGCGCCCGGCCATGCCCGGCAGCCATGCGTATTCGCCAGGCGTCCGGTTTCGGCCGGACCTTGGCGAAAGCGTCAGCGCCTAAAAGTAAAAGCGGCCGTGCCGCCCGAATAACCGATCTGATACCAAACTAATCACTATGACTCTTGCTTGACTCTCAAAAGAGACGCTAAATTCAAGCATATAATGAACTTGCTATTTGGCAGAATAGATGCATTATAAAAACCCGGCTATGTGCGCCATTTCTACCCCGTTTGCGGCGAGTTCTGCTCCAACCTGCCGGCGCGCCGCGCGGCGCGGCTTTAGCCTGGCGGAAATTCTGGTGATCGTGGGAATCATGGCGACGGTTAGCGCCTTGGTCGCGCCCGATATTCTTTCCAGCATGAATGCCTATCGGCTGAATGCCGGCTTGAGTGAATTGGCCGGCAAGCTGACGGAAGCCAAATTCAAGGCGCAATCGCAGAACAACGATTATGAGATCGTGCTCGATACGATAGGCAACGGTTACTCGCTGGAGTACATGACCGACGCCTCAACGCGCAGCTTCGCCGTGCCTGCGTATGAGTCGGAAATTATGCTGCCCACCAATGTAAGCCTCGGCTTCGGATCGCTCACCACCCCGGCGGGGGATCCGGGCGATCAGCCCTCGTTGGCGCAGTCGGCTTCCATTTGCTTCAACTCTCAGGGCATGCCGGTGGATAACAACGGGCAACCGACCGCGGCGAATGCCTTTTACCTGACCAGCCAGGGACAATACGGCGCGGTGACCGTCTCGCTGGCCGGAAGAGTGCAAATTTGGTTATGGAGCGGATCCCAATGGAACGCGGAATGAAATGCGGAATGAAATTACGCCCCCCGGCGCGATGCCGCGCCGGCGGTTTTACCTTGATCGAGGTGGTCACGGCGCTGGCCGTGCTGGGCGTGGGTGTGCTGGCGGTCGCGGGAGTTTTCGTGCAAGGCCAGATCACTTCGCACTCGCAATCCGATCTGACCCAGGCGACCGTGGTTTGTCAGAGCCAGATGGAGGCGTTGCGAAACTATCATTTTGCAGACTCCGAACTGGCGGTGGGAGGCAGTTTGACTTCCGCCGTCTCGGGTTACTCCGACCAGGTGGATAGCACCGGTCAGGAAGTGACCGCCGCCAATGGCTTGACGCCGGTCTATAACCGTTGGTGGCAAATCAGTGTGGATTCCACCGGCACGCTCAAGACCATCGCCGTGCGTTGCGCCGATGTCGCTGCCCGCGGTCCGATTGTTTCCGACATCACCGTCGTCGATTATCGGAGTTGCGATCCAATCAATAAGAGCTGCCCCTAAACGCTTGCCTATGCTGCATGCTCACTTCCATTTGCGCGCCAGAAGCCGCGCCGGTATCGCCTCCGGCCGGCTTTTTTCGCGCCGGCGCGGCTTCACCCTGATCGAACTGCTGGTCAGCCTGGGTGTGCTTTTGGCGGTCTTGGCGCCGGTGCTGGTGATGTTCACCGGACTGGAAAAAAACTATTCCGGCACGCGCCAGAAAATCAATTTACAGATGCAGGCCCGCGCCGCGCTGAATCTAATGGCGAATGAAATCGAGTTGGCCGGCAGCAACTCCGTTACCGATACGGTGGTAACTTCCACCGTCGGGCCTTGCACGCCCTGCACGGTGTATGTCGGGGACGGCGCCGCGCTCAATCCTGGCGATCAGGTGATTCTCGATCCGGGAACGAGCACCACTACCGGCAATTACGAGGTCGCGACCGTAATCAATTCCAACGCCAATAGCTTCAGCGCGGATTTGACCAAGACGCACAATGTGGGCGCGGTGGTGATTTATCCGGGTTATCCCTACGCCACCGGCGTCTATGGGGTCACCGGCTCCTATTCCGGAACTTGTCCCAGCGGGGCCACCGTATGCGGCAGCGAACTGCAGTTTTACGGCAACGTTTTCGGCAAGGGCAATTGCCCGACCACGGGCAGTTGTACCTACGGCAGAATCTACTTCATCGAATATCGCTACGATGCCGCCAACCAGCGCCTGCTGCGCTCGGCAACCCCGGTCACCGATACCACGCTCCAGCCGTTCTATCCCATCTGCGACCATGTGACCAGTGTGGTCTTTGCCCTTTATGCCAATGATTCTGGCTTTTATCCCAAGCTGAATCTCAGCCTGACCATTCAAACGCCTTACATCGATCCGCAGACCGGAGTGCAGGAAACATATAACCTGCAGCGCGGCATCATCCAGGCGCGCAATGTGCAGATCGCCTCGCAAATGATCAACAGCGCCGATGGTAGTGATGTGCGACTTCAACCGCCGGTGAATGTGCCTACCTTGGCAAGCCAATGAAACCTCAATCCCAATTCGGACGCCGCCGCCGCCAGCGTGGCATCGCGCTGGCCACGGTGATTTTCTTAATGTTGATTTTGGCGATGCTGGCGGGCGCGATTTTGTATGCCGCTCAGCTTGACACCTTAGGCTCCTATAACTATGCCGCGGCTACCCGCGCCGGCTATATCGCCGATGCGGGCTTGCAGCAAGCCGTGAACTGGTTCGATTTCGATTACTGCGATAGCGGCTGTATGGGGGTGGAGCAACCCAGCAGTAAATATAACGTCACCCAGTCTCCCGTCACGCTCGTGGGCACCACCACCGCCGTCGTGCTCAGTACCGGAACCGATTCGGAGTTTCCCGATGCGGGCACCGTTACCGCTTTTCAAACCGCTTTGCAAGGCGCTTCCGTCGGCGGCCAAGGCACCTTTTCGATCAGGGCTACCCTGATTTCTGACACCCCGGTGCACACCGTCAACGGGAATGCGAACCAGGAACGCTGGGAAGTGCAGGTGACCGGCTATTGGGCTGAAAACGGCGTCACGCTGGCGACTTCGCAGTTAACCGGCTTCATTGAGCAGGGAGTCACGCCCATCAGCAACTATGCCATGTTTTCTACCGGAAGAACTTGCGGCAGCATTACCATGCAGGGCAATTCCTATACCGACAGTTATGATTCCAGCCTGGGTTACGAGGCCTCGGCCAATTCCACCAGCGGCGGCGATGTGGGTTCGTTTGGCAACATCCAGGCCACCGGCGCCGCCACCATCGGCGGCAATGCCTATGTGCCGGATGGCGTGTATGGCAGTTGCAGTGCCGGCAATCCCATTGGGTTCACGCAAAAAGGCGGCAATGTTAATGTCACCGGCTCGATTTTGAGCATGCAATCCCAATGCTATACCTGCTTTCCCGCGCCGCAGATGGTAAGCAATTGCATGACCAACCTGGATTGCCTGCCATTGCCCAGCCCGGATACGAGTGGCAACTATACGCTTTCCCCCACTTGCACCCAAAACAGCGACGGCAGCACAACTTGCGGCGCCGCCTCGATTGGCTACGGTAATCTATCTCCCGCGGGCGGGACTTTGGTCTTGCCTGCCGGCAGCGGCACCACCGCCAATGTGTATTACATCAATACCATTACCGCTACTGCCAATACCAATCTTGAAATCTCCGGGAATGGCCCGGTAATCGTGAATCTGGTGGGCGCGGGCACGCTGCAGGATTTACCCAACTGCACCAGTTGTGTGTTTGAGCTTTCCGGCGGTGCCATGTTGAATCCTTCGCTCATTCCCGCCGACTTTCAAATCAATTACGCCGGCACCGGCACTCTGTTGCTGGATACCGGCTCGTCCTCCTCCGCGATGGTGGTCTATGCGCCGCAGAGCGCAATCTCTTTAAGTGGCGATGCGGGTCTCTATGGCAGTGTCATTGGGGCAAGCATCACCCAAATGGGTTCGGCGGCTGTGCATTATGACCGCCGGCTGAAAAATACCACCCTGGTGCTCAATCCCTTTCAGCTCGTGAGCTGGAACCGCCAAGTACAATAACCGCAAGCAGCCGGTGGCGAGTGCCGTTCATTTTGGGGCGGCACTTTCGGGGTTCCCATTTCGGCTCTTTCCGCTCCCGCGCCCACTGCTTGCCTTCCCGGCAATGTCCTTGTGCCCTGACGAGCTTGCATCCAAGCAGGGGTCTGTGAGTTTAGAGAAATGGGAGAAGTCTTTATGCCCCCCAGTCCTCCGCGCAAAACCACTGGTTTGGGCCGGATCATGCAGCTCGCCTGCCGGCATCATTGGATCCGCGCCCGCTTGCGCGACGGCAGTTATGGCCTGCGCTGCCAGTTTTGCATGCGGGAGTATCCACACACTTGGGACGAATTGATCCGCTCGGGAGTCTCCGCCCAAGCTCATCGCGATTGGGTGGCTTGATCCCTCGCGGCGTTCTCCACGCTATAGCGATATAACAGCGCATACCAGCTTGCCGGCAAGCGCCACGAGGAATCGACCAGCCCGGCCAGATGCGGCGCCAGCGGCGGGACAAGCCGTCGCGCCCAACGCTTGCGCCAGCGGCGCTTCCACGCTTGGCTTTGTTCCTGGGCGCGAACGCTGCGCCCCGCGTCGGTCTCGTCGAATATCGCCCGTAAGGCCGCGTGCCGCCGCCCTCGCGCCACCGCTTCCATGAAATCGAAACGCTGGTAATGCAGCCCCAGCGCCTGGGGATGATAACGTAAGCGCAAGCCGGCGCGGTGTAGCCGCCATGACAGCTCCGTATCTTCAAATGCGGCGGCGGGAAAACGCTCGTCAAACAGGCCATGCGCCAGCAGAAAGGCGCGCTTCAGGCTGAGATTACAGGTATAAAATGCGTAAAAATCCAGGGCTTGGCCGGCGCGGAAATGGCCAAAGCCGAACATCGGCCCGCGCTCGCCCAGCCAGCGCATGAACGGCGTGGCGCGCATATCGGGATGCCAGGCGACTCGCCCCAGCGCCGCCTCTTCGGGTGCGGCATGGCGTTGGTGAAATACCAGGTGCTCACGCACCATCTCCGGCGCCGGAATGACATCATCGTCGTTGAACAGTGCCAGTTCGCCGCTCGCCTGCTTCAGGCCGAGATTGCGCGCCGCCGCCGGCCCGCGGCTTTCCTGGCGTAGATAATGGCAGGCCCCCGGCCAGGCTCGCGCGTGCGCTTCGACGATGGCCGGGGTGGCGTCATTCGAGCCGTCATCCACCACCACTATTTCCGCCGGCGCTTCCGCCTGCCGTCGATAGCCTGCCAAAACGCGCGCTAAAGTGGCGGCGCGATTATGAGTGGGTATGATGACGCTGAGACGGTTCATGCCCGCTGTTGGGAACTGGCCAACGCCGGCAGCTCCTGCTCGAGCCGGCGCACCGCCTCCCGTCCGCTTTCCAGGCTGTCGGGTATGCCGATGCCCTGATAGGCATTGCCGGCCAGTGCCAGCCCCGGCCAGCGCCGCCGCATGCGCTCGATGCGGTCGTGCCGCGCGCGGTGTCCCGGCGTATATTGCGCCATCGCCCGCGGCTGCCGCGAGATGCGCAGCAGGTCGGGCGGCGGTAGCGGCCCCAGCAGTTCCTGGAGTTCGCGGTACGCCAGACTCCAGGCCGCGTCATCCTCCAGTTCGAGCACGGCGGCATCGCGCCGCCCGCCATAGAACAGCCGGATCATGGCTCCGCCTTCGGGCGCGCGCAGGGGAAATTTGCGATGTGAAAAGCTGCAGGCCAGCATGCGTTTGCCTTCCCGGCGCGGCACCAGAATGCCAAAGCCGTCCGGCAGGGGCGGCGCCTGGCGATAACCCAGGCTCAGGAGCATTGCCGAGCTATAAGGGATGGCGGCGAGTTCATTGGCCAGTTGGCTATCCTGCCCGCGCATTAATGCGGCCGCGGACCAGGCCGGAAGCGCTAGCACCAGCCGCTCTGCCTGAATGCTTTCACTGGAAGCGAGCAGGGCTTCCCATCCCTCGGCGGTTCGCCGGACCTGTGCCACCGGCGTTCGCAGGCGCACCCGCTCCGCGCCGATGCGTTCCGCCAGCTTGTCCACCAGGCGTTGCATGCCCGCACCCAGGCTGGCGAAGAGCGGCTCCGGCTGGCGGCGGGCTTGTCGCCGGGCTTTCCACAAGGCCCGGCTCAAACTGCCGCTTTGCTGCAGCGCGCGCATGCGCGGCGCAATCGCCTCCAGGCTCAATTCTTCCGGCTCGCC
Organism: Acidobacteriota bacterium; assembly: GCA_021818955.1. Lineage (GTDB taxonomy): Bacteria > Acidobacteriota > Terriglobia > Terriglobales > SCQP01 > JAKASR01. Next base: position 338,063 of record JAKASR010000001.1, read on the forward strand.
CCCATACACCCCGGCCAGCAAGGGAGCCGCCAGATATTCCACCGCCTCCTCGCCATATAAGCGGCGTAGAAAATCGGCTACCGATTCATCCTCCTGCGGCGCCTCGCGGCGCGAACCGGCAATAAATTCCCTGGCCATGCGCAGTTTGGTTTGCCAGCCAAGCAGCCGGGTCGTGGCCAGCGGACGCATGCGCGCCGGCGCTAAGAGTTGCCAGCCGGGTGGCAGCGGCAATAATCGCCCCTGGCGCAATATCAGTGTCGCGCGCGCGTGGTCTTGCGAAGCAATGATTTCATCGCCCAAGCCCAGTTCACGGCACAACCCCGCCAGGGAACGCTTCATCCCCAGCCAGGAATCCGGGCCGGCTTCGAACAGAAATCCATCCTGGCGTTCGCTGGCAATGACTCCGCCGGGGTGGTCGCCGGCTTCGAGCAGTAGAAAATTGCTTTCCTGGCGGGCCTGTAATTCGTATCCCGCTCCTAAGCCGGCGACTCCGGCGCCGATGATGAGGGTTCGTAACCGGTCCGGCTTCATGCGCAGTCCTGCAGTATTCGCCATGCGTCCAGTTTCGGCCGGACTTTTGCGAAAGCGTCAGCGCTTAAAAGTAAAAGCGGCCGTGCCGCCAGTCGAAGATGCTCAGCCGCTATATTCATGTACCCATTCCACCACGCGCCGGGCCTGCTCCAGATCGGTTTCGGGCAAAATGCCATGGCCCAGATTGAAAATATAGCCGGGGTGCTCGCGCGTTTGCTTCAGCATGCGCTGTACGGTGCGCTTTAATTCGTCGGCGGGCGCCAGCATGCGCATGGGGTCGAGATTGCCCATCAGGCCGCAGGCATAGCCCAGGCGTCGCCAGGCGGTATCCAGTTCAACTCGCCAATCCACGCCGATCACCGCCGCCCCGGCTTCGTTCAACGTTTCCAGGTAGCTTCCCGTGCCGGTGGAAAAATAAATCACCGGCACGTCGAGGGCCTGGATCGCCTCGATCACCAGCCGGTTGTAGGGCAGCACGAAATGTCGATAATCATTTTCGGATAACGTTCCCGCCCAGCTATCGAAAAGTTGGATCACCGCCGCTCCCGCCGCCACCTGCTGGCTCAGCGTTTCGACCAGGATGGGACACAGTTTTTGCATCAGTAAGGCCCAGGCGCCATGGTCGCCATACAGCAGGCGCTTGGTGTGGAAAAAATTGCGGCTGGCGCCGCCTTCAATCAGGTAGCTGGCCAGTGTGAACGGGGCGCCGGCAAAGCCGATCACCGGCAGTTTGGGGCCGAAGTGGTCATGCACGCGGGCAATCGCCTCGGCGATAAAACCTAATTCGCCCCCCAGACTTTCGGGTAAGGCGGCGATTGCGGCCCGGTCGCGCAGGGCCGGCTCAATCATCGGCCCTTCCCCGGATCCGTAGGCCAGCCGAAATCCCATCGGCTCGGCGGGCAAGAGCAGGTCGGAAAAGATGATGGCGGCATCTACGCCCAGGGTTTCGGCGGCTTCAATGGTGATTTCCGCCGCCAGGTTCGGGTTCTTGCAAAGCGTCAACAGATCGTGCCGGACGCGCCGCTCCCGGTAGGCGGGCATATAACGTCCGGCTTGACGCATAAACCATACCGGAGTTTTATCGACGCTCTGTCGCTGGCAGGCGCGTATTAGCCGGGCTTGAGTCGTGGGCATGTTGGAAGCGTAGCATGCGGGCGGCGGCTGGCCGCCGGCCCTCATCAATGGCGGAAATGGCGGAATCCGGTAAACACCATCGCCAACCCGTGCTGGTCGCAAGCGGCGATGACCTCGGCGTCCCTCACGGAACCGCCCGGCTGCATGACCGCGGTCACGCCATTGCGGGCGGCTTCTTCCACGCCATCGGGAAACGGGAAAAAGGCGTCGCTGGCCAGCACGGTGCCTTGGACCGGCGATTGCGCCTTCATCACCGCCAGGCGCACCGAATCCACCCGGCTCATTTGTCCGGCGCCCACTCCGACGGTCTGCGTGCCGCGCGTCAACACGATCGCATTGCTTTTTACGTGCTTGGCGACTTTCCAGCCAAACTCCAGGCTGGCCATTTCTTCCGCTGTGGGGGCGCGCTTCGTAACCACTTTTAATTGGGCCGGATCGAGGCTTGCGCGATCGTCGTCTTGCGCCAGCACTCCGCCCGGCACCGTTTTCAACCGCCAGGCGGCGGTGGCCGGCCGCGATGGCGCCGGCGCCGGTACTTCGACCAGGCGCAATTGTTTTTTCGCGCTCAAAATGTGCAGCGCTTCGGCATCGTAGCCCGGCGCGGCTATGCATTCTACAAACAATTTCGAAATTTCTCTGGCGGTGTCGGCATCCAGCTTGCGATTGATCCCCACCACGCTGCCAAAGGCGGATACGGGGTCGCAAGCCAGCGCGCGTCGCCAGGCTTCCTCCAGCGTATCAGCGGTCGCGCATCCGGCGGGATTGGTGTGTTTGATAATCGCCGCCGCCGGGGCCTCGAACTCGCCCGCTAAAGCCCAGCAAGCGTCCAGATCCACCCAGTTGTTGTAGGAAAGCTCCTTGCCTTGCAGGCAGCGTCCCCACACCAGCCCGCTGGGATCTTGCGGGTCGCCATAGAGTGCGGCGCGCTGATGCGGGTTTTCGCCATAACGCAGGCTGGACAGTTTGCGATAGCGCAAGGCCAGGCTCTCCGGAAACTCCCCCTCCCTGCCGGCGGGCGTGTAATGCCAGACCTCTCCCTGCAATTGGACTCGCGCCAGCGTGGCGGCAATCGCGGCGTCATAAGCGGCAATGCGATCGAAGCTGCGCCGCGCCAGTTCCCAGCGTGTCGCCAGGCTGAGTTGCCGCGTGGATTCCAGTTCGCGCGCCACTTCCTCGTAGTCGCTGGGGGAAGTGATCACGCCGACCCCGGTAAAATTTTTTGCCGCCGCGCGGACCAGGGTCGGCCCCCCAATGTCGATATTTTCGATCAACTCTTCGAAGCTGGCCCCCGGGCGCGCCGCGGTCGCCTCGAAGGGATATAAATTGACCACCAGCAGATCGATAGCCCGCAGCCCATGCCGCTCCATTTGCCGCTGGTGGTCCGGATCATCGCGGCGCGCCAGCAAGCCCGCGTGTATCTTTGGGTGCAGGGTCTTGACCCTGCCATCGAGCATTTCGGGAAAGCCGGTGAACTCAGCGACATCTTCTACGCCCAGTCCGGCATCGCGCAGCGCCCGCGCCGTGCCGCCGGTGGAAAGCAGGGCAAAACCATAAGCGGTCAGCTTTCGGGCGAAGTCAATCAGGCCGGTTTTATCGCTGACCGAAATCAAAGCCAGCGGCGATGAGGAAATGGCATTTGGGGTCATGAGAGCGCTGGCGCCGCACATCGGGCCATGTTTCAGTTTAGTGTCGCGCGGCTCGCTTGCCAACCGCCGCTACCTGGAGCCGTCGCAAGGTGTCCGGTTTCGGCCGGACCTTTGCGAAAGCGTCAGCGCCTAAAAGTAAAAGCGGCCGAGCCGCTTGGCTTACCGGACTTCGACCGCCGCCGCCATCCCCATGCCTCCGGCGGCGCACAAGGCCGCCAGCCCGCGCCCGCCTCCTCGCCGCCGTAACGTGTGCAGTAGCGTCACCAGAATGCGCGCTCCGCTGCATCCGGTCGGGTGCCCCAGCGCGATCGCGCCTCCCCCCGGGTTCAAGCGTTCTCGGGGCAGGCCGCTCAACTCCGGCTCTCGCAAGCAAGCCAGAACTTGCGCGGCGAAGGCTTCGTTGATTTCTATGCTGTCAAAATGATCGAGTCGGGCGCCCTCTCCGTCGAAATGCCGTAACAGCCGCGCAATCGCCGGCGCCGGGCCTAAACCCATGCGCTCCGGAGCGAGCGCGGCGGTCGCGCTCTCCAGCCAGCGCCCCATGACCGGCAATGCGTGCCGCTGGCGGAAATCCCCCGACGCCAGCACCAGCGCCGCGGCCCCATCGGTGATGCCGGAGGCGTTGCCCGCCGTGATGCTGCCGGCTGGCTTAAAAGCCGGCTCCAGCCCTTCGAAATCTTCCAGGCGGGCCTTCGGGCGAACGTGTTCGTCAACCTTCAGCTTGCCGGCGCTGCCTTCCACCGCGATCAGTTCGTCGCCTAATCCCGCGGCGGCCGCCTGCGCCGCTTTTTGATGTGAAGCCAGAGCGAACTCATCCTGCTCGCGCCGCGAAATGCCATAGGCTCCGGCCAGCAGTTCCGCCGTCTCGCCCATCAGCAAATCGCACAGCGGGCAATGATAGCCGTCCTGATACATGGCATCGACCATCGGGGTATGGCCCATCCGCTGTCCCCAGCGCGCTCGCGGCGCTAAATACGGTATGCGGCTCATGGCTTCGGTTCCCCCGGCCACGATGCATGCGGCGCGCCCCAGGCGAATTTCCAGGGCGGCGGCCTCGACCGCCTTTAAACCTGAAGCGCAAGCTTGATTGATGGTGTAGCCGGGGACTTCATCCGGCAGGCCGGCCAACCGTACGATCTGTCGGGCGGGATTGGGTCCGCCGCCCGCCTGCCGGGCGTTTCCGAAAATGCATAACTCAATGGCTTCCGCCGCTACGCCCGCCCGCTTCCAGGCGGCGTGCGCCGCTTGGGCGCCCAATTCGGCGGCGGAATAGCCAGCCAGGCTGCCTCCAAATCGCCCGATCGGCGTCCGCACTGCGCTGAGGATAAAAACTTCTGTCATTGGAATCTGCCGCCGATCGGGCGTCACTCGCGACGATCAAGGTAACTTTGCAAGATCAATACGGCCGCCAGCCGGTCCACCGCTTGCCTGCGCTTTTGTTGGCTGCTCCCGGCTTCTCGCAGCACTTGTTCCGCCATCACGGTGGTGAAGCGTTCATCCCAATATTCCACCGGCAGCGAGGTTGCGTTCGCCAGTTTTGTTCCAAATTCGCGAATGGCCGCCGCCTGCGAGCCCGCATCTCCACTGGGCAAAAGCGGTAGGCCGAGCAGCCATAATCCAATCTCATGTTGGCGGGCGTCGGCGCCAAGCGCCGCCAGGTCAGCCGCCAGATTGCGGCGCGCGAGCGTGGGCAATCCTTGCGCGCTGATGCCTAGCGGATCGCTCACCGCGCGCCCAATCCGGCGCCGGCCGATATCCAAGGCTAAAATGCGTGGCCGCTTGGAGTTCATTCCTGAAATGTATCCCATGTGCCGCCGCTTTTCATCGCGGCGCGGAACAACCTGACCCGCCTGGAAAATCATCTATTATTGAGCGATGGCTGAAGTGATCCTCATGCATTCTCCTCGCCAGCGGGGCGACCGCCGGCGTTTTCAGCGGGATAGCTATGTGCATGGTCAGCAAACAATCGCGAATGCAATTTTCCACTTAAAAGATGATCCCGCCGAAGATGCCCGCGCCGCCGTGCGTTTCCTGGTGCATCACCTGGCCACCTGTTTTCGCAGCGATGATGAGCCTTTACAGCCGCGTCCGCTGGATTCTGAAACGACTCCCTAAACCTCCATGAGTTTTCGCAATGCATCCGGTTTCGGCCGGACCTTTGCGCAAGCGTCAGCGCCTAAAAGTAAAAGCGGCCGGCCCGCCCCCCGGTAATGTTAGGATAATATCGCCTGCTTCTCGGGCCAGCTCCGGGGTGCCGCCTCCGGTATTTGCTGGATGGCCAATACCGCATTTCATTCGCCGGCGAAGCGGATCGATTAAAATGAACGATTTATTAATGCTTCGTGTTTCCTTATTCCTCGTCTCCATTCTTGGCGTCTGGTTGATTCAGCCGTTCAACTTTGGCCGTTTGGGTATAGTCGGCGTGCTCGGGGTCGGCGCTGCGGTCGGCGCGCTGGTCATTTTATTGGAACACCGCTTGCGCCGCGCCAGTCTGAAACGCCTGATCGGCGCCGCCGCCGGTTCGCTGCTGGGCATTCTGGGCGCGTTTTTGATCTCGCTTGTGGTTTGGCGCATCGGCTTACCCTACCGCCTGGCGGCTTTCTTCAGCTTTACGGCCATGCTGGTAATGACGTATGTGGGCTTGGTGTTGGGCGCGGACAAAGGCGATTTACTGGACCTTTCCGCCATCCGCGCGCTCTCCGGCTCGGAATCCCGCCGGCGCATGAAATTGCTCGACACCAGCGTCATTATTGACGGCCGCATCGCCAATTTGATGGAAACGGGCTTCGTGGAAGGTCCCTTCCTGGTGCCGCAGTTTGTGCTCCATGAACTTCAGGCGGTGGCTGATTCCAGCGACGGCACAAAACGCGCTCGCGGCCGCCGCGGCCTCGATGTGCTGCAGCACCTGCAAAAATTGCCCGGCATTGATCTCCAGGTCCTCAACGAGGATCTGCCGCAAATTCCGCAGGTGGATCATAAATTGATTGCGCTGGCGCTCCAGTATGGCTGCAAGATCGTGACCAACGACTTCAACCTGAATAAGTTGGCCAAGGTGCAGCAAGTGGAGGTCTTGAATATCAACGAAGTCGCCAATGCCGTCAAGCCCGCCGTCCTGCCGGGGGAAAGCTTGCGGGTGTATATTCTCAAGGAAGGCAAGGAAGCTCATCAGGGCATCGGCTATCTTGACGACGGCACCATGGTGGTCGTGGACCATGCCCGGCGGCTGCTCTCGCACAATGTGGATGTCGTGGTGACTTCCGTGCTGCAAACCACCGCGGGTAAGATGATCTTCGGCCGCCTGGAAGAGCGCGGCGCCGGGCGTGGCGTTTCGCTCTCGGAGGCCCAGACCTGGTCGGGATCCCAATAAAGCCTATGCGTGCCGCCGCCATAGTCCCCGCCGCCGGGCTCAGCACCCGCATGGGCTCGACCACCTCCGGGTCCGCCCGCAAGCAGTTGCTCGAACTCCAGGGGGTGCCGGTGTTCATTCATGCCTTGCGCCGCCTTGATGCGTGTCCTGAACTGCACGGCGGCATCTACTTGCCCGTGCGCCCCGAAGATCGCCAGCAGGTCGAACGCCGGCTGCAGGCGCAAACTTGGCGCTTGCCCATTACCGTGCTGGAAGGCGGAGAAACGCGCCAGGATTCGGTTTGGCGGGCCTTCGAGCGCATTCCCGACGGTATCGGCCTCATTGTCGTGCATGACGCCGTGCGCCCGTTTCTGGAAACCGGCCTGGTCGGTCGCGTCCTGCAAGCGGCGGACCGCTGGGGTGCCGCTATTGCCGCGATTCCCGCCATTGACACCATTAAACAGGTGGAACGCGCTTCCAACGATACCACTTGTGTCACCGCCACCTTGCCGCGCGAACGCATTGTGCTCGCTCAGACCCCGCAAGCTTTTCGCTATGAGCTATTGCGTCGCGCCTTCGATAAAGCCCGCGCCGAAGGCTTCTACGGCACCGATGAATCGGCCCTGATTGAGCATTTAGGTGAGCCGGTCTATGTGATTCCGGGTTCGCCGCGTAATTTAAAAATTACCAACCCTGCCGATCTGGAATGGGCGGAAATGCTCTCCGCCACCGCTGGCTAGCCGCAAGCGTTAACAGCCGCCGGGTCGGACGCGGCGGCGGCGGCTTAGGGCGCGCTCGTTGAGCGGTACATAGCCCGGCCGTATCTCGAGCTGGTGGCAATCCGGGCAAAGTACTCGTACCAGAGATGAGATTCACGGGTAATCGCCTGCTCTCCGAGCTTGCCGCTGGCATCGAAAGTCGTAAAAACGCATAGCGCATACGGACGTCGCGGCAATAACACCAGCCCGCAATCGCAGCGCACGTGCTCCAGCACGCCGGGTTTATCGGCGACGGGGACGCCGGCTTTCACCCCCCGGCTCAGCGGCGTGCCCGATTGCTGGCTGGCAAGCTCCATCCAATCCAAATAGAGTTGTCGCGATGCCGGCCTCAGCGCATGGCCTTGAAACACCGTCCGCAGCAGGCGAACGATATCGCGCGGGGTCGCCACATTTTCGCGCCCGGCGCGGGCCGCCGCGCTATCCATCATTTCGCGCCGCAATGCCGTGTGCCGCAGTCCCAGGGCGCGCATTTCGTTGTTGACGCGCTGCATCCCGATCCGCCCGATCAGCAGATTGGTCGCGGAATTATCGCTCAACTGCATCATCGCCACCGCCAGATCGCCCAGCGACATGGTGGTGGTGCCGTCGCCCAGGTTGTGCAGCAGCCCGGAACCGCCCACGGTGGCCGCATGGCGGATGCGCACCGGGGTGTTCAAATTCAGACGGTGTTGATCGGCCAGGTGCAGCAGCTCGAATAATAGGGTCGTCTTGATCGTGCTGGCGGTGGGAAACACCTGGCGGCCATGGCAATACCACGATTGGCCGCTGGTCAGGTCGCGAACGCCAATCCCCATCACGCCATCGAACCGGCGCGCATCCTTGAAACTCCGCCGAACGGTTTTTTGCCAGAGCAGTTGCCGCAGCGAGTTCGGTTGCGGGGCGGCCGGCGTCTGGGCGGCGCACGCGATGCCGCTCCATCCGAGCCCTGCCAGAATGACGATTATGTTGCGTGTTGATCGGCTGAACCTTTGCATGAGGCCGCTCCGCTTACTGCGCCAATCGGATATGGGTTGCGTGCGCATCCAACCCGTCCAGCACAAAATCGACGCGATCGTTCAGCGAAGGGCAGCAGAGCCGGTCGCCCATGGCGTAGTGGGCCGAGTTGATGCGCAGCCGCTGCCGCGTCGCTAGAAATTCGGCGCTGCCGCCGCCGCGGCAGTTGTAGGTGATTTGGTTCAGCAGCGCCAGCTTGCCCTGTTGCCACGCGTATTCCTGCACGACGCCGGCGCAGGTGCGCGAGCGGCGGCCGCTGAAAAGAATCCCAAACGTCAGGACGGCCTTCCCGCCCGGGGCCCGCGGCGCCAAAACGCCTTGCAGATGGTAGATCTGAAACTCAATCGGCGTCCCGTCAACGCGCTGCGAATAATTTCCGTTCACCACCGGCAGCGCCAGCGGGGTCGCGATCAGCGGCTTATGCGACATCCCCGTGTCGGCCGGCGGGGTTGGATAAATGCGATAAAGAAAATTTTTAAAGTCCACATGGAATAAGTCGGGGGCGTTGACTGGTCTGGCCAGAAAACGGCCGACCACCACGCGGGATATTCCGCCCCAGCTCCGGCTGCGTTCCGTTCTTTTAAACCATGGAATCGGCATCAACAAAAGCGCCGCCAGGCCTAACCCCAGGGGGGTGCGCCATGTTTTCATGGTTGTGCCTTCCGTCGGCGATGCTGGGACTTGGACCGGGTCATTTTTTTGTCTCCCGGCGGTCTGGCGGCGGCAAAGGCCGCGGCGGCGGCGGCCAGGGTTTTTTTCAGTTCGCGTTCGCCATGGGCGGAACTGAGGAATGCGGCTTCAAACTGCGACGGTGGCCAATAAACGCCCTCGCGCAGCAGGGCGGCGTGAAAACGTGCAAATTGGCCGGTATCGCTGCTTTTCGCATCCTCATAGTTTTTCACCGGCCGGGACTGGAAAAACACCGTCAGCATTCCGCAAGCGGATTGGACCTGGCAGGTGGCGCCGGCGGCCGCGGCCGCGTCTTTTAAACCTTTGGCCAGTTGGCGGGTCATTCGATCGAGCCGGCTATAAAATTGCCTGTCTTCGCGCAGCCGTTCCAGAGTCGCCGCGCCCGCGGCCATGGCGATGGGGTTGCCGGCCAGTGTTCCCGCCTGATAGACCGGCCCTTCCGGTGCCACCATGCCTAAGATCTCGGCGCGCCCTCCGTAGGCGGCTGCCGGCAAGCCGCCTCCCATTATCTTGCCCAAGGTAATCAGGTCCGGAGTAATCCCATAGCGTTCAACCCCGCCGCCGCGCGCTATGCGGAACCCGGTCATGACCTCGTCGAAGATCAGCAGCGCTCCGTGCCGTGTGGCGAGTTGGCGCAAGCCTTCCAGAAATCCCGGTTCGGGCGGAACGCATCCCATATTGCCCGCTACCGGTTCGACAATAATCGCCGCGGCGGGTGCCGGAGCGTGAGTGATGACGGCTTCAACCGACGCTAGATCGTTATACGTTGCCGTAAGGGTGCTGGCTACTACCGCCGGCGGCACGCCGGCCGACCCCGGTAATCCGCAGGTCGCCACCCCGGACCCGGCTTCGGCCAGCAGCAGGTCGGCGTGGCCGTGATAACCGCCGGCAAATTTAATGACAATTTCCCGGCCGGTAAATGCGCGCGCCAGCCGTACCGCCGACATCACCGCTTCCGTGCCGGAATTGACCAGCCGCATGCGCTCTATTCCGGGGTAAACCCGTTGTATCTGGCGCGCCAATTCCAGTTCCAGGCGATGATTGGCGCCGAAGCCCAAGCCTCCCTGGGCGGCTTTGCGTACCGCTTCCACTACCTTTTTTTCGGCATGGCCCAGGATCAGCGCTCCCCAGGAGAGCACGTAATCGATATAACGCCTCCCGTCCACGTCCACCAGTTCCGCTTGGGAGCCGCGCTCGATCCAGACTGGTTCGCCGCCTACCGCTCGAAATGCGCGCACCGGCGAATTGACGCCCCCGGGAAAACGTTTTAAGGCCTCCCTGTGCAGGGTTCGAGATCGCCTCCCCGGGGCATTGTTGATTCGCTTGCCAGTCGGCATTAGGAATCAGTATTCCTCAATCGCGTGTTTTTTGCATTCCTCAAATTCCTCGCGGAGCGTTGGGTTTGATATTTGCCGTTGAATTTTCGCTTTCATCAAAATTTGCTGCTTTGCCAACCGTCCGGCTTTAATTTCAGTCCAATCTAAAAACAAGTTTCCTCATTTTTATTTTCGTAATGGCTAGCCTATCCCGCCCGCTTGCGTATCCGCCGCAAGCTGAAACCGAAAAACAACTGCGGCTGCATTCCCGCTCGCGCCGGGAAACCGCAATCGTATTTTGTCTTTTCGCGCTGGCGCTGTTGCCACGGGTCATGGCGCTCGGTGCCAGGAGCCTGTGGCTGGATGAGGCCGCCACGGAAGGCATCGCCCGGCTTTCCTGGCGTCATTTCTGGCTCTTGTTGAGCCGGCATGAAGCCAATATGGGTTTGTATTATCTGCTGATGCGCGGATGGCTGCGGTGGGGGCATGGCGCCGCCTGGCTCCGCCTGCCTTCGGCGCTTTTTGGTGCGCTGGCCGTGGTGGTGGGCTATGCGCTGTTAAGGCGGGGCTTCAGCCGCGAAACCGCCATCCTGGGTGCCTTGCTGCTGGCCCTCAATCCCTTCGCCATCGCCTATTCCCAGGACGCCCGCGCTTATTCGCTGGCCATGCTGCTGGGAATGCTCTCCACGCTGTTTTTCATGCGGGCCATTGAAAACCGCCGGCTGGCGCCGTGGCTGGCTTTCGACTTGGCCGCGATCGCGGCGGTGTATGCGCATTTCTTTGCCGTGCTGGTGCTGGCTGCGGAAGGAGTGTGGCTGCTATGGCTTCGGCCTGGCCGCCGCGTCTGGAAAAAAGCCGCCGCGCATGGCGCCGTCATCCTGGCCGGCATCAGCCCGCTGGCGTGTTTTGTCTTGTGGCGTAACGATGGCCAGCTTTTTTGGGTGCCGCCCTTCGCGTTCCACATTTTGGGAAAAATTCTGGGTAACTTTGCCGGCGCGCTGGATCGTTCGGAATGGCAATTTTGGCCCTTGGCGCTGGCAGTGTATGGGTTGTGTCTGTTGGCGGTGTGGCGTCCAGCCGCGCTCTCCTTGAGTATTCGCCATGTGTCCGGCTTCGGCCGGATCTTTGCGAAAGCGTCAGCGCCTAAAAGTAAAAGCGGCCGAGCCGCCCTGGGCGCGAAAAAGTTCTCAGCCGCCGGGAATCTGGTCGGAATTTCCCAACCGGCGCGGCGCCGCCTGGTGATGCTGTTCGTCGTATGGCTGCTGGTGCCGATCCTGCTCTGCCTGCTCATTAGCCTCTGGCAGCGGGCGCTGGTCAATCGTTTTTTGCTCGTGGCCTTGCCCCCCGTCCCTCTGCTGGCCGCCATCGGCCTGCGGGAATTGCGCGGCAAATTCCGCTGGGCGGCGGTTGCTGCCCTCGGCGCGCTCTCGCTCAGTTTGCTGCCCCGCCTTTATCGCGCCCCGCTGCAGGATTGGCGCGCCGCCGCCGCCTGCATCGCCCATCGGGCCCGCCCCGGCGACCGCTTAATCGTTTATGGCGGCTATTGCGCCTTGCCGCTGGAACATTACCTGCGGCGGTGGCCTCGGTCTCCGCGCCTCGTTTATCCCCGGAGCGCCAATGCTTATCGCCTCTTAACCCTGCGCCATGGCAAGCTTGCCGCCCGCTATGGCGGCATTGTCGCCCTGTGGCGCGCCCTGGCCGGGGTGCGCCGCCGCCGGCTATGGTTGGTGGGGTTGGCGTTTTTTCCGCATTTTCAGCTCAATCGCGTCACCATGAAATGCCTGCGCCATGCCGGCTGGCCGCCCGGGTTGCGCTTTCGCGCCGGCTACCACTTCACCGGCGTGGATGTCGCGCTCTTTGCGCCGGAAGCGTTGACGGCCGAGTCGGACAGAAGTTTTCGTCCGAAATCGCAGGCCGAAGCGCGGGGTTCCTATTAGGTCCCGCGCCTATGAACGACAATAAACTTTCAGCCGCCATGAGTATTCGCAATGCGTCCGGTTTCGGCCGGACCCTTGCGAGAGCGTCAGCGCCTAAAAGTAAAAGCGGCCGTGCCGCGAACCCGGCCGCGCCCGCCCCATGCTACTCTGAAATAACTGCCGCTGCGTTCCCGCTGCTGGAACTTCCATTCCCTTTCTGCAAGGAGCATTTCGATCGTGAAAGTTGCCCTGTTTACGCGCGAATATCCCCCCTATATCTATGGCGGCGCGGGTGTGCATGTGGATTATCTCTCGCGCGAGCTGGCAAAAATCATTGATGTCGAAGTGCATTGCTTCGGCGATCAGGACACGCGCTCGAGACGCCTGGTCGTTTCCGGCCATGAACCCTGGCCTGAATTGGAGGATTCGGCCGGCAAGTTTCGCGCTGCGCTCGAAGCCTTGAGCGTCAATCTGGCCTCCATTCGCAAACTCGAAGGTGTGGATGTAGTCCATACCCACACCTGGTATGCCGCTATGGCCGGTTTCTGGGCCAAGAAACTCTACGGCGTGCCTCAAGTGCTGACCACCCATAGCCTCGAGCCCTTGCGCGCCTGGAAAGCCGAGCAACTGGGCAGCGGGTACGTCATGAGTTCCTGGATGGAGCGAACCGCCATCGAAGCAGCCGAAGCCGTGATTGCGGTCTCCAACGAAACCCGCGCCGACATCCTGCGCGTTTATCCCGCCATTCGCCCCGAACGCGTGCACGTCATCTATAACGGGATTGATCTGGACGAGTATCGCCCGGTCACGGACACCTCCGCCCTGGCCGCCTATGGCGTCGATTCCAAGCGCCCGTACATTCTTTTTGTCGGCCGCATCACCCGCCAGAAGGGCGTCACGCATCTGGTGGATGCGATCCGTTATCTGCCCGCCGAGACCCAGGTCGTGCTCTGTGCCGGCGCGCCGGATACCCCCGAAATCGCCGCTGAAATGCGCTCCAAGGTCGAAGCGGTGCGGCCCGGTCATCCGCGCGTCATCTGGATCGAAAAAATGGTGAGCAAGCCCGAAGTGATTCAGCTTTACACCCATGCCACCGTCTTCTGCTGCCCTTCCGTCTATGAACCCTTCGGCATTATTAATCTGGAAGCGATGGCCTGTCATACCGCCGTGGTCGCCAGCGCCACCGGCGGCATAAAGGAAGTGGTTGTGGACGGTGAAACCGGCTATCTGGTGCCGTTCGCGGCCGATCCGGCCACCGGCATGCCCGCCGATCCCGACCGCTTTGCGCGCGATCTGGCCGCGCGCTGCGCCGCGTTGCTGCAGCAACCCGGCTTGGTGAAACGCATGGGTGAAGCCGGCCGCCGGCGGGTGGAAGAGCGCTTTAGCTGGCGTGCCATCGCCGCCCAGACCCTTGAACTTTATCGCCAACTGGCGGGCAAAGGTGCTGGACTCTAGGCGGAGATGTCTGGTGTACGCTAAGCGTTAACGGTCGAGTCGGGCAGTAGTTTCGTCCGAAATCGCAGGCCGAAGCGCGGGGTTCCTGTTTGGTACCGCGCCTATGAACGACGATACCAAGCAATTCCGCAGGAATTGCATCAAGCAAGCCGGCAATTCCGCAGGAATTGCGTCCGGCAATGCCCGGCATCCATGAGTATTCGCCATGTGTTCGGTTTCGGCCGGACCTTTGCGAAAGCGTCAGCGCCTAAAAGTAAAAGCGGCCGAGCCGCGTGGCCGGCCGCACTAGCGCCAGCAGCGAAACTCCCCAAACCGGATCGAAACGGGACCAACAGGCGGGGCTGACGAGCAGAGTATAAAGGCTGCGGTTTACCCACTCCGGCGGCAGCCGGTCTTCCAGCCGCAATCCCTTCGATTGCCCTGGAAACAGGTGGCGCCAGCCGCGCGCGATGGCTATCGCCGGGAGGGCGGCAAAGTTGAACGCGCGGCAGAGCAGCACTTCGCCTCCCGCGTCCTGCAGCAGGCGCAGTAGCGATTTCCGGCTATAGCGCCGGTAATGGTGTAGCGCCACGTCCCAATCGCTCCACAGCCAGCTCAGTGCCGGCACCGTGAGCGCCAGCACCCCATCGGGGCGCAAAATGCGCAGCAACTCGCGCAGGGCGGCGCCGTCATCGGCCAGATGTTCCAGCACGTCCAGCGCGGTGGCGGCTCGGGCGCAGCCGGTGGCCAGCGGCAGTTGATCCACCCGCGCCTGCAGTAATCCCAGCCCCCCGTGCGCCCGTGGTCGCGCCAGCCGTAGGCTTTCCACATGATCGTCGAGGCCAAGCACGCGGCAGACCGGCGCCATCTCCTCCAGCCAGGCGCCGGTGCCCGCGCCGGCATCCACCAGCAGGTCGCCGGCATTCAGGCGGACAAAGCGCTGCAACCAGTGCCGCACGATCGCCCGTTTGCCGCAATAAAACCAATGCTGCCGGTCAATTCGCTCCAGGCGCTCGTATTCGGCCGGATTCATGGCTGCGCCGCGGCCGGGTTGTCCGGCCGGGTTTCCGCATAGGCCGGCTCCGCGCGGTGCATTCGTTGGATGATGTAGAGCGGCCGCGATTTGACTTCATCGTAGATGCGCCCAATGTATTCGCCGATCAATCCCAGCGAGATCAGTTGCACGCCTCCCAGAAACAGCACCGCGAAAATCGTGCTGGTATAACCCACGACCACCGGCTGATTGAATAGCCCGACGCCGCGGAACCTTTCAATCACGATCACCAGCGCCCCGGCCAGCGCAAATCCGGCGATGCCCAGCCCTAATAGAATGCTGAGCCGCATGGGTTTATAGCTGAAGCTGAACACCGCGTCGAAGCCGTAACGCAGCAGGCGCAATAAACTTTGGTGCGAACGGCCCTGCGCCCGTTCGGCGCGATCGTAAGCAACCGTCGTGGTGCGAAACCCGATCCAGGCGCGCAGGCCGGGCAAATAGCGGTTGACTTCGCTCATCCGGCGCAACTCTGCCGCCGCCGCGCGGTCGAGCAGGCAAAAAATGCCGCCCCGGTCCGGCAAGGGGTAATCCGAAAGATAGGCGAAGAGACGGTAAAACGCCGCCGTTAGCCAGCGCCGGGGCCCGCGTTCGGCGCGGCTTCGGCGCTCCGCCACGACCACCTGCGCGCCCTCTTGCCAGGCCGCGATCAGTTCGGGAATCAGTTCCGGCGGGTCCTGCAAATCGGCATCCATCAGTACGACGGCTTCCCCGCGGGCGATCCCCAATCCGGCGCTCAACGCCGCCTGGTGTCCCCAGTTCCGCGAAAGCTCCACCATCACGATCCGCCGGTCTTGGTTCTGCAGTCTCCGCAGTTGATCGAGACTGTCGTCCCGGCTGCCATCGTCCACGAAGATCAGCTCGCAGCTCATGCCGGTCCGATCCACCGCCGCCCGCAGTCGCTCATAAAGCGATGGTAGCAACTCGGCTTCATTGAATATCGGCAGAACAATGGATAGCATGCCGGTCATTTACGCCATATTACCGCGGGGCTTGCCCATCGGCGTTAATGGAAAAGTAAAAGCGGCCGAGCCGCCGCATCGGTTTGGTCATGGCATTATGATGGGAAATATTTCCGCTCCCGGCATGCATAATGCAATCATCACCCGCGGTCGCGCTTAAACCTGTAGAAACTTTTACCAGTCGGGTGGCGAAGTGGCCGGTGGTCGTCCTGCTGCTGGCGCTGGTATTTGGCTACGGCGGGGTGCGCCTGCTCACCGCCAATGCTCGCCTGCTGACTTTGCGGCAAGATGTCACTTATCCGGAAAGCACGGATATTCAACTTGCGCTTTGGACGGCGCAAACCGGCCGCATTTTGCCGCATTTTCACTCGCCCCCCTTTACCCCCGCCATTTATGGGCCTGGCTTTTATTTGCTCTTGGCCGCGGCGGCGCGTCAATTTCACGCCGGCTTTTTCCCCTTATTGGTTGCCGCCCGCGCTGCTGCGTATGGCGGTTTTATAGGGCTGTTGGCCTTGATTTTTATTTATCTCCGGCGCGGCCGCGCCCTCGGCTGGCTGCCTGCGGTGGCCGCGGTCGCGGCCTTGGCGGCGACTGCGGATTTTTCTCTGTGGATTGCCAGCGCGCGTCCTGACCTGCCGGCCTTGTTGCTCACCATCGCGGGCTTGTTGCTTGCGGCCTGGCCGCCGCCGGCTTCGCGTCGCCGGCTGGCCGCCGCCGGCGTGGCTTGCGCCGCCGCCTGGCTGCTCAAACAATCGTTTATTACCGCTCCTTTGGCTGTGCTGCTTAGCCTGCTGTTCCGGCGCCGCGGGCGTGATGCGGGCATTTTTGTTGCCGCCGGTGTCTTGACGGCCGCGCTCGGCTTCGCCTGGCCGCTGCTTCATGGCGAGTCGATGCTAAAGGCCATGCTGCTGTTGCGGCATTCCGTCATGCAGCCGGGCGCGGGTTGGCACATGTTTTTCGCTAGTGTAACCTCGCCCGCCAACACTTTGTTGTTCCTGCTGGGCTGGCTGGGCTTCTGCTGCTCGCGGCGTCGGCCCGAATGGGCGCTGCCGCGCCTCTATTTTCTTCTGGCTTGGACCTTGCCGGTCATCCCCATCATGCAGGCCGGCGCCGCGGTGAATTATTTGTTCGAAGGCTGGACCGCCAGCGCGCTGCTCTTGCCCCTCGCGCTCGATTGCCTGCAATTCCACTGGCGTAAAATTAGCCCCCTCTCGCAAGCCTTGACGCTCGCGCTCTTGCTGTTTTATTTCTGGAACTATCAGCTGCCGCCTTATCGCTTCCTGGTGGTGCCCGCTCATAACTATGGCGATTTGCGCCCGCTGCGCCGGATGCGCGTGTTTTCCAGCGACGATTTCCTCGCCGTGCACAGCCGCCGTCCTGAACTGCTCGATCCTTACCTGGCGCGCGTCCTTGAGTTGACCGGCCATTTTTCTTCCGCGCCGATTCTCGCGCGCCTCGATCATAAAACCTATAACGAGCTGTTTCTGGGCGATGCGGGAGGGGCGTTGCCGGCCTATCGGGGCATCCCTTATTACAGCCGCGCGGAAATTATTGCAATTCGAGAAAACTATCGTTTACTTTGTGCCGCCGGCGGCATCACCGTCTGGCTGCCTCGGCGCCGCCCTCCACCCTTGAATCGGGCATCGGCCTCGCGGCTATTGAACCGTTCCTGCCAGCCCCAGCCGTTTCGCCTTCACCGCAACGGCCGTTACTAGAAGCGTTAACGGCCGAGTCGAACAGCAGTTATCGTCCTTGGCAATTCTGCGAAAATTGCGCCTGGCCATGCCCGGCAGCCATGAGTATTCGCCCTGCGTCCGGCTGCGGCCGGACCTTTGCGAAAGCGTCAGCGCCTAAAAATAAAAGCGGCCGAGCCGCTATTCCCAGGGCAGGCGTAGTTTATGCCAGTGAGTTTTTATCGCGTATGAAGGTTGAATCCGATAAATGCGCGCCCCATAAACGGCGTTGCCGTAATAATGAGTTTGCCGGTAATGTTGTTCAATCCAGGCCAGCACGCGGCGATCAAAAGCATGGCCAAAGCGGGTGTCTTTCTGCCCGGCGGGAAAATATTCGGGAAAGGTGCGCTTGAAAATCACAATCGTTTGTGGGCGCGACCGGCGCAGCATGGCTAATGCTTGATGCTCGTGCCGCGGTCCGCTGATATAGCCGGGGATCAGGTGATCGTAAGGCAGGGGCGAGACTCGATTCGTCATCACATATAAAAACGCGCTCTCGGGAATGGACAGCAGCCGCCGGCCTGGATGCCGCTGGAGCGCCTTGAGGGTCTGTCGCCACACCTGGCCGCGGGCGGCGCCGGCGCGAATTTCCCCCGCCGGCGATTGTACCGGGAAATTCCGGTTGCGCGCCGCTTGCAGATCTTGCCAGGCATAGCCGGCGAGCGTCAGCGCCAATAGCGCCGACACGGCCACTCCCGCGGTGGCTACGGTTCGATTCGCCTGGGGTCGCTTCCTGGTGTGCAAATCATTGTCCGGAATTTCGCTTGGGGCTGTATCTGGCCGCGTAGTCTGGAGAGTGGGCTTGTTGGTGGGTTTGAAACTCCCGGTCAGGACTAGGGGTAGCGCTTCCCAGACGAAATAGATCCATACCGGTATGAAAGGCCAGCATAAGAGATTGGCATAGCCGGTAAGATTGGGGTTGCCCAGGGTGCGCGTCAGCAATACGCCGCCGGCGGCCAGCGGCAAAATCAGCATGCGTTCTTTTTCAGTCCATTGCCGGCGTAAACGCACGGCCAAAATGCCCAGTAAAAACAGCAGGTAGAGCGGCCAAAAATAAAAATCGAATACTTTCCAGCTCAGCTCGCGCCCCCATTGCTTTTGCCATAGCCACAGCGGAAACAGCAGCAGGCAAGGGAGGGTCGCGATTCGGGAAAGGGGGCGGCGCGCGAGTCGCTCCAGACCGCGTAAGAGCCAGTGGATGCCTACGATCCAGGCCAGCGACGGCGCCCACCATTGGCGCTGACGCCACCAGAAAATAAACCAATCGCGGTGCGGATGCGCGGCGGAAAGGCGGCGATAAAAAATACGCTGGTTGTGGAGTAGATACAGCGGTAATAAATTTTCTCCCGCTAATTGCCTCCAGCCCAGGCGCAACAAAAAATAACCGTAAACACCGAACGACAATAGCGCTGCGGGCGCCGCCACAACCAGCCAGGCCCGGGTGCGGGCGATGCCGCGCTGGTCGAATCCGGGCGCGGCCAGCGTGATGAGCGCCACCACGATGGCGGCAATCCCAAATTCCTGCTTGGTAAGCAGGCAAAAGCCGGTAAGAGTTCCAAGCCCCCACAGTTGCCACTCCGCCTTGGGCCCGGGATGTTGCCGCTCGATCCCTATCCATAGCGCCAAAGCCAGCCACAACAATCCGTAATTAGCGGCAAAAGTATAGGGATAAACGTAATTGAACAGCGAGACACGGAAGGCGAATACGACCAGCACGGCGGCGCTGGCCAGCCAGGCGTTCCAGGGCGTTAAAAGTTTACGCGCGATGCCGTAGCTGGCTAAGACGATGCCTAGCGCCGCCAGTAGCCCGCTGATATAAAAAACATCCAAATGCAGCCCAAATATCCGTAATAAAAACGAATTCCAATACGGCGCCAGCGGGCCAAATTGATATTGCACGTCGCGATACAGCATCACCGCGCCCCCGGGTAATTGGCCGGCGAGCCGCGCCGCGATGTAAGCGTCGCGACCGCAATCCACATCCAAGTCCGGCCAGGTGGCCCAGGTGGTGGCCCCCAATACCGCCCACAGGCCGATGAGTCCTCCCCAACTCAGCGCCTGCGGCCACCATGGACTGCGTGGCGTGGCGGGGGTTGCGTGAGGTGCGGTGGTCGCCATCCCGCAATGTTATAATCCAGCCACTTCCCTATGAAAGCATTTGTGCATGTCAGCCTGAAAAAAAGCGTGCTCGATCCTCAAGGCAAAACCGTGCAGGCCGCTTTACAACGCCTGGGATACAGTCAGATCGCGGCAGTGCGCCAGGGAAAAAGCTTTGAACTCGATTTGGAGCCGGGGCTGTCCGAGCCGGACGCGCGCCAATTGCTGGAACGCATCGCCCGGGATGTGCTGGCTAATCCCGTTATCGAAGAATACCGGATTGAAGTGCTGCCCAACGGCAAGCGCTAACTTGCCCGGCCTGGAAAAAGCCGCCGCTGCAATGCGCGCTTGACTTCGCCCTATCCCTTGCTAGCATCGAAGTAATCGGGTAGGCAGGGCTGGCATTTTCTTAACAACTGCCCGGAGGTTTGTGAGGACTCGCATGCAAACTTCCCGATGCATGTATGCCTGGGGCTGGGCTTTTGCGCTCGGCTTCTTCCCGGCGGTCGCGCAGCGCCCGCCGCATTTTACCAAGCAAGTCCCGCTGGTCAACTTGACTCTGGTCGCCACCGGCGCCAACGGCAAGCCTTACCTCGGCCTCCAGCCAAGCCAACTCGTGATCAGGGAAAACGGCCACCGGCAAAAGCTGATCGGTTTTCGCCCGGCTTGGCTGCCCGCGCCCGCCTCGGCTTCGCCGGCCGCCTCGGGTTTGACCGCCGCTTTAAAAACCCGATCCGCCTGGCCGCCGGCTGCCGCCAGCGCCAATCTCCGCTATATCGCCCTGGCGGTGGACGAAATGGCGCTCTCGCCGCTGGAGCGCACGCATCTGATTTCGTCTTTGCGCAACTTTTTCGCCCAGCCCTCGACCCAGCCTGTCGCCTTTGCTATTTTCGCGTTTCGCCATGGCTTGAAGCTGGTGCAGACCTTTACCGACGATCCCGCCACCTTGCGGGCCGCCTTGGACAAATTGGCCCGCGATCCGCTTTCGCCCTCGCGCCATCAGACGGTGGATAATCTTTTGCAGGATTTGAACGATTGCCGCTGCCTGACCGGCAATGCCGAGTTGAATGATGGCGTGCGCGGCAGCGCTCCCACCGGCAATCTCTTCGCGATCATGCGCAGCAGTGCGCCACAGGATAGCCTCAAGGCCGCCCACCGCTGCGGTTTCCTGATCGCCCACAGTTTCCGCGGCCAGCAGGAGCAGTTGAGCCAGTTGGAATTGGACGATATGCGGGCTTTGATTGCGCTTCTGGGCGTTATCCCCGGCGAAAAGCAGGTGATCTATCTCGGCCACGGATTCCTGCTCAATCCCGGCGATCTGGCCTATCGCGCCTATACCAGTTATTTCGATGCCCAGCCGATGTACGCCGGCCAGCTCGAACATCAGCTTTCAATGCGCGAGTTGGCGGCCGCCGCTCAGGCTGACGATGTCACCGTCGATGCGCTCGATTTGCATAGCCTGCGCGCCGATTCCTTGAGCGGCAATACCGGCGGCAATTTCGGCCATGCCGGCGCGGGCCAAAGCCACGCCGCCGGAGATGCCGGACCGGGCCAGGGCGCGATAGCGGCGATGAATTTTCTTATGGTCCGCGACCGCGCTACCGGCAATGCGCTCCGGCAAATGGCTGCTCTCACCGGCGGCCGCGCCTATCTGGACCGCAATCATTGGCAGCCCGGCTTGCGCCAGGCCACCAGCAATCTGGCCGGCATCTATTACGCCGCCTATATCCCCGCCGATCGCAAACTGGATGGCTCCTATCGCCGCATTTCACTGCAATTCCTTCCGCCCGCGGGGGTCCACGGGGTCAGCGTGCAAACCCGTCCCGGCTACTTCGCCCGCCCCTGGCATCGCCTGCCGCTGCGTTTTCATGTCGATCCCCCGGCCAATTATCAGGGAAAGTTGATGATCGCGGTCCGCTGCAGCCTGCCGGCGAAAAGCCTGCATTGGCATCAGCGCCAGGGGCAACGCTATGACCAACTGGTGGCCATGTCCCGCGTGCTGAACGCGAGCGGCCAGGTGGTGCATCGCCAGTTTTATGCCTGGCCGGTTGAACCCGGCAAGGATGGCCGCGTCCACTTTGGCTTTGGACTCTTCCTGCCGCCAGGCAAGTATTACTACCTGGTGCGCATCCAGGAACCCGGCGCTCGCCGGCTGGCCGAACTCTCTACCCGACTCTCGATCAAATAAACCTTTATGTGCGTGAAATAACCCGATTTTTTCCCGTTATTCCAAGTGCGTGGATTTGGAATAACGGGAGCAAGTTCTTGAATCTAAAGGCTGTTCCCGTTATTCCAAGCCTGAGACAACGGGCTTAATTTTGGAATAACCGGCCTTTTCGTGGAATAACGCTTTATTTTCAGTAATTTAAGCTCGCGGTAAGCATGAAAATTGTCCAATATTTTGTACACTAGTCCGTTAGTAACGAAAAGAGCGTGACCGCTTATTTTCTTGCCTTTTCGCGCTCCAGAAAACGCCGCAGGCGGTCGAGCGTGCGCGCTTTGCCAAAGACCAGCGCGCTTTCCAGCAAGGGCGGCGACGCGGTCTTGCCGGTCAAAATGGCGCGAAACAGCATGAACACCTCCTTGGCCGGCCAGCCGGATTGCTCGGCCAGATCCCGTAGGGTTTTCTCCAGCGCCGGATGCGTCCAGTCGCTGGCCTCGAGCCCCGCCAGCAGTTCGCTGCTCATTTTCAAGGTCTCTTCTTTGGATCGTTTTTTGGGCAGGTAAACCTCCGGCGGCGGCGCCACCTCGTCGCGAAAGAAAAAATCCGCCAGGTCGGCGGCCTGCGCCAGCGTCTCAATCCGTTCCTGCACCAGCGGCACGATCTGGCGCAAATAGCTTTCTCCAAAAACGTTCTCGCGCAGTTCCCCCAGCAGCGTCTCCGGCGGCAGTGCCCGCAAGTACACTCCGTTCAGCCAGCGTAATTTTTCCAGATCGAAAACCGGTCCGCCGAGGCTGATGCGCTCGAATTGGAATTTTTCCGCCATCTCCGCCAGGTTGAATTGTTCCAGGTCCGCCGGCATGCCGCCGCCCAGCAGGCCAAGGAAGTTGATCAGCGCCGCGGGCAGGAAGCCGGCCTGGCGGTAATAGATCAGGGAAACCGGATTTTTACGCTTCGAAATTTTCGATTTATCCGGGTTGCGCAGCAGCGGCATGTGCCAGAAGCGCGGCGCTGGCCAGCCAAACGCCTGATAGAGCAGCACGTGCTTGGGGGTGGAAGAAATCCATTCCTCCGCCCGGATCACGTCGCTGATCTCCATCGCGTGGTCATCCACCACATTGGCCAGGTGGTAGGTGGGGTAGCCGTCGGATTTCAGCAGCACCTGATCGTCCACATTGGCGTGGTCGAAACGGATTTCGCCGCGCAACTCATCGCGAAACGTCGTCTCGCCGGGCTGCGGCACCGCCATGCGCACCACAAAAGGAACCTGCCGCGCGAGGTTTTCGCTGACCTGCGCCGGACTCAGTTGCAGGCAGGTGCGGTCGTAACGCGGCGGCTGTTTGGCCGCCGCCTGCTGTTTGCGCATCGCTTCCAGCCGCTCCGGAGTGCAAAAGCAGCGGTAGGCCTTGCCGCTTTCCTGCAGCCGCAGGACGGCTGCGCGGTAAAGTTCGGTCCGCTCCGATTGGCGGTAAGGGCCATAGCCGCCGCCCACGTCCGGGCCTTCATCCCAGGCCAGTCCCAGCCAGCGCAGGCTTTCGAAGATCATCTGTTCCGAGGTTTCGACAAAGCGGGTGCGGTCGGTGTCTTCGATCCGCAGAATGAAGCGCCCGTGCCGCTGGCGCGCGAATAGGTAATTCAACAAGGCGATATAAGCCGTGCCCACGTGCGGATCGCCGGTGGGCGAAGGCGCAATGCGCACGCGAATGGGCGTGTCATTCATCATGCGTTTAGTCTAACAAGCGCGCCGTCTTCCTCCAGGCGTACTCCCAGCCAGAGTGCGGCCGCGGCCAGGCCAAGCAGGGCGGAAAACGATAGGGCGGGCATCCAGCCGATACGCGCCGCCAACCAGGGCGTGAGCGTGGGCGAGAGCACGCCGCCGAGGTTGCCGCAAAAATTCATGACCCCTCCGCCGGCGCCGGCGCGCCGGCCGGCGAGCCGGCTGACCGCCGCCCAAAATGGCGCTTCCGTGCCGATTACCAGCGCGGTGGCGGCGGTGAGAGCGGCGACGGCGGGCGCGAGACTGGCGGCGCGTGCGCCCAGCCAGAGGCACAGCGAAGCCAGGCTCAGCGCCGCCAGCGGCACGGCGCGCCGGCCCCAGCGCATGCCCCAGTCCCGCGCGGCGGCATCGGAAAGCCAGCCGCCCAGCGGTATCGCCAGCAGGGTCGAAAGCCAGGGAAGCGTGCTCAGCCAGGCGGCATGCGCCAGCGGCAGCTTACGTACCTGGACGAGATAAAGGTAAAACCAAAAAACAAAGATGTAGCCCAAATAGCTTTGCAGAAAGTAACTGGCGCAAAGCAAAATGAAGCTGCGCCGCGCATACGCCAGGACAGGCGGCCTTTGCGCCGGCTCGGCCGGCCGTGAGCCGGCCGCCTGCCTCGGCGGCGCGCCGCGTCGCCAGGCGAACGCGGCTATCAGCATCAGCGCGGCTGAGGCGGCTAGCGCCTGACGCCAGCCGTAGTGAGCCGCAATCCAGCCGAGTAGCGGCGGCGCCAGCGCCGAGCCCAAACCGATGGACGCCAATACGAGGCCGTTGCCGCGTCCCTGCAGGGCGGGTGGAAGCCAGTCCGCGACTAGGCGCGCGCTGAGCGGATAGGTGGGAGCGGCGGCCGCGCCCAATAGCATGCGCAGCCCGATCAGCCCCAGCCAGGCGGCCGCGGCGCCGCCCCACAGCCCGATGCCCGCGGTTGCCGCCGTTGCCAGCGTCCAGCCTAGAGCCAGCAGAAACAGGAAGCGCCGGCTGGGCCAGCGATCGGCCAGCCAGCCGCCCGGTGCCTGAAAAATTGTGTAGGTGATCAGAAACGCGCTGAAGGCGAAACCCATGCGGGTGGGCGTCCAGTGAAAAGCCGCCATCAACTGCGGCGCGATCACGCTCAGCCCGACGCGGCCGATATAGCCGGCGGTCGCGAGCGCCAGCAGCAAAACCACGCCCCGCCATACACCCCGGGCAGGCTGCGGTCTCCTGCCTGCGCTCGGCGCGGGAGCGGCTGCGTCGGCCGGCTGGCCGGTTATTTCAGGGCTTGGCACAGAATCCATTCCGACTGGCCGGGGATAAGATAGCCGGGCAGCTCGCCGCATTTCTTGTAGCCATGGCGGAAATAGAGCCGCTGGGCGCCGGTGTTGAAGGAAGAAACCAGCAAAAACAGCCAGCGTTCGCCGGCAAAGCGGGTTTCGGCGAAGTGTAGCAGGCGCGAGCCCCAGCCGTGCCCGCGCGCTTCCGGCGCGACCGCCAGGGTTTTCAAATAAGGCGAGCCGGCAAAACCGTGCGGCGCGAGCGCCAGCAGTGCCACGCGCCGGTTCGCTTCCCGCGCCAGCCATACTTCCAGGCCGGGCTGGCGTAGGCCGGCGGCAATGCGCGCCGCATCTTGGCCAAGTGTTAGCCAGGGCTCGCTGGCCGCCATCATGCGCGCGCTCCAGACGCGGTCGCCGCGCCCGGCCAGAGTCAAACTCGCTCCGGCCGGCAGTTTGTCCCACGACTCCATAATTGGCGCTTGGCGCCGCATACGGGGATGAGTTTACAACGAGCCGAAGGCTAAAGGCGGAAAGCTGACAGCCTGCATGATTGAATGGCCGCTATGGAACGCGGTCAGCGCACCATCGCCATGACTTCATTGCGGATGCTGTCTTCCCCATCCGCCGATTGGATGCGGTCCTGCCAGGCGGGAACGTCAAGATTGTAGGGATGTTCCTTGGTGGTGTGCTCGATCCGGGTGGCGAAATCGTGCTGGTCAATCTGCAGCAGCAACGATGCTACCGGCACCCGCCCCGACCAGACGTGCGGCTTCATGTCTTCCATAAAACGCAAGCTGTCATGCTCGCCCAGCCGTTTTAGCGTCCAGTGGAGTTTGTGGTAAACCAGCTTCTCCGTTGCCGGAGAGAATTGCAGCTTTACTTCGCGCAGCGGCTTTTCGACATACACGTTCAACATGCGTTTTTTGATGTTGGCGTAATCGAACGTGCGCTGGATTAGTCGAATGAAGCCCTGCTGCAACTCGATGGGGCGCATCTTCATGGGGATGAAGACGGTATGGTGGGCATCGTAGAGCTTGGCCTTGACCGTCAGGATCCGGCCTTGCTCCATGAAGCGTTTCCACTGCCGCGCCGTCGGGGTCAGGATGTTGAAGTAGGGATAGAGCAGGTTGATGCGCTCGTAAAATTCGTAGGCGGAATCGAAACATGCCGGGGTGTCGGTGTCGGTGCCGAAGATAAAGCTGCCGATTACCTCCATGCCGTACTCGCGCATCTTCAACACCGCTTCGTCGTAGTTGAAAGCGATGTTGTGCAGCTTGTTATAGGCGCGCAAGGTCTCCCGGTCCTGGCTCTCCAGCCCGATAAAGATGTTGTAGAAGCCGGCCTCTTGCAGCAGTTGCAGGGCTTCCTTGTCCTTGTGGACATTGATCGTCATCTGCGAGCCGAAGATGGGATGGTATTTCGGGTAACGCCGGTTGAGCTTGATGATGCCGCGCAGCAGTTCCTTGAACGTGCGCGGATGCCCGAAGATGTTATCGTCCACGAAAAAGATCGGCCGCCAGAAGTACCGCCCCACCCAGTCGTTTTTATAAATGACTTCCAGCTCGTCGCAGAGGTTCTCTGGGGTTTTGTACCGCATGTCGTGGCCCAGCATCTGCACGATCGAGCAGAAATCGCAGTCGAAGGGGCAGCCGCGGCTGGCCTGCAGCGTCAGCGATACGTGGTGCATCCAGTCTCGCCGCCGCACGCGCGGCAGATGGCGAATCTTGGACATCTCCGTTTTATGGCCTTGCTCGTAAATCGGCTTTAGCTTGCCGTCGCGCGCATCGCGCAGGATGTCTTCCCAAAGATACTCGGCCTCGCTGACGCAGATCGCGTCGGCGTGTACCAGTGAATTTTGGGGAATCATATAGGGGTGGTAGCCGCCCATGACCACCTTGACCCCGCGTTTGCGGAACCGATCCGCGATCTGGTAAGCGCGAGTGGCATTGGTGACCATTACGGTCATCGCCACCAGATCCACTGGGGCGTCGAAATCGATGTCGCGCAGGTTCTCGTTGACGATATCCAGTTCAACCCAATCCGGCGTGAGCGCCGCCAAGGTCTCGATGCCGTTAAACATCAGCCCGTAACTGCGCACAGGATAGGGCCAGCTTAAGAGTTGGTGAATGCGCTCCTGGCTGAATTGTGTGCGCACTTTCGATTGCGGATCGCGCTTGGGATAAATAAGCAGTACGCGCATGAGACCTTTTGGGGTTGTTGAACTTTTGGGCAGCGGCGGAGAATACACCCCCGGCTATTAGGAGAGCATACACCTCATTTTTGGATAAAGCTAGAATTCAAGGGTAAAAAGCCTTTAATCCAACCTGAACTGTCATTAGATTCCATGGTCAGCTTAGTTCAGCATTGAATTGCAATTCGTCTTGCCGCCGGTTTTGGCCGCCATGCTTGGCATTCTGGTTTCAGCTTTTTCTTTTAACTGGGCGGCTGCCAGCCTGCCGATGGTTTTTACTGTCTTTGAGCGCCAGCGATTGCAATGTCTGAACCACTTCCGCCGGGCCGGCCAGCCAATAGTGCGCGCGGGTCGGCCATGGGCGTCTTTCCCGTTTTGTTGATTTCGAGGCAATTGTTTCAGGAAATGCCGTGGTTGTTTTTTCGGGTTTTCCCGGCGCGACATACACGCCCAGCAAGGGGACCGTACGCAATGCGAAGACGGTCTCATCGGTGCGGTCGTCGCCAAAGTAAATGACCGCGTCGGCTGCGAGTTGCCTGGCCAGCAGGGCGATGGTTTCGCCTTTATTTCTCGCTCCCGGCACGATCAGCTCCAGCATGCATTTGCCGAGCAGCGGGTGATAACCATAACGTCGGGCCAGGGCGCGGCCGGCGCGCAAAATTTCGCTTTCAAGCTGGGGCGCTTGGCGAAAATGCAAGGCGACGGATACCGGTTTGGCTTCCACCACCACTCCGGGCCAGCGCCGCGCCATTTTCCGGAGCTCGGCGCGCGCCGCCGCACTGAACCGTGCCGGCGCGGGGAGCTTGAATCTGCGGCCGGGCGGGGCGGCTAGCTGGTTGCCGTGCGAGCCGATGTACCAGGCGCCCGGCACAGGGCAACGCGCGCGTAAATCGCTCAGCGCGCGTCCGCTGACGATCGCCACCTCCCAGCCGAGGCGGCGGCCAAGCGCGGCGAGCGCGGCTTGGGCCCCCGGAACTGCGCGGGCGGTTTCCGGCCGGGCGGCGATTTCCGAAAGTGTACCGTCAAAATCGCTGGCCGCGAGCACGCGCCGGGCCGAGTCCAGTTGCCGCTTCCAGGCGGAGGGGAGGCCGGAACTGCTGCCGTCCCAGAGATAGGGTATGGAGCGCATCAAATTCGTGCATCCGGATGCGGGGCAGGATCTCGCCCGCCCAATCGGAAATGTTGTACCGGCTGTCGCGCGCGCGTAAACGGCTCATAAGCGCACCGCTTCGCGCAGCTCCCGCGCCGGCCCGGTGAACTCGCTCCACAATAACACCGCATTCTCTCGCGCCGCGGCGGCAAATTCTTTCGCCGCCAACAGCCTTCACTATTAGATTCACTCTAGGCAATCCCCCTGCCTAATGTCAGGATAGGGATTAGCATGGTTTCCCACGAAAAACGCGCTCGGGATAAAGCGCAAAAAATTGCATCTTCTCCCGCCGGTGGTAGAACGAAAGGCGAAGGCGGCTTCCCGGAAACCCCCGCGGAAATCACCATGGAATGTGTCTATCCCGATGTGGACGCCGGCGTCCATCCGGCCAAGCGCCTGGCCGGAGAAACTATCTCTGTTTGGATAGATATCTATAAAGAAGGCCACGACGTGCTTTCCGCGGTGCTATTGCATCGCAACCAGGGAGAAATACTGTGGACGGAAACACCACTCGTGCTCTTCAATAACGACCGCTGGACTGCGGCGTGGACGCTCGAAGCCGCCGGCCTGCATGAATTTACTTTCGAAGCCTGGGTGGAAGCTTTCGATACCTGGCGCCGCGACACCGAGCGAAAACGCGCAGCCGGCCAGCCGATTGACAGTGAGTTGCGCGAAGGCTTGGAAATGTTACGCGCCGCCGCGAAGCGCCTGCCCGCCGGCAGCACCGATCTACAGCAACTCAAAGCCTGGCAGGCCCAGGCGAATACCGAGTTGAAGAACGGACAGATGGATGCGCCGGTGCTGCTGACCGACCCGGTGGCCGAACTGATGCGCCTCTATCCCGATCGCAGTTGCGCTACGCGCATGCAGCCGCCGCGCCGGATCATGGCCGATCGCGACCGCGCCGGCTTTGGCGCCTGGTACGAAATGTTTCCCCGCTCCGCCGGCACCGATCCCCACCGCAGCGCCACCTTGCGCGAGTGCGAAGCCCGGCTGCCGGAAATTCAACGCATGGGCTTCGATGTGCTTTACTTCCCGCCCATCCATCCCATCGGCCACACCCATCGCAAAGGACGCAACAACAGCCTGCGCTGCGAGCCCGGCGAGCCCGGCAGCCCCTATGCCATCGGTTCCGAACTGGGCGGCCACGATGCGGTCGAGCCCTCGCTGGGCACGCTCGAAGATTTCGATGGCCTGGTTGCCGCGGCGCGCGAGCACGGCCTGGAAATCGCGCTGGACTTCGCGCTCAACTGCTCGCCCGACCATCCTTATGTCCGCGAGCACCCGGAGTGGTTTTTTCACCGTCCCGACGGCACCATCAAGTACGCCGAAAACCCGCCCAAGCGCTACGAAGATATTTATCCGCTCAACTTCACCGGCCCCGCCTGGCGCTCGCTGTGGGAAGAAATGGCGCGGGTGATCCGTTTCTGGGCCGCGCACGGCGTGCGCATCTTCCGCGTGGATAATCCCCATACCAAGCCCTTCGCCTTCTGGCGCTGGCTGATCCGCACCATCCAGGCCGAAGACCCCGGCATCATTTTTCTCTCCGAGGCGTTTACCCGCCCCAAGGTGATGAAGTACCTGGCCAAAGTGGGTTTCACCCAGTCCTATACCTATTTCACCTGGCGCAATACCAAGACGGAATTGACCGAATACCTGGTCGAGCTGACCCAAAGCGGGTGCCGCGAATATTTCCGGCCCAATTTTTTTACCAACACACCCGATATTCTGCCGCCGATTCTGCAGAGCGGTGGCCGCGCCGCCTTCCTCTCCCGTTGCGCCCTGGCCGCCACGCTCTCGCCGAATTACGGCATCTATAGCGGTTTCGAACTATGCGAAAATCACGCCATTCCGGGGACGGAAGAATATCAGGATTCGGAAAAATACCAGTTCAAAGTCTGGGACTGGGACCGCCCGGGCAATATCAAGGATTTCATCGCCCGCATTAATCAGATCCGGCGCGAGAATGCCGCCTTGCAGGAGTTCAAATCGCTGCGCTTCTTCTGGGCCGGCAACGACCAGATTTTGTGGTATTGCAAAAACACTTCCGATCGCGACAATGTCCTGCTGATTGCAGTCAATCTCGATCCAGATAATGTGCAGGAAAGCGAAGTCGAGCTGCCGCTCGATCATCTCGGGTTGCGCGACGATCAGCCGCTGCGGATTCATGAACTACTGCACGATTGGCGGGCCGAATGGTGGGGCCGGCGCGCCGGCGTCCGGCTCGACCCGGGCGACGCCTGGATCCTGCGGCTGGTTTAAACAAAAAGGAAGTGAGAAGGAAGCAGTAAGCATTCTGAAGAAGGACGCGTTATGCGCCGCTGGTTTTGCCTGTTCCTGCTCCTGCTTTTAAGGTTGCCCGCCTTCGCGCAGCGCATGGTGAATTTTACGCCGCTGGCCCGTGGCTATCTGGCGCTGCCGCGCACGCCCGGGCGCCATCCCGCCGTCATTGTCATACAGGAATGGTGGGGCTTGAACAACTGGATCAAGCGGCAGGCCGACCGTCTCGCCGCCCGCGGCTACGTCGCGCTCGCGCCCGACCTGTATTACGGCAAGCTGGCCACCACCCCCCGGCAGGCGATGGCGCTGGTGCGCTCCTTTAATCGTTCCCGCGGCTTGCGGGATTTGCAATCCGCCTATGCCTGGCTGCGCCATCGTTCCGGCGTCGCGCCCAGCCGCATAGCCGTCCTGGGCTGGTGTTTTGGCGGCGGGCTGGCGCTGCGCTTTGCCGCGCAACAGCCCGGCCTGCGCGGTGTCGCTGTCTATTATGGCGAACTGCCTTTGCCCGCCCACTTACCCGCCTTCGCCCGACGCCTGCGCGTGCCCCTGCTGGGCAATTTCGGGGGCGCCGACCGCGGCATTCCCCCCGCCCGTGTACGCCAGTTCGCCGCCGCGCTGCGCGCCGCCGGACAGCGGCCCAACATTAAAATCTATCCTGGCATGCCGCACGCCTTCGCCCACTTGACCACCCCCGCCGGGCGCGCCGCCGCTCGCGATGCCTGGCGCCGGACGCTGGCGTTTCTCAATCGCCGGCTAGGCCGCTAATTTCTCCAAACCAGCGCTGCAGATCGAGTTGAATTATTGAAAATAAAGCCTGGCAGAACGGGAAAATTGTGCCGTTTCACCCGCCAGCAGACCACAGATAAATGATCGTGTCGTTCAATTCTGAATTTGTTCGACCAGGTCCAGGCGCTTTTGCCAGGGATCGGTTTCCGGCTTTGGTCCCGCCGTGGTGAAATTCAGCAGTTGATTGCCCTGGGGCGTCATGCGCCGCCAATGCGGCAAGCCGCGACCGTTGGGATTGCCGGTTTTAGCGAAGTTGATCCAATAGGCGTGCATGGCGCGCGCGGTGGCCTCGTCTTGCGCGGTCAGATGCCGCCCGTAGGCCGCCCACATGGAGTGTTTCAGGGTATCGAAGACGTAGGGAATTTCCGAAGAATGCGGCGCCCCAGAAAGTTTGGCGCGCACGGCCGCGGCCACATAGGAAAAACGATAGACATACGCCGGCTGTCCCTGCGCCGCCGCCCGGCGCGCAATGAACCGGGCTGGCTCGATCATGTCTTTCACCTTGCCAATACGTTGCGCGACGACCTGAACCCGGCTATTCGGCCCGGCGCCAAAGGCGGCGCGAGCCGCGGTTTGCTGTGCCCCAAAGGGGGCAAACAGCGCCGCCAGGGTAGGCGCGGCGGTAAAGCCGAGGTCGGCGCTGTTGGCGCCGATGATGATGGGCACTGGCGCTTCTTTGGCTTGTTTGAAGGTCGTCTCCGCCGAGCGCACGATCAGCTTGCCGTCAACCATCGGGCCGGAATAGATCGTCCGCTGGGGAAACATGCTGGCCATATTGAGTCCGTGCACGATGGCCGAGGCCGGCAGCCGGCGCAAGGCTGCCAAGGCGCGCTTGCCCTGGCCGTGTATGCCCATCATCTGGGCAAACATGACCGCATCCTCTTCCGCAGAAGGCCGGCCATGGGGTCCGGGGTGGTCCAGCGGCGCCGGCGGAAGTATGCCGTTGCGGCCGCCGCCCGATTCGACAATCGCGCGTGCGAAGAGCCCGCGCGCCAGCGGCGAGCTCAACAGGTCGAGCACCGAGGCCCCGCCCGCCGATTCGCCGAAGATGGTAACCACGCCGGGATCGCCGCCGAAGGCGGTGATATTGCGCCGCACCCATTTGAGCGCCGCGATCTGATCCATCAGGGCGTAGTTGCCGACTAAAACTCCCGGCCGGACTAGGGCGGGGAAGGCGAAAAAGCCGAATCGTCCGACGCGGTAGTTGAAGCTGACGAACACCACGCCATCGCGGGCAAACGCCGCGCCGCTATAGGGCGCGGGCGAGGAGCCGCCGTTGACAAAGCCGCCGCCGTAGATCCAGACCATCACCGGCAGCGGATGCGCATGCCGGGCGGGCGCCCAGACGTTGAGGTAAAGGCAATCTTCGCTGGGCCTGGTGCGCAAGGGCGCGGCATCGCCGGGAAACAGCTTTTGCATGCAGTCGTGGCCGTAACGGAGCGCGGAGCGAACGCCGGTCCAGGGCTTGACCGCCCGCGGCGGTTGCCAGCGCAGCCGGCCGATGGGTGGACGCGCAAAGGGGATGCCTTTGAAGATCCATTCGCCTTGCCGGCTCGCGCCGCGGATTTTTCCCGAGGCGATGCGCACTACCGGAGCGGAAGCGGGACGGGCGGTCACAGCTGCCACAGGCATGGCCGCGGCTATCCAAATCGCCAGCATCGTAGTTTTCATATCGCGTGCTCCCCTGAGCCTTTTCGAACCGTGCTGAAATCGCTTTCATTGTACTCCCGCGAGCAGCTTCCAGCCGCCAGCTCCCCGCTAATGAAATTAAACTTTTCATTTCCAAAAACCGGCGGCTGACAAGGGCAAAACGGGCTGCGATTCGCTACCACTGGAATCCGGCGGCTGAAAACGGGATACTTGGGACAGGGAATTGTTAGATTAGGTCAAGCAATGCCTGCCATAGCCGAAACGCCCAATGTGCTCATCGTCGAAGACGAAGATCTGATTCGCGACGCTTATGCGCTGCGCTTGGCGCATGAAGGGTTTACCGTCATCCAGGCGAAGAACGGGCGCGAAGCGCTCGCCCGCGCCCGCCAGGACATACCGCATCTGATTCTGCTCGACGTCATCCTGCCCGATTTCAGCGGCTTCGAAGTGCTCAAAGCCTTGCGCGCCGACCGCCGCTTTTCCTCCGTGCCGGTCGTGCTGTTCACCAACCTTGGCCAGCACATGGATAAGCACGAGGCGGCGCGCATGGGCGCCACCGATTACCTGGTCAAAAGCGAAGTTACGCCCGCCGAGGTGGTGAACCGGGTTAAAAAACTGCTGGCCGAGGGCGGGGGAGTGCGGCCCATCGCCAATTTCGAGCTGTTCGTGGATGCCGAGCGCGGCGACGCCGCGGCGCTGGCCTCGCTGCTGGGATATCCGCGCGATTACCGCTGCCGCCAATGCGGCGGCGCGCTGGTATTGCTGCTTTCCGGCGATTTTTCCGATCCCTGGACTCGAAATTTTCGCGCCCGGCTGCGCTGCCCGCGATGCCAGCAAATGGCCGAGACGGCGGCGCAGGCCTGAACCGGCGGGAACGGGCATGTGGCAATCGGCGCAAACCCCAGGCGATGCCCGGCGGCAACATCAGGCCCTCTGGTATGAGCGCGCGCTGCGCTGGTTGACCGCCTCTGTCGTCCGCTCGACGGCGATTTTTGTAGTACTCAGCCTGGTGCCTATCCTGTTGCTCACTTATTACATTGTCGCCTCCAGCCTGGAAGCGGCGGAATACCAGGGGTTGAGAAGCGACAATGAAACCCGCGGCTACGCGCTGGCGCTGCTGCACACCAGCTACGCCAGCGAGGCCAACGCGTTAGCCGCCGCCGGACATCAATACAGCCTGCGCACCGCGCTGGCCTCGGGCTCGGGCGCGCAACTCGCCGCCGCGCTCGCCGCTATCGCCGGGCAGCATCGCGAATTTGTCTCGATTGCCTGGTACCAGCCGGAGGGCTTGCTGGAAGCGTCCTGGCCGGCCAACTCGCCCATCTGGGATCCGCTGGCGAATGGCCGGCGTTGGTTCCGACGGGCGCAGTTCGACTGGTACGCTTCCTCGTTGCAGCCGCAGCAGGTAGCCGGCGCGAAGGTGCTGCTGCTGGCGACCCCGGTGCGCGCGAACGGCCGGCTGGAAGGGGTGATGGTCGGCGCCTTGCCCGCCGCGGTGCCCGATTCCTGGTTGAAGAACATCAATCGCGGCACCGACCGCTTTCTTTACGTCTTTGACCGGCGCCATCAGCCCATCTCGCTGCCTCCCGGCGCCCCGCTCAGTTCCGAGCGCATCGCCCACTCGCCCGCATTGCAGGCCGCCCTGCGCGGGCATACCGGCACCACCGGCTTTTTGCGCCCCATCGCGCTCGAATCCAATTCGCTCACCTACGCCGCCTTGCCCAACAGCTCGCAAGCGGTGCTGGTGGTCCGTCCCGAGCGCCTGACCACCTATGTGGTCAGCGTTTTCTACGACAAGCTGGCCTTTATCGCCATTATTGTTTTTGTGCTGGCGGTGATCAGCGGCCTGCTTTTGCGGGCCGCCTTCCGCTATTACCTGCGCTACACCCGCGAGGTGGAAAGCGGGCGTAATCGCAACGAGGCGCTGCTCAGCTCCATTGGCGATGGAGTGGCGGCCGTGGATGCCGATTTGCACTTGATCGAGTTCAATCGCGCCGCCGCGCAAATTACCCGCTGGCCGCCGGAAGAAGCTCTCGGCCGCGGCTACGACGAGGTGTTTGCCTGGGTTCCCGAGCAGCCTTCGCGCCCGGCGCAGGATCCGGTGCGGCTGGCCATCGAGCAACGCCAGGCTTTGCGGTTCGTCCGCGACCTGCTGCTGGTTCGCCGCGACGGCACCCGCTTGCCGGTCAGCCTCAGCGCCGCGCCGGTGCTCGACGACCAGGGCCAGGTGACCGGCTGCGTTGCTGTCTTTAACGACGCCAGCCAGGAACGCGAGGTGGACCGGATGAAAACCGAATTCATCTCCATCGCCAGCCATCAGCTCCGCACGCCCATGAGCGGCGTCAAAGGCGCGCTCTCGCTGCTGCTGGAAGACGTGCTCGGCCGGCTCAATCCGCAGCAGCGCGAATATCTGCGCCGCGCCTACGAAGCCAACGAGCGCCTGATCGCGCTGGTCAACGACCTGCTCAACGTCAGCCGGCTCGAACAGGGGCAAATGCAATTGCATCATGAGCCGGTGGATCTGAGCGCCCTGGCCGCCGCCGTCGCCGCCGAGTACCAGGTCCGCGCCCAGCGCTACCGCCAGCAGTTGCAACTGGCGCCGGGCCAGGCCGCCGTCTTTACCCTGGGCGATCCCATGCGCTTGCGCGAGGTGGTGGCCAATCTGGTGGATAACGCCATTAAATACACCCCCGAGGGCGGACGCATCACCCTGGCCGTGCGCGCCGAGGCCGAGCAGGCGGTGTTTGAAGTTTGCGACACCGGCGTCGGCATTCCTCCCGACCAGATTGCGCATCTGTTCCAGAAGTTCACCCGCATCCAGAACCCGCTCAGCGCGCGCGAGTTCGGCAGCGGCCTGGGACTCTACTTCGTCCGCTCGGTGGTCGAGCTGCATCAGGGCTCGATCCAGGTGGAAAGCCAGCCGGGGCAAGGCACCTGTTTCCGCGTGCGCTTGCCGCTGGAGCCGCAGCCGGCGCCGGAGCCCGCGCTCCCCGGCGCCCCCAAAATTTCCGGTTAAAACGCCCGATAAGCCCTATCGCCATGCCTGCCATCTCTTCCCATTGGTTCCAAAACGCCATTATTTACGAATTGCCGGTGCGCGCCTTCTCCGACTGGAACGCCGACGGCATCGGGGATTTCCCCGGCCTGCTCGACAAGCTCGATTACCTGGAATGGCTGGGCGTCGATTGCCTTTGGCTGCTGCCGTTTTATCCCTCGCCGCTGCGCGACGACGGCTACGATATCTCCGACTTTTCCACCGTCAGCCCGGAATACGGCACGCTCAACGACTTTCGCGAATTTCTCGACGAGGCGCACAACCGCGGCCTGCGCGTCCTCACCGACCTGGTGTTGAACCATACTTCCGATCAGCACCGCTGGTTTCAAGAGTCCCGCAGCTCGCCGGAATCGCCCTACCGCAACTGGTACGTCTGGAGCCGCAACCCCGATCGCTATCCGGATGCGCGCATCATCTTTCTCGACACCGAAGCCAGCAATTGGAGCTGGGACCCGGTCGCCCAAGCCTATTACTGGCACCGCTTTTATGCCCACCAGCCCGACCTCAACTACGACGAGCCGGCGGTGCGCGAGGCCATGCTGAAAGTGGTTTATCACTGGCTCGATATGGGGCTGGACGGCTTTCGCTGCGACGCCGTCCCCTATCTTTTCGAGCGCGAGGGCACCAACTGCGAAAACCTGCCCGAAACCCATGCATTCCTGCAAGAATTGCGGGCCAAGGTCGAGGCGCGCTATGGCGGCGACCGCGTCCTGCTGGCCGAAGCCAATCAATGGCCGGCCGACGTGGTGCAGTATTTCGGCCGGGGAAATGAGTTTCACATGGCCTTTCATTTCCCCCTGATGCCGCGGCTGTTCATGGCCATCCGCCAGGAAACCCGGCGGCCGGTGGTGGATATTTTGCAACAGACGCCGGTCATTCCCGATAACTGCCAGTGGGGGCTGTTCCTGCGCAATCACGATGAGCTGACGCTGGAGATGTGCACCGACGAAGAGCGCGACTACATGTATTACGAGTATGCCCGCGATCCGCGCATGAAGCTCAATCTCGGCATCCGCCGCCGTCTGGCGCCGATCGTGGAAAACAGCCGCCATCAAATCGAGCTGATGAACATTCTGCTGTTCTCGCTACCCGGCGCGCCCATCCTTTACTACGGCGACGAGATCGGCATGGGCGACAACATTTACCTTTCCGACCGCAACGGCGTGCGCACCCCGATGCAGTGGAATGTGGACCGCAACGGCGGCTTTTCCAAGGCCCCGGCCGAGCGCCTGTACTCGCCCCTGATCCAGAACCCGCTCTACAGCTACCAGGCGGTCAATGTCGAGCGCCAATTCCAGGACCCCAACTCGTTGCTGAACTGGATGCGCGCCCTGATTCAGTTGCGCAAGGCCAACCCGGTGCTGGCGCGCGGCCGGCTGGAATTTCTCTCGCCGGATAATCCGCGCGTGCTGGCCTACCTGCGGACTTCCGAAGAGCGCACCGTGCTGGTGGTCGCCAACCTGGCCAAGACCGCCCAGGCCGCCGGCCTGGATCTGCGCCGCTATCCGGGCTGGCGTCCGGTCGAGATGCTGGGCGAAGCCGTTTTTCCGCCCATCAACAGCGGCGATTACCAGATCACCCTCGGTCCCTACGGCTATTACCTGTTTCGGCTGGAGCCGCCGACATCGGGATGAGCCAGCGCGCGGCGGAAGCCGGCGGCGGCGCAGCCATCCCGCCAGGGATTGCGCCTGGGAAAGCCATTCGCCGGCGGCGGCAAAGCTGCTAACGTTAGGACATGGCCTCGCCCCATCAGACGGAAATCGAACGCCGCCAGCGCGCCGCGGAAGCCGGCGGCGGCGAAGAGCGGCGCAAGAAACAGCGCGAGCGCAAGCAACTTTCCGCGCGCGAGCGGGTGGAGTTGCTGCTCGATGAAAACAGCTTTGAGGAATGGGACCAACTGGTCGAGCACCGCTCCAGCGAGTTTGGCCTCGAGGCCCAGCGCATTCCCGGCGACGGCGTCGTCGGCGGCTACGGACGCATCGACAGTCGCCTGGTCTTCGTCTTTGCCCAGGACTTCACCGTGCTTGGCGGCAGCCTGTCGGAAGTCAACGCCGCCAAAATCTGCAAGCTGATGGACGCGGCGCTGCGCGTCGGCGCGCCCATTATCGGGCTGAACGACAGCGGCGGGGCGCGCATCCAGGAAGGCGTGGTTTCGCTTGGTGGCTATGCCGACATCTTCCTGCGCAACACCCTGGCCAGCGGCGTGGTGCCGCAGATCTCGGCCGTGCTCGGCCCCTGCGCCGGCGGCGCGGTTTATTCGCCCGCCATCACCGACTTTGTTTTCATGACCGGCGGCACCTCGCACATGTTCGTTACCGGCCCGGACGTGATCCAGGCGGTGACGCACGAAACCGTCAGCAAGGAAGAGCTGGGCGGCGCGATGACGCACAACCGCACCAGCGGAGTGGCGCATTTTATCGCCGCCGACGATGCCGACTGCCTGCGCCGCATCCGCGAGCTGCTCGCCTTCCTGCCCGCCAACAATCAGGAGGATCCGCCGCGCCGCGCGCCGCGCGATTCGCCCGCGCGCGAGGCGCCCGAACTGGATGCGCTCGTGCCCGAGGCCTCGCATCTGCCCTACGATGTGCGCCAGGCCATCCAGGCGGTCGTGGACGATGGCGATTTTCTGGAAGTGCAGGAGCTGTTCGCCCCCAACCTGGTGGTGGGCTTTGCCCGCTTGAACGGCCGCCCGGTGGGGATCGTGGCCAACCAGCCGGCGTACCTGGCCGGCGTGCTCGACATCAATGCCAGCGTCAAGGGCGCCCGCTTCGTGCGTTTCTGCGATGCCTTCAACCTTCCGCTGATCACGCTGGAAGACGTGCCCGGATTTTTGCCCGGCACCCAGCAGGAATACGGCGGCATCATCCGCCACGGCGCCAAGCTGCTATTCGCCTACGCCGAAGCCACCGTGCCTAAAATCACCGTGATCCTGCGCAAGGCGTACGGCGGCGCGTATTGCGTCATGGCATCCAAGCACCTGCGCACCGACGTCAACTACGCCTGGCCCACAGCCGAAGTCGCGGTGATGGGAGCGGAGGGGGCGGTGCAGGTGCTCTATCGCCGCGAACTGGAATCGGCCAAACAGGCGGGCGGCGCCGAGGCGCGCGCCGCCGTGCTGCAGCAGAAAACCGCCGATTACCGCGTCCGCTTCGCCAACCCCTTCATCGCGCTGGAGCGCGGGTTTCTCGATGCCGTCATCCCGCCGCGCCAGACGCGCAAGCGGCTGATTGACGCGCTGGAGATGCTGGGCAACAAGCGGGCCAGCCTGCCGCCAAAAAAGCACGGCAATATGCCGCTGTAGATAAAGTTAATAGCTATCAGCTGCCGACTACGAGCTTAAGGAAAATGTTTCAACCTGCCGAATTACTCCCGGTCCATTACGGCGCTTTGCAGGCGCGCACGGTCCGGCGCGGGTCGCCCGGGTCGAGTTGCAGCTTCTTCCGGCCTTCGGTGATCAGCCAGAAATGGTCGGCGGGGATATGCCGAAACATCTGATGCAAGCCGCTCGGCCAGATCACTTTCAAGCTCGCGACGCAGGTGTATTTATCCAAGCCAAAATGCGGCCGCGGGTCCATATTGGACATATAACTGCCGCCGCTGCGCACCTGGCGGTATTCCTTCAGGTTTCCGGCGCGCAGATACAACCGTGCGCCCAGCGCGTCGCGATTGCTGCGGGTGCCCATCAGACGAAAGGTCACAAAATGATTTCCCGTGCCGCCGTTGTTGCGCAGCAGCCGCGGGCGCTCGTTGTTATCGGCCACCAGGATATCGGTGTTGCCGTCATTGAAAAAGTCGGCAAAGACCACGCCGCGACCCACGAAGGCGCGTTGCAACGCGGCGCCGGATTCTTTCGTCACCTGGGTGAAATGACCGTTGTGGTCGTTGTGGAATAGCTGGCTGACCTGGCGATAATGCGCCATGCCGGTCATACCGACCTGGGGATAGACATGGCCGTTGGTGACAAAAATATCCTGCCAGCCGTCGTTGTCGTAGTCCAGAAATCCGCCGCCAAAGCCCAGCTTATTCATGGTGGCCAGGCCAATGCCGCTGGCGTCGGTGACGTCCGTGAAGGTTCCATCGCCGTTGTTCCGCCAGAGATGGGCGCCCTTATTTTGAAAATCGGAGATGAATAAATCGGGGAAGCCATGGTTGTTGAAATCGCCCAGGTCGATATTCATCGCGGCCATGGTGCTGCCGTTTTCGTCCAGGGCGATGCCCGCCATCATGCCAATTTCTTCGAACCGGCGGCCATGCAGGTTGTGAAACAGGTAAGCGGGTTCGCCGTCGTTGGCCACCACCAGGTCCGGCCAGCCGTCTTCGTCGTAATCGACGGATTGCACCGCGAGATTTTTCCCGTTCGGCTTGTCGATGCCCATGGCGCGAGTGACGTTGGTGAAGGTGCCGTTGCCGTTATTGCGAAACAGTATCGCCTGCGTGCCCTTATAGGCTTGCGGCGGGCAGCTGGTTTCAATCTGCTTATCGCCAATCGCCACCACGCATTGATTGGGGCCAACCCGCGGATTGTAATCCACGTAACTGCCGGCGTAGAGATCGAGCAGGCCGCGGTTGTCGTAATCGATAAAGGCGGCGGCGGAATGGAAGAGCGCGCCAAAATCGAGCGCGCCTACTCCGGCTTTGGCGGTCACATCGGTAAAGGTGCCGTTGCCGTTGTTGCGGTAGAGAACGTTTTTGCCGAATTGAGTGACATACAGATCGGGATGGCCGTCGTTGTTGTAATCGCCCCAGACGCAGCCCATGCCATAGCCCGTGCCGGGCACGCCCGCCTGCCGGGTCACGTCGGTAAAGGTGCCGTCGTGATTGTTATGGTAAAGCGCGTTATGGCCATGGCCGCCGATCAGGTAAATATCCAGCCAGCCGTCGCCATCGTAATCGGCCACGCAGGCGCCGGGACCGGCTTCCTGCAGAATGTCGGCATTCATGGTTGCGCCGCTTTGATGTTGAAAGTTGATGCCGGCCTGCCGGGTCACGTCGGTGAACGTCACGGCTGAGGCGGGTAGTCGCGCCGCCCGGGCCGCCGGAGGCGGTTGCGCGGAAAGCAGGCGCAGACCTAATCCCGCCGCCGCCACCAGCGCCAAGCTTAAAAATAGATAGCGTTGCTTACTGCGAAGCATGTCCTCAGGGTGGTTGTCCTCATCCGGAGAGGGCGGGCAGTTTCCGGCGCCGGCAGCGAAGGCGCCTCAATCATAAAGGCCATTCGCCGGCGGACTATTTTTGCAAACCGCCGGGGTTTTCTCCAGCGGGATCTTTGGTTTGCGGCCAGCGATCGGACGCGGGCCCGCTTTGCCGCCGGCAGCGGCTTGCCCACCCTCACGCCTCAACTTTGACTCGCAGTCTGGACTTCAGTTTCGCTCGCACTGGCCGCTTCGCCACCAAACAGCCGGTAAATGTGGCGATAAAGACGGGAGCGCATTTGGGCGCGATGCCCGGCGGTGGTGATATAGCGGACGTTCAGAATGATGCCGCTAACGGTGGGCTTGATCTGGGCGGTGGGGGCGAAATTGAGGCCGGATGCCGCCGGAATATGCGCTTGCTTGCGCCATTCCGCCTCGGCCGCCTGGGCATCGCTTTCGGTATCCTGCCGCACGCGCTCAGTCACGATCTGCACCAGCTTTTGCTCATCCCAGCCGGAAGGCAACTGCACTTGCAGCTCGTCCCACAGCCACTGGCCGGAGGAGGTGAAATTGAAATAATGGCCGGTGAAAACATAGCTGTTGGGGAAAAACACGCGGCGGCCGGTAGGATGTCCGGCCTCGGTCCAGTTGCCGGTTTCCAGCAGCACCGTGCGCAGCAGGCCCACCTCGACCACCTCGCCGGAAACCTGCCCCACCACATCATCGATTTCCACCCAATCGCCAGGCGAGACGCCATGATGGCCGATCAGCACGAACCAGCCACAAAGGCTGAGAATCATGTCCTGCAGAGCGAAAGTCAGGCCGGCGCCGGCGAAACCGAGCACGGCGAACAACTGATTGGACCGGCCGAAGATCAGCAGCAGGGTAAAAACCAGCGCGGACACCAGCAGCGCAAACCGCAGCAGGTGGCGCATGGTGCGCAGGCGGCGGGCCTCGCCGCGGCGGCGGCGGATGCTGGCGGTAATCAGGCTGCCGGCCACGCCCAGGGCGCCCAGCACGATCAACAGATAGAGCAGATCGCCAAAGATGCTGTGCAGCGCCAGAAAGCGCTGCTGGCCGGCGATGGCATCCCAGTTTTTAAAAATTCCGGCGAGTTGTTGCAGCCAGTCGATGCGCTGATCGTATTCGCTCATCACCAACTGCAGCAAGGCTGCATGCCGCTGGAGTTGGACGGCGGAAGTAACCATGTTGCGCGCCGGCGCGTTCGCCCCGCCTTGGGTCAGCGCCTGGCTGGCCTGCTGCATCTGGCGGTTGCGCTGCCGCTGCTCCGCTTGCAATTGCCTAGCAAGGGCTTGGTGCTTTGCCGCAAGCCGCGCCGAATCCTGGCGCACCCAGTTGCCCGCCCATTCCAGCGCCTTTTGCTTTTGCCCGAGCAGTTGCCAGGCGTGAAACAGGCTATATAACCCGACGGCGGCGCCGGGATTGCGCGCGGCGCTGAGCGCATGAAAACGAGCCCGCCAGGGCGAGGAAAACTGGGCCACCTGCGAATCCGCCTCATCCTCGGTGCGTTGCGTGGCGGGCGCGCCATGGCGTTCGGAGCGCGCCAGATCCTGGCGGGCGTCAACTAATTCCGCCTGCTGCAGTCCCAAATGCGCTTGCAAGAGCTGTTGGCGGCCTTGCAGGCCAGCCCGTTGCGCCGGCTTGGCCTTTTGCATCTGCGCCGCCAGTTGTTTCAGTGCGGTCTGGGTGGTGACAATCGCGTGTTCCGCCGCCTGCACCCGCCGCCATTCCGGACTGTGTCCCGGCTGCCGCTGGGTTCCCAACTGTAACTCCTGATGAAAACCCAAATCCATGCAACGATCGGCCAGCCGGGCGGCCCGCGCCGCCAGTTGTTGCTCGCCGGAGGTGTCCGCCAGGCCGGAAAGGCTGTTCGTAACCGCCATCACGCGCTCGTTGCTTGGCAGTTGGTTTAACGGGCGCTGGGTGCTGATGTTGGCGCCGGCCTCGCGCCCGGTCCAGACCCAGACAAGAACGCAGCCGGCGAGCAGCAGGACGAAAAACAACCAGCGGATGCGGAACTTCGGCATGGTATAGCTATCCTAGCCTAGCCGGGAGAAGAGACCCGAAAATTTCCGCTGAAGGCTGAAGAAAAGGGAAAATCCGGCTGATACCAGCTAAAGCCAACTAACATCGCCTAAAGCTTAGAGCCAGCAGCATGTAGCCGCTCTTCGAGCGCCCGCCGGACGCTTTCGACATCGAGGCGGCGCATGCAGCGATGGTCGATAGGACAGGTGCGCAGCTTGCAAGGCCGGCAGGAAATGCCTTCGGCGTGCAACAGCCGCAAGCCTTGCCAATGCTCCGGTCCGAGCGGGTAGGTTTCGAGTTCATTGGTCGGGCCAAAGAGCGCGACTAATGGGCGCCCGAGCGCGGCGGCGAGATGCATGGGGCCGGAATCGTTGGCCAGCACGGCATCGGCGAGGCTGAACACGGCCAGCAAGTCGTCGATTTCGGTCTCGCCGGCAAGGTTCCACAGCCGCAGGCGCGAGCCGGCCTGGGCTTGCATCCAGTTAGCCAGGGGCCGTTCGGCGAGGCTGCCCACCAGCGCCACGCGGCTGTTATCCGGCAGCCGGGCCAGCAGGGCGGCGAAATAGGACGGCGGCCAGCGCTTGGCTTCGCCGTAAGCCGCGCCGGCGTGTATAGCCACGAGTTGGCCTTCGCCGGCCAGCCGGCCGCGCCAAAGCTCAACCCGTTCCGGCTCCGCCCAGAGCTGGGCGTGGACGGTGGCCGGCAGTTCCGCGATAAGGCCGGCGCGGCGCAGCAATTCGAGATAGTAAAACGACTCATGCCCAGGCAGGCTGCCCGGCGCCGGCGGCGAAAGCGCATGCGTCAGCAGGAACCCGCGCCCATCGCGGCGGTAGCCGATGCGGGCGCGCCCGCCGAGCGCGGCGGCTTCGAAGGCGGCATGAAAGGAGTTGGGGAAGAGCAGCACGAAATCGAGTCCGCCCAATTTCAAGGCGTCGCGGCGCAGGTGGCGGAATTCCGAGAGCAGCTCGGGCAAGCGGCGCGCCGCCGGCCAGCTCATGACGGGCGAGCGCAGGCGGGCGGCGCGCAACCCCGACGCCGGCGCCGGACGAGCCAGCAGCGCCAGTTGGCAGTCGGGCAGCGCCGCTTCCAGGGCGTGGATCGCGGGCAAAGCCATCATCGTGTCACCCACCCAACTCGGAGTAATGAGCAGCCCGCGGCGGAAGCGATCCCAGGCGAGCGGCTTCATCGGCCGGCCTCGCTGGCGGCATCCGCCGCGACGGATAAATGGCGGCGGCAGGCGGCGGCAATCAGCTCGACCAACTCGGGCAGGCGCTCGATGTCGAGCTCCAGGGGAATAATTTCCAGGCGGTCCAACCCATGTTCTTCGGGCAGGTTCATCGCGTCTTTTTCCGTCGTGGCCGGCGCCGCGCAGTGATGCCGCAACAAGCGCCGCAGCCGCGCCAGATCGCGCGCGGTATAAGCGTGGTGATCGCGAAAAGCGACAGTTGCGGCGAGCTGCCAGCCGGCGCGTTCCAATCCGGTGAAAAAAGAAGCCGGCCGGGCGAGCGCGCAAAAGGCGACGACCGGGACGCCGACGGAAGGCGGCGGCAGGCGTTTTTGGGCGAAAAACAAGGGGGCGGAGCTGTAGCGCCGGACCCGATTTTGCAGCCCGTCGCGGTCGAGCGTGGCCGCCGTACCGGGTTCGGCCAGAAGAACGATGGCGGAAGCGCGCGCCAGCGATTCG
This sequence comes from Acidobacteriota bacterium, assembly GCA_021818955.1. Taxonomy (GTDB): domain Bacteria; phylum Acidobacteriota; class Terriglobia; order Terriglobales; family SCQP01; genus JAKASR01. The sequence goes on from JAKASR010000001.1 coordinate 382,835, forward strand.
AGCGGTTCGCGCAGGCGTCCGGCGGGGAGCAGGAAATCGTCGAGATCGTCGGGATGCAACAGCACCAGGTCGAAGTCGCGAGCGAGTTGGCGGTGCTGAAAGCCGTCATCGAGCAGGTGCAAATTGGTGTGGAAGCGCCGCTCGGCTTCGAGTCCGGCACGGGAGCGCAGCCGGTCCACTACCACCGGAACGGCCAAGCGGCGAGCCAGCAATCGCGGCTCATCGCCGACCAAAGCGGCCGGCTCGCGGCCATCGAGCGCCACCGCGAGCTGATGGCGGCGGCGGCGATAGCCGCGGCTGAGCACATCCAGGCGAAAGCCGAGCTGGCGCAACTCGCCCCCCAGCAGAATGGTGGCGGGAGTTTTAGCGGTGCCGCCCAGCGACAGATTGCCGATGGAGACCACCGCACCGGGCAGGCGGGTGGCGGGGCGGCGGCCGGCATCGAAGCCGCGGGCGCGGCGGCGCAAAATGGCGGCGTAGAGTTGCGCCGCGGTCCGGGTTAACCTTGCGGAGGACATGGAGCGGCCTCGGCCGCGCGCTGATCGAGTTGGCGCGCGATCGCTTCCAGCACGCGGTCGGTGGCGCCGCGCTTGGCGGCCAGCAATTGCCGGGCGGCTTCGCCCATGTGGCGACGCAGCGGTTCTTCATCCAGCAGGCGCTGCCAGATCACCGCCAGCTCGGGCGCGCTGTCGGCGCGAAAGGCGGCGCCGGCCTTGAGAAACTGCTCGGCAATCGAGCTGAAATTGAACATATACGGGCCAAAGGCCACCGGCACGCCAAAATAAGCGGGCTCGAGCAGATTGTGGCCGCCGTGCGGCACCAGGCTGCCGCCGACAAACACCGCTCGCGCGAATTGATACATCGCCGCCAGCTCGCCAATGGTGTCGAGCAGCAGCACGCCATCCTCGGGCAGCCCGTCGGTTTCCAGACGGGTGCGGCGCGTCCAGCTTAAGCCGCTGGCCTGCAGCTTGCGGGCGACCGTCTCGAAGCGCTGCGGATGCCGCGGCGCAATCACTAGCAGCCGTCCTTTGCCCGGACGCAGCGCCCGCCAAGCCGCCAGCACCAGCTCTTCTTCTCCTTCCATGGTGCTGCCGGCGACCAACACGCGCTGAATGCCGGCGCGCATGAGCGCTTCCCGCATCAGTTTGCGAAAGCCGAGGTTTTCCGCCGGCAACAGGTCATATTTCAGGTTGCCAATTACCTGCACCCGCTCCTCGGGCGCGCCTAACTCGATGATGCGCCGGGCATCGAGATCGCTCTGCATCAGAAAGCCGCGCACGCAGGCCAGCGGCTTGCGCAAGAGCCTGGCCACCACCCGATAGCGCGCGAAGCTGCGCCCCGAGATGCGTCCGTTGATGAACAGCACCGGGGTGCCGCGGGCGGCGGCTTCGCGCAGGAAATTGGGCCAGATTTCGGTTTCCACGATCAGGATCAGGTCGGGCGAAACCGCGGCCAGGGCGCGGCGGACCAGGCGTGGCAGGTCGAGGGGAAAGTAAAAAATGCGGTGCGCGGGCACGCGGCGTTCGGCCAGATTGCGGGCGGCGGCGGTGGTCACGGAAAGCGCCACCTGGCGCGCCGGGTAGAGCTCGCGCAGCCGCGCCACCAGCGGCTCGATCGCCAGCGTTTCGCCCACCGAGACGGCATGCACCCAAATCACGCCTCCGGCCGGCATGGGCTTGACCCGGCCAAAGCGTTCGCCCAGAAAGCGCGTGTAGCGCCCGTCCTGGGTATCTTTCAGCAAAAGGTAGGGAGCAACGGCCAGCAGCCCGATGCTGAGGAAAATGCTGTAAAGCCAATACATGCGGCGTCTGGAGAATCAGTTTAGCAGCCCGCGCAAGCCGTGGCGACCGGCTCGGCCCGCGGGATGGGCAGGCGCGATGTAGAAAAGGAAGCGCAAAACCGCACCGGCGCAACGTTCGTATAGTAAGAAAGACGCCGGCCCGCGTTTTTTTTAGCCTGCGGCTGGTAGCTGGCAGCTTTTGATAAACTGGGCACCTGGATGTCCGACCTGCTGTCCGATCTGAACCCCCAACAACGCCAAGCTGTTTTGGCCACCGAAGGCCCCTTGCTGATCCTGGCCGGCGCCGGCAGCGGCAAGACCCGGGTGATTACCTATCGCATTGCCCACCTGATGGCCGCCGAGCGCGTCCGCGGCCGGAACCTGCTGGCGGTGACCTTTACCAATAAGGCGGCGGCGGAGATGCGCGCCCGGGTGGCGCAACTGATCAGCACAGCGGATGAGCTGCCGCTGATTTCCACTTTCCACTCCTTTTGCGTGCAACTGCTGCGGCGCGATTACCCCCTGATCGGCGGCCGGCGCGATTTTGTCATCTACGACGCCGACGACCAGCAGAAACTGCTCAAATCGGTCTATCGCCAGTTGGGCTACGACGAAAAGCGGCAGCCCTTGCGCGCCCTGCTGTCGCGCATTTCAGCCGCCAAAAACCGGGGAGACTTGCCGGAAGAGGTGGCGCAAAAAGCCGCCGGAAGGCAGTCGGAAGAAGCCTTGGCGGTGCTTTACCAGGCGTACCAGCGCGAGCTGCGGCGCGCCAATGCCCTCGATTTCGACGACCTTCTGCTGGAGGCCGAGCGCCTGCTGCGCGAAAGCCCGGTCTGCGCCGAGCGCTGCGGCAACACCTACCGCTACCTTCTGGTGGACGAATACCAGGACACCAATCGCCCGCAATACCAACTGCTGAAACTGCTGACCCGCGTCCACCAGAACCTGTGCGTGGTGGGCGACGAGGATCAGAGCATTTATTCCTGGCGCGGCGCCGACCTGCGCAACATTCTCGATTTCGAGCGCGATTATCCCGGCGCGCGGGTGCTGCGGCTGGAGCAGAATTACCGTTCCACCGGCAATATACTTTCCGCCGCCTCGGCGCTGGTGGCCAACAACAAGCACCGCAAGGGCAAGCGGCTCTGGACCGAATCGGACGCCGGCGCGCCGCTCGATCACTATCGCGCCGCCGACGGCGAGCAGGAGGCGCTGTTTGTCGCCGAGGCCATTCGCGATTGGCTGCGCCGCAACCCGGAATCGGCGGTGGCCGTACTCTACCGCATCAACGCCCAGTCACGCGCGCTGGAAGAAGCCTTGCGCCGCTATAATCTGCGCTATCGCCTGCTCGGCGGCTTCAGCTTTTACGAACGCGCCGAAATCAAAGACCTGCTGGCTTATCTCAAGCTGGCGCTCAACCTGGACGACTCGGTTTCGTTTCTGCGCGTCATCAATACCCCGCCCCGCGGCCTGGGCAAAGCTTCCATCGAAGCCCTGGAAAGCCGGGCGCGGCGCGAAGGCGTTTCCCTCTGGCAGGCGCTGGAGCGGCAATTGGAAGCCGCCGAACGCGGGCGCGCCGGCTCCGGCTTAACTCAATTCCGCGATTTAATACTGGAATTGCGCCACGCCGGCGGCCTGGACGAGAGCATGCTGAGCGATGCCGCCGAACCGGACATCGCCGGCGAAGAAGCCGAAGCCGAGGCGGTGGAATTCGATCCCGTCAAGCTCGAGGCCGAAGCTGCCGCTGCAGCGGCAGCGCCAAGAGAAGAAGCCGCCACAGAGATGAGTCCGGCGGCGGCCGGCGGTGAAACCGCATCCTCGCCCCGCTATCCGCTGCGCGATTTGCTGGAACTGCTGCTCGAGCGCACCGGCTACGCCCGCAAACTGAGCGATGAGAACACGCCCGAGGCGCAGGCGCGAATTGAAAATATCGATGAATTGCTGGGCGCCGCCGCCGAAGCCGATGAGCGCGGCGAAACCCTGGGCGAATTTCTCGACCATGCCGCCCTGGTCAGCGAGCAGGATGCGCTCGATCCCTCCATTCCAGTCACGCTGATGACGCTGCATGCGGCCAAGGGCCTGGAGTTTCCGCTGGTCTTCCTGGTGGGCCTGGAAGAAGGCTTGCTGCCGCATGCCCGCGCCTTGAACGCCTTCAGCGCCGAAGGCGGAGAACCGATGCGTTTAGAAGCTGACGAATTGGAAGAAGAACGGCGGCTTTGCTATGTCGGCATGACGCGCGCGCGGGAACGCCTGGTGGTGACTTGCGCCCGGCTGCGCCGCCGCTATGGCGCCGGCATGCCCATGCCGCAACAAGCCTCGCGTTTTCTCGCCGAGCTGCCCCATGAATTGCTGCGCGACCTGTCGCCGCCCGCCTATGGCGGCTCGAGCGGATTGCCGGGGCGCGAGCCGCAAGAGCGGCGCTATGTGCGCGACGGCTACGAGCAGGCGGAGTGGCGCGAGCCGCGCGGCAATTTCAAAGGCAATGCGCCAGCCAGCCCCAGCCGTTCCGCCGGCTTTGCGACTGAAAACCAGCCGGCCGCCTCGCCCGGCGGCTGGCGTCCGGGCATGCGCGTGCGCCATGCCGTCTACGGCGCCGGCACCGTGCTGAAAGTCGAAGGCGAGCGCGAGCAAACCCGGCTGACGATTTCCTTTCCCGGCTATGGCCAGAAAAAATTCATGGAGAAATATGCCTCGCTTGAACACGCATGATACTCAATGCGGTAAAGCCGCCGGCCGGTACGCCGCTCGAAGCTTCGGCCGGGCGGTGCGGGATGGAATGGGAGCGGCCGGCGCGAGTTTGTTGATCGCTTCGCTGGCGGGCGCCGCCTGGCCGGCGCGACCGCCGCAACCGCTGCCGCCGACGGCGCCGCTAGCCGCGCCGCAAGCGCAAGTTGCATCGCAAACCGCGCCCGGCCACGCTCATCAACTGATTGCCCAGGCCATTGCCGCGCTGGGCGGCGAAACCTACCTGAAAGCGCGCAACATGACCGGCATGGGCCAGATCTACACCTATAACGGCGAAGGCGAAATGAATGGCTATGGCATGCGATTTTGGAGTTTCAGCAGCTTTCCCGGCAAGCAGCGGCTGGAACTGACCAGGAAACGCGACGTCATCTATATCTATAATGGCCTGAAAGCTTGGCAGGTGACCTACCGCGGCGTCACGCCCTTAAACGCCAAGCAGATGCGCCGCTATGAAAACGTCGACGAGCACTCGCTCGGACGCGTGCTGCGGCAGTGGGTGAATACGCCGGGGACACTCATTCTCGACCGCGGCCTGACTCAGGGCGGCGCGCGGCAGGTCGAGCAGGTGGACCTGATCAGCCCCCAAAACCATACCGTGCATCTGCAACTCGATCTGTTTACCCACCTGCCGGAACGGCTGATCTGGCGTAAGCGCGACCCTTATTTGGGCACCTTCGTGCGCCAGATGGTGGTGTTTGGCAATTATCAGCGCATCCAGGGCGTGATGACGCCGATGATGGTGCAGCGCTTTGACGGCACCCAGCCGGTAGAAGAACAGATCTATTACCAGGTGCAGTATCCCGCCTCGCTGCCCGCAAACCTGTTTGTGCCGCCCAAGAAGTTGCCAAAAGGCTGATATTCAACCGCATTTAGCCGCATTCAGCCGGCATAGCTCAGCCTGCAATAATATGCGCGGGAGCTGAAAGGAACCCCGCGCTTCGGCCTGCGGGCATTACTTATTGAGGCAATTGCTGCAAAATTGCCTGGGGCATGAACTACTGACGCAACCGTTAACGCTTAACGAACCGATTCCACAACCAACGGCAGAAAATTTTTATAGTTACAATTCCCATGAGGAGACGCCCATGTTCACCGCGACGCGCGACTTGATACTGCCCACCACCACCACCGGCTCCTTTCCCCGGCCGCGCTGGTTCGACCTCAGCATGTGGGGACGCCCGTTCGACACCTGCATGCTCGATGTGCGCTTCCGCGAGAAGTATCAGGATGCGATGGCGGTGGTGATCGGCGATCAAGAGCGCGCCGGGCTGGACCTCCTGACCCATGGCGATTTCCACGTCGATGAGGACTTGGCCGGGCGCGCCTGGCACCATTACCCGCTGCAGCGCTGGGCGGGTTTCGCCGGCGATTATTTGCAGCCGGAAGAATCCACCGCGCCCTGGCTGCATTATCCGCCGGGCACGCTGCTGAACGAGATTTATACCGGCTGGCGATGGCCGCACGTGGTCGATAAGATCGAGCACCGCCCGCTCGGCTACCCGAAATTGTGGCGTATCGCGCAGTCGAAGAGCCGCAAGCCGATCAAATTCGGCACCTGCTGCTCGCAGGTGATGGCGCTCTTTCTCGATATTCACACGCCGAAATACAAGGACAAGCGCCAGGTTATCTGGGATATGGCGGAAGCCATGAACAAGGAGCTGCTGGCCTTGCGCGACGCCGGTTGCCGCTGCATTCAGACGGAAGAGCCGACTTTCCATTTCATGGCCAACACCTTTGGCAAGGATCACGAAGAAGTGAAATTTTTAATCGAGGCCTTCAACCGCGAAGTGCAGGGGCTCGAGGATGTCGAGATCTGGATTCACACCTGTTGGGGCAATCCCAACATGCAGCGCGTGATGGAGGACACCAGCTACGCCAACTCGATGGAGATCTACCTCGAGCGCTGCCGCGGCGACGTCTGGACGCTCGAGATGAAAGATCGCGGCCAGAAAGATCTCGAGTTGTTCGCGCCGCTCAAGCAGGAGTTGAAAAAGAAGATCGCGATCGGCGCGGTCAGCCATCGCACGCTGCAAGCCGACCGGCCGGAAGAAGTGGCCGGGCAGATTCGCCAAGCGCTCAAGTACATTCCCGCGGAGCGGCTCATCGTCTCCAGCGACTGCGGCTTCGGCCGCCAGGGCGCGAATCGCGAGATCGCTTTTTACAAGGCCAGCGCCCTCGCCCAGGGCGCGAACATCGTGCGGCGGGAGCTGGGCCTGCCGATCACCTACATTCCCGCCGCCGATCCGCAGCTCCAGATTGACGTCGTGCCCGGACGCGATGTCGCCCGCGCCGGCCGCGACCAATGAGCGGTTGACCCCGGCGGCGGGCCGGCCGTTTTGCTTGAACGCCGGAAAGTTGCCGTTCCCGCTATGCCGCCGCCGACGAACCGCGGCAAGGAAGACCTGTGAAGCTGAACTACATCACCCTGGCGCTGGTGCTGGCCGCCGGTTATATATTTTTTCGCAATACCTGGGGGCTGCCTTGGACGCCCTGGCGGATTGCGGGCATGGCGATCGCGGCGCCGGCCTTCGCGCTGTTTGTGGTGGCGCGCATCCAGTTGGGACGCGCCTTCAGCGTACGGGCAAAGGCGAATACGCTGGTAACCACGGGGCTTTACTCGCGCATCCGCAACCCGATTTATGTGTTCGGCGGTTTGTTTATCGCCAGCGTCTTCATCTGGGCGCATCGCCCATGGTGGCTGCTATTCTTCGTAGGGCTTATTCCGCTGCAGTGGGCGCGCCAGCGCAAAGAAGAGCAGGTGCTGGAAGCGAAGTTCGGCGACGCCTACCGGGAATACAAGCGCAAGACCTGGTTTTGAGCGGCAGGCGGCCGGGCTAAAAGCCATCGCTGCGCCCGACCGGCCGGCTTGCTATGATGGGACGAGACCCGCGCAATCCGGCGTCCCATAACCGGCGCCGGGGAAAACCCGGCAAATCAGCCATGCCGAAGATTCCGCTGGCAAGGGTTGTAAAGATCGGTGATGAAACCCAAACGGAGAGGTGGCCGAGTGGCTGAAGGCGGCGGTTTGCTAAACCGTTATACGGGCTAAAACCTGTATCGGGGGTTCGAATCCCCCCCTCTCCGCCAGATGGTCAAACGAATTTACGTAAAGTCTATTTGGATCTCGGATAAGCGGGGCTCCGGCTCGGAGCGACGCGTTCCGCGTAAGGTAAGAGCTTGGGGGCGGCGTGCGCTCCCTCTTGATACCAGAAGGCCACACTGGTGTAGTCGTCGTGGCTGGGGACTTGCTGCCCGTTCTGGGCGCGCTGATTTTGGATTTCCACTTTGAGGGATTTCTGAAACCGGACCGGGTTGGCCAGATACCAGCGGTACATCCGGTTCTTGCCCTCATCCATCTGGATATATCCGCTATACGCATACGAGTAGGTATGCCCGAACCCCCAGCAGGAGCCGTATTCGTCCTCCGTTCCCGGAGTGTGCGTTAATTTCTTTCCATCCACATAGAAGATAGTGTCCCCTTCTCCCCACCACCCCTTGTACTTCGTATTCACCTGGAGGAAGTTGCCGATATATTGGCCCTTACCGCTAACCTCAAGCAACCGGTGCATCCCGTCTGTCGGATTGGAGCGGTTCCAGGCGGCATGGAGGCGGCTCTTTTCGGCGGCAAACGCCACATCTTTCTCATAGTCGATGCCATAAGCAACAGACTGCGAATACTCCTTGTCGCCATCGTTAACCAGTACGAAACGCGCCCGCGTAGAGAATGGCATCGGCAGATAGCTCATGTAACAGTAATGGTTGATCTGCATAGGGAGAGAGGAGTAATCGATGGTCTTCCGGCCAAAGGCGCCGAAGAAGTTCCACAATGGCACTCGGATGCTGGGATCGGCGGCATTATCCCAAAACACCTCGAGGACCAAGCCAGGATACATGAAGCCGGCTCCATCGGAGTTTAGGTGACTGTCGTCGGTGTAGTAGAAGTATGTGATTTTGCCGGGACCTACGATGTTGGCGAGTACCAGCTCTTTGCCGGGTGGCAGGTCAACTTTGTGGTACTCCTCATGGTTCGCAAAGGAGCCGCCCGTGATGCGGAACAGGTCTTGAAGTTGCGCTTGTGCGGGAGTTGCCCAAGTCATCGCTAGTGCACATGCCACCACAAGCAGCCAGTTCGGCAGGGATTTGCAGACCATTCGGCGGCAGTGATCCAGTGCCCGGCTTTCCGGCTGTACAACCGCACAATTGAGAGAATCCGGACTAGGCATGACATCCTCCCCGCACTGTGGGCGGCCTACCATTTCGCAGCAGGCTTACATTTGATGTTTCGTCCTGCAAACACCCACTCGCAGGCCGGAGCGCTGATGATTTATTGCAATTAAATCGCTTAGCCATTGGCCCTACCGCGTGATGCCCCATAAGGCAGATGGTTTTGGCGAAGGGCAATAACGCCTTGCGCCCGCGGTACGCGATTCACCATTCGTAAAGCCAGACGTAACTCGTGATCTGGCTTCGCTGGGGCGAGCCATAGACTTTGCCGTCGTTCTCCTCGCCGTTCCGCCACACAAGGCGCCATCCTTTCTGAAAAATGATCGGGTCTTCGACGTGGAAGCGGTAGGCCGAAATCCGACAGGGGCCGGTGGCCCGCGCGTCCATATGAGTAAGGCCTGCTAGGGGCAAGTGGTACATGCCCCGGTTAAAGTAGTAAGTCCCCAGGAAGTAGTCCTCAGTCCCAGATGAGAGAAGCAGGGGATTTTTTGTGCCGTTGATATAGGCCCTCATCATGCCTTCCAGAAAGGAGCAGTTCTTGCTGGTAACGGCGAGCGTCACCTGGTAAAGCGCACCGGCACCGGGCGATTGCGCAATCTCAATCACCTGGAGTGGATCGAGGATGCCATGATGCACTTGAAGTCGCAATCGCGCATTCGGTGGCAGCTGGATGTTCCCGAGGTAAACGGGAAGGTTCTCGACTCCACGGAAGATCCACCAGAACGTCTGAGGGTTCTTCACGCCAGCACCGAGTTCGGCTGTAACCCGGATGCTCTTGCCGAAAGGTATTCGGTAGGTGTTGTACAATCCGCTTGGTTGACCGGTCTTACCGAGGCGTTTAGTCCCCCAGGGGGCCGAGCTATCACCCCAGCCAATTCCATGACCGAGGAAAAGTTCCATGTCAATGGAGGGCGTCGCCTCGCCGTCCACATAGAAACGAATCCGCGTACGCTCGTATCCCGGCCAGTCGCCTCCAAACCACATGAAGGTCAAACATCCTGACCCCTCGTGTTGGAAGAGCACAGCCTCGTGATCGGGATATAGGACTCCCGCCTTTCCGGCTGTCCCAAACGTCTTCAGATTCGTGGCAAACGTTCCATTCTCGCCAATGGCTTCGACGCCTCGAATGCTCTTGCTTGCACAACTGACAGATACTAAACCCATCAAGACAATGGGCACGTAGTAAAATCGTGCTCTCGCACGCTTTGCAGCGGTCAGGTGTTGATTTTTCATCAGGGATTCCATCGTGGGCCAAAAATTAGTGCGCATAGAAGCTTGGGCGAGGCGCAGGCTCGCTGAACAAAAACGAGTGGCTTTCTGCTTTGTCCCGGGAGAGATCAAAGTCCTGTGAGCCTTTCACGACTGGAAAAATTCGTTCTAAGCTCCCATACCTCACACGCAATTTAAACGCTCCATCAGATTGGACCGAAATCCTCACCTTCTTCGATCCCTTTGGCCCCGGGTTGGCAATGAGGGATGCGACGTGGCCATTGAAGCGGAAGTGCTCGCAGCCGCGCCGCCCTCCGGGCTGCAGCCGCCAAATCAATTCATTATGGGGAACATCGGGGCAGAGGCCGATCGCATATTCCAGAAGGTACATGATGGGCCCAAGCCCACTCCAACCCACGAAATTCATTTGTGCGGGGCTACCCTGTTGCACGGCATCCGGAGAGTAATTTTCCCAAATCGTACCCGTCTTCTTGTAAACTTGGGCGACCAAGTCCAAGTGGTTGAGGGCAATCTCTCGAGCTAGGTCGTTGTAACCGTAATTCTCCAGGCCACGGATGACCATGGTGTCGGTGGGCGCCCAGACGGAGCCACGCCAATAACCGCCCGCAGAGTCGTAGCCCGGCTCGTCCGCGGCCAAGGTGGGGACGCGGTTAAGTCGGGCGAAGGTCTTTGGGTTCTTCAACTGGGCCACCATGCTGCTCGCCTGTTCAGGCGAAGCAACCTTCGCAAGAAGCGTCCAGAAGGCCGCAATCGTCTTCACCGGAGCCCGCTTCCCTTCGAGTGTGAGGTCGTAATAGAAACTTCGCTTCTTATCCCACATCCGCCGGTTGATGATGCCGGCCAACTGCTCGGCATCGCGAGAGTATTCCGACGTTTCCCGATTCATCCCGAGAACCTCCGCGATGTGTGCGAGCTGGCGCGCAAAGAGCACCATTTCTGCGGAAATATCGATGCCCGTCCCCCCTCCCTTCAGGTAAACGTTGCGGGGTGAATTGTCCATGCTGGCCCAGTCGGTCACATACAAGCCGTCGCCCTGCCGGAGGTATTTATGTAAAGCATGATAGTAATGAACCAGAGGTTCCCATACTTCCTGCAAGCGCCCGCTGTTCCCGGTAACCCGGTAGTGCTCCAATTCCGCCCACGCCAGGATAGGGTGGTTTAGTGCGTCGAGGGTGAGCAATGGATTGGGTGTCGGAACGGGCCGGCCTTTATAGATGACCGGAGAGTTTCGAACGACGTCGAGCTTCTCTGTGTAGGATGGCCATCCCCAACGGCTGAAAAGAGGTTTGTCCTCGCGGTTCACCCACGGTTTGAAATCGATGCCGGTGGCCCGAACGATCTCCCGGCAGATCTCACCGCCTTCATGTTGCTTCGCATAGAAATTGTCAAGACTCGAAATACCCGGTACGAGGGGGTAGGCATAGTTGCAAAACATGCTCATGAAGCAACTGTCCCAGAGGAAGATGTTCTGATTGAAGGCCGCATCAATGAACTGTGAAACAAAGCCGCTCTGCGGGGCGGGTTCGCGGAAGTTTTTGAATGCCAGCTCCCACGCTTTCCAATAGGTATCAACCCACAACGGATTGTCATCATAGATTGCGGAAGGCAGCTCTCCACGGAGATCTTCGTAGCGTGGAAGCGGGGCAGGGGTGTACTGCTTTTTCGCGAAATACTGGCCCTGCACTTCATTCGGTTGAGCGCTCACCGTCTGTGCTGCGGGGGTGTTATAGGGGCCGCTATAGCGATGCGTCGTTTGATGCCTCGGCGAATCCAACGGCGCCAGAGTGTCGCCGAGCGGTTCGTGATGCAGGGAGGTCTTGGATAGGGACAGAGTGATCCCTGCAGCACTCAACTCGAGAAACTGTCGGCGATTGAGTGATAGTCCTTTTCGCGGAGCCGGTTCGTCAAATCGGGCCATAATGGTCTGTTTCCTGGAAGTGGTTTCTCCCGCCGCGGGTGGAGTGGACCCCTGGGCTGAGACAGCCGAATAAGACTAAGACACTGTTGGCCGTTCGCTGCAAAATTCTCGACTGGCATGAACACTGTACCGTATTCTGAACATGGCCGGTGAAGCGGAGGCGGGATCTGGGGGAGACCAACCCGCTGAGGAATAGCCGGCTGGAAACTCATCATGCCGATGAGCGCCGGGAACGGCAGCCCACGCCGTTCATCGGCCGCTGGCGCCTGGCTACGCCAATGCTTGCAGTCTCCGCTGCTCCTCGGCATGTTGCAAGCATCCCTGCAAAAATTGATCTCCACCGCCTGCCGGCCGACCTTGCACTCCAGCGCGACCGTGCAACCTGCCTCAGCCTGACCGGCGTCCGGGCCATTCGCTGAAAATTGTGTCTTATTCACTGCGGAGGCCAATATCTTGGTCAACCGACTGGCCCTAACAATGGCTATTGGCGGTCGATCTCGATATGCGATCGGACGGGACCGCGTCGCCGAGGGCACTCGAAGCCAAGCCCGGCGCTGTCGCGTCTCTGCTGCGCCTCCTCACGCTGCTTGGCCCCTCCCAAACCGGCCCATGTGGCTCGCTTTTAACTCGACGCTAACAGCCTTATGGGGCCGGTGCGAATTCTCGCTTGCTGCTAAGATGGACTCCCCGAAGATTGGGCAAGCCAGAGCAGCTATCTTCCGCAGGAGAACAGCACAAATGAAGAAATCAACATCCGGGATCCTGGTTCTTTCACTCGCTTTCGCGGTGTGCGGCATTTCGCGGGCACGCGGGGAAAAGCCGGTCTCCGAAGCCGCGAATTGGCGGACAAAAGTGGATCAATTACTGCCTCTTGTCGGGCACCGGAACTGGATCCTGATCGTGGATTCCGCGTATCCCCTGCAAATCTCGCCCGGCATCGAGACCATCGAGACCGGACAAGCGCTGCCTGAAGTGACAAGGTATGTCCTGAATGCGCTCAGCCACTCGATTCACGTCCGCCCGGATGTATACATGGACGCTGAACTTCCTTTTGTCACTGATGCGGACGCACCGGGGGTGTCGCGCTACCGCAGTCAGATCAAAACCGTGCTGGGAGACCGGAAAGTCACTCCCCTGTTGCATGCGCAGCTTCTGCAGAATATCAGTGAGGCGGGGAGGAGCTACAAGATACTCGTTCTGAAGACGAACGAAACGATTCCCTATTCTTCAGTCTTTCTCCGGCTCGACTGCAAGTACTGGAGCGACGCTGCCGAGGCTCGTCTGCGCGAAACCATGAAACACAAGGCTGCGACCTCGCACTCAAGGTAGGGGTGGGCCCGCAATGCCGGCGTCAATTGCCCGGCGGAATCCGATGTTCGGGGTGGGGGGCGGCGGGATGGAAGCAACTGATCCGCAGCTTGCATAGCTGCGCGGGAACTTCTTCGATGGCGCGTTCAACGATCTGACGCACCAGGGTGGACGAGCCGAGGGCGCGAAGGTTCAGGAGCAGGCTGTGGCTTTCGGCTGGGGAAGCGTCCAGGGCGCCTTCCACCATTGGCTCCTGCCCGTTTTTACAGATGGCCGCCTTCAGGAAACCGCCAGGCGAGTCCATGATCAGCTTCAGGTGGCAGATGGAGATTCCCGCCGCCGTCAGCCGGTGATCGAGGACCTCCAGCAGTGGCCCCATGAGCATCGCCGAAGATCGCGGCGGACTTGCGCGAAGTTCTGCCAGCAGATTGAGCCATGCAAGCGCCGCCTCGGCACGAGCATATTGTTCGTAGTCGATGTCGAGGGTTTTGGCGCCGCACGAAATGGTGCCCGACAGCACTTCATCGAGCCACGCGGCAACCCCTTGACCTGTCCTGCCGCTGAGCTGGCGGATGGAGTGGAAGTCGAGAACGGGGACAGGCAGGCCCAAATCGGATTTGGTCAAGCAGATGAGGTCCGCTTCCTCCAGTTGTTTTCGAAAGAGGAAGGCGAGATTCTCTTCCGCATGCTCGCTCAGGAATTCGATCGCCCTTGCGGGATCCACGAGAACCGTGAAAGGGGCGAGGCGGTAAGCGTCGCTCAACTTCCGCAACGGTTGGAGCGCAGTCGCGGAGATATCCGTACAGCTTCCGACCGGCTCGGCGAAGATGACATGAGGAGAAAACCGCCGCAGTTCATCCATGGTTTCCATCAGCTTTGAGAAGCGGCAGCAAAAGCAGCCACCCGTCACTTCGCCATGAGGTATGCCGTTCCGCGATGCATAAGCAGTATCGACCAGCGCGTCGCCCTGATCGTTGGTCACCATGGCGCAGCGAAGGCCCCGCCTATTGAGTTCCTTTGCTGCCGCCAAAATGAGTGTGGTTTTACCCGCGCCAAGAAACCCTCCCACGAACACCACCCAAAGCTTTGCAGAAGCGACGGACCGGATCACGACTCGGTCTCCACGACGAGCGAATTGCCCGGCCGCAGTTCAATCAGGTGCGGGAACCGGACCACAGTACGGTTGCCTTTAGCCTCAAGCGTGTGGCTTAACCTCGTATTTCCCGACTGCACCACAGCACTGAAGCCCGAAAAGGTAATTTCACAGGCACGGAATTTTAAATCGCCGAACAGGACTCGCAGCGAAAATCGTGTTCCGCCTGCGGCCAGGGGCTCGTAGGTGAAGGTCCCCCATCCGGTTCCGCTGGCCCACAGGCAATGAAACCTGCGGTGAGCGATTCTGGGCACGGCAACCACTGCCTTCCCGATGCCGTCGTACGAGAAGCCGCTGAGGCCAACCAGGCTGCTCCATGCGGCCATCGCGCGCGCATAATGATGCCCGCATTCGGCCTCATCCCAGGGATTCCGCTTGATCCCGTCGTACCGCGAACGAATGTTCCCAACGCACTCCACGCCTTCACCCACCATGCCTGAGTAGATCATCAGCGCGGTCGCTGAATACTCAAAGCCGGTCATCACTTCCTGGAAATAAGGAAACGGGATGCGCGGTCTGGGCCCGGCGGCGTAATCGCAAATCACCAGTGCCGCCTCATCGTTTAGAGCGAAGGTGCGTTCAACATTGTTATGGCCTTCTAAATTGTGTTTGTAGTTGTAGCGGAGGAGCGAAGCCAGAGTTAAGCGGACGTGATCGGGCGAGACCAGTGGTCCCAGGCCGGCGACGTCGGCGAGGTACTGTCCAATGAGCTGATCGATCAAGCAGCCTTCGCCGACCTGATACTCGGGATGTTCAGGATTATCCGATCCCATGCCTTCGCGGAGATGTGGCGCGATCTCGTCCGGCCGGCGGCCAATCACCTGCTGAATGAAGTAGTCGCCATTGAAGAGGTTGGCGTCGAACCAGCGGCTCCCTTGCTCGAAGAGCATCCGGTACTGGCTGGCTCCGACATCGTCGCCGAGCGCCCGCGCCATTTCTTCGCAAGCACGCAGGGCGGCCAGGTACCAGGTGCCGCACATGGGATTGGGACCATAGAACTCGACATCATAGGTATTGTGCTGAACCCCGGTCAGCACCCCCCTCTTTTCCGGATCCCAGCCGCCAGCTTCCCAGGCAAAGGCGATGGCCTTTTGTATCTTGGGCCACATGGCGCGCGCCCAGTCGTCATCTCCGGAGATCTTCCAGTCGAGATACGCATGCACGATCTGGCCCATCTGGCCGTCGGCAGCCGCGGTGCTGTAGCGCGCATAGCCATCGGGCAGCAACTGCCGGTAACGCATACCGCCCTGATTGTCCATCGAGTAACCGAACGCAGATTTTCTGAGCGAGCGCGCGAATGACGGAAACAGGAATGTGGTTGTAGTCTCGTAGTTCCAGACATGCGTGCAATTTCCGAAACAGCAGCCGGAACTGTCGAAGTTTCCTTCGAACCCGTGGAACTCACCATCAGCGGTACGAAAGCAAGTCGTGCTGGCCAAGGTGGAGAGGTTCGCGCTCGCGGCCTCTTTCACCACATCTGGCAATGTGCTTTCCCGAAGCGCCTGCGCGAAGAGGCGTGTGCGTTCTTCCAGTTGCTTGAGATTTGCAGCGGCATACCGCGCCACCCCCCACGCGTCGCTGAAGCGGGTGGCGTAAAAGTTGCCGATGTTGGTGTCGCCTTTCCCTTCGGGGGCTTCCCATCCGCACCAGTTTGGGGTTCGGTTGGCGAAATGCCACGACAGGAAAAACGTGAAATCGGCGCTTGCACCCGCTGCAATCGTCCGTTGCTGGCAGAGGGCAGCCACGGTGCTCTGCTGGGCAGGCGCGGGGCCCAGCTCGCCCGCTGCTGAAAAAGCGTCCCAAAATAGCAGAGGCGAATTCCACCAGCGTCCCTTTGGCCAGCCCTCCCAATGCGATACCCGGACACCGTCAACCGCAACAGTGGTGAGAGCGACGCTGCCGCATAGGGGATCTTCGGCCTGCAAGCCGGGATTGTCGAGCAGAAGACCGACGAGCGAACCTTCAGTCTTGTATCGATTCCTTCGTTCGTCCTTCTCCTGCCGTGAGACTCCAGCCCCCGATTGCCTCTGCACCGGGTTTTCCAGCGAGAAGACGATGCCCACTTTGGCTGCGGACGACGCCCGATTGGTCACCCGGTACCTCAAGACGGCGAATGGAAGACCTGAATCGTCCGGGTCGTGCGGAATGAAGGGGGAGAAGGCCTCGAGACTTATGGTGACCGGAAGAGAAGAATCCTGAAAGTCGATGTGCGCGAGAGGATATTCGCCGGTGAAGGCGGCGCTATCGAGACGGGACAGCCCGGGAGCATTGTTCGAGCCGAGGCCTTCCCAGCCTTCATAGGGCGGAAGAATTCGGGCTTCCAGTACTTTGGCTACCGGTTTTTCGCTTCCCGCCTGCACCCAGATCGCGGGAAAAGCATAGGCGGGCGAAAATCCCTTGTTGGCGCGATTAAAGATTTCCCAGTCACGCAGCTGACCCCGTCCTCCCAGGCCGATGCTTCCAGCCGCCACGCCGCCCAGCGGGAAAGAGATCATCTTTAGCGCGGAGCCATGGAACATGCGAGGATAAGATAGAGAGCTACGAAGAACATCGCCCTCACCCGACCCGTCTCGGCTTTGCGCCTGAGTGAATAGCGGCCAACCCTCAAGCTGAGTTGCCGCCCCGAGCGCTCCCGTTGCACTCTTCAAAAAGGACCGGCGTGCAACTTTTCCCTTTTCCGCCATCGCTCTCCTGCCGCATTTCTGAAGATTAACCCACCAATTATAGGCCCAGAGATAAGTTGTGTAAGTGGTGGGCTGCGGGTGCCCCGGCCCAATCAGGTTCAATCTATGGGGAAAAAGCAACGCCGGAGCGGCTCCGAAGCCATCGCCTCGATCACCGCCGGCGAGCCACGCGTGATTTTGGGCTGCATCGGCGAAGGATTTGATGATGCGCGTCTCGACCCCCTGTGCCTCGCCATGCCGAGTGCATGGCAAGGAACTCTCCAGCAATATATCGGCCGACTTCACCGGCTCTACGCCGGGAAACGCGTGGTCCCGGTCTAAACGCCGGACGGTTTGACGGCGGGTGAAGTTTCGCTGGCCGCGATGGGACTCATTGGGGCAGGGAAGCGGCGGAGGCCGGGTCTAAATACACGGTCGTTTGGGCATGCGTTCGCAAGATGGTAGCCGGGCAGCGGGTCGAAATCTCTTCCCGCAGGCTGCGCGCGACGATTTGCGCCTTGCGCTCCCCCGGCACGGAGGCGATCAGCCGCGGCACGCGCAGCAGTGCGGGAATGGTCAATGTCATCGCCTGCGGCGGCACCGCATCCAGGCAGGGGAACCAGCCCTCGTTTACCTGCTGCCGGCGGCAGGCGGTATCGAGCGTGACCAGCTTCATATCCAGCGGATCGGCGAAATCGGCTTCGTCCGGATCGTTAAACGCCAGATGGCCGTTTTCGCCGATACCCAGAAGGCAGAGCTGCGGCTGTTCATCCCGGAGCAAGCCGGCATAGCGGCGGCAAAAATCTGCGCGGTCGGTGGCATTGCCGTCAATCCAATGAAAGGCACGCATTTTTACCCGGCTGGCCAGCCGTTCCTGCAGAAAACGGCGAAAGGAGGCCGGAGAATCTTCCGGGATTCCGCAGTATTCATCCATATGAAAGCCGATGATCTGGCGCCAGGGCAGGTCCGGTATAGCGGTGAGAGCGTCCAATGTCGCGATCTGTGAAGCGCCGGTGGCAAAGATCACCGCCACGCGCTCGCGCTGAGCGGCCAGCTCGCGCAGGCAAGCCGCCGCGGCTGCTGCCGCGGCTTGTCCCATGGCTTCGCGGCTGGCATAGACTTCGAGCTTGAGCTTTTCCGCAACCAGGCTGCGCACCGGCGGCATAGCATGACTCCTTTTTTCCGGACGATTCCGCCCTCGTTCCCGCATCGCGGCCGCAGCGCGAGCCCGAATGCATTATCCGCGCCGCCTCCCGCCGATTTTAAATCTATTCCGGCACCCCAAACGGAGCTACATCATAGGGAATCGCGATTTGCTTGCCGTCTTCGTTTATCAGATCCCGGGGCTGAACCGGCAAGTCCGGGTGAGCCAGGGCGTGATCCGGTTGCCCTTCGTGCCGAAGCCGATTCGAGCCGCCGGCTATACCGCGCCGCAGCTGGCGCGCCAAGTCGCCCAGGTGTTGATGACCAATCGCCTGGCGCGCAATCCTTTCGTGCAGGTCGTAGTGCGGCAGGTGCGGAGCCGACCTATTGTAGTGACCGGCGATGTGGTGAAACCGGTCCGGCTCGAAGGACGCCCGGTGAAGGTGAACGAGGCGGCACTGGAGGCCGTGCGGCACTTGCTGGCAAGTGGTCTTGCATACGATCCCCTGCCGGCAGCGCTGTTGAGCGACCAGGTTGAGATTGTTCGCGGGCATTAGCCGGCCAGGTCGGGTGGCTGGTGCGGAAGCAACAAAATACGATTGCGTCGCTCATTTCCGCAATTAATGGCGGCGTGCGGGTGATGCTGCCCGATGGCAGTTGGCCGCGTGTCCTCGCCGGCTCGTCATAAATTTAAGTGGCGGCGAGGCTTTAATGAACCAAGGCTTCGAGGGCGCGGTGAAGGCTATAGAGCAAAGGGAGATAAAAAAACGCGGAAGAAATTAGGGTCATGACAGCGGCCCCCAATATGGCGGCGAGCATCGTGTCATGACGAGGTTGCGAATGAATTTGAGGGTCGTCAAGCAGGCGTTCGACGCGCTCGCATAAGGCGTTTAAATCGCCCGTCAACGAGACGCAAAGCTGAGAGGGAAGTTCCGCGCCATGTAACGCCGAACCTCGCTGTAATTTGGCGATTCGCACCAGGGCCGAAGCCAATGCCAGCGCAGTCTGGTGGTTCTTTCCTTGAAATTCAATTTCACCAAAGCAGGCGGCATCGTCAGCCGCCCATTCCGATTGCCGCGCCCATTCCTGTTCCAGCGCTTGCGCGTTACGCCGGCCGGGCCATGCGGGAGGCAATAACAGCAGGCAAAAGCGCTTCAGGTTGTCATGGTAGCGGCGGTGGGCGGCTTCATGCCTCAAGGCGGCCTGCAATTCTTCATCCGGCAGAGCTTGTAAAACCGAATACGAAATCAGCAGCCGCGGCCGCCAGCCTCCGGCCAAAGCCAGCAAGGGCGTGCGCAAAGACAGAAGCCAAAGGGGCTGAGACTCACAGGAAACCCGAATCGGGTTCCCCTCGCGTCCGGCGAGCCGCAGCAGCCGCCAAGTTTGCCATTGCGCGCGGGCGGCGCGTAAAAAAGGAATGACCAACCACAGCATGCCCGCCACGGCGGCCAGCAAAAACCAACTCGCGGCGCCTTCGCGCACCTTCGGTTCCCAGCGCAGAAAACCGGGCAGGCAATAAGCTCCGGTCAGCGCCAGCGCCAGGGCGAACGGCAGAATGCGAAACAGGAAAAGCTGGCGAGCGGCCCAACGCGGCGGCTGCCGGCGGGCGCGGCGGACCAGCCAACGGCCGGTACAGCCCAATACGAGGTTGAATGCCGTTTGCAGCAGGAAAAAGGAGGCGCAGGCAATGAGGCCCAAGCGAGGGAAATAATCGAGTTTCATGACGCCGGGTCCTGTCGCGCTCGTCGCCGCGCCTGGATTTGACGTTCCAACTTCTCCAGCAAGGCAGCATCGCGTTGCCCTAAAACATCGACCAGGCAGCTCAACAGTATTTCACCGGACGCGTGCGAGGCCAGATATTGCTCCACCATTTCCCCCGCCTGTAGGCGAAACCATTCCGGCTGGCTGAAGCGCGGGCGATAACGATAGGCGCGTTTGGCTTTCTGGCGCTCCAGCAGCCCGCGCTTATAGAGCCGGTCGAGGGTGGTCATTACGGTGGTGTAGGCCCGCGCCGGCCGTAGCCGATTGGCGACTTCCAATACGCTGACTTCGCCGCATTTCCAGAGCACGGTCATGATGCGGGCTTCAAGCCGGCCAAGTTGGGAGGGCGGAGCTTGTTTTCTGGTGAAGCGTTCTGGGAGAGCGGCGGGTTCGGGCGGAAAAGACATGGAGATTCAGATCCAAAATGGGGCCATTTTTCTCCAGCGCCAGTCTATCATCTGCTCGGGGCGGAGAACGCCGTTTTCTTACCCGGACCGGTTCTTGGCCGGGGCCCGGGGAAGAAACACAGGCTGGGAATCGCGCCAAAAGCTAAAGCCCTCCAATAGCTCTCATAACGGGGGGTAAACTGACCGGGATCAAGATTGCGGGATGGGTTGGATATCCCGGCTGGCGTGTGGATGGGGCGGGAGCTAATATGGCTCGAATCCCGGCGAGTGTCAGGCTTCGCAGGCGGCTTTCGTCATGCTTTTTCGCACACTCAGCGCCTCGGTTTTTGGCATTGAATCCACCCTGGTCGAAGTCGAGGTAGATACCTCGCCGGCGGCGCGGGAAGAGCCGCAATTTTCAACCGTCGGTCTTCCGGATGCGGCCGTGCGCGAAAGCCGCGAACGTTTGCGGGCGGCAATGCGCAACTGCGGTTACGAACTGCCCAACGCCAACGTCATCATCAATCTCGCGCCGGCCGACGTGCGAAAGGAAGGCTCCGGCTTTGACCTGCCGATGGCCCTCTCGCTGCTGGGCGCCTGGGGAGAAATCCAGCGTCCGCGCGGCGCCGCGGCGGGAGCGGAAGGGGCCGATGGCGCCGGGCGCTATGGCATCACGGATCATTTGTTTGTGGGCGAATTGGCGCTGGACGGCAGTCTGCGCCCGATCCGCGGCGCGCTGCCGATCGCGGTGCTGGCGCGCGAGCGCGGCCTGCGCCGCCTGGTCCTGCCTGTAGCCAATGCCGAAGAAGCGGCCGTGGTTTCCGGCATTGAAGTCTGCGGCGCGCGCAATTTGCCCGAGGTTATGGATTGGATCAATGGCCGCGCGGAGCCCGCGCCGGCGACCGTTGATATCACGGCGCTGCTGACGCGCACCGAGCAATATGCAGAGGATTTCGCCGATGTTCGCGGGCAACAGGCGGTGAAACGGGCGTTGGAAGTAGCCTGCGCCGGAAGCCATAATGCGCTGCTGATCGGGCCTCCCGGCTCCGGCAAAACCATGCTGGCGCGGCGGCTGCCTTCAATCTTGCCCGGACTTACTTTCGACGAGGCGTTGGAGAGCACGAAAATTCACTCCGTCGCCGGCACCCTCCCCGGGCAGGGATTACTGGTGCAGCGGCCCTTCCGCGCGCCCCATCACACCATCTCCGATGCCGGCTTGATTGGCGGCGGGTCAGTTCCCCGGCCCGGCGAGGTTAGCCTGGCCCATAATGGCGTGCTGTTTCTGGATGAACTGCCGGAGTTCCCGCGAACGGTGCTGGAAGTTTTACGCCAGCCGCTGGAAGACGGACGGGTAGCGATTGTGCGGGCTTCCATGTCGGTCAGTTTTCCGGCGCGTTTTATGCTGGTCGCGGCGATGAATCCCTGTCCCTGCGGCTACCATCATGATCCTACTCGCGAGTGCCATTGCACCCCGCTGCAGATCCAGCGCTATGTGTCGCGCTTATCCGGACCGCTGCTCGACCGCATTGACATTCATGTGGATGTCCCCGCGGTGAAAGTGCGGGAATTGCGCCAGGCGGAACGCGGCGGCGAACCCTCCGCCCAGGTGCGCGCCCGGGTGCTAGCGGCCCGACAACGGCAATTGGCGCGTTTCGCCGGTGAACGGATTTACGCTAATGCCCAGATGAACACGCGCCTGCTGGCGCGTGTTTGCGCGCTGACTCCGGAGGGCGGCAAAATGCTGGAACAGGCAATCATCCGCATGGGCTTGAGCGCGCGCGCGCACGATCGCATCCTCAAAGTGGCGCGCACCATTGCCGATCTGGCCGGCAGCGAGATGATTGCAACACCGCACCTGGCCGAAGCCATTCAGTACCGCTCGCTGGACCGCGCCTATTGGGCTTGAGTTTGGATATAATGCCTGGCGAAGGTTGGGATGCTGCCGCTGCCGCCGCCGAGGGGTGCTGTCCTCTTTTGATCTATGAGCCGCCGCGCCGTCGCTCATCTTTGCTCCGTCGATCCGGTGATGGCGCGGCTGATCGCCGAAATCGGCCATCCGCGCCGCCGGCAGCGTCCGCCCAATTTCGAATCCATGGCGCGGGCGATCGTTTTTCAGCAATTGCACGGCAAAGCGGCGTCGACGATTTACCAGCGCCTGCTCGAGGCCGCCGGCGGCGCGCTGACGCCTGATTCGATTCTGGCCTTGAGCGAAGCCAGCCTGCGCGCCGCCGGATTATCCCGCCAGAAGCTCGGTTACCTGCGCGATCTGGCGGCGCGCACGGCCTCTGGTGAGCTCGATTTCGCCCGGATCCCTTGTCTGAACGATGATGAAATAATCGGATATCTGACCCGGGTCAAAGGTATCGGGGTTTGGACGGCGCAGATGTTTTTAATCTTTTCGCTGCAGCGCCCTGACGTTATGCCCACTGCGGACTTCGCCATCAATATGGCGATCAAAAAACATTACCGCAAGCGCCGCGTATTAAAGCCGAAGCAAACGTTGCAGTTGGCCGAGCGCTGGCGTCCTTATCGCACCCTCGCCTGCCTGTATCTGTGGGACAGCCTTGACGTGCGGCTTCCGTGAGCGGCATTCGCGCTGGTTTATGTTTAATGCTGCCGCCGCGGTTTTCGCGGCGCTTTGCGCCGCGGCTGGGCGCGCAAGGGCGGGTTCATGCCGATGCTCCTCGACATGAGCCTGAAATGGCGGGTGTTAAACCAGGCAAGTAAGTCGCGCTTCGGCACCACCAGACGCAGCCAGACCCGGTCGCCCGCATGCTGCACCGTAATTCCGGTCAGCAAGGCGCGAAGGCGCGGGTCCATGGCGGCCAAGGCGCGGTCCGGGGCCGGCGCGGCGGAGCGGGCCTGCGGGCCCGACAACGTCCGCTCAGAAGGACTCGGGCCGCCGGAGTTGAGAAAGATTTGCTGCAGGGTCGCCAATTCGGCGGCCAGATTGCGCGCTTGTTCCGCCGTGGCGGATTGCACCAGCAGGCTCAATTTGGGTCCATGGGGTGTACTGCGCGCGCTCAGGCGCAGCCGCCGCGCATGCTGAAACAGGTTTAATCCCGGTTGTTGGCGGCGCAGGGATGCCGGCCAGGCGGAAGGTCGAACCGCAGCCAGAAAAAAATCCTGGCGCCGCGCCGTCCAACTCAAATCGCTGAGCAATGCTGGCGCAGGGGCGGGTAAGAGGCGATGCCAACGCCGCAGCAGAGGCGTCAGGCTTGCGGGCGCGGGCCGATTCGATAGCGCCAGTTCACTCGAACCTAGCCAGGTCAGAATCAGCGGCCGGTGTAATCCTTGAATTTCAAAAAAATGTTGGCCATGAAGCATCCAGGTGCGGCGCGCATGTTGCCGTATCCAGGCGTGCAGCCGCGAAGGAAAGCGTCCCGTCAGCACCAGCGTGGCGCGGGAAACGCCTGCCGCTGGTTGCAGGCCCAGCGCCACTTGATCCACATTGCGTTCCCAATTGAAACCGGTTTGGCGGATGAATTGGGCATAACTGGGATCATATGCGACGGGTTTATTGAATACCCCGGCTTGCCGCAGAGGGCGTAGATCAAAATAAATTATGGCGGGTGCATCCGGCAGCAGACGCAAAGGTTGCGGCATATCGACACGCTGCAAGGTTTTCGCCATCAGCGCGCCCGCAATCAGCACGATGGGCGACAGTACCCAGATCCAGAAGCGTGGACGCTGCATGGCAACAGGATATGCGAAAAACGTCATCCGCCTCCTTCTATATAAGGACTATCCCCCTGCGGGAAAGCCGTTCGGAAAGCGAGCCGTCTGGCTGGCGCTGTCGGCTGTAACCGGTGTAAAATCAATCCGTTCCCAATTGAAAAACGTAGGGGTAAGCTGTTGGTTGCAATTAGAGTTCCAATCCATTATCATGAGGAGGTTGTGTCCCCGGTTGGGACGCACGACGCATTATTGTTCTTATGCAATTGTTGGCTGGCGTAGCTCAGGGGTAGAGCAGCTGATTTGTAATCAGCCGGTCAGGGGTTCAAATCCCTTCGCCAGCTCCAAGGAGCCACTCCACGACATCCGGTGATGAATGCCGCGCTTCGCATGGTTCGAAGCGAACGGCGAAGCGTCGCCCGGGAGGGCCCAGGGACAGGTGGGTGAGTGGTTAATACCAACAGACTGTAAATCTGTCGCCCCTTGGGGCTACGGAGGTTCGAATCCTCCCCTGTCCACCAGAGTTTGTACAATGAGCTTTTCCCTTGGCCGCGGGCGTTGGCAGCCGAACAAGCGGCGGCTGATTGCCGGCTTGGCTTATGGGTTGTTGATGGCGGCCGCGCTGCTGTGGTTACAGGATCGGCGCTTGCTGATTGCGACCTTGGCCGTGCTGGCCTGGTTTTTGTTTTTAAGCTTGCGGGTTACTCCGCAACCGGCGCCCGCGCCTTGGCGGCGCGATGCTGATTTGGAGACGGATAACGAAAACGGACCCCGGCGGAACGAGTCGGGCGGGCGAGGGCCGATGTAGCTCAGTTGGTAGAGCGCGTCCTTGGTAAGGACGAGGTCACCGGTTCAATCCCGGTCATCGGCTCCAGGATCAGCGTCCCAAGAGGGCGCGAAAAACCGAAGCGGGCAGGGCGGGAGTAACTCAGTGGTAGAGTGTCAGCCTTCCAAGCTGAACGTCGCGGGTTCGAATCCCGTCTCCCGCTCCAACTGCTGAACCGGAAAGAGAACACCACATGGCGAAAGAGAAATTTGATCGCAGCAAGCCGCACGTGAACGTGGGGACGATCGGGCACATCGATCATGGCAAGACGACGCTGACGGCGGC
>JAKASR010000012.1 GCA_021818955.1 Acidobacteriota bacterium
AGCATGGACTCGATGACGACCCGCTCGCCGCCCCGCTGCTCGCCTTGCTCGGCCGCGAGCATTACTGGCAAGGCACCGCCCAGGAGCTGGCCTCCGCGCTGCGCCCCGCCGGCTGCGCTATCTCGCCGTTAACTTTAGGTAAGCGACTGCGTCAGCTTCAATCTTTTCTGGCCGTTCAGGGAGTGGACTTTAAGTCGCAAAGGAATAATTCTCAGCGGCTGTATGTTTTTTCGTTACCGGAAGCAGTGTAAAAAATCGGATGGTTGCCCAGTGACAGTTGGTGACAGTTGGTGACAATTGAAAAACATTCAATTGTCACCAACTAAATTATTGAATTTAATGGAATTAATCCGGATGGTGACAGTAGTGACAATTGATTTTGATTTTTCCATTGAAAGTTTTGCGGGCAAGAGGCGGCTATTAGCTTTCGGGGCAGCCGTTTGCGAAAGCGTCAGCGCCTAAAAGTAAAAGCGGCCGAGCCGTTTTCAACCAACTGCAAGGCGCAGCCGCGCTTCCTTCATCGGGCAGATGCCGTTGGTAGCTGGCAACTGATAGCTTTAATTTAGTCATGCCGGACGATCCTTACAATCTGCAGCGCTTCGTCGATGCCCAGGCCAATGTCTATGCCGGAGTCGTGGCGGAGCTGCGGCGCGGGCAAAAGCAAGGACACTGGATCTGGTTCATCTTTCCCCAGATTCAGGGCCTGGGCTATAGCGAAATGTCGCGCTTTTACGCCCTCGGCTCGCTGGATGAGGCCCGCGCCTACCTGCAACATCCCGTGCTGGGGCCGCGCCTGGAAGCATGCGTCCGGCTGGCGCTCGAACACGGCGCCGCCAGCCCCGAAAGCATTTTCGGCGGGGTGGACGCGCTCAAATTCCGCTCCTCGATGACGCTTTTCGCCGCCGCCGCCCAGGGCAACTCGGTTTTCTCCCAGGCTCTGGAAACCTTCTACCACGGCCAGCCGGATGCCCGAACCCTAAAGTTGCTTTAGCTGGGCTGATGATTTTGGCCGGCATACAAAAAATCATCAAATGATGATAAATTCGGTGATTGAGGTGTTTTATGCGTACTACTCTGGCGCTTGATGATGTATTAATTGCGGAAGCCCAATCCTTGACCGGCTTGAATGAAAAAACCGGTTTGATACGCGAAGCTTTAAAAGCGTTAATTGAACGCGAGAGCGCCCGGCGTTTGTCGCAGTTGGGAGGAACGCAACCGAATCTAAAAATGCCCCGGCGACGCCGGATGAGGCTTCAATCATGATTCTGGTGGACACCCCGATTTGGATCGATCATCTACGCGAGGAAAATATTAATTTAAAGCGCTATCTCAATCTCGGCCTCGTTTCTATTCATCCATTTATTATTGGTGAAATCGCGCTCGGTAACCTGTGTGATCGAAAATTGATATTGCGATTGCTATTGCAGCTTCCTCAAGTCAAAACGGCTAAGGATTGGGAAGTCTATTTGATTATCGAAAAGCATCAATTATGGGGAACTGGCATCGGATATGTGGATGCTCATCTGTTGGCATCACTACTCTTGACTCCCAATACTCAATTTTGGACGCGAGATCGGAAATTGCAACAGGCTGTTGGAAAATGTGATTCCATTCAAAGCGGGCCAATTGTGTATTGATAATTAAGGGGTTTTTTCGATCGCAATGCACTCAAAAATTATGAAAAAAGGCCATCTTGTGGTGGTTTTAGCCGTCGTGTCCATCGCCGCGATCGCCATCCTGGCGCATCGCGCCCGCGCCTCGGTGCGCGTGCCTGCCCTGGAGAAGCCTTTGCCGCCGCCCACCGTCGACCCGGCCGCCTATAACGCCAAAATGCTTCAGCTCGCCAATCTGCCGCCCCAAACCGATTGCGCCCCCGCGCGCCGCCGGCTAGAGCCTCGGCCAGGACGTCAGACGGAGCGGAAGAACCGGCGTCGGACATTGCCCGCCCCGGCCCGCTCCAGCGCCATCGCTATTCATCCCGCCGCCTACGCCGGAAAGCAATCCGCGTCGCGGCTGAAAACCATTGGGCGGCGGAAACCCGCGCGGCGGCCACGCCCGTGTCCAGCGCCGCTCTGGCCGGTGCATACCGTCCTTCCCCAGGCCGGCGCGTTGCTGCCTTTCAAGCGCATTGTCACTTATTACGGCAACTTCTATTCCCGCCAGATGGGCATTTTAGGCCAATATCCGCCAGCTCAGGTGATTGCCCGGCTGCGGGCGCAGGCGGCCGCCTGGGCCCGGGCCGATCCTTCCACCCCGGTCGAGCTGGCGCTGGATTACATCGCGGTTTCGGCGCAGCAGGCGCCCGGGCGTTCCGGCCGATACCGCATGCGCATGCCCGGCGGCCAGATTGACAAAGCCCTGCGGATGGCGCGGCAAATTCACGGGCTGCTGTTTCTCGATGTGCAACCCGGCTGGAGCACGGTGCAAGCCGAGGTGCCGCCGCTGGCGAAATATCTCCAACAGCCGAATGTCGAGCTGGCGCTCGATCCGGAATTCGCCTTGATCCGGGGCAAGCGCCCCGGCAAATACCGGGGCACGCTCAACGCCGCCGCGATCAACTTCGCCGCGCGCTTTTTGGCCAAACTGGTCGCGCGGAATCATCTGCCGCCGAAACTGCTCGTCATCCACCGCTTTACCCAGCGCATGGTCACCGGTTCCGGCCGCATACGGCCCTTGCCTCAGGTCGAGATTGTCATGGATATGGACGGCTTCGGCTCGCCCGCCGAAAAGATTTCAGCTTATAGGGATTTTATCGAGCGTCGCCCGGTGCAGTTTACCGGCTTCAAGCTGTTCTACAAAAACGATGTGAAATGGGGCGGCCACCTCATGACCCCCGCCGAAGTGCTGCGGCTCTCGCCTCGCCCCAGTTTTATCCTCTACCAGTGAATTGCTAAATTACCGGGGGGAGGCCTGAACCACGCAGCACTCGGGCGCGCATGCGTCTTCGGGGGCGGCAAGTTGTCCGAGGGCGCGGCGGGGGCGGGAAGGCTCGAGCTGTTCTTCCACCAGCTCGCGCGCCAGGGAAATGAACTCCGGCTGCTCGGCGATGGCCGCGGCGCGCGTCCAGCCCAACCCCAGGGATTCGGCCAACTGCCTGGCCTCGATATCCAGGTCGTAGGCGACTTCCATGTGGTCGGAAAGGAAGCCGATGGGCGCGACCACCACCTGCGCGCCGGGAAACTCGCGGGCCAGGCGCCGCAGTTCGGCATCCAGCGCCGGCTCCAGCCAGGGCTGTGCCGGCGGGCCGCTGCGGCTCTGCCAAGCCTGGCTCCAGCTTTCAATCGCGATGCCATTTTCGAGCAGCGCTTCCAGCACCAGCGCGCAGGCTTCCCGCAGTTGCGCTTCGTAGGGAGAGCTTCTGGCCATCGCCAGCGGAATGCTATGAGCGGTGAACAGTAGATGGGTAAGCTGCCGCTCGCCCTGCCGCATGGCGGCGCGAATCGCGCCGGCGGCGGCGGCGATGAAGCGGGGATGGTTGAAAAACAGGCGCAGCTTG
Organism: Acidobacteriota bacterium; assembly: GCA_021818955.1. GTDB lineage: Bacteria > Acidobacteriota > Terriglobia > Terriglobales > SCQP01 > JAKASR01. Next base: position 3,497 of record JAKASR010000012.1, read on the forward strand.
CGCAGCTCCGGCGCGCCCGCGCCGGCGGCGGCGCGGGCGCGCTCGAGATCTTCCAGGTATTGCCGGCAGCCGGAATAGGAGCCAAACGCCGAAGTGGCCAGCACCAGCGCGCGGCGCGCGCCGTCGGCGCGCATGCGGCGCACCGTATCCCCCAGCCAGGGATACCAGTTGCGGTTGCCCCAATAGAGCGGCAGTGCCAGCCCATGGGCGCGGAAATCGGCATCGAGCGCGGCCAGCAGCCGGCGATTGTCGCGGTTTAGCGGGCTGCGCCCGCCGAAGCCGCGGTAATGCTCCGCCACCGCCAGCAGCCGGGCGCGTGGCACGTTGCGCCCGCGCAGCACCGTTTCCAGAAACGGCAGCACGTCGGCCTCGGCTTCGGGGCCGCCAAAGGAGAGCAGAAGGAACGCGTCGAATGCGGGTTGGTTTGACCCCGGCATGAATCCTTAGTATGGCTCGAAGCGAGCGGTCCCAGGTTAGCTCCGGCTGATCCCCGCGCCAGGAAGCAAGCGATAATAAGAGCCTTGGCAATGCCCATGAGCTTGGGGCTGATTTTAATTTTGTCGCTGCTGCTGGGCGTTGTGCATGGCCTGGCGCCGGACGAGCATACCTGGCCCATCACTTTCAGCTACGCCATTGGCAGCTACAGCCGGCGCGGCGGCATGCGCGCCGGCTTGCTGTTTTCCGCCACCTTCGCCCTGCAGCGGGCGATTGCCTGCGAGCTGGCCTGGTTCATGCTGGCTCGCCTGCTGCAAACGCCCTTGTGGAACGATCTGATCTATCTGGTGGCGGGCGCGATTATGGTCTGGTCGGGCGCCTATATTCTGCGCTTTTGCCGCATTCCGCATTTTTTTCATAGCCACCGCCTGCAATATCCGCAGCCGGAACACCATCCCATGTGGCGCAATATGCCGCTGGTGCACGGCTTCATCGCCGGCTGGGGCACCGGTGCTTTCGCCATCATTCTCTATACCGTGCTGGTGCCGGCCACGCACAGTCCGTATCTGGCCTTTTTGCCGGGGCTGTTCTTTGGCCTGGGCACGATGCTGATGCAAATGCTGATCGGCTCGATTTTCGGCGCCTGGATGGCGCGCCGCAAGCTGGATGACGCCACCCGCACCCAGGTGGCGCAAAAAACCGCCGGACGCACGCTGCTCGGTACCGGCATCGTCTTCGTTGTGCTCGGCCTGGCCGACTTGAGCGGTCCGGCTAGTTGGCGGGCCTGGCTGCGCCAGCCGCTGGCGCCGCACCTGCCCATGGATCGCGATCTGTTGCTGGTGCTGCTGGTGCTGCTGGCCGTGGCGTTTTGGTCGCTGCGGCGCTCGGTGCGGGAAGTCAGGCCGGCAACAAAGGAAGCAAACGAAGCGAACTAAAGCGGGTAAAAGCGGGTTAAACGGCACGCACGCCGCGCCGCCCCGTCCCGCAAAGCGGGACGGGACGGCGGTTTTCTCTGGAGGAGAAAAGCCCATAGCGCTTACGGCAGCGAGAGCTGAAACCGCCTGGCCCGGAAGCGGCGGCCGAACCCGGCTGCGTCTTGCGGCGCCGGTTCTTCCGTCTCCGGCAAGCTTTCGGGCTGGCGATGCAGCCGGAAAATCAGATCCTGGCGGCGGCCGGTATGGAACTTGCGCAGCAGGCCGGCGACGTGGAATTTGACCGTGCGCTCGGAAATGTTCAGCCGCACGGCGATTTCCTTGTTGCTCAACTGCTCCAGCACCAGATCGAGCACCTCGCGCTCGCGCGGGCTGAGCCGCGCCAGTGGCGCCAGGCGCTGGGCGATGGGTACGCGCCCCAGCAGTTCATCGAGAAATTGCGACAACAGCCGGCGCGGCGCCCAATACGCTCCCGCCTGCAGGTAACGGATCGCCCAGGGCAACTCCCGCCCCAGGCGGCGATACCGCACCAGCCCGCGCACTCCCATCAACAGCAGCGAGAGCGCCACGCGAGGCGGGAATTCGTCCCCCACCGCCAGCAATTTGGGCTCTTCGGCCGTGGAGGGCAATTCGGCCAATACGCTTTCCAGCAGCCGATGCGTATGCACGTCCACGATCCAGATGGGGCAGCGCGAGAGCTGGGCGCAGCGTTCCCGTATGGGACTGGCGGCATCGGGTAACTGGAAGGGAAGTTCCACCTGGCAGGCGGCAACCTCGTAAGCCTGCCGGGGCAGGCAGGCCTGCAGGCGCTCCAGCATGACCGGATGGCTGGAAAAGATGGCCACGCTCACTGGCGCGGCGGCGGTTCTTTCCGTTTTTTTGGCCGCAGCCTTGCCCGAGTTTAACGATTCCAACCGCGCGAATGCCGACATGCGACGCTCCTATCGCGGCCTCCAAGGGCCATAAAATTTCGGAACGCAAGGAGCGCAAACCTTACCGGAATTCTACACGCCATTCCCTGAAAATGGACTAAGGCGAATAACCCATATCGCGGTGCAATCGAGCTGTGCCATAAGCGTTAACGGCCGAGTCGGACAGAAGTATTCTCAGGCTCGCCCGGTATCCGCATGCAAAACCGAAAGTTTTGCGCCTGGCCTGCTTGCAGCTATGCTCGGCTTATCGCCTTTCCGCGTGGGCGCGGCAGGGCCATTCACGCGGCATGCGCAAAATTTTGCACATCGACATGGATGCTTTCTACGCCTCGGTCGAGCAGCGCGACCAGCCGGCTTTGCGCGGCCGGCCGGTGATTGTCGCCTGGCGCGGCCCGCGTTCCGTGGTCTGCGCGGCATCGTATGAAGCCCGCAAATTCGGCGTGCGCTCGGCGATGCCCGCGGCGCGCGCCGAACGGCTGTGCCCGGAAGCGGTATTCATCGCTCCGGATTTTTCCCGCTATCGCGCCGTATCGCTGCGGGCGCGCGAAATTTTTCGCCGCCATACCGATTGCGTCGAGCCGCTCTCGCTCGATGAAGCTTATCTGGATGTAACCGAAAACAAAACCGGCCTGCCCTCGGCCACGCGCGTGGCCGAAACCATTCGCCGCCAGATTCGCGAGGAATTGCGCCTGACCGCCTCGGCGGGGGTGGCGCCCAATAAATTTCTGGCGAAAATCGCCTCCGACTGGCGTAAGCCCGACGGCTTGTTCGTGATTCGTCCGGCGGAGGTGGAGCGTTTCCTCGCGACGCTGGCGGTGGGCAAGCTGCCGGGCGTGGGCCGCGTCACGGAAACCAAGCTGGCGCGGCTGGGCATCGCCACCCTGGGCGATCTGCGCCGGCTGGAACCGGCGCGGCTGGCAGCCCAATTCGGCCGCTATGGCGGCCGCTTATACGAACTGGCGCGCGGCATTGACGAAAGCCCGGTCGAACCCAACCGGCCCACGCAATCCATTTCCGCCGAAGACACGGTCGAGCGCGACCTGCGGCTGGGTGAGATGGAGCCGCTGATCCGCCGCTTGGCGGAAAAGGTCTGGGCCGCTTCCCGGAAACAGCGCCGGCGGGCGCGCACTGTGGTGTTGAAGCTGAAGACCAGCGATTTCAAAGTGCTGACCCGCAGCCAGTCGCCGCGTCCGTTTCCCGCCTCCAGCGGCGAGTTGGCCGAGTTGGCGCTGGCGCTGCGGGCGCGGGTGGGCCTCGATCCTCGCCGGCTTTACCGCCTGGTGGGCGTAGGGCTGAGCAATTTCCGCGATCCGGAGGATGCGGGTATGCCGGGCTTATTCGGCTAAATGCAACCGCCATGCCCGCAGCCGCTCTTCATACGGATGCGGCCATCCCTGAGTATTCGCCAAGCGTCCGGCTTCGGCCGGACCTTTGCGAAAGCGTCAGCGCCTAAAAGTAAAAGCGGCCGAGCCGCCCGGCATTGCGCGGCCATTGGTTAGAATATTTGGCAACCGGATGAATCTGGCAACGCTCACTCACGGGTTGGAAATTGTAAGCCTGCGCGGCGATCTGTCGCAGCCGATACGAGGCTTGCATTATGATTCACGCCAAATTGCGCCTGGACAAGCTTTTGTCGCCATCCGGGGATATCAAAGCGACGGCAACCGCTTTGCCGGCATGGCCCGCGAACGCGGCGCCACGGCCATTATTTCGGAACTGGCCCCGCCGGAAAACTGGACAACAGCATGGGTGCAAGTGCGGGATGCGCGCCGGGCCCTGGCGCAGGCCGCGGCCAATTGGTATGGCCATCCCTCGCGCCGGGTGGAGTGTGTCGGCCTGACCGGCACCAACGGCAAAACCACCACCGCCTTTTTGGTGGAAAGCATTCTGCGCCAGGATGGACGCAATACCGGACTGCTGGGCACCATCGAATACCATCTGGGCGAGCGCGTGATTGCCTCGCCGCATACCACCCCCGAGTCGCTGGATTTACAAGCGTTCTTAGCCGAAGTGGCGAAATTGGCCGCGGAGGGCGGCCGCGCCGCCGCCGTGATGGAAGTTTCCTCGCACGCGCTGGCGCTGGATCGCGCCTGGGCTTGCCGCTTTGCCGCCGCGGTATTCACCAACCTGACCCGCGACCATCTCGATTTTCACGGCAGCTTCGAGGCCTACGCCGCCGCCAAGCGCCGGTTGTTTGAAGGCACCGGCGACGGCCCGCCGCGGTTTGCCATCGTCAACGCCGACGATCCCGCCGGAGCAACGATGCTCGCCGGCTTTCGCGGCCCGGCGATCCGCTATGGCCTATCGCCGGGCGCCGATTTCCGGGCGCTCGATTACCGGCTTCATGCCGCAGGCTTGGAGATCGAAATACAAGCGCAGCGGCCCCGGCCGGCGCAATTTTGCCTGCACAGTTCATTGGCCGGACGGGTGAATGTCTCCAATATTTTAGCCGCGGCCGCCGCGGCTTACGCCTTGGGAGTGGCGCCGGAAACGATTGCCGCCGGTGTGGCGGCGCTGCCGCGGGTGCGCGGGCGGTTCGAACGCGTGCTTGCCGGGCAGCCGTTTCAAGTCGTCGTCGATTACGCCCACACGCCCGACGCGCTGCGGAACCTGCTCGGCCTGGCGCGCGAACTGCTGCGCAGCCAGGCCCGGCCGGGACGGCTATTGTGCGCCTTCGGTTGCGGCGGCGACCGCGACCGCGGCAAGCGTCCGCAAATGGGGAAAATCGCGGGCGAGGCTTGCGATGTGGTTGTGGTTACCTCCGACAACCCGCGCCATGAACCGCCCGAGGCGATCCTGGCGGAGATCGAAGCCGGCATGGCCGGAACTCCCGCGCGCCGCCGTCGGGAACCCGACCGGCGCGCGGCGATCTGCGGGTTGCTGCGCGAAGCGCGCCCGGGCGACCTGGTGGTCATCGCCGGCAAGGGCCATGAAACCGAGCAGATTATCGGCGATCGCCACCTGCCTTTCGACGACACGGAGGTGGCGCGCGCCGAGCTGGAAAAAATGGGCTGGCCGGCGCGCCGCCGCGAAACCAGCCGGCCAGGCTAAACCGGGCCGTATCCGCAGCTGATTTCCAACAATTCCGAGTGCAAATGGATTGCATCGCGCGGCGCGCCGGTTTAATGTGGCCGCGATGGCCTGCCGGATAGCATTGCGAGCGCGGCGAGGCTGGATTGCCGCCGTGGGTTTAGCGCTGGCATGTGTCGCGGCGTCGCCGGCGACTGCATCGCAAAAAGCCCAACCGGTACGCACCGCTGCCGGCGGAGTTAATCAGGCGTCCAGCGGAGTTAATCAAGCGCCCGCGCGCCCATTAAGCAATCGCGCAGTGCTGCGCTGGTATCGCCAGCGCCTGCCGGCGCAGGTGATAGCGGCGCGGATCCGGGCCGCGGCGCAGGTCAGATTCGATCTCTCCACCGCGGCCTTGCAGCAAATGCAGCGCGCCGGCGTTCCGGCGGCGGTGTTGGCGGCGATGATTGCGGCTCAGGCGCGGCAAGCCCTGGAGCGCGAGCGCGCGCGCCGGCGGCGTGCCGCCGCGGCGCGGCGGCAGGCGCGCCGGCTGCGAAAACAACGGGCGCGCGCCGCCGCCCTGCGGCGCGCCGCGGCGCAAACTTTTTGGCCGCGGCCGCGCTCGCGGGCATTTCTCGCGGCCATGCTGCCGCGCTTGGCTTGGGTGGCCGGCTATCGCGCGGCAAGGCGGCGCGGCCTGGCGGCCTATGGCTTCGTGCTGAGGACGCGAGGCCTTGTCGTCGCGGCCTGGCCGCGGCGGCGCCCGCCGGCCGCGGCGCAGGTGCGCTTGGGCAATGGCGCCATCTACGACAAACCGCGCCTGCTCGATCTGGATGCGGGGCGGGGAGTGTTGTGGCTGCATTTACCGGCGCGGCAACTGGCGGCCCTGGACGCCCGGCGCGTCCGCCACGGCGAATTGACCGCCGGAACGGCCGCCGGCCGCCGCAAGACTGCCCCGGGGTACGACCGCTCGCCGCGCTTGTCTCGCGCCCAACGGGTGTATCTGCTCGCCTATACGGCCCAGCCAAGCGCGAATTGGCGCATGTTGCGCCGGCTGGACGCGCCCGCGGCCGCGCCGCCGGGAGCGCGGTTGATTGCCGCCCGCCTGGGGCGCGCGGCGGCGGCGCGCTGGGGCATCGGCGGGCGCTGGCTGGTAAGCCGTGCGCCGGCCACGCCGGGCAGTCCCGTCTTTGATCGCGCCGGAACCTGGCTGGGCATGGCCCTTGTGCCGCCGGGCGCGGGCCAGCCGCTGCTGCTCCCGCGAGGCGATCTGGCGGGACGCTCCGGACGGCGCGGGCGCAGGTTGTTGCGGGCCCCCGGCCCGGCGGCCTCGCGCCTATCCTCCAGCTTTTATATAGAAGACCGGACCGGGCATGACTACGCCAAGCGGCTGGCGGCGGAATTGGAAAAGCAATCCGGCCTGCGCCGCACGCGCCAACGCGGCCCAGCCCGCTGGCTGCTGGTGTTGACGCTCGAACGTGCGCGCCGGCGGCGCTGGGAACGGCTGGTTGTGCGCGATGCGGCGACGCGCGCGCGGGTGTGGTCGGGCGAAGAGCCGATTGAGCTGTTTCGGCGCAGCGCCGCCCGCCGGCTGGCGGATGATTGGCTGCGCACCGCTCCCGGCCGGAAAAAATAAGTTTAAGTTTAGAGTCTGGAAATTAGACTCTGCAGCCGCTCCCGTGTTTTTATAATTGGGTTACTGCGCCATGTCTTCATCATCATCATCGGAAATTCCGCCGCCGCCCCCGCCGGCGGGCGCCGCTTACCCGCCGGAAGCCGCCGCCGGCTGGTTCACCGCGCTGCCTCCCGGCTGGCGGCCGCGCGCCCGGCTGTTGTGGCGGCAGACCAAAGCCGCCGCGAAGCTGCTCGGACCCAGCGCCAAGCTGCTTTTCCAGATCGAGAACCACACTTACGCCTATTCGGTGGCGGCCAGCGTGATCCTGGCGTTTCTGCCTTTTCTGCTGCTGCAGATCACGATTGCCGGCATGTTTAAATCGTTGGGCTCGGTGCAAGTCATTTTTCAAGTGGTGCGCGATTACCTGCCCGCCGGGCAGTCGCTGATCATCAACGATTTGAAGTACCTTTCGACCCACCACCAACATGCGGCGCAGGCGTTTTCGCTGCTGATGCTGGCGATCAGCAGCACCGGGGTTTTTCTGCCGCTGGAGGTGGCGCTAAACGGCATCTGGGGATTTCACCGCAATCGCAGCTATGTGCGCAACCAGGGGGTTTCCCTCGGCCTGGTGGCCGCCTGCGGGGCGCTGGCGTATATCTCCGTGGCGTTGACGGCGGCCGGACAGGGATTCGCCGGCCATTTGCTGCATTTCCTGCTGCCCGCGGCCTGGACCGGCGCTTTTCGCGCCAGCGATGCGGTGCTGGCCTGGTGTGTAATGCGGCTCTGCGTGCTGCCGGCGACGATTCTGGGTTTTTTTCTGATCTATTGGTGGCTGCCCAATGGCCCGGTTCCGGCGGTGCAGGTTTTCCCGGCAGCCTTTTACGCCGGCCTGCTGGCCGAAATTTTCCGCACCGTGTTTCGCTGGGTGCTGCCGCTGCTGGATTTTAAAACCGTCTATGCCGATTTCGCCTTGCCGGTAACGCTGATTGTCTGGGGCTTTGCCGGGGCGCTGCTGTTGCTGTTCGGCGCCAGTTTATCGGCGCGCGGCATCGCCCGCATGCCCGCGCATTTGCGCATGAACCTGCCTTGGCGTGCCGGCCTGGGGCATCATCGCCGGCAGGCGGATGAAACCAAAACGCAGCCCGCGCCGTAAATCCGGCCGCTGGTGAAGCCAGGAGCGGCGCCGCGCCTACTCGTAGCGGAGCGCTTCGATGGGGTTGAGTTTGGCCGCCTTCACCGCGGGATAGACGCCGAAAAACAAGCCGACACTGACGGCGGCGCCGAAGCCGAGATACATCGCCCAGAGCGGGATGGAGGAGGGCAGTTTCGGCAGCAGCACATTAATCAGCAGACTGATGAGCCAGCCGCCGGCGATGCCCAGCAATCCGCCCAGGCCGGTAAGGGTGACCGCTTCGGCGAGAAATTGTTGAATGATATCGGTGCGGCGGGCGCCGATGGCCTTGCGAACGCCGATTTCGCGGGTGCGCTCGGTGACCGAGACCAGCATGATGTTCATCACCCCCACGCCGCCAATGAGCATGCCAATCGAAGCCACGACCACGATGATGAGCGCTACTTCCGACGTAATGTCGTGGAACTGCTTAATGATGCTGTCGGCGGTGGCGTAGCCAAAGCTGTCGGGCTGATTCCATTGATCATGGCGGCTGCGGCGCAGGGCGATGCGAATCTCATCAATCGCCTGTTGTAATTCTCCCGGCTTGGCGGTGGCGGCGAAGAAGTGCTCGCGCGCGTTGGCATAAATTTTGCGGAACGAATCGTAGGGAATGATGGCGGCCAGATCCTGTTGATCGTTGCCGGCCATGTTCTGCGGGGCGAAAACGCCGATGACGCGAAAACTGTTGCCATTGACGTTGATATGCCCCCCGATGGGATCGGGGGTGCGTGGGAACAGGTCCTGCGCGAGCGTGGTGCCCAAAACAATCACCATCTGATGGTGGCGGTTTTCGATGGGGGTAAAGAAGCGGCCCGCGCCCAGGGTGCGGTTCATGACGACGGGATAATTGGGCATGGCGCCGCTGAACTGGATGCTGGCCACCACGTGGCCCTTGCGCACCGCCTGATCGGGAGTGCCGCCGTATTCGCCGACATCGCGGAACACCTGCGGGCTGACAGCCTGGCAGGCGCTGCAGAAGCTCTCGACTTCGTCTATATCGTGTTGACTGATGGGGGGGCGATTGAGTTCCTGCGGCGTCAGCCGGCCGACATGGATGCCGGGCTGAAATTTGTACACGAAGATGGTATTGGTGCCGAAGCTTTTCATCTCGTTGGTAAACGATTGATTCAGCCCGGTGAGAATGCTGCCGATAGCCATCAGGGTGACCACGCCGACGAAGACGCCCAGGATGGTCAGCGCGGAGCGCAACTTATGGGAGCGCAGCGTGTCGAGCGCCAGATGCAGGTTTTCGCTGAGCGGGGTGGCCATCTCAAGTCTCCGCGCGCAGGGCCACAATGGGCTCCAGCTTGGCCGCTTTGGCGGCGGGATAGATGCCGAAGAAAAGGCCGACGGCGGTGGAGATGACCAGCGCCACGATCACGGCGCTCAGCGGCAACTGGAAGGGAATCGGGGTCAAGTGTCCGGCGACGGTGGTAAACAGCCATGCCACCCCAATGCCGATGAGCCCGCCCATCGAGGAAAGCACCGCCGATTCGATCAGGAACTGCCAGAGCATGTCGCGGCGCCTGGCGCCGAGCGCCTTGCGGATACCGACCTCGCGGGTGCGCTCGGTGACGGCGGCCAGCATGATATTCATGATCACGATGCCGCCCACCACCAGGAAGACGGCGCTGACGCCCACCATCACCGCCGCAATCGAGCCGGTCAGGCGATGCCATAAATCCATGACCGCGCTGGAGCCGATGATGCCGAAATCATCTTTGGCGTAGTAATTCAAATGATGGCGGGCGCGCATCAGCAGGCGCACCTCGTCAATGGCCGGAGTAATCAGGCTGGAGTTGGCGACTTTGAAGCTGATGCCGATGGAATCCTGATTGCCATTCAGCTTGCGAAAGGTGGAGATGGGAATGAGGATGAACTGATCGAGGGAATTGCCGAAAACATTGCCCTGGCGGGTGGCCACGCCAATGATGCGAAAGCGATGGCCACCGGCAATCAGATGCCGGCCGAGGGGGTTTACGTCGGGAAACAGATGGGTGACCAGATCGGGGCCGATGAATGCCACCATGGTGCGATGTTCCTCGTCGAAATGGTCGAGGAAACGGCCCTGCGCCACTTCGAAAGTGGACATGCTGATATCCGATGGGGTGACACCGCGCAAGCTGACTTGATCCATGCTTTGGCCATTGGCCTTGACGGTGCCGGTGGCATTAAAGCCGCTGAAAATAGTCGCCGCGGTTTCAACCGGCAGCTTGGCGTGCGTCTTTAAATATTCGTAATCGGCCATGTGCAGGATGGGATTGCGCTTGACGGCGGCCATATAGGCCTGGCGGTCGGTATATTCGTGCAAGCTAAAACGCGACAGGCTGAAGGTGTTCAGCCCCAGCCGCCCGATTTTGGTGGCCACGTAGAAGTTGACGCCATTCACCAGCGAAACCACCGCCACCAGGGTGCAAATCGAGATGATAATGCCCAGCAGGGTTAAAAAGCTGCGCAGCTTGTGCGCCCAGAGGGACTCGAACGCAATCCGGATGGCTTCGCGAATATGCATGCGCGCCTATTTTCAGGTCCGCACTGCCGCGCGCGCGGTGACCCGGTCTTCGGCAATCTGGCCGTCGCGAATGTGGATGACGCGATGAGCGTATTCGGCGATATCGTGCTCGTGCGTCACCAGCACGATGACGTTGCCTTGTTCCCAGAGCCGGTCGAAAACGCCCATGATTTCTTTGCTGGTGGTGCTATCCAGGTTGCCAGTCGGCTCATCCGCCAGAATCAGCGAAGGATGGTTGACCAATGCGCGGGCGATGGCGACGCGCTGGCGCTGCCCGCCGGAAAGCTCGTTGGGCTTGTGCTGGCGGCGATCCACCAGGTCCACCTTGCGCAGGGCTTCCAGGGCGCGCTCGGTGCGTTCCGCCGAGGGCACGCCGGCATAGATCAGCGGCAGTTCCACATTATGCTGCGCGGTCGCGCGCGGCAGCAGGTTGAATGTTTGAAAGACGAAGCCGATTTCCTTATTGCGAATGTAGGCTAATTCGTCGTCGGAAAGTTCGCCGACGGATTGCCCGTTGAGCCAATATTGCCCGCGGGTGGGGGTATCCAGGCAGCCAATCAGGTTCATCAGCGTGCTTTTGCCCGAGCCTGAAGGTCCCATGATGGCGACGTACTCGTTCCGCCGGATATTTAAATTGACGCCTCGCAGCGCCGACACCTGCTCGGCCCCCATGGCATAGACCTTCCACAGGTCTTCGGTGCGGATGACGAATTCGTGCGGGGTTGCGGCAGGCGTGGCCATGAGGTTCCTAACTGGCGGTATTCGCTGCAGCAGCGGCCGCCGCCGGATTCAGATTATTGATCTTGATGCGGGCATGATTTTTCAGGGTGCGCAAGGCGCTGTACGGTCCCGTGACCACCTGATCGCCCGGGTGCAGCGCATTCAAGACCTGGATGGTATCTTCGCCGGTGACGCCGGTCTTTACCGGCACAAACACCGCTTGCTGGCCGCGAATCACGAAGACTCCCTGGATGGGCTTGCCCGGTTTGGCGGCGGTGCCGGGGGCGGCGGCTTCCGCCACGCCCGGGCGGGCAGGCTGCAACTGTTGCGGGTCGCGCTCGACGATGGCCTGGATGGGAATGCTCAAGGCATCATGCGCTACGGCGGTGATGATATGGCCGGTGCAGGACAGCCCGGGACGGATGCCTTCCGGGGGTTGGTTCAAGGTGATCACCACTTTGAAATCTTTCGCTTCCTGGTTCGCCTGGCCGCCGGAGGTGGTGGCCGCCACGCCAGTCGATTGCAGCAGCGCGGTATCGCCGACCTCGGTCACCGTGCCGGGGAATTCACGGCTGCCGTAAGCATCGATGGTAACCATGGCCGGCTGGCCCATTTTCACATGTTCAATATCGGATTCATCCACCTGCAGATGCGCGGTTACGACCGACATATCGGCGACCCGCATGAGCAGGCTGCCGGGCGAATTTTCAATTCCGAGCACGGCGGTGTCGCCTACATGCACCGGCAGATAGACCACCCGGCCATTTAACGGGCTGGTGTAGATGGTCAGGCTGAGTTGATCTTTGGCGCTCTGCAACTGCGCGCTGGCTTGCCGGATCTGCATATGCGCGCTGTGCAGCGTTGCCTGCGATTGCTGCACGCGCGCCTGATCCAGTTTGATCTGGGCGACGGCGGCATCGTAGGCCTCGAGGGCGGAATCGTAATCGGCGCGCGAAATCAGTTCCTGATGATAGAGCCCCTGAGCCCGGCGCCAGTTGGCCTTTTGCTGGGCGTATTGCGCCTCGCTCTGGAGCAGGCTGGCCCGCGACGTGGCGAGCGCGGCGTTTTGCGCCTGCGCCTGCGCTTCGAGCGTATGCAGGTTGGCGGTCATCGCGGCGACATTGGCGTGCTGCTGCACATTCCACAACTCCGCCAGGCGCTCGCCTCTCGTCACCCGGTCGCCTTCTTTGACGTATAAACGCGTAATCTGGCCCACCGAATTGGAGCTGATGTCGGCATAGTTTTTCGGCTTGATTTGCCCGGTCGCGGTCACGCGCGCGGTGACCGTGCTGCGCTCGACCCGGGCGGTTTGCACCGTGGTCACGCTCTGATTCCGATGCAGAATCGAAGCCACCACGACCCCGGCCAAGAGCAGCAGCGCCAGGGTGAACCAGAGAAGTTTTTTTCTTTTCATTTAGACGGGAAGGGAATGCCCATTCCTCCTAAGCTATCAATACGCATCCGAAAGCGGCAATGTTTCCCGGCAAAAGCGGATTCCTGTCCGCCCGCGCAACCCCGCCCTTCAAGACGGCTTCAACTCGCAGTCGCCGGTGAATGGCAAAGCCGCCTCGCTAAAACGAACTTCAAAGGGTATCGTTCAGAGATCCCGGGCGCGACGCTGGCGGCGGCCAGCTTTCGCCATGTAGCGATTGGTAAAGGCGTGCCGCGGCGGTTCCTGTGACCGCGCCCCGATCCGGCCCGCTTTTTCCGGATAAGTATCCTGGATTCTGTATTATAGCATACAGGCGCCAGCCGGCTTTGGTTGCCTTTTTGCTTGACCCTTCGACGGCGGGAACCTACAATGTGGGCTATGCCAGAAGCAGAAGTGGGGAAGAGCCATAGCTGCGGCGTGTGGGTGCGGCGAACGGCTTTCGCTTTGGCAGCCGGCATGAGCTTGGCCGCCGCCGGCGCAATGGCCGCGGCCGGACAACAGCCAACCCGGCCGGTTACGCCCGGCCAGACCCTCGGCCCGCAGACGAATCAGCGCAGTTACCAGCAGGAAAAAGCGCGGCGCAAGCGGCTGCAGAACGAACTGGAAGGCTATTACAAGAAATGGCTGAACCAGGACGTGCGCTATATCATTACCCCCGCCGAGCGCGAAGCCTTTTTAAAGCTGCGCACCAACGAGGAGCGCGACCAGTTCATCGAGGCGTTTTGGCAACGGCGCAACCCCGATCCGGACTCGCCCTACAACTCCTTTAAAGAGGAGTACTACCGCCGCATCGCCTACGCCAATGCCCACTTCGCCAATGGCGAGCCGGGCTGGCGCACCGATCGCGGGCGCATTTGGATCATGTACGGCAAGCCGGATGAAATGGATACGCATCCCGACGGCGGCCCTTGGGAGCGCCCCGACTGGATGGGCGGCGGCACCGCCGTTACCTATCCTTTTGAAGACTGGATATACCACTACATTCCCGGCGTGGGCACGGAAGTAAAACTGGAATTTGTGGACAAGTGCATGTGCGGGGATTATGAATTGACGATGGATCCCTGCGCCAAAGACGCGCTCAATGAAGTGCCGAACGGCGACCCCACGATGGCTGAGCAAATGGGCATAAGCAATCAATCGGCCCGCTTCAACAACACCAATGGCACCTCCTGCCCCGGCGGTTTCGGCGGCGGCTTCATGCCCGAGCGCTATAACGAATTCTCCCGCCTGGAGCAGTACGCCGCCATCTTCCGCCCCCCCAAAATCAAGTTCAAGGACTTGGAAGCGGTAGTCAGCAAAAACATCAACTACCACCTGCTGCCGTTCCGGTTCCGCGCCGACTACGTCAAGATCACCGCCGACACCGTGCTGGTGCCGATCACGGTTCAGATCTCCGACCAGAACATGACGTTCCGGGAAAAGAACGGAGTGCAGCAGAGCCGGGTCAACATTCTGGGCCGCATTTCGACCCTGACCGGACGCACCGTGGACACGTTCGAAAACGTCGTGCGGCTCAATATCCCCGCGGAATTGCTGCCGCAATACGTCAACCCGGCCAACCCGCGCATGGCGCAGTACTGGCATGGCTCGCTGCTCCGCCCGGGACGCTACAAAATCGACTTGGCGCTCAAAGACGTCAACAGTCCCAATAAAATGGGCACCCTGCGCCGCGCCATTGTCGTGCCGCAGTACAGCGATCACAAACTGCAAAGCTCCACCATCATGTTGGCCGATGAAATCGAGAAAGTCCCCAGCCAGGATGTGGGCGCGGGACAATTCATCATCGGCAATACGAAAGTGGTGCCGGTGGTCGGGGCTCAGTTTACGCGCAATCAGTCCATGGGCATCTGGATGCAACTGTACAACTTGAAGGTCAACAAGACGACGCACAAGCCTTCGGCCACGATCGAGTGGCGCATCCTGAATGCCGCCAATAACCAGCTCATCTTCCAGCATAAGGAACAGGCGCAGACGCTCAGCAACGCCGCGGAACAGATGACGCTGGAAAAAACCCTGCCTTTGGAGAGCTTCCGTCCCGGCTCTTACCGATTGGTGGTGCAGGTCACAGACAATCTGGACGGGCAAACCATTTCTCCGCAGACGGAATTTTACGTAAAATAGGCGCAATGCCCACGTACCCGGCCCCGGACCGGTACAAGCCATGCGGCACGAGAAGCCTCATCCTGGTTTTGAATCGCGGCTGACCCTGACGCCGCCAGTCAAGGTTCTGCGGCTCGCGCGCGGCGCCAGGCCGGGAGCGGTCGCGTTGGCCTGGCTTTGCCTTGGCCTGATAGCCGGACTGGCTCCGAAATTGGCGGCGCAAAAGCCCGTGGCTAGCGTGATTGGCGTGGTGACCGGAGCGCGGGGACGGCCGGAACCCGGCGCCGTCATCCTGCTGCGTCCCTTGCTGCGGCGGAATGGGGTTTGGCGGCGCATCACCGGCCCCGGCGGAGCCTTCCTGATTTCCATGCTGCCGGCGGGATTTTATTGGCTGCAGGCGGGCAAGGGCAATAAACTTTCCGCGCCGCAACGGCTGCAAATTCGCGAAGGCGAAACGGTGCTGTTGAACTTGAAACTGGCGCCCGCCGCCCGCGGTAAAATCATCAAAGGTTTGCGCGCCTATCGCTGGGTGCTGCGCGCCGATGCCGTGCATCGGCCCATCCTGCGCTTCCGCGGCCAGGATTCCGGGCAGCCGCGGTGGACGCCCTTAAACGGTTCCGTATCCATGCTGGCCGGCAGCGGCGGCACCGCTTTTTCCATGCCCGCCGCCGTTAATACCAGCATTCAAATGCATACCCTGGCCGACGACATGCTGCTGGGCTTTAGCGGCAGCATGGGAACCTCCGGCTGGAATGCCAGCAGCAGTTTTACCGCATCCTTGACCCCGCAATTGCAGGGATGGTATCGCGGCTCCTGGCGCGCCACGGTGCAGCATATTCCCGCGCCGGTGCTGGGCCATTTGCCGGAACTCGACCTGTTTACCCTCAACTATTCCAATCAGGCCAATCTCGGCCGCAGCCTGCGGTTGCAATACGGCTTGATGACCAGCGCGCTCAATGGCGTCAATACCTTGCGGCAGATCTCCCCTTATGCGCGGCTCAATTGGCAATGGGGGGCCGGCCGGCATCTGGAATATCGCTACGCCGCGGCTCCCCCGCCGCTCGTTTTTGAGCCCAACGGCCTGGAGTCGCCCAATCTCGCCCCGCGCATCAGCGTAAACGGCGGACAGCCGGTGATCGAGCGCGGCGTGCACCAGGAACTGGCCTTCTTTTCCAGCCTTGACGCTGCAAACGAAATTGAGTTGGCCTGGTTTTACGACCGCTTCCACCATGCCATCATCAATGGCGCCTGGAACGGCGCCTTGCCGGTCGATTTGCTGAATTCGGGCAATATCCTGCCGGATCTCTATTCCAACTTGTTTAGCGCCGATGGCGGCAATTATGCCGGCAGCGGCGCTTTGGCCCTGCTGCAACACCAGTTGGAGCCGGGCTTGAATCTGAGCGTGGGCGCGGAAACCGGCCCCGTACTCGCGGCGCGGGGCGGCCGCCTGCTCGCGCTCAATCCCGAAAGCTTGCTGACGCAGACGCAAGCGGCTTCAATGTTTGCCCGCCTCTCGGGTGAGCTCGGGCCAACCCACACCCGCATCATCTGTAGTTATCGCACCGCCGGCGCTCGTCAGCTCACCTCGCCCGACCCTTACGAAACCGAAGATACGGGCCAACCCTATGCCAATCTGCAAATCAGCCAGCCGCTGCCGCGCCTCCCGTTTGCGCAAGGACGCATGGTGGCCTTGGTTGAGGTGCAAAATCTGCTGGCCCAGGGTTACGTGCCGGTGTATACACCCGACGGCCGCATTATTTATTTAATTCAGGCGGCGAGAGCGTTGCGGGGAGGGTTGAGCTTCAATTTTTAAGCTATCCACAAAGTTTCCTTTGGTGCTATGGATTTTAATAGTTCAGGTTATGAATTTTGGGAATCTTCCTCAGAGGGCATTTCTTAAATCGGTAAATCATAGTAAATTAACAACTCAAAATACCATTTCTATTTGGCTTGGCTGGCAAGTCAAATGCACTATAAGCTTATACGCCCCGTGCGCCAAGGTCTGCCAGTCAGCCGCATGAAAACGAACAGCCAAATCCGGGTATCCATCGCCGTTGCGCTGGTGGCGGCGGCGGTGGTGCTGAGTTTGGGAATCCTGGGTGCGAGCCAGCAATGGAAATGGCGCGCGCCGAGTGATGGAGTGCAATGGCAGTTAAGCCGGCACGGATTGCGCGCCGGCAAGGTGCGGTGGGGATCGCCAGCCTGGTATGCGGGGGTGCGCCGCGGGGATTGGCTGATCGCCATCAACCGCGCTCCCCTGCAAAACCGGCGGCAATTGCAGCAGGCTTGGTATGCGGCGGGTCCGGGCGGAAGGCTCGACTATGTCGTGCTCTCCGGCCAAAAGCTGCTGCGCAAGCAGCTCAAAATGGGCATCGCGCCCCGGCACCGGCTGCGCTATGGCTATGAAGACCTGATCGCGCTCTGCTTTCTGGCCATTGGGTTGTATGTGCTGCTGCGGCGTTCGCCGGCGGGCCAGGCGCTGCACTTTTTCTGGTACTGCCTGGCATCCGTCCTGTTATTCGGCTTTCACTATACCGGCCGGTTAAATGGTCTGGATTGGGTGTTGTTCTGGGGCAATGTGGCGGGTACGCTGCTGGCGCCGGCGCTGCTGCTGGATTTCGCCTGCAATTTTCCGGAGCCTGTCGAACGGCTTCGCCGCGTTCCCGGCTGGCGCATTGGCCTCTATCTGCCCGCGGGTTTGCTGGCCTTGTTTCAAGTGGCGGTGGCGAGGGGCGCGTTGGGCGCGGGCGTCGAAGCGCAGTATGTGGCCGACCGGTTGGCTTATGGCTATCTGGGGGCTTGCCTGGCGTTGGTGGCGGGGCTGTTCTGGCGCAGCTATCGCCGCGCCGCCACCCCCTTGTTACGGCAGCAGTTGAAATGGCTGACGCGGGGCATGCTGGTTGCCGCCCTGCCTTTTCTGGCGCTTTATGTGATTCCCTTCGTCGCCGGCTGGCGCTTGCCTCCCGGCGCGGAATGGTCGCTGGCGGGCTTGGTGATCATTCCCTTTGCCTTTGCCAACGCCATCATCCGCTATCGGCTGATGGATACCGACATTCTGTTCCGGCGCGGCCTCGCCTTTACCATTGCCGCCCTGCTGGTGATCGCCGCCGATTTTGCCGCCATCGGCCTGATTGCCGCGCTCATCCGCAACCGCCTGCCCGATACCGGCACGCTGGGTCTGGTGCTGGGGGTGGTGCTGGCGGCGTTGCTGTTTGAGCCGGTGCGGAACCGGGTGCAGGCGCGGCTGGAGCAATGGCTGGATCCGCAGGGAGGGTCCGAGCGCCAGGCCCTGGTGGAGATGGCCCGGCAACTCAGCGCCGAACGTTCTCTCGACCGCCTGATCGCCGGGGTACTGGAGCAACTGCAGCGCCGGCTGCGGTTGGACCGGGTGGCGCTGTTTTTGCATGAAAACGGGCATGTGCAACTGGCCGGCGGGCCGGGCCTGGCGCCGCTACCACCCGGACTGGAACTGGATTTTCTGGCTGCTGAAATCGAAGGCCGCCGCTATTGGTTTATTGAAAACCCGCAACAACAGGCGGGCCGTCCCGAACCGGAGCGCCGCGCCCTGGCGCAGCTCGATTTGCATTTTTACGTGCCCTGCCGCGCCCAGCGCCGGCTGCTGGCGGTGTTGGGACTCGGCCGCACGCGCAGCGGCGATTATCTGACCAGCGAGGAAGCGGCGCTGCTCGAAATTCTCGCCGGGCAGCTCGCCATTGCGCTCGAAAATGCCCGCCTGCATGGACAATTACAAGCCCAGGTGCGGCGCTTCGAACGGCTGAAGGAGTTCAATGAGAACATCGTCGAAAGCGTCGATGTGGGCATTGTCGCGCTGAGCCCGGATGACCGCATTGAAAGCTGGAATACGCAGATGGAAGTGCTGACCGCGCGGCCTCGCGCCAGCGTCTTGCGGCTGCCATTGGAAGAGGCGCTGGGGTCGGAGTTTGCCGCGGCCTATTACCAGTCGCGGCCGGAAGGCGGCTTGCGCCGGCTGGAAAAATTTCCCCTGCAACTGGAGCCGGGCGCGCCGGCGCGCACCATCAATGTCGGTATCGCCCCGCTGGTCACGCCGCAAATGGAGCGCATCGGGCGCATTCTGCTCTTCGACGATATCAGCGAGCGGGTTGAGCTGGAATCGCAGTTGGCGCAGACCGAGCGCTTACGCTCGCTGGGCCTGCTGGCCGCGGGAGTGGCGCATGAAGTCAACACCCCGCTGGCGGTCATTTCCAACTACACGCAATTGCTCGCCAAGCAAACGCCCGCCGGCGACGCCCGCGCCGGGGTGCTGGAGGTCATTACTCGGCAGACGTTCCGCGCTTCGGAAATCGTCGCCAATCTGTTGCAATTCGCCCGGGCGCAGGGCGGGGAAAAGTCGCCCGTGGACCTGCACGCGGTGCTGCACGATGCGCTGGCGCTGGTGGAGCACCCGCTGCGCAACGCCCATATTCGAGTGGAAACCGAGTTCGATGCCAGCCTGCCCGCGGTGTTGGGCCATGCCGGCCAACTGCAACAGGTGATGTTGAACCTCATCCTGAACGCGCGCGACGCCATGCCCTCCGGCGGCGAGTTGCGGCTCGCCTCCCGCGCCGTGGAGGGCGGGGTGGAGATTGCCGTCAGCGATACCGGCGCGGGCATAGCGCCGGAAATCCGCGAGCGCATCTTCGACCCTTTCTTCACCACTAAAAAAGCGTGGCGTAATGGCAGTGGCGGCTGGGGCTCGGGCACCGGCCTGGGGCTTTCCGTCAGCTACGGAATCATTCAAGATCATCATGGCCGGATCAGCGTGGAAAGCGCCCCGGGGCGGGGCAGTTGCTTCCGCATTCAGTTCCCGGCCGCGGAAAGGACGTTGCATGCCTGAACCGGCGGTGAGTTGTCCCGCCCCGGAACCCTTGGAAACGGCGCGTCCGGCGCCGGGCCAGCGCGGCCGCGTGCTGGTGGTGGATGACGAGCCGGCCATCCGCCAGGGTCTGGAAGCGTTGCTGAGTTTTGAAGGCTATGCGGTCGAATGCGCCGCCAACGGCCAGGAAGCGGTGCGGGCGGCGGAAACGCAGCTCTTCGATGCGGTCCTGTTGGATGTCAGCCTGCCCGACGCCGACGGCCTCGAAGTCTTGCGCCGGCTGCGGCAGTTGGCGCCGATGCTGCCGGTGATCATGATCTCCGCCTATGGCACCATCGAGACCGCGGTCGCCGCCATGCAGGCCGGGGCGCGCACCTTCCTGCAAAAGCCCTGGGCCAATGACAAACTCATTGCCGATCTCGACGCCGCCATTGCCGGCAGCCGCCTGGAGCAGGAAAACCGGCAGCTCAAGCGCGCCTTGCGGCAGCGCTATAGCTTTCCTTATATCGTGGGCAAAAGTGAGCCCATGCTGCGCATTTTTGATCTGGTGGAGCAGATCGCGCCCAGCCGTTCGACAATCTTGCTGCAGGGGGAAAGCGGCGTCGGCAAGGAACTGTTCGCCAAGGCGATCCACACCGCTTCGCCGCGCGCGGAAGCGCCTTTTGTGCCGGTCAATAGCGGCAGCATGCCGGTGGACTTGCTGGAATCCATGCTGTTTGGCCACGTTCGCGGCGCCTTTACCGGCGCGGTCGCGCCTAAAAAGGGACTGTTCGAGGTCGCCAACCGGGGCACTATTTTCCTGGATGAAATCGGCAATATGTCGCTGGAAACCCAAGCCAAGCTGTTGCGGGTTTTACAGGACCGCCGCTTCATGCGGCTGGGAGGCGTGGAAGAAATTCAGGTGGATGTGCGGGTGATCGCCGCCACCCATCGCGATTTGCAGCAGTTGACCCAGGACGGCCGCTTCCGCGAGGATTTGTATTATCGGCTGAACGTGATTACCCTGCGCCTGCCGCCGCTGCGCGAGCGCCGGGAAGACGTGCCGCTGCTGGCGGCGGCGTTTCTGCGGCGTTTTGCCGAGGAAAACCAGCGCCCCATCCCGCGGCTGTCTCCCGAAGCTTTGCGGCTGCTGATCGACTACGATTGGCCGGGCAATGTCCGCGAGCTGGAAAACGCGATGGAGCGCGCCGTGGTGCTCAGTTCCAGTCCGGTGATCGAGGCCGAACTGCTGCCCGAGCCGGTGCAAGGCCGCTATGCCGACATTCGCGGCGCCACGCTCGAAAATTCCCGCCGCGACATTTCGCTGTTCGCCATCGTCGAGGATTTTGAGCGCCGGCTCATTCTGGACATGCTGGAACAGACCCATGGCCGCCAGACCGAGGCCGCCGAGCGCTTCCAGGTGCCGTTATCCACCTTGAATCAGAAAATCAAACGGCTGGGCATCGATATTAAAAAGTTCCGCGATCCGGCGCCGGGCGAAGAAGCCGCCGGCGCTAAAGGCAAATAGGCGCTCGCGCCGCGCCTCCTCGCCGCTTTAGGGCTTGAGCGTCGGCCGCAACAGCACTTCGCTGGCAAAACTGCGTTCCGATTGTGTCGCCAGCATGGCCACCACGTGCGCCACATCCTCGGGCTGCAGCATGCGGTTGCGGTGCTTGCCCCGGTTGGGCGCCAGGTCGGTATCTACGGAACCGGGGCAAATCACGCTGACACGAATGCCATAGCTTCTCAACTCTTCCGCCGCCGCGTAACTCATGCCGTTCAACCCCCATTTCGAAGCGGCATAAACCGCGCCCATCGGCACCGGATTGTGCGCGGCCAGCGAGGAGATGTTAATCATCTGCCCGGACCGTTGCCGGATCATCACCGGCGCGGCAAAGCGCATCGCCAGATAGACCGCGCGCAGGTTGGTTTCCATGATGCCGTCCCAAGTCTCCAGCCCGGTTTCGTGCAAGGGAGACCCGAAGGCTCCGATCCCGGCATTGTTGACCAGCAGGTCAATGCGGCCTAGCGCGGCGGCGACCTCAATCAGCTTCCGGATTTGTTCCGGTTGCCGCAGGTCGGTGGGCTGGCTGATCGCGCTGCCTCCCAGAGATTCAAGTTCCCGGGCCAGCGAATCCAGGCGCGCCTGGTTTCTCGCCGCCAGCACGACTTTAGCGCCCAGAGCGCAAAGTTTGCGGGCAACCGCCTCCCCAATGCCATGGCTGGCCCCGGTTACGATCGCAACTTGCTCTTGTAGTGTCCTTTCTGTCATAGTGGCTCCTGTGGGCGGAATTTCGCCGCGCCTGTCCCACTGCCTCAGGTAGTTGAAGCTTACGGGGTAACCTCGGCATCGTATGGTATAAAGAAACGTTCATGCCTGCGCCTCCCCTGCGCTCGACACTCAACTAGCGGACAGGGGCGGAGCTAAGCCGACAGAGTCGGCAGTTGAACGCCAGCAAGCGGCAAGCGAAGGAGACAGAAGGAATGAAGAGGACCAGAAGCTTGGGAGTTGCCCTCATCCTGGCGCTGATCGCCACGCTGGCGATAGCCCAAACCCCCGCGCCCGCCACGGGACAGAGTTCCACTGCTCCCACACCGGCAACTGGTGCGCAAAACACGAGCGCCCCCGCGGCGCCGGCGGCCCCCGCCATCCCTCCGCGCCCCTTGATGCAGGTGAGTTGCCCGGCGATCGCGCCCCCTGCCAACCCCGCTCAATTCCATTGGAAGCATGGTTTGGCGGAATATAACGCTTATGCCGCCGCCATGAAAGCGGCTTCACCCGCCCAACAGGCGGAGGCGTTTGCGGATTTCGTCCAGAAGTTCCCCGATTCGGATTACAAAGTCGCCGCGCTGGAAGGCGAGATGCAAGCCGACTATCGCGCCGGGCAAACCGAGTCCGCCATTCAAGTAGGCCAGCAGTTGCTGGCTACCGGCAAAGCCGACGCCGGCGCGCAAGTTCAGGTTTATTATCTGGTCGGCGGCCTGCTGCCTTCCGACATTCAACTGCAATCCAACCTGCCCCTGGTCGCCGAGGCGGGACAGTGCGGCCTGAAAGCCATGGATCGGATGGAAAAGCCGGCCAACGTTCCCGAGGCTACATTTGCGCAACAGCAACACGTGGCCGAAGCCATTTTCCAGCGCGCCATCGGTTTTGTCGAATGGCACCGAAAAAACTACGCCGCCGCCATCGCGCCTTTGACCCAAGCCACACGGTTGAATTCCAAAGATCCCTCCAGCTATTACTGGCTGGGGCTTTCACAGCTCTATCAGCAGCCCGCCGATTTCCTCGGCGGCATCTTCTCCCTCGCCCGCGCCAGCGCCCTGGCGCCGAACGTCAGCCTGATCACGAATTATTTCCAGAAGGCGTACACCAATTATCACGGTTCCACCCAGGGTATGCAGGACGTGCTGAACCTGGCCAAGACCAATACCCAGCCGCCGGCCAACTTCAATATTGTCTCTTTCGCGCAAATCCAGAATGCCGAAAACGAAGCCAAATATAAGGCGGAGCTCTATAAGTTCGAGCATCAATTGCCCCCCGCCAACACCATCGAGGGCATCGAGGCCCGGCTTATGCGCCCGGATAAGGCCGCCAAAGTTTGGGGTAACTTGCGCGGGGTAGGGCTGCAGTTGAGCGGAGTGGTGGTTCGTTCCACGCTCACCCGGTTATGGCTCGCGGTGGGCAAGCCTTATAAGGCTAAAAACCAGGCGGACGTGCAAGTCGATTTGGTGATCCATCGCTTGGTGCGCCGGGGCGATACCGTCAATATCATTGGCGTGCCAATCGAATACCACACCAGCCCGCACCTGCTGATCGTGCTCAATAAGGGCCGGATTTTGCCCAACGGCGGGCCCAGCCGCAGCGGCGGGCGCTAAACCGCGCTACCAACCCAACCTCACGCGGCGGCGGCCCTTTCGGGCCGCCGTTGTTTTTTTCGGAGGGATTCCGGCTGAGTAAGATAGTCCTCGAAGCCCATTACCCGCGCTGTGCGCGGCCGGGCTTGCTTAAAGGTCCACCTTTTCCGGCAGATTCATATCGAATTCAATTTCGGGTTGAATCATGGCCAGCATCGGACGTTCAATTTCTTCCGGCGTGAGCAAGCCGCAATCCGACCACTGGTCCGCGCGCAAGCGGAGCACTCGGGCCGGCATGGGCTGCATGTGCGGATGCGATACGCGCACGATGGATAATCCGCCTTTGGGGTGAGCGCCGCTGGCAAAACCCGCCAGGCGATGCGTTAAAAAATGAATGGCTTCTTCGGGATTCGGGAAGGGGGACGATTCGAAGCTGTGGGCCGAGCAGGCTTCCGCTTCGAGCCGGTGCTCGCCCGAGCGGCCTTCCACGCGATAATTGCTATAAGGTTCCGGTTGATCTTCGATTTGCAGCTTAACCGAAGCGTGTTCGGTGGGGATCGCCAGGCTCATAGCCGCGGCCGCGGCGCGCGATGAAACCCAGGACCGCAAAAAAAGAATGCCGGCCTGATCGCCGTGGCGGACATACAAGCGGTAGTTGATTTGGCGAAATCCGGTCAAAACATACGGGAACGCCGGCCCGGCTTCGAGGATGACCGTGGCCACGAACCCCATCGGTCCCGCCGGGGTGGGATAGATGTCCAGTTCCAATCCCGCCGGCAAATGCGGCCGCGCGCGCTCGGGAGGAACGGCGTGAATGAGGAACAATAAATTCCGCAGCTTAAGTCCAATTGCCATAAATGGAACAACCTGATCTGATTTTACCCCGAGCGGGTTTCTCGCCGCCTCGGGCCGATGTGGGCGCCCTCCTGCACGAACTTTTAAGCTGGGAGCAGCTTCGCGAGCGCGTTGGCGCCTAAAAATAAAAGTGGCCGAACCGCTAAACTGGAATCAGCCATGACGGCGGCATTAACCGAAATCCAACGCGTTTTGCCGGACTGCGAGTTATGCCCGCGCCTGCGCGCCTGGTCGCGGCAGGTGGCGCGCGAGCGCCGCCGCGCTTTTGCCGGAGAACCCTATTGGGGACTGCCGGTGCCCTCGTTCGGCGACCCGCGCGCGCGCTTACTCCTGATCGGACTGGCGCCGGCCGCTCACGGCGCCAATCGCACCGGCCGCATGTTTACCGGCGATCGCAGCGGAGATTTCCTGTATGCCGCGCTACACCGCGCCGGCTTGGCCAACCAGCCGCACAGCCGCAATCGCCAGGATGGCTTGCGCTTGCGCGATACCTGGATTGCCGCCGCGGTGCGCTGCGCGCCACCACAAAATCGGCCCACCCCGTCCGAATTCGATGCCTGCCGGAGCTGGCTGCGGCGCGAGTTGAATGCCTTGCCCCAGTTGCGCGCCGTCATCACCCTGGGCGCCCTGGCGCACCGCCAGTTTTTATTGGCCGCGCGCGAACTGGGCTGGATCGGGCGCCCCGCCGCCTTTCCCTTTGCCCATGCCGCCCAATACCGATTGCCCCACGGGCTGACGCTTTTAGCCTGTTATCACCCCAGCCAGCAAAATACATTTACCGGACGCCTTACCCCGGCCATGCTCGATGCTGTGCTGCGCCACGCTCAAATCGTGCTCGAAAATTAGGCGGGAGGTGAACCGTACCGGCGACCGGTGAGGCGTTGAAACTGGCTGTAGGTTTATCCCGTTATTGAAAGCTTCTCAGATCGATTCTTTTTAGTTGGCTGAAAAACACCCACGCCGGCGGCCGCCGGCCTGGGTGCCGGGCGGCGCGCCGGGGGAAGAAAAATCGGAAGCTTCAGCGCCCGAAATGCGCCGCGTTTTTCGCCGTATATTCCTGCCATTTCTCCGGCAGATCGTCTTGGGCGAAGATCGCGGATACCGGGCAAACCGGCACGCAGGCGCCGCAGTCGATGCATTCTACCGGATCGATGTAGAGCATCTGGGAGCCTTCGAAATCGGACTCGTCCTTTTTCGGGTGAATGCAATCCACCGGACAGGCGTCCACGCACGCCGTATCTTTGGTTCCAATGCAAGGCTCGGCAATGACATAAGCCATATCGTTTGTTTCCCTCGTGTTCGGTCCCGCCGCCAAGCGGCAAATGAACATTATAGAGGCATTTATTTGCGATCCGACCACGATCAATTTCTATCGCGCCGATAAGAAGCGCAAGGGGTGCCGTTTGCCGTCGCTGATAAACCGGCGGCCGGGATGTTGGTCGAAGTAGCGCAGCCAGCGGCTGAGTTGATGATCGAAAACCTGTATGCGCGGCAGGCGGTGAGCATCGAATTTGCCGGTATAAGGCGAGGGCGCGGGCCCCGCGCCGACCAGCACCACGCCGCGATAATTCCAATGCACGATATGCCCGCGGGGATCGCGCCAGCTTCCCGCCCAGGCTAAAGCGTTGGGATGGGGGAAGACGCCGTAAGGCAGGGCGAACGACACAATGGAATAATTCGGCAGCCAGCGCTGGAGCGCTTGTTGGCCGCGCCCGATGTCGGCGCCTGGATCGTGATTCCGCCCCAGATTGGTGTGCTCCCAGGTATGATTGCCGACCTCGCCGCCCAGCTTAAGAATCAATTCCAGCTTCTGCCGCGTGAATTGCGGCTGCCGAAAGGCCAAGTGATAGGCGGAGTTCACGAAAAACACGCCCCGCATGGGAAAATCCGGATGCCGGCGCGAAAACGCCAGCCAATGCGCCAGGACGCAATCGGCATCCAATTTCCCCCGCGGCGTAAATTTCACCTGGTGCAACAGCGAATCGTCAAAGGTCAGCACCACCGGCGTAGTGCCGGCGGGAACACGGAACTTGCCCGACGTGAGCTGGCGCAAGGTGATCGGGCGATAGCCGCCGGCTTCCAGTTGCGCCAGATCGTGATCGAAGCTGGCAAAAGAGCGGCGCCATTGCGTGTCTTTTTTCAACTCCAGCGGCGTTCCGCCGAGATGATGGTATTCCAGGACCATCACTTTCCCCGTGAGGTTGGGTTTGCGGAAAGCCGCCGCCGGCCGCGCCGCGGAACCGCCGCAGGAAAGTGCCAAAATCATTGCGGCCGCATAAAGACGGGCATGGGCGATTTTTTTGCCCGGGTTACGAGTCTGCGTAGGCATGCGCGTTATCCTTATCCGATTCGGCGGCGGCAGGATTGGATTTGTACCGGCCCGCCCTATGGTATTTTAACGTCTTGTCAGAGGAAACCGTGCTATGCCATTGCTCGAAAACCGTAACGCGCTGGTGATGGGGATCGTGAACCGATGGAGTTTGGCGCATGCGATTGCCGCCGCGCTGGCGCGCGAGGGCGCGCGCCTGCACCTGACCTACCAGGGAGAGCGCCAGCGGGAGACGGTGGAACAGATCGCCGCCGCCTTCCCTCAGGCGCGCGCCTGGGCCTGCGATGTTTCCAATGACGAGCAGATTGCGTCGCTTTTTGCCCGGTTGCAGAGCGAGAAGGTCGAACTCGATTGTCTGGCGCACAGCATCGCCTTTGCGCAGCGGGAGGATCTCGATCGCGCCTTCGAACTGACGTCGCGCGAGGGAT
Source organism: Acidobacteriota bacterium (assembly GCA_021818955.1). Lineage (GTDB taxonomy): Bacteria > Acidobacteriota > Terriglobia > Terriglobales > SCQP01 > JAKASR01. The sequence goes on from JAKASR010000012.1 coordinate 30,638, forward strand.
TTCGCATCGCCCTGGATGTAAGCGCTTATTCTTTCGTGGCCGTGGCCCGCGCCGCCGCCGCCCTGATGCCGCGCGGCGGCAGCATGCTCACGCTCACCTACCTGGGCGCGCAGCGGGTGATCCGCAATTACAACGTGATGGGGGTCGCCAAGGCGGCGCTGGAAGCTTCGGTGCGTTATCTCGCCGCCGACCTCGGCCCGCGCGGCATTCGCGTCAACGCCCTTTCCGCCGGGCCGGTCAAGACCGCTTCCGCGCGCGGCATTCGCGACTTCTCCAGCATCCTCGACCAGGTGGCGCAGCGCGCGCCCTTACGGCGCAACACCGATCCGGGCGAAGTCGGCGACGCGGCGGTCTTTCTGGCGAGCGATCTCAGCCGCGGCATTACCGGGGAAGTGCTGTACGTGGATAGCGGATTCCACATTCTGGGCATTTAGACTGCCGGCGTTGCGACGAATCCAGACCAATGCCCAATCGGCGCCGGGTGGCGTGGGCAGGGCTTCCCGGAGCCTGCGGCGATGGGCCAGCGCGGCGCGCATGAAAGCCGGAATCGAGCGCCACCGCAAGACCGCCAGGCCTTGCTCCGGCCAGTGCGGCATCCGGTTTAATTCCGCCAGCCGGGCGTGGCGATAGAACTCGAGGCCATAGACCAGATTGCGGTCGGCTTGCCAGCCATAGAGCGGGCAGTGGCCGCCCCCGCTTCCCGCTTCCAGCACGCTGGCGTACGATTCGCCGCAGAATTGTGCGATCGCTTTCGCCAGCGGGCGAGTGCTGGCGGCGCGATCAATCGCCCCGCCCCAGCGCGCCAGGGTCAGTCCAGTGCCCAGCGTCACCAGCAGCATGGTGGTGGCGCTCAACAGCAGGGTGCGCCGCCGCCAGGCCCATTGCAAAAGAATGACAGCCAGGGCGGCGCAGATCAGCCATAGCGGGGTTTGCCGCCAGACCCAGGCCAGCGGCGGTTGTTCCGCCCGGGGAGCCAGCATCCAGGGCAGCAGCCAGACGCCTGCGGGAATCAGGCTGGCCAGCGCGGCGGTTATGACCAGCGCCCAGCGGGGGAAACTATCCCAATGCTCGGCCGCGATGGCGGCGATCATGCCCAGGCAGCCGGGGACAGCGGGCAGGATATAGCCGGGCAATTTCGATGCCGAGAGGCTGAAAAATATGATGGGGAAAAGCGTCCATAACGCCAGCCATAACAGCAAAGGCCCGCGTTCGGTGGCTTCATCGGCCCAGCTTTGGCGGGCGCGCCAGCGGCGCCAGCCCGGGCGCGCGGCGGCGGCGGCTTCCGCCAGCGGCGGCCCTAGCCAACCGCACCAGGGAAAGATGGCGCCGGCCAAAACCGGCAGGTAATACCAGAAGGGTTCCGGGTGATGAAAGCGGTTGGTGGCAAAGCGTTCCAGGTTCTGTTGCCAGAAAAAGAAGCGAAAAAAGCCGGGATGGCGCCAGGTCAGCGCCGTATACCAGGGAAAGGCGACGGCTATAAATACCAGCCAGGGCCAGGGGCTGAGCAGGCGGCGCCAAGCTCCGGCGCGGCGCTGCAAGATGATCCAGGGTAAAACCAAGCCCGCTTCAAGGACGCCGGCCACCGGGCCTTTGGCCAGCACGGCCAAACCCAGGCCGGCGCCGGCGCCCATGAGCCAGATGCGCGCGACGGCACTGGAGTCGGCTCGCAAGCCTTCATAAGCGCAGATCAACGACAGGGTCATCAATGCGGCCAGCGGCATATCCGTGCTGGCAGCGCGGCCAAAACCTATGATGAACGCCGAACTGAATCCCAACGCCGCCGCCAGCCAACCGGCGCGGCGGCTGTGCCGCCGCGCCAGCCATACCGACAATGCCACCACACTGATCAGCGCCAACACGCTATTGGGCGCGCGCGCGGCCGCCGTTCCGGCGCGGAAGAGGCGGAATGCGATCGCCGCCAGCCAGTAATACAGCACCGGTTTTTCCAGCCAGATGCGCCCGGCCAGGCGGGGCGTAATGTAATTGCCGGTGTGCGCCATGGCCCAGGCAATGGCGGCATAACGGGGTTCGTCGGGGCCGACCAGGCCAAAATTTCCCAAACCATAAAACAGCGTGACGGCGGCGGTGAGGGCCAGGCCGGCCGCGGCCAAGATCACCCCCGGCGTGAGGCCGCGCAAGCCCGCTGGTTTATCGGCGGCGGATGGGGAGTGGCGCAATATTGGCATTTCAATAAAGTGGCGGCTCGCCCGGCGGGCGGGTCTTCCAGCGCCGGTGAACCCAAAGCCACTGGTCGGGATACCGCCGCACCCAACGCTCGATCACCGCCGCGTATTGCGCGGTGTTAGCCACCGTATCCTGCTCCTCCTGCCCGGTACGCAGCAAAGTCAGCGCCGGTTCGAAATGCAGTACGTAGCGTTTGCGCTCGGCTTCCCAGACGCAGAAGCCGGGCACGACCGCGGCGCCGGTGCGCAGCGCAAGGCGAGCCAGTCCGGTCGCGGTGCAGGCGGGAATTCCGAAGAAGGGCACAAAGGCTCCCTGCGGAGGCGAGGAATTTTGATCGAGCAGGATGCCGACCGTTTCATTCGCGGCCATGGCTTGCAGCAAGGGACGGGCAAAATCGTGTTTGGTAATAGGCCGGTTGCCATGCAGGCCGCGATAGCGGTTGACCATTCGGTCCAAATAACGGTTATCCAGCGGGCGCACGATAAATTTAATGGGGTAGCCTTGCAGGCTATGGGCAAAACTGGAAATTTCCCATCCGCCAAGATGGGCGGTCAGAATTAACACTCCGCGTCCGGCCGCACGGGCGTTTAGAAAATGCTCCAGCCCCTCGGTCTCGAACCAATCCGCCAGCCGTTCACGGCGGTCGCGGGGAAAATGGCAGAATTCCGCCAGTTGCTGTCCCAGATGGCCATACAGGCGGCGCAGTTGCCGCCGCCGCCAGGCTTCCGGCTGCTCGGGAAAGGCCAGGCGAAGGTTGCGCATGCCGACGCGAATCAGGCGCCGATGCAGGGTATAAAAGGAGCCGGCCAGGACAAACCCGGCGCAGCGCGCGACGGGGCGCGGCAGCAATTGAATGCAGGTGGCGGCCAGCCAGACCGGCAGGAACAACAGAAATTCAATGCCTTGTCGCAGCCTGGGCGCAAATGGCCCCAACGGGCGCGATTTGGCGTTGCCGGAATCCAGCATGGCCGGCGCGGGTCTCATCTGACCCATTGTGGCATGCCCGGCCGGGCTGGCCATCGCCATTGGAAGGAGTGAAGTCGTTGCACCCAAAAATAAGTGAGGTGTTTGCCAATCTCATGCCGGGGTTCCGGGGTCACCATTGCACTATATGGCGGAGGGGCTGCAAATCCGCTTGATAGAATAATTGAGTCATGATAAAAAAGGGATGAGCCTCTGGGTGACTTTGCCTGGTTGCACGGTTTTTGGATTGAAGTCAAAGAAGTCAGAAATGACTGTTCAGTAAGTCTTTACGAGTTCTGGAGGTTGCGAATGAAATCGGTGCGTACGCTGATTGCCGGTTCTCTGATGGTGCTCACGGCCTCATTACCTCTGCTTTCGGCCCCCGGCGGAATCATTACACCGCTCGGAGGCAGCGTATTACTGAATGGCCGCCCGGTCTTAGGCGGCACCGCCATTCAGGCTGGAGAGCGCATCAGGGTGAATCCCAGCGCCCAGGCGCGACTGGTATTGCCCGGTGCCGTCGTTCTGGCCGCCGGGAACAGCCTGTTTAGCCTTTTGCCGAATGCTCGCCGGCTGCTGCGCCTCGATTCCGGCGCGCTGCGCATCGAGGGCGCGATGAGCGTGCAAGTGCGCACCCGCCGCATTGTTCCCCGTGCCCATGCGATCTATAGCGTTTTCCGCAATCAGCAGACCGTATATGTTCAAGCTATTCGCGGGACAGTAAGCCTCATCGGTGCGGGCAAGCCTTATTCAGTCGCTCCCGGCACCATGATACGTTTTGACGACCAAAATGCAACGCCTTCCGGCGCCGGCAGCGTGACCACCCACACCCTCCGCAATACGGTGATCATCGTTTCCGCCGCCGCCGCGGGCATAATTGGCGGTCTGGTGACGCACTCGCAATCCACCGCCAATGGCAATGTGGTGGTTTCGCCGTCCTACTAAAAAACATTAAATACATTTTCCTCAAGCCTCCTCCACAGGCCGCCCTCTTCCGGGCGGCCTGTGGCTTTTCAGGGCGCGGGCGCAAACGGCTTTTTTGCTTCGGCCAGCGTGCTGCCCCGGCGGCGTTTTAAACTGGACTGTCGGGTCAAGGAGCGGTCATGGAACTGGGCATCATTGGTTTGGGGAAGATGGGCGGCAACATGTCACGCCGGCTGATGCGCGCCGGGCATACCTGTTTTGGCTGGGATGCCGATGCCGCCAAGGTGAAGGCCATCGCCGCCGAGGGAGTTCGCGGCGCCCGCTCGCTGGCTGAGCTGGTGCGCGCCATGACCCCGCCGCGCGCGGTCTGGATCATGCTGCCCGCCGGCGCCATTACCGACCAAACCGTCACCGCGCTGGCCAGGGCGCTCGAGAAAAATGACGTTGTGATTGACGGCGGCAACAGTTTTTATCAGGACGATTTGCGCCACGCCGCCGAGCTGCGCCCCCAGGGGATTCATTTCATCGATTGCGGCACCAGCGGCGGGGTATGGGGCCTGGAGCGCGGCTATTGCCTGATGATTGGCGGCGAGGCCGAACCGGTCCGCCGCCTCGATCCCATTTTTCGCGCGCTGGCGCCGGGGCGCGGCGACCTTCCCGTTACCCCGCACCGCGAAAACCGCGCTGCCTCAACCGCCGAGTTGGGCTATTTGCATTGCGGCCCGGTCGGCTCCGGGCATTTTGTCAAAATGGTGCATAACGGCATCGAGTACGGCATGATGCAGGCCTACGCCGAGGGCTTGCAGATTCTGCACCGCGTTAACGACCCGGCCATCCCCGAAGCCCGCCGCTATCAACTCGATTTGGCCGATGTTACTGAAGTCTGGCGGCGCGGCAGCGTGATCGCTTCCTGGCTGCTCGACCTGACCGCTTCCGCGCTGGCCCAGAGCCCCGACCTCAGCCAGTATTCCGGCACCGTCGCCGACTCGGGCGAAGGGCGCTGGACGATTCAAGCCGCCATCGAAGAAAGCGTCCCCGCCACCGTGCTGTCGCATGCGCTCTATAACCGATTCCGCTCGCGCGAAGAGCATAACTTCGCCGATAAGCTGCTCTCGGCCATGCGCGCCGGTTTCGGCGGCCACATCGAAATCAAGTCCGGCGATTGATTGCTCCGTGCATCACGGGTGGGGCCGAGCTTAGATGGCAGACGCCCTGGCCTGGCTACAAAATACGCGCCGCTGCTGTGGAAGAAACGGCAGTCCTGGCGTGGCCGCTAGCGTTTCCTGCCGGCTCTCGCTCTTTTATTCTTAGCCGCTGCCGGCGCTTGCGAGCTCCAGGTTTTATCCGGCGCATGGCAGATTTTTTCCAGCGGACATGTTTTACAGCGAGGGCCGCGCGCCAGACAGAGCTGCCGGCCGTGCCAGATGACGCGGTGAGCGAAGTTGATCCACTCCTCGCGCGGCAGCAGGCGCATTAAATCGGCCTCGATTTTTTCCGGGGCCAGTTCCCGCGTCAGTCCCAGCCGCCGCGAGACGCGTTGCACGTGCGTATCCACCACCACGCCCACCGGCAAATGGAACCAGGTGCCCAGCACGACGTTGGCGGTCTTGCGCGCCACGCCGGGCAATCGGGTCAATTCCTCCATGGTTGGCGGCACCTGGCCGCCATATTCCCCGGCAATCATCTGTGCCGCGCCGACGATCGAGCGCGCCTTGTTGCGATAAAACCCGGTGGATCGGATTTCCGGCTCGAGTTGCTCCGGCGTGAGCGCGGCCAGGTCGCTGGGCTTGGGATATTTCGCAAACAGGCCGGGCGTGACCAGGTTGACCCGCTGGTCGGTGCACTGTGCCGACAGGATGGTCGCCACCAGCAGTTGCCAGGCATTTTGATGGGTAAGCGCGCAGATGGCGCCGGGATAAGTTTTTGCCAGAATGGCAAGGATCTGGCCCACGCGCGTCTTTGAAGTCTCCAGCGGAGCGGCGGACGCGCGCTCGCGCTGAGCCGCCGCCGCGGGCTGCTTCCGCGGTCGCGGCGCGGCCGCGCGTCGAGAGGTTTTTGCGGATTTTGCGGCCGGCATAAATTCAGCTCCGCCCGGCGCTGCGCCAGGCCGCGCGCCCGATGAAAAAGGGTCCCATGCTGGCGATGTATTGCGAGGTCTGGCGGGTTTTGCGCATGGCCTGCACGCAGGCGGAGAGGGGATGCAGTTCGCGTCCAGCCAAGCCGATGATGAAATCGTTGTCGGCGCGATCCAGGCCGAAGCAGGCCAGGCGTATATCCTGCGCCAGCCCGGCGGCGCCAAAAGCATGGCCGATGCGCCCGTGCTCGCGCAGAATCGCGGTTTGCTCTTCGGCCGGCAGCGCGGAAAAAGCGCCTTTTCGCCGCAGCGGATACCATACCGCCCAGGCATGCTCTTCCGCCAGCGCGGCCCGCACCGGATGGCGCAGCAGCCAATCTTCCAGGTCGGGCTCGTGCCCCAGCGCGTAGGTGCGCCCGAACAGGCTGAACTCGCGGCGCGGCTGGAGCCCCGTCCAGGCCGGCCCCTGCAGGCAGGCGCGCAGCCGCGTGGCGAAATATTCCGGATCGTCGCTCCAGCTCAATAACCCGACACTGTGCGCGTCCTGCAGATCGAGATACAGCACGCCGGGAAGGCCGGCGGCTTCCAGGCCGGCGCTCAACGGCGCGATGTCGGCGGCGCCGGCGAAGACCTGGAGTTGCATGAACAAGCGCCGGTTCAACCGTTGCGGTTCGGTTGCGCCCGGCTTCGCGCCGGCGGCGCGGCTCGGGCGCGGGCCGCCGTGTTCGTACATGTCGGGTTGGAAGTCGGTCATGACTTCTTATTTTGGCATTCCCGCCCGGAAAAACGGAATTGCGCCGGAATTGAAAATTAATGCGATCTGCCGCCGCCCGGTTTGCGTATAACTATTTATGGGATCGGATCTGCGCCAAGCGCTGCGCCTGTTGCGCCGGGAGCCGGAGTTTGCCGCCGCCGCCATTCTCGCCCTGGCCTTGGGCCTGGCCGCCAATACCGCCATCTTCTCGCTGGTGCATGGCATCCTGCTGCGGCCACTGGCGTATCCCCATGCTAATCGCCTGGTGGGCATTCAAGAACGCATTCCCAGCCTGGCCGCGCGTTATCCCATGATTCCCATCAATGCCAAAGCCTGGCAGGCCTGGAGCCGGAATGCGCGCTCGCTGCAGGGCATTGCGATGCTCAGAAGCGGCAATTCCAATCTGACCGGCGCCGGCCAGCCGGTGGCGCTCGATGCCCCCAGCGTGACCGCCAATTTATTCAAAGTTCTGGGCGTCGAGCCGCTGCTCGGCCCCGGTTTTTCCGCCACCGCCGACCAGCCCGGCGCGCGCCGCGAGGCGGTGCTGACCTATGGCCTGTGGCGCAGCCGCTTTCACGCCGATCCTAATATCATCGGTCGCGGCATCATGCTCGACGGCAATCTAGACACCGTCATGGGCGTGCTGCCCTCCGATTTTCATTTTTTCAAAGGCAATGAACTGAGCCCCTTGATTGGAATCGGCCGCCGGCCGCAACTCTTTGTCGCGCAACGCATTTCTAATAATCGATTGCAGGAAGATGGCAATTTCAATTACGCCGCCATTGCGCGCCTGCGGAAGGGCTACAACCTCGGTCAGGCCCGATTCGAGCTCAATCGCATCGTTGCCCGCCTGACTTCGCCCCAGATTCCCGAATTGCAAGCGGTAGTGGTGCCCTTGCGCAGGCTGGTGACTGCCGGCGCGCGCCGCGGTTTATGGCTCTTGCAGGCGGCGGTGTTGGCGGTGCTGCTGATTATCTGCGTGAATCTGGCCAATCTGCTGCTGGCGCGCGCCGCGGCGCGCGAACAGGAAGCCTCCATCCGCGCCGCGCTGGGCGCCGGCCGCGCAAAGCTGCTGCGGCTGGTGATGGTCGAATCGCTATTGCTGGCGGTGCTGGGCGGCTTGCTGGGTCTGGTGCTGGCGAAACTCGGCATGCATGCCCTGATGTCGGCGGCGCCCGCCAGCCTGCCGCGCCGTCATAATGCCAGTCTGGATTGGGCGGTGCTGGCCTTTACCTTTCTCATTTCCCTGCTGGCCGGCGCGCTGGCGGGCGCGATTCCCGCTTGGCGCCTGGCGCAGGCGCCGCCTCGCAACGCGCTCTATGGCTCCGGCCCGCGTGCCGGCGCCAGCCGCCGCCGCGTGCGCGCGCATGCGCTGCTGCTGGGCGCCGAAGCCGCGCTCTGCGTGGCGCTGCTCCTGATCGCCGGGCTGTTGCTCGATGGCTTTGCCCGCCTGGCGCATCGCCCGACCGGCTTTGCTGTCCGCGGCGTGCGCGAAGTCCGCATCGATCTGCCGCCCCACGCCTATGGCAAAGCCGAGGTCCGCCGCCAGTTCTGGCTCAATTTGCTGGCGGCGGCGCGCCGCCTGCCGGGCGTGCGTTCCGCCGCGCTGATTAACACCCCGCCGCTCGGCGGCAACAATAATGTCAATCCGATCATGGTCCCCGGCGACACCCGGCCGCTGATCGAGCAGCCACTCGCCAATTACCGCGTCATTACGCCGGGCCTGTTCCAGCTCCTGCGCATTCCGCTCGTCGCCGGACGCCGGCTGACGGACGCCGACCGCGGCCAGCCGGTGGCGATCGTCTCAGTCTCCGCCGCGCGCGCCGCCTGGCCCGGACGCGATGCGTTGGGGCAAGTCTTCCGAAGCAATCCCGACTCGAAACTGCCGGATCGGGTGGTGGGCGTGGTCGCGAATATGCGCGGCATTGGCTTGTTCGATCCGCCGGGTTTGATGGTCTATCGTCCTTTTGACGCCAACTACGGCGGCACGCTGTTGCTGCGCAGCGCGCTTCCCGCCGCGGCGCTGGCGCCGGAATTGCGCCGCGTGGTCTGGAATCTCGATGCCAATCTGCCGGTACAGCGCCTGCGCTCGATGCGCCAGGTCATGGCCGCCACGCTCGCGCCGCGCCGGTTCCAGTTAATGCTGGTGGCGATTTTCGCCCTGGCCGCGCTGCTGCTGGTCGCCTTCGGCATTTACGCCGTGGTGGCCTATGCCACCCAGCGCCGAACCCGCGAGATCGGCATTCGCGTCGCCCTGGGCGCGGAGCCGCCCCATATTTATCGGCTGTTGGTCTTGCAGGCTTTGCGCCCGGTGCTGATCGGCATGCTGGCCGGCCTGGGTATCGCCCTGGCCGCGGGACGCTGGCTCTCCAGCCTGCTGTTTCATGTGCGCCCGTACGATCCGTGGGTGTTCTCGGTGGTAATCGTGGTGCTTGCCGCCGTGGCGCTGGCCGCCAGCTCGCTGCCCACCCGTCGAGCATTGAAACTCAATCCGGTTTCCGCGCTGCGCGCCGAGTAAACTTTTAGAGACGACTGTGCGTGCTATTATGCCGCCGCGCCCAGTCCAGCAAGGCGCGCGCGGCCTGGCCGCGATGGCTGTAATGCGCTTTTTCCTGCGCGGTCAATTCAGCGAAGCCGCAGCCGGCGGCGGGCGAAAAAAACAGCGGATCGTAGCCGAAGCCGTTGTGGCCGCGCGGGGCATCCAGAATATAGCCTTCCGCCTTGCCCTCGAACGTCGCCAGCACCTCGCCTTCTCGCGCCACCGCCAGCACGCAGACAAAGCGCGCGCTGCGGCGCTCGCGCGGGACGCCGCCCAGTTTTTCGAGCACCAGGCGGTTGTTCGCTTCGTCATCGCCGCCGGAATAGCGCGCGGAGCGGACGCCGGGCTCGCCCTGGAGCGCATCCACCACCAGGCCGGAATCGTCGGCCATTACCAGCGGACCCTGACCCGGAATTCCCACGGCGGCATGGTTATGCATCCCGCCGGCCTCCGCTGCCCAGCGGCTGGCCTCGCCGGCCTTCAGGCAGGCATTGGCGAGAAAGGTGTCGCCGGTTTCCTCGATTTCCGGCATGGTTTCGATTCCCGGCAGCAGTTCGACCCGCAGCGCCGGCGCCATGCCGTCGAAATCGCGCAGTTTGCCGCGATTGCGGCTGGCTAAATAAATGCGCATGAGTCCTCAAGCGTTGACGTCAAGGATGACCCGGCCTTGAATCTGGCCGTCCAGAATGGCTTGCGAGAGGGGAACAATCCGCGACAGCGGTTCGACGCGGCTGACCGCGTCCAGAGTTTTGGCGGGCATCTCTCCCGCCAGCCGTTGCCAGGCGGCTTGGCGTTTTTCCGGGCCGCAGTGGGTGGAACTGATGCCTTGCAGCCGCACGCCACGCAGAATAAATGGATAAACGCTAAGCGGCAGATCGGCCCCGCCGGCTAGGCCGCAAGCGGCCACCGCGCCGCCGGCCACGGTGGCGGCCAGCAAATTGGCGAGGGTGGCGCCGCCCACATTATCCACCGCGCCCGCCCATCGTTCGCTGGCCAGCGGCGGCGGCGTGCCGGCCAACTCCGCGCGCGGCACGATGCGAGCCGCGCCGAGCCGGTGCAAATAAGCTTCCAGTTGCGGCCGGCCGGTGAAGGCGGCGACGCGATAGCCGCGGGCGGCGAGCAAGGCAATCGCCAGCGAGCCCACCCCGCCGGCCGCGCCGGTGACGGCGATTTCGCGGGCCGGCTCGCCGCGCTCGGGCCGTAAGCCGGCCTCTTCCAGCGCCATCAACGCCAGCATGGCGGTAAAACCGGCGGTGCCGATGCCCATCGCCTGCCGGGGGGTAAAGGCTTCCGGTAGCGGCATGAGCAGTTCCGGCCGCAGCCGCTGGCGGCGGCTATAGCCGCCCCAATCGGTCTCGCTCAGGCCCTGGCCGATGCCGAGGACGCGATCCCCGCGGTGAAAGCGCGCGTCGGATGACTCCAGCACCGTCCCGGCCAAATCAATGCCCAGCACCATGGGCGAGCGGCGAATGATTTTTCCGCGTCCGGTTACCGCCAGCCCGTCTTTATAGTTCAGCGAGGAATACTCGATCGCGACCAGCACCGGAAGCGGCGGCAGGTCGGCATCGCGCAAGCGGCGAAATCCGGCCTGATAGCCTTGCGGCTGTTGTTCCGCGATAAAGGCGGGGAATTCCGCGGGCGCGGCGTGGGAGCCGGCCGGGGGCGCGGGAGCTGCGGCGTTAGGCGCCACGCGCGGGCTCCGCGGGAGCAGCGTTTCGGGTTGCGGCCGGCAGTCCCAGGGCGGCGCGCTGCGCCGCCAGTAATTCGCCGATGCCCTGGCGGGCGAGGCGCAGCATTTGCTCCCATTCCGGCTGGCCGAAGGGCCGCCGTTCCGCCGTGGCCTGCAGCTCGATGAACTGGCCGGTGTCGGTCAGGGCGACATTGATATCCACGTCCGCGCGGGAGTCCTCCTCATAACTCAAGTCGAGCCAGGCCTCGCCGCCGACCAGGCCGGCGCTAACCGCGGCGACGGCGCCGCGCAAGGGCAGGCGGGGCAGGGCGCCATTGGCGGTCATCGCCGCCAGCGCCTGATAAAGCGCCACCCAGGCGCCGGTGATGGAGGCGGTGCGGGTGCCTCCGTCGGCCTGGAGCACGTCGCAATCCACCATCAGGGTGCGCTCGCCCAGGCCGTTCAAGTCGGTGGTGGCGCGCAGCGCGCGTCCAATCAGCCGCTGGATTTCATGCGTTCGTCCGCCCACGCGCCCGCGGCTGGATTCGCGCGGCGTGCGGGTCAAGGTCGAACGCGGCAGCATGCTGTATTCGCAACTGATCCAACCCTGTCCGCTGCCGCGCAAAAACCCGGGCACGCCTTCTTCCACCGAGACGGCGCAGATGACGCGGGTATGGCCGAGTTCGATCAGGGCCGACCCCTCGGCGGTCGGGAGGTAGCCCGGTACAATCCGTGCCGGACGAAGCTGGCCGGCGGCGCGCAGGTCTTGCCGCAACATGATGGTTTCGATTCCTTGTTCTGGCGATGGCGTGATGACGATCCCGCGCCGCGGGATCAAAAACGGGAGCTTCAACCGGGACGCAGCGCCGGTATCGCCTCCTCGGAGGTAAACAAGGGCGTGGGCGCGGCGGAGCTGGCTTCGGCGAAGTCGCGATTGAGGGCTTCGTAGTCGTCGCGGACAAATCCCACAATCGAACGCGCGATGTTTCCATCGCGCCCGATGCTGAAGAGGGTGGGCACGATGGTCACGCCCCAGGCGCGGCTGACCGCGCCCACGGCATCCAGCGCCAGCGGCATGCCCAGGTCATATTCCTGGGCGAAACGCCGGGTGGTCTTCAGGTCGTTTTGCGAAATGCCAAGCAACAGGCTTTGGCCGTGCCCGTAGCGCCGGCGGATGCGCTCCAGGAAAGGAAAGCTGAATTGGCAGATGGGACAATCGGTGCGAAAGAAAGCCAGCACCACCGGCCCTCCGCCCAGGGCTGCGCCGAGCGTGAATTGGCGGCCATCGGTTTGTTGCAATTCCAGCGCGGGAGCTTTCACCCCAGGCGGTAACGCGGCCATGCGGCACCTTCCTCGACTTCAGCTTTATTTTAGCGTTTCCCGGGCGCCGGTAAGGCGGGCCGGAAATAATGCTGGGCTTGCTTCTTTTCAGTTCTCGGCGGCGCCGCCGTTTTGCAGTTGGCGCCGCAGCAGGCCGGCGATGTCTTGCGCCGCCTGCCGCGCCGCCTGCAATGCGCCCGGCTCGAACGAGATGGCGCCCACCCGCGGATGCCCGCCGCCGCCATATTGCTCGCACAAGCTGGCCAGGTTGATCATGCCGGGCACGGCGTGCCAGGGATTGGAACCCACCGAGACCTTGGTGCGAAAGCTGCTGCGGCTCACGCCCACGCTATAGACGGTTCTCGGGCAGAGCGCATAGGGGATGAATTTGTTGTATCCCTCGAGATCGTATTCGGTAAGGTCGAAATAGGCTACGCCCCCATGGCAATCGAGCAGGCCGCGCATTAATTTTTGGGTTTCGCGATGGCGCTCGAGCAGCGGTTGCAGTTCCTGCTGCACGTAATCGAGGCGTAATAACTGTTCGAGGGAATGGCGCAGATAGTCGGGAATCAGGCGTTGCAAAAAATCGGGCCGGCGCGAGCCCTCAATCGCCAGCGTCAGCTTCAGCGCCGGCTCGGCCAGCGCGACTGCCGCCTCGGCGCTGGCGAACGACGCGCTATCGATGATGTCGGACCAGCGTGTCAGCTCGGCCACCGGCGCGGAATCGAAGCCGAAGCGTTCGCGGCCGATGTGCGCAATGAAACTGGCGCAGGAAGGGGACTCGGGATCGTAAAACTTGCGTCCGCCGGCGTCCTGGCGGAAATGTTCCGCGTCGGCGGCGCTTAAAAAGGCGCTCTGGTGATGATCGAACCACCAGGTAATGCGCGGGTCGGGCGAATATTTAAAATCCACAATCGCGTTTTCGTCCCCGGTAAATTCGGCGGGATTGAAAAGATCGTTCGCCTTATGCGCCAGTCCGCGATACTCGAACTCGGCCTCGGCCTGGATGCGGGCGCGATACAACGCGCTGAAAACTGCGGCCGAAACGGAGCCGTCGAAACATTTGTCATGGAAAAAAACTCGTACCCGGCGCACGCCTTCATCCCTCCCGCGCCTCCGGCCCGATGGCCATGGCGCAAGCGTTTCAGAATGCGGTTGCCGGCGCGCTTTGTCAAGCGGCGGGGGAAAACGGCGGAAATTTTCAAGCCGCAGCAGGGAGCAAACGGCGGCGTCCGCGTCACGCGGCCGCTGTAATTTTTTCCGCGCCGCCCATATAGGGGCGGAGCGGCTCGGGAATCAGGATCGAGCCATCCTGCTGCTGATAATTTTCCACCACCGCGATCCAGGTGCGGCCGATGGCCAGCCCGCTGCCGTTGATCGTGTGCGCCAGGCTGGTTTTCCCGCGGCTGGCGGTGCGAAAACGGATATTGGCGCGCCGCGCCTGGAAATCCTCGAAATTGCTGCAAGAGGAGATTTCGCGATAGGCGCGCTGGCCGGGAAGCCAGACTTCCAGGTCGTAGGTCTTGGCGGCGCTGAAGCCCAGGTCGCCGGCGCAGAGCGCCATGACGCGATAGGGCAAGCCCAGCGCCTCCAGCACGGCGGCGGCGTCGCGGGTCAATTTTTCCAGATCGTCATAGGAGCGCTCCGGGTGGCTGATCTTCACCAGTTCGACCTTTTGAAACTGGTGCTGGCGGATCAACCCGCGCACATCCTGGCCATAAGAGCCGGCTTCACGGCGGAAGCAGGGAGTATAGGCGGTGACGTTAACCGGCAGTTGTTTGTCTTCCAGCACCTGGCCGGCAAAGAGATTGGTGAGCGGCACCTCGGCCGTCGGGATCAACCACAATTCATCATCGCGGCAGCGATACAGTTCGTTTTCGAATTTGGGCAATTGCCCGGTGCCGAACATGCTGGCGGTGGAGACCAGCGCTGGCGGCAGGATTTCGGTATAGCCATGGCCGGCGGTATGGAGATCGAGCATGAAATTGGCCAGCGCGCGTTCCAGCCGCGCGCCGGCGGCGCGGTAAACGGCAAAACGCGCGCCGGCCAGCCGGGTTCCCGCTTCCAGGTCGAGAATGCCCAGCGCCGCGCCCAGTTCCCAATGCGGCCGCGGCTCGAAGTCGAATGCGCGGGGCTCGCCCCAGCGCCGGATTTCGGCATTGTCTTCCGCCCCGTGCCCGGCGGGCACGCTGGCGTGCGGCCGGTTGGGCAGGGTGGCCAACAGAGGCTCGAGCCGCGCTTCGAGCGCTTTTAACCGCTCATCCAGCGCCTGAATCTCGCTGCCCAGGCCGCGCGATTCGGCTTGCAGTTGCTCGCGCTCGTGCCGGATCGTCTCCGCTTGCAATGGCTCCGTGCCGGCGGTTTCGCTCTTCAGTTGCCGCTGATAGACCCCGATTTTTTCGGAAATCTGGTTTCGCCGCTGCTTCAGCTCGTCTGCCTGGCGCGCCAGTTGGCGGCGTTCCGCATCGAGCTGGCGCAGCGGCTCCAATTCCAGCGTCATGCCACGCGCCTGGAGCATGGCTTCGACGGCATCGAGATGATCGCGCACAAATCCGGGATCGAGCATCGTCTAATAATCCCATGATTCTACCGGCCGCAGCCATGTTGCCCCCGCTGCCCGGCGTTGCGCATCAAAGCTGCGAGTCCGCATTTCCTGAAGCGTTAACCGCCGCGGCGAACGGTATCCATAAGCATAAGCTTTCGTCCGCCGCGGCGGCTGTCCGCTTTCGGCCCGACCTTGGCGCAAGCGTTGGCGCCGAAAAGTAAACGCGGCCGAGCCGGCCGCCCAGGGCTATAATCGGCTCGTCTGCGAGGAAAGAAAAAATACCGCCGGCAATCGCTGCCGGACGGTTCTCGCCGGGAATGCGGGGCCGGCGGCGCGAGGGAGGGCAACCAGCGCCATGGAGAGCCAGCAGCCAAACCCGATGGCTTCGGAAATATCGGAAATCGAGGAGCTGCGGCGGCGGATCGAGCGCCTGGAACAGTTGCACGCCGCCGAATTGCGGCCCGCATCCCCCTCCCAGGGGAAATCCGCCGCCCCGCCGCCTGTGCCCGCTACGGCGGAAGTTGGCGGCGGCGCGGCCGCGGCCGTTGCCGCGGTCGCCCCCTATCCTCAATCCGCTCCGCCCGCCGGCCCGCGGTCAAAAACAAGCGCTCCCTCGCTCGCCCCTTCGCCCGCGGCCGGGGTGGAAGCGGCTCCTGCCTCCGCCTCATCGCTGGAAGCGCGAATCGGCTCGCAATGGTTGAATCGCGTCGGCATTATGGCGCTGCTCATTGGCGCCGCCTGGTTTTTGAAATATGCCATCGCCCGGCACTGGATCGGCCCCGCTGGCCGCGTCGGAATAGGCCTGCTCTCCGGGATTTTATTGCTGGCCTGGTCGGAACGTTTTCGCCGGCGTGGCTATATTCCCTTCGCGCAAGCGATCCAAGCCATCGGCAGTGGCGTATTGTATCTTGCGCTTTGGGCCGCTTCGCAGCTCTATCACCTCGCCCCCGCGCCGGCCGTGTTTATCGGCATGCTCGCCGTCACCGCCGGGAACGGCTACATGGCCTGGCTGCGCGATTCCCGGCTGCTTGCGTTTTACGCGCTGGCCGGCGGCTTTGCCATTCCCTGGCTTTTATCGAATGGGCGCAACCAGCAGCCGGAATTATTTTCCTATCTGTTCATGCTCAATCTCGCGCTTGCCTGGCTTTATACCCGCAAGCCCTGGTTGCGGCTTCTGCCTGTGGCTTGGCTGGCGACTTCGTTTTACGGGCTGGCCTGGACGATGCATTTTTATGCGCCTCAAGAGCTGGCTTCGACCTGGTTTTGGACGCTGGCTTTTTTCCTGCTTTTTTCGCTTAGCCTGCTGCACTCCTGCCGCTTGGCGAATGAGTGTCGATTCCCGGTGCTGTGGCTGTGGCTACCATTCATGATTGGACTGGGCGGCTATGTAAGCATGTACCTGTTGCTGCAAGGCGGCCCGCATGATGCCTGGGTGAGCGGGGTGGCGCTGGGCTTCAGCGGCTACTATCTGCTCCTGCTGCGGCGGGCGCCGGCCGCCGCCGGGGATCATGTGGCTTTTGCCGTGCAACGCATCTCGGTGCGGCACCTCATCCTTGCGGTCGCATTCCTGACGCTGGCCATTGCGCTGCGCGCCCGCGGCCAGGCGTTGACCACCGGGCTGCTAATCGAGGGCGCGGGGCTGATGCTGCTCGCCCATCGCTTTCGCCGCCGGCCGCAACTTCGCCCGCTGGCGGCCATCGTGTTGTTGCTGGCGCTCTCGGCGGTGTTCTTTTCCAACGATTATGCGGGAACGCGTGTCGTTTTCAACCCGCGCTTCGCCGACTACCTGCTGGCGATTGCCGTCTTTGGCTTGGCCGCCTGGTTGTTGCGGGGCGGCTTAAGCCAGCGCGGCGGGGCAAGTGAACAGCGGGCGGCAGCGCCGGATTGGGGCGTAATCGGCAGTTGCTGTTCCACGATCGCCATCTTGCTGCCCGTCGCGGCGGTCAGCGATGAAATTCATACTTGGTTCTGGAGCCGCTTTCTCTGGAACGGTCCCGCCAGTTGGCTGGCCAACCATATTGCGGCGCAGTTCAGCTATTCGGCCTGGTTTATGCTCTACGGCGCCGTGCTGCTGGGCGCCGGTTTCTGGTGGCGGCGAACCGGGCTGCGCTGGCTGGCGCTGGGTTTGTTGGCGCTGGCCATCGCCAAAGTCTTCAGCTATGACATCTCCGCCCTCAGTCCCGGCTTTCGCGTGCTGAGCTTTATGGTCCTGGGAGTGCTCTTGCTCGCGGTCAGTTATGCCTACCAGAAAAACTGGTTGAACCTGCGCGCCAGTGGGATGGAAACCAAACCCTGAAAGTAGTTGTTGCCGCTTCAAACGATATCGTCCGGTCAAACCGTTTGATTCGCCGCGATGAGCGCTCCCCCTGCGGTTGGAGGAGGGCGCGATGGGGCGAGCGTCAGCGCCTAAAAAGTAAAAGCGGCCGAGCCGCCTTAGACTTTTAACCGCGCCTGGGCGTGCAAGCGCAAGTCCGCCGAGGACGCGCCCACCGCCAGCCGTAGCGTGCCGGGTTGCAACACGTATTTCCGCACGGTTTCGTCCCAGTACCAGAGCGCCGGCTCGTGATGCGGCAGCGACAGTTGGATGGTTTTTCGCTCACCCGGCTTGAGCTCCACCCGCGCAAAGCCCACCAGTTGCAGCCGCGGGCGTTGGACGCGCGAGCGCGGCGTGGTGACATACAACTGGGCAATTTCGGCGCCGGCGCGGTCGCCGGAATTTTCCAGATCGAAGCTGATGCCCAGTTGGCCGCCGGGCGCGAGTTGGCGCGCATCCAGTTGCAAATTGCTATAGGTAAAGCGGGTATAGCTGAGGCCGTAGCCAAAGGGATAGAGCGGCTTGCCGGGAAAATACATATACGTCCGGCGACCGCGGCGAAGATTGAACTCATGAAACGAGGGCAGTTGCTCCAGCCCGCGATACCAGGTCTCGGCCAGTTTGCCGCCGGGATTGATGTCGCCGAACAGGGCTTCGGCAATGGCCGTGCCCTGCGCCTGCCCGGCGCAAACGGCGCACAAAATGGCGGGCAAATGCCGGTCGGCCCAGGGAATCGCCAGCGGCGAATTGGTATTGAGGATGGCGATGGTTTGGGGATTGGCGGCATGGAGCCGGCGCAACAGTTGCGGCTGGGCGCCGGGTAAAGTGATGTCCTGGCGATCGTGCTGTTCATGGGCGACCGTCTGGTCGGCGCCCACTACCGCCAGCACCACATCGGCCTGTTTGGCGGCGGTCTCGGCTTCGCGCAGCCAAGCCTCGTTGGCGGGACCCTGCATCGTGCAGCCGCGCACGATCTGAATTTCCACCGCTGTGCTCGCGGCCGGCGCCGCGGACTGGGGCAGCAGCTCCAGCCAGTCGAGCTTCATCAGGCGGCGATGCGGTTGTCCTTTGAAAACCAGGTAATACGAATGCGGGCCGCTGGCCGAGAGCGGCGCGCTGATCTCGCGCCAACTCCGCCACCCGCCGGTGGCCGGCGCGTCGAGGGAAGCCGCCAGCTTGCCCTTGAGCGAATCCAGCCGCAATTCGATGCGTCCGCCGCCGCGGGCGCTGGCCACGCGCAAGCGAACCTGGGTTTTGCCGGTGAAATCCTGCGCCGGCAATTGCAGATTGTCGCCATTCTCGATATTGCCTACCGAGCCATCCGGCCGCATGTAATGGCGGTTTTTCAGTTCCCAGCTCACCGCTACCGCGTCGGAGGCGAATATGCGGCGCCGCGGTTGCGGCGCACCCAGCACCGCCGCCACGCCATCGGCCACCGAGATATTGACGAACGGCCCGCCGCTGTAGCCGCCCAGCGCGCAGCGCCCGGCCAGCGGGCCGGTAAGGAGCACTTTGCGCACCCGGGCTTTATCCAGCGGCAGCGTCTGGTTCTCGTTTTTCAGCAGGACCAGGGTCTGGCGCGCCGCTTCCACCGCCAGTTCGCGATGCGCGGCGCTGTCCACCACGTCGAAGCCAATTCCGCCCCAGGGCGTGGCCGAGGGCGGATCGAATTCGCCCATGAGAAAACGCGCCGAGAGCAGCCGGGTCAGGGCGCGGTCAATGTCGTGCTCGCTGACCAGTTGCTCCGCCAGCGCCTGGGGCAGGTGTTTCTGGTAAGAGCCCCAGGCAAAGCCGCAGTTCAAGTCGCAGCCGGCCTGCATGGCGAGCGCGGCCGCCTGCGCCGCGGTGGGCACGTAATGATGGGTTTTCCAGATGTCCTGCACCGCATCGCAGTCGGAGGTCACGTAACCCTGAAAGCCCCAATGCCCGCGCAGCAGCCGGGTCAGCAGAAAATGATCGGCGCTGCACGGAATGCCGTTGACCTCGTTATAGGCGCTCATCACCGTAAAAACGCCGGCCTCGACCGCGGCTTGAAAGGGGCGGGTGTAATACTCCCAGAAACTGCGCGGGTCGAGCGTGGCCGAAATGACATGGCGGTCATCATCGGTTTCGTTGGCGATGAAGTGCTTGGCGCAGCAAACCGTTTTCAGATGCTGGGGGTCGCGTCCCTGCATGCCGGCCACGACCGAGGCCACCAGACTGGACATGAGATAGGGATCTTCCCCCAGGGTCTCGTCGATCCGGCCCCAGCGCGGGTCTTTGGCGGTATTCAGTGTTTGCGGCGAATAAAACGCCAGCGCGGTGCCGCGTTGGCGATTGTAGGCGCGGCCCTCATCGGAAACGGCGGTATAGACGCGCTCGGCCAATTCCGGATTCCAGCTATTGGCCATGGCCAGCGGCACGGGGAACGAAGTCACCGGGCCGCTGCGCGCTAGCCCGTGCAACGCTTCATGCCAGTACTGGTAAGCGGGCAATTGCAAGCGCGCAATCGCCGGGGCGGTATTGCCCAGTTGCGAGACCTTTTCCGCGATCGTCATCCTCGCCACCAGCCGCCGGGCCCGCCGCCGCGCGCGCGCCAGGGCTTGCGCATCGAGTCGGAAATTTTGCGGAATTTGCGGAAGCAAACCCACGCCCGATTGCGCTGTGGCCGTACCCTCCATTTGAGCCATGGTCGGCAATGACACCAGGCTGATGCCGGCGGCCAGCGCGCTTAAAAACTGGCGCCGTTCCATGCTCGTTTGGCGCGGGGCGGCGTTTCCGGCATTCGTGCGGGGAGATGAGTTTGGCATGTCGCAATTCTTCCTTAATTGACCATGATCATTTTTTACTTTCGCCCAATGGACAGCGTAAAAAGCGGATGATAAGTGATGAAGTGACTGGGTGGCAAGATAATGTCGTGCTTATTTTGGGGGTGGGAGGGTGCGCGGGCGCAGCCTTGTGGTAAATTCTTTACAGGAGTTTACCCGGCTTGCCCGTGTGTGGATTGTAGCCGGTCATTTTGAGTCATTGCGAGATCTATCAATTTGAGTCATTGCGAGATCTATCAATTGCGAGATCTATCAAAAGATCACAGGTGCGCCGTGCGCGCCTACTAGGAGAGGGATCATGAAAAAGTTTTATGTGTGGTGTTTATTCGTTGCTCTGGGGCTGGGCATTTCCGCCGGCCGGCTGCAATCCCAGACGGTGACTGCCAGTCTCAAGGGCACGGTAACCGATGCCTCCGGCGCCGTGGTTCCAGGCGCAACCGTCACCATTCACAATGTCGCGACCGGCGCGGAGCGCACGGTGACCAGCGATAGCGCGGGCTTATTTGTAACTCCGCTGCTGCCCATCGGCAGCTACAACGTGACGGTCAGGGCGAAAGGATTTCGAACCTACACCGAAGCCGGGGTGGTGTTGAACGTGGGCGCGCAGCGCAGCCTGATCATCACCCTGCAGCCGGGCACGGTCATGCAGACGGTGCAGGTCAGCGCCAGCACGGTCGCGGTGCAGACCACTTCTGCGGCGCAGTCGGGAACTATTACCGGCCGCCAGATCCGCAGCCTGGCGCTGAACAACCGTAACTTCGAGCAGTTGGTGACGCTGCAGCCTGGCGTGTCTTCCACCCAGGGCGCGACCGTCGGCTTCGGGCTCAACAACGTGACCGCGGTTGCGATCAACGGGACGCGTCCTTCGGCCAGCAACTGGACCGTGGACGGCGCCGACGTCAACGACAGCGGTTCGAATTTCACCTTGCTCAATGTGCCGAGCGTCGACGCCATTCGCGAGTTTACGCTGGAGCGCGGCACCTATGACGCCGAGTACGGACGCTCGGGCGGCGGCCAGATCATGGTCGAAACCCGCAGCGGCACCAACCAGTTCCACGGCACCGGTTACGAGTTCGTGCGCAATGACAAGCTGAACGCCAATGACTTTTTCGCCAACCGTGCCAATGCGAAGCGGCCTCCGCTGCGCTATAACGATTTCGGCTACACCGTCGGCGGACCGATTGTCAAGAACAAGACCTTCTTCTTCTTCAGCCAGGAGTTCCGCCGCAACAGCTTGCCCGGCACCGACACCTTTTACATTCCCAACCCCAAGGAACTGAAGGGTGATTTTTCCGGCATCACCACGCTGAATCCGGCTTCGGCCCCGGCCGGCTGCATCACCAATGGCCCGGATGGACAGCCCGACCAACTCAGCCCCAACTGCTTCTCCAATAACGCCGCGGTCTATATCAAAAATTCCTACGCCAAGTTCACGCCGAATGGCGGCGATTCCGGACCGGGCAGTTCCTGCACCTCCTCCACCGCCATCTGCTCCTACACCACGCCGATCAACTCGACCAACAATTACCGCCAGGAAATCGCGCGCGTTGACCAGAACATCGGCAACAAGATCCAGTTGTTCGGCCGCTATATGGATGACAGCACGCCGACCACTTACCCGCTCGGCATCTGGGGCGGTTCCAACCTGCCCGGCATTTCCAATAGCGATGTCAACTCGCTCGGCCGCAATTTCGTCATCCATATGACGGAAGAGTTCTCGCCCACGGTGGTCAACGAGCTGGCTTTCAACTACTCCTGGGGCGGCATCAATATCGTCAATGTCGGGGCCAGCGCTAGCATGTCGAATTTCCCCGGCATGGCGTTTACCGGAATGCCCTATACCGACGCCTACAATCGCGTTCCGACGGTATATATTTCCGGTTTCACCGATCCCAACGGCGGCTCCAATGCGCCTTACCACGAGCGCAACGTTGACAAGGAACTCTACGATAACCTGTCCATCATCCACGGCAATCATTCCATCCATACCGGAATCAGCGCGCAGTGGATGACCAAGACCGAGAATTCCTCGGCCGGTAACGGCGGCTATGCCTTCTATGGCAGCAACGGCAATTCGCCCTTTGCCAGCTTCCTGCTCGGCCAGTCTTACGATTTTAGCCAAGCCTCGCGCGACATCATCCCCTACCTGAACTTCGTCAACACCGAAGCTTATGTGCAGGATGATTGGAAAATCACCCCGCGGCTGACCCTGAACCTGGGGGTGCGCTACAGCTATTTCCCCACGCCGCACGATAAGAACGGCATCCTCGACAACTTCGACCCCCTGGTCTTTAATCAATTGGCGACGGTGGGCTTGATCAATCCGGCAACGGGCTTATTCGCCAAAGGCACGCCCAGCGGCTACATCAACGGCATCATTGTCGGCGGAGCGAATTCACCCTACGGCCAGCAGGTTAATCCCAGCTATAAAACCGGTCTCGCTCCCCGCCTCGGCTTTGCCTATGACGTCTTCGGCAACGGCAAAACCGCCATCCGCGGCGGCTATGGCATGTTCTACGATCGTTCTCTGAACGGTATCTGGGAACAGAACCAGTTCGCCGATCCGCCCTTCGTCAACAGCATCTTCGAGCTGAACCCGGGCAATAACGATCTGCTCGACAACCCCAGCGCCGGCACCGCCGTGGTCGGCCTCTCTCCCCATAACCTGCATGCCACCGGCAACCCCGCCTTTAAGGTGCCCTATGTGCAGGATTGGAACTTTTCCATCGAGCAGCAGCTCTCTAGCAATACCGTGTTCCAGATCGCTTACGTCGGTTCCAATGGCACTCACCTGCTGGGCGAAATGGATATCAACCAGGTGCCGCTACGGGCGCGTTTCGCCAATCCGGCGTATAACGTCAATGCCATCCGGCCTTATCGCGGCTATGGCGCGATCAACAGCATCGTGCCCGAGTTCAACTCCAACTACCATTCGCTGCAGGTTTCACTTAACCGCCGCATGAGCGCGGGCTTGAACCTGGGAGTGGCCTATACCTGGTCGCGCGCGCTGACCAACAACACCAGCGATCGCTCGAGTCCCATTTACGATACCTATAATCCAGGTCTGGATTACGGCTTGGCCAACTTCAACCGCAGCCAGGTGCTCATTTTCAACTATGTCTACGATCTGCCCTTCTACCGCAATCAACGCGGCGCGGTGGGGCATGTGCTGGGCGGTTGGGAAATCTCCGGGATCAATACCTTTGAAACCGGAACCCCCTTTGGCCTGCACCAGAACCTCGATCCCTTCAATTGTTACGATTGGGGGGGGTGCTCGAACCCGCGTCCGGGTACCTTCCCGGGCGGAATCGGCATCGATCCCAGCGCGGTGAGCCCGCGTCCCGATCAGGTGTACGGCAATCCGATTCCGGTGAGCGGCCAAACCATTGACGAGTGGTTCAATCCGAAAGCATTCGCCAACGCCGTCGGCCATTTTGGCACTTCCGGCGCCAACATCATCGTGGGTCCCGGTTTGGTGAATTGGGACTTCTCGTTGTTGAAATCAATCCAGCTCACCGAGCGCTTGCACGCCCAGTTGCATGGCGACTTCTTCAACATCCTCAATCACATGAATCCCAATAATCCAGCCACCTACATTGACTATGCCTCGGCCGGACACATCTATTCGGATTATGAACCGCGCACCGTGCAGCTCGGTCTCAAGCTGAACTTCTAAGCGCGTTTCGAGGTTTTACTCCTCTTCCTTCCGCCGGCGTTTCGGGTGCACCCGGAACGCCGGCGTTTTTATTTATGTTTGCGGCGGTAAGCTAATAGAGATGGCGGCAGTATTGTTCTTATTACTTCTGGCCCAGGCCCCGGCCAGGCCCGCGGCAATTTCGCCCGCCGCCGCCCGCCTGCTGGCGGCCGGCTCGGCGGCGCTGGCGGCGGGCAAGCCCCAAGCGGCGATCGTGGATTTTCGCCGCGCCACCCGGCTCGCGCCCCGCTTTTTCGGCGCCTGGAACGATCTGGGCGCCGCTTTGGCGCGCGCCCGGCGCCTGCCTGAAGCGGCGCGGGCCTACCGCCGCGGCTTGGCCGTGGCGCCCGATAATCCCGATCTGTTGCGCAACCTCGGCGTGACCGAGTTCCGCCGGCGACATTTTGCCCGCGCCCTGCCGCTGCTGCGGCGCTCGGCACGGCTCGACCCCGGGAATTTTCAGGCCGCCGACCTGTTGGGCATGAGTTATCTGGCCCGCAATCGCAATCGCGCCGCGGCGCGCTGGCTGGGGCGCGCCTCGCGGCTCCATCCGCGCGATCCGCGCGCGCTTTACCTGCTCGGCCAAGCCGATCTGCGTCGCGGCGATATGGCGGCGCTGACTAATGATTTTGCCCGGCTGATGCATGTTGCCCCCGATTCCGCCGAGGCGCACATGATGATGGCCATGGCTTACGACCATGGCAACCGCGAACCGCTGGCCTTGAAAGAGTGGCTGGCGGCGGAAAAAATCAACCCCCAATTCCCCGGCGTGCACGACGGCCTCGGCTTGGGCTATTGGAAGCTCGACCATCCGGCCGAGGCTGAGCGCGAGTTCCGGCGGGAGTTGGCCGGCGATCCCAACGACTACGCCGCCAATTATTTTCTCGGCCGGCTGTTGTTGCGCACTGGCCAACTGCCGCGGGCGGCTCGCCATTTGCAACGGGCCACCGCCGCCGGCCCCCGCGCCTATATGCCCTGGCTGGAACTGGGACGCGTCGATATGATGCTGCACCACCCCCGCCGGGCGCTGGCGCCGTTGCGCCGTGCGGCCCGGCTCAAGCCCCATTCCGTCCGGGCTCACTTTCTCCTGGGCAACGCCTACGCTCAGCTCGGCCAGCCCGCCGCCGCCCGCCGCCAACGCGCCCTTGCCGCCGCCGCTCGCGCGAAAAGTTGGGCGGATTATAATCGTCTTCTCGCGAAAGCCCCTCGCCAAAAGCGTTAACGGCCGCGTCGGACAGCAGTTTTCGTCATTGGCAATTTCAGAGAAATTGCCTCTAGCTATGTCCGCAGGCCGGGTTCGCGCGGGGTTCCTATTAGGTCCCGCGCCTATGAACGACAATACCAAGCAATTCCGCAGGAATTGCGCCAAGCAAGCCGGCAATTCCGCAGGAATTGCGCCAAGCAAGCCGGTAATTCCGCAGGAATTGCGCCCGGCAATGCCCGGCAGCCATGAGTATTCGCCCTGCGTCCGGCTTCGGCCGGACCTTTGCGAAAGCGTCCGCGCCTGAAAGTAAAAGCGACCGAGCCGCAAAAATTAAAAAAATAATCGGCAAGCGGCGTGATAAGTTTTCAGGGTGAACGCGTTGAAAAATTGTTTTGGCATGCTTTTCCGCCTGGGTTGTCTCCTTTGCGTTTTGATCGCCGCCGCATGCGCGCAGGCGCCGGCACCCACGCCTGTGAACGCGGCTCGGCTTTATGCTCAAATGCAGCGTCGTCTCGCGCAAGGCTGGAATACCTGGGCGGTGAACAGCGTCATCACGCAAGTTGATTTGCCGCAAGCACTCGCCATTCACGCCGGCTTGTGGCAACGCGGCACGGTAAACGGGAATGATTTTCTCGCTTCCGCCTTGATTGGCCGGCAGGGCGGGGGAGTGGAACAGGTCATTCCCGGTCCGCATGCTTATGACGGCTCTTATACCTCGCTGCGGTTGCTCTGGCGCGGCGACCGCATCCGCATTGAAACCGCCCATGTGGGACGCGATCTGGTGCTGTTGGCGACGCCGCTGCGGCGGAATCCGCGTCTGCACCTTGCGCCCGACATCGTCTTTTCCGCCGATATGCTGTGGAACCGGCCGGGCTGGGTCGAAAAGCGCGGCGAAAGCATTGTGGCCAGGTTTTCAACCGGCGCCGCGGCGCCGCCAGGCCCTCGCCGGTCCGTTGCCGCTCGAACGGTCCGCATTTATTTAACCGGCCACGACACCCATGATCCCAATGCGCCGGTTAGCGGAGCCTATTTTTCCGCCGTGCTCGACCGCCCGGTGGGGCTCAGCACCGGGCGCCCGCGCAGCTTGGCCGAAATCCGGCAAGCGCTGCACCTCCAGAAACAGCGTTATCGAGCCTCGATTGCCCGGTTTGGCAAACTCGAGCCGGTCGCCGACGCGATTCAAAGCGTGATCGGCTGGGATACCATTTACGACCCCGAGGGCCGGCGCGTCATCTCGCCCGTCAGCCGCATCTGGAGCGTGAGCTGGGGCGGCTATGTACTCTTCGATTGGGATACCTTCTTTGCCGCCCGCCTCGCCGCCGTCGGCGACCGCGATCTGGCCTACGCCAACGCCGTCGAAATCTGCCGCGAGATCACGCCCGCCGGCTTTATTCCCAATTACGCCCGCAGTGGCGGCTGGAAGAGCTTCGATCGTTCCGAGCCGCCGGTGGGCGCGATCACTCTGCTCGCGCTCTATCGCCAATTCCACGACCGTTGGTTGTTGCGCGAGACATTCGCTCCGCTGTTGCGCTGGAACCGCTGGTGGGCGAAGCATCGCGACCGCGACGGCTATCTCGTCTGGGGCAGCGATGGCGAAAACCGTCCTGTGAATCTGGACGACGCCACCGCGGGCACGCGCGCCGGCGCCATTCTCGAATCGGGGCTGGATAACAGCCCCATGTATGACCATGCCGCTTACGATCCCCTCCGGCATCAGCTTGAATTCGCCGATGTCGGGCTGATGAGTCTGTATATTGCCGACTGTAAAGCGCTGGCGAAAATCGCCGATATTCTGCGCCGGCCCGGCGTAGCCGCGAAACTGCGCGCCCGCGCCGCTCGTTACCGCGCCCGCTTGCAAACGATGTGGAACCCGCGCCTGGGCATATTCCTGAACAAAGACCTGCGGACCGGCCGCTTCAATCGCCGGCTCTCGCCCACGAATTTTTATCCGATGCTGGCCGCGGTGGCGACTCCGGAACAGGCCGAGCGCATGGTCCGCGAGCACCTGCTGAACCCGCATGAGTTCTGGGGCCGCTGGGTGATTCCTTCAATCGAGCGCGACGATCCGGCCTTTAAAGACCAGAACTATTGGCGCGGGCGCATTTGGGGCCCGATGAATTATCTGGTTTATCTCGGCCTGCGCCACTACCGCTTGCCGCTTATGGACCGCGCCCGCCGCGGCCTGGCGCGCAAATCGCTGGCGCTGTTTCTGAAAGACTGGTTGGCCCGCGGGCACGTCCACGAAAACTACAACGCCATTACCGGCGCAGGCGACGACGTGACCAACAGCGATCGCTTCTATACCTGGGGCGCGCTGCTCGGCCTCATCAGCCTGGACGAGGCGCATTCCAAATAAATAGCCGGGCCCTAGGGAATTTCCACTGCCGCGTGCATCGGCAAATTTTCCGACGAAGTCCCAACCGCGACCTCATACCGTCCCCTGGGCATCCGCCAGGCATGCCGTGCGGTGTCGTACACCATAAAGCCCCGCTGCTCAATCGGCAGCCGCAGCGCCCGAGCCTGTCCCGGCCGTAGCTGAACTTCGGCAAAGCCGCACAACTGCGGCCCCGGCTCGCCATTTGCCGCCGGCTGCCGGCAGTAGGCTTGGACCACTTCGCTGCCCGCCCGCATCCCGGTATTGGTGACTTCGACCCTGGCTTCCACTTGTCCTTGTCCCGGCAATTGATGCAGCCGAAAATGGCTCAGTTTGAACGTGGTGTAACTCAGGCCGAAGCCGAAGGGAAACAGCGGGTGTTGATGCTGCGCTTCATACCAGCGGTAGCCGGTCTCGAGTTTTTCGCTATATACCGAGTTGCCGTTGATTCCCGGCCACTGTTGCCGCCCGGCGGTCGGTACAGCCTTCGCCGCTGCGGGAAAAGTGAGCGTCAGCTTGCCGCCCGGGTCGGCATCGCCGAAGAGCACCGCCGCGATAGCGTTGCCGGATTCCTGTCCGGGATACCATGCCTCCAGCACGGCCCGCGCCCGGCTCAGCCAGGGCATCAGCACCGGTCCGCCGGTATTGAGCACGACGATGGTATTCGGATTGGCCGCGGCCACCGCCGCAATCAGGGCATCCTGGTTGCCGGGCAATTGCAGATTCGGACGGTCGGCGCCCTCCGACTCCGGCGCGCCGGCAAAGACAATGGCCACGCGCGCGGCGCGGGCGCTATGCGCCGCCGCCGCCAGGTTGGCGCCGTCATCATAAATTACCTTGCGGGACGCCCCCGCCCGTTTGCGAATGCCGGCAAGCGGGCTAATCACATACGGCGGCACGACATAGGAACTGCCGCCGCCTTCGGCCACGGTTTTGCCGCCGGCGTCTTCGCCGATCACCGCGATGGCGCCTTGCCGGGGAAGCGGCAGCGCGCCGCCTTTGTTTTTCAGCAGCACCATGCCCGCTTCCGCCGCGCGCCGGGCAAAGCTCGCGTCGGCGGGACTGTCTGCTTTAGCCGTCCAGCTCCCCCTTGGCTTCCGGTCGAACAGTCCCTGGCGAAACATGATCCGGAGTATGCGCCGGACTTGGGCATCCAATTCCGCCTGCGTGACCGCGCCATTCTGGACTGCGCGTTTCAAGGCCGCGCCGTAGTAGCGGCTGCCGGGCATTTCCTGGTCCAGCCCCGCGCGCGCCGAGGGTGCGGTCGAATGCGTCGCTCCCCAATCGCTCATCACCCAGCCGTGAAACCCGAGCTGGCGCCGCAGCATGGTATGGAGCAGTTGCCGGTTTTGGCAGGAATAAATCCCGTTCGTCTTGACGTAAGCGCACATCAGCGTGCCCACATGGGCGGCCTGCACCGCGGCGCGAAACGGTGGCAGATAGATTTCCTCCAGCGTGCGTTCATCGACCACCGAATTCGCTTGAAAACGATTCGTCTCCTGCTGCATGGTCAGATACATGTTGGCGTCGGCGATGGGCCCGGCGCTCTGCACCCCGCGAATCTCCGCCGCCGCCATCCGCCCGTTGAGATACGGATCTTCGCCGTAAGTCTCGAAACTGCGGCCCCACTCCGGCACCCGCACCACGTCCACCGTCGGCCCCAGAAATACGTTCGTGCCTTTGGCCCACTCCTCCTGGCCCAACACTTGCCCATAGGCATGGAGCAAGTTCGGATTCCAACTCGATGCCACCGCCAGCGGCGCCGGTAACAAGGTGGCGTTATGGGCTCCATTTCCCACCCCGGCGCGGCCATCCGCCAGACGCAGCGCCGGAATTCCCAGCCGGGCGTTCCCCGGCACGTAGCCGACGTAGCCTTTCACCGGCATCGGCTGCACCCCGTGCAAGAGCGCAATCTTTTCATCGAGCGTCATCGCTTTGAGCAGCAGCTCGGCTCTCCGCCCGGGCGAAAGCGCACGATTCATCCACGGCCGCCGGGCCATAGCCTCGGGCTGAACTGTGGCGGCCGGCCCGCGCGGTGCGGCGGTTCGGGTAGGCCATGCCGCCAGGCTCATACAGGCGGCGAGTTGGAAAACAGCAGCAATCATGCCAGCGCGGCGGGTGATATTAAAGTGCATGGGGCGTCAAGGGAAACCGAGGCATAGAACACGCGTAGTGGAACAGGGCCGATTATAAAAGAATTGATTGGCCTTGGACAGTCCGCGTCTGGATGCCGCTGGCCAGATGCTTAGCGAATTTCTTATCCGATGTGACGATCGTCAAGCCTTCCATTTGTGCTTGCGCTATCAGCAGGCGATCCAAGGCAGCGCGATGGTGAGAGGGCAAACGGTGCGCCGCCAGGTGGAAGTATGCCCAGGGCTGACGAGATGGCGGCAAGATGGCGGCAAGATGGCGGCAAAAATCAATTTGCCGCCATTCGTAAATTGCTCTTATTAAACTATTTAGCTGGCTGATGGCGGCAATGCAACCAATTTGAAAAAATTTCCGGGGTCGGGCTGGTTGGCTGGCGTTTCAGTTTTGCAGGTTTTCAATCACTCCCGCGGCGCCCATCCCGCCGCCAACACACATGGTGATCAGCCCAAAGCGCGCGCGGCGCCGGCGCAGTTCGTAAAACATCGAGACCGCCAGGCGTGCCCCGGTGCAGCCCAGGGGATGTCCCAGGGCGATGGCGCCGCCATTGACATTGACGCGAGATAAATCCAGGCCGGTTTGCGAGATCACCGCCAGCGCCTGCACGGCGAAGGCTTCGTTTAACTCGATCAGATCCATCTCTTCCAGGCGCCTTCCGGCGCGTTCAAGCGCGCGCGGAATGGCGGCTACCGGCCCTAAACCCATGCGTTCCGGCTCAATGCCGGCGACCGCGTAAGCGCAGAGCCGGCCCATCGGACGCAAATTATGCCGCCGCACGATGGCTGCATTAGCCACCAGCAGCGCCGCCGCGCCATCGCTCATCTGCGAAGCGTTGCCGGCAGTGACCTGTCCCTGGAAATGAAAGGCCGGCGGCAGCGCCGCCAAAGCCTCCGGCGTGGTCTCGGCGCGCGGGCATTCATCCTGTTGCAGGGTGATTTCGCGCCAACCCGCGGCCGCGCTCTCCAGCGGCTCGCCCGCGGGCAGGGACGGAACACGCGTGCTCACCGGCACGACCTCTTCGGCAAAGCGTCCCTCGGCCATGGCGGCCAGCGCGCGGCGGTGGCTTTCATAGGCAAACGCATCCGCCGCCTCGCGGCCGATGCCGGTTTCCACCGCCAGCCGTTCCGCGGTCAAGCCCATGCTCAGGTAGGCGTCGGGATAATGCTCCAGCAGCCAGGGATTAGGCGAGGGGCGATGCCCGCCCATCGGCACCCGGCTCATGCTCTCAACCCCGCCCGCCAGCGCCAGCGGCGCGCCGCCGCGCACACGCGCATCGGCAAGCGCCAGCGCCTCCAGGCCCGAAGCGCAAAAGCGGTTGACGGTCATGGCCGCCGTTTGGACCGGCAATCGGGCGCGCAGCGATGCGATCCGCGCCACGTTCAGCCCCTGCTCGGCTTCCGGCATGGCGCAGCCGAGCACGACATCTTCCACTTCCCGCAAGGCTTCGTCTTTTGGAATGCCGCCGCGCTCCAGCGCGGTTTCTAGCGCCAGCGCCGCTAGATCCTCGGGACGCGCCGCGCGCAATGCTCCCCGGCCGGCGCGGCCCACCGGAGTGCGCGCCGCCGCTATGATGAAAGCCTCGAAAGGCATGGTGATTTTCTCGCGAG
Organism: Acidobacteriota bacterium; assembly: GCA_021818955.1. Taxonomy (GTDB): domain Bacteria; phylum Acidobacteriota; class Terriglobia; order Terriglobales; family SCQP01; genus JAKASR01. The sequence continues at coordinate 61,758 of JAKASR010000012.1, forward strand.
GCGAGCGGCTAATTGCGGAGCGCTTTGCCCGTTTTCAGCATGTGGGCAATGCGATCGCGCGTGCGAGCTTCCCCGCATAACGACAAAAATGCCTCCCGCTCCAATTCCAAAACCGCTTCTTCGGTTAACCCGGCGCCGGCCGGAGCGCCCCCGCCGGCGATCACGCCGGCCAGTTGGCGCGCGAGATGGAGATCGTAATCGCTGATGCGGGCCGCCTGATGCAGTAGGTAAGCGCCCAGTTCCAGCCGCGCCCGGAAGTCGGGCCCGGCGGCGGGAATCAACTCCGGCGCCCGCGGGCTCCAGCCTCGCTCTGCCAGCCGTAGGGCTTCGGCTCTGGCCTCTTCCAGCAGGCGGTCGCGATTGGGCACGATGACGGCGGCATCGCCGAGTAGGCCCCATTTCCGCGCTTCGTGGGCGGAGCTGGAGACGTGGCTCAGCGCGATGGTTTCAAACGCCGACTGCAGCGCATCCTCATAGGCATCCAATGCGCCCGGCGGCTTCATGGCGCTCGTGCTCGCCCGCGCCGCGCGCATCATCTCTTTGCATCCGCCCCCGGCCGGAATCAGGCCGACGCCCAACTCCACCAGGCCGCAATAGAGTTCCACATGCGCGACCACCCGCGGCGCCGAAAGCATCAATTCGCAGCCCCCGCCCAGGGTCAGGCCAAAAGGCGCGGCCACCACCGGCACGGGCGAGCGCTTCAGTGCCAGGTTCATGCGCTGAAAACCTTCCACGGCGAGGGCGATATCATCCCAATTTTCTTCATCCATTTCCAGCAGCAACAACAGCAGATTGGCGCCGGCGGAAAACTGCGCCCCCTCGTTGCCCACCACCAGCGCGCGAAACGGCGCCGGGCGCTCGTGCAAAACCGACGTGATCAGCTCGGCGGTTTCGGGGCCGATCGTGTTCAGCTTGGAATGAAACTCCAGGCAAGCCACGCCGTCACCCAGATCCTTCAGCGAGCAGCCGGCATTGCGCCGCATCACCGGCGCGGTTTCGAGCCGTGGCCGCGGCAGCGCCAGCGGGGCATAATCGCCTCTGGCGGCATCGAAAACCTGCCGCGTCGCCGGTGCGTACCAGCCTGCCGCGCCCGCTTTTTCCAGTTCCGCCACCGCATGCGGCAGTTGCCGGGCATGGCCCCGCCAGTACGCCAGGGTGGCGGCGAATCCGGCTGCGTCCCACAACTCGAAGGGCCCCCACTCCCAACGAAAACCCCAGCGCATGGCGCGATCTATGATTTCCGGCGATACCTTGAGCTCGGGCAGGATCTCCGCGCAATATAGCCAAAGCTCGCCCAGGGAGCGCCAGAGAAATTGCCGCGCCTGATCGTCCGCCGGCGCTTCCAGCAGCAGCGCCCGCAGCCGCTCTCCGATATCGGGCAGGGCCTCGGCGCGGCGCAATGCCGGCAGTTCCGAACGCCGCCGGGGACGATATTCCATCGTCTCCAGGTCCAGCGCCAGCACCTGGCTCGGCGGGGCATCGCCTCCCGGCGGCGCCGGCGCCGGCAGGCGGCGATAAAACCCCTGGCCGGTTTTTTCGCCTAGCCAGCCGCGGCTCAGCATGGCTTCCAGATAGCCGGGCAAGCGGTAACGATCGGCTTCGCGCGGCAGCCGCCGGCGCGCGTTCTCGGCCACTTTGGCCAGCACATCGAGCCCGACCACGTCGGCGGTGCGGAAGGTCGCCGATTTCGGCCAGCCCAGCAACTCGCCGGTTAGCGCATCGGCATCTTCCACGCTCAGGCCCAGTTCCGCGGCGGCCTCGGCCGCGCGCAGAAAAGAATAGGCCCCGACGCGATTGGCGATGAAATTGGGCGTATCGGGCGCGTGCAGCACGCCTTTTCCCAGTTGCCGCTCGGCGTAGCCGGTGAGGGCGGTAACTGCCTCGGCGCCGGTCTCGGGCAGCGGAATCAATTCCAGCAGGGGCAGGTAACGCGGTGGATTGAAAAAATGCGCGCCCAGGGCGCGCCGCCGCGCTTCAGCCGGCAGCGCGGCGCAGATTGCCGCCACGGATAAGCCGCTGGTATTGGTGCTGAAAATGGCGTGCGGGGCAAGATAGGGTGCGCTGCGGGCCAGCAACGCGCGCTTGATTTCCAATTCTTCGGCGACGGCTTCGATGACCCAATCGGCGCTGCGCAACGATTCGAGATCGTCATCGAAGTTGCCCAACTCCACCAGCCGCGCCTGCTCGGGCAGAAATAACGCCGGCGGCTTGGCTTCCAGCGCCCGCCGCCAGCCCGCGCGCGCCACCGCATTGCGGTCGGCGCCAGGCGAGGCGAGGTCGAGCAACCGTACTCGCAGCCCGGCGCCGGCGAGCAGCGCCGCCAGCTTCGCTCCCATTGCCCCGGAGCCCAGCACCACGGCCCGCTCGAAGGTGAATTCGTGGGCGCTCATCTTAGCTGGCTAAAAAACATCGCGCCAGTATAACCTTTCGCCGCGATTCTATTATCCGCTACTCGGATTGCGGCCATCGGCCCATTGTCCGCCTAACGGGGAACCGCAATCAGCGCCCATTGCCCTTGACGGCGCGCCTGCCAGATGACGCGCAGCCGCAGCCGGCGCAGCAGCGCGCGCCGGCCCAGCATCGGCTGGTAATTGAAGGCATGTTCCACCCAGCGCCGCCATGCTCGCCACCAGGGCAGATTCGGTTGCGGCGGCTGGTATTGGCGCGAGTAAAGCAGGGCCGAATGGAAGGGAGGCAGTTTTGCCAGATGGCGCGGGTTGAAATTGTCTACGGCGGCGACTTGGAGCGGATGGCGCACATAACCGAGCGCGGGCGTGGTCAGCTCATTGGTGGCCGGCCAGGCGGTCAGCACCGGCTGCAGCCGGGTGGGCAGGCTTTCCAATTGGTTCGCCGCCTGCTGCTGCAATTCGATGAAATTCACATAAGCGAGATTGTCTTCGTAAGGATAGGGATAAGGCGCTCGCCAGAACCAGTTGCCCACAAATAAAACTACGCAGGCGGCCAGCGCCAGTTGCGGGCGCGGCAGCCAGCTCAATCCTGCGCCCAACAATACCAGCAGCGCCGCTTCCGCCGGCAGCAGATAGCGCGCCAGCACCGCTCCGCCGACGGCGGCGTGAAAGAGCAGATAGATGGCAACCAGCAGGCAAAATTCAGCCGCCGGGCGCGGGCCGCCGGGGGAAGGGAATTCAGGCGTCGCGTGCGGAGCGCGGCTTCGCCGCCGCCAGCCCCAGATTCCCAAGCCCATGGCCAGCCAGGCGCCGTTATAGACGAAAAGCTGCCAAAGGCGCCGCAGCAGACTGAGCAGCAGACGTTTCCAGGAAAAACCAAGATTGTAGGCCAGAAAGCCGGCATTGCCGAACCAATAGCCGGTCGCGGCATGGTAATACGCCAGCCAGCCGAGCAGCGGTAACAGCGTTGAGACATGCAGCCAAACCGCGGCGAGCATTTGCCGCGGCCATCCGCGCTCAGGGGTTGGCGGCGCATGTTTCTGCTTGGGAACGCGGGCGGCGCGGGCCAGGTCGGCAAGCGCCAGCGAAAAGGGCAGCAGCACCGCGGTTTCTTTGGCCAGGCAAGCGGCGGCGGCGAACGCGGCGTAAAGCCAGGGGCGCCCGCGATAACGCCCCTCGAGCGCCCAGATCACGAATGCCGCCGCCGGCAAATCGAGTTGGGCCAGCGGCGCTTGCGCAAACACCAGCGGGGCGCACGCCGCCAGCAACGCGGCAAACCCGGCGGCGCGGCGGCCGAAGAGGGTATGCGCCAGCCGCCAGCTGCCGCCGATGAGCGCGGCGTAGAAGCCGAGCATCAGCCCCCGCGTGACCCAAAAATGATAGCCGGCCAGTCGCCATGCCAGCGCCAGCGCCGCCATCACCAGCGGCGGATGCCCGTTGGCCAGGGTCGAACGCGGCACCCACCAGCCATGCCGAAAAAGATCGAGCGCGGCGGGCACGAAGTATCCGGCCTCATCCCAGTAATAGGGCAGCCGCAGCGCCCAGAAATGCGCCGCCACTCCCGCCAGGTACAGCCCTGCGGCCGCGGCGGCTAACCGCAACCTTGCATGTCCATGCACGGCGGGCGAGCGGGTTGCGGCCGAAATGGAGTTCATGCTCGGATACCACGGCTTGCTTCCGCTGCTCGTAGGGAACTGGCGGCCGCTGGCTTTATCGATGCCCTGAAACTCCCGCCGCTTGGGCGTCGCGCTGCAGCCGCGGCTCGAATCCGCCGCGTGCTTGCGCCGTGCTACTGGACGGGGCCGCCGGCATCGGGCAGGGGAGCAAGCTGGATCTCTCCAAAAGTTTTTTCGTAGTTGGCGACGTGCGTATCCAGCAGCGTCAGCACCGCCTTGGCCTGCTGCGGGCTGAGATAGATGCCTTGAAACATCTGGATCTCCACCTCTTCCGGCACCTGCTGCTGCAGTAGTCCGAATTGCAGGAAGAAATCCCAGGCGCTGGGGCGCACCTGCACCGAGTTAGAGTACTGCTCGCGATATTCGGGCTTGAGTACGATTTTGATGCGCGGCTGGTTGGGATTGACGGGTAGGTTCATATCAGACGCCTAGCTTCTTCATCGCTTCCTGGTAATAGCGGCGGTAGAGGATGTCCCATTCCTGGCTGGCTTCCAGGATTTCGCGTTTCTGCGAGGTGATTTTCTGCCGCACCGCGGCGTCAATCCGTTCTTCCGCCACCAGCAGGCGCTCCAGCCATTGCCGGATTTCCAGCCGTATCTGGTTGCGGTCCTGTAACAATTTCACCTCGGGATGCTTGGCCAGTTCGTGAGTGGCGGCGTGCGCCAGCGCATTGACTTTTTCCCGGCTCAGCCGCATCAGAGTATCGCCTTTTTCTGCCGTACCAGCTCGGCCTTGATCTTCTTAAAGGCCTCGCTGTAGGAGGCGCCCAGTTGCTGCATCATCGTCTCGTTTTTGGCCAGAATGGCGCGGGCTTCCTCGTTGATGCGGGTTTCGACTTCGAGTTCCCCGGTGAGCGCGTGATGCAGCCAGTCCGCCAGCGGCGCGCCGGCGGGAGTGGCAATGGCGTGGGTCGCGACGAGCTGACGGGCCAGCTCGCGCGCCATGTAAGTCACGTATTCTCGCGCGATCGCCATGCGACGATTCAGTTTAACAGACGCCGGCGCAAAAGAATCGGGCGTGACGCTCGCCGCCGCGCCGCTCAAGCCGCGGCGCGGGTGGTGGGCGGGGCCGCGGGCGGCGAAGACGGCTGTGCCGTACTCTGGCCGAGCGCGTAAGCGTTGAGCTTGTACTGCGAGAGCATGCGTTGCGTGTTGAAAAACGAGCCGTTGAGCGCAATGGTTGACCGCATCACTTCGGCAAAAGCGAGCGGGCGGCCGGAATACAGCGGCAGAATCACCCGTTCAAGCTTGTCATAGAGCGAAAAGGCTTCATCGGTGTGGTCTTCCGGCAGTTCCTTATGCCCGATGTCCCAGCCGGTAGTCCCTTCGAAATGGCCCTCATACCACCAGCCGTCGGGGACGCTCAGGCTGGGCACCCCGTTCAGTGCGGCTTTCATGCCGCTGGTGCCGGAGGCTTCAAACGGGCGATGCGGCGTGTTCAGCCAAACGTCGGCGCCGCTGGTCAGCCATTGTCCCCATTGCAGGTCATAACCGGGTATATAGATCACTTCCACCGCCCCGCGCAGCTTGGCCGCCGCCTCGAAAATGCGGCGGATCATGGCCTTGCCCTCCGCATCCTCGGCATGCGCCTTTCCGGCAAACAGAAGCTGCAGGCGGCCGGCGCGGCCGATCTCTCGCAGCCGGTCCAAATCGAAGAAAATCAGGTCGGCGCGCTTGTAACCGGTGGCGCGCCGCGCAAATCCGATTGTGAGAATGCCGGGATCCAGTTGCACGCCCGTGCGCTGCCGCACCGCATCCAGCAGCGCGCCTTTCGAGCGCGCGTGCGCTTGCTGAATTTCTTCCAGCGGAATCCCCGCCGCATAGCGCAGGTATTGATTATCGTGCCGCCATTCCGGGGTAAGACGGTCGTAGAGCTCGCGAAACGCCGGCGAGGTCCAGGTGACGGCATGCACGCCGTTGGTAATGGCGCGAATGGAGTAGCCGGGAAACATATCGTGGCTGATCTCGCCATGGTGCATTGCCACCCCGTTGATGTAGCGCGCGAATCGTAGCGCCAGGTAGGTCATGTTGAGCATGCCCGCCGGGCAGCAATGGGTCGCTTCCAGCGTTCCCGCCAGATTGTCGCCCAACACCTCGCGCGTCAGTTGCAGCGCAAAGTGATCATGGCCGGCCGGCACCGGCGTGTGCGTGGTAAAGACGCAGCGTTCGCGGATGGCTTCAATATCCGCGTCGCTGGCCTGGCGCAAATCGGCGCTTCCCAGGCGGCGCTCCAGTAGCGCCAGCGTCAGCAAGGCGGAATGGCCTTCGTTGAGATGATAGCTTTGCACCCCGGTGTAGCCGATGCGTTCGAGCGCCCGTATTCCGCCCAGGCCGAGTATGGCTTCCTGGCAGAGGCGGTAGCGCTCGTCGCCTCCATAAAGGTGATCGGTGAGCGTGCGATCGTATGCGCTGTTCTCGGGCAAGTCGGTGTCCAGCAGATAAACCGGAATCTTGCGGCTGGATAGCCCTTGAACCTGGTAACGCCAGGCCTGGATCTTGACCCGCCGCCCTTGCAGCATGACCTCGGCGACCATGCCGATCGGCTCCAGGCGATCTTCCGGGCGCCAGCTCACGTCGCGTTCACTCTGATTGCCGGCCTGGTCGAGTTGCTGCTCGAAATAGCCCTTGCGGTACAGCAGCGTCATCGCCACCAGCGGCAGGCCCTCATCGGCGGCGGCGCGCACCGTATCGCCGGCCAGCGCTCCCAGGCCGCCGCTGTAGGTGGGAATGGCGTTTTCCAGCGCAATTTCCATGCTGAAATAGGCGACTTTGACGGTCTGCATAGGGCACCTCGGGGAATCGGCGGAAGTCGTTGAACGATAGTGAATAGCCGAATTTAGATGCGGCCGCTTGAATCGCGGTTCAAGCGCTCAACTCGATGGTTGCGGTGACCATGCCTTCGCCGAAATGGAGTTGGTAGCCCAATCGGCGGGCCACGGTTTGAATCTCGCGGTTTTCTGGCAGGATGGCGGCGCTGATTCGCTCCAGGCGCTCGTCGCGGCCGATGGCCAGCAGCCGGCGCAGCAGCTCCGTGCCCAGCCCCTGGCGCTGGTAGGGGTCGCCGACCAGGATGGCGAAACGCGCTTCGTTGCTTCCGTGCAATTTACTCAGCCGGCCGACGGCCAGGATGGCGCGTTCTCGCGTGGCCGGCTCCGTATGCTCGGCCACCAGCGCGATTTCACGATCATAATCCACAAAACAGATGCGGGTCAGGCGCTCGTGAGTGGTGCGGGCGCTGAGGCTGGATGGCTCGCCATAGCGGAGATACACGCTGCGCGCCGAAAGTGTCTGATGAAACTTCGCCATCAACGGCTCGTCTTCGGGGCGGATGGGGCGAATGACCACTTCGGTGCCGTTGCGCAGCCGCCAGGGCGAGCTATAGCGCGAAGGATAGGGTCGGATCGCGGAGCGCGGCAGCTCTTCTTCGCGCGCTTCCGGACCGTGCAGCACTACGCGGGCGTCGAGCGCAAGCAGGCCGGAGGGCGAGGCCAGCAGCGGGTTGATATCCATTTCCTTGATCCACGGCTGTTCCACTACCAACTGGCTGAACTGTACCAGCACGCGCTCGAGCGCCTCCAGATCCACCGGCTTGCGGCCACGCACGCCCTGGAGCGCGGCATAGACGCGGGTCTGCTCCATCAGGCGCCGTGCCAGCGTGGTATTGAGCGGCGGCAGCGCCAGCGCGTGGTCGCGATAGACTTCCACCAACTGCCCGCCGGAGCCGAAGAGGATGACCGGGCCGAACTGCGCATCCAGGCTGCTGCCCAGAATCAGTTCATAGCCTTCGGCGCGCACCATCGGCTGCACCGCCACGCCTTGGAATGCGGCCGCGCCGGCTTTCGCGGTTGCGCCCTGCTCGATGCGCCGCCAGGCGGCGCGCACCCCCGCCTCGTCGCGCAAGTTGAGCTGCACTCCGCCGACATCGGTCTTGTGAGTGAGAATGCGGGAATAGAGCTTCAGCACCACCGGAAACCCAAATGCGCGGGCGCAGGCTACCGCCTCGTCTGGCGTCGCCGCCACCCGGGTGGGTACCACGGGAATGCCGTAAGCGGCCAGCAGCGCTTGCGATTCCGGTTCGGTGAGCAGCGTGCGTCCGGCGGCGCGCGCGGACTGGATCAGGCCGGCGGCGGCGGCGCGCGATTCGGGGTCGGCGCCGGCCAGCTCGGGGGTTTCATAGAGCCCTTTCAGGTTATAGCTGTAGCGCCACATATAGTTGAAGGCGCGCGCGGCGGAGTCGGGAAAATCGAAGGTGGGAATGCCGGCGTGGTTCAGCACCTCCACGCCCGCGGCCACGCCCGCCCCGCCCATCCAACTGGCCAGCACCGGCTTGCCGGTGCTGTGCGCGAAAGGCGCCACGGCATCGGCGGCGCGCGCCGGGTCGGTCATGCCCTGCGGCGCCATCACCAGCAGCAGCCCATCGCTCGACGGATCGGCCGCCGCTAGCCGCAAAGCGGCGGCGTAGCGTTCCGGCTCGGCGTCGCCCAAAATATCAATCGGGTTGCCGTGGCTCCAGTGCGCCGGCAGGATCTGGTTCAACTCGGCCAGCGTGGACGGCGATACCGCCGCCAGTTCGCCGCCGCCGGCGATGAGCGCGTCGGTGGCCAATACCCCCGGGCCGCCGGCGTTGGTGATGATGGTGAGCCGCGGGCCGCGCGGCCGCGGCTGCTTGCTCAGCACCTCGGCCATGTAGAACACGTCGGCGATGCTCGAGACGCGCAGCACTCCGCAGCGCCGGAAGGCGGCTTCCAGCACCTCGTCGCTGCCGGTCAGCGCGCCGGTGTGCGAGGCCGCCGCCTGCGCCGCCGCCGCCGTGCGTCCGGCCTTGATCACGATGATGGGCTTGGTCAGCGCCACCTCGCGCGCCGCCGAGAGAAAGCTGCGCGCCTCGCCCGCCGATTCCATGTAGATCAAAATGCTCTCGGTGCGGGGATCGTCGCCAAAGTAGTAGATCAGGTCGCCCCAGTTGACATCGAGCATCGAGCCGGTGGAGACGAAGGCGCTGAAGCCAACCATCTCGCGCAGGCTCCAGTCCAGCACCGCGGTTAGCAGCGCCCCGCTCTGGCTCAGGAAGGCGACTTTGCCGGGACGGGCGATGGCGGCGGCAAAGGTGGCGTTGAAGCCTTCCGGCGGGTTCATCACCCCCAGGCAATTGGGACCGATCACCCGCAGGCGCGAGCCGCGCAGGTACTGCTGGATTTCGCGCTCCAGCGCCTTGCCTTGCTCGCCGCGCTCTTTGAAGCCGGCCGAGATCACCACCGCTCCGCCCACTGCCGCGCGCACGCATTCCGCGATCACCCCGGGCACGGTGGCCGCCGGAGTGACAATCACCGCCAGATCCAGCTTTTCCGGTATTTCGGTGACCGTGGGATAGCAGGCCAGCCCCAGCGCTTCGCGCCGGGCGGGATTCACCGCGTATAAGCGCCCGCGAAAGCCTTGTCGCAGATTTTCGATCACCGTGCGCGCCACGCTGCCCGGCCGGTCGGTGGCGCCGACAATGGCCACCGTCCGGGGATGGAAAATCGCATCCAAGGCCGGCGTTTCATGGTGCAGCACGTCACGGGGTGGAAACAGGGAGGCGGATTCCTGGACCATGGTCATCTCGATTCAGTATCCAAATTTAAAGTTTATGCCCGCCGTGACCATGCTCACACCGGACTTTGCCGCCATGGCATTGCCCACGGATGGTTTGGGATAGCAGTTATTTGAACCTCTTGCTGGAAACCGAAGCTGGAGATGGCAGCTTTTTGATTACACTTTTCAGGATGCCGGTTCGACGCATTGTCGCCGCTCTCCTGCCGCGTTCCGGACGCCTGCTGCTTTGCCGCCGCCCGGCGGGCAAACTCCAGGCCGGAAAATGGGAATTTCCCGGCGGCAAGCTGGAACCCGGCGAGCGCGAGCCGGTGGCGCTGGCGCGCGAGTTGGCCGAGGAGTTGGGCATAGCCGCCCGCCCTGAGCGCATGCGGCTGCTGCTGCGCCGCCGCCAGTGGTATGCCGAAACCGGCTGGCTCGATTTGGCTTTTTACCAGGTCAACGGCTGGCGCGGGCGTCCGGGACGGCGGCATTACTCCGTTTTGCGCTGGGTGCCGCTGCATCGCCTCTCACGCTATGATCTGCTCACCGCCGATCGCCTGGCATTGGGAAAACTGTCCGCCGCCCTGAAGCGTTAACGGTCGCGTCCAACAGAAGTGTTCGTCCCGGGCAGAGCCACCGCAAGCGGATCGCTGTCTTCACTTCGCCGGTTGATAGATCTTCACTACCGTCCCTCGCCAGTGGTGCCATAGTTCGCGCTCATCCAGTTTCAGCCACAGGCGGTGATAAAACCATCCCCCCGGCAGGCGAGCCAGGCTGAAAACGCCCTGCACTTGATGAAAGACGGCCAGTATTCCCCAGCCATAGCGCACCGGACGCAGATTATGAAATTCCACCCGCATTACCTGTCCGGTGCCGGCTTCCAGCCAAACCCGGCCCGCCATGGAGGCTAGAAATTTATCTACCCGATTGCGGACCGGCACCTGCCGTTTCGGCTGGAAGCTGAACACGGCGGCGGGTCGGCCGTCCAACGCTTGATTGCCCAGCCAGCGCCAATCGAAACGCCGGCAAACCTGTCCAATTGTCCAGATTTGCCAATCGATATCGAGTAGCCGGCCATTGGACTGTTGTCCGCGCCAGTCCCGGTCTATGCTCTGCCGTATCCGCGCCACCCGGTCTTGCAATTGCCGCAGGCGGCCGGACGAAACCCGATGACCGTTAACTATGAACTCTTGCTCCAGTTCGACCGACTTATAAACGGTAATGTGAGCCATTGAAACCTGGGGGTCGTTGCTGCCCGCGCGTTGCCAGTCAGAACGCGAAATATAGGACTTGCCCGCCAAAACATTCGGGTTCGCAATCATCACCGCCTTGCACGGCAAGGATGGGTCCACCGGCGGGGCCAAACGCCCCCATGCCGGCGCGCCCGCCCGGCGCGGCGCGGTCTTCCTCAAAATCTGCTGTCCGTTATGCCGCTCTGGTGGCCGCGCGTGAAAAGACGCGGGTGAAAGCAGCGCGGCCGCAACTGCCCAGACGGCATGCAAGGCCGTAATCCCCATATCGCTAATTTAGATGCAAATGATTTATCAAGAATGGCTTGCCAGGGTAAGGCACCCTCAATATTTTCCATCTGCCCGTGGTCTGGCTGGCCAATCGCGTCCTGGCGAGTTTCCTGTATGGCGTGCGCCCGGGTGAGTATGGCTTGCGGGCCGGCGTGACGCTGCTGTTGGTCGTGGCGGCGCTGGCCGCCAGCCATGGGCCGGCGCGCCCGACGGCGCGACTCGATCCGGTGGACGTGCTGCGCGCGGATTAACACTCGCGCGGTGGGCGGCGCGGCCACTGTTTCCGCCGCCTCGCAAAACCGCTGGAACGCAACTTCCCAAAAAGGTGCTTTATGTAGCTAAATCGGAATCGATTTGCCCTGGACTTCAAAAACCCGAATGCTATTAAGCAATATTCCTAAAAATATGCTTGACTCAAAGTGAGTGAGTCTATAATCTGCGCTCTTGATTGAAGGCATAGGTCAATGGGTCCTGTACCAACCAATTACTACCCGGAAGTCAAGCCAGCCAAGCCAATCACTTATTACGAAAAGTATTGCTGGCGCTGCCATTGCGATATGGATCGACATCGCGCCGAGCGGCTGTTCGAGCGATTTCTTAAGCATTTAAAAATTAAGACCTATTATTGCCTGCGCTGCAAAACGAATCGCTACCGCTTCTAATCATTCACCGTCGTTCTAATTCCCGCCGCATATAAGCAGTACCCTGCCGGGCTCATACTCTTGCGAACAGCAGCGCCAGCAAGGCGGCGCGCAGCGGCCAGGTATCGAGGCGTATATATTCGCCGGGCGAGTGCGCGCCTTCGCCGGCGGCGCCGAGGCCATCCAGCGTCGGTATTCCCAGCGCGGCGGTAAAGTTGCCGTCGGAGCCGCCTCCAGTCGCGCTTTCGGCCAAATCCAGGCCGAGTTCGCGTCCGCAGTCGCGCGCCAGCAAAAACAGGGCGGCAATGGCGTCCGTGCGCTCCAGCGGGGGGCGATTGATGCGGCCTTCTACTTCTAGCCGGACGCGGCGATCGAGGGGGCGAAGCGCGGCTAGCCGTTGTTCGGCCTCTTGCAAATCGCTCAGCCGCCAGGCGCGCAGTTCCAGCTCGGCTTCGGCTTCCGCCGCGACCACATTGACGCGGCTGCCACCGCGCACCACGCCGGGATTCACCGTCAGTCCGCGCGCGGGGTCGCTCCAGGCGGCGAGTGCGGCAATCTGGCGAGCCAATTCCACCACGGCGCTGGCGCCCTGTTCGAAATCCACCCCGGCATGAGCGGCGCGGCCGTGCGCTCGCAGGCGAAAATCGGCGATTCCCTTGCGGGCGGTTTTCAGCGCGCCTGCGGGTCCGGCGCCCGGTTCGAGCACCAGCACCGCCGCCGCCCCTTTCGCGGCGGCTTCGATCAATGGGCGCGAGGTGCGGCTGCCCGTTTCCTCATCGCTGGTGAAAAGCAAGCGCAAGCGGCGCCGCGGTGCGAGCGATAAGGCGTGCAGCGCTTGCAGCGCAAACAGCGCCGAGATCAGCCCGGCTTTCATGTCCAGCACGCCGGGACCATAGGCGCATCCGGCGTCGATTCGAAACGGCTGCCGCGCCAGCGTACCCAATGGGTAAACGGTATCGAGATGACCCAGCACCAGCAACTCGCCCTGCTTGACCTCTGTCCCGCCTTGTACCGTCAGTTCGAGCGCAGCGTCGGCCGTTCCGTCGGCATGGAACTGTTGCTTGGCGCCGGCTGCGATAAAGGCGGCGGCCACTTCGCGCCTTAGCGCGTTCACCGCCGCGGGCTCGGTCGTGGGCGATTCGCAAACCGTCCAGGCTTCGAGTCGGGCCAGCATGGCGGGCAAGCGCGTCTCAAAATATTCGCGCACTTGCGCCGCAAGTGGGTTGGCATCGGGCATGAAGGCATCCGCCGCGGGCAGATAACTAAAGGAAATAGCTTACCAGTAAGCGTTAACGGCCGAGTCGGATAGTTAGTTTTCGTCATGGGCAATTTCGGAGAAATTGCCTCTAGCCATGCCCGCAGGCCGGGATCGCGCGGGCTTTCGTCGCTCCCGCTCGCTTGCCCCTGACACCTGACTCCGGGCTCCCGCTTTTATATACTAGTGGACGCGCGCTGGTTTGCCGGGTAAGGCGGCTGCGGCGCGCCAACCACTATGGCTGATACGAGCATGCCGGCGCTGGCGCCTCCCCTCTTGCCCATGAATAGCGAGCAGATCCAGCGCTATTTGCCGCACCGCTATCCCTTTCTCATGCTCGACCGCATCGTGGAATTCGAGCCGCGCGTGCGAATCGTCGCGATTAAAAACGTCAGCCTTAACGAACCCTATTTCCAGGGCCATTTTCCCGGACGTCCGATCATGCCGGGAGTGCTGGTTTTGGAGGCGCTGGCGCAGGCGGGGGCGATCATGATCCTGCATGAACATGCGATCGGCGAAAAGCTGGTGTATTTTACCGGCGTGGATCAGGCGCGTTTCCGCCGTCCGGTGGTTCCCGGCGATCAGTTGCGGCTGGAGGTGGAAGTGCTGGCCTGGCGGTCGCGGGCCGGCAAGATGATGGGCCGCGCCCTGGTGGAAGGGCAGTTGGCGGCGGAAGGCGTCTTGAGTTGCCACGTGGCGGACCGGAAGCCCTGATGGCCGGCTCCCACCAGCAGAACGAATCCCCCGGGCCTGCCGCCGGCGCGCCATCTCTGCCCGCCGGCGGGTCGGCGCAATCGCACATCGCTCCCGGCGCCCGCGTGCCCGCTTCCTGCCAGATCGGCCCTTTTTGCCGTATTGGCGAAGGCGTCGAGCTGGGCGAGCGTTGCCGGTTGGATTCGCACGTCGTCATCGAGGGTCCGGCGCGCATCGGTGACGACAATCATTTTTTTCCGTTTTCCACCATCGGGCTGCCGCCACAGGATCTGACCTATCGGGGCGAGCCCACCCGGTTGGAAATCGGCAGCCACAATGTCGTGCGTGAATTCTGCAGCCTGCATCGCGGCACCCTCAAGGGCGGCGGCATCACCCGCATCGGCGACCACAACCTGCTGATGGCCTACGTGCACGTGGCGCACGACTGCCAGGTCGGCAGCCACATCATCATGGCCAACTGCGCCACCCTCGGCGGTCATGTCGAGGTTGGCGATTATGCCACCGTGGGCGCGTTCGTGCCCGTGCACCAGTTCGTGCGCATCGGCCGCTACGCCTATATCGGTGGCGGCACGATCGTGACCCAGGATGTGCTGCCCTACAGCAAAACCTCCACCACCCGCGAGAATCATGCCTTTGGCGCCAACCGGATCGGGCTGGAACGGCAGGGATTGGCCGCTGAGCGCGTCCAGGCGCTGCAACGCGCCTTTCGCCTGCTGCTCAACTCCGGCTTGAATACTTCGCAGGCGCTGGAGCGGCTTCGCGCCGAACCGATGACGGAAGAGGTAAAAGAGCTGGCCGAGTTCATCGCCGCCAGCCGGCGCGGGGTGATCAAGTGAGCGCCGGGGCGCAAAACGGCCAATCGCCTTACGGCCTGATTGCCGGCAATGGACGCTTTCCGCTGCTGGTGCTGGCGGCGGCGCGCGAACGCGGCGAGCGCATGGTGGTGGCGGCGATCAAGGAAGAGACCTGGCCGGAAATCGAAAAAAGCGGGGCCGAGGTGCATTGGCTCAGCCTGGGCCAACTCGGCCGCCTCATCGATCTGTTTCACCAGCATGGCGTCAGCCGGGCGATTATGGCGGGTCAGGTGCAGCATAAACAGATTTTCTCCTCCCTGCGTCCCGATTGGCGGATGGTGAAATTGCTGGCTTCGCTGGCGGTGAAAAATACCGATTCGCTGCTGGGAGCGGTCGTCCGGACCCTGGCCGAGGAAGGCATCGTAATCGAAGATTCGCGGCGGTTTTTAGAGCCGCTGCTGGCTGGCGCTGGCGCCCTGACCCCGCGCGCTCCCGATGCCGAAGAGTTGAGCGAAATCCAATACGGCTGGCGGTTGGCGCGCTTGATCGCCGGCGCCGATATCGGCCAGACAGTGGTGATTGCCGGCGGCGCTTGCGTCGCCGTGGAAGCCATGGAGGGCACCGATGCCGCCATCCGCCGCGCGGCGAAACTGGCGCAGGGCAAGCGCCTGACCGTGGTCAAGGTTGCCCGGCCGCAGCAGGACGTGCGTTTTGACGTGCCCGTCATCGGGCCGGAAACCATCCGCACCATGGCGGAGTGCCAGGCCAGCGCGCTGGCGGTGGAAAGCGGTTTGACGCTGCTGCTTGAACGCGAGCGGCTGCTGGCGGAAGCCGCGGCCCGCCAGATTGCCATCTTCGGCCGCGGCGGCGATGATCGGGACGGCAGTCATGAATAAGCTCCGTGCCGGCGTGGCCGGTTGCGGCGCCTTCGGCCGCCAACATGCGCGCGTGTACCGCGAATTGGGCGTGCTGGCCGGCGTTTACGATCTCGATCGCGCCCGCGCCGAAGCGGTGGCGCGCGAGTTTGAAACCCGGGCGTTTCCATCGCTGGCCGCATTGGCCGGCCATTGCCAGCTTGCCAGTGTCGTCACGCCCACCGCCGCGCATGCGGAAACCGGCATAGTCCTGCTTCAGGCCGGCGTGCACGTGCTGGTCGAAAAACCGTTTGCTCCCAGCCTGGCGGAGGCGGACGCGCTGGCGGAAGCGGCGCGCGCGGCCGGCCGCGTCTTGCAGATTGGCCACCTCGAACGCTTCAATCCGGCGGTGGACGCCATTCGTTCGCGCACCATCCGGCCGCTGTTTTTCGAGGTGCATCGCCTCAGCCCCTTTACCGCGCGCAGCCTGGACGTGGATGTGCTGCTCGACCTCATGATTCACGATCTGGATCTGGTCTTGATGCTGACCGGAGCGGAAATTGACGAGGTGCGCGGTGTCGGTCTGCCGGTGCTCACACCCCAGGTGGATATTGCCAACGTGCGCTTGGCGCTGAGCAATGGCTGTGTTGCCAATTTGACCGCCAGCCGGGTGAGCACCGAACGGGTGCGCAAACTGCGCTTCTTCCAGCCCGGAGAATATGTCTCGCTCGACTATGCCCGCCAAGACGCGCATATTTTTTCGCTGCAAGAGGCGGCGCGCGGCGGCGCCTTTCCTCCGCTTTCATCCGCCGGGCTGGATGCGGAGTTGGCGCGGCGGCTTGCCCACCAGCACCTGGCGCCTGCCCGGCGCGAGCCGCTGCGCCTGGAGTTGGAATCTTTTCTGGATTGCGTGCGGAATGGCGCCGAGCCGCAAGCCAACGCTGCGGCGGCCCGGCGCGCGCTGGCGGCGGCGCTGCGGGCGGCCGAAGCCATTCGCGTCCATGCCCGGCGTCTGGGCGTAGGATGACATGCCTGGAAGCGGTTAAGTTCTCGGGGAAAAAGCCGCCCTCACGGCTTGCTAGAATAAAGTAACGCCAAAATAGGGAAAGTACGTTTCTACCACCCGTTCATTAGGTTGGAAGCAATGGAGCGCAGGTCTTGGGGGGGTGGAGCATTCCCTGCCAGAACCGCACCGGCGGAGGACAGCCGAAACTTCGCAGCTTGCGTGACAGACGGGACAAGCGAAGCGTATACATAATGAGCAGGTTGGCCGCCCGGCGGGGAAGGGAATGTTTTGCCGTTAAAAACGGAACTTAACTTGAAGGACGATCCACGGCCGCCGGCGCCCGCGCCGGATACCCTGCCGCCCGGCCAGTCCTTGGATTTCGATCCCGAGCATTTGCTGCTGCAATTGGCCGATGAGCGGTCGCGCGCGCGCCGGCGGGAAGCCGTGTTTGGCTCCATCATCCTGCATCTGCTGCTCATTATTTTGATTCTGGTGGATCCGAAGCTGTTTCGCTCGCATCCGCATGCGTATGTATTTAATCCCGAGCGCCTGCAGCCCAACCAAAAGCTGACCTACCTGGAACTGCCGCCGAATTTAAAAATTCCCAAGCCGCGAAAGCCGGTGCACAGCAACGTGATCAGCAATCGCAGCTTGCAGATTCACCAGCATCATCGCGTGCTCAGCTCGCTGGCCGCGCCGCGCCTCGCGCCGCCGCGTCCGCCCGCGCCGAAGCTGCTGGCCGAAAACCGCCCATCGGCGCCGCCACCGAGGCCTTCCGGACCGCCCGCGCCTCGGCCGGGAAAGCCGGCGGCCGGCAAAGGCCATCAGGGAAAAATCCGGCTGCGGAATGTGCCCCGGGAAAACTCGCCCATGCTGGACTTGCCGGGCATGAGCGTCGCCGACCAGTTGCGCGCGGCCATGCGCGCGGTGGCGCGGGAACGCGTGCAGGGAGGGGGCCAGAGCGCGGCCACGACCGGACAACTGCCGGCTCCGCCTACGGGTGCGCCCGGCGGCGGCAATGGTCAGGTCGGTGATGCGGTGCAAATCCTGACTAACACCCAGGGAGTGGATTTTTCCTCCTATTTGCAGCGCATTGTACACGAGGTGCGGATCAATTGGTATGCGGTCATGCCAGAAGAGGCCTATTTGGGCATGAAAGGCCGGGTGGTGATTATCTTTGAAATTGAACGCAATGGCGCCGTGCCCGGCCTGCAGTTGATTTCTCCCTCGGGAACACAATCCTTCGACCACGCCGCGCTGGCCGCCATCAGCGCCTCCAATCCCTTTCCCCCGCTGCCCAAACAATTCCGTGGGCCGCACATCCGGCTGCAATTCTCCTTTTTCTATAATCTTTTGCCGCAGCAGTACTGACGCGATTCAAAATGCGAGCGCCGGAAAACCCAACTCTTTCCGCCGCCCGTCTCCCTTGTCAGGCATCGGAACCCGCGCCGCAAGCGCCCCATGTTTCTTCGCTCGAAGCTTATTACGCCGCGCTACGCGAGCATTTCGGTCCGCAACATTGGTGGCCGGCGCGGACGCGCTTCGAGGTCATTGTGGGCGCCATTCTGGCGCAGAACACCGCCTGGACCAACGTCGAAAAAGCGCTCGAAGGCCTGCGCCGCCGCCGCTGGCTGACCCCGGCCGGGATGCGGCAGGCGCCGCCGGCCGGACTGGGGCTGGCCATTCGCAGCTCGGGTTATTGGCGGCAGAAAGCCGCCAAGCTGGTTACCTTTCTGGATTATCTTGATGCGCAATACGGCGGCAGCCTGACGCGCATGTTCCGCCAGCCGCCGCAACGGCTGCGGCAGGAACTGCTTTCGCTGTCCGGCATCGGGCCGGAGACCGCCGACAGCATCCTGCTCTATGCCGGCGGGCAGCCGTTTTTCATCATTGACGCCTATACCCGGCGCATCCTCGAACGTCACCGGCTGCTGGCCTACGCGCAACCGGAGAGCGGGCGCCGTCCTCCCGGCTATGAGCAGTTGCGCGCCGCGGTTGAAGCGGAACTGGGGCCGCGTGCCGGGGTCTATAATGAGTTCCATGCGCTGATCGTGGCCACGGGCAAGCGCTATTGCGCCAAGGCGGAGGCGCGTTGCCATGCCTGCCCGCTGCGGCCGCTGTTGCCCGCCGCCGCCCCGGGCCGACTTCACCATGCCGCACCTGCCCACTGCCGGGACTAAACCCACGGACGAAATCTCTCCCGCCCAACCTTCGGCGGCCGCGGGCCGGCCGGAGGTTTCCGCCGCGCCCCCTGATCGTCCCACCACGGCGCAACGCCGGCGCTGGCTGCGCCTCAGCGCCCTGCTGCTGCTGCTGGTGGGCGGCATCCTGTTTTTTCCGCGCGCCTTCCTCCTGCCTCCGGAAAAGCTAGCCTCCAGTTGGGCCCTGTTTCTGCTCGATTCACTCTGCGGCTTGGGCATTGTCCTGCTCTGCATTACCTTGTGGCGGCAGGTGCTGAAACTTTATGCCGAGCGCCGCGCCAATGTGCTGGGCGCCAAGTTTCGCACCAAGCTGGTCATCGGCGCGCTGGGTTTGAGCCTGTTGCCGGTGTTTTTTATGTACATCTTCAACCAGGCGCTGATGAACGTGAGCTTGCAAAGCTGGTTCAGCCAGCCGGTGACCCGTGTGCAGGGCGATACCCGCAGCCTGGCGCTGCTGCTGGCCGATACGCTGCGCCAGCGCAGCCAGGCGGAAGTCAGTCAATTGCTGCAGCAGACGCCGCTGCTTGGCGAGCTCCGCCGGGGACTGCCGGTGCAGCCCTTGCTGAAAAGCTGGGGCCGGCTGCCGCTGGCGCGCGATAGCTTTCTGGTGGTGGCGCGAGTCCACGGCCCGATCCTGGCCAGTGTGCGCGCGCCCGCCGGCTGGCGCGCGTTGCCTCCCTCGCCCCGTTTGACGCCGCCCCCTGCCGCTCCGGCCGGTGATTCCCGCGAGGGCGGCAAATATACCATCGAGCGCCGGCTATTGCCCGGGGTTCGTCCGCCCACCTATTTGGCCGTGGGCACGCCGGTGCCGCCGGCGTTATTGAGCCGGATGCGGCAATTGGCGCTCGATCAGGCCCATTACCGCCAGCTCAGCCGCCTGCGCCGGCAATTGCATCGCGCCTATACCGGTTATCTGCTGCTGCTCATGCTCGTCATTTTATTTGCTGCGACTTGGTTTGCGCTCTATCTCGCCAAGCTGGTGACGGTGCCGATTGAAGCGCTGGCGCGAGCCACTCGCGAACTCTCGGGCGGCAATCTGGCGCATCGCGTCGAGGTGCAGGCCAAGGACGAATTGGGCGAGCTGGTGGGCTCCTTCAACCGCATGGCGGGCGAATTGGAATCCAACCGGGCGCAGATTGAGACCGCGCGCGGCGAGTTGGAGCTGGCCAATGGAGAACTTGAGCGCCGCCAGCAGCGCTTGGAGGTGATGCTGGAAAGCCTGCCTTCGGCGGTGCTGATTGCCAACCGCGATGGCGACATCGAGCGCATCAACGCCGCCACCCCGCGGCTGCTCGGCGAACGCGCCGCGCAGGCGCGGAATTGCCGCGAGATCTTTGACGCTTCCACCCAGGAAGACATCTGGCGGTTGTTCCGCAAGGCCGACCGCCAGGGCGCGGTGAGCGGGCAATTGGAAATCCGCCGCGAGGGCGCCACGCTGAGCGCTGCCGCCACCGTCTCGCCCATTCCGCTTGCCGGCAACTATGGCCCGCGCAGCGGTTATATTGTGGTCTTGGAAGACCTCAGCGACCTGCTGCAGATGCAAAAGCTGGCCGCCTGGCGGGAAGTGGCGCAGCGCATCGCGCATGAAATCAAAAACCCGCTGACCCCCATCCGCTTGGCGGCGGAGCGGCTGGAACGCCGCATGGCGCGCGATGGCGCCGCGGTGCCGGCGGCCACCGCCCAACTGGCGCGCGAATGCGCCGCCATTATCGCCGCCGAAGCGATGTCGCTGAAGCAGTTGGTGGACGCCTTCAGCGATTTTGCCCGCTTTCCCATGGCCCAGCCGCGGCCGACCGACCTCAATAACATCATCGCGCAGGCGCTGCGCGCCTTCGAAGGCCGCCTGGAAGGCATCGACGTGCGTACCCGTCTGGCCGTGCTGCCCCTGCTGCGGCTCGATCCGGACGGGCTGAAACGGGTGCTGGTCAATCTCATTGATAACGCCGCCGATGCGCTGCGCGATATGCCCTTGCGCGAGATCCTGATTCGCACCCGCCTGGTCGAGGGCATGGTCGAGATTGAAATCGCCGACACCGGCCACGGGCTGCGCGGCGTCGATAAGGAACGGCTGTTTTTGCCCTACGTCTCGGGTAAGGGGCGCGGCACCGGCCTGGGATTGGCGATCGCCCGCCGCATTGTCGAGGAACATGGCGGCAGCATCCGCGCCGAAGATAATCCGCCGATTGGCACGCGGCTTATAGTGGAATTGCCGTTGCTCGCGGTGGAAACCGCGCCGGCGGTATTGCGGAAAGCCTGAATGAACCAAGCGCGGATTTTGATTGTGGACGACGAGCCCGGCATCCGGCAGACGCTGGCCGGCGTGCTCGAAGACGAGCACTTCGCCGTCGCCGGCGCCGCCAATGCGGCGGAAGCCTTGGCGCTGGCGCGGCAACAAGCCTACGAGTTGGTGCTGCTGGATATCTGGCTGCCCGACCTGGACGGTCTCCAGGTGCTGCAGCAATTGCGCACCCTGCCCGTGCCGCCGGACGTCATCATCGTCAGCGGCCATGGCACCATCGAGACCGCCGTGCGCGCCACCAAGCTGGGAGCCTTCGATTTCCTGGAAAAGCCGCTTTCGGTGGAGCGGACGCTGCTGGCCATCCGCAACGCGCTGGAGCAGCGCCGGCTGCGGCGGGAAAATCTGGAATTGCGGCAGCAGTTTGCGGATCGCGCCCTGCTGGTCGGCGATAGCGTCCCGCTGCGGGCGCTGCGGCAGCAGATCGCGCTGATGGCGCCCACCCAGGGACGCGTGCTGATTTATGGCGAGAGCGGGGTGGGCAAGGAGCTGGTCGCCCGGGCGCTGCACGCCCACAGCGAGCGCCGCCAGGCGGCCTTCATCGAGGTCAACTGCGCCGCGATTCCGGAAGAGGCGATTGAAAGCGAGTTGTTTGGCCATGCCCGCGGCGCTTTTCCCGGGGCCGAAACCGCGCGCGATGGGCGCTTTGTCCGCGCCGACGGCGGCAGTTTGTTTCTCGATGAAGTCGGCGATATGAGCCTGAAAACGCAATCGAAAGTGCTGCGCGTATTGGATGAAGGCAGCTTCACTCCGCTCGGCTCCAATCAGGCGTTGACCATCGATGCCCGCATCCTGGCCGCCACCAACAAGAACCTGGAAGAGGAAATCGCGCGCGGTAATTTTCGCGAAGACCTATTTTATCGGCTCAACGTGATCCCGTTTTTTGTCCCGCCGCTGCGCGAGCGCAAGGAGGATATTGCCACGCTGGCGCGGCATTTCCTCAACGAGTTCAGCCGCGCCTACGGCCGCCAATGCCGCGAGATCGCGCCGGAAGCGCTGGAAGTGCTGCACGGTTATGCCTGGCCGGGCAATGTGCGCGAGTTGCGCAACCTGATCGAGCGGGTGGTGATCCTGCATCCCAACGCGCGCACCATCGAGCGACGGCATCTGCCGGCGGGACTGCAGCGGCGGCGCGAAGAAGCCGGCCGGCAGGATTATCCTTCGCTGCAAGAAGCGCGCGCCGCTTATGAGCGGGAATACATCTTAAAAAAACTGGAAGAATACAGCGGTAATATCAGCCGCACCGCCGAAGCCCTGGGGTTGGAGCGCAGCCATTTTTATCGCAAGATGAAAAGCCTCGGTATCGCCGGACAGAACTAAATACGATGCATTCCTGCGGGTCTCTCCTATGCTCTCGCCACCGCCAGCCACAGTTGCGCCCAGTCGGCGGACACCCAGCCCGGACGGGTGAGCCAGCGGTCGAGCTGGCGGCCTAGGCTCCCGCAGCTTCCCAGCAAGCGATAGGCGCCCGGCAGTTGGCAATTCAGACCCGCCAGCCGTTCCAGGCGGAAGCCGTGTAATTCCTGCCGCAGCTCCCGTTCCGTGTAGCAATGATAGAAAATGCCGGAATCGTGCCGTCCATCGGTGGCGCCTTCGCGGCGCCGCCGGCGGTTGTAGTTATAGACGGAAAGCACCAGGCGGCCCTCCGGACGCAGCGCGGAGCGCAGTTTGCCGAGCAACGCCTGGCGCAGCTCGAAGCTGGGCAAATGCTCCAGCACCTGCAGGCAGACGATGGCGTCGAAATGACGCGGGCGTAGCGGCGCCTGCGATAAATCGGCGACGGCGCAACTCAGCCGTCCAGTCCCGTTTACCCGCCGGCGCAGGTAGTCGAGCCGGGCGGCGGCGAAATCCAGCGCGACCACCTCATGCCCCTGGCGCAGCAGCCGCAGGCTCATGCGTCCGGCGCCGCAGCCGGCGTCGAGTACGCAGCCGGGCTTCATCCCCGCTAGCGCTTTCATCACCGCTTCTTCTTCCACCCGTTCGTCATGCATTTGCCGCCCGGTGCGCGGCATCATCAGCACCTGATTGCGGCGCGACAGCTCCAGCTTCTGCGCGTCTTCAAGCCCGCTCGTCTCGATCGGTGGCAGAAAACTCGGCAACCCTTCTTCAACCGCGCCGCAAATTCCGCACGCGCCGCATTCCAGTTTGCCGCGCCAGATTTCGTCCTGCCGCCAGGCTTCGACTCGCGGCCGCAGCGGAAACAATCCGTCGCGCGGGCACGCCCAATGGCGAAGGCTCGATACTCGCATGCGCCCTCCTTCTCTGATCCATGCCGGAATCGGCGGCCAATCGAAAGCCCGCTAAAGTAGGAAAATTTGCCGCTCCGCCACCGCCGCCGTTGAATTCCCGCTCGGCGGCTTTGCTAAGATCATTGCTTTGACGCTATGGACTATGCCGCCCGAATGCAAACCTTGCGCCATCGGCTGCGGGATTCCGGCCTGCCGCTGCTGCTGGTCACGCATCTGCCCAACATCCGTTATCTCACCGGCTTCAGCGGTTCGGCCGCGATCCTGGCGGTCTGGCCGGATAAGGCCAGGTTCTGGAGCGATGGCCGTTATCGCGAACAGGCGCGGATCGAGGTGCGCGGCGCGCGCGTCACCATACCCCGCGGCAGCATCGATGCCGCCGCCGCCGAAGCGATACGCTCCGCCCGCCGGGTGGGCATCGAAAGCGGGTACCTCAGCCTGCAGCGGGCGGAGCAACTGCTTGGCGGCCTGCGCCGGGCCCGCGCCGTCGGGAACTGGATCGAGGCGCAGCGCGCCGTCAAGGACCCGGCGGAAACCGCCGCCATTCGCAGCGCGGTGGAGCTGGCGTCGGGCGTGTTTGGACGCCTCATGCGCCAATTACGGCCGGGAATGGCGGAAACCGAAATCGCCGGACGCCTGGAATTCGCCCTGCGGCAAGCCGGCGGCGAGGGCTTGGCCTTCGATTCGATTGTGGCGGCGGGGCCGAACAGCGCCTTGCCGCATGCCCATCCCGGAAAGCGGCGGCTGAAGCCGCACGAGCCGCTGCTGCTCGATTACGGTGTGCGCCTGGCCGGCTATTGCAGCGACATGTCGCGCACCGTTTGCCTGGGGAAGGCGCCGCCGCGTCTGCGCGAAATCTATGCCGCCGTGCTCGAAAGCCAACTGGCCGGCATCGCCGCCGTGCGCGCCGGCGTGGAAGTCGCCGTGGTGGATGAGGCCTGCCGCGCGGTCTTGCGCCGCGCCCGGCTGGCCAAATACTTCGTCCATTCCACCGGCCATGGCCTTGGCCTGGAAATTCACGAGCCGCCGCGCATCGCTGCCGCCGGCTCCCCTCGCCGGCCTGCCCGTCAAAAGCCCGGCGGGCCGGCGCGCCGCCGCGCCGCCGCGCCGGCGGCGGAAACCCCGCCCGTTTGCCTGGAAACCGGCCAGATCGTTACCATCGAACCGGGCGTGTATATTCCCGGCTGGGGCGGGGTCCGGATTGAAGATGTCGTGCGCGTCACCCCGCGCGGGGCCGAAATTCTGACCCCAACGCCTAAGAGCCTGATAGAGTTATAGATTCCCTTGCCGCGAGTTGCGCAAGCGGAGGCAGTCAGTCCAGAATTGGATTGGGGATCACATTCGCCAGCCCGAAGGGAAAGCGAGACGGAATGGATTTTGCATCCATACGCCAATTGATTGATCTGCTGAATGAAACGCAGATCGAGGAATTAGAAGTCGAGGAAAGCGGGGTGCGGGTGCGCATCCGCCGTGGCGCCGTGGTGGAGGCGGTTGCCGCGGCGGCGCCGGCCGCCGCCCGCGAAGCCTCGGCCGCCGCCGCGCCCGCCGAGCCGGCGGAAGACAGTTCGCTCATCACCGTTCGTTCGCCCATCGTCGGCACATTCTATTCCGCGCCGTCGCCCGGAGCGCCCGATTACGTCCAGCCCGGCGATCGGGTGCAGGCCGGCCAGGTCTTGTGCATTGTCGAAGCCATGAAGCTGATGAACGAAATCGAGGCCGAGGCGGCGGGCACCATCGTCAGCCGCCTGGTGACCAGCGGCCAGCCGGTTGAATACGGGCAGCCGCTGTTTACGCTTCGTCCCGCATGAGCCGCCGGCCGCGCGCATCCAATGTTTCGTAAAATTCTTATTGCCAATCGCGGCGAAATCGCTCTGCGCATCCTCTGCGCCTGCAAAGAACTGGGCATTGCCACCGTCGTGGTCTATTCCGAAGCCGACCGCAACAGCCTGGCGGTGCGCTTTGCCGACGAGGCGGTTTGCGTGGGGCCGCCGCGCAGCGGCGAAAGCTATCTCAACATTCCCGCCGTCATCAGCGCCGCCGAGGTGACCAACGCCGAGGCCATCCACCCCGGCTATGGCTTTCTCTCGGAAAACGCCAACTTCGCCGACGTCTGCACCACCAGCGGGCTGAAATTCATTGGCCCCTCGGCGGATGTGATTCGCATGATGGGGGAAAAACAGCGGGCGAGGGAAGCCGCCGTGCGGGTGAAGCTGCCGGTGCTGCCTGGTTCGGAAGGCGTGCTCAAAGACGAAGCCGACGCCCTGGCCGTTGCCGCCCAGGTCGGCTACCCGGTCATGCTCAAGGCCACCGCCGGCGGCGGCGGGCGCGGCATGCGCATCGTGCGCGCCGCCGGCGAGTTGCCCGCCCTCTATTCCGCCGCCCGCGCCGAAGCCGCCGCCGCCTTCGGCAACGGCGATCTCTACCTGGAAAAATTCATCGAGCATCCGCGCCATATCGAGTTCCAGATCCTGGGCGACGAGCACGGACGCATTGTGCACCTGGGCGAACGCGAATGCACCATCCAGCGCCGCCACCAGAAGCTGATCGAGGAAACCCCCTCGCCCGCCCTCACCG
Source organism: Acidobacteriota bacterium (assembly GCA_021818955.1). Taxonomy (GTDB): domain Bacteria; phylum Acidobacteriota; class Terriglobia; order Terriglobales; family SCQP01; genus JAKASR01. The sequence goes on from JAKASR010000012.1 coordinate 87,513, forward strand.
AAAGCGAACGCCGGCGAATGGGCGGCGAGCTGGTGCGCGCCATGCGCGAAATCGGCTACGCCAACGCCGGCACCGCCGAGTTCCTGATGGATGAAGATGGCAAGCTCTATTTCATCGAAATGAACACTCGCCTGCAGGTCGAGCATGGCATCACGGAATGGGTGAGCGGGGTGGATATGGTGAAGGCGCAAATTCGGATTGCCGCCGGCGAGCGGCTGGAAAACGCGCTGGAAGCCGACCGCGGCGGCGTCGAACTCGTGGGCGACTGCACCGTCAACCATGGCCACGCCATCGAATGCCGCATCAACGCGGAAAACCCGGAGACCTTCGCTCCCTCCGCCGGGCGCATTGACGCCTTCAACGTTCCCGGCGGCATCGGCATCCGCGTGGATACGGCGCTGTATAGCGAAGCCATCATGCCGCCCTACTACGATTCGCTGGTGGCCAAGCTGATGGCCTACGGCCGCGATCGCGACGAGGCGCTGCGGCGCATGAACCGCGCCCTGGAAATGTTCGTCGTCACCGGCATTGAAACCTCCATCCCCTTGCACCAGCGCATCCTCGCCGAGGCCGACTTCCTCGCCGGTCGGTTCGACACCAGCTTTTTGCAGCGTTTCCAGATGCAGCGCCGCAAGGCCGCCAAATAAAAACGAAAAAGCCGGCAAGCGGGGTTTCCGGCTACCGGCTTGGGGCTTCGCGGCTTCGCCCGCGGCTATGCTCAGCTTAGCGCCTCGTTAAGCGTTAACGGCCGAGTCGGACAGCAGTTTTCGTCATGGGCAATTTCGGAGAAATTGCCTCAAGTCATGCCCGCAGACCGAAGCGCGGGGTTCCGGTTAGGTCCCGCGCCTGGGAACGACAAAGCAATTCCGTAGGAATTGCGCCAAGCAAGCCGGCAATTCCGCAGGAATTGCGCCAAGCAAGCCGGCAATTCCGCAGGAATTGCGCCAAGCCAGCCGGCAATTCCGCAGGAATTGCGCCCGGCAGCCATGCGTATTCGCCATGCGTCCGGCTTCGGCCGGACCCTTGCGAAAGCGTCAGCGCCTAAAAGTAAAAGCGGCCGTGCCGCTTACTTCATGCCGGCTTCGTAGCGGCGGTTAACTTCTTCCCAGTTCACCACGTTCCACCAGGCATTGAGGTAATCGGCCCGCTTGAATTGGTATTTGATGTAGTAGGCATGCTCCCAGACGTCATTGCCCATGACCGGATACAGACCCTCCATGTAGGGGCTATCCTGATTGGCGGTGGAGCGGATTTCCAGGTTCTTGTTGTTCAGCACCAGCCACACCCAGCCCGAGCCGAAGCGCTTCAGGCCGGCGTCGTTGAATTGCGATTTGAACTGGTCGAACGAGCCGAATTTTTTCTCGATCGCGCTGGCCAGCGCCCCCACCGGCTTCCCGCCGCCGTTCGGTTTCATGATCTTCCAGAACATGCTGTGATTCGCGTGCCCGCCGCCGTTGTTGCGCACCGCGGTGCGCTGCGCTTCGGGCGCTTCCGCCAGCCGGCGCAAGACTTCTTCCACCGGCAATTGCGCCAGGCTGCTCGATTCCAGCGCGGCATTCAGGTTTTTCACATACGTCGCATGATGATTGTCGTGATGGTAATGCATCGTGGCCTCGTCAATGTGCGGCTCCAGCGCATTGTAGGCGTAAGGCAGCGGCGGCAGTTCGTAAGCCATAGTTCGTGATTGCTCCTTTCCGTTTCCAAGCACAATGGGATGCAATTGCCTTCCCCCCGGCAACCCCGCTCCATTGCCGGATTTGCGGATGCCTGGAATGTCCTCTACATCAGGTTAACGCATCGGCGCATCGGAAGTTCGAAAAGCGTTAACGGCCGAGTCGGACAGACCAGACCATTAACGCTTTTTGAAGCAGACCCACGAGACATCAGCTTGAAATAAGAGAAGCATAAAACGAGTGGGAAAGCCGGGGTTTCCGTCAAGTCCCGGATCACTGCTGCAAATAAGACTATGGGCGAGGCGAGAAACTTAGTATCTGGAGGTTGTATATGCCGTCCGATAAAGACCGTGCTTTAAAATCAAGCAAAAAATCCGCCGGCGCAAGCCACGACGATGCGGGCGCACACGACGAGGAGCGGATTGTGCGCTACCGGCGCGCATGAGCTATTGAAGGCATTAAAAAAAGACACTCCGGAGCTGAGGCGATATACAGAGAGCACATTCGCCAAACAACTCCGCGAATCGCTATCCCTTTTAAAAGAACAATTTAGAATCGAATTTTTCCGCGAAAGCCATTTAGGAAAAATTCAAATCGCGAAAAACACATTAAAACGGAAAAAAGGAAAATATCATGTTTTTTTGCCGTCCCTGCCGTCCACCCGATTTAAATCCATGCACAGCTAGAGTTTAGCGGGGACGGCAGGTTCAAGACCACGGACGCGGTAAAAACGACATTTTCATGCCTAAACCACACATATTGAATGATTTATGGCATTGACACTAGCTTTTCGTGACAGGGTGAACGGCGCGCAGGCTTTGAGTGCTGCTCGCCGTCTTATATATCGGCTGGACCACTTAAAAATGGCGACTAAATATTATTATTCTCGTACTGGCTGAGGGACTCATTGGAACTATACTGCCATTTAACCAAACTACTTAAATCGGCACCATGAACTATCGAACATTTTTCGCTGAGGCTACTCAATTATCTGCCCCTTTTAGCTATCAATCTCGTCTTGCCGAACAGGCATGGCCAGACCTGCTTGACGTGCCTACCGGGATGGGCAAGACCGCGGCGGTTACGCTCTCATGGGTATGGAAGCGCGGCTGGCGTCAGGACAATCGTAGTAAAGCCGCCGATGCTATGACGCCACGTCGATTGGTCTGGTGCCTGCCCATGCGCGTTCTGGTTGAACAAACTGAGGAAAACATCCGCTTATGGCTGAAAACCCTGGGCATTTTTGGCCAGGCTGGCGAAAGCAAGGTGTCGGTACATGTATTAATGGGCGGAGCCGACGACACTAAACCGGCGTGGACTAGTTTTCCCGAAGAAGACATGATCCTGATAGGCACACAGGACATGCTGCTCTCTCGCACCCTGATGCGCGGCTATGGAATGAGCCGCTACCAATGGCCTGTTCACTTTGCCCTGCTGCATAACGATTGCCTGTGGGTATTCGATGAAGTGCAATTGATGGGCGCGGGCCTTGCCACATCCGCGCAACTGGAAGCCTTCCGCAGGAGCTTTCCCATCGCAAAAAACAGCCGCTCACTGTGGATGTCCGCTACCCTGAACCAAAACTGGCTAGATACCGTCGATTTCAAACCATATCTGGAAGGTTTGAAAACGCTGAGCATCGACGCTGCCGACCGACAGCAATCGGGCGATAGGCTTAACGCCGTCAAAACCGTAGCAAAACTTCCAATCACTCTCGGCAACGATGCCGGCAATAAGACAGGATTGGATGCCTATCTTCGGGCATTGTGCGAAGAGGTGCTGAAAACTCACGCCGCAGACAGCCAAACCATCGTGATTCTGAATCGGGTCGATCGCGCGCAGGGCTTGTTCCGTCTGCTGCGAAAGGCACGGCCTGAGAAGGCAGACATCCTGATCCATGCGCGCTTCCGCGCGGCGGAACGCAAGGAACAGAACCAGCGTCTGCGCGACAAAAACATCGCCGACCGCATCGTGGTCGCCACCCAGGCCATTGAAGCCGGCGTAGATATTTCCTCGAAGGTGCTCATCACCGAACTTGCGCCATGGTCTTCGCTGGTGCAACGTTTCGGCCGTTGCAACCGCAACGGCGAGCACAATGCCGAGGGAGCAAAAATTCTCTGGATAGAGATTAACGATGACAAAGAGGCGCTGAAGCCCTATGACCGCAGCCAGGTGACGGTAGCGCGCAATCACATGACGAATCTGACCAGCGCCAGCCCGCAGGATCTTCCCGCAAGCGGCGAGGCCAGGCCGCTTACGGCAATATTACGGCGTAAGGACCTGCTGGACCTATTTAATACCGACCCTGACCTTTCCGGCTTCGATGTGGATGTGTCGGATTACATCCGCGACAGCGGACAACCTGGCGTGCAAGTCTTCTGGCGCGATTTCAATGACGATCCCAACCTGCCACAGCCACAAGGCAGAGCCAGCCGCAACGAGTTGTGCCCCATTTCCATGGGACAGACTAAGGACCTCCATAAACGCAACGCGTGGCACTGGGACGCTCTGGATGACCGATGGGTTAAGCTAGATCGCCCACCACATCCCGGCATGACGCTGTTATTAAAAGCCTCCGATGGTGGTTACGACACGGAGATAGGCTTCGATGCCAGCCTGACCAAAAAGCCCGTGCCGCCGGTCAATACTGCGGAAGTCGAGCTTGACGCTTACGGTGGGGATGATCTCGCCAAGCAGACGCACCCAGTCGCGTTGGTGGATCATCTCGGCCATGCCGCCGACCACATCACTCAACTATGCAATGCACTCGACGAAACCACGCACGCCGATACGCTGCGCCGCGCGGCACTCTGGCACGATATAGGAAAGGCACATGCCGTATACAAGACGCGTTGCGGTCTGACCGATGGCGATTCCCCACTTGCGAAATCACCCGGATATAACTGGCGCCGCAAGGATAACCTCAATCGGAAGATTTTCCGCCATGAACTGGCTTCCGCGCTCACCTGGCTGACGCAGCATGATGGAGAGCAGAACACAGACCTTATTGCCTATATCATCGCGGCCCACCACGGCAAAGTGCGTATGAGCCTGCGCGCCATGCCAACGGAAGAGCCAGCTCCCAATGGCAAACTCTTTGCGCGCGGTATATGGGAGGGAGATGAACTTCCGTCCCTGGACTTTCACGGCGAGCATAGTAAACACACCATCCTCTATCTAGCCTTGATGGAACTGGGCGAAGGTAAACAAGGCCCGTCATGGACAGCGCGCACCTTAAATCTGCTGGAACAACACGGCCCCTTCCAACTCGCGTGGCTAGAAACGCTGGTGCGCCTGGCCGACTGGCGGGCTTCTGATGAAGAACAGAACATTAAAACGCAGGAGCGCGCATGAACGACATCACTCTTGGCGGTTGCTCGCCAACGCCGCTGGCAAGTTATCTTAAAGCACTAGGAATTTTGCGCCTTCTCTCCGCGCACCACCCCAAAACCAGGGCGGCATGGAGGAACGAATCTCTGCTGCTGCAAACACCACTCACGCGCGAACAAATGGAGCAATTCTTCCTGCATGACTATCAACCTACGCCAATCATGGCTCCGTGGAATGGCGGCAGCGGGTTCTACGAAAAAGACGATAAGGATGCACTTATAGCCATCCTTCAGAACGACACCGGAAGATTGGACTCGTATCGTAAATGCCTACAATTGGCGGAACAAGCGCTTACAGATATGAATCGCAGCGTCAGCCCCAAAGATGAAGAAAAAACTCTTTTACTTATCAGAATGCGCGGGCTTCTACCTGATGAAGCGCTTTCATGGCTGGATGCTGCTGTATTACTCACAGGAGAAAAACCTGACTACCCACCTCTACTCGGTACAGGCGGCAATGACGGCAGACTGGATTTTACCAACAATTTCATGCAGCACATTGTCAAAGTACTTTGCCTTACAGGAAAGAATACCGAAGCCGAATCACGCGGCTGGCTGCACCTCGCACTCTATGGAGACACAGCCCCAGGATTAATCAATAAGAAAATTGGCCAATTTTCTCCCGGACAAGCCGGCGGCCCCAATGCCACGACTGGCTTCGATGCAGATGCGACCATCAACCCATGGGACTTCGTGTTAATGATCGAAGGCGCTCTCCCATTTGCCGCTGCTGCAGTTCGCCGCAATGCAGATGATCCTTACGGAGTGTTGAGCTATCCATTTACAGTGAAAACAGTTGGCGCAGGCTCCGGCAGCCTGGGAGTGGGCGACACAGCCAACGCGCGCGGCGAGCTTTGGATGCCTTTGTGGGATCAACCAGCGAATTACGCAGAGATACGCGCATTGCTTTCCGAAGGCCGTATTGCGCTCGGCAGGAAACCGGCGCGCGATGCACTCGACTTTGTTCGCGCCATTCACCATTTAGGCAGTTATCGCGGTATTCGCAGCTTCCAGCGTTACGGCCTGCTGATGCGATCGGGCAAGGCTTATCTGGCCACGCCGCTTGAACGCATCGAAGTGACGAACAAGCCACGCACGAACCTGTTAGATGATCTCGATCAAGGATGGCTGATGAAATATCGCAGGTTCGCGCAAGACGAAACCGCTGCTCATCACTTCCAGGCCTTGCGCCAACGCCTGGAAAATGCCTTCTTCGATTTCTCCGGCAAGGAATCCTCATCCACAGAAACCCAGGCCATCTTAGCGTTGCTTGGAGAAATTCAATCCGCACTGGCCAGCAGCAGCAAAGCGAGAGAGGCTGTAGATCCGCTGCCACGGCTTTCAGACCATTGGATTCCAGCCGCTGACGATCATACGCCAGCATTCCGCATTGCTCGCGCCCTGGCCGGCCTGCGCAGTAACGATAAATTCCCATTTCCTCTGCGCGCCCAGCTTTTTCCTGTTCATCCCCGCTCACCCAACAAATGGATAGACGCCGCAAACAACATCGGCAATGTCCGCATCTACACGGGCACGGCAGGAAACCTTCCTCATTTGTTGCGAAACCTGCTTGACCGCAGATTGTGGCTGGCGGAAAAACTCGAGATGAATGACAAGCCATTACTAAGTTACTCGGGCGCTACGCTCGACGATATTGCAGCCTTTCTGCAGGACGACCGCATGGACCAGCGTATCGCCACACTATTGCCAGGCTTAAGCTTGTGCAAGATTCCCGAAGAGGACGACCGCACAGGCGGCAACGGCCCAGTATCGGCCGCTTTCGCATTACTTAAACTATGCCTGACGCCGGATTCAATCCTGCGAAGCCTCAACGCGCTCGGTCAAAAGGAACATCTGCCCTTACCGGCGGGAATGCTAGCGAAGCTTTACTCCGGGCATAAATCCGGGCGAGCCGTGGAAGCCGCATGGCGACGGCTTCATGCTTCGGGCCTGAATCCAGTCTTCAGCTATAACACCCTGCCCACGCTTGAAGGCATCTCAGCGCAGCGCGCCGCGGCGGCGCTGCTCATTCCATTGCGTTACGGCGCATACGGCAAACTTGTGAGCCGCGTATTGAAAAAAACAAGCGAGGAAGCTGGCAGTCCCGCAGCGTAACATCTCTGAATTTATCTGAAAGGAAATTCTCTATGAGTCTCGATCTTTCCGTTCTAAGCAACACACCCCGCCTGCTCATTCAGGCAAAACTCCAACCGCTGCAAGGCACTCGTTTTCAGCCGACTGGATTCCCGGAAATTGGGGCCGCGCAATACGAAGGCCCGGATGGAACAGCCACGTTATTAGTGGAATCCTCGCAAAGTATAGCCAACCGTATGGAAGAAGTCTGTTGGGACAAAGTCGCCAACGACTGGGTCCAGCCGCTGCGCGGCCTATCCGTCATCAAAGTCAACGATAAAGACGGCAACCCCCTCACCAACTCGGTGCTGGAGGCGCATCGTATCAATTCTCCTTACATCCTCGAAGGCAAAGACAAAACAGTCTTCGACCGCCTGAAGAAAGAATTGGCCAGCATGGAAGAAGGTTTTGTCGATCTGCGTAAGCTAGCAAACGTCCTGTTGAAGCTCGACATCAATGCCTTACTGCACGGTGTTTTCCTGGCAAAGAAAGAACTAGCCGGAGGCCGCCTACGGCTGCCACGCGCCCTCTCCGGCTTCATCGAAGCGAGCAAAGTCAACACAGCCGCCAGCGGCGGCGTGAAGAACGACTGGGTGAACCCTTCTGGCGATACATCAAAGGGTTTTGGTAACGTTCCATTTGCCCGCGACGAATTTGTCTCGCCCGATATCGAAGCCTTCTTCAACCTCGATCTCGCGCAACTGCGCGGCTACGGCTTCACCCAACCTGTATACGAGCTGCTGGTGGCATTGGCGCTCTTCAAAATTCGTGGCTTCCTTGAAGAAAGACTGCGCCTACGCACGGCATGCGATCTCGAATGCATGTCGATTGAGGTTAAGCGACCATCCGGCTTTCAACTCCCAGCCTGGAATGAGCTCAAAGCTGCACTTCCCGGCCTAATAGAAAATGCCAAGCAGGCTGCCGCGAACTTCGAGATCACTACCGTCACCTACAGCAAATAAGGAATAAGCCATGCTGGCACTCGCATTCACTTTTCCTTCCGGACGCTACCACGCGACACCGTGGGATCGACATGTCAACGAAGGCGCAGTAAGCTGGCCACCTGAACCATGGCGCGTGCTACGCGCCCTAATCGCTACCTGGCACCATAAGATCAAACCTCTCGGCAGGCATGAAGAATCCACGCTGCACAGCCTGATAGAAGCGCTTTCGCAATCTCTCCCTGAATATAATCTGCCTCCTGCCAGCCACAGCCATACGCGCCACTATATGCCACAACGAGAGCCAGGCAAAACATCCTTGATCTTCGACGCCTTCACCGCCGTCTCGCGCAAAGAGCCTTTGATCATGGCATGGCCAGAGCTTGATCTACCCCAGGAACAACTTTCTCTTTTGGACGATCTGATCGCCGTCATGGGCTACCTGGGACGTGCCGAGTCATGGGTTGAAGTCATCCGCTTTGATGGCACATTCAAGCCCAACTGTCGGCCTGGAAGCGAGCTGTCCACAAGTGATCTATCCGGCGAATCGCGTGAAGAAATCGTCTCGTTGCTCGCTCCATTGGCGCCGGATAAATATGACAGCCTCCGTAAGCATTTTCTGACCGACAAGAAAGCAGCGAAGAAACTTGCTGCAACGCTGCCGGAAGATCTGTTGAATGCTATATCGGTAGAAACCGCCGATCTGCGCGCACTCGGTTGGAGCCAACCGCCGGCCTCGCGCAAAGAACTCTATCATCGTCCCGCCGAGGCGCTCCATCCACGGCGTAAGCCTCAACCGACATTGTCGCTCACCGCGACTACGGCCCGCTATATCTTGATCGGCAAACCCTTACCTCGCGTTGAGGATACAGTCCGCATTGGCGAATTGTTTCGGCGCGCCGTAATGAGTGAAGCCAAAAAGCTATTTGGAGAAGACGCGATTCCCGCAGTCATTTCAGGCCACGGACTACCAAAGGAGAATCGTCATCGCCACGCTTTTTACCTACCATGGGATCAGAACAATGATGGCCGAATCGACCGTCTCATTTTCCATCTTCCTGGCGGCATGAATCAGGACACGCGACAAATCGCCGAAAGACTCAATCGCCTCTGGAGCCATGATGACGGCGAGTGGCAAGTTGTACTCGAAAACATGGGTGAATCGGAGGCTGGAGGAGATTTGCTAGCCAAAGTGAACGTATGGATATCGGTTACGCCGTATCTGCATCCATGGCACATGAAACGCGGCTTTGATATTGAGGCGCAGATCAGGCGTGAATGCACCATGCGAGGCATGCTCGAACCGGTAGGACTCACGCGTTTTTATGCCGTAAAAGTCGGTGAGCAATTACGCAAATCTCTTCACTTCCGTCGTTTTCGGGAAAAACGCGATCTTGAGCAACCGGATCACCAAGGCAGCTTCTGGCGCATACGCTTCGCCCAACCAGTGGCTGGCCCTATATCGCTCGGCTTTGGCTGCCACTTCGGTCTAGGTCTATTCCGACCTCTTGATATGACCCAATCCTAATTCCATGCACGTTTGACCCGAAATAATACAAATTCCTTCAGAATGAATTACCGGCGGCTGCGCGCTTCAATGAGGCCGCGATCAATTGATCGCGGAAATTTGGTGCCGGTATTCCAACTTCCGCCCGCCGGAATCGCTTCAATGAGGCCGCGATCAATTGATCGCGGAAATGCCAACATCGGTAACGGAAGTGGCGTAGTCTTGCTGAGCTTCAATGAGGCCGCGATCAATTGATCGCGGAAATTGCTTTGCGCCTCGGTTTTATTGACCTCGATCTGGGCGCTTCAATGAGGCCGCGATCAATTGATCGCGGAAATGGTTGGCGCGGTTAGCCTGGGCGATTGGCAACAGGCCATGCTTCAATGAGGCCGCGATCAATTGATCGCGGAAATTTAAAATTAAACCTGTTCACCCAGGCTTCGGTCGAAAGTAAGCGTTAGAGCAAACACAGGGTAGATCAGCAGCCAAAGCCGTGCTGAACTGGCAGGCATGAACAAACGACCAGCACGGCGAAGCCGGGCGGAAGCCGATGCCCTCGTCGAGGCCTACGAGAAG
>JAKASR010000013.1 GCA_021818955.1 Acidobacteriota bacterium
TGCGCTCGGCGCGGCCGCGGGGGGCATTGGCGAGGTAGGGGAAGAGGAGGCGCATGGAGGTTTTATCGCCCTGGAGCGCGGCGTTGGTCATGCGCAACAGCAGCAGCGGGAAGGAGGCTTCGAGATGTTCGGCGGCCAACTGATGCAGCCAGCGGACGTAGCCGGGGTTGCGCTGCCAGCGGTAGTAGGCGGCGCGGCTGACGTTGGAGAGGCGGCAGAGGGTGGTGACGTCCATATCGAAGCCGGCCAACTGCAGGCCTTCGGCGAGGCGCAGTTGGGCGGGGCTGGGCTGAAACTCGAAGGCAGGGAGTTCTTCGGCGCCGGAGGATTTTTCCGGGGCGGCGGGAAGAGGAGTTAGCGTCATTGACGAAGTCATGAAATATTCTCCGAAAAGATAAAAAAATACCTTCCCGCGAATGGGGAAGGCGAAGAGCGCAAAGCGCAGAGCGCAAAGCGCAAAGCGCAAAGCGCAAAGCGCAAAGCGCAGGGCACAAAGCGCAGGGCACAGAGCGCAGGGCACAAAGCGCAAAGCGCAGAGCGCAAAGCACAAAGCGCAGAGCGCAAAGCACAAAGCGCAGAGCGCAAAGCGCAGAGCGCAAAGCACAAAGCGCAGGGCACAAAGCGCAGGGCACAGAGCGCAGAGCGCAGAGCAGAACGCAAGGCGGAAGATTAGGGAGCGGGCATGGGACCTCCTTTGAAAGGGCGGAAAAATGGTGATGCGGTTATGCGGCTCAACCGCCTTCAACCGCCTTTACTTTTAAGCGCAGGCGCGCGCTTTATCCGGATTCGCGCAGGCTGCCTTTTAAATTCAGCGCCTTTACGCTTTAGGAACCAGACACCTCAAGCGGCAGAAATAAAAACAGCGGCCGGAAGGCCGCTGTTTTAGCGAACGCGATCACATCGAACCCGGACGAAATAAAAACAACTTCAGGGCCGGATCAGAAATGAAAAAAGCGGCTCGTTAGCCGCTGTATAGACACAGTAGGGAGAACCCTTTTACCGAAAGTCCTAGCCGGCCCGTTTAGGGACGGGCCGCCCTGGCCCAAACCGCCCGAGGCGGAGAGGGCCGCCGGTTGCAGACTGCCAACCGTCACGGGAGCAGGGGCATGAGGCCCTGGTCGCGTAGTTAAATTCCCGCTTCCGCCGCTGCCGGCGGAACGCTCACACGGCGGGATGACGACTCATCCCGGGAGATAGAGAATCATCCGTATCTCAGTTACATTATAACAGGCGTAATTTAAACAGGAATGAGCGACCAAATCCATTTACTTCAAGAGGATACGAGCCATTTCCGGGCAAACTGCACCATCAATGGGGCACAAATTTATTTTTCCATTATTGTCAATAACTTATAGCGTAATGGAACCATGCTCCACGCTATAAGTATTTACCAATCAGTCATAGATGCCTGTGCCGGCCGAAGCGGGATTACAATAACTTCCGTTCTTGATTGATCGTCTACAGGAGGGATGAGATGGCACAGATTGGTTGTGGCTACGGCAGTGATTGGCATTTGATGATGCAGATGGCGCGACGGCGGCATGCCATGAACCTGGGCATCCAAGCGCAGACCGGATGCGGCGCAATCGTGTGGCTGGATTTTGATGAGCACGGCCATGAGATCAGCGGCTCGGCCGCTTTTACTTTTAGGCGCTGACGCTTTTGCAATGGACCGGCCGAAACCGGACGCAGGGCGAATACTCATGGATGCGGAAAGTTTAATGTCGTTAATAGGCACGAGACCTAAAAGGAACCCCGCGCTTCGGCCTGCGATCTCGGACGAAAACTGCTGTCCAACTCGGCCGTTAACGTTTAAGGCCTGGATTTTTTTCATCCGGAAGACCCGGTTCGAAAAAATTGGGAAGCAAGATGGCCGCAGAAGGGCAACGTGCCGAATTGGGACGCGGTGGGAAAGACGACGATGCAAGGCCGCACGACCTGGCTACTGGCCGAAGCCAAAGCGCATACCCAGGAAATGTTTTCGCATTGTGGCGCAGAAAATCAAGACAGCCTGAAGCACATCCAAGCTTTCTTGACGGAAGCGATTCACGAACTCCATGGCAACCCGGAAGCCGATTTGACCCGGAACTATTATCAATACTGCAACCGGCTGGCGACGCTGCACTATCTCAACAAAAATGGAATCGAGGCGCAGTTGCTGATGCTTTATTTCACCGGCGACCGGCATGAAGGCCGGGTTTGCCCCAAAAACAAGGCCGAATGGCAGGACGCGATCAAACAGCAAGACGCTTATTTCGCTTTAAGTCCCCAGCCGGCGTGGGTGCATAAGATATATCTGAAAGCTATTCACCGGGGGGAAGAAAAGCCGCGCGCCCGCGCCGCCGGCGCCGAAGATGGTTTTTGATAATCGCGGACGGATGCGGCACGGCCGCTTTTACTTTTAGGCGCGGACGCTTTCGCAAAGGTTCGGCCGAAACCAGAAGCATGGTGAATACTCATGGATGCCGGGCATTGCCGGGCGGAATGCTCGCGGAATTGCCGGGCTTGCCGGGCGCGATTCCGTTCATGCTTCGCGCAAATTTCAGAATTTAACGCTCGACCACGCGAGCGACCAGATCGTAGTCGTGGGCGGCGGTGATTTCGGCGGTGACGAAGCTGCCGATGGCGGGGGGCGGGGCGGGCGAGCCGCCGGGGCGCAGGCCGAAGTCGTTGAGCAGGACTTTGCCGTCGATGCCGGGGGCCTGGCCTTCGAGGCGGGCCTGCCAGAGCAGGGCGCTTTCTTCGGCCGGACCTTCGACCAGCACCGTGGGGCGCGCGCCGAGGAGCGCGCGGCGGCGCCGGCGGGAGATTTTGCGCTGCAACTGCATGAGCTGGTCGCGGCGAGCTTCGGCCACCTCGGAGGGCACTTTGGCGTCGAGCGCGTGCGAGCGGCTGGTGGATTCATCCGAGTAGGCGAAGACGCCGAGCCAATCGAGCTCGGCGGCCTGTATAAAGTCGCAGAGGATTTTATGGTCGTCTTCGGTTTCGCCGGGAAAGCCGGTAATGAACGTCGAGCGCAGGGCGACGCCGGGGATGGCGGCGCGGATGCGGGCGAGGAGCTGGAGGAAATGGTCGCCGGAGCCGCCGCGGCGCATGCGCGCCAAGACTTGGCCGCTGGCGTGCTGCAAGGGCATATCGACATAGCGGCAGAGGCGGGGATGGGCGGCGAGGGTATCGAGCAATGGCGGGGTGACGCGGTTGGGATAGAAGTAGAGGGTACGGATCCAGACCAATTCTTCGATGGCGGCGAGGCGGGCGAGCAGTTGCGCCAGGCCGTGGCGGAGTCCGAGGTCGGCGCCGTAGCTGGTGGTATCCTGCCCGACGAGCACCAGCTCGCGGGCTCCGGCGGCGGCGAGGCGGCGGGCTTCGGCCTCGACCGAAGCCAGGGCGCGGCTGCGGAAGGCGCCGCGGTAGTGGGGGATAACGCAAAACGAGCAGGGGTGGTCGCAGCCCTCGGCGATTTTGAGGTAGGCGGTATGGCGGGCGGTGGTAAGCAGCCGCGGGGTGCGGTCGTCGTAGAGATAGCCGGGCTGAGCGGCTTGGGCGGCCGGCGGCATAACACGGCCGTTAACGCTTAGGGAGGGAGACGCAGCCGGCGGCGGGGAGGGCAGCACGGGCAGAGCGGCGCCGGCGGTGCGCGGCCGGCTGAAAGCGGGCGCGGATGCCAGCGCGGCCGCGGTTTCATGCTTTACGGCCGGATTGATCGCAGTAGCCTCGGCAACACGCGGCGAGTTGCCGGCGACGGCGGCCAGGATTTGGGGCAGCTCGTTGGTGCCGACGAGGGCATCCACTTCGGGAATTTCGGCCTGAATCTGCTGGCGAAAGCGCTCGACCAGGCAGCCGGCGACGATGAGGCGGCGGGCGCGTCCGCTGCGCTTGAGCTGGGCCAGCTCGAGGATGGCGTCGACGGATTCCTGCTGGGCGCTTTCGATAAAGGCGCAAGTGTTGACGACCAGCACCTCGGCATCTTCGGCGCGGGGGGTGAGGGTGTGTCCCTGCTCGCCGAGCAGGCCCATCATGACTTCCGAATCGACCAGGTTTTTGGGGCAGCCGAGGCTGATAAATCCAACTTTAGGCATTGGTTTAGTTTAAAGCACGGGCGGCACGGGGTTAGGGCGGCGCGGGGTTGGGCAAGCAGGGGACGCAGCGGCGGCGCACGAAAAGATTTTTAGCGCATTTCGTGGAAAAGAGCGGCACCACGGAGCAGGCTGCAGACAATTTCTCCGATATTGATAATGCCGCAGGCAATTTCTCCGAAATTGACTGGCCGCAGGCAATTTCTCCGAAATTGACTGGCCGCAGGCAATTTCTCCGAAATTGATAATGCTTCAGGCAATTTCTCCGAAATTGCCATAGACGAAAACTGCGGTCCGACTCGGCCGTTAGCGTTTCGGGATTGACAGCCGGCGAAAGGAAACGCTAAGGTTTGGCTGCCCCGCGCGCGCAGGGCGGCGGCAACGCGCCTTTCCATGCCTGCGCCGGATTCAGGAGAAACGAACTCTATGTTTTGTCCGCATTGCGGAAACCAGTATGCCGTCCAACAGCGCTTTTGCACTCACTGCGGCGGGGCCATGGCCGCTACCCCGCCCGCGGGCGCGGCAGGCTTGCCCATGGCGGCGGCAGCGGCGGCGGCGGCGGAACATGAGCATAAAAGCCTGGTCGGCGGCGTAAGCTCGCGCATCAACCGCCTGGCCGGCACGGAAAAGCTGGAAGGCTTCAGCCTGAAGGAGATGTTTTCGCAGGTCTTCAAAAAGCGCACGCCGGAGGAGGTGGAAGATTACCTGATCGCCGGCACGCTGAAGACCACGCCCAACATCACGGATGTACAGACCGGCTGGCCGCATCCGTGGCTGTTCGCGCGGGTGCTGGGGCTGCTGGTGCTGGCCTATTTCGGGCTGGTGATGGGTTGGAACCAATTCCAGAACACCAACTTCATTCCCGGCATCATGCTGCTGGGCGACTTTGCCGTGCCGCTGGCGATGGTGGTGCTGTTTTACGAGTTGAACACGCCGCGCAACGTATCGCTGCCCAAGCTGGCGCAGTTGTTCCTTACCGGGGCGGTGCTGTCGCTGTTTATCGCCATGATCGGGTACACGGATATCGGCGGGGCGCTGAAATGGATGGGCGATTCGCAAGCGGGCATCGTGGAAGAACTGGCCAAACTGGCGGCGGTCATACTGATCGCGCGCAGCATACGGTACAAATACATATTGAACGGACTGTTGGTAGGCGCCACGGTGGGGGCGGGATTTGCCGCCTTTGAGAGCGCCGGCTATGCGTTCACCGCCGTTTTCCAAACCCACAATGCGAATTTCATGCTGCAGGAAATCCAGATGCGCGCCATGTGGGCGCCTTTCGGCCATATCGCCTGGACGGCGATCGCCGCCGCCGCCTTGTGGCGGGCCAAGGGGGAAGCCGCCTTCCATTTGGGCGTGCTGAAAAACGGGGCTTTCTGGCGTACCATGCTGATTCCCATGGGCCTGCACGCGTTATGGGATTTTTATCCGCAATGGCCAGTCTTCGTGGCCGCGGGCGTGGTGGGCTATTTCGTCATTTTCGGGCTGGTGCAGCAGGGGCTACACCAGGTGCGCGACGACCAGAAGTGGCAATTGAGCGAGCAGTTGAGCCAATTGCAAGCGGCGCCGGCGGGACTGACGGCGGCAGCGGGAAGCGGCGCGGAAGGGGCGTAAGGCTAGGGAAGGCGCAGAGCGCAAAGCGCAGAGCGCAAAGCGCAGAGCGCAAAGCGCAGAGCGCAAAGCGCAGAGCGCAAAGCGCAGAGCGCAAGGCGCAGAGCGCAAAGCGCAGAGCGCAAGGCGCAGAGCGCAGGGCCAGAGCGCAGGGCGCAGAGTGCAGAGCGCAGAGCGCAGAGCACAGAGCACAGAGCCAGAATTGATCTGGGCGCAGCCCGCAAGCGGGCTGCTTTCCACGGAAGGAAAAAGCAGAAAGCGCAGAGCGCAAGGCGCAGAGCGCAGGGCCAGAGCGCAGGGCGCAGAGCACAGGGCACAGAGCACAGAGCACAGAGCCAGAATTGATCTGGGCGCAGCCCGCAAGCGGGCTGCTTTCCACGGAAGGAAAAAGCAGAAAGCGCAGAGCGCAAAGCGCAGAGCGCAAGGCACCGAGCGCAGGGCTCAGAGCACAGAGCGCAGAGCCTGAATTTGTCTGGGCGCAGCCCGCAAGCGGGCTGCTTTCCACGGAAGGAAAAAGCAGAAAGCGCAGAGCGCAAAGCGCAGAGCGCAAGGCGCAGAGCGCAAAGCACAGGGCGCAAAGCGCAGGGCGCAAGGCAAAGAGCGCAGAGCGCAAAGCGCAGAGCGCAAAGCGCAGAGCGCAGAGTGCAGAGCGCAGGGCGCAAGGCTCAGGGCACAGAGCTCAAGGCGCAAAGCGCAGGGCGCAAGGCAAAGAGCGCAGAGCGCATTAGGCGCTGACGCTTTCGCCAAGGTCCGGCCGAAACCGGACGCATGGCGAATATTCATGGATGCCGGGCATGGCCAGCGCAATTCCTGCGGAATTGCCGGCTTGCTTGGCGCAATTCCTGCGGAATTGCTTGGCAATGTCGTTCATAGGCGCGGGACCTAACCGGAACCCGGCGCGAAACGGCCTGCGAGCATGACTAAAGGCAATTTCTCTGAAATTGAGCAGGCTGGAGGCAATTTCTTCGAAATTGCCAAGGACGAAAACTGCTGCCCGACTCGGCCGTTAACGCTTTCGGCTTCTGTATTTGTCCATGTGACAGAAATGAACGTAATGGCTCCTCTATAAGGTGCGCGATGAAAGCTGCACTCGTATTCACAGTGCGGGTACTTGTCCTTACCCTGGTTCTGATGGTTGTATTCACGATCGCCTCCAAGGTGTCGGGGGTGGCACAGGCGGCGTATCCATCAGCCCAGGCGGCGCCCACGCCAACGGCGCCGGCGCAGCAGGCCGCTTTGTTACTCGGGCCACTCCTCGCCTATGCGTTCCTGGTCTCGCTAGTGACTGGCTGCGTCATCCAGAGATCGCGCTGGCGTGGATTGAAGTTGATTGCGACTATGGTCTTCACCTGCTACGGCCTAATGACCGTTATGAGCCAGATTGAAACCGTCATTTATTTGCGCGCGAGAATGCCGCCCGGGTTGATTGAGAAACTCTTTGTGATGGGAGCAATAGAAGCGGTGTTGTTTGTTCCCCTGGCCGTGCTGATCATGGGGAGAATACGGGGGCCCGAGACGCCTGCAGGCAAACCTACTCTTGCTTTGAAGAGTCTGGCGGCTCGTTTCGGCATTCTGGCCTTCGTTTACCTGGTGCTTTACTACCTGTTTGGATATTACGTGGCTTGGCAGAATCCCGCATTACGCATGTACTACTCCGGAACCACGGAGCTGAAGAGCTTTTTCGAGGTAATGCAAACTAATGTGACGGGAACACCTTGGATGCTGCCGATTCAGTTCGGACGGGGACTGCTTTGGGCCATGTTCGCGTATCCAGTGGTCAGGATGATGAACGGCAACAGAATTGAAGCGACGGGTATTATCTCAATGTTATTCGGGGTATGGAGCTTTGCCTTGTTAATTCCCAACCCGCTGATGCCCGCTTCCGTAGCGTATAGCCACTTCCGGGAGACGCTGGGAAGCAACCTTCTCCTTGGTGCCCTTGTGGGATGGGTGCTGGCCGTAGGCGCGAAGCCCGGTTCGCAGGGCCAAGGCCAAGTAAGCGCAATGCGAGTAATGCGGCTCGGCCGCTTTTTCTTTTAGGGTCCGGTTTCGGCCGGATCTTGGCGAAAGCGTCAGCGAAATTGCCAATGACGAAAACTGCTATCCGACTCGGCCGTTAACGCTAAACGAGCGAAACGAGCGAAAGCGAACTAAACGAGCGCAGGCGAGCGAAAACGAAAATGTACATAGCGATAATGCGCAGGTCGCAAGAAATCCGGTAAGATAGCGCGTGTTCGCCGGCGTAGCGGACGGGAAAGGCGGCCGGCCGATATTATGCGGCCAGGCCGCATCCGGCGCCGATTTCGCCATACGGGACGACTCGCCCGCGAGCGCGCAACGCCAGCGCACCGAGGCGGCGCGGCCGCGATTTCCGATGAAGGAGCGCGAGGATGAAGACATCACGCAGAGGTTTTGGCAAGTCCCTGCTGGGCGGGATACCGCTGACGGCGGCGCTGCTGACGGGCAAGCGGCCGGCGGCGGCGGCAGGGCCGGGGCCGCAGGATGCGCCCCTAACGGGCCTGCTCAATCGCCGGGGGGCGGGATGCAGCCGCGGCGATTTCAGCTCGCGCTTCGCGGGAGTGCAGATTGGCTGCATCGTGTTTTATTCCTATCGCCAAATGCCGGCGCTGGACGTGCGTTCGCTGCTGGGCTACCTGATAGAAAACGGGATCAACGCCTGCGAAATGGAGTGCGCGTCGGCGGAAATGTTTGCCGGGGCGCCGCCGGCGGCGTATGCGATGCTGACCATGATGCAGCAGTTCTCGCCGCCGCCTGGACATCGCAAGCCCGGGCCGATGCCGCCGGCGGAGCTGGCCAAGATCCGGGCCTGGTTTAAGCAGGCGCAAGCCGCCATGCCGGCCGTGAACCGGTGGCGCGCTACGGCGCCGATGTCCAAGTTCGAGGAAATCCGGCGGATGTACGCGGACCAGGGGGTCAAAATCTACGCCTATAAACTGGAGCCGGTGGAGGCGTCATTTCCCGATGCCGTATTCGAGTATGCCTTCAACGCCGCCAAAACGCTGGGCGCCGATCAGGTAACGATGGAAATGCCAGGGAGCGGTGGCGTGGCGGGCATGATGGGGCAGGCCAAGTTCAAAGTCGATACGGGGCTGACCCGGCGGCTGGGACGACTCGCCGCCAAACATAAAATCATGGTCGCCTATCACGCCCACCTGGAAGCCTCGCCGACGCTGTGGGATGCGCCAATGGCGCAATCGGAATATAACGGCATCAACCTCGACGTCGGCCACTACGTGGCCGCCGGCAACCACGACGTCATCGAATTCATCCGCAAGCACCATGCCCGCATCGGCAGCCTGCACTTGAAAGACCGCTGCTATCCGCAACACAACCACGGCCGCAACCAGCCCTTTGGGCAGGGAGACACGCCGCTGAAGGGGATATTGCAATTGCTACGCGACGAGCATTACCGGTTTCCGGCGTCGATTGAGCTGGAATACGACATCCCGCGAGGGTCGAATCCGGTAATTGAAGCCGGGCGCTGCCTGGCCTGGACCAAGGACATACTGCTGCGCAACGGGCCGGAGATCACGGAAACGGCGTAAAAGACAGCGGCAATTTCATTAAAATTGAGGCGGCACGGCGGCTTTTACTTTTAGGCGCTGACGCTTTCGCAAAGATCCGGCCGAAGCCGGACACATGGCGAATACTCATGGCTGCCGGGCATGGCCGGGCGCAATGCCGGCGGAATTGCTTGGTATTGTCGTTCATAGGCGCGGGACCTAACCGGAACCCCGCGCTGCGGCCTGCGGGCATGGCTGCAGGCAATTGCTTCGAAATTGAGCATGCTTCAGGCAATTTCTTCGAAATTGAAAATGTTTAAGCAATTTCTTCGAAATTGCCAATGACGAAAACTGCTGCCCGATTCGGCCGTTAACGCTTTATGCACTTTATCAGTAGAACAATCGGAATTTCATTGCTGCTTGTAGCGATGGCTAATGCAAATACGCCCTCAAACAGCCATGCTAAATGCTCCATACCAAACGCAGCCATGCAACTTACTGTCATGAAATTTCCGGGCATGCATATTGTTAAATTGAACGATCTCCAAATACATGAACAAACATTATGGAAACGATACCATTACAACTTGTGCCCGGGAATGGCGAAAGGAATTTTCGCCCCGAGAATCGCAGGATATGCAATTTCCTTGATCCGACCTCTGGAAAATTACAAGTACATTGTAGCCTTTATAATTATATTCAAAGCGGGACGGAAATTTAAAATCAAGTCGCTCGCACCAGTATCCATATCTGTTGGCCATATACCGGTCGTTCTATTACACCGCCCAGGCAAATTCGAATCCGCCGAACACGATCGGACTATTCACACTCGCTGGCAATTAATAGAATATGCCGCTATGGAAGCAGCATCTATTGGCTATTATTGGCAGGACGGTTCCTTTCACAAAATACAACTTTCAGAGTAGTGCGGCACGGCCGCTGTTACTTTTAGGCGCTAACGCTCGCCCCCCTCGATCCACCCCTCCCGCTGCGAATTGGGACAAACCACTAACGCTAAGGCGCGGCACTATATTCCAGCGCGTTTAGCGGGCGAAGCGGAGCAGGAGATAGAGGTAGATCCAGAGGAAATCAAGGAAGTGCCAGAGGGGGGAGGCGAGTTGGAGGAGGGGGGCGCCGCGGCGGAGGCGTCCGCGCCAGGCCAGGGCGGCGGCGGCGGCGAGCAGACTCCATCCGGCGACGAGGTGCAGGGCGTGCGCCAGGGTTAAAAGATAGAGGAAGGCGCTGGCGGGGTTGGCGGCGGTATAAGCGCCGGCGCGGAGCCAGTCGAGCCAGACGGCGAGCTGGCCGGCAAGAAAGATGAAGCCCAGGAGCGCGGCCGCGGTCAGGCCCCAGCGCAGGCGTCCGTAATCGACAAACCAGCCGAATTCGTCATTGAGCGGGTCGGGCTCGGGGCGGCGGCGCAGGGCGTAGTGCAGGGCCACGCTGCTTGAGGCGAGCGCCAGGGTGTTCCAGAAAAGCAAGCCGGGCAGCGGCACCGGGCGCCATTGTCCATCGAACCAGCGCAGCGCCACATAGGCCAGGCTGAAGGCGGCAAACAGGGACGCGATGGAGGCTATCGCCAGGCGCAGGCCGAGTTGCAAGCGGGAACGAGGAGCGGGAAAGCGGCGTTCAGGGCCGCCGCCGCCATTCTCGCCCGGATGCGGCGGGCCGCCTCCACGCTGGGGCCGCAGGGCCGAAGCGGCCGCGGGGCGCTCGAGAACAATCCCGGGCGGTTCCACCACGGCGAGCGGAGGGTCTTCCACCAGAGTCGGCATACGGTTATAGGGATTTTAGATGTAAAAAGCGGCACGGCCGCTTTTACTTTTAGGCGCTGACGCTTTCGCAATGATCCGGCCGAAACCGGACGCTTCGTTAATAGGCGCGGGACCTAAAAGGAACCCCGCGCGAAAGCGGCCGGCGGGCATCGCTTGAGGCAATTTCTTCGAAATTGCGCAGGCTTGAGGCAATTTCTCCGAAATTGCGCAGGCTTGAGGCAATTTCTCCGAAATTGAAAATGTTCAGGCAATTTCTCCGAAATTGCCAATGACGAACCCTGCACTCCAACGCGGCCATTAACGCTCAACGGCTCAGCCGTGGTTGGTGGTTTCGCCGGGGAAGGGCCAATCCTTATTAAAGAGCACTTCCTGGTTGCGCAAGGCGATAGGCAGCTTATCGACGCGCAGGTTTTCGAGCCAATGGACGCCGGTTTTGCCGGCCAGCAGGATGTCCTGATCGCCGTCGCCGTCAATGTCGTTCACATAAATTTGGGTGCCGATTTCGGCGGTGCCGTTGAAGCTGAGCGGGTAGCGGGTAAAGCGGGCGTTGCGGCGGTCGATTTTGTAGTAATAGACCACCAGCGGCCAAAACAATCCAGGATCGGGATCGGCGCGGTAGCGCTTGCCGGTGATCAGCTCGAGCTCGCCGTCGCCATCGATATCGGCGAGCTTGAGGGCGTGGACTTCGGAGAAGGAATCGTCGATCAGGTGGCGGCGCCAATGGCGGCGTCCGCGATAGGTGGTCTGCTCGAGCCAGTAGAGGCCGAAGTTGTGTCCGTGGCCGTAGATGAGGTCCATTTTGCCGTCGTCGTTGACGTCGTAGCCGAGGATGGGAAAGCCGGCTTCGCCCAGTTCCCATTCCGGATGCCAGCGCCAGCGGTCGCGGGCGGCATCGAGGTTTTCGAGCCAGCCGTGGATGGAGAGCAGGTCGGCGCGTCCGTCGCCGTTGATATCGGCGATGCCGACGCCGTGGCCGTCGGCGGTTTTGCCGCCGGCGTAATGCACGCGCGGAGCGGGGCCGGCGAAGTTGATCCAGATCAGGCTGGAGGGGGTGTAATGGGCGGCGGCGAGCTCGTCGTGCCCGTCGCCGTCGAGGTCGGCCATCACCATGCCCTCGGTGTGGACGGAATGGCAGATGAGATGCGGCGGCCAGAGCACGCCGGTTTTTTTCGGGTTTTCGTACCACCAGATGCCGTCGGTTTGCCAGGCGGCGCTGACGATGTCGGGGGCGCCGTCATGGTTGACGTCCACCGCAAACTCGCCGCAGTCGGAGACGAATTCGGTGGTGGTGAGGTGATCGACGGTAAAGGGCCAGGCGGTGACTTTGCGGTGCTGATGCCGCTTCCATGCGATGCCGTCGGGGCCGGGGTTTTCGTACCAGTAAGCGCCGCTGGCGATATCGAGGCGCCCGTCGCCATTCATATCGAGCAGGCAGAGGCCTTCGCAGTGATCGGTGCCGATGCGGTGCGATAAAAACACATTCGCCTGGCGCGGATACGGCGCGGCGGCGGCGGCGGAAGCCGGGGCGGGCGCAGCGAGGGCGGGAGCGGCGGCGGCGCCAAGCGCCAGCGGCGCGGCTCCCAGATTGCGCAGGAATGAACGGCGACGCATGGGGGGATTGTACAAGAAAAGCGAGGCGGGCGGCACGGCCGCTTTTACTTTTAGGCGCTGACGCTTTCGCCAAAGTCCGGCCGAAAGCGGACGCAGGGCGAATACTCATGGCGGCCGGACATGGCCGGGCGCAATGCCGGCGGAATTGCCGGCTGGCTTGATGCAATTTCCGCGGAATGGCTGTCCGACTCGGCCGTTAACGCTCCTGGCTCTGCCCGCTGCCCGCCTCGCTCCAGGTGTTTTTTACAGCGGATGCGGCACCCAGCGATATTTTCACCGGCATGGGTCTTGCGCGCGCCAGCCTGGGGGGAGCGGGCGGCTATGCTAGAAGCATATGGACCGCAAGCGCACCCGACAACTGCTGGCGCTGGGGTTGTTTCGCACCTCGCGCAGCATTGCCGCCGGCATGATCATGCTGGGCTTTCCTTATTTCATTTTGCAGCACCTGCATCTGGGGGCGCTCACACTGGGGCTGCTCTACGCCGCAGCCGGCATCGCCACGGCGGTGCTGGGGCTGGCAATCGGCTATCTGGCCGACACTTGGGGACGGAAGCACGCTTTGATTCTGGTGGGGGCGACGCTGCCGGCGAGCACGGCGCTGGTGGTTTATAGCGATCGCCTGGCGCACCCGCTGCCCTGGCTGTATCTGGCGTCCATGCTAGGCGGGTTTTCGGCCACAGGCTCGCTGATGGGCGGCGGGGTAGGCGGGGCGGCGGCGCCGATCCAGAGCGCGGTGATTGTCGATTTGGCCAAGCCGTACAAGCCGACCGCGTATTTTTCCTGGTTCAACTTCTTCAGCGGAGTGTTTGCCGCGCTGGGCGCGCTGCTGGGCAAGCTGCTGAGCGTGCCGGAAATTTTTTTAGCCGCCACCCTGATCTCGCTCGCCGGGCTGGCGGCGCTGGCGCCGTTGCGGCTGCCGCGCTATCATGCCAACCCGCGCCAACTCAAAGGCAAACGCATCATCGGCCAATTTTCGATGACGGGCGCACTCAACGGCCTGACGCAGGGGCTGATTACCCCGTTCCTGATTCCCTTCTTCGTGCTGATTTTCGACGTGCCGAAAAGCCAAATGGCGGTGTACGGCTTCATCAGCGGCGGGTTGGGAGCGCTGGCGCTGCTGGCGGCACCGCCGCTGGAAAAGCGCTGGGGATTTGTCAAAACCGTCGCCCTGACCCGCGGGCTGGGAGCGATCCTGCTGCTGATTTTGCCCTTCGAGCACTGGCTGCCGCTGGCGCTGGCGATTTATTTTGTGACGCCGGCGCTGCGGGTCATGGCCGTGCCGGTGCAGCAAACCGCGCTGAGCGAGCGGGTCGAGGCGCATGAGCTGGGACGGGCGCTGGGATTGAACCAAGTGGCGCGGCTGGCCGCGTCCTCGGGCGCCATCGCCTTCACCGGCGCCATGTTCGAATCCGCGCTGGAGGTGCCGTTCGTGGTCTATTTCGTGATTATGAGCATGAATATCTATCTCTATTACCGCTTCTTCGGCGAACGCCAGGAGAACGCCGCGCTGGCCGAGCCGCCGCCGGGGGAGACAGCGTAAGAGCGCAGAGCGCAAAGCACAAAGCACAAAGCCGGAATTTGTCTGGGCGCAGCCCGCTAGCGGGCTGCTTTCCACGGAAGGAAAAAGCAGAAGGCGCGGAGCGCAGAGCGCAAAGCACAAAGCACAAAGCCGGAATTTGTCTGGGCGCAGCCCGCTAGCGGGCTGCTTTCCACGGAAGGAATAAGCAGAAAGCGCGGAGCGCAGAGCGCAGAGCGCAGAGCGCAAAGCCGGAATTTGTCTGGGCGCAGCCCGCTAGCGGGCTGCTTTCCACGGAAGGAAAAAGCAGGAAGCGCAAGGCGCAGGGCGCAGGGCGCAGGGCGCGGGGCGGCGCGGGGGAACTGGACACGGGCCGCCGGAGACGGGAAACTGAAATAAAGCATGCCATTCGAACTGATTAGTCCTTATCAGCCGCAGGGCGATCAGGGCCGCGCCATCGCCGCGCTCTCGGCCGGCTGCCGCGCCGGCGCGCCGCACCAGGTGCTGCTGGGCGTCACCGGCTCGGGCAAGACCTACACCATGGCGAAGATCATCGCCGAACTGGACCGACCGGCGCTGGTGCTGGCGCACAACAAAACGCTGGCGGCGCAGCTTTATCACGAATTCAAAAGCTTTTTCCCGCACAACGCGGTGGAGTACTTCGTCTCTTATTACGATTATTACCAGCCCGAGGCCTATGTGCCGCAGGCCGACATCTACATTGAAAAAGAGGCGACCATCAACCAGGAACTGGACCGGCTGCGGCTGGCGACGACGCGGTCGCTGTTCGAGCGGCGCGACGTACTGATAGTGGCGTCGGTGTCGTGCATTTACGGCCTGGGCTCGCCGGAATCATATTACGGCATGCTGCTGCGGCTGGAGCCGGGGCAGGAGATGAGCCGTCCGCAACTGCTGCACCGGCTGGTGGACATGCTCTACGAGCGCGCGGGAGCGGAGTTCAAGGCGGGAACGTTTCGGGCGCGGGGCGACACGATCGAGATTTATCCGTCATACGAAGACAAGGCCTGGCGGATCGAGTTGTGGGGCGGGAAGGTAGAAAGCCTGAGCGAGGTGGATCCGCTGACGGGCGAGCGGCGGCGGCAAGTGGACCAGCTCACGCTGTTGCCCAAGAGCCATTACGTGATCACGCCGCAAACGCGCGACCGGGCGCTGGCCTCGATTCTGGACGAGCTGGCGGAATGGCGGCCGCGGCTGGAGCGCGAAGGCAAGCAGAAGGAAGCGCAGCGGCTGGAACAGCGGACGCGCTTCGACGTGGAGATGATCCGGGAAATCGGCTACTGCCACGGAATCGAGAACTATTCGCGCCACTTCACCGGGCGGCAGCCGGGGGAGCCTCCGCCGACGCTGCTGGATTATTTGCCGCCGGACACGCTGATGTTTCTCGACGAGAGCCACCAGACGGTGCCGCAGTTGCGCGGCATGTACGCCGGCGACAAGGCGCGCAAGGACACGCTGATCGCCTACGGCTTCCGGCTGCCATCGGCACGCGACAATCGCCCGCTGATGTTCGAGGAGTTCGAGTCGTACGGGCGGCAGGCAATTTACGTTTCCGCCACGCCCGGGCCCTACGAGCTGCAGAAGAGCGGCGGCGAGGTGGTGGAGCAGGTGATCCGGCCGACGGGGCTGCTCGATCCGGAGGTCGAGGTGCGCCCGGTGCGCGGGCAGATTGACGACCTGCTGGCGGAAATCCGCAAGCGCACGGCGCGCGGCGAGCGGGTGCTGGTGACCACCCTGACCAAGCGCATGGCGGAGGACCTGGCCGAATACTACGCCGAGGCGGGGGTGCGCTGCCGCTACCTGCACAGCGAGATCGAAACGCTGGAGCGGGTGAAACTGCTGCGCGACCTGCGCAAGGGGGTTTTCGACGTGCTGATCGGCATCAACCTGCTGCGCGAAGGCCTGGATTTGCCCGAGGTTTCGCTGGTGGCGATTCTCGACGCCGACAAGGAAGGGTTTCTGCGCTCGACCGGCTCGCTGATCCAGACCATCGGGCGGGCGGCGCGCCACCTGCACGGGGCGGCGCTGCTCTATGCCCACCACCTGACCGATTCCATGCGGCGGGCGCTGGAGGAGACGCGAAGGCGGCGGCAATTGCAGGCGGAATACAACACCGCCCACGGCATCGAGCCGCAGAGCGTGCTGCGCCCGCTGGATATGTCGCTGGTGGAAACCGCCGAGGGCGATTACGTCACGCCGCCGCTGGATAGCGAAGAAGAGCCTTCCACGCCGGAGCAGCGGGCGGCGCGGATCCAGGCGCTGGAGCAGGAGATGCGGGCGGCGGCGGCGCGGTTTGAGTTTGCAGAAGCGGCGCGGCTGCGGGACGAGGCCAAGCGGCTGCGGGAAAAGCTGCTGGCGTGAATAGCGCTGCCAGTTGCCAACCACCAGCCAATAATCGGCAGCGGCACAGCCGCTTATATTTTTAGGCACCGACGCTTGCGTAATGGTCCGGCCGAAGCCGGACGCATGGCGAATACTCCTGGCTGCCGGGCATTGCCGGGCGCAATTCCCGCGGAATTGCCGGCTGGCTTGATGCAATTCCTGCGGAATTGCTTGGTATCGTTGTTATTAGGCGCGTGCTCTAACCGGAACCCCGCGCGAAAGCGGCCTGCGGGCATGGCTTGAGGCAATTTCTTCGAAATTGAGCAGGCTGAAGGCAATTTCTCCGAAATTGAGCATGCTCAGGCAATTTCTCCGAAATTGAGCATGCTCAGGCAATTTCTCCGAAATTGCCATTGACGAAAACTGCGGTCCGACTCGGCCGTTAACGCTATCGGCATGCGAAAGAAGATTTGCCGAAGAGAGGCGAAGTCTGCGACATTAAAAGCTTATGCGCTGGAGTCAAGCCTTCATACCCACGCTGCGCGAGGCGCCGGCGGATGCCGAGTCCGCCAGCCATATTCTGCTGCTGCGCGCCGGCTACGTGCGCCAACTGTCGGCCGGGGTGTACAGTTACCTGCTGCTGGGGCAGCGGGCGCTGCTGAAAATCATGGCAATCGTGCGGGAGGAGATGGACCGCATCGGGCAGGAATTCTATTTACCGGCGCTGCATCCGGCCGAGCTGTGGCAGGCCAGCGGGCGCTGGGAGACGATGGGGGACAATCTGTTCCGGCTGAAGGACCGCTTTCAGCGCGATCTCTGCCTGGGGATGACGCACGAGGAAAACATGGCGGCCATCGCCGCCGGCGAGCTGCGCTCGTACAAGCAACTGCCGCAGATCTGGTACCAGATCCAGACCAAATTCCGCGACGAGCCGCGGCCGCGCGGCGGGCTGCTGCGGGTGCGGCAGTTCATCATGAAAGATTCCTACAGCTTCGACCTGGACGAAGCGGGGCTGGACGCCAGCTACCAGAAGCACCATGACGCCTACCGCCGCATTTTCGACCGCTGCGGACTGAGCTACGTGACGGTGGAGGCGCACTCGGGCCAGATGGGCGGCTCGCGGTCGCAGGAGTTCATGGTGATCAGCCCGGCGGGCGAGGACTGGATTGCCAATTGCCGCGGCTGCGGCTACGCCGCCAACCTGGAAAAAGCCGAAGCGGCGCCGGCCAAGCCGGAAGAGGAGGAGCGGGACGCCGAGCGGGAGAGTTTTCCCACGCCCGGGCAGCGCACGATCGAGGAAGTTTCGCGCTTCACCGGCTTGCCGGCTTCGCGGCTGATCAAGTCGCTGCTGTACATGGCTCCGGTGAAGGACGAACAGGGGGTAGTGAACTGGGAGCCGCGGCTGCTGGTGGTGCGCGGCGACGACGAGGTCAACGAGACCAAGCTGCTGGGCTTGTGGCCGAACGCGCGTCCGGCGCACCCGGTGGAAATCGAACAGTA
Source organism: Acidobacteriota bacterium (assembly GCA_021818955.1). Classification (GTDB taxonomy): domain Bacteria; phylum Acidobacteriota; class Terriglobia; order Terriglobales; family SCQP01; genus JAKASR01. The sequence continues at coordinate 17,954 of JAKASR010000013.1, forward strand.
CACCGGCGCGCCGGCCGGCTCGGTGGGTCCGGTGGACTTGATGGACAAAAGCGTGAAAGTGTACGCCGACCGGACGCTGTCGGGGCGCAAGAACCTGGTGGCGGGCGCCAATCGCGAGGGCTACCACCTGCGCGGGCTGACGCCGGGGCGCGACTTCCAGCCGGAATGGGTGGACGCGCGCCAGGTGCGCGCGGGCGACGGCTGCAAGCATTGCGGGCAGCCGCTGGAAGTGCAGCCGACGATCGAAATCGGGCATATTTTCAAGCTGGGGCGCAAGTACAGCCAGGGCTTGAACGTGCGCGTGCTGGACGAGCACGGCAAGGAAGCGGTGCCCATCATGGGCTCCTACGGCATCGGCATGGAGCGCATTCTGACGGCGGCGATCGAGCAGAACCATGACGAGCAGGGCTTCTGGCTGCCGCCGGCGATCGCGCCGTTTCAAGCGGTGGTGAGCGTGGTGAATACCGGCGAGAGCGAGATGCGGCAGGCGGGCGAACGCATTTATGAAGAATTGCGGCGGCTGGGAGTGGACGCGCTGCTGGACGACCGCAACGAGCGTCCGGGAGTGAAGTTCAAAGACGCCGACCTGATCGGCATTCCCTGGCGCATCACCGTGGGCAAGAAAATCGCAAGCGGCGAAGTCGAGTTGAGCGAGCGGGGCAAGCAGGTTTTAAAGGCCCCCGCGGAGACGCTGCCGGTAGGCAAGGCGGCCGCCGAGCTGGCCCACCGGTTACCAGCGGGCCCGCCGCGGGGGTAGACTTCGGGCGGCAGAAGAAACCGCAGCCTGAAGCGGCAGAAACGCTTTATGATGGCGGCAAGGTTCAAGGTATGCGCGCACGAGAGACTCGTCAAAGCGGGAGCCTGAAACTCTCCAATTTGCTGCTGCTGGCGATTCTGGCCGTAGCGGTCTATGTGGGCGTGCAGGCAGTTCCGGCCGAATATCATAATGACCAACTGCAGAACCGCCTGGCGCAGGAAGCGCGCATCGCCAGCTATTACAACGCCGACAATGCCCACATCCGCAGCCGCGTGCTGGCCGACGCGCAGCAACTCGACTTGCCCTTGAGCGCCCCCCAGATCAGGATTGAGCGCACCGGGGGGGCGGTCACCATCCAGATACAGTACAGCGTGCCGATACAGATTCCGTTCTATCGCTGGCAATTGAACTTTACCGACAACTCCGCCAGCGCGTTATAGGCGGCTTCCAAGCGGACGCTGCCGGAATTGCCCGGCTGATTGGGGGCAATTCCCGCGGAATGGCTTGGTTTAGCCCTATACAGGCGCGGGAGCGGAAACCCGGCGCGAAGCCGGGCGGCGGGCATTATTTCCTGACGCTTCGGGCATTAACGCCCCCTCACTCCCCCTTCGACTTTTGGCCCGTTGATTGCAAGTAGCTGGGCAAGGTACCCGCTATGGCCATGTCAGGAAAAGTTCGTCAACGCGGCGCAATCCAGCTTTCCAGCATGCTGCTGCTGGTGGTGTTTGCAGCAGCACTTTATGTCGGCATCCAAGTTGTCCCCATCGAGTTTCACAACTACGAATTGCAAAACCGCCTGGCGCAGGAAGCGCGCATCGCCAGCTTTTACAACAGCGATAATGCGCAAATTCGGAGCCGTGTTTTGGAATATGCCCGGCATTGTCAACTGCCATTGGACTCACATGAAATCGTCATCGAGCGCAGCGGGGGGGCAGTCACTATCCAGGTGCAGATGCGCATTCCGGTCCAGATTCCTTTTTATCACTGGCAAATGAACTTTATCGATAACTCCGCCAGCGCATTGTAGGTAGTCACCAAAAGCAACTTTCTCCCTTTGCCATCCGCCGATGCATCTAATCGGCGGATGTTTTTTTGCCCGGCACGGCCGCTTTTACTTGCAGGCGCTGACGCTTTCGCCAAAGTCCGGCCGAAACCGGACACATGGCGAAAACTCATGAACTGCGGCAGGTTGAGAGCTAAATTCAAGCGGAATTTGAAGTTAAAAAACGTAACGAAAGGTGCCCGGCGCCGATAGTGGATAAATATTACACAGGATGGACATTTTTCCATGACTAAAGCATCGACTTTCGGCGTGCGCCCCGGCCCTTGGATAGAATCTCCGGAAATTCCAAGCGTTCCCGGATAGCCGGATAGGCAAGATTGCACGCCGCAGCCAGGTGGATTACGGCACCGGAATCCCATGCAGGAATTGCGCACAAGCCGATTTCGCTTAGGTTTCAGAGGCATTTAAAGGATCAACCACTCAGGCGGATATCCACCCCAGGAGGGCGCTTCGGCTGATGTATGCTGAAAGAAGCGGCACGGCCGCTTTTACTTTAAGGCGCGGATCCGCCGGGGCGGACCGGGGCGGCCGGGGAACGCATAAAGCAGGGAGAAAAAGCCTGAAACTGAGCATTAAAGGCCCACGCTGGATACGTTTGCTGGCGCATCCGGTCACCAAAACCCTGCTGGCCCTGCTGATAATCGCGCTGGTGGCGGGCGGCTGGATTTTCATCGATCTTTATAATCACTACTCGCGGCTGATCGACGCAAGACTGAACGGCAGCATTTTCGCGCATCCCTCAATCCTGTTCGCCGCGCCCGAACAGATCTATACCGGCGAAAAAATCACGCTGGAAGCGATTGCCGAGCACCTGCGCCGGGCCGGCTATAACCGCAACTCGGCCTCGCCGGTAGGGATATACAGTTTGCGAGGGAATCAGTTGACGATCCAACCCGGACCGGAGGCGTTCGTCTCGCCCGAGCCGGTGCAGGTGCAGTTTCAAGGCGGGCAAATCAGCGCGATAAACGACCCCACCACCGGCTTGCAACTGAGCAGCTACGCGCTGGAGCCGGAAGTGCTGACCTCACTTTATGACACTCGCGGGGTCAAGCGCCAACTGCTGCACTACCACGACCTGCCGCCGGAACTGGTGGACGCGGTGCTCGCCACCGAAGACCAATATTTTTTCCAGCATGGCGCGATAGATTACCCGCGGGTGCTGGCCGCCGCCTGGCGCGATTTGCGCAGCGGGCGCAAAGAGCAGGGCGCCAGCACGCTGGCCATGCAGGTGGCGCGGAACTTTTTCCTGACCCCGAAAAAGCAGTTCCGGCGAAAGCTGGAAGAAATGCTGATCGCTTACGAACTGGAAGATCGGTTCACCAAACAGCAGATCTTCACGCTCTACGCCAACGAAGTTTACGAGGGCCAGCACGGCACCTATCAGATCCGCGGCTTCGGCGAAGCGGCGCGGGCCTATTTCGGGGTGAGCGTGCGGCATCTTTCGCTGCCGGAATGCGCCCTGCTGGCGGGGCTGCTGCATGGCCCCAGCCTGGACAATCCCTACCGGCACCCGAAGCGCGCGGTGGCGCGGCGCAATTTCGTGCTGAAGATGATGCACCGCGACGGGTTTATCAGCCGCGCGCGCGAGCAGGAGGCGGCGGCGCAGCCGCTGAAGCTGGCGCCGCTCTATCGCGAAAGCGGCGACGCGCCGTATTTTGTGGACATGGTGCAGGACCAGTTGGCGCACACCGTGCCGCGGCGCGAACTGCTGTCGCAAAGCTTCCATATTTACACCACGCTCGATCCCGACCTGCAACGCTTCGCGGTGCAGGCGGTGCAGGACGGGCTGCAAGCGGTGAATGCGCGGCTGGCGCAACGGGCGCGGCGGGAACGGCTGCGGCGGGTACGCACCCGTCATGGCTGGCGCTGGCTGCATCCCAAGCCGGAAGTGGCGCAGGCGGCGCTGATCGCACTCGACCCGCACACCGGCGATATCCGCGCGCTGGTGGGCGGCAGCAATTACGCCATCAGCCAGTTGAACCATATTCTGGCCAGCCGCCCGACCGGCAGCATCTTCAAGCCCTTTGTCTATGCGGTGGCGATGAATACCGCCATCGACGGCTCGCCCCAGGTGTTCACGGAGATGTCCACGCTGATGGACCAGCGCACGGTCTTTCCCGGCGGCTACAGCCCGACCAACTTCCGCAACGAATACATGGGCCAGGTGACGGTGCGGCAGGCGCTGGAGCATTCGCTGAACAATGCCACCATCTCGCTGGCGATGCAGGTGGGGCTGGGCAAGATTGCCGCTTTAGCCAAAGCCGCGGGCATCCGCGGCCTGGAAGCCACGCCGGCCATGGCGATTGGCTCCTACGACGCCTCGCCCTGGGAAATGGCGCAGGCCTATACCCTTTTCGCCAACGCCGGGGTGCTGGTGCAGCCGCGCATGATTTACCAGGTGGAGAACGCGCAACGGCAAGTGATTTTACGCAATGGGGTGAAGAGCCAGGCGCTGCTGGATCCGCGCACCGCCTTTCTGGTGGACGATCTGATGGAATCGGTGGTCAACCACGGCACTGGCGCCGGGTTGCGGGCGATGGGGCTGACACAGCCGATTGCGGGCAAGACGGGCACGTCGCACGATGGCTGGTTTGCGGGCTTTACCAATACGCTGGAATGCGTGGTCTGGGTAGGGTTGGACGACTATCACAATTTAAATATTCAAGGCGCGCACTCGGCGCTGCCGATCTGGGGCGAGTTCATGAAGCAAGCGCTGGCGCAGCCGGCGTATAGCAACGTGCAGCCGTTCCAGCCGCCGGCGGGGGTGGTGGCGGCGACGCTCGACAAGGCCAGCCTGCGTCTGGTGACGCCGCTGTGTCCCAGCAGCGACAGCCGCGTGGATTATTTCATTGCCGGCACCCAGCCGACGCAAGGCTGCGGGGTGAATGCGGTGACCAAGCTGCCCGGCGCCATTGTCAACGGTTTCCGGGCGCTCTTTGGCCAGCATCCGGCCAAGCCGCCGGCGCCGGCCCCCGCCGCGGCGGCCGCGCCGCCGCCGGCCATGACCAGCCCCAGCACGCAAGCCGCAATACCCGCCTCCGCGTCCGCCCCGAAAAAGAAGAAGAAAGGTTTTTGGGGCAAAGTCTTCGGCGGCATTTTTGGCGGGGGCAAAAAGAAGCCGCACGAGTAAGCCGAGCCGCGGCTCACGGTCCGCGGTCCGCCAGCTCAACGGCGCTCAAGGGGCGGGGCGGCGAAGATGCCGGAAAAAAACAGGGCGGTATATTGCCGGATCAGTTCCTCTTCCTGAATGCGGCCTTCGGGCCGGTACCACTGATAGATCCAGTTGATCATGCCGAGCAAGGCAAAAGCGGCGACGCGCGGATCGACCGCCGGCGCGGGGGCGGGCAGATGCCGTTTCTGCACCTCGGCAATCAGGGCTTCCAGATAGACGATATAGGCTTTTTTGCGGGCATTGATGCGCTTGCCAGGCTCGGCGGGCAGGGCGCGATTTTCATGCAGGATGACGGTGATTTCGCGATCGCGGCCGCGCAGCACCAGTTGAATGTGCAGGCGGATGCAAGCGCGCAGGCGCTCTTCGGGGTCGGCAATCTGGCGCACCACGCGCAGCACGCGCTCCTCGAAAATATCCATCCCGTAGCTCATGATCTGGTACAGGATCTCGTCCTTGCTCTCGAAGTGGTGATAGAGCGCGGCCTTACTGAGATCGAGGGCGGAGGCGACATCCTGCATCGAAGTGGCGTCGTAGCCGCGTTCCTGAAAGAGGCGGGCGGCCGTGCGCAGGATATCGCGGCGGGAATCGGTCATGGGAGTGCGCACGGCGGCAGAATAGCAAGCCGCGGCGCGGCTGGCAAATAGCGCCCGGCGCACTTCCCTTCCAGGCGCCCTCGCATAGCGCCGCGCTGGCGGCTCGGCCGCTTTTATTTTTAGGCGCTGACGCGCGCTCCATTCCGGCGGAATGGCTGACGTGATGCCGTTCAGCGGCCGCGGGGCCTAAAAGCCACCTCGCGCGCACCCGGCCGGCGAGCATGACACGAGGCACTTTGCGCGAAATTGACTGAGACATGCACAGCTGCCCGGCGCGGCCGTTAACGCCTGCTGCCATCCACCAGCCGTGATTGCGGTCACGAGGCGGCGGAAATTTTTTGCGTACAGTCACGGTTAAACTCCAGCCCGATCACTGTCCTATCCGGCGGCTGTGCGTACAGTCGTAACTGACAGCGATTGCCGGAGACGCGAACATAGTCGCGATCACCCCGGCAATGCGCCACACGGTTTCCCGGCGGGAGGCGCGCGGCGGCCGAGTCCTCCCGCCACGGCCTTCCGCCGGGAGCAGAAAGCGAATGCAGCGCATGTCCGCAACGAATGACTCTTCCGCCCTCTCCTCCTCCCCCGCCGCCGCGCCCGCGGGCGCCATCAGCCGGCGCCGCGCCGCCTGGCTGCTGGGCCTCGGCTCCGGCGTGGCGGCCGGGCTGATGGGATTTCCCCTGGTCCGGTTCTTTCTGTATCCCCTGACCGCGCAGGCGGCGACGAAGCGGCGGCGGCTGGCGTATCTGGCCGCCTCGCCGGAGCCGCTGCAACAGGTCTGGTGGCGGCTGCGCCGTCCGTGGAGCGGGCCAGCCGGGGCGACGGCCGCGGCCTCTGCGCCGGCCTCCGCCGTTTGGACCGATCTCGGCCCGGCGGCGCCGTTGCGCGCGCTGACCGCGCCCAAGAAGCTGGTGATCGCGCTCGAAACCAGCGACGGCTGGCAGACGCGCGTCAGCCATCAGGCGGTCTATATCACGCACAATCCGCGCGGCGGGTTGCGCGTGCTCTCCGCCGTCTGCCCGCATCTGGGCTGCGCGGTGGCCTGGGAGGCCGCCAAGGATGATTTCCACTGCCCCTGCCACAACAGCGTGTTTTCGGCCGATGGCGCTTACGAATCCGGACCGGCGCCGCGAGGCATGGATGCGCTGCCGATCCGCATCGTCGCCGGAAGATTGCAGGTGCGCTACCAGTACTACCGCAACCTCTTGCCGAGGAAAGTAAGGTTGAGTTAAGCCGATGAAGCAAACGCCCTCTTCACGTTCCATGGCGCAGCCGCTGACGGCGCCGCCGGCCGCCGCCAGCCCGGCCGCCGCGCCCGCCGATTGGCTGGACGAGCGCACCGGCTGGCGCGGCCTGCTGCGGCAGGCGCTGGAAGAACGCATTCCCGGCGGCGCGCGCTGGGCCTACGTGTTCGGGTCGGGACTGCTATTTCTTCTGCTTTCGCAGATCGTGACCGGCGTCTTTTTGACCTTTTATTACGTGCCTTCGGCCGACCACGCGCATACGACCGTGGCCTACATCACCAAGGTAGTCGCGGACGGGGCTTTTCTGCGCAGCCTGCATGCCTGGGGCGCCAGCCTGATGGTGATCCTGATTGTGCTGCACGTGGCGCAGATCATGCTGTATGGGGCGTACAAAGGCAAGCGCGAATTGCTCTGGCTTTCCGGCGGCGGGCTGATGGCGCTGGTGCTGGGCATGGCGTTCACCGGATACCTGCTGCCCTGGGACGAGCGCGCCTACTTTGCCACCGCCGTGGGCACCAACGCCATCAGCGAGGTGCCCGGCATCGGCAACACGCTCAAATTATTGTTGCGCGCCGGACCGGGCATGGGCACGCTGACCCTGTCACGCTTTTTTTCGCTGCACGTGTTCATCATTCCCGCCGGACTATTGCTGTTCGTGCTCTTGCATCTGCTGCTGTTCCGCAAGGCGGGACCGGCGGGACCGCCGAGCGCCGATCCGGTTCGCCCCGCGGCAAAGACGGAGAAGTTTTATCCCCGGCAAGTGCTGATGGATGCCGGGTTCGCGCTGCTGCTGATCGCCACGCTCACGCTGCTGGCGACGCTGCTGCCGGCGACGCTCGGCCCGCGCGCCAATCCCGCCGACACCCGGTTCATACCGCGTCCGGAGTGGTATTACCGCCCGCTGTTTCAGTGGCTGAAGTATTGGGAAGGCTCGCGCGTCATCATTGGCTTGCTGGTCATACCGGGCGGGCTGGCGCTGCTGTTTTTAGGGCTGCCGTTTTTCGATCGCCGCGCCGAGCGCCGGCCCTGGCGGCGTCCGTTCGCGGTGGGGATCTTTTTGGCGGTGCTGGGGGGACTGGTGAAGCTGGGCGTGACCAGCTACCGCGCCGATGCGCGCAATCCGGTGGTGGCGGCGCAACTGGCGCGCCAGGCGCAGCAGGAACGCGCCTATATGCGCCAGCCGTTTGCGCCCAGCACCAGCGGCGGCGCGCCGCAGCCCGCGCCGGCGGCCGCGGCCGCCGCGCTGAACCCGAAGCAGGCGGCGGCGATAGCCGACGGCAAGAAGATTTATGCCGCGCAGGGCTGCATCGCCTGCCATGGCGACGCGGGCAGCGGCACCGCCATGGCGCCCAAGCTGGCCGGCATTCACGCCAAGCTCTCGCCGGCCCAGCTCAGCGCCCTGATCAGCCAGCCCACGCCGGCGATGAGCGCCAAGGGCATGCCGCCGCATTTCAATTTAAATACGGCGGAGCTGAAACACCTGGTGGCGTACGTCGAAAGCTTATAGGCGAAGCCGGCCCTTCCCGGCTCTTCCCGGCGGGGAGCCTGCATCGCGGAATTGCATGAGGCGGCACGGCTGCTTTTACTTTTAGGCGCTGACGCTTTCGCTAGGATCCGGCCGAAACCGGACGCAGGGCGAATACGCATGGCGGCCGAAAGTTTATTGTCGTTCATAGGCGCGGATCCTAATAGGAACCCCGCGCTTCGACCTGCGATCTCGGACGAAAACTACTGTCCGACTCGGCCGTTAACGCTTATCGCCTGCTGCAAATGAAACCAGGCAGCATACAATATTCAGCATGGCTTCGAATGTTTCCCGCCGCCGCTTGCTGGCCACCGGGCTGCGCGCCGCCTCCGGACTGGCGATTCTCTCCCGCCTGAACCGCGTCTATGCCGCCGCCGCGCCGGAAGAGCTGGCGCAGGAAGAGGCGTTCTGGAAGCAGATCCGCCTGGCCTACGACCGCGCGCCGGGAATCTTGAACTTCAACAACGGCGGCGTGGCGCCGGCGCCCAATTCCGTGCTGGACGAGCAGATACGGCTGACGCGCCAGTCGAACCGCGCCCCCTCGTACGAATTGTGGACCGTGCTCGAACCGCAACTGGAGGCGGTGCGCAAGCGGATGGCCGCCACCTGGGCGGTGGACGCCGAAGAGATCGCCATTACCCGCAACGCCACCGAATCGCTGGAAACGGCCGAGCTGGGACTGAACCTGAAGCCCGGCGACGAGGTGCTGATCACGAACCAGGATTATCCGCGCATGATCAACACCTGGCTGCAGCGCCAGCGGCGCGAGGGCATCGTGGTCAAGCAACTTTCGCTGAAGGTGCCGGTGCAGCGGGCGGCGGACGTGGTGGAGACCTACCGCCGCGCCATCACCCCGCGCACCCGGGTGCTGCATTGCTGCCACGTCATCAACCTGACGGGAGAAATTCTGCCGGTAGCGCAACTGTGCGCGCTGGCGCGGCAGCACCGGTTGCTGAGCATTGTCGACGGCGCGCACGCGATCGCGCACTTTCCCTTCACGCTGGCCGAGCTGGGCTGCGACTACTATGGCGCCAGCCTGCACAAATGGCTTTCGGCGCCCATCGGCACCGGCGTGCTCTATGTGCGCCGGCCGCTGATCGAACATACCTGGCCGCTGTTCGGGGAGTGGCCGGGAGAGGATAAAAACATCCGCAAATTCGAGGAAATCGGCACGCATCCGGCGGCGCCGCACAATGCCATTCTCGAGGCGCTCGATTTCTACGACGCGCTCGGGCACGAACGCAAGGCCGCGCGGTTGCAAGCCTTGAAAATGCGCTGGGCCGACCGCCTGCTGCGGCAACCCGGGGCGCGGCTGCTGGCGCAATCCTGCCGCGAGCATTCCTGCGGGGTCGCCACCATCGATTTTCCCGGCGTGGACCCGAACTGGATGCAGACCCAGCTTTGGAAGCAATACAAAATCCTGGTGCAGGAGATCACGCACCCGGAATTTCGCGGCACGCGCGTCACCCCGAACGTGTACAACAGTTTTGATGAAGTGGACCGCTTCTCCGCGGCGATGGAGCAACTGCTCGCTCAATGGCGGCAGCAACACGCTCCCGCGCCCGCCGGCACGCATTCCAACTGAGAAACCAGCCGCGTCTATAACCGGCACTAAGCTGAATTTAAGTTTCATGCCGGCTAAAGCCGCGCCGGCATTCATTTTATTTTAAGTCTGAATGTTTCATTCTTTCCCGTAACTGGAAAGAATTGCTCAGGCGGGGGCGGGCGCCGCAAACGTAAATGCAACCTTTCACGGGGAGTTTGCAGGATGGGCCAACGATTGCAGGTGTAACGCTGTTCGGCTCAGGAGCACGGGCTCCGAGGAGGCGATATGAAAAGCAAGCATTACCGCTGGCTGGCCGTGCTGATGTTGCTGATGGCTCCGCTGGCGCTGAGCCTCAGCCTGCCGGCGCAAGTCTCGATTGGCATCGGCATCCAAATCGGTCCGCCGCCGCTGCCGATGTATGTGCAACCGCCGTGTCCCGGACCGAATTTGATCTGGGTCCCGGGGTATTGGGCCTGGGGGCCGTATGGATATTACTGGGTGCCGGGGGCGTGGATGATGGCGCCGGAACCGGGGCTGCTGTGGACGCCGGGCTGGTGGGGCCGCAGGGATGACGACGACTACTACTGGCATGCCGGTTATTGGGGTCCCCGCGTCGGCTTTTATGGCGGCATAGATTATGGCTACGGTTATTTCGGATACGGGTATGTCGGCGGTTACTGGGATCACGACCGCTTCTTTTACAACCGGGCGGTGAATCGCCTCGACGACCGGGAAATCCACGACGTTTATTACCGGCGAGTGGACCGGCGCGAGTTCAACCAGCGGCGCATCAGCTTTAACGGCCCGGGGGGCATCATGGCGCGTCCTACGCGGGGGCAGATGCGGGCGGAGCAACACCGGCGCTTTGGCGCCACCCCGGAACAGGCGCGGCAAGTGCGGCTGGCCGGCCAGGCGCGCGCGCAGCGCGTCAGCTTCAATCATGGCCATCCGCCGGTGGCCGCAATGAGCCGGCCGGGGCCAATCCGCGGCTTTTCCGGACCCGCCGCGCAACGGAGGTGGGGACGATTCTCGCCGCAGGGTGCGGGCGCGCGTCCAGGCAGGCCGGCGCGCGGCCAGATGCCGGCGCGCGGAAATTCCTGGCGCTCGTTTCAAAACGCCCGCCCCGGGCACGCTCCCGCCCGCGGACAAGCCCACCGCGGCTGGGGCAACCGCCCGGCCTATGGCGCCCCAGCCGGCCACGGGCGATTCACGCGCGGGCAGCCGCGCAGTTCCGGTTCGCGCCGCTACGCCCGGCCACGCGCGCCCAGCCATAGCGGGGGCTTCGGGCGGCAGAACGGACAGTTCGGAAGCCGGCAGGTCAACCGCTATCCCGCGCAGCGCGGCTATGCCCGGCCTCAGCGCGGCTACGCCCGGCCCCAGCGCGGTTACGCCCGGCCCCAGCGCGGTTACGCCCGGCCGCAGCGCGGCTACGCCCGGCCGCAGCGCGGCTACGCCCGGCCGGCATATCGCGGAGGACGCGCGCGCGGGGGGAACTGGCATCCGCATGGCCGGCATTAAACCTTCGCCAATTTCAATCGAGGAAAACCGCCGGCTAACGCCGGCGGTTTTTTTTACTCAAGCGGCTGCGGAAAACCACGGCCCGACGCGGCCGTTAACGCTTAACGCGTAAGGCGGTTCCAAGCAAGCCCCGGCGCAATCATACCGTTGACTTATCACTCATGCGCGGATTCCATAATTTAAAGCAGATGACGCGCGGCCTGCTTCAAGCGGACTAATTCCCGCCAATGCTGCAACAGTTCGGCGGCGACCACGGACCAGTCATAACGCGCGAGCACGGCCTGGCGTCCGGCTTGCGCCAGGCGCGCGCGAGACTCCGTATCCGCCAGCCAGCGGCGCAACTCGCCGGCAAACGATTCGGCATTGTCGGCAAGGACCACGCCCTCTATACCGGGGCGCAGGTCGAGGCCTTCCAGGCCGAGCGAAGTGGTCACCACCAGGCGCTCGTAGGCGCAGGCTTCGAGAATCTTGCCCCGGGTGCCGCTGCCTTCAAACAAAGGCGCAATGCAGAGCGCATGCGCGGCATACACCGGCGTTAAATCCGCGGGAGTGTCGAGCAAGACCGCCCCGGCGGCGGCCAGACGGCGGCGCAACTCCGGGCCGGCGCCGCTGCCGGCGACGGTCAAGGCGACGCCGGGCGCCAGACGCGGCAGCACCTGGTCGAGCAGCCAGAACAGGCCGCGCACATTGGGCGTCCAGGACAGCGAACCGACAAACAACAGTTTGGCGGCCGCCACTTGCGGCGGCGGCCGCAGCGGGCGCGCCTGGGCGCCATTGCGGGTCAGCGCCCAGTTCGCCCGGGGATAAAGCGCGCGATAACGCTCCAGGTCGGCGGGCGAAAACGCAAAAGCCCGATCGACGAGCGAGATCATCCGGCGTTCATAAGTTTCCAGCGAGCGCTGGTGCAGGCGGTTGATGAGGGCGGCGGCGGCGGAAATGGGGGCGCTGCCCAGCCGGCGGTGCAGCCCGGATTCCACGTTATGCAAAGTCAGCGTCTGCGCCGCCCGGAAGGCTTGGGAGCGGCTGCGGGGCAGGTAAAAGCCCATGCGCAACTCCTCGGCGTGAATCACCTCCGGCCGCCAGGCGGCGGCCAGCGCATCCACGCGGGCGGCCAGAGCCTGCGAGCGCGGCCATACGTGATAACTATGCCGCGCGGCGTTCCAGGCACGCGCCGGCAGCGATTGGCGCTCGCGCGTGAAAAACTCGCCCGGCACGCCAGGCGGTCCGGAGGCCGGCGCGGAAGCGGGGCCGGGCGACACATCGTAGCCGAGCACTTGAACCTCGACGCCGAGCGCCTGCAACGCCGGCCATAAATAATAATTCCGCACCCGGGCGCCGCCAATCGGCGGCGTGGGACGGTCGGCAATGAGCGCTAATATTCGCACGGGGGGATGAGTCTCGTTCGAAGCCGGGTTTGGCGGCTCGATCGAAATCAAATACTAAGCAAAAACCGCGCCACGCAAGGAAGTTTGCATCATACACAAATTCCGCCTTGCCACCAACCACCGCCGCCGGAAAACCGGCTGCGGGTTAATAAATCCGTCCTGGCGGCGGGATAAAATGGCCAGTTTTGAGGTGACCCTCACTGGCCGGTTTTAAGGTGACCACTTAGGGCAAAAACGCGGGAATGCTCGATCAAGCCGAATCCGTGCATTACAGGCAGGCGCCCAAGCTCCTGGTTCAACGGCAATCGGTTTTGGATGCCGCTTACTTGGCCCATTCAGAACGTTTTGTCCGGCGGGCGCCGCGCCCGCCGGAATTACCTACCCAGGTCTGGATCAATCCGCCCAAAAAGGAGGAAAAAGCTTTTTAATCTTTGCGTCAGGTAATGATATCCCGCACGGAGGAGCGGCGGTGCGTGTCAATGAGAATGAGACCAGCTCATATGAACTTGGCGGGAGATGAGCGGACTGTTTGAGTGCTACACAGCGGCTGGCGAAGGGAGGGCGAAGCCCGACCGGCGCCAACCGCCTGAGAGGCGCCCACGAAGCTCCGAGTGATAGGATCTTTTGGGTTTTCCGACTCAAGAAACCGGCCACCAGGAGAATTTCATGAGCACCCGCGCGCAGGCAGCGCGGATAGACAACAGTTTATCCTCAATGGCTGAATCCGGCATGGTCAACATCGAATGGTAAATTTAACTCGAAACCATCCAAGTCGACCGATTCTGCCGCTCTCGATTGCGGCGTAATATCGGATAATTTAATGCAGGCGCCATTGCATGGCGTTGCAGTTGCGGGGCCATAGCTCAACGGTCAGAGCAGCGGACTCATAATCCGTTGGTTCCTGGTTCGAATCCAGGTGGCCCCACCATTTAAAATCAATCGTTTACATCAGCACCTCCCGCGCCGCGCCCGCCGTTTGTGACGTATTTGTGACGTGCGCGAGGAAGTGATCGGTTTCTATGCCCGCCGCATTGCGCAGGAAGTCAAATATCCGGCGCAATTCGCAGCGATAGCGCCCAAGGTGCGGGAGTTTTTTGAAGCCAAGGCGTTCGGCCATCCTGTCAGTCTGGACGACCCTGCCACGGTTAAAGCCATGAGCACGGCCATTGCGCATTATGTCTGCGTGGATGTGTTCAAAAAAGCCCTGCTAGGGTTGACTATCGAGCCGCAGGAACCGCAGTTGATGACGCCAGGCCGCATGCTCTCCACCTGCCAGCCCTTCCCTTGGTCGCGGCCCGTCTGGGAAGGCCGGAAATGCATTTTTAACCTGGTCGCCTGCGACAACAATTTTGAGCGCGATTTCGCCAAGTTCCTGGACAATGCGCCCGATGTCCAGGCATTTTCAAAGCTGCCGCAAGTCTTTGGTTTTTCCATCGAATATACTGACTCGGCCATGAATCTGCGCTATTATTATCCCGATTTCGTGGCCGTGGACACGCAAGGCACATACTGGCTTTTGGAAACCAAGGGCCAGGAAACGTCCGAAGTACCGCGCAAGGACGCAGCGGCGGATATGTGGTGCGAAAACGCCACGCAATTGACCGGCATGAACTGGAAATATCAGAAGATCACACAGGAACTTTTTGAATCTTTACACCCTAATAATTTATCCAATCTCTCATTATTTTATATTGCTAATGGAATATTATGAAACGCGATCCATGGCTTTCGGAAAGTATTCAAGATTTTATCAGTCAAAGAGGACAAGATGATGCTGACTATTATCATCAAATATCAGCAGAAGACAGAAAATACATAATGAATATAATTGAATTAATTATATTTTCAAGAGAAAATATTAGCGGTAAATCATTTTATAAATTTGAACAATTTATCAAAGAATTACCCGATCCAACAATACATATGATAAACGATTACTTATGCAATAAATTCATTCATGATATTCCATGCTATGTGATGAGAATACTCGATCTATCCAGCATAGAAAGCTCTATTAAAGCACCAAATATTGTAAATTCATTTCTCAAAGAAGCAGTTAGGACTTATATATTAGGCTTACCACAAGCATCAATAGTGCTTTGCCGTTCGACATTAGAACAAGCATTAAAAGATAAAATCCCCGAATTAAATGATGATACAACCTTATATACGCTTATTGAAACAGCATATAATAAAAATATTATAGATCAAACTATTAAATCATGCTCTACAGAAATAAGACTCACCGGAAGAAATGCGGTGCATCGTAATATAACAGAGTTATCTCAAGCCCGTGATATTTTAATAAAACTTCGTGGTATATTACAACATTTATATTCATAATTACTAATTAATTCATCTATTTTTCTATTTCAAATCCCTTTATTTTGACTCATATAATCAACCTTTAATATAATTAAGCAAAATTATCTTTACGAATCATATTAATACGGGAAGCTATTTCAGCTATCTCCTGTTCGCAATTTGCGACCCAAATCAGCTTTTTAGATGATGAAACACAACACACTTCATTTGGACTGACATAACCCAAAAATACTTTGAAAAATAATCCAAGAGCAATAAAACCATATACATAGGGCGGGCGTTTTAAAGCAAGCGAAGGAAGAGTGCAACAACCCTGACCTAATTTATCTTCACATACTACTGCCCAAATTTTTGCTTCATTCGGAAATGATGTTTCCCCAAGCAAATATTTGCGAAACTTTTCTTCCCATGGCCCTAAATCGAGCTTAACTGAATTATATGGTGGTACAGGCATTCGCCATTGACGTATTGCAGCCCGCCATATATAGCTAATAGCAAAATATGCCATTTTTCTGTATCAATATTTAAAGAAAGCCCTGAATAACCAAGCATATTTTTTGTTTTTATATCAGGCTTCGCGACTCGAAGTCGTTCAAGTAATGGAAAAACACCCGTTTTCCAATTGGCCGCATTTTTTAACACATAATCTTCTCCGCTTTTATCAAAACGATGTTCGCAATCTACGCATAAAATATAAGCGCGAGTTTGTCGAGATGTAGTACGAACCGAATGAGTTGTAATCAAGCCCGGCATGTTCATTCGACGATAAAACCCTGCAGGAAGAAAATGACTATTACGCAATATTTCAAAGTGCCCACATAAGGCACATGTACCAGTTGGTGCATTTTTCTTCATTAAAATTGTCAAACTACAATTATTATAAAAAAAAATCATTTTTGTGACGTAATTGTGACATACGCCGTCCCGCAAACCCCTCAAAACCCAACAAAACCAACGCAGCCGGGAACTCCTTCCGTGCGGGCGGAAATGGGGTTAAATCCCTGGTTTGGTTGGGGTTTAGGGCCGCCACCGGGATACTCTATCAGGCAACTCATAATCCGTTGGTTCCTGGTTCGAATCCAGGTGGCCCCACCAGCGCCGGCGCCAAGCGCCGCCTGTCCCGCTTGAATGCCTTCCCTGCAAAATTTCGATAGAGCGCATTGCGGCTGGGTAGTTTCCAATATTTTTCGCACTGCATGCTGAGCAGTCTGAAGTGCCTCCGATGCCGAACCGCTACTTAAGCTGGAACCTGGACGCTGGGAAATCGCGGCGGCTCGGCCGCTTTTACGTTTAGGCGCTGACGCTTTCGCCAAGGTCCGGCCGAAACCGGACACAGGGCGAATACTCATGGATGCCGACAGTTTATCGTCGTTAATAGGCGCGGGTCCTAAACCGGAACCCCGCGCTTCGGCCTGCGGACATGGCTTGAGGCAATTTCTTCGAAATTGCCAAGTTGACGAAAACTGCTGTCCGACTCAGCCGTTAACGCTTCTGGCGGCGAAATCCAGCCAACCCTCGGGCTGGAATGCCGCTGGAGTAGCCAGCAAAATGCAAGCGCCATGCACTTCGATCCCAACTCAATCGCGTATAATCGGCATGACTATAAGGTTTGAGGAACGATGTACCATATCAAGGCAATTTGGGACAATGAGGCCCGGGTCTGGGTCGCGGAAAGCGAGGAAGTTCCCGGCCTGGTTGCCGAAGCCGCGAGTCTGGACGGACTCAAAGCCAAGCTGGATATTTTGATTCCGGAACTGCTCGAAGCCAACGGCCGAATTCCCGCAGGGCGGAAGAGTGTTGAAATTCCCATACAGCTAATGGCGGAATATCAGGAATTGGTGCGCAGCTAAAGCTTCATGGCGAGCTATACGCCGGAGTTGAAACGAATACTTCAAGAAAACGGCTGTAATTTTATCCGCCAAGGAAAGGCGATCATGAAATCTGGTACAGCCCGATCAGCAAGTTGCATTTCCCCATGGATCAAAAAATTCTTTCTCGTCATACGGCCAATGGGGTTTTAAAGCAGGCGGGAATACCGAAGAAGTTTTAAACCGATTGTGGCGTGATTGTGACATACGCCTTCCCCCAATCCCCTCAAAACCCAGCAAAACCAAAGCAGCCGGCTTGGGCCAGAGCGCCGCCTGCCCCGCATCTCCCGCTTGAATAGCCGCCATTCAAAATTCCGATGGGGCGCTTGGCGGCCGCATGCTAGGCTGAAATGAAGCATATGCGGCGCCGCGAACTCCATCTCCAGGCTTGTTGTTGTCCGGCCATGGCCGGCGGGGATGGCTGGAGCGGCGGCTAAACACAGCTCGCTTAAGTTCCGGTCTTCAGTCCCAAACGGCCTGTTTCGCCCCGCGCGACGGGCCGTTTTCATTTTCGGAGGGCTCCACAGCATGCCATGCGAACCGATGGAACGAACTCGAACGGCGCCAGCCCCAAAGCCGCCGGCGGCGCTGGCCGCGGCGGAAAGCCTGCCGGCGGAGGCATTGCTCACGGCGGCGTTTGCGCATTGGGGACGCGCCCTGGTGTTGTGCACCGCGCTGCAATCGGAAGGCCTCGTGCTGCTGGATTTGTGCCGCCGCATCTTTCCCGCAGTGCGCGTGCTGACGCTCGATACCGGGCGCCTGCCGGATGAGACCCATGCCTTCCTGGAACAGGTCGAAGGCCATTTTGGGGTGCGGATCGAGGTGATTTATCCGGATGCGGGCGAGCTGCGCCGGCTGACGGAGCGGCAGGGCGTGAATGGCTTTCGCGCCGGCCAGGTGGAGCGCGAGCTGTGCTGCCAGATTCGCAAAGTGCGGCCCTGGCAAGCGGTGCTGGCGGGCCGCTGGGGCCCGGCGCCGGCGGCCTGGATCAGCGGCTTGCGGCGGGAGCAGAGCCCGGCGCGGCGGCGCACGCCCAAGCTGCAACCCGACCCGGAAACGGCCGGAGCATGGAAACTGGCGCCGCTGGCCGATTGGAGCGCCGAGCAGGTGGAACGCTATACCTTAAGGCGCGGATTGCCCCGGCATCCCCTGTATGCGCGCGGCTACGCCAGCCTCGGCTGCGCGCCCTGCACGCGCGCTCTGCGTCCGGGGGAGAACGAGCGCCTAGGGCGCTGGTGGTGGGAGATAAGCTCCAAGGAATGCGGCCTGCACCGCGGCGCCAGCCCCGAGCTGAATCTCAGGCTGCAAGAACTGTTGCCGTCGCGAAAGAGCGAGGCGATCAGCCTCGCCTAGCCCGCTGGCATTTCTCGAGCAATTTCTTCGAAATTGCATAATGCTCGGCGATGCTCCAAAGGCGCCCTTCACGCCTTCACGAAATCGGCGGCGCGGCCGCTTGCAAGCTAAACGCCAGCCGCCGGGCCGCCGCGCGGCGGACAAACGGGCTGTCGCCACAGCCGATAAAAGCAACATTCAAACGCGCGGGCGAGAGGCCCGCGTTTCCAGGCTTCGGCGTTGCGTTTCCAGGGTTCGGCGTTACGGGTGCGCGGCGGCGGCGCGGCGCAAGCGCAGCGTGGCGGAATCCACCAGCGAACGCAGATATAGCACGCCCTTCACATACGCCAGCTCCCAATCGTCTTGCTCGATGCCGGCGGCGGAGCCGATGCGCAGCTCATTGCCTTCAATTTGAAAATCCAGCCGGATGCGCTGCCCGGGCGCTTCCAGCACGAGGCCGCCGGATGGCAGGAAGGTCAAGGTGGTCCAGCGCTTGATGCCGGCAATCTGGGCATAGCGGCGAAAAATATTGGGCTCGGCTTCCAGGCTGCGATCTCCGGGGCGGATGTCGAGAATCCGCCAACGGCCGGTCAAAATACGGCGATAATCGGGCGAGCCATAAAGGCGCAGATGCCCGGCCGGCCGGCTGCCGGCAGGCAAATGGACGCGGGTGGCGCAGCCGGCGCCGAAGATTAAACCCGCCGCCAGGACAGCTCCCGAAAAAGACTGGGCCACCGATACCATATCCATGATTATGATCCGTGCGGCCCGGCCGCTTTTACTTGCAGGCGCTGACGCTCGCCCCATCGAGCACCTATTTAACCGCAAAGCGGCCCGATGACATGCGTCCACTCACAACCGTATCTCATTGACTTCTTTGGGTGTCTCTGTTATGGGTCTTACAGGCCGGAGGTGTACATCCATACGGGAACGCGAGTTCCCCCGGCGGTTTTTGCCGCCGGCCCACCCGGCGGCGGCCCGGCCAACCCGGCCGTTAAGGCTTGGCGCCCGCGGCCCGGGCCCGGCGCGTTATCCAACGGTTCCCCCCGTGCAAATTTGTCATCTGGCCAAATACTATCCTCCGGCGCGCGGCGGAATCGAGAGCCATGTGCAGACGCTGGCGCGGCTGCAGGCTGCCGCCAAGATGCGCGTGCAGGTCATCGCCATTGAACACCGCGACGGCGGCGTTCCGGGCCTGCGTTGGGAAGATGACCAGGGCGTGCAGGTGGCGCGGGTAACTCCGCGCCTGCGGCTCAATCACGCGCAATGGTCGCCGGAGATGAATGCTTGGCTGCGCCACGAAATGACCGCCGATATCGTGCATCTGCACCTGCCCAACCCCAGCATGCAGATCGCGTGGCTGCTGGCCCGGCCGGCGGGCGCGCTGATCGTGACCCATCACAGCGACATCATTCGCCAGCGCTGGTTGCACATTCCGCTGGCGCCGCTGGAGCGCGCCACGCTGGCGCGCGCGGCCGCCATTCTGGCCAGCTCGCCCAACTACATTCGCCATTCGCCCCTGCTGCGCCGCTTTGCCGGCAAAACCATGGTATTGCCGTTAGGGGCGCAACTGGCGCCCTTTCTCCAGCCCAATGCCGCCGCCCGCGCCTGGAGCCAACGGCTGCGCGCCGAGCAGGGCGAGCCGCTATGGCTTTTCGTGGGCCGGCTGGTGTATTACAAAGGGCTGGACACGGCGATCCGGGCGCTGGCGCACTGTCCGGGCAAGCTGTTGATCATCGGCACCGGGCCGCTCGAAGCCCGGCTGCGCCGCCTGGCGCGGCGCAGCGGCGTCGAGACCCGGGTGATCTGGGCCGGACAAGTCGAGGAGGACTTTTTGGCGGGCGCTTACGCCGCCGCGACCGCCTTCTGGTTTCCCAGCCATGCGCGCAGCGAAGGCTTCGGGCTGGTGCAAATCGAGGCCATGGCCAGCGGCTGCCCTTTGATCAACGCCGGCATCGCCGGCTCGGGCGTCAATTGGGTTTCGCCGCACGAGGAAAGCGGCTTGACGGTGCCCGCCAAAGATCCCGGCGCGCTGGCGGCCGCGGCGCTGCGCCTCTGGCAAGACGGCGAGCTGCGGCGGCAACTGGGCGCCAGGGGACGCGAACGGGCGCAACGGGAGTTCACCCAGGAAATCATGGCGCAGCGGGTGCTGCAGTGTTATTGGCAGGCGCTGGCCGAAAAAGAAAAACGACCCGCCGCCGGCGACCCGTCATAGAATCGCAGCTTCGACGCGGCTCGGCCGCGCTTAGTTTGCGGCTCGACCGCTTCGGCAAAATTGCCCATGACATCCACCGCGATCCGACTCGGCCGTTAACGCTTCTCGGCCGTTAACGCTTATGGAAATCCTGCACGCCTATTCCGGGAATCTGTGGGGCGGCATCGAGCGCACGCTTTTGAACCTGGCGGAGTTTCAAGCCCGGAGCCGGGAGCTGAGTTCGGCCGCGCCGGCGCACCAGCATGAATTCGCGCTCTGTTTTCCGGGACACCTCTGGTCCGGGTTGGAAGCCGCCGGCGCCGTTTGCCATGCCTTGGGGCCGGTGCGTTTCAGCCGTCCATGGAGCGTATGGAGCGCGCGGCGGCGGTTATGCCGGCTGCTGGCAACCCGGCATTACGACGCCGTGTTGCTGCATGCCAGTTGGCCCTATGCCGCGCTGGCGCCGGCGGTCAAAGCTTGCGGCTTGCCGCGGCTCTGGGCCGCCCACGACATCGCCGACGGCCGGCACTGGCTGGACCGCCGCGTGATCCGCAACCCGCCGCAACTGGCGCTGGCGAATAGCCGCTATACCGCCGCGGCCTGGCGCCGTTGGCTGCCGGCCAGCCAGATCGAAGTGTGGTATCCGCCCATGATGCCGCCGCCGGCATTGGACGAGAATGAACGCGGCCGCCAGCGCCGGCGCTGGCAAACCACACCGGAGAGCCTGGTGATTTTGATTGCCGGACGCCTGGAGCCGATGAAGGGACATCGGGTGCTGCTGCAAGCCTTGGCGGCGCTGCCGCCCGAACTTGACTGGACGGCCTGGATTGCCGGCGCGGCGCAACGCCCGCGGGAAGCGCGCTACCGGCAAGCTTTGGAGGAGCAGGCGCATCGGCGGGGGATCGCGCCGCGTTTGCGCTGGCTGGGGATGCGTGCCGATCTGGGCGCGGTCATGTCCGCCGCGGATGTGTTTTGCCAACCGAACCTCAAGCCCGATGCGATGGCCTGGAGCGTGATCGAAGCGCTGGCCCACCGCTTGCCGGTGATTGCCAGCGATCTCGGCGGCCCGGCGGAGATTCTGGCCGGCGGCGAAACCGGCCTGCTGGTCCCGCCCGGAGAACCGCCGGCGCTGGCGCAGGCGCTGGAGCGGCTATGGCGCGCACCCGCACTGCGGTTGCAACTTGGGCAAAATGGCGCGCGACGCGCCCGCCAACTCACGGACGCGGCCACGCAGGCGGAGCAGCTATATCATTACCTCTTGCCTTTCGCATCCATGCCGAAGGCCAAGACGGCATCATGAAACCCGATTTCCCGATGAACGCGCCGGCCAAGCACCCTCTTCAACTGCGATGGATACTCTCGGCCTTCGTTTTGGCGGAGATCGTGACCCGCCTGTTGTTGTTGAGCGGCGGCGCGGGATTTTCGCGCGTGCTGCTGCGTTTTGCCACCTTCGGCACCAGCCTGTTGCTGCTGATCCTATTGCCGTGGCGGGGACGACGGCATCCCGCGGCGCTGCCGCTGCTGTGGGTGATGATCCTCCTGGCCTTCGAATTATTTCATCCCCAGACCAACACCATGCTTTCCGGCCTGGCGCAGTTTGGCATGTATTTGGCCATTCTCTCGCCGCTGCTCTGGGTGCCGCGCCTGCAGGTGCGGGAGCGAAACCTGCGCGCCGCTCTCCTCTTGCTCTGGCTGTTTTATTCCTTGAGCTCCGCGATCGGCGTGCTGCAAATGTATTTCCCCGGCCGGTTTCAACCCCCACTCTCGCCCATCATCGCCAGCCTGGGACCGAATGTGCAAGGTTTAATGATCCACCTGGCGAATGGCCAGCGGGTATTCCGGCCCATGGGACTGACCGACACGCCAGGCGGCGCCGGCCTGGCGGGATTGTGGGCCATCCTGTTCAGCTTGGGCGTGCTGTTGACCAAATCCCCGTTCTGGCTGCGCATGTTGTGCTTTGCCAGCATGAGCGTGGGCATTGTCTGCGTGATTCTGGCGCAAATCCGCTCGGTCATGGTCATGTTGCTGATCATGTTGATCGTGCTGGCGGTGGCGCTGGCCTGGCGCCGGGAATGGATGCGATTGTTGCGATGGATGGCGATTCTCAGCGTGCTGACCGGGGCCAGCATCAGTTGGGCCTTGAGCGTGGGCGGCCAGCAGGCGCTGCAGCGGTTGGAAACGCTGGGACAAAACTATCAGGGCCAAAACCTCTATGAAGTGGACCGGGGACAATTCCTGCGCTCGACTTTTCAAGTGGACCTGAAGAAATACCCCTTCGGCGCCGGCTTGGGCCGCTGGGGAATGATGAACTATTACTTCGGCACGAAAACCAATCCCCGCAGCTTGCCGTTATATGTGGAAATTCAGTGGACCGCCTGGCTGTTCGACGGCGGCATTCCTTTGATGGCTTGCTACACTCTGGCCATCCTGCTGGCGATTCTTACCATGGTAAGAATCATCCTGTCGGAGCGCCGCTCCGGCCGCGACCTGCGTTTCTGGGCCATGATCGTGCTGGCCTATAACATCGCCTGCCTGGCCGACACCTTCGATTACACTTTTTTCGCGGGCCAGTCGGGCATGATGTTCTGGTTTTTAAACGCGGTCATCTTCACCGCCTGGCTGGATTCGCGCCGCGCGCCGGGTCCGGCCGCCGCGCCCGCGCTTCATGCCCTGCCCGCCACCCCCGAGCAGCAGCTCGCCTGGCGCCGTTGGATACACCCCTAACCATGCCACTTTACCTGCTGGTGAGCGGGGATTTCCGGCCGCACGGCGGCATGGACCACCCCAATCACGCCCTGGCCAGCTATTTGGCCGGGCTGCCGGGAGCGGAAGTCCACCTGGTGGCGCATCGGGTGGAAGACCAGCTGGCGGCGCATCCGGCGGTGCACTTTCATCCGGTCGCGCGTCCGCTGGACCGGCCCTGGCTGGGCAAGGCAGCGCTGGAGCGCGCCGGGCAGCGTTGGGCGAGCCGCATTACCGCGCGCGGGGGACGGGTCATCGTCAATGGCGGCAATTGCCGTGGGAACGATATCAACTGGGTGCATTATGTGCATGCGGCATATGCCGCACCGGCGCAGAACCGCTTGCGCCGTATATGGCAGGGCTGGAAACACCGCCGATTTCTCCTCGACGAACGCCGTTGCCTGGCCCCGGCGCGCCACATCGTTGCCAATTCGCAACGTACCCGCCGGGACCTGGTCGAACGGCTGGGGCTCGAGCCGGAACGGATCCAGGTCGTCTATTACGGCTGCGACCCGGCGTTCACCGGCCGCAACGCCGCCGAACACAGCGCGGCGCGGCGCGAGCTGGGCTGGCCGGAGGATCGGCCGCAGGCGCTGTTTATCGGCGCGCTGGGCGATAACCGCAAGGGCTTCGACCGCCTCTATGAAGTCTGGCGGCTGCTCTGCCTCGATCCGGCCTGGGATGTGGACCTGCGCGCCGCCGGCCGCGGCGCCGACCTGGAATACTGGCGGCAACGGGTGCGGGCGGAGGGCATGAGCGGCCAGATCGATTTGCTCGGTTTTCGACAGGATATTTCCCGCCTGCTGGCCGCCGCCGACGTGCTCATCGCCCCGGTGCGCTATGAAGCTTACGGGCTGGCGGTTCAAGAAGCGCTCTGCCGCGGGCTGCCGGCGCTGGTCAGCGAAAACGCCGGCGTGGCGGAACGCTATCCGCCCGCCTTGCGTGAATTGTTGCTGCCCGATACGGAAATTCCCGAATGCCTGGTGGGCGCCCTCTATGGCTGGCGCCGCCAGGCCGCCACCTGGCCGGACCGGCTGGCCGAATTCAGCGAAAGCCTGCGGCGGCACGATTGGACCGCCATGGCGCAAGCATTTATCCAAGCCACCGCCGCCTGAAAAGCCGGCCGCGGCTCGAAATTCGTTCCCTCTTCGCCGCCGCGCCCGCTTGCTCGGCATTTCCCATGCGTTGGATCATTTTGACGGGCGAATATCCGCCGCAACCGGGCGGCGTCGCCGAATATACGCGCACCCTGGCGCGCGGCCTGGCGCAAGCGGGCGATGCGGTCACGGTCATCGCGCCCGAGCTTGCCGCGGCGCCCCCCGCCGAATTGCCCGCGGATGAGGGCGTGGAACTTTACCCGTTGAAGGGCGGCTTTAGTTGGCGCGGGCAGGCGCAACTGCGGCGCATCCTGCGCGCGCGCCCGCCCGACAGCCTGCTCGTCGAGTACACGCCTTATGCGTTCGGCTGGAAGGCGATGAATCTGCCGATGGCCTGGCGATTGGCGCACGAACCCGGCGCGGCCATGGCGGTCATGTTTCATGAGGTTCACTATCCGCTGGAGCGGGGCCAGCCCTGGCGGCTTCGCCTGCTGGCGCAGGCGCATCGCCGGATGGCGGCGTGGCTGGCGAGCGCGGCGCGCCTCACGCTGGTCTCGACTTCCGCCTGGATTCCGTTACTGCGCCAACTGGCGCCGGCCGCGCAGCCGGTCTGCCTGCCGGTGCCCAGCAGTCTGCCGGATCAGGCCGAGGCGCGGCGCGTCCGGGAAATTCGCTGCCAACTGGCGGCCGGGGACGAGCTTCTGCTCGGCCACTTCGGCACCTATGGCGCGCCGATTGGCGACATGCTCGATGCCATTTTGCCGGAGGTGCTGGCGTCGCGTCCCGCCGGCCGCCTGTGTTTGCTGGGCCGGCACAGCGAGGCCTTTGCGGCGCGATTGACGCAGCGCCACCCCCGGCTGGCGGAGCGCATCAGCGCGCGCGGCGGCCTGGGCGAGCAAGAGCTGGCCAATCACCTGGCCGCCTGCGATCTTCTGCTGCAGCCTTATCCGGATGGCGTCACCACGCGCCGCAGCAGCCTCATGGCCGGCCTGGCGCTGGGCCGGCCGATTGTGACGAATCGCGGCAGCCTGACCGAACCCTTCTGGCAGGAGGCGAAGGCGGTCTGGTTGCTCGAGGCCGCCGCGCCGCAGGCGTGGTCGGCGGCGGTTTGGGCCCTGGCGGAAGCCAGCTCGCGCCGCCAACTGGGCGCGCGGGGTCGCGCGTACTATCAAACGCATTTCTCCTGCGCGCAGGCGATTGCGCGCCTGCGCGCGTTGGCGGGCGGCGCCCTCCCGCTCACCCGCGGGCAAAGCTAACCCCTGCAGGCTTCCATGCGCTGGCGCGTTCCCATGCATCCCATCGAGCACGTCTTGCCGGGTGCGGGCGCGCTTTTGGATATCGGCTGCAATACGGGCGCTTTTCTGCGTTATGCGCGGGAACGTTTTCCCCAAATCCAGGCTTACGGCGTGGACTTGAACTTCCTGGCTTTGCGGCAAATTCCGCGGCATGAAATTGCCTCTTGCCAATCGGTTTCCTATCAACTGCCTTTCGCCGACGAAGTGTTTAGCTGCGTAACCTGCATTCAGGTTTTCGAGCATATTCCCCCCGGCGAACGCCGGGCGACACTCGAGGAAATCTGGCGCGTGTTGAAACCCGGCGGCCGATTTGTGCTGAGCACGCCTCACGCCGGCATCACCGCCTGGGCCGACCCGAACAACCTGCGCTTTCGCTGGCCGCGGCTCTATCGCGCCCTCATCCGCACCGGCCTGCGCGACCGGGCCTTTACACGAGAGCGCGAAGTGATTTGGCATGATCACTTTCATTTGCATGAAATTCGCGAACTCGCCGGCACGCGCGCTTGGAAAACGGAATACGTCTATCGGGGAGGATGCCTGACGCCGTTCCTGGATTTATTGTGCTGGCCGCTCTATCGCCTGGGGCTGGACGCCAGCCCCGTCAATCGTTGGCTGCAGCGCCTTTCCGGCTGGGATTTATCGCTCAACCTGGGCCGCGCCGGCTATAACCTGCTGATTGCTTTGCGGAAAGCGGAGTCGTATTCCGAGGCGGCGCCGTCATGCTGAAAAAGCTTCGCCTGCTCAGCCTGGGACATTCCTATGTGGTGGCGCAGAACCGCCGCCTGGCGCACGAGATGGCGCGCGCGGGCGAGGGCTGGGAAGTGACCGCGGCGGCGCCCCGTTTTTTTCCAGGCGACCTGCGCCCCATCGCCTTGGAAGCCCTGGCCGGCGAAGCTTGCGCCCTGGCGCCGCTGGAGACGCATGCCGGCCGCTGGCCGCATCTGTTCGGCTATGGACGCGAATTGCGCCCGCTGCTGGCGCAAGGCTGGGACGTGGTGCATTGCTGGGAGGAACCCTATGTCCGCGCGGCGGCGCAAATTGCCCGCTACACGCCCGCCGGCGCGGCTTTGGCCGTGGCTACCGCGCAAAATCTGGCGAAGTCCTATCCCCCGCCCTTTCGCGGATTTGAACGGCGCGTGATGCAACGCGCCGCCGGCTGGATCGGTTTTGGCGAAACCGTCGTCCAAACCCTTGCCAGCCGGGAACTATATGCCTCCCTGCCCCACCGCCGCATCGCGCTGGGCGTGGATTGTGAACGCTTCTACCCGGACCCGGCCGCGGGCGCGGCGGTCAGGCGCGAGTTGGGCTGGCATGAAGCCGGACCGCCGGTGATCGGGTATTTGGGCCGGTTTGTGCCGGAAAAAGGGCTGCCGCTGCTGCTCTCCGTACTGGAAAAGCTCGGCGCTTCGTGGCGGTTATTGCTGGCCGGCGGCGGCCCGATGCAGGCGGAGCTGGAAACTTGGGCGCGGCGGTTTCCCGGACGCCTGCGTATTGCCAACGGAATTACCCACGACCAGGTGCCGCGCTATCTCAACGCCATGGATGTGCTCTGCGCTCCCAGCCAGACCACGCCGCGTTGGCGCGAACAATTCGGCCGCATGCTGGTCGAAGCCTTTGCCTGCGGCATTCCGGTCATGGCCAGCCGCTCGGGCGAAATCCCCTATGTGGTCGGCGAGGCCGGCTGTTTGCTGGCGGAAGACGACGCCGCTGCCTGGCGGGCGGAACTCGGCAGGCTGCTGGAAAATTCCGGGCGGCGGCGGGAGCTGGCGCAGGCCGGCCGGGAACGCGCATTGCGCAATTATGCCTGGCCGGTAATCGCGCGGCGCCACCTGGAATTTTTTCAGGACATTTTGGAGCGGCGGGCCGCGTCCGCGCGGCGCTCTTGAGCGTGAACGGGCAGGCGGGCGATCGAGCCGGGGCGATCGAGCAGCAAGCCGAATTGAGGATACATGGGCGCCGCCGTTTCGCCGCCGGAAAATTCGATGACGGTGGCCCGCAAGCCCGGCGGCAGCACGGCCAACAGGCGCGACCGGACGGTTTGCGGGCTGTAAAAACGCGCATGCCGCTGGCCAAAATTGCTCACCGCAATGCATTCCGCGCCCGCGTCGAAGGACTCCAGCAAAGACGCCGTCACTCGCCGCGGGTCGAAATAAATGCGATCGGCCGGCGCCATATATAAAGGAAGGATGAGGCAAGCGCCGAGGGGACTTAGAATGCGATGCACTTCCGGAATCAGTTCCGAATCGGCCGCGCCCTCGAAATGCTCGAAGGAATTATGCAAAGTGAGCGCGTCGAAATACCCGTCGGGTACCGCGGTCAGGCGGGCGGCGGATCCGCCCAGGGTACGCCGCGGCAGATCGGTGGCGTATTCCAGGTCCTGCCGCCAGCATTCCAGCGCGGGAAATTCCGCCGGCGCGATGCGCTGAAACGGACTGGCGGCGGAAGCGAGATCGCAATATCTGGCCGCGCGGGAAAAGTCGAGCAATTCCATGCCGAGAAAATGCTCCAGCGCTTTGCCTTTGCCCTGGCCGATCCGGTACAGCGCCTCGTAAGCATGGTAAAAAGCCTGGAAGCGGCCGAGCCAGGCCGGAGCGGCCAAATCCAGCTCGCAGTAGCCAAGCTTTTCCCCCGCCGCCCGCATCAACTGCCGGCGCAGCTCCGCCCGTTCGAAGCCGGCGGGGATGCTGCCGGTGGAAATGGGCCGGCGGCAGCGCAATTTGAGCGCGGCGAGCGCGCGATAATGGCGGGCCTGAATCAAGCCTGCCGACAGATGCCGCTTGATCGCTTGCCGCCGGGTTTCGCTCATTGCCTTTCAATCCGCGCGCGCCAGCCAGGCACGCCTACAGGGATCGTAAGATTATAGACATAGTCGCTGAAAGCCGTCTTCGCTCAGCGGGCTCACGCTTTCACGCGCTGTTGGAACGTTTTTTTTATGTGCGGGATTAACGGATATTGCGGCTGGCGGGCGCCGGGACTGGCGGCCGCGATGAATCGCGCCCTGCGGCATCGCGGCCCCGATGCGGAAGGCGTTTGGCTGGCCCCCCGCGGCGATATCGGCTTGGGCAACCGGCGGCTGAAAATCGTGGACCTGTCGCCGGCGGCGGCCATGCCGATGAGCAATGAAGAGGGAACCGTCTGGCTGACTTTCAATGGCGAAATTTATAATGCCGCCGGGCTGCGGGCGCAACTGCAAGACCGCTACCGTTTCCGTTCACGTTCCGACACCGAAGCGCTGCTCCACGCCTATGAGGAATGGGGGGTGGAGTGCCTGGAGCGGCTGCGCGGCATGTTCGCCTTCGCGCTCTGGGATGAGCGCCGGCAATGGCTGTTTCTGGCCCGCGACCGGCTGGGAAAAAAACCGCTCTATTACTGGAGACAAGGCCGGCGGCTAGCCTTCGCATCCGAAATCAAAGCGTTGTGGCAGGTCCCGGAAATCAGCCGCGAGCCGGACGCGGCGGCGCTGGCCGATTTTGTGCGGTTCCGTTATGTGCTCGGCGAGCGCAGCGGGTTTCGCGATATCCGCCGCCTGCCGCCGGCGCACGCCGCGATCTGGCGGGAAGGCGAGTGGCGCAGCTGGCGTTACTGGGAGCTGCCCGCGCCGGAAAGCGCCGCGCGAACGGACGGCGAATGGGAAGCGCGCATCCGCGAGCTGCTGGAGGAGTCGGTCGAGTTGCGCATGATCAGCGACGTGCCGGTGGGGGTGATGCTTTCCGGCGGCTTGGATTCTTCGCTGCTGGCGGCCCTGGTGGCGCGGCGGCATGCCGCGCTGAAAACCTTCACGGCGGAATTTCCCGGCGCGGGCGGCCTGGACGAAGGCGGCAAAGCGCGGCGCTTGGCGCAAGCGTTGGGGTTCGAGCATCACTCCACCGCCATCCTGCCGCCCACGCCGGATGAACTGATGGAGCTGGCCGGAATCCTGGAAGAACCCCTGGCGGATGCCGCCGCCTGGCCCACGCTTCAGGTGGCGCGCCTGGCGCGCAGCCAGGGCGTTCCCGTGTTGTTGTCGGGAGAAGGCGCGGACGAGGTTTTCTGGGGATACCCCCGCTATCGTGCCCTGGAACTGGGCGAGCGGCTGAGCGGGCTGCGCTGGGGAAGCGCCGAAGGCGGCGAACTGGACCGCTCGCGCTGGCGGCGATATTGGCAGCGCGGCGGCCTGAACGCGCGCAATTATCGCGCCCTTCTCGCCCTGCCGGACAGCGCGCGCCGGCGGCTTTATCCCGGCTTGCCGGCGGGCGAGCCGCCGCCGCTGCCGGCCACAGGCGGTGCGGCGCAGCGCGCCGCGCAATGGGACCTCATGCACTGGATGCCCAACGATCTGCTGCTGAAACTCGATAAGACCACCATGGCGGCCAGCATTGAAGGCCGTTGCCCCTATCTCGACGCTTATCTGGTGGAAAGCGCGCAACGTTTGCCGGCGCACTTGAAACAAACCTGGCGCGAGAACAAAATCGTGCTGCGGCGGCTGGCCGTCCGGCTGGTGCCTGCCGACACCCGCGCCGCGCGGAAACAGCCCTTTCGGCCGCCGTTTGATGCCTGGCTGGAGCCGCAAACGCCGCTGGGCGGCTGGCTGCCCGCCAGGCTGGCCGAAAGCGAGTTGATGCGGCAAGGGCTCGTCTCCGGCGACGCCATCGTGTGGCTGCGCCGGCAGGCGGAGGCGGGTGCGGTGGCGGCCAAACAACATTTATGGACATTAGCCAGCCTGCTGGCCTGGCACGAAGCCGCACGCCAACTCGCGCCCGTCCCCGCGCCAACCGCGGCCGGCTGAACGCTGGCGGCCTTGCGCGCGAAGCCGCTTTTCGCGTTTTCAACTTTCATGTCACCGGCTGGCGCTCAACCCGCATCGGATTCCACCGCGTGCCCGGGCCGGATTGCGGTGGTAACGCTCGACTATCCGCCGGCGCGGGGCGGCATCCAAACCCTGGCGCATGAAGTTTACAGCCGGCTGGCGGAACATGTGGCGTTCTTGCTGGCGCCGGCGCACCCCGGCGCCGCCGCCTGGGACGCGAGCGATCCGGCGCCGGTGGTCCGCGCCCGCTGCGGCATGAGCAGCCTGGCGGCCCGCGCCGGGTTCGCGCTGGAAGCGCGCTGGCGGTTACGCAGCCTGCCCCGCGACGTCAGCCTGCATTTTCTGAATTTATATGCCGCGCGCGCCGCCGGCGCGCCCGCGCTGGAACATGCTTATGCGCTCTGGGTGCATGGAGAAGAAATCCTGCGGCGCCGGCCTTCGCGGGCTTCCCAGGCCTGCCTGAGCGGCGCCGGCCTGATCTATGCCAATAGCCGCTACACCGCCGCCGCGGCACGCACGCTCGCCGGACCGCGAGTTCCCATCGAGATCATTCCCCTGGGAGCCCCGCCCGGCTGGCTGCGCCGCCCGCCCTCGGCGCAAGCCGCCGATTGGCGGCGGCGCCTCGCGCCGAACCGCGCCCCCCTGATTTTGAGCGTCGGCCGCCTGACCCGCCGCGACCGCTACAAAGGCATGGACCTTGCCCTCGAAGCCGGCGCAATTTTACGCCGGCTGGGCGCGGACTTCCGGTTGGCGGTGGTGGGCGAAGGCGATGATCGCGCGGAATTGCAGAGCCGCGCCCGGGCCGCCGGTATTGCCGGCTGGACGCATTGGCTGGGCCGGGTGGAAGCGGATACCCTGGTCGATCTCTACGATGCCTGCGATTTGTTCCTGCTCTATAGCCGTGAAGAAGCCGGCCCGCGCGGCGTCGGCGCGGAAGGCTTCGGCATCGTGTTTCTGGAAGCGGCGGCGCGCGGCAAAGCCGCGGTCGGAGGCCGCTCGGGCGGCGTGACCGATGCGATTGCGGACGGCGTCAGCGGAGTGCTGGTCAATCCCAACCAGCCCCGGGAATTGGCCGAAGTTTTACTGCGTTTGCTGGCCAATCCCACTGCGCGCGCCCGGTTGGGAGAAGCGGGGAAGGCCCGGGTGGAGCGGGAATACAATTGGGACCGCTCGGCGCAAGCGGTCTGGGCGGCGCAACGGCGCCTGAGTTCGCGCCCACAGCCATAACCTCCGGCTGTTCACGCTTTATGACACCGAGGCGAATTCTATATCTCAATCCTTCCGCTCACCTGGGCGGCGCCGAGCGCAGCCTGGTGGGGTTGCTGGAAGCGCTCGACCGGCGGGCGTTCGAGCCTCTGGCGGCGCTGGGCCATCACGGCCTGCTGGAAAATGCCTTGCGCCGACTGGGCATCGCCTGCGAGGTTTGGCCCTGGCCCCCGGCGTTGTTGCGCTACGGCCGCTATCATGCCAACTCCGCCGCCGCGAAAATTTCGGCGCTGGCGCAATTGCCGTCCTATGCCGTGCGCGTCCGCGCCCGCGCCCGCGCGCTCGCACCGCTCGCGCTGGTGCACAGCAATGGCATTAAAAGTCACTTGCTGGGCGCCTGGATCAAAGGCGGCGCGAAGCTTTTATGGCATGTGCGCGATTTTCCGCCGGCCGGCGAGGCCGGACGCCTGCTGGGTGCGGCCGCAAGGCGCGCCGATGGCGTCGTCGCCAACTCTTACGCGGTGGCGCAGGCCTGGAAGGCGCGCTATCCGCGCCTCGGCGGCCGCATCGAAGTGGCGCACAATGGCGTGAACCTGCCACAGTTTGCCCATGGCCAGGGTGAATTATTCCGGCAGCGGCATCAACTCTGGCCGGGCGCGCCGCTGGTCGGCATGATCGGCGTCCTGGCGCCCTGGAAGGGGCAGGAAATTTTTATCCAAGCCGCGCGCCGCGTGCTCGATGTCCGTCCCGATACCCGCTTTCTGATCGTCGGCGACGATGTGTACGACACCGCCGGCCATGGCGGCCGGCGGCAGGAACTCGAGCGCATGGCCGCCGGGCTGGGCTTGAGCGATGCGCTGCGGTTTACCGGTTTTGTTGATGAGGAAATTGCCGATGCTTATGCCGCGCTGGATCTGGCGGTGCACGCCTCCACCCGCCCCGAGCCTTTCGGCAGGGTCGTGATCGAAGCCATGGCGGCGGGCAAGCCCATCATTGCCGCCGATGATGGCGGCGTGCCGGAAATCATTCGCCATGGCGAAAACGGCTGGCTTACCCCGCCGGGCGATGTCGAAGCACTGGCGCTGGCCATCCTTAAACTGCTCGAGGACCAGGATTTACGAGCTAAGCTAGCCGGCCGGGCAAAGTCGGATGTAAAACTGAATTACTCCGCTGAGTCACACGCATTACGAATTCAAGCTATATATAACAAAATAATTGGCGGGACTCCTGTATAGCTTCCAGGAATTACTATATGCATCGCCTCTGCATGGCCATTACTGGCCGGTTCAACTCATAAATGGACCTTCGCGCGATCCTTTTTTCCAGTGGCAGTCTTGTTGCTGGCTCGACGGCCCTCATCAATCCGCCAGAATACTTGATTAAAATCAGCTTTATTGCCAGAATAAAATCCATCGGGATAATGCCGTGAGGTTCGGAAATGAGTCCATGCAACTGTTTTTAAGCATGCTTTTCGTAACCGGTATCGTCGCCATGCCGCCCAGGCCGGCGAACCGGAGCATGATAGTCGTGCCCGCCGCCTGGCTGCAAATGGCAAAGCCGGTCAATACCCCGCCGGGTTTCAATCATCCCCAGCCTTATGGCTTCGGCGGCTCGGGCAACTCGCAATCCGGCGCCAACCAGTCCGGGCTCAAAAAACACGTTGAGACATCTTCTTGTAATAATGGCCAGCCGCATCAACAGACGCCGGAATCCCCCACTTGGGCGCTGGGCCTGCTCGGTCTGGCCGCCGCCGGCGTAGCTTATAAACTCAAGCCCCGGCAAAATTGAGCGGCCGCGCCGCTTCTCCAGCGACAGTCTTGTTGCTGGCTCGACGGCCCTCATCAATCCGCCAGAATGCTCCCGAAAAAGCTGAATATTGGAGGCTTGATGAGTGTGCCGGGCGCGGATTCGTCAGCCTGCGGCCGTATGCATTACCCGTAAAAGATTAACTTGATTAAAATCGGCTTTATTGTCAGGATAAGGTCCATCCGGGTAATGCAGTGAGGTTCGGAAGTGAGTCCATGCAACTGTTTTTAAGCATGCTTTTCGTAACCGGCATTGCCGCCATGCCACACAGGCCGGCGAACCGGAGCATGATAGTCGTGCCCGCCGCCTGGCTGCAAATGGCAAAGCCGGTCAATACCCCGCCTGGTTTCACCCATCCCCAGCCCTATGGCTTCGGCGGCTCGGGCAACTCGCAATCCGGCGCCAACCAGTCCGGGCTCAAAAAACACGTTGAGAGCCCGGGATGTAATATTGGTCACCCGACGCCGGAATCCCCCACTTGGGCGCTGGGCCTGCTCGGTCTGGCCGCCGCCGGCGTAGCTTATAAACTCAAGTCCCGGAAAAATTGAGCGGCCGAGCCGCTTGCGGCAGGGAAAAAAGCTCGCGCGCCAACCGGTGCGCGAGCTTTTCATTTTGCGGCGCGGCCGCTTTTACTTTTAGGCGCTGACGCTCGCCCAATTTCTCCGCCATTGCTTCGGACGAAAACCGCTGCCCGACTCGGCCGTTAACGCTTTATGTGTCGGAATCCGCAATGCGGGCCGGCCCTGCCGCTAAAGCTTAATGCGATTGGCTGTTGGTTTGCTCGCTGGTGGTTGTGCTGGGCGCCGGGAATTGGGAATTTGCGTTCGAACTCGTGGCCACATATTGAATACTACTGGAGGTCACCTGCACGGCCTGTCCGGCATGCAAACTCGCCT
This sequence comes from Acidobacteriota bacterium, assembly GCA_021818955.1. Taxonomy (GTDB): domain Bacteria; phylum Acidobacteriota; class Terriglobia; order Terriglobales; family SCQP01; genus JAKASR01. The sequence goes on from JAKASR010000013.1 coordinate 52,304, forward strand.
GCGAGGCCGAACCGGCCGTGGCCGAACCGGCCCCGGCCGATCCCAGGCTTTTAACGCTAGAATTGCCGGAAACCTGTTGCACCCCCGATTGCTGGCAACCCTGGGCGCTGACGGTCACGATGGTTTCACTGTTTTGCGGGGTCACCATCGAAGTGCAGGTTTCGACCGGCACGGTGCCTTGGGTCTGGACCGCGCCTTGGATCAGGTTCACTTGCGGCCCGGCGCTGTTGGTCACGACCGTGGTCTGGGTCTGCTGGCCCAATTGCACAACCCCGCCGTTTTCTCCGGTGCTGACCAAGGTGGCGGTGCCGCCGGAAATAGTGGTGACGTTCTCGCCGGGAAGCACCGCGGTGCCGGGCAGCAGCGGCTGGCCATTCATTACCGCGCCGCTCGTGTTCGAGCCGACGATAAAACCGCCGGGGCCGGCATTGGAACTCGCGGCGGTTTGTCCCGTTTGTTGCGCGCCCAAAGCCAGGGCCAGAAAAAGCGGCAGCCCGGCCGCCATCATATGTCGCTTCATGGATATACCCCTGCCAGGCGTCGTGGTCTGCTTCCCCTGGAGAATAACATAAGGCTGAGTTACCTGGCTAAGCGGACGCCGAGAGCAGTGGCGCAAGCCGGGGAAAAACGTGCTCACGCCTTGCAGGTACAAGCAGCGCTAACGGCCGAGTCGGACAGCAGTTTTCGTCCGAAATCGCAGGCCGAAGCGCGGGATTCCTTTTAGGTCCCGCGCCTATTAACGACGATAAACTTTCGGCATCCATGAGTATTCGCAAAGCGTCCGGTTTCGGCCGGACCTTTGCGAAAGCGTCGGCGCCTAAAAGTAAAAGCGGCCGAGCCGCCTATTTACAATCAGTTACTGCCTGGTATTTCAGTACATCGCGCTTCGCGGCGCAATTAAATTCGGCATTGCCGGCGGCCAAAAGCTCGCACCCCTTGCGGTTGCCAGCTTTTGCTTTTTAGGCCTTTCCGCCCGGGGCGCGCCCGCGCAGCACGCGCCAGCCACGCGGGCCCAGGGCGTGCCGCAATCCGAGCAAATCAAGCGTGGCGATCATCGAGGGCGCCAGCCAGCGCCGGCCTGGTCCGGAAGCGGCGACGGACGCCGGCTCCAGGCGCGGTCCCCAGAAGTTTATTCCCAGCGAGAAGACGGCATAGCCGAAGCTTTCCAGCAATTGTGAGACCGGGTTGGGATATTGCTCCTGGGCTTCGAAAATAATGTGGCGCACTCGCCGCCCGGCGAGCAGGCCGGTGGCGCCTTCGAGCGCCTGGCGCTCATGTCCTTCGATATCGATTTTCATCACCGCGAACTCGTCCCGCCCGGTCAGATCATCGAGCCGCGCGGCGGCAACGGTTACAGTTGGTATCCCATCCGGCTCGCCCATGCGGGCGAGATGGGCTAAACCGCGGTTGGCGGCAAACTCGGGAGGCACGATCAACTGTACCGAGCCTTCGATATTGCTGATGGCGAGTTCATAAGCTTGAACCACCCCGGACAGCCCATTTTTTTCCCAGCGGCGCAGATTTTCGGCCAGGCAGGCATAGACCGCGGGTTGCGGCTCGAAGGCCAGCACCCGGCCGGCGGCGCCTACCCGGAAAGCCATGAGCGCGGTCATATAACCGAGATTGGCGCCAAGATCCAGGGCGCGGTCGCCGGGCTCCAGCAGGCGCCATAACGCTTCGCTGACCGGCAAATCGTAAATTCCCAGACAGTGGATGGCGTGACCGATATCTTCGCGCGGATTTATCTGCAACTCCATGCCCCAGGGCAGTCGAATCAGTCTGGAATCGGGCGCCGGCGGGGAGGCAGGCAGCAGGCGTTGCAGCAGTTTTTTCGGTTGAAAAAAATATTCCGGCTTCTGCAGCCGCTGGAGAAACGTGTCGTTGCCGCGCACAAAAATTAGTGGGCCATCGGCCAACCCAAGCTTACCGCAAGTTTCAGCGGGTTACTTGGCCAACCGGACGCCGAGAGTAGTGGCGCTGGCGGTGGTGAGAATGGTGAGCGCCGCGGTGAGCGCGGCGTAACTGACGGTTTTCAAGCCATTGGTGGGCACATAAATCACGTCATTGGGACGCAGCGCCATGTCCGCCTGCCGCTGCGCGACGATTTCAGGCAAATTCAAATGGATGATTTGCAACTTGCCCTGGAAGGAACGCACCAGGATGGTTTTTTCCGGCTTGGCGTTACTCTTCCAGCCGTGCATCAGAGCCACCGCCCGCAACACGGTCATGCGATTGTTGAAGTCGATGGGAAAGGCGCCTTGAGCATTGGCGTCGCCGGAAACATAGAATTGGCTGCCATAGGTCACCCGCACCTCATCGCCGCCACTCAGCAGGGGGTTATCGGCGGGATTTGAGGAAAACAGCACCTGCTCCGTCAGCAGCTTCCTCGTGCGCAATTGGCCTTGCGGGCCGGGGGTGGTCAGCAAAATATACCGGCCGGCTTGGGTGGTTAACCCGCTGGCCTGGGTCAGGCACTGGCGCAGGGTGACAGGCATGACGGCTTGCAGCGTGATCGGCTGCCGCACCGCCCCCAGCACTATAATCGGACGCGATTTCACCGAAACAATCTGGACGAGAACCTTGGGTTGCAGCTCCAGTTGATGCGCTACGAGCGATTGTTCAATGATCGGCACCAATTGCGCCACGGTTTTCCCGGTGGCCAGTATGGGTTCGGGATCGTACGGGAGATAGATATGCCCATGCAAGCCCACCTGCACCTTGCCGGAGAGTTCCTGCGAGCCGAACACGGACACGTTCAAGGTATCACCGCGCCCGACCCGATAGCCGCCGCCAATGGCGCCGGTGGATTTGGAAGGCGCGAGTTGGGCGGCGAGCGGCACGCTGAGAGTCAGGGCGAACGCGAGCCATGCCAGGCGGGAATAACGCCGCGACTTCATGCCGCTTTTTCCTCGCGCCCCGGTCGGGCGTCGAATGGCGCAATTCTTCATGAAGGATTCTCCTCGCGAGCCAGGCACGCGTTGAGAGGCGCCGGGCTCCAGGCTTGAATGAAATCGGATAATTGGCGGTCGAACCAGGCCAGGGCGGGGGACGGCGAAGCCGCGCCGGAGGGTAGTAAAACGGAAACATGTACGGCCACGGTGGGGCGATACGGCGCCCGCCATCCGGCAAGCCAAAGCTGGAACGGACCGTCGAAACAGTGCCCCGGCTGGCAGCGCATGGTCGCCTCCAACCAGCGGTTTTGCTGCTGATCTTGCATTGCGGCCACCGCAAACTGCCGATACCCGCCGGCCGAACGGAACGAACGCTGGTGGCGCTGCAGCACGGTGTAGCCTTCCAGGCGATAGCTTTGCAGCCAAGGGTGCCAGGCGCGCGGTCCCACGCCGTAGGTCAAATAGATTTGCGCCTGGGGTGCGGCCGGCCGCGGTTTCGTCCCGCCGATTGGCCTGGCGGCCGGCCGCGCATAAGCGGCCCAAATATCCATACCGCCCATCACCGGCCGGAACTCGCGCCGCATTTGCCGATAGTGGCCGATTTGGGCTGGGAGCGCGGTGGTTTCCAGACAGGCCTCCAGGCGCGGCGAAACCGGCCGAACCTGGCGCGCCGGCCAAAAGGCCAACGCCGCCGCCATGCCCCCCAGGATCGCCAGCTTGATTCTCATTCCGCGGCTCCTGCCGCCGCGCCGGCAGCTAGCGGCTTGACCGGCGCTGGCTGCAACCGCAGCACCAGCAGGAATCCGGTGGCGCCCAGAAAAAACAACAAGCCGCCCCACAAGTGATCGGCCACATTCTCATAGGGATTCAAGGCCAGCCAATGGCCAGCGGCCAAATGAAAGAGCACCATACCGCTCAAACGCAACGCATTCAATCCATACGCCAAGGCTACTCCGGCCGCGGTCATCGCCAGCCATCGCATCCAGGCCAGCCCGCGCCAGTACCCGGCAATCAGGCCGATATAGAACAGCGCCACCGCGCTGCGCAAGCCATCGCACTGGTTCGCCAGGTACATCGTCTGATGATTGGAAAACCTCAGGGCGAAACTCTGCCGCACCGGATGCATTCCCAAAACGCTCGCCAGCGCTTGCGCCAGCCATACCGCCCCATTCTGCAGGCGCACGTCCACGCTGGCGGAGAGGAACATGGGCACCGGATTCAGCAGCAGCAATAAACCTAATCCGAACCAGGCGCGGCGCCAATCCCGCCAGCCGCGCAGCCAAATCACCAGGCCGCCGACCCCGGCCCAGATCAACAAGCCGGTCGGTAGCTGCCACCAGCGCGCCCCGGCCAATGCGGCCAGCAGGATGAGCAATCCCCAGAAGCTGCCCGCGCCGGGAGTGGCCCGCTTCCAGGCTCGCCACACCAGCACCGCGGCGGCGAGCGGCAGCAGCATGCCGATGGAGCGCAGGCCGCTACTGGTCCACCGCCACCAGAGATAACTCCATTGCGCCGGAAATCCCAGCCCCAGCACCAGCCCGCAGCCCCCGAGCGCCAGCCCCCACTCGATCCGGCTGGCCTGCGCCTTGCCGGCCGCCGGCGTCAAAGGTTCTCCTCGTGCGCGTCCTCGTGGGAATAGGTGTAATAACTGCCCCCGTAATGGCTGTAATACGGGCTCATGCTCTGCACCACCTGGTTGAGCACCACGCCAATGACATTGGCGCGGACGCGGCGCAGTTGCTGCAGCATGGCGTGAACCTGCTCGCGCTTGTTCTTGCCGGCCAGCACCACCACCATCACCATATCCACCAGGCTATCCACCAGCAGGGTTTCGGAAAAACCCAGCAGCGGCGGGGTATCGATAAAGATGATCTGGTAATCCTTTTTTAACTGCTCCAGCAAGCCGGAGAGCCCGGTATGCAGCAGTTGCGAGGGATTGGCTACTCGCCCGCCGGAAGGCAGAACCCAGAGATTGTTAATGGCGGTGGGCAGAATGCATTCGCCGGGTTCGGCCACGCCGCGCAAGATCTCGCTCACGCCCTGGCGGTTGGGGACGTCGAGCATGCGGTGAATTTGCGGCCGGCGCAACTCGGCATCCAGCAGCAGCGTCTTGACCCCATGCATCGACATGGCGATGGCCATGTGCGCCAGGATGGTGGATTTGCCCTCGCCCGGGGTTGAACTGGTAATGGTAAAGGTGCGCGCTTCGGAGGCTCCGGGCGCCAGCATGATCGCGGTGCGCAAGCTGAGCACGGCCTCCTCGAAGACGGAAGGCGCGGCCGCCTCGCCATCGCGGCTGCTGCCTGAAAAGGTATTGCGCACCGAAATGGCTTCCAAGGACAGCGGCAGCGAGCCGAGGAAGTTCGCTCCCAGGTGGGCGACGTCCTCGGGTGTTTTCAAGCTGCGGTCCAGGTAGCCGATGCCGACCGCCAGCACGCAGCCGCCCAGCAGGGACATCAAAAACGCCAGGATGACTTCCCGCCGCACGTTGGGATACACCGGCGCGCCGTTGGGAGTGGCGGGATTGACGATGCGCAGCATCTCGCCATGGAAGCTGGCGCTCAGATTGGCGGCGTTGAATTGCTGCTGCAGATCGTTATAAAGCTGCCGATTATTGTTTACATCCTGATGCAGCAGGTTGTAATCCAGCGTGCTGGCGTTGAAATCCCGTTGTTTCAACTGTCCCGAGTTCAGCGCCTGGCGGAGCAGCGTTTCCTGGTCCCGGGCCTTTTCATACAGCATTTGAATTTGCGCCGTCGCTTCTTGCCGCATGCGCTGCAACTGGCGATTCGCGACCTGCAACTGTTGTTGGGCCTGAATATAAGCCGGGTTCGCCGGCCCGGCGTACATCTCGACGGCATCGAAGTTGGTTTCCGCTTTTTGTTGCGCCGTTAGCGCGTCGGCCAGCGAATGGCCAATGGTGGAGTTGGCGATGGAGGTGGTCAGCAGCGCGGGAAGGCTGTTGCCTTTCACCACGGCCAAATCGGCCTGGTAGCGGAAACGTTCGACTTGTATCGCGCTCAGTTGCTGGTTGATGAGCTGCATGCTCTGCTGCATCAGGGCGTCCTGATCCGTGGGATTCAACAACGCCTTCTGATGCTGATAATCAACCAGCGCTTTTTGGCTCAGTTCCAGCTTGGCTTTCAGGGCGAGCAGTTGCGTGTGCATCCACTCGTTCGACTTGGTGATGGCGTTGAGCCGGGTCTGGTACTCATGCTCGATCAGGCCCTTGGCCATGGCATTGGCGATATTGGCCGCCGCCACCGGATTACCGGCCACCGCGGTGATCTGGAAGTTGCGCGTACCGGGTACGGCATTGACCGAAACCGAGCCGCCAACCAGCCGTGCCAGCGCCTCGCGGCTGTAATGGGCGCTGCTGGGCACAATACTGGGATCGCGAGCCAGCTTGCCGACGCGAACGGCCGCGTCCACCACCGAAGGCGTGACCACATCGCTCATGATCGTCGCCATCAGCGTTTGCAGATTATCCAGGTAGTCGCCGGAATAGCCGCTGTTGACCAATCCGCTATTGCCGGCCAGCATGGCGGAGATACGTACCGTGGCGGTGCTGCCATATTCCTTGGGAATGAGGCGCATGTGGATGCCCACCAGCACGGTTACCAGCAGGGCGGCGGCCAGCACTTTGATCCAATGGCGGCGGATCTGCTGCCCATAAAAGGCGAGCGGCAGCTCCCGCCGCGCCGGTTCGGCCGGCTCCAGCATGTTCTCGTAAAAACCGCTGGCCGGCGTGGCCGGCATGAGCCCGGAGGCGTAAGGCGGCAAGGCGTTTGCCGGCACCAACGGCACCCAACCCGGTGGCGGCATCCCCGGCGGAAGCCCCCATCCGGCAACCATCGGCGGTGTAACCCCCGCAACCGCAGCGCCCGGAACCGGCGGCGTATTCCCCGATGGACTGGCTTTGCCCGTGGAAGCTTGAGCCGCGGCGGCGGGATACGCGCTCGCTGGCGGCGTTTCGCTCGTGGACGCCGGACTGAATTTTCGCGATTTTGCCGCCGCCGGCGCCGGACGCTCAACGCTGACCGGCTCGCTGGCGGCAGAGGCCTGCTCCGGTTTGTTTTCCGTACCGGCGGTGACGGGTATGGCGGCCGCGGCGGCCGCCGGCTCGGGTTTCCACGCGACCAGGTGCAACCCGGCTAAAAAGTGTTCAACCGCTTGCGGCGGAGGGTCTTGCGCCAGTTGCTGCCGCACCTCGGCTTTGCCATACAACGAGCCGCGCAAACGGTCGCGTTTTAACGGCAATACCCCATTGGCCGCCAAATAGCGGCCCACGATCGCCGCCTGTTCATGTATGCTGCGATCGCGAAGATAGTCCCGCCAGGTATCCTGTTCTCTAAGCTTGGCAATCAGTTCACTAGGAGAAAACTCCTCGGTGTCTAATGCAGACAGGGCTTCTGTAATTTCAATAGCAAGCTGATTCCGGCGTACTGGTTGCGACGACATTAAACTGATTCCCCGCCTGCTTTTCTGGAGAAACCAAAAGTTTTCTATCCTAAAGTATCATTTTGGATCAATTACATTTAGCAGAATTTTCAGGGGGTGTCAAATTAATGACTCCCCCCTCCGGGGCGCCGGGAAGTGACCGGCGCCGCCATAATTCCCACCAGTAGCGAGGTAACCATCATGATCGCAGGGAGATGCATATTAAACTGCGCCAGTGATGATAACATGACGGCGCCAACTCCCATGGTCGCTGCCCAACTTAATTTTTCGCCAATACGGTCTGGAGAGCGAATTTTCTGCCTCACGGTCCAGGCAAGCCACCCTAGTCCCAACAGGGCAATGACTGACCCGATGATGCCGGTTTCAGCCAGCCATTGCAGCCAGTCATTATGGGCATATTCAAAAACGGCGACGGTATTCAAGTGGGCATAGTGGTAATACATGGGTTGCCAGGTGTTCAGTCCCCAGCCGGTCCAGGGGCGTTGCTGCCATAAGGCCAGGGTGCTGCGGGCCAGGTCCAGGCGCTGCCGGGTGGAGACATCGGTTTGCAAATGGCCCAAACGTAAAGCCTGTGGGCCGAGGCCGGTCAGTCTGAGCAGGATGATCAGCAGCAGAAGGCCCAATCCGGCGAGGCGCCAGGGCCGGGCGGCGCGGCGCCGGAATTCCGGCCCGGATTTGCTTGACCGGCGCTCCTGGCCCTGGGCAGGCTTCATCTCCCGCTTGCGCCAGATCGAGAACAGGAACGACATACAGACCAGTTCCACCCCCAGCGTCAGCAATCCGCTCAGGCTGCGAGACAAGATGATATCGGCCATGCCCACGATGGGAATGGCCGACCAGAGCAAGGCGTAATCCGGGCGATGGCGGGCGTGCCAGACCTGGAGCGCGCTGATCGGCAATAATGCCGTCATGCAGGCGGCAAAGTTATCGGCATTGACAAATGGGCCGAAGGGTTTGGCGAGCAGGTAATGGAAGTGCCAGTAAATGCCATGGCTGCCGCTCGCCCATTCGACCAGGCCCAGCCAGGCCAATCCGCCGCATAACCAGGCCAGCCGCCGCCCCAGCCAATGGCTATCCTCGCGCGCTTGAAAATTCTGGCTGACGAGAAAATAGACGGCCGCGGCCGCATAGACATGCAGTAGCGAGGTCAAGGTGCGCCCCGGGATGGGTGAGACCCACAGCCATTGCGCTGCAACCCAAACGAGCAGCGCCAGCACGGGGATCAACAGCGGATCGGGGCGCAACCGGACCCGCCCACGCAGCCATTGCACAGCCCAGAACAGCACGCCGAGATCCAACAGGAAATAGGCGATCGTGTATGCCCAGGTATAGACGCCTCCAAATGCAAAAATCGACCAGGCGGCGGCCACGAGGGTCAAATCGAGCATGCCGCGAGCAATGCTGAAGTGCCAGCGCCAAAGGTTTAAGCGCTGGCGCCAGCGCTGGCGGGTTTTGGACTCGGACGCCGTCACGGCGGCGGCGGGTTTGGAGGCTTCGCCGGTCATGGACGTGGCCTCGCCGTGCGCGCGGATGGCCGGCCCGGCGGGGTGGGCGCCGCCGGCAGGGTTTCAACCGAGATGCGCCTGACGCGCAAGCTGCCATCCAGCGGAGTCGCGCCGAAAGGCCGCTGATAGGTCAACCGGAGTTGATAGGCCATGAGCGAAGGAGAAAGCCGCTGTTGAATTTTCCGGGCAAGGGGTTTGACCGCGGCGGGCGCCGGGGGCAATACGAAAGTCGCGCTTGCCCTCTGCCAGTCCGCGGCGGCGGGCGCCGGCAGCCGGAATAGCGTCTTCTGATGGTGGCGTAATTGCAAGCTGAAACCGCCGCATTCGCCGGGGTCGCGGCGGGAACGGCAGCGGCTTTCCATGCTAAGCTTCAGCGCCGTGCCCGGCGCGGTTAGCAACCATTGCCGCAGCAACTCCACCGTTTGGCTGCCTTCCATGCCGCTCAGGTCGATGACCAGCCGTCCGCCGCGATGATTTTCCAAATTGAATTCCGTGGCGGTATTGCCTAGCGGAAACCAGCCCAGCCAATCGGTATTCGCGCCGGTGTAGCGTTGCAGGCTGCTGGCCGGAAAATCGGGCGCGGTCACCAGTTCGCCACGGGCGTATTTAGGCCGCCCCTGAAAGACCCCCAGGCGCAAACCGCGATTCCAGATCATCAAGGCTTCAACCGGATCGGCGCTCAGATCGCGCTGCAAGACGGCGAGCAAGGCCGTTCGCGCCCGATCCCGTTGTCGCGGGTCCAGATGCCGGCTGAGTTGCAGCACGCGGACCAGCGCCAGCGGCAGTTGACGCGTACGCTGCAAGCTCAGGGCGATGCGCAAGAAACCCGCCGCCGCCGCCAGCGATTGCGGCGGCAATTCCGCCCAAACGCGGCGCGAGGAGGGGCGTGGAATGGTCATGGCGCGCATGATCATGGGGCGGAAATAACTATCATCGGCCAATTGGCAACTGCGGTGGAATTGCCGCCAAAAACTTTCCCGCTTGCCGGCGGTCAGCGCTAGATTGGCCCAAAGCCAATGCAGCCGGAAGCTATAGGGAAAATGGCGCGCCGAGCGGGCGGCGGTGGCCTGCGCGCGCGCGAGTTGCCCGGTGGCGAGCTCGGCCGTGACCAGATCCATGCGGGTCAGCGCGCTTTCCGGATTCATCCGGACCGAGCGTATTAATAAAGGCAAGGCTCGTTTCGCGTGCGTGGCCAGCATCTGCTCGCCCAGCACGCGCAGATCGGGACCGTTATCCGGGCGCCAGGCAATCGCCCGGGCAAAATCGTCCCGATGCGCGTAGGTTTCCGCCCGCCAGTTGGCGAAGCCCAGTGCGAGCGAGCCCAGGCTAGCCAGCATCAAGCCCAGGGCCGGCGCCAGCCGCCGCCGGATCATGCCGCGCCTCCGCTTTGCAACCGCCGGAAACGTGGCTCAAGCACTTCGGCGCCGGCCCGCGGCCGGCCGTCCCGGTTAGCCCCCGCCCCCGAATGTCTGGCGTAAATCAAGTGTGCCTGCATCGTACTGCCCGGATTGCATGCTAGACAAATCTCATCTTCCGCGCAAGCGGACGAGGTGGGATGGCGGATATCTAGGGAAAAACCCCGCGCATGCAGCATAATCGGTGACAAGTCCGTCCATGTCCATGCATGACCAGCCCGCGAACCGCTCGCTCGCATCCGTCGCCGCGGCATTGGAGGGCGAGCCGGCCGAGCCCGCGACGACGCATCGCGGCGCGCGTTCTTTGATCACCTTTACCAGCGGCCTTTTCTACACCGTCATCACCGTGCTGCTGGGTTTTGTGGCTACGCCGCTGTTGGTGCGCTGGCTGGGCGATACCCGTTTCGGCGCGTATCGCGCCGCGGTGGATTGGTTTGGCCATTTTTCCCTGCTCGATTTCGGTTTAGGCGGAGCTTTAATGCCGCTGCTGGCGATGACGATGGCGCGCCAGCCGCGCCGCTTACTGCTGGTGCTGCGCACCGCCATTTACGCCTATGCCCGCATTACGCTTTTTATTCTGCTGGCCGGCGTGCCCCTCATCCTTTTCCTGCCGCATCTGGTGCGGGTCGCTCCGGCGATGCGCGCCGACCTGATCACGGGCGGCTTCATCGGCCTCGCCGGTTTTCTGCTGTTGCCGCTGACCCCACTGGCCAAATGGCTCGAAACCGCCCAGACCGGTTATTGGATCAACTTCGCGCTATTGGCGCAATCGCTGTTGACCGTGGGCTTAGCCTTGGGTTTGGCCCGGCTGGGTTGGGGCATTACCGGACAGTTTGTGGCGCTGAGCGCGGGCTTGCTTTTGGTGTCGCTGGTCTATCTCTGGCGTGCGCGTCATCGCCTCTCGGGAGGGTGGCGTGCATTGCTGGGACGCCCCGATGCCGCGATTCTGGGCCAGTTGCGCCGGCTGCAATGGCCGGCCTGGGTGCTGACGCTCTCCGGCCGATTGCAATTTTTCACCGACAACATCCTCGTCGCCGGCCTGATCTCGCCCGCCGCCGTGGTGCCCTTTCTGATTACCCAAAAACTGCCCGCTCTCGGTTTGCGCGAAGCCCAGCGCGTCTCCGCCGCCAGTTGGCCCGCGCTGGCGGAAATGCATGCCCGCGGCGAACTGCCGCTTTTCCGCCGCCGCCTCTTCGACCTTACGCGCATGACCAGCGTGCTGGGCTGCCTGTTGATGCTGCCGGTGGTGATCTTCAACCGCGAGTTCGTGATCGCCTGGATGGGCACGCGCTATTATGCCGGCCTGGGGCTGACGTTCTTTGCCGCGCTCAATGCGGTGCTGCAATCGAATCTGACGGTTTGGCAGTATTGCATTGACGGCACCGGACAGATGCGCCGCATCGCGCCCATGTCCGCCCTGCAGGCCGGCTTCAATCTGGCGGCCAGTCTGCTGCTGACCTGGCGTTTGGGCCTGTTGGGCCCGGTACTGGGCACCACGCTGGCGTTTCTCGGCTTTGGCGTCTGGTATCTTCCGCTCACGCTCTGGCGTTGTTTCCAGGTCTCTCCTCGCCGCCTGTGGTTCAATATGCTGATGCCTGCGGGTTGGGCCGTGGTTGTGGGCTGGGCCGGATGGCAGTGGGCGCGTTGGCGGCCGCCGGCCGGCATCGTCGCCACCCTGGCGCAGATGGCCGGCGTGGCGGCTGTCTACGGCCTGTTCGCCTGGCTCTTTATTTTTTCGCGGCAGATGCGGCGGGAACAAAGCCGCTGGTTGCGCTCATCCTTGCGCATGTTGCGGGGCTAGCGCCTCGAACTATGCATCTCGGTTTCAATGCCCGTATTCTTCGCGCTCCGGAAACCCGCGGCTGGCAGCGTTATAGCTTGCAACTGCTTCTGGGCCTGCTCCGCCGCAACCTGCCGGTGACGTTGTATAGCGATGGACCGCTGGCGCCGCATTACGCCGCCACCCTGGCAGACGCCGGCGCCCGCCTGGTGGTGCGGGCCGGCATGAGCTACCCTGTCTGGCAATATTGCTGGCTCCCTCGGCAACTGCGCCGCGACGGCATCGATGTATTCCATAGCCCCTTTCACTTTGGCCTGCCGCTCTCCGGGGCCGCCGGTCGCGTCCTGACGCTGCACGATGCCATCGATCAAGTCGCCCCGGCCCGCGCCGACCGCTGGGATCCCGCCCGCTGGCATGCCGCTTTTTCACGCCATAGCGCCGACGCCATTATCACCGTCAGCCAGCATGCCCGCCAGGATTTAATTCAGGCGTGGCGCATCGCGCCGGAAAAAATAACCGTCATTTATGAAGCCGCGGATGCGGCGTTTTCCCGCCCGGTGGCTCCGGCCACCATGGCGGACCTGCGGCAACGCTATCAATTGCCGCCGCGCTATGTGCTTTACCTCGGCGGCTGGGAAGCGCGCAAAAATGTCGGCTTTCTGTTGCAGGCGTTTCAACGCGCGCAATTGACGCCTGATATTGGCCTGGTCTTGGCCGGCGGGCGCGAGGCTCAGATCGCGGCTTTGAACGCTCAGGGTGTGCGCCTGGGGCTGGAGGCCAGCCGCTTGCGGCTGCTGGCCTGGGTGCCGGAAAACGATTTGCCCGCGCTTTATGCCGCCGCGCTGGGTTTCGTTTACCCTAGCCGCTATGAAGGCTTCGGCCTGCAGTTATGTGAAGCGATGGCGGCCGGTTGTCCCGTGTTGGCGGCGCGAGCCACCTGTTTGCCCGAAATTCTGGGCGCCGGCGGCGAAACCTTTACGCTTGAAACTCAGGATGAACTGGTCTCCCTGCTGCGGCGTTTGGCCGGCGATCCGGATTTTCGCGCCGCGCTCGTTAGCCGCGCCCGGCGCCGGGCGCTCGATTTCAGTTGGTCTCTCACCGCGCAAAAAACGGCGGCGCTCTATGCCCGGCTGGTTAAATCCCCGCCCGGCGCGAGGAACGCTCATTCCGCCGGCGCATGAACCACAGTAACTCCTGGCGGAAATTCATAGCAATCTAAATGCCGACTAAATGCCGACTAAACGCCGGTTTAAGAAATTTCGGTGACAGTCGCGATGGGCTTGCTATATGATGGGCCTCATCCCGGTTGTGCCGTCAATGGAGATACAAGAACTTAGCGCCTTTTTCGAGCATTCCCCCGAGGCCGGCTGCATCGCCACTCCGGAAGGCGTCATCCTGCGGGTGAATGAGTCCTGGAGCCGGATGCTGGGCTGGAGCAACGAAGACTTAGCCGGCCACTCATTACTGACTTTCCTGCACCCCGAGGATCGCGCCAGCGCGCAGCTATGGCTGGAAACACTCGGCCACGCTCGCCAGGAAAATTGCGCGCTGCATCTGCGGCATAAGTCCGGCGGCTATCGCTTCCTGCGGTGCAATGCCTCTTTGGCCCCGCATGCGCCCCGCATCTATATAATTCCGCGCGAGCTGCCGGCGGAGCGGGCGGAAACCGCCCCGGGCTCCGAAACCAGCTCGGAAGCGTTCGGCGCCATGGCCGGCCGCGTGGCCCACGATTTCAATAACCTGCTCACCCGCATTCACGGCTATAGCTGTTTGCTGCTCGATCTGATGGAGGAAAACGATCCCAACCGCGAGTACATGGAACGCATACAGGAAGCGGGTGAAGCGGCGGTGCGGATTACCACGCAGTTGCTGGAAACCAGCCGCAAGTATGCCGGCGAACTGGCGTACTCCGATTTGATCGTTGCTCCCGAGACGGGCGCGGCGGGCGCCGGCGCAAAGCCTGCCGGCGCGGCCGCCAGGGAAGATGAATCGCGGCGGGCGGGCGCATTCAATCCTTCATCTCCCACCGTGTTGGTCGTGGAAGATGATGCCGAAATCCGCGATCTGATCCGCATCGTCCTGCAGAACGAAGGCCTCAACCTGCTGCTCGCCGCCGATGGCTTGGAAGCCTTGGAAATCGGCCGCCGCTATGAAGGCAAAATTAATTTGCTGCTCACTGATATTGTCATGCCGCGCATGGATGGCATGAACCTGGCCAAGGAGTTACAAAGTATCCGGCCGGAACTGCCCATACTTTTTATTTCCGGCTACGCGGAAAACAAGCTGGTCGGCGAGGCCTTGCAACCTGCCGATACCATCTTCCTGCCCAAGCCCTTTGGCCCGCAAACGCTGCTCGAACCCGTCCTAAAGCTGCTGCGCATGCCCAAGGCGGACGCCGCCATCCCGGCCGCGGCCTCCACGAATGCCGGCGCGGTCTCCAGCCACTCCGGATTTGCCGCCCCGGCCGCCGCGCCCTGCGAGCGTAGCGTGCCAGCGCCGGTTGATCCGCCCGCCGCTCCCTTGCCCGGCGTGGCTATGCCCGCTGAAGAGTTTGCGGCATCGCCCCGATCGGGTTTCGCCCCTCTGGACAAGGGGCTGCTTGGTTTTAACTTTCTGCGTGAACATCCCAAAGTGATTTACGCTCTGCTCTTCCTGGCGCTGTTGTTAGCTGGGCTGGGCTGGTGGGTGGAACACGCCCCGGCGAAAGTGTATGTTCCGCCCGCGGCGCAAAAAACCTCATCGGCTCCGAGTTGGCAAAGCCGGCTGGGCCGGATCTTGTCCATTCGCCAGACCGCGCACGGTTTTATTCTGACGATGCCGAGTCTGCTCTTCACCCCCAATTCGTACCAATTGGCCACCCTGGCCAAAACCAAATTGGCCCGGCTCGCGGACGTGCTGGCGAGGTATCCCCATCTGAAAATCCAGGTGGCTGGCTATACCGACAATGTCGGCAGCGCGGCCTATAATTTACTGCTTTCTCAAAAGCGGGCGAGCGCGGTGCGCACTTATCTGATCGCCCAAGGCATGGCGCCGCGGGCGATTCGCGCCTTCGGCTATGGCGAGGGCTCCCCCATCGCCAGCAATCGCACTGGCGCGGGCCGGCAGCTCAATCGCCGCGTCGAACTGAAAATCCGGGGCGTTCCCGCCGCCGGCGCCAAGTCCTAGCGCCGCAACCGGCCTTCAGCGCTGGTCTCCGTGCGCCCGCGGCGGGAGAATCCATCTGCCTCGCCGGGCGGCGCCGCAGCCGCCCGCGCGGGGAGAGAACGAATTAAGACTTCGGCTCCTGTTCGTGGATTTCGTCCACCGGATAGATCTCTTCTTCCTCTTCGTTGCTGGGTCTGCGGAGTTGGAACCCTTCGAGCGCTTCCTCGCGCCGGGGGCCGTGCAGGTCGCTGCGCAGTCGTTTTAAAGCCAAAGAGACCACGTGATAATGGTGCAGTTCGCGGTACTGCGGGTCCTGCACCAGCTCCAGCCAGATTTCGTGCATCAGCGCAATGTCTTTTTCGCGCAGCCGGGGGGCATGCGGGCCAAGATAGAAAACTTCGTCCAGCTTATCGCCGTCCGTGACCTCCAGCCGCAGCCGGGGACGGGGTCCGGGCAGCCGTTCCCAGGCCAAGCCGGTGTAGGTGCCCTGCTCGCGCACCTCCAGCGGGCGGCTCTTGCCGGCGACGATGGTATCCGAGCGCAGCCGCGCCGCGGTTTGCACCAGCGCATCAAAGGGATTGGCGCCGGGCACCACCAGCAGCGACACCGGTTTGCCCGCCCGTTCCGCCAGCGCCACCACGTGGGTGAAGAGCAGTTGCTCGTAATCGTTCACCTGGATGCCGCCCCCGTAGCCCGGGTCCACGATGCGGATGGTGACCACCACAATATCCTGCTTGGTGACGTTGGTGCGATCCAGCACCCGGCGCAGGTGGCCGAGTTGGCTGTAATCGCGCACCGCCACCAGCATGTTGCCCGGCCGCACGTGTACCGTGTCGAGCCGGATATCCTCGCCCGGTTGCACCAGGAATTTATCCAGCTCCTGGCCTTCGCGCCGCCGCCGCTTGTGCGCCCGCTCGGAAAAGTAAAACAGGGTGAAAAATGCGGCGGTGAAGATCGATCCGTAAATGGTGGCGATCTGCTTGGTGAACAGGTTCATGACCGCCACGGCAACCAGCACCAGCACGATCAGCCCCAGGCCGATCGGAATCTCGCGGCCGGCGATCTGCAGGTTCAGCGGCACCTTCCATTCCCGCCCCCGCGGCTGCTTGAAGCGCAGCAGGAAGACGGAAACCGCCAGAAAAGAAAAACTCCAGACCAGCCCGAAGGCATAGGCTTCGCCCAGGGTGTAAACGTTGCCGCGGCTGTAAAGGATGATGACGATCTGCAGGCCGACTATCAGGTTGATGATGCGATAGCTGGTGCCGAAGCGTTGATGCGGGCGGCGAAACCAGTCGGGCATCACCCCGTCCTCGCTCACCCGGTTCAGCACGCCATTGGAGCCGATGATGGCCGTGTTCACCGCGCCCGCCAGCATGACCACGCCCACCACCACCACGAAGGCTTGAAACAGCAGCTTCAGCAGGTTGGGCCCGGCCAGGTACATGGTCAGCACGCCCAGCAGATTGCCGAGCAGATGCTGGCGCCGCACCGCTTCGGGGATGATCATCTCGCCAAAAAACGCCGCCCCGGCGGTGAAGATCACGCTATAGATGAAAATCACCAGCCCGGTGCGCTTCAGGTTGCGCACCTTCGGGCTTTCAATTTCCCGGTAAACCTGCGCCAGCGTTTCCTCGCCGCTCATCGCCAGAATGGAGTGGCCGAAGGCGATCAGCAGCGCCAGCGCGATATATTGCGTCACCCGCGTGCCCCAAAGCCAGCCCAGCGATTCGCGGGGAAACTCCAGCGTCTGGCGCGTCGGCAGCGGCGGCAGCGGGTGGGGATGCTTGACCAGCGTCCACAATGACCAGACGATCAGCATCACCACCATCACCGTGGTGAGCTGCATGATGCGCATCGCTTTTTCGCTGCTCTCGTGGATGCCTTTGATGTTGTACCACCAGAAATACAACGTCACCGCGACGGCGAAATAAGCGGCGAAGTGGTTGATCGCCAGGCTGCCTTGCAGCACCCGGTGGCCGGAATGAAACGCCACCGACCGGATCAAGCCGCCCAGGTACTGTCCCGCCGAAACCGCGCTGATCGGGCCCGTCACCAGGAAGTCGAACATCAGGGCCGAGACCGCCACCTTGGCCAGCGTCGAGCCGAGCGATTCTTTCACCACCCGGTACACGCCGCCGCGCACGAACATCGTGCTCGATTCGATATACAGCGCCCGCACCGCGTAGCTGAACAGCATCACGGCCAGGATCACCCAGGCCGCGCTTTCGCCGATCGCCTTTTCCGCGATGCCGGGAACGTAAAAGGCCGAAGAGCCCAGATCCGCCAGCACCACCGCCGCCGCGCGCCAAAAGGAGATGAAGGTCAGCATCACCGTCGAGGCGACGATGACCCGAGTTACTCCCGAGGGTTGCGTTTTTTCCATATATCCCCTGCTCCGCGCGCGCGACCTATGCAAAGCTACTCGGCTCTATCCCCCCCATCATGGCCGATTTTAGAATTTCCTTGGCTCGCCCATTGCCGCCGCCCGGCGGAAGCGGCCGCCGCCTTCGGCGTCGGCTCTGGCGGGGGCCGATAACCGGCATAGTTTACGATCATTTGCGCGGAGTTCGATGATCAAAATTCAGCCGGCGTGAAACTGCATGCCGGCCCTGGCGGCTGGGGACCCCTCCGCGCGGGGCGGCAGGGGATGGTCGGGCTGCTTGGATAGCCGGCGTGTTGATGTTCCCGTTCGATCTAGCCTAAATCGGGTGTGCGGTAATTTATCTAAAATCTGGGGTGAGTGGAGGGATTTGAACCCTCGGCCACTGGAGCCACAATCCAGCGCTCTACCAGCTGAGCTACACTCACCATCGCGCTCTTCTGCCCGGGCCTCGCCCGGCGGGATGGGCCGGACGCGTGCCTAAATTATACCAGCCTGCCTGCGATTCGCGCCGGCGCCAGCCGCGGCGTCATGACGTGCAGGATCAGCAGCGCCAGCGGATAGGCGCAGCAGGCCATGGCAAATAGCGGCAGATAGTTGTGGTGGCTGCGGGACGTGATTATCCCGGTGAGCTCTTGAAAAAGTCCGCCTCCGATGGCGCCCGCCAGCCCGCCGATTCCGACCACGCTGGCCACCGCCGTCTTGGGAAACACGTCCGAAGGAATGGTAAAAATGTTGGCCGACCAGCCCTGGTGCGCGGCCGCGGCCAGCCCTATCAGCCCGACCACCGTCCATAAGCTGTGCGAGAAGGGAGCATAAATCACCGGCGTCACCGCCAGCGCGCAGACCAGCATCGACATCTTGCGGGCGAAATTCGCCGTCCGTCCGCGCCGCAGCCAGTAAGCCGGCAGCCAGCCGGCGCCAATGCTCCCGGCGATGGATATCAGGTAGACGGTCGCAAAGGGGACGCTCGTCTGCCCTAATTGCAGATGAAACTCCGAATGAAAATAGGTGGGCAGCCAGAATAGCCAGAACCACCAGATCGCGTCGGTCATGAACTTCCCGATCGCAAAAGCCCAGGTCTCTTTCACCGGCAGCAATTGATGCCAGGGCACCTTCGCCGCCGCCTCGCCGCGATCGGAGGCGATATGCCGCAATTCCCCCGGCGATACCCAGGGATGTTTCTCCGGACGCCGGTAAATCAGCAGCCACAGCCCCAGCCAGAGCAAGCCCAGCGCTCCAATCGCCACGAAGGCCGCGCGCCAGCCAAAACGGGCGGTGAAAAAAACCACCACGAAGGGCATCACCATGGTGCCTGCGTTGGCGCCGGAATTGAACAGCGCCGTCGCCAGCGCCCGCTCGGCCTGGGGAAACCATTCCGCCACCGTGCGGATGCAGACGGGAAAATTCGCCGCCTCCGCCACCCCCAGCAACACCATCGCCCCGACTAGCCCCTCGACGCTATGCGCCGCGCCGGGCAGCATCGCGGCAAAACTCCAGAGCGTGATCGCGAGCGCGAACGACAGCCGCGTGCCCAGCTTGTCCGTCAAGCCCCCGGCGAGGATCAGTCCCCCGCCATAGGCGTACATGAAGCCCGCGGTGATGGTGGAGTAGCTATCGCTATTGAGCCCGGGAATCTTGCCCTCTAACGTGACTTTCAGCAGGCTTAGTGCGCTCCGGTCCACGTAGGCAATCACCGTCGCCAAAAACAATAGCCCGCAGATCACCCAGCGAATGTGGCTCATGCGCGCCCGAGCGCCACCCGCGGCAGTGGGAGTCGAATTCATAGCCGTGTCAGGCCAGCCTGAGGACTGCCGCCTTTATATCATTAAAAGGGATGTCCTCCCGCACCCCCAGCGTTAACGGCCGAGCCGCCTGGGCTCGCCTTAGCTGATAAATATCCGCAGATCGCGCAAATTGTTGCCTGTCGGCCCGGTCTCGATGGTGTCGCCTATGGCGGCCAGCAACCGATAGGCGTCGAAATCGGCCGCGGCCCTTTCCAGGCTATAGCCGGCGCGCGCCGCCCGCGCGCGCGTGGTCGCGTCCACGATCGCGCCCGCCGCCGGTGAATTGCCATCGACCCCGTCCGTGCCCAGGCTGGCAATCGTGGCCGGGTCCGTCGGCCTCAGCCGGGCGGCGCATTCCAGCGCGAACGCCTGATTGCGCCCGCCGCGCCCGGTGCGTTCCGGAACCTGCACTCGCACCTCGCCGCCGGCGATCAGGCACGCCCGCGGCTGCTCTTGCCGCAGTGCCCGCCAGCGCCGCAGCAGGTATTCCGCCGCTTCCCGGTGCTCGGCCTCGTCCGCCCGGTGATCGATCACCGGCTCGTAACCCGCCGCCCGCGCCTGTTGCGCCAGGGTTTCGCAGGCTAAATGATTGTCTCCGGCGATGACCCAGCGCGATTGCGCAAAACCGGCCGCCCCCGGCTTGGGCGTTTCCGGCAGCCGCCGTTCGCGGAAAAGTTTTTCCATCGCCGCCGGCAGCTGCAACTGCCGCGCCGCGTGAATGCGATAGCAGTCTTCCACCGTCGAGTTATCCGGCAGCGTCGGGCCGGAGGAGATGTTGTCTGCTTCGCCCGCCGGCACATCCGAGAGCAGGATCGTCAGTTGCTCCACGCCCGCCGCCGCCGCCGCCGCCAGCCGCCCGCCCTTGAAACTCGACAAATGCTTGCGCAGGGCGTTGATCTCGCCAATGGGCGCGCCGCATCCCACCAGTTGGCGATAAAGTGCCTGCATCGTCTTCATGTCCCAGCCGGCTTCCAGCGGCGATTCCGCCAGCGCCGAGCCGCCGCCCGAGATCAAGTGCACGATGAACGCCGGCGGCTCCAGCGCGCGCGCCGCCGCCAGCATCGCCTCCGCCCCGGCGCGGCTGTCGGCGTTGGGCTCGGGATGCCCGCCCCGAAACTGCCGCGGCGCCGCCCCCGGGCAACCCTCCGCCGCGATCCCGGGGCTGGGCGAAATCAATAGGCTTTCCCATTCCTCGCCGGGCAGTTCCGCCAGCTCGCGCCAGGCCAGCCACATCGGCGCCGCCGCTTTCCCCAGGGCCAGCACCAGCCGGCGCTGATAGTTTTCCGGCCGGTAAGTGCGGGCCGCCGCTAGCTCGCCCCCATCCGGCTTCTCCCGCGGCCTGATCCGCAACTGCGCCCCGTCGCGCCGCAGGCGCTGCTTCATCAGCCGCTTGGGCGACAACTCGTTCAGCGTTTCCCGCAGCAGCGACTGCGCGATCTGTCGAATGTGGTTTCCTTTCTCCGCCATGCCGTGTTGCCCGGATGCGCTCGACTCGGATTTTAAGCCTCTTCCCTGCGGGCGCGCTCTTCCTTTATTCCGCCCTTGTTTTTTCTTTTTTGCATTTCTGATGGTTGGCAGTTCCGGACTTTAGTTCCGGCGTTATCGTGCGTATAATCATGGGGAAAGATCCTTCTTTCAATAAAGGCGGAAAGAATCGTGGCTACATCGGAATTGGAGGCGGTGCAACCGTCCCTGGCGAGTGAACTGGTTAATGATTTCAGCATTCAGGTGGCAACCGTAAATGGCTCCGGCAGCCAATCTTCCAATATGGTCCTGCTGCGGTCCATTTTCCAGATGGGCATTCCGGTCTCGGGTAAAAATCTTTTCCCCTCGAATATCGCCGGCCTGCCCACCTGGTATACCATCCGTGCCAGCCGCAAGCACTATATCGGCCGCAAGCAGGATGCCAACTTCCTGGTCGCGGTGAACCCGGAAACCGCGCGCGAAGATGTCGCCGCGCTGCAGCCCGGCGCCGCCGTGGTGTACGATCAGCCGCTGCAGCTGGAAACGCTGCGCTCCGACCTGATCTTTTACCCGGTGCCTTTTGACAAATTGGTGGCCGGCATCTCCGCCGACGCGAAGCTGCGCAAGCTGGTGCGCACCATGATCTATGTCGGCGTGCTCGCGCACCTGCTCCGCCTCGACCTGGCCGAAGTCGAATCCGCGGTGCGCCGGCAGTTCCACCGCAAACCCAAGGCCGCCGATCTGAACTGGGCCGCCGTGCAGGCCGGCCTCGAATACGCCCGCCAGCATCTGGTCAAGCGCGACCGTTGCCGGCTCGAGCGCATGCGGGAAACCGCCGGCCAGATCATTATCGATGGCAACTCCGCCGCCGCCCTGGGCTGCTTGTTTGCCGGCGTCACCGTCGCCGCCTGGTATCCGATCACCCCTTCCAGCTCGCTCTGTGAGTCGCTGCTCGATTTGCTGCGCAAGCATCGCCTTGACCCGGCCACCGGCAAAGCCACCTTTGCCGTGATTCAAGCCGAAGACGAGCTCGCCGCCATCGGCATGGTCATCGGCGCCGGCTGGATGGGCGCCCGCGCCATGACTTCCACCTCCGGCCCCGGCATCAGCTTGATGGCCGAGTTTGCCGGCCTCGGCTACTACGCCGAAATCCCCGCCGTCATCTTCGATATCCAGCGCGTCGGCCCCTCCACCGGCTTGCCCACCCGCACCGCCCAGGGCGATCTCGGCTCGATTGCCCAGCTCTCGCACGGCGATACCCGCCATGTCATGCTCTTCCCCGGCAGCGTCGCCGAATGCTACGAGCACGCCATCGCCGCCTTCGATCTCGCCGAGCAATTGCAGACCCCGGTGTTCGTGCTCAGCGATCTCGATCTCGGCATGAATAACTGGATGTCGCAGCCCTTCGCCTATCCCTCCCAGCCCATGCGCCGCGGCAAAGTGCTCAGCGCCGATGATCTCCAGCGGGTGGGCGAGTTCGCGCGCTATCGCGATGTCGATGGCGACGGCATTCCCTGGCGCACCCTTCCCGGCACCGATCATCCCGACGCCGCTTATTTCACCCGCGGCAGCGGCCACAACGAGCGCGCCCAGTACTCCGAGCGTCCCGGCGATTACGCCGGCAACATGGATCGCCTGCGCCGCAAATTCGATACCGCCCGCGCCCTGGTCCCGCCCGCCGTGCGCGAGCGCCCGGGCGCCGGCCGCGTCGGCCTGATTGCCTTCGGCAGCAGCCATTATCCCGTCCTCGAAGCCCTCGATCAGTTGCGCGACGAGTTGGGCATCGATGCCGGCTACCTGCGCCTGCGCGCTTTCCCCTTTGGCCGCGAAGTTGCCGGCTTTATCGAATCGCATGAGCTGGTTTTTGTGGTCGAGCAGAACCGCGATGCCCAAATGCTCGACCTGTTGCGGGCCGATCTGGCGCCGGAATTGGCGCCGCGGCTGCAGTCGGTGCGCTGCTATGACGGCTTGCCCATCGCCGCCCGCGCCATTAGCCGCGAGATTGAAGCTCATCTCGCCCTGCTCGCGCCCGGCATCATCGGACGGCTGACCGCCACTCCCGCTTAATCCCGGCCGGCGCCGGCCCGCCGGCGGAAAGTCCCTTATGTCCACTCAGGTCAATCCCAAACTCAATCGTATCGGCCTCGAACCCGCCGACTATAAAGGCGGGAAAACTACGCTCTGCGCCGGCTGCGGCCATAACGCCATCAGCGAGCGCATCATTGACGCCTGCTTCGAGTTGGGCGTCCACCCGCAGCGCGTGGTCAAGCTCAGCGGCATCGGCTGCTCCAGCAAAAGCCCGGCCTATTTCCTCAATCGCGCCTTCGGCTTCAACTCCGTTCATGGACGCATGCCCAGCGTCGCCACCGGCGCGCTCGTCGCCAATCAAACCCTGCTCGGCATCGGCGTCAGCGGCGATGGCGATACCGTCTCCATCGGCATCGGACAGTTCATCCACACCATGCGCCGCAATCTGCCGCTGGTTTACATCATCGAAGATAACGGCGTTTACGGCCTCACCAAGGGACAGTTCTCCGCTACCGCCGACCTCGGCTCGACTCTGAAAACCGGCGTCAGCAACGACCTGCCGCCGCTCGATACCTGCGCCCTCGCCATCCTCTGCGGCGCTACCTTCGTCGCCCGTAGCTTCTCCGGCGATAAGCGCCAGCTCTTGGCCGTCTTGAAGGCCGCCCTGGCGCATCGCGGCACCGCCATGATCGACGTCATCTCGCCGTGCGTCACCTTTAACGATCATGAAGGCTCGACGAAAAGCTATAAGTACGTCAAGGAGCACGAGGACGCCCTGCAGGAAGTCGATTTCGTCCCCGCCGGCGAGGAAATCACCGTCGAATACGAGCCCGGCGCCGCCGTCGAAGTCGTCCTGCACGACGGCTCCCGCCTCCTGCTGCGCAAGCTCGGCCACGACTTCGATCCCACCTCCAAGGCCGCCGCCCTCGACCTCCTCACCCGCTCCCACGAGAAGGGCGAAGTGCTGACCGGCGTCTTTTACGTCGATGCCGCCAAGCCCGATTTCAATACCCTGCTCAACCTGGTCGACGAGCCGCTGGCCACCTTGCCCGAAGCCCGCGTCCGCCCGCCCCAGGCGGTGCTCGATCAGATCATGGCCGGCCTGCGCTGAACGGCTGATTAAACTGGCTTTCGGCCATCGCCGCCCAGCTGAAGTTTGTGGATGGCTTGATCGGGCAAGCGTCATCGCTTAAAAGTAAAAACGGCCGAGCCGCCGGAGTGGAAGCCTTGCTTGCGGCTGTCGTCGCCGCTTTGTTGCTTCGCTGGCATTTCGGCCTTGAATTTTTTTAGCTCCAAACCTGCTATTCGGACGTAAAAATAGGTTTTGCCTTTGGGAGAAAAGCTTGCCATGCCGCCTGCCAATCGCCGCTCTTTCCTGAAATGGGCCGGCATCGCGCCGGCCGCCGCCGGCGCCGGAAACGCCGGCGGGCCGCCACTCCAGTCGGTTGCCGCCGCGGGCGAAATCCCGCCCGCCGCCGCCGATTTCAACGTCCGCCATTTCGGCGCTCGCGGCGATGGCAATACCCTTGACACTGCCGCCATCAATCGCGCCATCGCCGCCGCCGCCCGCGCCGGCGGCGGACGCGTGCTCTTCCCCGCCGGTAATTATTTGAGCTTTTCCATCCACCTCGCCTCCCGCGTCACTTTATATCTCGGTGACGGCGCCGCCCTCATCGCCGCCCAGCCTCCGGCTTCGCCCGGCGCTTCCGGCGGCTACGATCATCCCGAGCCCAATCCCGCCGCCGGCTATTTTGAAGATTTCGGCCACCGTCATTGGCACAACAGCCTGATCTGGGGCGACGGCCTGCACGATGTCGCCATCCTCGGCCCCGGCCTGATCTGGGGCCGCGGCCTCAGCAAAGGCTACGGCCCCGGCCCCAACCAGAAGCAGCCCGGCGTCGCGGATAAGTCCATTGCCCTGAAAAATTGCCATAACGTCCTGCTGCGCGATTTCTCCATCCTGCAAGCCGGGCATTTCGGCATTCTCGCCACCGGCGTTGATAACCTCACCATCGACAACCTGCTGATCGATACCAACCGCGACGGCATGGATATCGACTGCTGCCGCAACGTGCGCATCGTTAACACCAGCGTCAATTCGCCCTGGGACGACGCTATCGTGCTGAAAAGCTCCTACGCCCTCGGCTACGCCCGCCCCACCGAGTTCGTCACCATCGCCAACTGCTTTGTCGGCGGCGGCTACCAGCTCGGCACGCTGCTCGATGGCAGTTATCAACTCTTTCCTCCGGGCGGGCGGCGGCCGCATACCGGACGCATCAAGTTCGGCACCGAATCCACCGGCGGCTTCAAAAATATCGTCATCAACAATTGCGTTTTCGAGCGCTGCCAGGGCCTGGCGCTGGAAACCGTCGATGGCGCCCACCTGGAAGACGTCGCCATTTCCAACCTCAGCCTGCGCCACGTCAGCAGCGCGCCCATCTATCTGCGCCTGGGCAAGCGTATGCGCGTTCCCGGCGGCAATCCGGCCTTCGCTTCGGCCAAGAGCAGCGGGGGCGTGGCGTCGAATGCCCCTTTCGGCCCTTACCCCATCGGCGTGTTTCGCCGCGTGGTGATTTCCAACCTCGTCTGCAACGGCGCCGATCCCCGCCTCTGCTCCATCCTCAGCGGCATCCCCGGACATCCTCTCGAAGACGTGCGCTTGAACGACATCCTGATCGAACACGCCGCCGATCCGGTCGCCGCCGATCGCCGCGCCTCGCCCCCCGAACGCCAGCGCGCTTACCCCGGCCCCGGCAGCACCGGCCCCATGCCGGCGCACGCCTTTTTCATCCGCCATGCCCGCGGTCTCAGCCTGAGCAATATCGACGTGCGCGCCCGCGGCGATGAAAAGCGCCCCGCTTGCGTTTTGCAGGATGTGCGCGACGCGTCGTTCTTTCATGTCCGCTTCCGTCCCGCCGCTCCAGCCTTTGTCCTGCGCGATATCGAGCGCTTTCAATTGGAACAAAGCTGGCCGCTGCCCGACACCCGCCTCCTGCGCGCCTCGGCGCATTCGATCCCCGGCGCGGAATAGGCTTCGCCGCCGCCTGCGCTTGGCTGGGTGGCTTGATGGGGCGGGCGTCAGCGCCTAAGCGCCTAAGCGTCTAAGCGGCCGAGCCGCTTGAGCTGCATTCGTTCGTTTTCCCTCCCAGCTCCGCGCCCTGCGCCCCGCGCCCTGCGCCCCGCGCCCTGCGCTCCGCGCCCTGCGCTCCGCGCTCTGCGCTCTGCGCTTTGCGCTTTGCGCTTTGCGCTCTGTGCTTTGCGCCCTGTGCTTTGCGCTTTGTGCTCTGCGCTCTGTGCTCTGTGCTCTGTGCTCTGCGCTCTGTGCTCTGCGCTCTGCGCTCTGTGCTCTGCGCTTTTTTCCTTCCGTGGAAAGCAGCCCGCTTGCGGGCTGCGCCCAGGCAAATTCGGGCTTTTCTGACTTACTGCGTCCTAGCTCCCGATTCCTGCTTTTTCTCTGTGCTCTAGTCTCCGCGCTCTGCGCTCTGCGCTCCTCACTCTGTGCCCTGTGCTTTGCGCTCTGTGCTTTGCGCTCTGTGCTTTGCGCTCTGTGCTTTGCGCTCTGTGCTTTGCGCTCTTTTTTCCCCCGCGCTTAGGCGAGAATGGGTAAAGCAGCTTGTGAAGGAGCCGCATTATGTCGGGAAATACTGGCTTGATTGTGCTGGCGGCGGGGAAAGGGACGCGCATGAAATCGCGGCATCCGAAGGTGCTGCATGAGGCCGGCGGCCGCAGTCTGCTGCAGCACGCCCTGGCCGCGGCGATCGGCGCCGGCTTCTCCCCCGCTGACATTCTGGTGGTGATCGGACACGCCGCCGGCGCGGTGCGGGCGCGGGCCGAAGCCGCCGGCGCGCGCTGCGTCGTGCAGCAGCCGCAACTGGGCAGTGGAGATGCCGTGCGCGCGGCCCGCAAGCCGGCGGAAGCTTATGCGCGCGTGCTGGTCATCAATGGCGACATGCCGCTGGTTTCTTCCCGCACTTTGCGCGCCCTTTGCGATTTGCTCGAAGCCGGCGCGGCGGCCGCCTTGGCCACCGCGGAACCGGCGGAATCCCGCCCCTATGGACGCATCCTGCGCGACCCCGCCACCGGACGCGTGCTGGCCATCGTGGAAGACCAAGTCGCCAGCCCGGAGCAGAAAGCCATTCGCGAGCTGAATGCCGGCTTTTACGGCTTCGAAACCGCCCGGCTGTGGCCGGCGCTCGCCGCCATCGGCGCCGATAATCCCCACGGCGAGTATTACCTGACCGATGTCATTGCCCAACTGTCGCGCTCCGGCGCCGAAATCGCCGGCTATCGCCTCCCCGATCCGGAAGAAATTCTCGGCATCAACACTCGCCAGGAATTGGCTCAGGCGGATTCGTTGCTGCGGCGGCGCGAAGCTCGCCGCCTGATGGAGGCCGGCGTAACCATCTACGCTCCCGAATCGGTGCGGATCGATGCCGGCGTCCTGGTCGGCGAGGATACCGTGCTCGAAGCCGGCGTCGAGTTGCGCGGCCGCTGCCGCATCGGTTCCGGATGCCGCATCGGCGCCGGCTCGCTGCTGACCGATATGGAATTGGGCGAGGACGTCGAAGTCCTGCCCTACAGCGTGCTCAATGCCGCCACTGCCGAATCCGGCGCGCGCATTGGGCCGTTTACCCGCTTGCGCGAAGGCGCGCATGTCGGCGCCGGCGCCCACGTCGGCAACTTTGTCGAGCTGAAAAAAGCCCGCCTCGGCGCCGGCAGCAAGGCCATGCACCTGGCCTACTTGGGCGACGCCGAAATCGGCGCGGATTCCAATATCGGCGCCGGCACCATTACCTGCAACTACGACGGCCGCGCCAAGCATGCCACCCGCATCGGCGATGACTGCTTTATCGGCAGCAACTCCACCCTGGTGGCGCCGCTCGAAATTGGCGCGCGCGCCTATATTGGCGCGGGTAGCGTGATTACCGAAAAGGTCGCGCCCGAAGCGCTGGCGCTGGGACGCAGCCGCCAGGTGGAAAAGCCCGGCTGGCGCCGCCGCCGCGATAAAATTGCCGCCAATCGCGGCGGCTAGTCCCGCCCGCCGCTTCGGCTGGCGCCGGTTGTTTAGGGCGGCTCGGCCGCTTTTGCTTTTAGGCGCTGACGCTTTCGCAAAGGTCCGGCCGACACCGGACGCAGGGCGAATATTCATGGGTACCGGGTATTGTCAGACGCAATTCCTGCGGCATTGCTTGGTATTGTCGTTCATAGGCGCGGGACCTAACCGGAACTCCGCGCGAACCCGGCCCGCGGGCATGGCTGCAGGCAATTTCTCCGAAATTGCCAATGACGAAACTACTGCCCGGCTCGGCCGTTAACGCTTTACGAATGAGCATTGCTTGAGCGCATCAATGTCTTCTTCTTCACCCCTTGCTATCGTCGTTCACGGTGGCGCCTGGAGCATTCCCAGCCGCGAGCTTGATGCCCATCGCGCCGGCGTCGCCGCCGCCGCCGAGGCCGGCTGGCAAGTGCTCGACGCCGGCGGCAGCGCCCTCGACGCGGTCGAAGCCGCCATCGCCCGCCTGGAAGATGATCCGGTCTTCAATGCCGGCGCCGGCAGCAACCTGAATCGCGATGGACGCGTTCAGATGGACGCGCTGCTGATGGAAGGCGCTCAACTCCGCGCCGGCGCCGTCGCCGCCGTCGAGCGCGTCGCCAATCCCATCCGCCTGGCGCGCCAGATTCTGGAGCGCGATCCGCACCTCTACTATGCCGGCGCCGCCGCCGAAGCCCGCGCCCAGGCGCTGGGCTTCGCGCTCTGCGCTCCGGAAGCCCTGGTCACGCCGGCGCAGCGCCAACGCTGGCTCGAGGCGCGCGCCGCCGGCGCCCCTGCCGAATTTGAATCCGCGCCGCTGCCCGTGCGCGGCCAGGCAATCGACGCTCTGCCCGCCGGCGATACCGTGGGCGCGGTCGCGCTCGACGCCGCCGGACACCTCGCCGCCGGCACTTCCACCGGCGGCACCTTTTTCAAGCTGCCCGGCCGCATCGGCGATTCTTCCCTGCCCGGCTGCGGCGGCTATGCCGACGACGAGTTGGCCGCGGTCTCAACCACCGGTTGGGGCGAAAGCATCATGCGCGTCACGCTGGCCCGCCTGGCTGCGGATTTCTCCCGCCATCTGCCCGCCCGCGCCGCCGCCGAAGCCGCCATCGCCCACCTCGCCCGCCGGGTCGGCGGCTACGGCGGCCTCATCCTGCTGCGCCCCGGCGCCGAAATCGGCATTGCCTGGAATACCCGCCAGATGGCCCGCGCCTGGCGCCGCTCCGGCATGCACTCGGCGCGCGCCGCGGTCTGACGGGTTTCTTCATCGTTCCGCGCTCCGCGCTCCGCGCTCTGTGCTCTGTACTCTGTGCTTTGCGCTTTGTGCTCTGCGCTCTGCGCTTTGCGCTTTACGCCCTGCGCTCTGTGCTCTGTGCTTTGTGCTTTGTGCTCTGCGCCCTGCGCTCCGCGCTCTGCGCTTTGTGCTCTGCGCTCTGTGCTCCGCGCTCTGTGCTCCGCGCTCTGTGCTTTTTTCCTTCCGTGGAAAGCAGCCCGCTTGCGGGCTGCGCCCAGGCAAATTCGGTCTTTTTCTAATTCCTGCGTCCTAGCTCCTGATTCCTGCTTTTTCTTTGTGCTCTAGGCTCTGTGCTCTGCGCTTTGCGCTCTGCGCTCTGCGCTCTGCGCTTTGCGCTCTGCGCTCTGCGCTTTGCGCTCTGCGCTCTGCGCTCTGCGCTTTGCGCTCTGCGCTCTGCGCTTTGCGCTCTGCGCTTTCGTCGTCACCTTAAACGGACGATAGTGGTCGTAAACCACCGTCGTGCGCAGCCGGTAGTGCTTGAAAATCAACAGCCGTGCATCGGCTTGAATCGTCAAGCGCGCCGGAAACGCCGGATGATGCTGGCCCGCCGCCATCTGCAAATGCATGCGGGCGCCGGGTTCGATGCGGGCAATCAGCCAGCCGTAGCTGATCGTCTTCAATACCCGCAGGCGCAGCGCCACGACCTGGAAATCCCGGCAGGCTACCCAAAACCGGCCGTCGATTTTCTGCAAAAGCTTCAATGACTTGTTGGGCGCGCGCCAATGCCGCCGCGGCTGCGCGTCAATCGCATAAACGCAGCCCTGCGCGCTTTCCCGCTTGCCCAGCAGGCGCAAATGGAAAGCCTGCGGAATGGCGTCACGAAACTGCTTGCGCCGCCGCTCGGCGCGCAATTTGCGCTTGGCCGCCTTGCGCGGATGCCGTTCCGCCCACTCCGCCCGGCGCAACAGCTTTTGCCGCTCGGCCGCTCGCTTTTTCGCCGGCAGCGGCTTGCCGTCTTTTTCCGTTAGCTCGCGAAATTCGCGTCCCGCCACGGTGCTCACCAGATAGGTGCGCGTCTCGGTTTTGCTCACGCTGCCATTGCCGCGCAGGTACTCGACCCGCTCGCGCTCGCGCCATTCATACTGCTCCAGCGCGCGGTCGCTCGCGGCTTGGGCGCGCCGCGCGCCGCGCAAAATCACCGCCAGGCTGGGCAGCGGCGGCTGTCCGGCCGCCGTCGGGTTCGCCGCCGCCGCCTGGCCCGCCGCCGGCCTCGGCGCCGCGATAAAGATCAGACTCCAACCAAGTCCCGCCGCCGTGATCGTGTGTCGAAGTTTCATGCGCCGCTTCGCTATATTCTGAGGCTAACCGGATTATGCTTTATGGCGGTCAAGACTTTCATGACGGTCGCGGATTACCTGGCTCTGGAGGAAGCGCCCGGCGAGCGCTACGAATTTGTTCGCAAAGTGTCCGGTTTCGGCCGGACCTTTGCGAAAGCGTCGGCGCTTGAAAGTAAAAGCGGCCGAGCCGCACTCCCCTGAAGCCTGAACCTGCGCTTATCGATTGCACGCTCAATTCGAATGCGCTTCGTGATGCACCCAGCGCTGGAAATGGAACCTTGTCACCGGAGTTATGACCAGCGGCGGCAGCCGGTTTTGCTTAAAGTTGAAACAGCCCAGCATGTCGTTGGCATGGGCATCGCGTTGAGTGAGCGCAGGCAGGCCATAGCGCACCTCGATCAGCTTCAGTGGCGAGGTGAAATCAAAGTAGGTATGGCAGATAAAACCCGGACGAACGTAAGGCGATAAAATGATCGTCGGAACGCGCGGGCCGTATCCGTAGCGGTCGACTTTGGGCGGCGGAACGTGATCATAAAACCCGCCAAAATCATCCCAGGTCAGAATGATGACCGTGTCGTTCCAGTACGGGCTCTCCATGAGCGCATTGATCAGATGGGTCACATGCCACATGCCCTGTACCGTATCGTTGGGAGGGTGTTCACTGTTGAACGGATCCGGCACGATCCAGGAAACCGCCGGCAATTTATGATCATGTATATCCGTATAAAACTGCCCCAAATGCACCAAGTGCGCCATCAGACGCGGCTTTTGGCGAAACTCCACAAAACCCGGCAGTGGATTCCAAAGGGTGTGATGGTGTGGTTTCAATTCGTCATAATATTTCCAACTTACGTGCGCATGTTCGAGCAGTTGCACCATCGTGGGAAAGCTATATACATCGGCTTGTCCGGCGATTCCCGGCGGCGGATTGTTCACCATACCGCCTGACTGCGCGGCCACGGTGTATAAATGATTGGGTTCGCTTGGCCCCATCAGGGATGAGAAAAAATCATCGCAAAGAGTGAAGCGATGGGCATATTCCCAATAATTAGGGATATCCCGCCAATTGTAATACCCCATGGTGTTCAACACCCATTGGGGCGGACGGCCCCGTGGCGGCGTGCGGGCGAGGCGGTCGCGAAAATATCCAAAGCGTTCCGCTTCCCGTTGCCGCGGCACACGCCGGCCCCGCCGGCGCCGTGCCGTCGTATGCGGATGCACCAGTGCCGGATTGGGCCGTGGCACGGTCCCGTGCCAATAGAAATGCAGGGCCCGCGGCCATTCGGCCCATAGGAATCCATCCATCTTGCCGCCGTCATAAGCCGTGTGCGCGGCCTGCCAGCTATGGTTGAGATCGTGCGGCAGCGCCGTCGTCCGTAGATGAAAGGGCGCGATGCGCGGCTTGCCGCCAGGACGAAATGCCAGCCTGACCGCTTTCGAGATGCCCTTGGCGCCAGGAAATGTGCCGAAATAATTGTCGAAGGAGTGGTTTTCCTGAATGATGTATACAAAATGCCGCAAAGGCATGGACAGGCGGCGGTGTGGTTTGGCGCTCGGCTGTTTTATCGCTATAGCGCGCCGTTGGGGCATGGGCGCAAAGGCCAAGAATGCAACTGCAATCAGCAGCAGTGAATACTGTTGGCTATGCCAATGTCGTGAATGCATTTGATCTTGCACCATCCTCAGTTACGACTCTGAATGTATGTTAGTCGGTTTCAATCTCGAAGTGCAAAGAAATGAGAATAGTATGCTGGCGGGCGTTCCGCGATCGGCATCATGCTGGGGATTTGCCCACGCCGATCGCGGCCTTGAGATGGCCTTTCAATCCACAAATCATGATCAATGATTATCTTGTAAGTCAAAAGGAGTTCAATATTTTGATAGTTATCTGCATTTTACTTAAATAAGCCTTTGTTTGAATGTGCAACTACATCATGGACGGCCATATTTACTGTCCGGGGTGGTACCGCCGCTCCACATTCCCCGCCAGTTGGTCGCGGTAAAAATACACCGGGCGCAGGTTGCCGGTCACATACCGCGCCGCCTGGTCGAAAAAGTGGGGCGAGCCCGGGTGCCCGCTTTCGCCGCCGGTGGATACCGCCCAGGCCTTCACCCGCGGCCCGAACTCCACCACCGCGATAAAGCTGTTGCCGAAATCGGCATACCATTTTTTGGTGTTGGGAAACGGATGCGAACCGTAGGCCGCCAGCGAGCCCCAGATCGAGGAGGTAAACGGCACCGGCAGGCTGGGCCGGGCGTCGGAAAAATGCGGATGGTTGATGCTGTCATCCAGCCGCTGGTAGCGGTTGATGTTGCCCCAGGGCGTCTGCCAGGTGCCGAAATCGGCGCGCAGCTTCTGCACCGCGTCGGCGAGCGAGCGCAGCAGTTGCGCGTCGCTTGCCCGCCGGGCGGTATAATCCTCGACGCTCATGTGGGCGGCGTCCGCCGCCGCGCCCAGCCGCCGGTAGGCGTCCGTCCCCCAAAAGATGGCCAGCGAAGTCGCTACCGAATCCATCCCCCAGCGGTCATTCCAGCCGCGCAGCACCGTGGCCGGCCCGGCAAGCCGCCGCCGCCGCGCGCTCGCTGCCGGCAAAGCGTCGTAGGCGCGCAGCAGCCGCGGTATCAGCCGCGCGAACGCCGGCAGGTAGCTGTCGAAACCGGCCGCCAGCAGCCGCGCCATGGTCCAGTTTTGGCTGCCGGTCAAGAGCCGCAGAGCGTGGTAGCCGCGCGGCGATTCTTCCCTGCCCCTGTCCACGTAGCGGGGAAAGTCCTGGCGCTTGGGGCTGTACCGCCCGGCCGCCGACCAGGGCCAGTTGTTGGAGTTGTACAGCCAGCCATTGGGCGGGTTCAGCAGGTGCGGCGTCTCCGCCAGCGAGAGCAGGCCGTGATAAGCGGTCGCCGGGTTGCTGCCATCCACCGGCTTAAACCAGTCGAACTGATTGCTGCGCTTCGGAATCCAGTCGGCATGCCAGTAGGCGATGTTGCCTTCGGCGTCGGCAAATATGGTGTTGTTCGAGGAGTTGGTGTGCAACTGCATCACCCGCCGGAAGGCGGCATAATCGCGCGCCTTCATCCGCCCCCAATCCTGCATCAGCGCCCGCATCGGACGCTGCATCAGGTGCACGCTCTCCCAGTGCGTGCCGATTTGGGCGATGATCGGCCCGTGTTGCGTATAAAACACCGTGAACACGCGCTGCGCCATGCCGCTGCGGGTCAGGTAAGGAATCGCCAGGCGCCGCGCCCGCACCGGCAGCTCGCGCGCGCCGTACCGGTAGACATAGCCCGAGCCCCGCCGCGCAACCGTTTCCAGAAAACGGTCCAAGTTCTGCACCCCGCTCGAGGTGTGCATCCAGCCGCAGCTGCGGTTGAAGCCCTGGTAAATGAAAAACTGGCCCCAGGTCGCCGCCCCGTAGGCGTCCAGCCCCTGGTCGCTCGACATCTGCAACTCGGAACGGAAGTAGAACGAAACGTGCGGGTTGATATACAGCAGCGCATGATGGTCGAGCGCGATCTTGCCCGAAATGGCAATGCCGTTCGAGCCGCCCGGCTCGGCTAAATACCAGGGCTGGGCCTCGCCTGCGGCGGGGTGCGGATCGCGCTCGGCCAGATGCCGCGGCAGCCGCCCCTGCGCCGATTCGGCCGAATAAAACGCCCGCAGCCGCCCCAGGTTGACTTCAAACATGTCGCCGCCAATGCTGCCTTCGGTAAACGCCAGCGCCATCCACGGCCGGAAATGCGTCAGCAGTTCCGGATGCGTCTGCGGATGCGTGTACAGGTAATAATTCAGGCCGTCGGCCCAGGCCGCCATCAGCCGCCGCAGCCAGAGCGGGCTGGCGGCGTATTTGGCTTTCAATACGCTCGGCCGCACGAACAACCGCACCAGCAAGTCGTTGTAGATCTTCGGCGCGCCTTGGACTTCGGCCGTGCGCCCCAGATTGATCAGGTAGTTCTTTTCGATGCGGTGAAAATCGTCTTCCGCCTGGGCATAGACCATGCCAAACACCGCGTCGGCGTCGGAGTGGCCGTGGATGTGGGCGATGCCGTAGCGGTCGCGCGTGATCATCACCGCGCGCGCCTCTTGCCGCCAGCGGGCCAGCTCCAGGGCGGCGGGACGATAGCGCGCCGGCGCCGCGGCCAATAGCGTCCCGGCGAATGCGAATAGCGGCAGCAGCGCAAATCCTGGTTTTTTCATCGGCGAAAACAGTATAAGAGCAGCGGCTGGAAGAAAGAAGCCTGAAATCGGCGCCGGAACCGCAATAGGGCGCGGCTTGTTTTATCGATTAGCGTTAATGGCCGGGTCGGATAGGAGTTTTCGTGGGCTAGCGTCAGCGCCGCTATCATCGGCGGCCGTGCCGCCTTATTGGTTTTTGCCTTGGCCTACGATGAATTTTACCGTCCCCGTTGCGCTTTCCTTCCCCGCATCGACTTTAACCTGCAACTGATAGGGGCCGGGCGCGAGTCCGGCCGAATCAATGCGGGCAAGGTAAGGTATGCGCCCGTGCGCATCCGGCGGCGGCAGCAAGCCCTGGCTGCCGGCAAAGGGCAAGCCCTGGCGGAAAAAATTGAGCGTGGCGTGGACCGGCGGCGCCCCTTTCGGCGCATACACAATGAAATAAAAGTTGAGCGGCTGGCCCTGGCGCGCGCGCAGCTTCTCCCCGGCGCTGGGAAACAGGCGCAGCATCTGCCCCTGCATTCGCAGATTGAAAGGATCGTAGGCCTCCGGCATGGCGCGCATCGGCAGCGCGCTGGTCACCGGCACGATGCTCGATAGCCGCAACGCGGCTTTTCTCTGCCCGCTGGCCGCCGCCGGCGCCGCCGTAACCTGGAAATGCTCGCTGGCCACGCTGGCCGCGCGCTCGTGCGGCTCGTAGATCGCCGTTTGTTCGGTGTAGTCGCCCCGCGGCAGGTGTACCGCGCGGTGCAGGACGATCGTCTTCGCCTGAATTTGCGCCCACCTCGCCGCCGGCGCCGACCACTCATATTGCCGGCTGAAATTGCGCACGATGCGGCCGCGGCGATCCCGTACCAGTTGCAAGATCACCAGGTGCAGCAGTTCGCGCCCCTTCAGCCGCGGGTCTTGCGCCACCTGCGCCCGGGACGCCGGATGCGCTTTCAGTCCCCTCAGCGGCGCCAAGGCGACTAGATCGAGCGTGGGCCGCGCTGGATTTTCGGGAAACTGGTAACTGGCCACGTGTATGGGAAAATCGTGCTTGGGTTGGCCCCGCAGCAACAGCGCGAGCGCCGGCAGCGCATACGCTGCCACCGGCGTGGGCGTGCGCGGAATGGCGTAATAGCCTTGGCGCGCCCGCACGGTCCAATCGGGATGCCCCACCACCCGGATCGCCAGCGTGTGATAGGTGCCATCCATCCCGGCTGCCGGTGAGTACGTCAGCTCATATTGATAGTGGAGATCGCCGGCCAGACGGCGCATGTCGGGCCCGAGATCGTTGCTGTGGGCCGAGAGAAAGCCGCCGGTATCCGCCGCCAGCGCTGCCAGCATGGTCAGCCGGCCGGAAAATATGGCGTTGGTGAGGGCATTGAATTCGTGCGCTTTGGCCGCCGAAACCTTCTCGTTCTGCTGCGTGGCGTTATCGTAGCTGACCGCCGTGGCGTAACTCAGGTTGTCGGCCTGCGTGGTCACGCCGGATTTCACGCTCAAGCCTTGCGGGTCCACCGGGTAGAAGCTCACGCCGGCGCGGTTGGCCTCGCGCACCAGCGCGCGGTACACCGGCGCGGTATTGTTGTTGACCGGAAGCGACTGGCTGAAGTAGGCCACTTCTTTCCGCCCCGGCAGCGGCGCCAGCGCCCGCACAATCCGCTCCAGCCCGGTCAGGCTGCTCCAACTCCGCTGCTCGCGCTGCATATTGGCCACATTCAACAGGCTGCGCGCCATCAAATTGGTCAAAATTAAATCCACCCCCGACAGTCTTTGATAGGGATTGATCAGCGGCGGCTGCGTCACCGATGGATCGGTCGCCAGCGCTTGCGTGATCGCTTCCAGGTTCGGACCCGGCTGCTTGCCTTCCATGACCTGCATCGATTGCATCACCTGCAGCATCTGGATCTCGGCTTTCCGCAGGCGGTTGCGGTAGTCGCGCCCGGCACGATGGGTGGCGGCGGCGATGGCCCGCAGCACCGGCGGGCGCGCGCGGGTGAAGTTTTGCAGCGGATCCAGCGCTTTCCCCTCCGCGAATACCGCGGCATAGTCGCGCGGCCCCAGATCGTGCAGCACCAGCGCCCGCGCCGCTTGTTCGGCCAGTTGTTCGCCGGCGGGGCCGATCCGATCGAAGACCAGCGCCACCAGGTTGAACGGCTGGGCGCGGAAGCGTGCCGGTTGCCGCAGGCGTCCTAATTGCGCCCATTGCCCGCGGGTCAGGTGTACCGAGGCCGGAATGCGGCGAAAGCTGAGGATCGTTTGCGGCTGGCGGTCGTCCAGCACCTGCAGTTCGCCGGGCCGCGGATGACGCACGATTTTGCCGTGCGCGTCGTTGACCACCAGATCGACCACCACCTCGCCGGTGGTTTTATGTATGCTCAGCGGCGATGGGCCTCGGCGCGCGGCGGCGGCTTTCTCGCCTGGCGCGGATTGTGCCCGGAGCCAAACTGGCGCGCTCAGCAATATGAGGGCGGCGAGCGGTCTGGATATCGGCCAACCTATGCCTCTTCGGGTCATATCCCCTCTCCGCCACCGCAATGTAGATCATTTTGCTACCGCCGCCGCGGTAAAGTCCAGAAGCGTTAACGGCCGGGTCGGGCCGTAGTTTTCGTCATTGGCAATTTCGAAGAAATTGCCTCTAGCCTGCTCAATTTCGAGGAAATTGCCTCTAGCCTGCTCAATTTCGAAGAAATTGCCTCTAGCCATGCTCGCCGGCCGGGTTCGCGCGGGGTTCCGGTTAGGTCCCGCGCCTGGGAACAACAATACAAAGCAATTCCGCAGGAATTGCATCAAGCCAGCCGGCAATTCCGCGGGCTTTGCGCCCCGCCATGCCCGGTATCCATGCGTTTTCGCCATGCGTCCGGTTTCGGCCGGACCTTTGCGAAAGCGTCAGCGCTTAAAAGTAAAAGCGGCCGAGCCGCCCCTCGGGCGCTGCCCCTGAAGTTATGCGTGCCCACCCGCGAACGCTCGGGATGCTCGGCGTCGTAGAGCAGTTCGCCCGAGATCGTCTCCTTTCGGGGCCATGGCGCGTAAACTGTTCGTGGGCGGAGAGGCAAAATGGAACAGTCGGTCAAAATCGACCCGTTGAAGCTCCCGGGACCATGGGAGGATGGGTTTGTTTTGGAACGACAGCACACCCTGAGCAGCGAGTTCTTGGGATACGATGGTCTTGGTAATCCGCAGTTCCATACAGTTCGTTCGGAGCTGGGTGAACTCGTGTTTCAGTTGAAAAATCGGGCCGATCAGAACGCGGTCGCTTCCATCGCGGCGACGGCTGTAAAATTCATCGTGAACTGGAATCCAGTGTTCGATCTGATCGTACCTGTACCTCCATCCCGAAAACGCGTGACCTATCAGCCCGTTGAGGAGATTGCAAAAGCCATTGGCGCCCGACTAGCGAAGCCGGTGATGATAGATGCCGTGAAAAAAGCGACCAACACACCAGAACTCAAGAACGTGTTCGACTACCAGGAGCGGATGAAGCTTCTGAATGGCGCATTCGAAATCGATGACGATGCTGTTCACAACAGACGCATTTTGCTTGTGGATGACTTGTATCGTTCGGGGGCAACCGTAACCGTCGTAACCAAGGCTATCCTTGCAGGCGGAGCGGCGGTAGTGTACTTACTTGCAATGACGAAGACACGAACGCGAACATGACTAAAATCGTTATCGCCGGATCCCGGCGGCTGTCGCGCCTCAATGCCGAAATTAAACGCCGGATCGACACCATGATCGAAAAGGACTTCACTATTCTGGTCGGGGACGCGAATGGCGCCGATAAGACCGTCCAGCGCTACCTCGCCGAAAAAGCATACGGGAACGTCATCGTTTACTGTATGGTGGGCGACTGTCGCAACAACATCGCGGGTTGGCCGACCCGTGAAGTCGCTGCTCCTCGTGGAGTTCATGGCTTTGCCTACTATGCAACCAAGGACCTTGCGATGGTCGATGATGCCGCGTACGGGCTCATGCTTTGGGATGGTGAAAGCAAAGGCACGCTGAACGACGTAATTCAAATGGTCCGTCGGAACAAGCCAGTGGTCGTTTATCTTGCGACGAAGAAAATCTTCCAGAATCTGCGAACGGAAAGCGACATGGACCAGTTGTTCGCCAACTGCGACTCGACAAGTGTGCAACGTTTTGAGCGCGAACTGGGAATCGGAAACGGACCGAATCGAGTGCCGACATCCTTGATGACAACTCGGCTAAAACGAAGTAATTCTCGCTCTAGAATTTGATAGCAGCACGGCCGCTTTTACTTTTAGGCGCTGACGCTTTCGCAAAGGTCCGGCCGAAACCGGACGCATTGCGAATACTCTTGGCGTTGGTTCGCGGCGGCGGCCGCCTGGTGAACTTATGCGCGTACGGCGTTCGAACATCGGGCAGGCAAATTTGCCTGCCCGATGCTCCGCGCCGCGCTTTCCCTGGCGCTGCGCTTAGCCCTCGGCCCGTACGAATTCCACATCCAGCGTGATGGCGGCCTCGTCGCCCACCAAGACCCCGCCGGCTTCGAGTGCGGCGTTCCACGTCAAGCCGAAATCCTTGCGGTTGATGCGGGTCGTGGCTTCAAGCCCCATGCGCATGCCCCCCCACGGGTCCTGCGCCGGTGCGCTGGGGCCTTCCACCGTGAAGCGAACCGGCCGGCTCGTTCCATGCAGGCTCAACTCGCCTTCGACCTCCAGGCGTCCGGGCGCGGTCGTGGCCACGCGGGTGGACCGGAACGTCAGTTGGGGAAAGCGCTCAACATCGAAAAAGTCCGGACTCTTCAAGTGCGCGTCGCGTTGCGGCTCGCGCGTGCTCAGCGTGGCGGCGTCAATCGCCGCTTCCACCCGCGAACGCTCGGGATGCTCGGCGTCGTAGAGCAGTTCGCCCGAGATCCCGCTGAATTCGCCTTTCACGTTGGCGATCATCATGTGCTTGATCTTGAACTGCGCGGTCGAGTGCGCCGCATCGATCCGCCAGCGGCTCAAGCCGCTGGCGGGGGAGGGGGCTGCGCTCGAGGTTGCGGTGAGAGGGGTGGTCATGAGAAGGTCTCCTTATTTCTGTTTGAAGTAATGTCGTTGTAACGACAATATCGGCAAAAAATTTTGGCGCCTTAGGGCCCGGGGGCGCGGGCCGCCTCCAGCAGCCGCGTCAGTGCCTCCAGGCGCGCGCGCCCCAGATGCCCCAGTTGGGCGCGGTGCGCGGCGGCGATGGGCGCGTCCAGCTTGTCCAGCAGCCCCCGGCCCGCCGGGCGGATGCGCGACGTGACCTGGCGCCGGTCGTGCGCCTCCCGCCGCCGTTCGATCAGCCCCCGCCGCTCCAGCCGGTCGAGCAGTCGGGTCATGTCCGGGTCGCGCGTGATCATGCGGCGGGCGATTTCACTGCAACCCAGCCCGTCGGGCGCGCCGCGCAGAATCCGCAACACGTTGTATTGCGTCGGCGAAATCCCCGCTCCGGCCAGCACCTGCGCCACCCGCCGCGCGAGAAAGTCCGCCGTGCGCATCAGATTCACGAACACGTCCTCTTCCCGGCAGCGGTGGCGCCGCGCCGCCGCCGCGGCGCGGGGGACGGGGTCAGGGGAAGCGGGGGCGGGGGCCTTCATAGCCTGCATATTATTCGTTATAACGATAATTGTCAAGCGGTATATTTAGGCCGCGGGCCGCGCGCCGCCGCCCGCGATGGCTTGGCGGCGGGTTCGGCGGCGGGGGCCTGGGCCATCCGTTTTGCGTTGCTCTCCGCGATCAAGGCGCTGCGGGTTGCGCTTGTGCCGGATTGTTTCGGGCGTTCGGGTGGCTACGGTTTGGGGCCGGCCCTGCCCTTGGGCGCGGCCACGGCAAACTCCAGCCTGCCCGTGGCGCTTTGCGCGCCTGCCTGGATTTTGACCCGCAGCCGGTAGCGTCCGGCGGGCAGCGCGTTCGCTTCAATGCGCGCCAGCACCGGAATTTGCCCGCGTCGGTCCGGTCTCGGCAGCGGACCGTTCAGCCCGGCATAGGGCACGCCCCCGGTAAAATGGCGATAGCCGCGGCGAAAAAATTTCATCTGCAGCCGCGCCCGCGGCGCGCCGGCGGGCAAATAGACGATGAAGTAAAAGCCCAGCGGCTTGCCCGGCGCCGCTTGCAACACGCCGCTGGCGCTGGGCTCAATCCGCAGCACCCGGCCTTGTGACTTTATATTCAAGGGATCGTCGAGCGCCTGCGCGCCCGCGCTGCCGCGCAGCGGCTGCGTGCTCGATACCGGCACGATGCTCGATAGCCGCGGCCCCGCGGCGCCTCCGCGGCCCGCCGCCGGCACCTGCAGCTGCGCGCTTTCGAGGCTCGCCGCGCGCTCCTGCGGTTGATAGATCGCCGTCTGCACGGTGTAGGCGCCCGCCGGCAGCCGCGTGGTGTGATGAAAAATCATCGTTTGGGCTTGAAACCGCGCCAGTTCCGCCGCCGGCGCCGACCATTCGTACTGCCGGCTGAAGTTGCGCACGATGCGGCCGCGGCGATCCCGCACCAGTTGCAAGACCACCAGGTGCAGCAGTTCGCGCCCCTTCAGCCGCGCGTCTTGCGCCACCTGCGCCCGGGTTGCCGGGTGCGCTTTCAGCCCCGCCAGCGGCACCGCCGCCACCAGTGCCAGCCTCGGCTCGCGGCGGTCTGCGGGAAACTGATAGCCGGCGACGGCGAAGGGAAAATCGCGTTTCGGTTGGTTTTGGAGCAGCAGCGCTAGCGCCGGCAGGGCGTAGGCTGCCACCGGCGTCGGCGTGCGCGGAATGGCGTAATAGCCCTTGCGCGCCCGCACGTTCCAATCGCGGTGCCCCACCACCCGGAGCGCCAGCGTGTGATAGGCGCCATCCATCCCGCTGGCCGGTGAGTATGTCAGCTCGTATTGCTGGCCAAGATCGTCGGCCAGGCGGCGCATGTCGGGCCCGAGATCGTTGCTGCGGGCCGAGAGAAAGCCGCCGGTATCCGCCGCCAGCGCCGCCAGCGCCGTCAGCCGCCCGGCGTACTTCACCTCGGCAACGGTGTCGAATTCGTGGGCCTGGGTCGAGAATTGGTGCTCGTTCAAACGCGCCATCGTGTTTTGCTGGCTCACCGCCGCGGCATAGTTCAGGCTGTCGCGCTGTTCCGCCACGCTCGACTTCACCGACAGTCCCGCCGGATCCACCGGATAAAAGCTCACCCCGGCGCGATTGGCTTCCCGCACCAGGCGGTGGTAAAGCGCGCTGGTGTGGCCGTTCACGCGCAGGCTCTCGCTGAATAAGGCCAACTCCTTCCTCCCGGAAAGCGGCCGCAGCGCGTGGACCAGCCGCGCCAGCGCGCCCAGGCTGGCCCAGCTCCGCCGCTCCGCCTCCGCCCCGGCGCTGGCGATCATATCGCGCGCCAGAATATGCGTCAGTATCAGTGGCATCGGGTTGCCGCTAGTCAGATCCGCATACGGATTCGGGCCGGGAGCGGTGCTGGCGTCGAAATTCGTCAGCGCCTGCGAAATCGCCCCATAGGCTGCCAGCGGCTGCTTGCCTTGCAGGGCTTGGATTTGCATCATGCTTTGCAGCATCTGAATTTTTCCCTGCTCCGCCAGCTGGCGGTACGCCGGGGTGCTGCCGCCGGTGGCCACCTCGACCGCGTGCATCAATGCCCGCCGGTTCAGGGTGAAGTTCTGCAATATGGCCAGCGAGCCGTCGGCGGCAAATACCGCGGCGTAGTCGCGCCCCCCCAGATCGGCGACCAGTTGGCGCGCCGCCTGCCGCGCCAGTACGCGCCCCGACAGGCCCAGGCGGTCGAACACCAGCACGATTAGATTGATCGGCTGGGCGCGAAAGCGTTCCGGCAGCCCGGCTGCGGCCGCCTGCGCCCGGGTCAAGTGTACGGAGGCGCGGACGCGGCGAAAACTCAATATATTTTGCCGCCGCCCATTGTCGAGCACCTGTAATTGCGCGGGCTGCAGATTTTCGACCAGCTTGCCGTGCGCGTCGGTCACCTGGAGATCGACTACCACCTCGCCGACATTTTTATGGATTGACAAGCCGGAACGCGTTTTTAATCTATGCCGGACCGCTTGTTGTGCGGGCGCCGCCGCCACGGCGCAGGCCAGGCCAAGCTGCAGTGTCAGAACGCGTGTCCAGCGGC
Organism: Acidobacteriota bacterium; assembly: GCA_021818955.1. GTDB lineage: Bacteria > Acidobacteriota > Terriglobia > Terriglobales > SCQP01 > JAKASR01. The sequence goes on from JAKASR010000013.1 coordinate 95,014, forward strand.
CGGCCATGCTTCACCTCGCGGATAGAATCGCTTAGGAGAGCCCCGCCACCAGTCTACGCCGGGCGCACTCCGCCTGGCGAAAAGAGAACATTGAGTTGTTAGCGGCGTGAGGATAAAGCCGGGCGGCTTGAAGTTGTATTTTATTGTTTGGTTAATAGGTGGCGCAGTGTCTCGTTTTCCATTACGCTGTAACTCGCTCATTGCACGGGAAAAATAATTTTGGGCGGGTTTTGCGCGTGATCGCCGTCACGTTATGACTTTATGTTATTGAATGGACTGGAGTAATAACATTAAAACCGCCGATTTCGCCATGTTATAATATCCTTGTATGAGATAGTCACTCACCTCTTACATACAAACCCCCATCGGAAAACTTAAGTTATCAGCCCGATATTTTCAAGGAGCTTACTATGGCCTCGCTTGCCTCTGCCCCCGCCGTCCTGGACAGGTCCCGCGACCTCCTCGACGGCCTTCCGCCCGTCCCCTTCCAGCCCAGCCCCGCCCAACTGCGCCTCGCCGAAGGCCTGCAGTTGGCCGGCTTCGATATGGACGTCACCACCCTCTGCCGCCTCGCCAACGTCAGCCGCGCCGCCTACTACC